>NZ_BAAADQ010000003.1:0-262354 GCF_039522565.1 Halorubrum ejinorense | reverse complement strand
AGGCGGTTGGATTCGGACATAGAGCATTCGAAATACCAACCGCCTCGTTCTTAACTTAACATCGCCGAGCCTCGGGCCTCGCACATTTATCCCCGGCCGGCGACTCTGGAGGACGCATGAGCGACCCTTCCGACGACGCGTCCGACCCGGCCGACGGCGACGGCGTCCACGACCCGACAGCGGAGGACGCGCCGGCCCCGGCCAGGGAAGTCGACGGCGACACCGACGCCGGCCGCCACGAGTACGACCCGGACGCCGAGCACGCGTTCCCGGACGAACGGCTCAACGAGGTCCTCGCCCGGCTGGAATCGGACGAAGAGGTCGTCGCCTACCTGGAGGCGCAGAACGTCAACCCCGTCGCCCGCAAGGGGTACAACGACCACGGCGCCAAACACGTCGAGATCGTCCGCGACCGCGCGCTACGACTCTACGACCTGCTGAAGACGGGCGGCGTGGAGTTCAACGGCGCCCGCCAGCAGGGGCTCGACGAGGCGGACGAGCCGGTGATCGTCGCGCTGGCGGCGACGCTCCACGACATCGGCCACGTCGTCCACCGCCACGATCACCCGTACTACTCGATCCCGCTCGCCGCGGACCTCTTAGACGACCTCCTGCCGAGCTTCTACGACGTCGGCGACTGCGTCCGCGTGAAGGCGGAGGTGCTCCACGCCATCCTCTGTCACCACACCGAGGAGCAACCGCTCACGCTGGAGGCCGGCGTCGTCCGGATCGCTGACGGGCTCGACATGGAGCGCGGCCGCTCGCGGGTCCCCTACGAGGAAGGGGGTCGCGGGATCAACACCGTCTCCTCGCAGGCGATCGAACGCGTCTCGCTCCGCGGGGGGGACGAGACCCCCGTTCAGGTCGTGATCCGCATGAACAACGCCGCCGGCGTCTATCAGGTCGACTCCCTGTTGAAGGCGAAAATCGACGGGTCGCTGCTGGGAGATCGGATCCGAACCGTCGCGATCAACACCCACAGCGACGGCGCGGACGGGAACGGCACGATAGTCGACCGGATCGAGCTCTGAGGGGCCGCGGTCCGGGTCGGCACCCGTCGCGTGCTAATTCGCTCTTCCCGTCGCTCAGGGACCGCGGAGCGTCTCGCCGGCGCCGTTCCGGTGGGAGGCCTCGTCGACGACGCTCGTCGCGGCCACCGTCGCCGTCTGCGCGAGACGCTCCGGGGTGAGTCCGCCGTACAGTTGGCTTCCCTCGGCGGCCCCGCCGCCGAGGACGGGCGCCGTCGCGAACCCGTTCGACCGCGTGCCCGTCGCCGCGATCCCCGGCTGGTTGACCACGAGACGGCCCGGCGCGAGCCGCTCCGCGACCCGGCGAGCCCGGCGCTGTTGGGTGGTGTGGACCGCCGCGGCGTGCGGGGAACCGATCTCGGCCGCGAGCCCGGTCGCGGCGTCGAACCCGTCGCGGCCGTGGACGGCGACCGCGGGAACGCCGGGCAGCGTCGCGAGCGGGTCGTCGGCCCCCTCCGGCTCGGCGACGAGGAAGGCCGCCTCGCGGGCCGCGCTCGGGAGGTCCAGTGCGGCCGCCAGCCACCGCGGCGAGTTCCCCCGCGGGTCGGACTCGGTACCGGTCGCCTCGTCGCTCTCTCGGCTCCGTTCGTCCGCGCCGCGACCGCTTCCGGCGACCGAGTCGCCGAGGAGCGCTCGGAACCGCTCTCGCTCGTCGAAGTCGAGGACGTACCCGCCCTCGGCCTCGAGCGCGGCACACAGGTCGGCCACGGCGGGCGTCACCGTCACGACCGCGGCGTCGCCGGCGGGGTGGGCCCCGAAGTCGTACGTCGCGCCGACGGCGACCCGCGTGGCCACCGCCTCGGGCGGGACCGACCCGTCGGCGACGGCGACGACGCCGTCCGCGCTCGCGGCGACGTTCGGCGTCCCGCACCGCTGTCCGGCCGCGACCGTCGCCTCGGAGCCGGCCGCGACGACGAAGTCCGCCCGCTCGAACAGCGCGTCGGTCCCGGGTTTCGATGCCGGGGCGGGCAGCATCGAGACCGCGTCGGTCGGCGCCCCGGCGCCCGACAGCGCCCGGCGGACGGTCTCGACGACGACGTCGCACGTCTCCACGGTCGAGGGCGAGGGCGCGAACACGACCGCGTTCCGGGCGGCGAGGCCGTACAGCGAGAGGACCGCGGGGACCACGACGGGGTGCGTCGCGGGGACCGCCGCGCCGACCACGCCGTGCGGCCCGGCGACGGTCACGGTGCCCGCCGCGCCGTCGCGCTCGACCACGCCGGCGGTCGGCGCGCCCCGGACCGACCGTCGGGCGCCGTCGAGCGCGGTCGCTATCTTCTCGGTCTTCGTCCCCGGGTGGCCCCGCCCCGTCTCGTTGGCCGCCGACCGCGCGAGTCGGCTGACGGTCTCCCTGTCCGCCAACCGCTCGCCGACCGCCCGCACGAGGCCCTTCACGTCGCCCGGCGCCCACGTTTCGAGCTCGTCGGCCGCGGTCCGCGCCGACGCCACGGTCCGCGCCGGGCGGCTCGGTAGTCCGTCCGGACTCGAAGCGGAGGAGCCGCCCGTCGCCCCCGGCTCGCTGAGCCCGCGCGTCGGTCGCGACTCGTCGACCCCGCTCTCCGGTCCCGACCCTTCGCGCTCGCCGGTCGAGACCGATTCGCCGGGCTCGGCGGCCGTTCCCGGCCCGTCCGTCTCGTCCGCCCGGTCCCCGTTCATGCGTTCGCGTGCGAATCGAACCGACTTATTCTCACCCCGTGAACCACTGTGTCACCCCGCGGAGAGTCGTCACCGAAGAAACAGTTATACCGGTGGTACGGTTCAGGGGACGTATGACCGAGCCGTCGGAGCTCGTCGGCGTCGTCGAACGGCGCCTCGACTTCCTCGAACGGCTCGCGGCGGAGCCGCTGCGGAAACACGAGCTCGTCGACGCGCTCGACCACTCGCGGTCGACGGTGAACCGCGCGATAGACGAACTGGAGGCGGCCGGGCTCGTCGCCGGCGAGACGGACGGCTACCGGACGACGCTCTCCGGGCGACTGCTCGCCGAGGGCTACCGCGACCTCCTGACCGTCGCCGACGACCTCGCGGCCGCCGGCGACGTGCTCGACCCCCTGGACGCCGCGGTCGACGTCTCCCCGGTGATACTGCGCGAAGCGGAGACGTACCGGGCCGCGACGCCCGACCCCTATCGGCCGCTGGAGGTGCTCGACGAGGCGCTCGCCGACGCCGACGCGGTCGCGGCCGCGCTCCCGGCGTTCCCCTATCCCCGGATCGCCGAGCGGTTCCGGCGCACGGCGGTCGGCGGCGGAACCGTCGACCTCGCGCTGGCAGCGGGGGCGTACCGACACGCGGTCGAACGGTTCGCGGACGACCTCGGAACGGTCGCGCGGCGGGAGGGCTGTCGGGTCGCGGCGGTCGACGCCGTCGACGCGGGCGTCGTCGCGGCCGACGACACCGCGCTCCTCCTCACGTTCGACGCCGACGGTACCCTCCACGGCGCGGCGGTGTCGACCGATCCCGAGGCGGTCGCGTGGGCGGAACGCGCGGTTCGCGACCTGATCGACCGGGGGCGAGACGGCGGCGAGGCGCTCGCGGCGGTGAAAGACGCTGCGTCGGACCGGAGGACCGGCGACCCCCGAAACGGGCGCTCCTCCGGCGACGACTCGGACAGCTCCTCCGGCGACGACTCGGACAGCTCCTCCGGCGACGACTCGGACGGCTCCTCCGGCGACGACTCGGACGGCTCCTCCGGCGACGACTCGGACGGTTCATCCGGCGACCGGGACGCGGGCGCGTCCGAGGCGACGGGGCGGGGCAGCGGCTCGGCCGGCCTGCTGGGACGGGTCGAGTCGGACCGGCGGGGTCGCGACCCGCTCGCCGCGCAGGGCTTCCATGCGGTCGACGAGGACCGGCTGGCCGGGGAGCCGGTGCCGTACGGACCGCTCCGGGCCACCGCGTCGTTCCCCGAGGTCGACGCCGGGTTCGTCCTCGACAGGACGGGGACCTTCGACGGCGAGCGGCGCTCGGTCGCCGACCTGCTCGTCGAGGGACTCGCGGCGGGGACCGATCACGCGGTGGTCGGGCCGCCGGGGAGCGGCAAGAGCACCGTGTGTCGGAGCGTCGCAGTCGCGTGGTATCGGTCCGGTCGCGGCCCGGTGACGTACCGGTCGAGCGGCGGCGGCGAGCCGTTCACCGCGACGGAGCGGCTGCGGGAACGAGTCGCCGAGGGCGACGGCCACCACCTCGTGGTCGTCGAGGACGCGGTCGACCCGGCGGCCGCGGAGGCGGTCGGCGTCGCCCGCGAGTTGGCCGACCGCGACGACGTCTCGTTCCTGTTCGACGCGCGCGAGGGGCCGTACGACGACCCCGACGGGCTCCCGCTGTCGCCCGCTGACCTCCGCTACCGGCGGGCGATCGAGACCGTTCGGATGCCGCGGCTCGACGAGCGCGAGGTCGAGCGGTTCGTTCGTCACGCCGCCGACTGCACCGGGTCGACCCCGGCCGCCGACCCGAGTTCCCTGCTCGCCGACGTGCGACGAACCGACGACGAGCGAGTCGGAGAGCTGCTCTGCCTCGTTCACCGCCTCGTTCGGGCGACCGGCGACGGGGTCGCGGGAGCCGACGGCCCGAACGGGACCGCCGACCACGCGGTGACGGCGACGAGCGACGAGAGCGACTCGGGCCCGACCTCCGCGCTGGAGCGGTCGGTCGCCGAGGCGGTCCGGGAGGTCCGGAACCGGCCGCCGCCGACCGCGGACGTGGCGGTGTTGGTGAACCTGCTCAACGTCGCCGGCGTGGGCGACGGCCGGACGCTGGCGTACGCGCTCGTCGGCGGCCCTGAGAGGGGTTCCGACGCGGAGATCGGCGGGGAGTCGTCGCCGACCGCCGACGGGGTTCGCCGGGCGCTCGACCGGCTGGTCGGGACGGCGCTCGTCGGGTCGGGCGACGGCGAGGGGCGCACCGTACACGACGAGTGGTCGGTGCTGTTCTTGGAGCGCCTCGTGGAGCGGGAGCCGGAGCCGGTCGTCGCGAGGCGCGTGGGGCGGGCGGCGTCGCGGGTGCTGGCGCTCGCCGACGACCCCGCGCGCCGCTCCCGCGTTCGACGCGCCGTCGGCGGTGACGCGCCGACCGTGGACCGGATCGAGCGCGACCCGAGCGCGTGGGCGGCCGAGACGGTGCGGGCGGTGTACGGCGTCGGCCGACGCTACCCGCGGCTTGCGGCGCTGTACGGCCGGGTCCGCTACGCGTGGATCGACCTCCCGGACGCGTGCCCCGACGACCTGCGCGACCGACCGGCGGAGTGGGTGGCGCGGATGTATATCGACGCCGGCGACCTCGACGGCGCGACCGACGCGCTGGACGCGTGGCGGCCGACGGACGAGGCGGGCGCGGCCGAGCGGGAGCGCGGCTACGGCGACGTGGCGCGCCGCCGCGGGGAGTACGACGCGGCGCGCGAGCGGTTCGAGCGGGCCGAAGGGCGCTTCGCGGCCGCGGGCGACCGCGCCGGACTCGCGGCGGCGATCCGGGGACGGGCGCAGGCGGCCCACTTCGCCGGGGACTACGAGGTCGCGTACGAGGCGGCCTCGCGGGCGTACGCCATCGCCGCCGAGATCGGCGACCCGATCGCGACGGCGAAGGCGCTGATGGACGTCGGGAACGCGCTCGACGCCCTCGACGGGACCGACGCCGTCCTCGATCACTACCGGGTCGCGGGCGACCTGTTCCGGCGGCACGACGACACTCACGGAGAGGCGAACGTCCGGACGAACCTCGCGGTCACGCTGCGGCGTCGCGGCGACCTCGACCGCGCCGAACGGACCGGGAAGCGCGCGCTCGACGGCTACCGGACGGTCGGCGACGAACACCGGGAAGCGATCTCCCACCTGAACCTCTCGGGGGTCGCACAACAGCGCGGAGACGTCGACGAGGCGGTCGCCCGCGCGTCCGAGGCGCGCGCGATCGCCGGCCGGATCGGCTCCGACCTCTACGAAGCGTTCGCGGTGTGTCAGTTCGGCGACGCGGCGCACCTCTCCGGTGACCTCGACCGCGCCGAGCGGTACCTGCGGGACGCGCTCGCGTCGCTGGAGGCGTTGGGCGCCGACAGTCGGAGCGCCATGGCGACCACGATGCTGGCCGAGGTCGCGCTCGACCGCGGCGACGACGAGGCGGCGGCGCGACTGATCGAGCGGACCGAGTCGCTGATCGGCGACCACCCGGGGCGAAAACGGGTGGCGGCGCTGAACCGGCTTCGCGGGTTGCTCGCGCTCGAACGCGGCGACACCGAGACGGCGGAGGCGGCGCTGCGAGACGCGATCGACGCCGCGCTGGCGGGGGGGTTCACGCTGGTCGAGGCGGAGTCGCGCGCGGCCTTCGGTGCGGTCGCGGCCGAGCGCGGCGACGCGGCGGCGACCGCGGAGCGACTGACCGCGGCGCTCGACCTCGGCCACCGGATCGAGAGCGCGAAGGTGATCGCCTCGGCGGCCGGAACGCTCGCCGACGCGCTCGCGGACGGCGACGGGGAGCGACTGGATCGCGAGGCGCTGTCCGCCGCCCTTCGCGAGTCGCCGCCGGAGGCCGTCGGGTCGGAGCCGGCGGCCGACCCGGCGACGTACCGACGCCTCGCCGAGCGCTGGCGCGTCGACGGCGACGAGGTCACCGCGCCGTTCCCGTCCGTCGAGTGACGCGCTCAGCGCGGTCGCCGAGACCCGCCGAATCCGAGGAGCGGCGCGCCGAGCGTGTCGCAACCGATTTCCGCGCGGCCGCGAAAGCCCGGCCATGACCGACGCCGACGTCCTCGCGGACCTGCGGACCGCCGCCGACTACCAGTTCGGGGCGGGCGCGGGCGACGCGCTGTTCCCCCCGGGCGACCCGCTCACGGTCCGCCGATCGAGCGGCGGCCGCCCGCGACAGGTGATCGACGGCGACGTCGACGACACCCCCGGCAGCAGCGAGGGCGACCGCCTCGTCTCGTACGGCACCGACGGCCGCTTCACGCTCGGTATCGCCGGCGGAAAGCGACTCTACGACGCCTTCGACGCCCCGCGACATCGGATGGTCGTCGGCGAGGAGAGCGAGCCGTTCGTGCGCGAGGGCCGCGACGCGTTCGCCAAGTTCGTCACCGCGGCCGACGACGGGATCCGCCCGGGCGACGAGGTCGTCGTCGTCGACGAGGGCGACGCGGTCTTCGGGGTCGGCCGCGCCGAACTCTCCGGCGCCGAAGCGGAGGCGCTCGGCTCCGGCGTCGCCGTCAAGATGCGGGACGGGAATCCGAGCGACGACGACTGACGACGTACACGTGCGGTGGCGCGTGCCTGAGAGGCCGCTCCGCGGCCGAACAGCACGCGCGAGGGAGTCGGGCGCGCCGAGGACGACCGAGGGGAGTCCGACGGACGCGCCCGACGAGGCTGGGGAGGCGTGAGGCGCGGTGCTGTTGCGGTGCGGGGCGGGACTCGAAGGGGCAGTCGCGAGGGCGAAGCACGGCGAAGCAAGCACTGGAGGGAACGAACGAAGTGAGTGACTGAAGCGCACAGCGAGCCGCGCGACCCCTCGCGACTGGGGCTTCGGGGGTCTCGGTAGCCGGAGAGCCCTCGTCGGCTCCGACCGCGGATACCCGAGCAGTTTCGATGCCGGTGGCCGCCGCCGACCGTAATGTTACGCCCGGATCGGCCTAGAAGAACGCCGCGAGCCCCAGCGCTTCGATCAGGGGCACACCCGCGATCAGCGACCCGATCAGGTAGCCGCCTATCGCCCCGCCGTTCAACAGCGGCAGTCCGGCGTGGGCCCGGCCGCGGATCACCCAGCGCATGAGCACGACCAACCCCGCGAGGCTCCCGACCATCGCGAGCAGCGCCGGGAGGTTGACGCCCACGAGGGGCACCGACAGGTTCGGCGCCGACGAGAACGTCGCCGCGCTCGCGACCAACACCGCCGGGATGACGGCGTCGCCGAGTCCGATGAAGAAGGCGTCGCGTTCGCCCGCGTCGTCGTCGTTCTTGCCGCTTCCCTCGTTCGAGGCCGCCGTCGAACCGTCCGCTTCTGCGTCTTTCGCCGCCCCGTCTTCCGCCGACGCCGCGTCGGCCGCGTCCCCCTCGCCGTCCGCGTCCTCACCGACCCCTGCGGCCTCCTCGCTGGCGGGGCCCGAATCGAGCAGCGAGTACGACAGCGACAGCGGGATCACCAACACGACCGGGATGTTGAGGTCCATCACGCCCTCCGCGAGCGACAGCATGTGTTCGGTGCCGTACACCGAGACCGCGTCGTAGACGGCGAGGACCGCGAGCAGGATGAGCGCCGGCAACAGGCCGAAGGAGATGCCGAACAGCCCGGCCGCGCCAGCCCCCATCAACACGCCGGCAGTGTCGATCACGTACCACTCCGGGTGAACGAGCAGCCCGACGCCGACCGCGACCGCCGGCACCACGGCCGCGAGCGGCGAGACGAGCGCCGAGAAGACGTACCACGAGAGCCACGCGGAGGTGCCGACGATCAGCAGCCGGATCGCCCAGTCGAAGTCGTACCGGAACGCCGCCAGCATCACCCCGGTCATCGCGACGATGGCGACGACGTACAGCAGGCTGTTCGCCGGGTTGTCGGGGTTCTCGACCGCCTGGTACCCGCTCTCGGCGAACTCGGGGACCAGCGCCAGCGCGCCCACTTGGACGACTAGGAACAGTCCGATCACGAAGGCGACGCCGCGATACTCGCGGGGGAACATTCGACCGCCGGTTCGTCGGCCGAGGGTTTCGTCCTTGCGCTTCGGACGCGGGACCGCGGGCGACATCGGCCGCTGCCCGGAGCGGAGAACGCGTACAGAAAGGGGTTCGGGCTCGGTGTGGGAGCGGGTGGGCCCGAACCCACGCCGGCGGACGACGGACGGTGGAAGCGAGTGGCCGGCCGGCCCGAAGCGGGATGGGGCCGGCCGGATTCGTCCGCGGCGTTTACCACCTCTGCCGAGTCACGTAAGTAGCTATCGCCCGAGTTATCACAGCAGATACTCGCGGGGCGACGAGCGACCCTTCCCCGGGTCGTCCCGGGATCGACGCTCGGTCCGACGGTGGACGGTACCGAGAGCCGAGACGCGGCGGAGGCCGGACCAAGCAAGGAAGTCGGGGTGGAGAGGAGCTCGAGGTGGGGAGGAACTCGAGGTGGAGAGGAAGTCGCGAAGGGGTGGCAGCCGGAACGGAGCGGGCGAAAGGCGAGTGGGAAGGTGGGGAGAGAGGCGGACGGGCGGGCGGCGGCCGAACAGCGGACCCCCAAGCTGTCGACGGCATCGCCGCCCGGGCGGCCGGGACGGGTGCGCGGATCGTTAGCGCCGAACTCCAACGAGAAAAGCGTCGGACTTCGGCGATCGGACGTATGTGTCTCACGCGTATAAACATGTCCGAATCGGCATCTCGATCGGGCGAGGCGAGCGACGGTCACAGATCGACCCGTCGGACGGTCGATAGCGCACCGCTTCGAACGGGTTGCGAGCGGTTCAGCGGCGGTCGCGGAGCGCGGGAAACTCCTCGCGGACCGCGGCGACGCGGTCGGGGTCCACCGTCGCCGTCACGACGCCGGGGTCGTCGCCGACCGAGGCGAGCGTGGTCCCCCAGGGGTCGTACACCGCGCTCCGGCCGCAGAGCGTGTCGTCGTCGTCGAACCGGCCGCTGCCGTTGATCGCGGCGACGTACGCGAGGTTCTCGATGGCTCGCGCGCGGCCGAGCGTCCGCCAGTGTTCGACCCGGGGATACGGCCACGCGCTCGGGACCAGGACGCACTCGACGCCCGCGTCGACCATCGCGCGGAACTGCTCCGGGAACCGGAGGTCGTAACACGTCGTCACGGCGACCGTGACGCCCGCGACCTCCGTCACCGGCGTCCGCTCGCCGGGGACCATCCGGTCCGTCTCCTCGGACCCGTATCCGAACAGGTGCCGCTTCCGGTAGACGAGCCGGCGCTCGCCCGAGGCGTCGAACAGCACCGCCGCGTTGGCCAGGCCGGACTCCGCGGGGACGTCGAGCCCGTCGGCCGCCGACGCCGACAGGTCCTCGACGACGGTCCCGGCGAGGACCGCCACGTCGTGCTCGTCGGCCGCGGCGGCGAACCGAGCGAGCCGGTCGCCGTCGAGGCTCTCGGCCGCGCGGGCGTACGAGTCGAACGCGAAGTAGCCGACGTCGAACAGTTCGGGGAGAACCACGAGGTCGGCGCCGTCGGCCGCGGCCTCGCGGACACGGTCGAGCGCCCGGTCGACGTTGTCCTCGACGGCGCCGCCGTCGACCGCCAGTTGGACGCCCGCGAGCCTCATGCCGGAGAGGCCAGGGAGGCGCGGAGCGCGTCTTCGAGGTTGTCGAGCTCGGCGTCGAAGTTGCGCTTGAAGAAGGACTCGACGCCCGGGAGGCGGCCGTCGACCACGAACTCGTTCGCGAGCCGACATCCGCCGTCGTCGGTCTCCGTGATCACGTGTTCGCCGGTCACGCGGAACGCCCGCGACTTCCCGACGAACTTCACTCGGTTCGGGGCGTCGCGCTCCACCTCCTCCGTTTCGACGTCGATCGTCGAGCGGATCATCGGTATCGGCAGCGCGACGTGCCAAGTCGCGGTGCCGTCGTCGTGAACGTCGAAGGAGTCGACCACGCTGATGGCGCCCGCGCGCTGCTTCGCGTCCGAGATGAACGCCCACACGTCGGCCGGCGGCGCGTCGAACTCGAACGTCCGGGAGACTCGAACGGTCATACGATCCCGTTTGGGGCTACGGGGGTTAAAAATGCGCGTTGGCGGAGCCGAGTACGGAGAACGCGCCGGCACGATCGGGGAGAACGGAAGGAACGCGCCGGATCGTCACGGTCCGGGCCGTGTCGTCACCCGTCCGGCGTCACGCGCCACGTCGTCGACTTGGCGCGGCCCCACTTCTCGATGTCGACGTCGTCCGACTTCTCGGCCAGACGGGGGAGCCGCGAGCCGACCTGCTTGGCGGTGAGGCCGATCGCGTCGGCGATCGTCTTCGAGCGAACGTACCGCTCACCACGGGTGACGCTGTCCGTGAGGTACGCGAGGATCCGCTGTTCCTCCTCGGTGTACTCGCTCATTACCGGATGTACGCGTCTGACGTCCTTAACGGTTTCTCGTTTTCGTGCGCCGGCCGACCGAACGGACCGGACCGACGGAAAATGAAGGCCGATCGAGACGCGCGTCGACCGGTCAGTCGAACAGCTGAACCGCGCCGACGGCGAGCGTCGCGAAGACGAACGCGCCCGCGAATCCCCACGCTTTCCCGAGCTGACCCGGGTACGCGAACATCACCATGGCGCCGACGACGGCGATGGCGCCGAGTGCGAGCGCGACGCCGACCTCCTTGTCCGATTCGATGGAACCCTCGCTCATACGGACCGCTTCGCGGGGGACCACTTAGTTCATGCGAACCGCGCGACGCGGTCGCGCCCGACGGCCGCAGGCGCGGGTCGGTTTGCGACCGACTTAGATGATCTCGACGTGCTCTGACGCCTCGTTGAGCGCGAGGTTCGCCGCGATCTCGGCGTTCCGCATGGCGTACTCCGCGGTGTGCTGCAGGCTGACGAGCACTTCGCGGGTCATGAGCAGCGTCTCGTTGTCCAAGTCGCTCGGCAGCTCGTCGAGGATCTCCTGTTCGCGGTCCTCCAGGCGCGAGAACAGATCCCGACACTCGACGGTGAGGTCGTAGTCGCGCTCGACGACCGCCCGGACCGCAAGCGCGGTCAGCTCGTCCACCTGGTCGGTGAACTCGCGGATCTGTCGCATCGTCGCGCTGTCGACGTCGAGGGTGTGCCCATCGGCTTCCATCACGATCTCCGCGATGTCCTCCGCGTTGTCGGCGGTGAGTTCGAGGTTCTTCGCGACGGAGCGGTACCCGATGAGCGGGAATCCCTCTTCGAGACCGACCGCGCGGGCGAGGTTCGGGTTCTGGTAGGCGGTGAAGATGAGCCGGAGCAGCAGGACGAATATCTTGTTCGCCTGCCGCTCGCGGTTTAGCGCGCGCTGCGCGAGGTCGGGGTTGCCGTGCGCGAGCGCCTTCACGCCCTCGCCGCGCATCGTCGATCCCGTGTTCTCCAGCCGTTCGAGCAGGTTATCGAGGGTGAAGTCCTCGGGGTCGACGGAACAGCGGATCGAGATGTCCTCCGGCGTCTCCTCGATGACGCCGAGCCCCATCAGTTGCGTCTCGGCTTTGTACACCGCGTTGATGTGTTCGCTGTCGAGCGCCCCCTCGCTCCGGACGTGGATCACGCGCCGTCCCAGCACGTACTGCGCGACGATCGCTCGCTCCAGCGAGCGCGCGTCGAGCGCGTCGGCATTGATCACCGCCTCCGACTCCTCCGTGCTCACCGACTCGGGAAGCACCGTGAGCGTTCCCTTGCCGCCCATCCGCAGCGACACCTCGTCGCCTTTGTTCACGCCGTGTTCCTGTGCCCACTCAGCCGGGAGCGTCATCGCCAGCGTCGACGGCCCTAGCCGTTGGACCTTCCGCGTTTCCATACGCGAACGTATCGTGGGATAGACCTTAACGTTGTTCCCATGTTCATTATACGCTTCATCGAATATGCAAGGATTCAGCGAGTCGAGCGGGGCCGGCGTGCGCCGGCGCGTCGACGACGAAGCGACCGGACGCCCCCGTCTCCGGCGACCGATCCGCGCGCTTATGTCGGTCTGGATAGGAAAACGGGTATGACCGAGCGGGTACTCGTGGTCGACGACTCCTCCTTCCAGCGGACCGTCGTTCGGGACGCGCTGTCAGACCGGTTCGAAGTCGTCGACGAGGCGGAAAACGGCGCAGAGGCGGTCGAACTCTTCGAGGCGTACGAGCCGGACGCCGTGTCGATGGACGTCGTGATGCCGGAGATGACCGGGATCGAGGCGACCGCCGCGATCAAAGACCGGTGGCCGGACGCGGTGATCGTGATGTGTACGAGCGTCGACCAGCAGGAGAAGATGATGGAGGCGGTGAAGGCGGGCGCCGACGGCTACGTGACGAAGCCCGTCGACGAGGCGGAGCTGGTCGGCGAGTTGGAGAGTCACCTCGGCTGAGTCGGCGCCGACTCAGGCCGGGTCGAACGACCGCAGGATCGTCGCGAGCGCGTTCGCCAGCTCCTCGAACCGATCTATCTCCATGGAGTCGGTCGTCAGCCACACGCCGTGGCCGTTGGCGATGACGCGCGTGAGGTAGCCGTTCTCGAACACCCGCACCGTGAAGTGGTAGTCGCCGAGCTGGGTGTCCGCGTACAGCGACTGCGCGCGGAACCCCTGTCGCTCGTTCTCCGCGAATCCGACCAAGTCCGCTGTCCTGCTCAGGTCGCTACGGAGGTACAGCTGGTCGATGTCGGCCTCGGTGAAGTAGGTGAGGCTCCGGAGTTCGTCGCCCGTCGCGGTACGGGCGGCGCTGAGGAGCTCGTCGACGTGGTCGGTCGGTGGCTGCGACATACGACCACGATCAATGCTCACACACATGAGCGTATGGGTGGTCACACGAATGTCGCCGGCCGGTCGCCGCGAACTGGGTCCCCGCGGGTCCCGAGAGGGACAGAGTTTAGCGACTCCCCCGTGATCGCTACGACTGATGAGCGAGTACGACGACGTCTGCGTCCTGCTGCCGACGATGAACGAGGCCGAGACGGTCGCACGCGTCGTCGGAGACTTCCGTGACGCCGGTTTCGAGAACGTCCTCGTAATCGACGGCGGGTCGGCGGACGAGACGCAGTCGATCGCCCGCGAGACGGGTGCGCGCGTCGTCGAGCAGTCGGGACGGGGGAAGGGGCAGGCGGTCAGGGAGGCGGTTCGGGACCACGTGGACGCGCGGTACGTGCTGATGGCCGACGCCGACGCCACCTACGACGCCGACGACGCGTCGGCGATGCTCGACCCGCTTCTCCGGGGCGACGTCGACCACGTCATCGGCGATCGCTTCGCCGACATGCGGCCGGGCGCGATGACGCGCCTGAACCGGATCGGGAACCGCTTGATAAACCTCGCCTTCCGGGCGATCCACCGCGAGGGGTACCGCGACATCCTCTCCGGCTATCGGGCGTTCACGCGCGAGTCGTTCCTTCGTCTCCACCTCACCGCCGACGGGTTCGGCATCGAGACGGAGATGGCCGTCGAGTGCGTGAAAAACCGACTCTCGGTCACCGTGGTGCCTGTCACGTACCGGGAGCGACCCGGCGGCTCGGCGACGAACCTCCACCCGATCCGAGACGGCGGGGTGATCTTCTTAGAGCTGTACCGGAAGGCGAAGACCAACAACCCGCTGTTCTACTTCGGGAGCGCGGGCGCGGCGTCGACCGCGGCGGGGCTGGCAATGGGTGGGTTCGTGCTCTATCGGTACCTCGCGTTCGGTATCAGCCACGAGGTCATCGCGGTCGGCGCCGTGGGGGCGGTCATCCTCGGTATCCAGCTACTCGTGTTCGGCGTGTTGGCCGACATGATCCACTCGCTCCACCGCGAGCAGATCGCGTGGTACGAGCGCGCGCTCGACCGAGAGAGCGGTGGCCGGTCGGCGGTCGGTGACGAGATCGGCCAGGGCCCTCTAACGGCCGAGACGAACGAGAGCCGAGAGACGCGGTCGGACGCAGGCGAGGGAGACAACGGCGGCGAGTCGAGTCGGGTCGCCGGACCGGAGCGGCCGGGCGAGTGAGAGCCGACCAGACTGGCGACTGACCGGGACGACGGCGCTCACTCGATCGCCGACGCGAGCGACGCCGGAGCGATCCGTCGCGGCTCCGGCACGTCGACCCCATCCGGGGCCACCGCCACGTCGCCTCGCGATTCGCCGGGTGCGGCGGCCGCTTCCGACTCGGGAGCCGGCGGTGCGAGGACCGCCGTCCCGCCGACGGAGAGCGGGGCGACGAGCCCGGCCGCGAGCGCGGGCGAGTCGGTGAAGGAGCGCCGGAGGACGACGCGCGTCTCCTCGCCCATCTCGGCCGCCTCGACGGCGGCCGCGGCGAGCGAACACAGGTCGCGGTGGCTGAACGAGCGGTCCGAACCGAGGATCGCGTCGTCGTCGGGACCGACATCGCTGGGCGGCATCCCCGGGTTCTCGCTCCAGAGCTCCTGTTCCCAGTGCGTGGTCTCGGGTCGCTCCGGCGGGCCGCCGAACGCCGCCAGGTTCGTCCCGGGTGCCGGGTCGAAGCCGGACGCGGTCGCGACCGAGGCGAGCACGACCCGATCGCCGGCGTCGATCCCCGCATCCGGATCGAACCGGACCGGCGCGCCGACGGCCGCGGCGCCGAGGAACGCGAGGGTGGTGTGAAAACCGGGCGTCGGGTCGACGGCGACGGTGGCGCCCGCCCGGACGCCGAGGTACCTGAGCACGTTCGCCGCCTTGTATCCGTTCGTGATCAGGTCGTGGTGGGTCCGCTCCCGTCCGTCCGGCGTGACGAGCGCCGTCTCGCGGGTGCGTCGGTCGCGCGCGAGCAGGTCGCCGACGAGGTTCATACGCGGACGTGGGGGCGGGCGCGCCTTAACGCTGCGGCGTCGGCCGACAGAGCCGGATCGCCGACCCGGACGGACGGTCAGGGCGCGCCGGCGATGACTATCATCGAGCCGGCGTCAGGGCGCGCCGGCGATGACCGTCTTCGAGCCGGCGTCAGGGTGCGCCGGCGATGACCATCTTCGAGCCGTCCGCGGAGAAGGTGAGATCGCGGGTCGACCCGGGGTCGACGCGGACCGCGTCGCCGGGCGCGAGGTCGACGGCGTCTCCGTCGACGGTGAGCGTCGCCTCGCCGTGAAGCAGGACGTACACCTCCTCGTGGTCGGCGTCGCCGTGGTCGTGTTCCATCCCCTCCCAGCCGTCGTCGGCCTCGACGACGGTCACGCCGAGCTGCTCACAGTCGAGCGCGTCGCGGAGGAAGTACATGCCGGGGGCGCGCGGTTCGACGTCGTCGTAGGCCGTCGTGTCGTAGCCCATGCGTCGACGGACGGTCCGAAGGCTCGAAAAGCCACGGGCCGCGGCCGTCGAGACGCCGCTCCAGCGGCAGGGGGCGGGAGACCGCTCAGAAGGAGCTCTTCAGTTTCTCGAAGAAGCCGCCGCCGACGTCGATGTCCTCGCCGCCCGCTTCGGCGAACGCCTCCAGCGCCTCGCGCTGCTCGTCGTTGAGCGACTCGGGGACGACGACGGCGACCTGAACGTACAGGTCCCCGCGTCCGCGGCGACGGAGCCGGGGCATTCCCTTCCCCTTGAGCCGGAACGTCTCGCCGCTCTGCGTCCCGGCCGGAACGTCCATCTCGACGGTGCCGTCGACCGTCTCGACCTCGACGGTGTCGCCGAAGACGGCCTGCGGGAACGAGACCGCCTCGTTGACGCGGAGGTCGTCGCCGTCGCGCTCGAACCGCTCGCCGACGTCGACGTCGACCTCGATGAGGAGGTCGCCGTTCGGGCCGCCGTTCTCGCCCGGCGCGCCCTCGCGTTCCATCCGCAGGCTCTGTCCGGAGCGGATCCCCGGAGGAATCTCGACCGAGAGCGTCGCGTCCTCGCGGACGACGCCGTCGCCGCCGCAGTCCTCGCAGTCCTCGCTGTACAGTTCGCCCTCGCCCTCACAGCGGGGACAGGTCGAGGTCTGCTGAACTCTCCCGAGCGGGGTCTGCTGGACCTGTTGGACCTGTCCGCGCCCGTTACACTGCGAACACGTCTCGACGTCGGCGTCGGGCGGGTGACCGGCGCCGTCGCAGGTGTCACACTCGGTCGGTCGCGTGAGCGTGACCTCCTTGGTGGCGCCGTCGAACGCCTCCTCGAGGTCGATCGTCAGTCCCGTCTTGAGGTCGCGGCCCTGCCGCGGCCGGTTGCCCCCGCCGCGGCCGCCACCGCCGCCGCCGCGGCCGCCGCCGAAGAACTGGTTGAATATGTCCTCGAACCCCCCGGCACCGCCGGCGCCGCCGGCGCCGCCGAAGGGGCCGCCCGCGCCGCCCGGACCGCCGCCCCCGGTCGCGCCGCGCTTGTCGGCCTCGGTGAACCGGTCGTGGCCCATCTGGTCGTACTGCTGGCGCTTCTGCTCGTCGGTGAGCACCTCCTTGGCCTTCTGTATCTTCTTGAACCGCTCCTCGGCGTTCTCGTCGTCGCTGACGTCCGGGTGGTGTTCGGCGGCCTTCTTGCGGTACGCCTGTTTGATGTCGTCTTCGCTGGCGTCCCGCGACACGCCCAAGACGTCGTAGAAGTCTTCGCTCATTCGTTGCGTTCGTTGATTGGTGTTGATCTGCCGGTCGATTTAAACGACGGGGTCGAGGCGTCGAGGATCGGGTCGGAGCGGGTTACTCCTCGTCGTCGTCTACGTCTTCGAAGTCGGCGTCGACGTACTCCTCGTCGTCGCCGTCGCCGCCGGGACCGGCGCCGCCGGGGCCGGCAGCACCGCCCGGACCGGCACCGCCGCCCATGCCGCCCATGCCGCCCATGCCGCCGGGACCGGCGCCGCCCGCGCCGCCCGGACCGGCCTGTGCGGCCTGTCCCTCGTACATCTGCTTGCCGATCTCCTGAAGCTCTTCGGTGAGGGCCTCGGTGGCGGACTCGATCTCGTCGGTCTCGGCGTCCTCGTCTTCGAGGACGTCCTCGACGTCCTCGATGGCCGCCTCGATGTCGGCGACGAGCTCGTCGTCGTCGAGCTCCTCCTCGTTCTCTTCTAAGAGGGTCTCGGCGCGCTGTATCGTCGTCTCGGCCTCGTTACGGGCCTCGATCCGCTCGCGGCGGGCCTCATCCTCCTCTTTGTGCTTCTCGGCCTCCTCTTGCATCTGGTCGATCTCCTCGTCGGAGAGGCCGACGCCCCCCTCGATGGTGATCGACTCGGCGTTGCCCGAGCCCTGATCCTCGGCCTCGACGTTGACGATGCCGTTCTCGTCGATGTTGAACGAGACCTCGATCTGCGGGGTTCCCGCGGGCGCCGGCGGGATACCGGAGAGCTGGAAGGCGCCGAGCAGCTCGTTCTCCTCGGCGATCTCGCGTTCGCCCTGGAAGACGCGGACGTTGACCGAGGTCTGGTTGTCCGCGGCCGTGGTGAACACCTTCGACTCCTCGGTGGGGATCGTGGTGTTCTTCTCGATGAGCCGCTCGAAGAGACCGCCCTTCACCTCGATACCGAGCGAGAGGGGGGTCACGTCGAGCAGCACGATGTCGTCGACGTCGCCGGAGAGCACGCCGCCCTGGACCGCCGCGCCGAGCGCGACCGCCTCGTCGGGGTTGACGTTCTTCTTCGGCTCCTGGCCGACGAGCTCCTCGACTTTGTCTTGGACCTGCGGCATCCGGGTCGACCCGCCGACGAGGATGACCTCGTCGATGTCCGACTTGGAGTAGTCGGCGTCGGAGAGCGCCTGTTCGGTCGGCTCGACGGTGCGCTCGATGAGGTCGGAGGTGAGGTTCTCGAACGTCGCACGCGTCACGGACTGTTCGAGGTGGACCGGACCGCTGTCGGTCGCGGTGACGAACGGGAGGTTGACCGTCGTCTCCTTTTTGTTCGACAGCTCGATCTTCGCCTCCTCGGCGGCGTCTTTCAGTCGCTGGAGCGCCTGCCGGTCGTCGCGGAGGTCGATACCGTGGTTGTTCTGGAACTCGTCGGCGAGGTGGTCGATGAGCGCCTCGTCCCAGTCGTCGCCGCCGAGGTCGTTGTCGCCGTTCGTGGCGACGACCTCGTAGACGCCGCCGCCCAGATCGAGGACCGACACGTCGAACGTGCCGCCCCCGAGGTCGTACACGAGGACGGTCTGGTCGGACTCGTCGTCGAGGCCGTACGCCATGGAGGCGGCCGTCGGCTCGTTGACGATGCGCTCGACCTCGAAGCCGGCGATCTCGCCGGCGTCCTTCGTCGCCTGTCGCTGCTTGTCGTTGAAGTACGCGGGGACCGTGATGACCGCCTTCTCGACGTCGTCGCCGAGGTACTCCTCGGCGTCGCGTTTGATCTTCTGGAGGATCATCGCCGAGACCTGCTCGGGCGTGTAGTCCTCGTCGCCGATCTCGACGGTGTAGTCGGCGTCGCCCATGTGCCGCTTGATCGACTGGATCGTGCGGTCTGGGTTCTGGACGGCCTGGTTCTTCGCCGGCTTGCCGACGAGCCGCTCGCCGTCGTCGGCGAACGCGACGACCGAGGGCGTCGTCCGGTCGCCCTCGGCGTTCGCGATGATCTCGGGCTCGTCGCCCTCCATCACCGCGAACGCGGAGTTGGTGGTACCGAGGTCGATACCGAGAATCTTGTTGCTCGCCATCTTGGTCACAGGTAGCGGCTTGTTTCGGTTAAAGGTTACTAGACGCGACGATCCAGCCGGACAGACGAAGTCGCTGCCGTCGTGCGGTTTCTCGATCGTGTGAGTCGCTCACATCGATGTCTTTATACAGATCCGCAAACGCAGCAGCCACGGCTCGTCGGTCAGGGGCCGGTAGGGGGTCGCTCGCGAGTCGATCGCTACGGAAAAACGAGCGTGGGCCGGGATCGTCCGATTCGACGGCTCTCAGTCGGGGGCTTCCGCCTCAGATCCCGGAGACGAGGTCTTCGAGGACGGCTTCCGGGTCGTCGGCCTTCGCGACCCCGGAGGCCAACAGGACGCCGGCGGCACCGAGGTCGCCGGCGGCGGCGACGTCCTCGCCGGTCGAGACGCCGGCGCCGCAGAACACGTCGACGCCGGAGTCGACCGCCTCCGCGGCCGCGACCGCGTCCTCCACGATCCCGGGGTCGGCGGTGGAGACGGAGACGTCGCCGCCGATGAGTTCCGGCGGTTCGACGGCGACCGCGTCGGGACCGAGCGCGGCGGCGGCGCCGATCTGCGCGGGGTTGTTCGCGCAGACGACCGTCTCGAGGTCCGCGCGCTCGGCGGCCGCCACCGAGCCGTCGATGTCGGCGAGTTTCAGCCGCTTCTCGGAGTGGTTGATGAGGGTTCCCTCGGCGCCGTTTTCGGCGGCCGCCTCGGCGAGCGTCGAGCCGGTGTGCGACCCGTGCGCGTTCGGCGAGACGTGTTGGGCCCACGTCTCGACGCCGGTGTCGGCGACGCGAGCGAGGTCGGCGGCCTGCGGCGAGACGGCGATGCGCGCGCCGGACGCCTCGGCGACGTCGCGGGCCGCGGTCGCTACCTCGATCGGGTCACACGGGTACGCCTTGAGGTTCACCAGGATGAACATACCCCTACTCGCGGGCCGCGGGCGCAAATAGCTTCATACTCCGGCGGCTGTCGGCCCCGATGCCCCCGACGTCCAAGGTGGCCGGAGCATAAACGCCCTTATACCGCCGTACTGTGGGTGCGACAAGGAGATGTCCCTCATCGAGCTCATCGCCGGCGTGGAGGCTCGCAAGGCCACGTTGGCCGTGTTCAACGCCGATCCGGAGGTCACGACGGCGCTCCGCGAACACTTCGCCGACCGCAACATCCGGATCGTCGACGAGCGGAGCGAGGCCGGACCGGACGGCTACGCCGTCCTCTCGCGCGACGGGGAGTTCGTCACCGCGGCGGCGGTCACCGACCTCCTGCCGGGCCTCGGGGGCACGGCGGACGCCGACGGCGACGGTGGGGCACCCGGAGACACCGAGTCGACCGGGAACGGCGAGGGAGCGCTCGGTCCCCCGGACGACGCGCGAATCGGCAAGCCGATCCTCGACCACCTCGACGAGACGATGTTCACCTCCTACTCGCGCGGCGACATGGTCGCCGCGTCGCGGGAGATCGAGGACCGCGCGTGGCGGGTCGGCGACGGGGAGCTCCACGCGGGGTTCCAGACGCTCGACGTGCTCAGCGGCGAGTCCGACACCTACGACCTGCTCGGCGAGAAGTCGGACCTCGACGTTCACGCGTACGCGGCCGCAGAGGGCGACGCGCCCGACGTGGAACACTACACCGTCCACACGGGTCGGACCGCCGAGATACGCGAGACCTGGTTCGTCGCCTACGACGGCGGCGGGTACGACGGCGCCAAGTGCGCCCTGCTCGCGGAGGAGCGCGCGCCGGGCGAGTTCTACGGGTTCTGGAGCTACGACCCCGAGACGGTCGACTACATCATCGACTACCTCACCGGTCAGTACGGCGTCCAGTCGACGGACGGCGGCGCGGAGAGCGGTGCGAGCGCGGACGAAAAGCGGTAGTTCGATCGCGGCGGAACGGGCCGAGACGACGGCCGCTCAGTCCTTCCGTTTGACGACGTCGCCGAGCGTCATCGTTCCGGGGTCGTCGGTCTCCCAGTCGGCGTCGTCGGACGACTGCCCCTCGACGAGCGAGATGTCGAGCGCGCCTTCGAGCTTGCGCTGGACGTCGTCGGTCGGGAGGGTGTCGCCGCGTTCGAGCTTGCGGATGAGACTCGCCTTCTCGTTGAGCTGATCCGCCAGCTCCTCTTGGCTCAGTCCGCGGGACTCGCGCGCGTTCCGGATCCGATCGTCGTAGTCGGTGGCGATCTCGTCCATGTCGTCGAACATGTCGCGTGGGCGGGTCGAGCCGCCGGAGCTGCCCGAGCTGCTCGACGAGCCGGACGACGAGGACGACTTCCCGGTGCTGGAGCTGGTGGAGTACTTGCCGCCGCCGGAGCTCGTCGACTCGTCGCGGACCTCGGTCCCGAAGTCCGTACACGAGCTACAGAGCTCCAGTTCGGCGCCTTCGACCTTCGTCGTCGTCAGCGAGGCCTCCTCGGCGCCACACATCTCACACTGGGGCATACGCGACGCTAACGCTCCCGGTGGTATAAAGGGTGTGCCGCGGCGTCGCGTCGACGCCGTTCGCGTTTCGATGCCCCGCCCGTCGCAATCGTGCCGCGGTCGGTACCGACTTGTCGCCGCGGCCGGCAGGGGGTGTATGGACGTCCGCGTCACGCACTCAGACCTCCGAGGGACCGCCCGCGCGCCGCCGTCGAAGAGCTACACCCACCGCGCGCTGCTCGCGGCGGGCTACAGCGACGGCGCGACCGTCGAATCGCCGCTGATCTCGGCCGACACGCGGGCGACCGCCCGAGCCGTGGGCGCGTTCGGGGGGGCGGTCGCGCCCGCGGACGCCGAGGGGGCGGGCGCCGACGCCGGGTCCGACCTCACCGACGCCGACGCGCTCGCAGTCGAGGGGTTCGCCGGGCGGCCCGGCGTCCCCGACGACGTGATCGACTGCGCGAACTCGGGGACGACGATGCGGCTCGTCACCGCCGCGGCCGCGCTCGCGGACGGCGCCACAGTGCTCACCGGCGACGAGTCGCTGCGCTCGCGCCCGCAGGGCCCGCTCCTCGACGCGCTCGGCGACCTCGGCGTGCGCGCGGAGTCGACGCGGGCGAACGGGCGGGCGCCGCTCGTCGTCAGCGGGCCGCTCGCCGGCGGCGAGGTCGCGATCCCGGGCGACGTCTCCTCGCAGTACGTCACCGCCCTGCTCATGGCCGGCGCCGTCACCGACGAGGGGATCGCCGTCGACCTCACGACGCCGCTGAAGTCCGCGCCGTACGTCGACATCACGCTCGAACTGCTCGCGGACTTCGGCGTGGAGGCGACGCCGCTCGACGAGGCCGGTGACGCCCTCGACGGCGCCGCGGGGGCCGCCGGCTTCTCGGTTCCGGGCGGACAGACGTACGCGCCGAGCGACGGGACCTACGCCGTCCCCGGCGACTTCTCCTCTATCTCGTACCTGCTCGGCGCCGGCGCGGTCGCGGCCGAACCGGGCGAGTCGCTCCGGATCGAGGGCGCGCGGCCCAGCGCGCAGGGCGACGCCGCCATCGTCGAGATCGTCGACCGCATGGGTGCCAGCGTCGACTGGGACCGCGAGGCCGGCGAGATCGGGGTCGAACGCGCCGACCTGACCGGCGTCACCGTCGACGTGGGCGACACCCCCGACCTGCTCCCGACGATCGCCGCGCTCGGCGCGGTCGCGGACGGCGACACCCGGATCGAGAACTGCGAACACGTCCGCTACAAGGAGACCGACCGCGTGTCGGCGATGGCGGAGGAGCTGTCGGCCATGGGCGCGGAGACGACCGAAGAGCCGGACGTCCTCACGATCCACGGCGACGAGAGCAGTCTCAAGGGAGCTACCGTCGACGGCCGCGCGGACCACCGGATCGTGATGGCGCTCGCGGTCGCCGCGCTCGCTGCCGAGGGCACCACGACGATCCGCGGCGCCGAGCACGTCGACGTCTCCTTCCCCGGCTTCTTCGACGCGATGGCCGACCTCGGGATGGACGTCGAGCCCGACGGCGCGATCGAATAACCATTTATAAACAAACGGCATTGCGGCGGCGCGTGCCTCCGAGCGCCCGCAGGGCGCGAGGAGCACGCGCGAGGGACGCCGCGAACGCCCGCAGGGCGTGAGCGGCGAGGCTGGGGAGGCGTGAGGCGCGGTTGCTGTGCTGGGCGGGGCGGGACTCAAAGGGGCAGCCGCGAGGGCGCCGTAGGCGACGCAAGCACTGGAACGAGGAAGCGAACGCAGTGAGCGACCGAGTGAAGCGCGCAGCGAGCGTACGGCGCCCTCGCGGCTGGGGCTTTGGAGGAGTTCTCTGCCGATCCGCAACCGACTATTTATAAGTAGATTGCTAGGGCTTCGGGCGTGTTCGCCGTCGGTGCACACGCAGCCATTCATAAGCGATCGACTGAGCATTCGGGTGAGTTCGCCGCGGAAACGACGTTGATAGCTTATCGGGACCGACGAGTACACAAGCCCGCCGGAACGACACGTCGGTATGGACGACATCGACGTCGAGCCGGTCGACCGCGTCGACGAGCCCGAAGGCGATGGTGCCGTCGAACCCGCAGAGACGGACAGTTCCCTCGCCGTCGACGACGACCTCGCCGACCTCCCGGCGGGCGTCGACGCGCCCGACTACGTGCTGTACGGCGGGAAAGGCGGCGTCGGGAAGACGACGATGGCGGCCGCGACGGGGCTCGCCTCGGCGGCCGGCGGCGTCCGGACGCTCGTCGTCTCGACCGACCCCGCGCACTCGCTGTCGGACACCTACGAGACCGACATCCCCGCCGAGCCGGCACAGATACGGGAGGACATGCCCCTCTACGCCGCCGAGATAGACCCGGACGCCGCGGTCGAGGAGGGGATGTTCGGCGCCGACGCCGACCCCCTCGGCGGCCTCGGCGAGATGGGCGACGCGATGGGCGGGATGGGAGGCCCCGAGGGCGAGGACGGGGAGGGACTCGGCGGACTCCTCGGGGGGACGATGCCCGGCGCCGACGAGGCCGCGGCGATGCGACAGCTGCTGGAGTACCTCGACGACCCGCGGTTCGACCGCGTCGTCGTCGACACCGCGCCGACGGGTCACACCCTCCGGCTCCTCCAACTGCCGGAGATCATGGACTCGATGCTCGGCCGCGTGATGAAGCTCCGCCAGCGCTTCTCCGGCATGATGGACGGGATCAAGGGGATGTTCGGCGGGGGCGACGACGACCCCGACCCCTCCGCGGACCTGGAGGAACTGCGCGAGCGCATCGAGCGGCTGCGGGCCGTCCTCCGCGACCCCGCAAAGACGGACTTCCGCGCCGTGATGATCCCGGAGGAGATGAGCGTCGTCGAGTCCGAGCGGCTCGTCGCGCGCCTCGACGAGTTCGAGATTCCGGTGAACACGCTGATCGTCAACCGCGTGATGGAGGGCGTCGGTGACGTGACGGGCGGGGACGGGTCGGGCATCGACCCCGAGTGGGTGGTCGAGCCGAACCCCGACAGCTGCGAGTTCTGCGCGCGACGGTGGGACGTCCAACAGAACGCGCTCCGGCAGGCGACGGACCTGTTCCGCGGCCGCGAGGTGAAGCGCGTGCCGCTGCTCGCGAACGAGGTTCGTGGCGAGGCGGCGCTGCGGGTCGTCGCCGCCTGCCTGAACTGAGCGACCTGTCGTCTCCGGCCCGCGGCCGGGTCGCTACTCGGCCGCGCTCCCGAGCAGTCGGTCCCGGACCGTCTCCGCGATGCCGGTGAGGTGCGCCTGTCCGAACAGTCCGACGAGAATCGCTCCCGCCGTGTTGTACATGAGATCGAGCACCGTGTCGTCGAGGCCGTGCTGCGCGAGCGGCATGTCGATGCCCGTCTCGGTCGCGACGATGTCGAGCCCGAACTCGAACAGCTCCCAGAGCACGCCGAACGCGAGGACGATGACGACGATGAAGACGAACGCGAACCGCGGCGGGATCCGGATCCCGTCGCTGTGGAGGTCGACCGCCCGCATCGTCGTGTACCCGACCGCGGCGACCAGCGAGGCCGACAGCGCGTGCGTCATGTGGTCCCACCACTCGACGCGTTGGTAGAACCCGGCCGACCCGACCGTGTGGAGGAACACCGCCATCGTGATCCACAGGGCGAGCCACGGGTCGAGCGGGAGGTCGTACCGACGTTCCAGCGTCGCCGGGATCAGCGTGACGAGGAAGGCGATGATCCCGTTGCTTATCGCCTTCTGTTCGCCCGCGACGAAGCCGTAGGCGACGATGCCGATCAGGAGGACCTGCATCGCGCCGGTGAGGCGCCGCTGCGATTCGAGGGAGGGGCGCGGAAGCAGCCTCATCGCCGCACCACCCGCCGAATGACGCGGCGGAGCTGCCGGCCTCGGCGCCGGAAGTAGCCGTCGAAGAGGATCCCCGCCGCGAGCCCCGCCAGCGTGACGTACATCCACTCGAGCATCAGCGCGTCGTTCGTCGTGAGGAACTCGGTGCCGACGCGCTGGTCGAGGTTCCACCGGAGCACCGTCCACACCGCCGCCGTCGCCAGCGTCGCTAACACGACGAAGAGGACCGCGAACCAGTGGGTCACCCGCAGCGTGGTGAACATGTGGAGGTCGACGGTGATCACGAGCGCCAGCGCGGCGATGGCGACGTACGTCGCGAACGTCCCCAGTTCGCCGCCGAAGACCGCCCGCACGAGGACCGGCAACAGCGCGAGGGTGACCAACTCCGCCGGGAGCATTGCCCGCCAGTCCCGCGCCGCGACGGTGGGCGCGAGGACGACCGCCCCCAGTCCGACGACGATCGCCGCGGAGAGCAGGTCGTAGTCGAGGGCGCTCTCGACGAGCACCCCAGCGAGAGCCGCGATCATCGCCCACGCGACGAGCGCGTTAAGCCGTCCGTCACGGACCAACCGCGCCAAGCGATCCTCTACGGTCTCCGCCTCGGCGTCGCCCCCGTCGGCGCGACGTCGATCTCCATCCATGTCCGGTACGGACGCCCGGGAGGGTAATAAGGAGTCGCTCCGAGCCCAGGTCGGAGACGGAACCGACCACCGAACGGACGCCCTTTTATTCCGTACAGCCGTTGAATACGTATGAACTGTCGGCGGTGTGGCACCCCGATCGAGAAGCCGGGGGACTTCTGTCTCACCTGTAACACCGCCAACGCCGACGCGGTCGTCGCCGAGTTCGAGACCGACCGCGCGCACCTGACCGTGCTCGACGAGGACGCGGTGGTCGGCGAGACGACGGTGACGACGCGCCCGGAAGAGGGCGAGCGCCTGAGCGAGGTCCAACTCCGAAACTTCGCCGGCCGCGTCGCCGACGAGATCCGTCGGAAACGCCCCGAGACCGTCTACGCCGCCGGCGAGCGCGAGCCCCTCCGCGAGACTCGCGCGCAGCTCCACCACGAGTTCTACCGCGTCCCCGACGCCGGAGCGGGCGGGCGCGACCGACGAGAGCGGAGTCGGGGGAGCGGCGGGAACGGCGAGACCGAGAGCCCGGTCGTCGCGTGGGTCCTCGACCGACGCGGCGACCGGTCGCTGGCGGTGGTCGAGACGCCGCCGCGCGAGAAGATCGGCGGGTCACACTCGACGCTCATCGGCGGCCGCAAGGGGCGAAAGGCCGTCCAGACCGTCGCGGAACACCCGCACGTGAAGAAGATCGTTCCCGGCCCCATCGACGCCGGTGGAACCGGGTCGCGGACCGGGCTCCGGGCGAAGGCGACCCGCGCCGGAACCAACGGCAACGTCCGGCTCCTGCTGCGAGACGGCTCCAGCGTCCAAGAGAACCGTATCGTCACGACGGCGATGGACCGCGAGACCGGCGAGCGCGTCCGCGAGGACCTCAACGAGGCGCTCCGCGACGCGGAGCTCCAAGACGCGTAGCCGACCCCCGGCAACCGATCTCATCTCCTCGCTCCGCCCGACCACCGTGTGCGATTCCGTCCGTCGATGCGCCGATTCCGACCACACGTCCCGGTGTCGGGCGTCACCGAACGCCTCTCTGTCGCGGGCTTTTTCACGAAAACGGGCGTTTCGAGCGGTGTGAGCTCCCTCGTCACTCTCGGCGCAGGCGTCGTCTTCGGGCTGGCGCTCGCGGCGCCGCCGGGGCCGATGAACGCGGTGATCGCCGAAGAGTCCGTTCTCCGAGGGCGGCTGGCCGGATTCCGAGCCGGTCTCGGCGCGGCCACCGCGGACGCGATCTTCTTCGTCCTCGCGTACGTCGGCGTCGTCGCCGTCGTCGAATCGTTCCCGCTGTTACAGGGCGTCATGGTCGCCGTCGGCGGCGTCCTGATGCTGTACTTCGCCGTCGGCGCGGCGAAGGGGGCGCGAGCGTCGTTCCGCCCGACCGAGGGGGAGGAGCCGGTCGTCGAGGAGGGGAAGGGGTTCCGCAAGGCGCTGGTGCTCGCCCTGACGAACCCGTATCAGGTGCTCTTCTGGCTGACGATCGGCGTCGGACTGCTCCGGCCTGGCGAGCTCGACGTGCTCGCTCGCCTCCCCGTCGTCGGCGCGGACCTCGCCGGAACCCTCGTGGTCGCCACCGGTTCGCCGGCGCTCATCGGCGGGTTCTTCCTCGGCGTGTTGACGTGGATCGTCGGCTTCCCGACCGGACTCGTCGCGGCCGAGCGGCGGATCGAGACGTTCGCGCCGATCGTCGCCGTCGTCTCCGCCGTCGTCCTCGCCGGGTTCGGCGTCTACTTCCTCTACGACGCGGCGACGACGCTGTCGCCGCTAGTCGCCTGAGCCCAGCCCCCGCTACCGCCTCGCAGCGACCGACACCCGTGACCGGCTCGCAGCGACCGACACCCGCGACCGCGACTGACATGGACAACGGCTTTGACCCGTCGGCGCGACCGTCCCGTATGTTCGAGAAGACGACGTGGATCAAGCTCCCGCGAAACGTCCTCGTGGGACACGACGTCCTCGACGACCTCGGCGACGCGGTCGGCGAGCTCTACCTCACCGGGCGCCCGCTGATCGTGACGAGCCCGACGCCGAACGACATCGCCGGCGACCGCGTCCGGGCGCAGTTCGACGACCCCGCGACCGCCGTCGTCGAGGAGGCCTCGTTCGCGGCCGTCGAGAACCTGATCGAGACGGCCGAGGCGGTCGATCCCGGCTACCTGATCGCCCTCGGCGGCGGGAAGCCGATCGACATCGCGAAGATGGCCGCCGACCACCTCGACGTCGGCTTCGTCTCCGTCCCGACGGTCGCCTCGCACGACGGTATCGTCTCCGGGCGCTCGTCGATCCCAGAGGGGGACACGCGCCACTCCGTCGCGGCGGACCCGCCGCTCGCCGTCGTCGCGGACACGACGCTGCTCGCTGACGCGCCGTGGCGGCTCACCACCGCCGGCTGCGCGGACATCATCTCCAACTACACCGCCGTGAAGGACTGGCGGCTGGCCCGCCGGCTGCGGAACGTCGAGTACAGCGAGTACGCGGGCGCGCTCTCGGAGATGACGGCGGAGCTGCTCGTCGAGAACGCCGACATGATCCGCCCCGGCCTCGAGGAGTCGTCGTGGGTGGTCGTGAAGGCGCTCGTCTCCTCCGGCGTGGCGATGTCCATCGCCGGATCGTCGCGGCCCGCCTCCGGTGCGGAACACCTCATCTCCCACCAACTCGACCGGATCGCGCCGGGGAAGGCGCTCCACGGCCACCAGGTCGGCGTGGCGTCGATCATGACGGAGTACCTCCACAGCGGCGAAAACGGTCGGTGGGACGCCATCCGCGACGCGCTCGCCGAGTTGGACGCTCCGACGACCGCGGGCGAACTGGGGGTCGACGACGCGGAGCTGCTCGCCGCGCTCACGAGCGCCCACGAGATCCGCGACCGCTACACCATCCTTCAAGGCGGGATCAACGAGGAGGCGGCCGTGGAAGTCGCGACCGCGACGGGCGTCATCGACGGGTGAGTTCGGCTCGCCGCGGGAGCGACGGCGTCGCCCGAGGCGGGCGGCTCGGTCCGACCTCGAAAGGCCAATAACGCTGCCGGAAGTAGGTCCGGTATGTCCACCGCCAGCGTTCGCGACAGGGCCAAAGAACGGGCCGGTGCCGTCACCGTCCTCCTCACGATCGTCGGCTACGGTGCCGTCGGCGGCGTGTTCCTCGTCCCACAGTTTCAGGCGCTGTTCCCGACGCTCACGAAGGGGACCGTCGACCTGCTCGCGCACGGCATCGCCGCCGTCAACACGGTCACGGTCGTCACCCTCTCGCTCGGGTGGTACTGGATCCGCAACGGCGAGGTGAAGAAACACGCCGCGGCGATGACGACGTCGTTCGTCCTCATCCTCCTCTTCCTCGGGATGTACCTCCCGAAGGTCGCCGGCGGCGGCACGAAGGAGTTCGTCCTCGACTCGTCGTACGCCTGGGTGCCGCTGTGGGACTGGGTGTACCCGGCGTACCTCGTCATGCTCGCGATCCACATCATCCTCTCAGTCGTCTCCGTGCCGGTCGTGCTCTACGCCATCGTCCTCGGACTCACGCACACCGAGGAGGAGCTCCGAAACGAGACGCCTCACCGCCGCGTCGGTCGGATCGCCGCGAGCGCGTGGATCCTCTCGCTCGCGCTCGGCGTCGTCACGTACCTCCTCTTGAACCACCTGTACGACTCGACGTTCGCGGCCGCGGAGGCCGCGGCGGTCCTCCTGCCGGCGCTGCCGGTCTGAGCGCCGCGCGCCCCGAGGACGCGTCCCGGCCGCGCCCGCCGCCATCGAAACGCTTGACTCGGGGGCGTGACACCCACGTTCATGACCGATTGGATCGGAGAGACGTTCACGAGCGACGCCGGCTGGAACCACCTGATCGACCTCGTCGACCTCGACGACCGAATGGCGGGCTCGGCCGGCGAGCGCGAGGCGCTGGAGCTGACCCGCGACGCGTTCGCCGAGGCCGGCGCGCGGAACGCGGCGATAGAGGAGTTCGAGATCCAAGGCTGGGAGCGCGGCGACAGCGCGGTGCGGGACGCGGCGACCGGCGACCCGCTCGCGCTCGGCCCGAACGCCTGTATCGCGCTCCCGCGGAGTCCGAGCGGCGAGGCGACGGGCGAGCTCGTCGACCTCGGTCACGGCGTCCCCGCGGACTTCGAGGCCGACCTCGAAGGGGCGGTCGTGATGGTCTCGTCGGACACGCCGGAGTCCGTCGACCGGTTCATCCACCGGCGTGAGAAGTACTACCGCGCCGTCGAGGCCGGCGCGGCCGCGTTCGTCTTCGCCAATCACGTCGAGGGGACGCTTCCACCGACCGGCAGCGTCGGAACCGCCGACGCGCCGATCGGCGACGTTCCGGCCGTCGGCGTCTCGAAGGAGACCGGCGCCCGCCTCTCGCGGCGGAACGAGGGCGACGACCTGACCGTCGCGGTCGACTGCGAGACGCCCGCGGCGACGAGCGGTAACGCGGTCGCGGAGCTGGGCCCCGACACCGACGAACACCTGATCGTCTCCTCGCACGTCGACGCCCACGACCTCGCCGAGGGCGCGATGGACAACGGGGCCGGGACGGCGACCATCGTCGAGGTCGCGCGGGCGCTCGCGGCGCGGGAAGACGAGCTCGACGTTCGGGTCCGGTTCGCCGCGTTCGGTGCCGAGGAGGTCGGTCTCGTGGGGTCGTCGGTGGCCGCCGAGGCGGCCGACCGAGACGCGGTCCGCGCGGTCGTCAACGTCGACAGCAACGTGTTCGGGCGGACGCTCCGCCTCGACCACCACGAGTTCGACGCGCTGGCGGCGGCCGCCGACCGAGTGAGCGACCGCTTCGATCACCCGATTTCGACCGGCGGGGAGTTGGTGCCCCACAGCGACCACTGGCCGTTCGTGAAGCGCGGGATCCCCGGCTACATGGTCTCCGGCGAGACCGACGGGCGCGGCCGCGGGTGGGGTCACACCCACGCCGACACGCTCGACAAACTGGAGTCGCGGAACCTCAGGGAGCAGGCGATCCTCCTGACCGAGCTCGTCGTCGACCTCGCGGGAGCGGACGCGTCGATCCCGCGGCGGGACCACGACGACATCGCCGCCGCGCTCGAAGCGGAAGGGAAGGCGACCGGGATGAAACTCACCGGCGACTGGCCGTTTTAGCGAATCGACAGGGGAGAAAACCGGGCGGGAACGTCCGCCGCCGCGGTCGACCGCGATCCAATCCGGCGCCGGAGCGCGTCTCAGGCGATGACGAACTGGTTCCAGATCCCTTCGACGATGAAGAACAGCGCGTAGTACGACGACCACACCAGCACGATGACCGACGCGGCGATCGAGCTCTTGGGCGCTTCGATCGTCATGTCGTTGCGTGCCTCGACGTTGCGCGCCTCCAGTTCGAAGAGGTCGGCGATGAACATCGCGAGGACGAGGACGGAGAGGATCGTCCCACTGACCGGTGCGTCGAGGATGAACAGGAAACAGAGGAGGACGAGCCCGACGTTGGTGAAGACGTGCGGCGTGTACGGTTCCACGCTGTCGGCGTCCCGTCCCTGGGCGACGTGCTGTCTGTGCGCGAGGTGTCGCGTGGCGAGGTTGCCGACGGTCATCACGAAGATCGCGTACGGCAGCACCGGTCCGACGGCCGACAGCCAGCCGAGGGGAACGAGGAACTGCAGTGGGTCCATATCCACCATTTCCGTTCACGACCTATTAGAGTGTTTCCGATCGACGCGCTCGCGGACGAGGCGTCACTCCGCGGTCGGTGAGAGGAGATCGACCGTCGTCGCAACTTCGATCCGGACCACGTGGTGCGGTTCGACGGTCCCCAGTCGGCTCCCGTCGACGACGAGCGCGACGGGCTCTTCCTCGCGTTTCACCGTGACGCGAACGCCGCCCGTCGCGACCCACGTGTCGGGACTGGTGGTGAACGGGGCGACCGGGACGACCGCGAGTCCGCCCCCCGGCGACACCACGGGCCCTCCGGCCGCGGCCGCGTACCCGTCGCTGCCGAGCGGCGTCGCGACCACGGCACCGTCCGCGCGCACCGAGACCGACTCGCCGTCCGGGAAGTCGATCCCGTACTCGGAGATCCGGGCGGGTTTCCCGGTCACGAACGCGACGTCCGCGGCCGCGAACCGCCGGCGGTCGTCGCCCGCTCCGTCCACCGACAGGACGGGATGCGCGACCCGAGAGAGGCCGTCGAACGCCGGCTCTGACCCGCCGATACCCTCGACGAGGGTGTCGATCCAGTCGCCGGCGTGATCGGCGCCGACCGCGTGACGACCGGCTCCGACCGGAAGGATCGGAACCGACGGCGCGTCACCGTCCGCGACCGCGCGCACCGCGTCCCGCAGCGCCGCCTCTCCCACGGCGACGATCGCGTCGGCGTCGGACCGGTCGACGAGGCGCGCGCCGGCAGCGGTCGCTGCGGACCGTGTCGTCGCTACCGAGTCGCCGTCGCCGAGAACCGCGAGGCGGCGCGTCGGCTCGCTCATGCGCAGGGGTGGGGCCAGCGGGGGTGAAAAGCTCCCGGTTCGTCGCAGCGCGCGGTCGCGCTCTCGTCGCGGGAGAAGGAGGAGACGGACGGCGCGCTCAGTTCGCGGCCGCGTCGTCGTCGCCGCCGAGGGAATCGCGGATCTGACGGCTGACGGGGATGAGTACCCAGAACGTCAGCGCACCGAGAATCATCAGCCAGAAGAACGCGTCGCCCGCGAGCAGTCCGACCTCGCCGTAGGCCGTGTTCACTCCTTCCGCCGGGTTCACGAGCTGAACCACCTGATAGTACGACGGGGTCCGGTACCAGCCGCCGAAGGTGATCCACCCGAGGCCGCCGATCGTGAAGAGGGCGAAGCCCTTCATGAACTCGTCTGCCATTACCTGACTCTTAGCTGGCGTCGTCTTGAGACTTTCCCATCCCCTGTCCGCGGAATCGGGTCCCGAGCACGTACACGGCGGTTCCGAGGAGGATGAAGCCCACGCCCGTGATCGCCAAGATCGCTACGAGCACGTCTTCCGGCGGGAGGAGACCGGCGCTGTCGAGCAGGTAGACGATGGTCGTGCGGATGAAGCTGATCTGGAGCGTCGCGGCGTCGATCAGGGTGAAGCCGATGAAGTAGGTGACGACCGCGGCCAGCGTCGAGAAGACGGTGACCGCCTTGTACAGCCTGAACGGGACGACGATCTCGCGACCGCTCGGTCCGTCGCGCGGGCCGGTCGGCTCGCTGCGCGGGTCGTCGTCCGCGTCGCCGTCGCGGGCGATCGGGTCGCCGGTCTCGTCGAACGCCTGCGCGGAGTCGCCGTCTGTTGAGGATGACATGGGTAAGGAAGCCGCGGAACGGCACGAGGGGACCGCGACCGCGGTGTGGTCGCGGGAGCGGGCGTTTTCCGGCCGTTACTTCGGCGGGCGCAGCATGAAGTACCGGCGGTTGAGGTCGTACATGTACCCCTCACGCATCGTCTTCAACACCGCGTAGGTGAGGATGGCCCCCGCGACCGGGAGCATGAACACGAGCGTGAGCAACAGCTCCTGTTGGAACGGGATGAAGTTCTGAATGGCCAGCACCGCCAGCGTGAACGCGAGGATGACCCCGGCCACGCCGAGCGCGGCCCATCCGGGCTCCTCGACGGGACGCCGCGCGTTCCCCTTGTTGAGGAAGGGAACGAGCGTGATGACGCCGAAGATGATCCCGTGTGCGACGAGCCCGTACAGCTCGTTGGACATGACGATGTCACCGCCGAGCACCGCGAGTTCGGGGTTGATCGGAGCGAGCTTCAGCAGGCCGAACGACCAGTAGAGGTACCAGTCGGGGAGGATGATGGCCGGCGTGGAACCGGGATTCGCCGGGTCACCGAAGTGCGACGGGATGATCGAGGCCACGAGCAGGATGATCCCCAGGAAGAACGAGGTGATCGCGAGGTTACGGATCGTCTCGTGGGGCCACGTCGGGAAGCCGAGCACGTCGCGCTCGACGTACGTCGACTCCGCGCGCAGGTCTTCGTCCTCGCGCCGCGAGCGCTCGAAGTACTGGTAGGTGAGCTGTGCGAGTCCCTGGCTGCGCTCCTTGCGCTCGGACCAGGTCGGCGTCTCGTCGTCCGGCGGGACCGTCGCCGGCGGGCCGCCGTCGGCGCGCGCTTCGCCGTCGGTCCCGCCGTCCGTGCGCGCTCGCTCGTCGGTGCGGCCGTCGGTTTCGGGGGTTGTGTCGTCGGTCATTGGATTAGTGCGGTTCCGCGATGCCCTGCACCCAGACGATGCCGACGTGGATCGCGATGAGCGCGGTGACCACGAACGGCAACACGAAGACGTGCAGGATGTACATTCTCACGAGCGTCGCCTGTCCGAGGGTGAACCCGCCGAACAGCAGCTGGGCCGCCCACTCGCCCACGATGGGGGTCGCGAGCGCCAGTTCGACGCCGATCTGTGCCGCCCAGAAGGACAGCTGCTTCCACGGGAGAACGTAGCCCGAGAACCCGAACAGCAGCGTCAGGGCGATGAGCACGACGCCGAGGATCCAGTTGACCTCGCGCGGCTCCTTGTACGCCCCGGTGAAGTAGACGCGCAGCATGTGGAGGAACACCGCCGCCACCATGAACTGCGCCGACCAACGGTGGATCGACCGGAGCATGAAGCCGAACTGGACGTCTTTCATGATCATCACCATCGAGTCGTACGCGGCGGTGGGATCGCCTTGCGCAACCGCACCGGCGGTCGACGGCGCGTAGTAGAACCCGAGCAACGCGCCCGAGACGGCCGCGAGTAGGTACGCGATTATCGAAAGGGACCCGAGCGAGTACAGCGGGTACCAGTACCAGAACTTGTTGTCGAGGTCGTACTGTTCGGTGTGGCTCTTCGGCATCTGGAGGTTCGCGCGGTAGTACATCGTCTCCAGCAGTTCGAGGTAGTCGACGATGCGGAGCCGCTTGTCGAGCCAGATGAGCGTGGTCAGGAACGCCGTCTCGATGGCGGTGAGGTCCTGACTCTTGAGCCACGCGTTGTGGTCCATGTCGTCTTGTTTCTTCAGACTCATTGTCGAATCACTTCTTGTAGTACGGGTAGACGGCCCGTTTCAGCGTGTCCGCGAGACCGCCGGTGTCGATGGTCTTCCCGTCTTTGTCCTCCTCGCTGATGTACAGGTCTTCCCACTTGCGACGGCGTTTCTTGACGATCATCACGTCGGGCAGGAACTCCTTCCGGTAGAGCAGGAGGATGAACGCGAGGTCGATGAAGATGAGCGCCAGCAGCGCGCCGACGTACATGTTCCCGGCCTCCGTCGTCGCCCACGCGGACATCAGTCCGTAGGTGAAAAGCGAGACGAAGACGACCTCGATGACCGTCAGGAGAACGATCGCGATCGCGGCCGCAGTGCTCTCGCGGGCGGGCTCGTAGCGGTGGATGTCACCGTACGAGGAGTTGCCGGAGCTCATCTCGCACCCCCGTGCCCGGTGTGGGCCGACTCGCCGTACTTGAGCATGTAGAACGTGAACACGAACGTCATCCCGATACCGAGGATGGCGGAGATACCGACCCAGTGGGCGTGAAGCGGGACGCCGACCTTCGCGATGTCCTCCGGCCACCCGGTGTTCGCTCCGCCGACCTCGACGGTGGCGACGTCCTCACCGACGGCGATGCCGCCGTGCATGCCGACGGCCGCGTGGGGCACACACTGGTAGTGGGTGATGCCGGCGTCCTCGCTGGACGTCTCGTACTCGTAGGTGTAGCCTTCCTCGCCGACCGCACTACCGCTGTCGAGGCTGGCGGGGCCGCCGTCCTCGACCGTCTGGACGTTGTGGTCGCCGCCGGCGCCGGTCCACTCCCAGACGATCGTCGTCCCCTCGTCGACCCACACGAGGGTCGGGTCGAACGCGAGCCCGTTGCTGCCGGCGCCGACCGAGATGGTCACCTCGTCTTGGCCGCGGGCGTCCGTATAGGACCCGACGTTTCCGCCGGCCGCGCCGCTCGGCCAGTCGGGCTGTACCTCTTGTGCAGCCGCCGTTCCGGTCGCCCCGGCGGAGGCCGCAACGGCGGCGGTCGCGCCGCCGGCCGTCCGCACGAAGTCCCGCCTTTTCATACAGCCTCACTCAGGACGGCGTGCGCTTAAACCCACCGACTGAAACCGCCAACGTGGAGGAGGTTTCGGGGCCTGAGACCGCCGAAATCGGCGGATTACTCCTCTCGCTCGGAGTCGGCTGCGGCGGCGTCCGTGTCGGTCACCACGCCGTCCTCCACGGGCACGAACTCGGGGCGCTCCTTCGCCTCGCGGAGCGCGCGCAGTCGGTCCCGATACTCCTCCGAACGGAACCGGTCGGAGAGCCGCGCGTTGGCCACCATCGCGAACAGGAACACGCCGACCAGGAGGAAGACGACGCCCATCGTCGGCGCGACGATGGTGTTGAGGTCGGCCACGGCGCTCGCGACGAGGAGGGCGACGCCGGCGAGCACCTGAACCGCCGCGACGGCCTGTATCACGAGGTTGCCGAACTCGCCGGACCCCTCCGGGACCGTGTCCGGGTGCGGCAGCGACCAGTCGTCCGGCGGCTCGGGTACGTCGTACGAGTCCATCGCCGCCAGCGCGACGACGGGCTCGATGTCCCTGAGGACCGTCCCCTCGCCGCTGACTTCGCCGGTGGGGCGGATGATCGCGTACCCCTCGTCGGAGTAGACGAGGATCCGCTCTTCGCCGTCCTCGCGGACGCGCTCCAAGACGCCGAACACGTCGCGCGTCGCGATCCGGGACTTCAGTTCCGCGTCGACGCGGTCGAGGAGCCGGTCGCCGGTGATCCACGTGTCCGGATCGAAGGCGGCGTCCCACTCGTCGGCGCTCATCCGGGCCATGTCGGACGGGCCGAAGTCGTCGAAGTCGTACTCCGACTCGACCCGTTCGCGGAGCGCCTCGATGTCGTCGTCTCCCGAGGCGCCGCCGTTTGTCCCGGCGGCGGCCAAAGGACCGCCGTCATCGCCCCGAGCTTCGCTCTTCGGGTCGGACTCGTCCGGCCCGTCGGGTGCCGGGTCGGCCGACTCCTCCGGCGGCGAGTCCGGCTCCGACCGCGTCGAGGTGTCGTCCATCAGCTCGTTCGTACGTGCTCCTGACGCTAACTGTTTTCGTCCGCGTCCGGGCCTCGGGAAATCGGACACCGCGCGTCGGGCGGCAGCGTCGACGGAGGCGGATCGGGGGGCTTTACGCGCCGGAGACCGTACGCATCGATATGGTCGACGAGTCGGTCATCGCGGCGGTCGCCGGGCTGTCCGTGACGGCGAGTTTCCCGTTCCTCCTGTACGGGGCCTGGATCATGATCGACGCGGAGACGGTGTCGTGGAACGTGCTGATGCGGCACCTGCGGTACATCGTCGTCGGACTGGTGCTCACCACGGTCCCCATCGTCACGTGGATGGTCCCGCGCGTCCTCGATCAGGTGAGCGGGATGGCGATCCTCCACGCGTTCTTCGGCGTCCAGGCGTACGCCCTGCTCGCGTTCGCGCTCACCGGAATCGTGCGGATATTCCAGGCGAAGCGGAACGCGGACGCCTACGAGGACCTCGACGTCGACATCGACGAGATCCACGAGGACATGGGCCACTGGCGGAAGCGCCTGCGCGCCGGCGTCGCCGGGTTCATGATCCTGTGGCTGTGCGCGTGGGTGACGGGGATATACCGCCTCGTCACGCTTCATCTCGTCTCGATGTTCTGACCGGAACGGGTCGCGCCGACCGACAGGTTCAATCCGAGTTTGCCCCTAAGGGGAGTATCGTGGCAGTCACCTTCGATCTCTTCGGGACCCTCGTCGACGTCGAGTATCCGTCCGACCCGGCGGAAGCGGTCGCGCGCGAACTGGAGTCCCGAGACGTGGCGGTCCCGGACGACTGGCACGTCGCGTACGGCGAGCGACACGTCGAGGCGCCGGCCGGCGCGGAGGTCCCCCTCCCGGCCCACGTCGCCCGCGCGCTCGACTCGCGGGGCGTCGACGTGACGCAGAACGTCGCCAGACACGCCGTCGTCGCTGCGTTCGACCCGGACGTGACGCGGCGCGACGGGGCGGTCGAAGCGGTCCGCGGCGCGGGAGAGCGCGGTCCCGTGGGGTTGCTCTCGAACTGCGCCGTCCCGGAGCTGGTCCCCCGGACGCTGATCCGGGCGGGGCTCCGCGGCGAGTTCGACGCGGTGACGACGAGCGTCGGCTGCGGCTGGCGCAAACCGCACCCCTCGGCGTTCGAGGCCGCCGCGGAGGCGCTGGGCAGCTCCACGCCAGCGCTCACCCACGTCGGTGACGACCCGGAGACCGACGGGGGAATCGTCGCCGTCGGCGGGCGCTTCGTCGACGTGACGGAGACGCCGCTGTCAGAGGTCGTGGCGGAGCTCGAAGCGGAGCAGTAGTCGAGCGGACGGGAGAGGGATCTGTTGCGGGCGCGACATCGACCGCGAACGGCGAGTCGTCGACAACCGCGAGCCGCGCGTCCGGAAGCGGTCACCCCCTCGTCCGGGGTCAGTCAAGCCCGTGTTTCGACAACCGCGCGCGCCACGCGGCGTCGATCCGCCCCTCGGCGACCAGCTTCGCGACGTGGGCGGCGACCGTCGCCCGCGCGAGGTCGCGGACGCCGGAGACGTCCTTCTCGTAGGCGCCGTCGACGACCGCGTCGAGATCGGCCGCGCCGTCGTCGATCGCGGCGATCACGTCCCGCTCGCGGTCGAGCCGGTGGTCGATCAGCCGGTCACACGCGGCGGCCGGATCGCCGATGGCCGGTCCGTGTCCGGGGAGCAGCCGGTCGTACCCCGCGTCGCGCACGCGCTCGAGGCTCGCGAGGTAGGCGGCGAGGTCGCCCTCCGGAGCGGCGACCGCGACGCTCCCCTCGGCGACCGCCAGGTCGCCGCAACACAGCGCGGAGCGCCCCGACTGCTCCCCCGGTTCACCGACACCGAACGCGACGTGATCGGGCGCGTGCCCTGGAGTGTCGACGACGCGGACCGCGGTGTCGGCGACCGTCTCGCCCGGCGCGACCGTCCGGTCGGGCTCGACGCCGGCCGCGTCGACGAACCGGTCGACGTGCCCCTCGCGGGCGACGACGGTCGCACCCGTCATGTCGGCGTAGCCGGCGACGGCGCCGACGTGGTCGGGGTGCGCGTGGGTGACCGCGACCGCCTCGACGCCGGGGTCGTCACGGTCGCCCGACCCGCGCTCCGCGACGGCGGCGTCGAGCGCGTCGGTCCGGGCCGCCGGGTCGACGAGGACCCCGTCGAGGAGGTACGCGTTGGTGGTCCCGCCGGGAGCGCGCGTGTCGACCGGGACCTCGATCCGGGTGACCGCGGCGTCGTCGCCCGACACGCTTCAGTCCCCGCGCCCGAGCGACGACCGCGCGGCCGGCCCGGGTCCGGAGCCTGCGCGGTCGCGGCCGGGGATCGGTACGTCGGTGTCGTCGGCGACCGCGTACGCCGAGAGGTCGGCGACGCCCGCGTCGACCGCGTCGACCGACTCGTAGGGGCGCCCGACGACGACGTCGCCGGCCGTGTTCCGGTTGATGCCCGGGATGGCGGTCAGCTCGTCCATCGAGGCCGAATTCACGTCGATCGGGTACGGAACCCCCGTCACGGAGCGGTAGCCGTGATCGGTGATCGCCACGTCGATGCTCGTTCCCAGTTCGCGCTCGCCCGGAACCGCGACGAGGAGCGCGTACGTGCCCAGCTGGCGGCCGAACGTCTTGCCGTCCTGGTGGTACTCGAGGTAGACGTCCGGGAGGACGGTCCCCGGCGGGACCACGCGGTCGAGCATCGGGTTGTCGATGGTCTCGCGCACCTCTCGCTTGTACGCCTGGAACTGGTCTTTGTGCTCCTGTGCGATCTCGGCGCCCGTCTCGGCCATCTCGGTCCCGGCGAACGCCATCACCTGCCGGATGTTGATCCGTCGGAGCATCAGCCCCTCGTCGTAGACGGTCTGGAGGAACCGCTTGTTGTGCTCGTACGTCTCGGGGCGCTCGCCGGTCAGCCCGTGAACGAGGTTGATCCCGGGGAGCAGCTTCGGCAGCCGCGGCGATGCGTCCGGCCCGGTCGACGGACCGGTGACGCGCGTCGGGTCCCCGGGGGTCGTCTCGGGTGTGTCGCCCGGGCGCCAGCCGCCCTCCTCGTTGACGACCCGGACGGCCTCCAGACACTCCTCGGCGGAGACGAGCAGGTTGTTCTCCTCTCTGACGACCGGATCGGCGGATTCGAGACCGAACGCGGCCGTGTCGCCGGGCGTGTTGTGCTCGGCGATCACTCGGATGGCCTCGCGGGACGCCTCCGGGTAGTCGGTGATCGTCACCGGGTTCATGTTGTCGAGGTGGAGCGTCCGCAGGTCCGGGGCCACCTCGCGGATGCCGCCGTACAGCTCGCGCAGCGCGTCCGGGTTCGGCGCCTCGCCGTCCCCGCCGTACGCGAGGATGTCGGCCTGGCGACCGAGCCGGAAGTGCGCGACGCCGCGGTCGGAGAGCGCGTCCACCTCGCCGACGACCGAGTCGGGGTCCCGGAACGCCGGGTCGCCGTACAGCGGCTCGGTACAGAACGAACACCGGTAGGCGCAGCCGCGAGAGGTCTCCATCTCGCAGATGAGGTAGTCCGGGTGGTTCGGATGTTGCTCGACGACGAACGCCCCCTGCCGGGCCCAGCGACCGACCTCGTCGTTCGTCCGCATCCGGTTGCCGTACCCCTCTAACCCCTCGCGGACGAGGTCGTGGGCCGCGGCCTCGACGTCCCCCATCGCGACGAAGTCGTAGTCGAGGTCGTCCCGTTTCGTCTCCTGTGCGCCGGCGTTCTCCTCGCCGACGCCGAACCGCACGGGCCCGCCGAGCAGCGTCACGCCGTCTGCGGTCCAGCCGAGTTCGCGCACCTCGTCCGGCTCGGCGGGAGTCCCGCCGACGTACTTCCCGGGCACCGTCATCCCGCCGACGTACACCATGAGGTCCGCGTCGGCCACGTCGGCGTGTTTCGACCGGTCGTCGCGGAGCTCGTCGATGGTGTGGTAGGTGATCCGCGACTCCGGAACCCCCGCGTCGACGAGCGCGCCCGCCGTGTACCGCGGGTACGTCGAGAGGTACGGCGGGACGCCGAAGTGGGCCGGCTCGTCGACGTAGCCGTCGACGATGGTGACGGAGAGGTCGGCCGGATCGGCCGGGAGAGAGCCGCGACCGGCCGCCGAAGGATCGCTCATGTTACCCGGAGTAGGCGGCCGAGAGGGGAAAAGCGTGCGGAAGGTCCGCCGGGAGCGACGCCGGATCGCTTATGTCGGAACGCGCGGAAGCGCCGGCCATGCCCTCCGAGACGCCCACCACCGGTGAGACGCGTTCGGGCGGCGGTGCGCCCCCAGCCGCAGACGAGTCCTCTCGCTGGCAGCGGGTCGGAAACTACGTGTCGTTCGCCGCGCTCTGCGCGCTCGCCGCGATGGAGTTCCTCGGTGCCAATCCCCGGCCGTGGGGACTCGCGGCCGGCTGGGCCGCGGCGACCGCGGTCGGCCTGGGACCGATCGCGTGGCTCGCCCGCGACCGCCTCTCGCCGGACCGCTACGAGACGCTGACCTACGTCGCCTTCGGCGCCGCGGTCCTCGCCATCTCCGCCGGGCTGGGAGCCGCGCTCGCGTTCGGTGTCCCGTATTACCCGTACGGTCCCGGCTTCCTCGCCGGCGTGGCGTTCGGCACCGCAGTCGTCGTCGTCGCCGAGCGCGCGGTCGTTCCCGATCGGCTGTGCAGCGCGGGCATCTGATCGCCGGGACGCTCGATTCGTCCGACGCGACCGCCTGATCGCCGGGACGCTCGATTCGTCCGACGCGACCGCCGCCGCCACGCCGTTTAAGCCCTCGCCGACACAACGTGTTCGCATATGCCATCGACGATGGAGGTCAAGTGCGTCAGCGACGACTGCGAGCTCGACATGTTCGAGAACCACTACACGTACGACGTGCCCGACGACCACGCGGTCGAGGACCTCTCCTGTCCGTACTGCGGCGGGAGCGACCTCGTCGAAATCGGGGTGTAGCCGGTGGGTGGACTCGTCGAGACCGGCCGGTCCGCGCTCCGGAGCGCGCTCGAACGCGTCGGTCGCGGCTGGGGCCGCGTCCAGGAGCGGCGCCCCCTCTCGTACGACCTCCTCGAGAGCGACGACGCCTACCTCGTGGTGTTCGACGCCCCCGGCGTCCGCGGCGAGGACGTCGACGTGACGTTCCTCGACCGCACCGTCGAGGTGAACCTCGAGCGGTTCCGCGACTTCTACGACGGCTACGACCTCGTCTTCCCGGGCCGCGGCGTCTCGCTGTCCGGCAGCGTCGACCTCCCCAACGACGCCGACGTGACGCCCGAGGGCGCGAACGCGACGCTCACGCGGAACGGGACCCTCCACGTCGAGATCCCCAAACGCGGGGGCAGCAGCGACGTCGACGTCGTCGAGGAAGACGACTGAGGCCGCGCCCTCTTCGTTGCGGCGCTCTGATCCGTGAGGACCTACTTCTCCCCGTTCCGGTCCCCGTTTTCCGTTCGCGCTCCGATCACTCCTCATCCGTCCGACTCGACAGCGACATCCCCTCTGCGATCTCGAACGTCTCGTCGCCGTCGAACCGGGTCGGGTCGAACGCGACGATCCACGGGGAGTCCGGGTCCTCGAACGCGACGCCCGCGAGCGACGCGAGCACGCCCTCGGCGACCGTCTCGCCGATCGCCGGCGCGCGCATGAACCCGTGCCCCTGCCAGCCGGCCGCGACGAAGAGCGTCGGAGCGGGCCCGGCGGTCGAGCCGCGGTCGGCGGCCTCCCCGCTCGCGTCCACCGGACCGACGAGCGGGTCGCCGTCGGGCGTCGCGGTACAGAGTCCGGCCCACGCACGCGCGTCGGCAGCCGGATCGCGGTCGACGCCGGCGGGGGCATCACCGCCGGCGAGCCGCTCGCGGAGGACCGCGGCGACGTCCTCGCGGAACCAGTCGTCCGCCTCGCGCCGGTAGTCGTCGGGGTCCGCCGGCACCGGCTCCGTCCCGTCGCCTGCGAGCAGGCCGTCCGGGTGCGGCCGGAGGTACGCGTCCGCGGTGGCGTCGTACACCATCGGACCGTCGTAGGCGACGGGGGCGACGAGCGCCTGAACGCGGTACGGAACGACAGGGACCGGAACGTCGGCGGCCGCGAGCAGCGACCGCGTGTGCGCTCCGGCCGCGACGGCGACGGCGTCGAAGGCGCGGCCCTCTGCCTCCGCGCCGCCGTTAGATGGGTGGACTTTCCGTTTTCCGTCGGTTCGCGGACCGAGACGGACCGCCGTCTCGGTCTCGATCGCGACCCCCTCGCGGGCGGCTCGGTCACCGAGCGCTCGGACGTAGCTCGGCGGGTCGGTCCAGCCGGCCCCCTCCGCGACCGCCGCGACGGCGAGGTCATCGGTCCAGAGGGCGGAGAAGCGCTCGCCGAGGGCGTCGGGGTCGAGGGTGCGCACCTCGCGGCCGTGGTCGCGCATGCGCTCGACCATCGCCGGGACGGCGTCGGCGTCGGGGTCGCCCTCGCGGACCGCGATCACGTACGGACACGGCGTAAAGGAGAACCCCGGCAGCGACCGGTCGAACGCGCGGAAGCGCTCCATCGCTCTGGCGCCGACCGTGGCGTCGACGTCCTCGGCGTAGGCGTCGTAGAGGAGTCCGGCCGCGCGCCCGGAGCTACCGCCCGCCAGATTCCCGCGCTCGTACAGCGTCACGTCCGCGCCGCGGGCCGCGAGGTCGTGGGCCGCGGTGACGCCGACAGCGCCGCCGCCGACGACCGCGACCGTCGGCGCGGGCTCGGCTCGTTCGTTCATGTCGCGACAGAGCGCGGAAGGTACCGAAAAACCACCGGGGCGACGCGGACGGGGAAGTGATCGCGGTGGCGCGTGCCTCCGAGCGCCCGCCCGCCTCGCGGCTGGGGCTTCGGTGGTGTTCGTGTCGGCAACTGAGAGACGACCAGCAACCGCGTACGGCCGTGCGACCCGACGTTCGGCGGGCTCCCCCCGACACACGGATTCGCCGGGCTCCGCGATACGCGGGAACCGATCAGCGACCGAGTGTAGCCGGTGACACGTGTGTCCCCACCCACACTATAGGGGTAGAAACCCTACCGTGAGCTATGAATCAGCTCGTGAACGGCGAGTGGCGCACTGACACGTACGAGACGACGAACGAGGAGGGAGCCTTCGAGCGCGGCGAGACCACCTTCCGGAACTGGATCGCCGGCAGCGACGTCCCCGCCCACGTCGACGCCGAGCCCGACGAGCGCTTCCAGCCGGAGGCCGGCCGGTATCACCTGTACGTCTCATACGCCTGTCCGTGGGCGCACCGCACGCTCCTCGCCCGCTCGCTCTTGGGCCTCGAGGACGCGATCAGCGTCTCGGTCGTCGACCCGTACCGCGACGAGGACGGCTGGCAGTTCACCCCCGAAAAGGAGGGCTGTACCCGCGATCACCTCCGCGACAGCGACTACCTCCGCGAGCTGTACGTCGAGGCCGACCCCGACGCAACCTGCCGGGTGACCGTGCCCGTGCTGTGGGACACCGAAGAGGACACCGTCGTCAACAACGAGTCCCGCGAGATCCTGCGGATGCTCTCGACCGCGTTCGCGGACCTCGGCAACGGTACGTCCCTCCTGCCGGCCGACGACGACGACGCGACCGTCGGGGACGTCGACGAAGTGATCACGGACATCTACGAGCCGATCAACAACGGCGTCTACCGCGCCGGCTTCGCCACCTCGCAGGCGGCCTACGACGACGCGATCGACGAGCTGTTCGACGCGCTCGACCGCTACGACGACCACCTCGCGGACCAGCGCTACCTCGTCGGCGACTCGCTGACCGAGGCGGACATCTGCATGTTCACCACCCTGGTCCGCTTCGATCAGGTGTACCACACGCACTTCATGTGTAACCGGCAGTTCGTCCACCAGTACGACGACCTCTGGCCGTACCTGCGTGACCTCTACCAGACGGAGGGCGTCACCGAGACGGTGAACATGGCACACATCAAAGAGCACTACTACACCACGCACCCCGACGTGACACCGACCGGGATCATCGCGCGCGGTCCCGACCTCGACTTCGAGGCGAGCCACGACCGCGACCGGTTCGCCGGCGAAGCGCCGACGCCCGACGCCGCGGACTGAGCGGATGCGGACCGTTTCGTTCGGGGCCGCTTTTTTCGCCCGTGTGGGTTCGAGCAGTCGCGTCGTCAGTCGTCGCCGGGAACCTCGGCGTCGCTGAGCGATGCGTCGGGCTGGAAGACGACGCCCGGGTCGAGGTCGTCGAGCGGTTCGCCCGCCCAGACCCGGTTGGGCCAGTCGTGGTTGGCGAGGGCGCCGGTCCCGAGCGTGATCAGGTCGGCCCCGTCCGCCAACGCCGCCCGGGCCTTGTCGGGGTCTCCGAGACTCCCGTTGGCGATCACGGCCGCGTCGTCGACGTGCTCGACCGCGAGCTCCGCGAGCGTGCGGTCGGTGTCGGGCACTTCGGGAGCGGTCGCGTCGCCGCCGGTGACGTGGACGTAGTCGGCGCCGGCCTCGGAGAGGGCGCCGAACAGCGCGGCGGCGGTCGCCTCGCCGTCGGGCCAGGCCCGCTCCTCGTCGGTCACCGCCGCCTGCGAGGCGCGGACTCCGACGACGAACTCGTCGGGCGTGGCCTCGTCGATGGCCGCGGTCACTTCTGCGGGGAACCGCGCCCGGTTCGCCGGCGAGCCGCCGTACTCGTCGTCGCGGTCGTTGACCAGCGGGTCGACGAACTCGTGGAGCAGGTAGCCGTTGGCGGCGTGGACCTCGATGCCGTCGAAGCCGGCGTCGCGCGCGCGCTCCGCCGCGGCGACGAAGCCCGCTTTCACGTCGTCGAGCCCTTCGTCGTCGAGCCCGTCCGCCTCGGGGAACTCGCCCGAACCGCCGTACAGCTCCGCCATCTCGCCCGGCGGGCGGTACGACGAGGGGGCGACGGGGCCGAAGCCGTAGCGGTTGCCCTGCGACTGTGCCCCGGCGTGCATCAACTGCGCGAAGATCGGACTGCCCGCCTCGTGGACGGCGTCGACGACCGGTTCCCACGCCGCCGCCTGTTCGTCGGTCGCGAGGCCGGGTTGGTTGTGGTAGCCCTGGCTGTGGGTCGCGTCCGGGTGAACGCCCTCGGTGACGAGGAAGGAGAAGCCACCGCGGGCGAAGGAGGCGTAGTACCGGGCCATCCGGTCCGTGGGACGACCTTCGTCCGTCGCGCTCGTCCGCGTCATCGGCGCGAGGCCGACGCGGCCGTCGAGGATGTCACCGTTCAGTTCGAACTCGTCGAAGAGCGGGTCGTCAGCCATCACCGTTCGGTACCGGAGTCAGGCAGATAAGGGGACGGCGGCTGTGCGCGACCGAGTACACAACACGTGTGGTATGACCTCGCATTTACCGGGCGGTCCGGAGATCATCAAACGACGGAGACCGACCGTCGGGCGTCCAAGACCGACCGTCGCACGACGGAAACCGACCCGAGCCACTCGACCGGGACCGGCAAAAACGAGACGTGAAACGCGCGGCCGCGGACGGCGGGACTACCCTTCCATCCCGCCGAACGAGAGGCCGTCCTCGACGGAGCGCTGCGCCGCGAAGTAGACGATCGCGACCGGCAGCGCGAACAGGTTCGCGAACGCCGCGAACTGGGTCCACGGCGTGGAGAACCGCCCCTGCGTCGCGATGTTGTACAGCTCCACCGACAGCGGATAGTTCTCCGGGCGGAGCAGCGTCTGCGCGATGATGAACTCGTTCCAGCCGGCCAGCCAGACGAAGATGAGGACGACGGCGAGCCCCGGCTTCGTCAGCGGGATGATGATCTCTCGGATCGTCTCCAAGAAGCTCGCGCCGTCGACCATCGCCGCCTCCTCGTAGGAGACGGGGATGTTGTCCATGTACGTCTTCAACAGCCACGTGTTGAACGGGATCGCCGACGCGGCGTAGAACAGCCCGAGGACGAACAGGTTGTTCGTGAGCCCGTAGCTGCTGAACAGCGAGTACAACGCCACGAGCGTCGCGATCGACAGCCCGGCGCCGATCTGCGTGAAGAGGACGTAGCCGTAGAGAATGCGCTTGCGACCCACGAACTGTCGCCGAGAGAACGCGTACGCGGCCGGGACGATCATGCCGAACCCGGCGGCGAGCGTCACGCTGACGATGTAGAGGCTGTTGAACAGCGCGCCGGGACCGGTCTCGGTGCCGGCCCACCGGAAGCTGACGAGCCCGTCCGCGCCGCCGAGGACGAGCTGCGGGTACCCCCAGTCGCCGTCGACGAAGAAGAAGTCGGACTCGAAGATCACCCACCGGTACGCGCCGAGGTTGTACGTCGACGGGTCCGGGAAGATGCCGCTGGTGTTGAACAACCGCGAGCCCTCCGCGAGCGACGCGGTGGTGATCCAGAACAGCGGAAACAGCAGCACCAGCACCATCGCGAGTCCGAACAGCGTGAATAAGACGCTCTTCGTGACGTCCCACGCGCTGCGTTTGCCGGTCCGAACGTCGTAGATGGCCCGCTGGATCATGACGACGAACCGCTTCGGCGCGGTCGCGAGCGCGACCAGTTTCGCGGCGACGAGCGACGCGAACGAACGGAGCGCGCTCATTCGTCACCCACCCCCTCGGCGAGGCCGCCGTAGCGCACGGCGGCGTACATGAACAGCCCGACGACGGAGATGCCGACGATCAGTATCGCCGCCGACAGGCCGAACTGGTTGAACGTGATCGCCTCGCGGTAGCCGTACACGATGATCAGCTCGTTCTGTCGCGACGGGCCGCCCTGATTGAACACCCACGGGATCAGGAACTGCTGGAAGGAGGTCGCGGCCGTGAGAATCGACGCGAACAGCACCGGCCCCTTGATCGCGGGCAGCGTCACGGTGCGGAACCGCTGGAGCGCCCCCGCGCCGTCGACCATCGCGGCCTCGTGGAGCGACCGGGGAACGTCCTGTAAGGCGCTCACGATGATGATCACCATGAACGGATACGCCAGCCACACCTCCGTGGTGACATACGCGAAGAACGCCTCCCAACGACCGCTGAGGAAGCCGATCGGAACGTCGAACAGGAGCGCCTGCGGGGCCGACAGCGACGCCATAACGTCGTTGTACCGGCCGAGGATGGTGTTGAACACGCCGTAGCGCGCGTCGCTGAACATGCCGCGCCAGACGGTGATCGTGAAGATGCCGGGGAAGCCCAGCGGGACGATCACCGCCGCACGCATGTACCGCTTCCCGGCGACCCGGACGTGGTTCAACAGGAGCGCGATCCCCACGGCGAGGATCACCTTGAGCACGAGGGAGACGGCGACGAACAGCCACGTCGTCGTCATCGACGTCCAGAACTGCGAGTCGGAGATCAGCTGAACGTAGTTCGCCAGCCCGATCAGCTCGGCGCCGCCGCCGATGACCGACCCGGCGAACGTCGCGTTGGTCAGGGAGATATAAAAGAGGTAGAAGATGGGGTACAGCATGAAACTCGAAAACAGCAGCACGCCGGGCGCGACGAGCAGCAACCCCCAGTCGCGACTGGAGAACGGCAGCGCCGATCGGAGGCGCGCCAGTCCGCTCGCGGCGGTTCCGGGTTGCGAAGAGGCCATCGCTCCGGGCGGGAGTTACAGCGCCTCCCGGATCTCGGAGGCGGCCTGGTCGAGCGCGGCGTCGCTGTCCTGCTCGTCGTTGAAGACGCGCTCGAGGGCCTCCGTCACGGGCGTCCAGACGCTGTCCATGTCCGGATGCGTCGGGATGGGGACGCCGTGGTCGACCTGCTGGGCGAACGCCTGGACCTCGCTGGAGAGGTCGTCGTTGCCCACCACGTCGGCCAGCACGGGGATGTACCCCTGCTCTTCGGCGTTGGTCTGGATGATCTCCTCGTTCGTCGTGTACCACTCGGCGAGGCCGGTCGCGGCGTCGACCGTCGGCTGTTCCGCGTCGGCCAGCATCGACGAGAAGTAGAACAGCTGGATGCCGGAGTACGAGCGCGGGTGGTTGCCGTCGACGGTCGGCAGGGTCGTGACGCCGAGGTTCTCGATCTCGCCGCTGAGGTTGCCGAGCTCCCACGGACCGTTGATCGCGAACGGCGCGAGCCCGTCCGCGAACGCGACGATCTGCGACTCGTAGCCGGGGTCGGCCGGGACGTACCCCGACAGGGTCTCGAGCGCGTCGAACCCGCGCTTACACGCGTCGCTGTCGACGCCGACTTCGAGGTTGCTCTCGTCGAAGATGTCGCCGCCGTACGCCTGGAGGAACCCGCTGACGAAGTACGGGTCCGTCACGGGGTACGAGAGGCCGTACTCCCCGTTCTCCGGGTCGTGGTACTCGTCCATGATCGAGACCATCTCCTCCATCGTCTCCGGGGGCTCGTCGACCATGTCCTCGTTGTAGAACAGCGCGACGGTCTCGGAGGCGAACGGGAGCCCGTAGAGGCCGCCGTTGAACTGCGCCGCCTCCCGCGCCGCCTGCGTGTAGCTGTCGAGCGAGACGTCGACGTCGTCGCTCGCGTCGTAGAGGAACGGCGGCTCCTCGCGGACCGCGAACCGGCCGACCCAGTCGTGCGCCCAGATCCACGAGTCGGGGCCGTCACCGGCCGGGATCGCGGTTTCGAGCTGCTGGTCGAGCTCGCCGCCGGGCGCCTCCTTGTTGATGGTGTTGCCCGTGTCGGACTCGTACTGGTCGATGTACTCCGAGATCGCCTCGTCCTCGGCGTCGGCGAGGTCGGCCCACAGGCGTGCGGAGCCGGTGGTGCCGCCGTCGGAGCCGTCACTGCCGTCCGAACCGTCCGAACCGTCCGAGCCGTCACTGCCGTCCCCACCGTCGCCGCCAGTGCTGATGCAGCCCGCGAGCCCCGCGAGCGCAGTCGATCCCCCCATCGCCTTGAGCAGCGTTCTACGTTTCTCGTTCATGTGGCTAGAACAAATGATGAATTATATTTTCATACATTTAGTGTTTGGGGTATGTTCCGATCGATCCGGATCGATTCGTCGTCGATCGCGGCCACCGGCCCGTCACTGAGGGCGGCCCGGCCGGGCAAATATCTGAGAAGAGATTGTTTACCACATATCAAGAAAACAGCAAAGAACTCATATGCGAGGGGGACCGTCATCAGGGAAATGGCACGCGTCACGCTCGATACGCTCCGGAAGGAGTTCGACCGAGGAACCATCGTCGCCGTCGACGACTTGGACCTGGAGATCGACGACGGGGAGTTCGTGACCGTGGTCGGGCCGTCGGGCTGCGGGAAGACGACGACCCTCAGGATGGTCGCGGGCCTGGAGGAGCCGACCTCCGGGACCGTCGAGTTCGACGACGAGGACGTCACCGACATCCACGCGAAGGAGCGCCCGGTCGCGATGGTGTTCCAGAACTACGCGCTGTACCCGCACAAGACGGTCCGTGAGAACATGGCGTTCGGGCTCAAGATGAGCACCGACATGACGACGGAGGAGCGCCACGAGCGCGTCCGCGAGATGGCGGAGATGATGGGCATCGAGGACCTCCTCGACGACAAGCCCGACGAGCTCTCGGGCGGGCAGAAGCAGCGCGTCGCGCTCGGCCGCGCCATCGCACGCGAGCCCGAGGTGTTCCTCTTCGACGAGCCGCTCTCGAACCTCGACGCGAAGCTCCGCACGGAGATGCGCGCGGAGATTCAGAAGCTGCAAAAGGAGTTCGGCGTCACCGCGATGTACGTCACCCACGACCAGGAGGAGGCGATGACGATGGGCGACCGCCTCGCCATCCTGAACGACGGCGAACTCCAGCAGGTCGGCGCGCCGACCGAGGTGTACCAGAACCCCGTGAACAAGTTCGTCGCCGGCTTCATCGGCTCGCCGTCGATGAACTTCCTCGACGTCGGCGTGGAGACGGACGGGACGACGGCGACGATCCGCGACGAGTCCTCGGGGCTCGCGTTCGCGCTCAGCCGCGACTACGTCGCGGGTCACGACCTCGAAAGCGGCCCGTACACGCTCGGGATCCGCCCCGAGAACATCGGGATCGTCGAGGACCCGACCGGCGGGGAGACGCTGACCGCGACCGTCGAGGTCGTCGAACCGATCGGCTCCGACAACTACGTGCACCTCGACGTGAACGGCGACTTCCTCGCTCGGGCGCCCGCGAACGTCCAGCCCGAGGCGGGCGACGAGGTCGGCGTCGTCTTCGAGGAGACGGACCTCCACCTGTTCGACGCTGAGACCGGCGAGGACGTGTTCCTCACCGACGAGGAGATCGCGGCCGCGGTCGCTTAAGAAGGGTCGAGTCTCGGAGACTGCCCCGGTGTGTGAATCGATCGTTCGTACTTTCTCATCGGATCGGGAAACATCAGAACATCGTTCACGAGATCGGAAACCGCTGCCATCGCGGTGAACACCGCCAAAGCCCCAGCCGCGAGGACGAAGACGCGCGACGTAAGCACCGCAGCGAAGGAGCGATAGCGACTGAGCGAGGAGCGCAACGAGCGCATCGAGTCCTCGCGGCTGCCCCTTTGAGTCCCACCCCGCACAGCACCGCCCCGCACCTCACACCTCCCCAGCCTCGTCAGTCGCCTCCGCTACGCGCCGACGACCTCGCGCGTGCGACTCGCGGCCTCCGGCCGCTCGTCGGCACGCGCCACCGCAGTTTTGTTTATCAATGGCAAATTCGCTGGGCTTCAGTCCGTCTGGCGTCGGCGCGGCCGACAACGGCTTGAAGTGCGCGCTCGTCAGACGGAGCGTACGAATGGAGCCGCCAGACATCGAGCGGTTGGACGAGCGCACCGTCCAGCGGATCGCGGCCGGCGAGGTCGTCGAGCGCCCCGCGAGCGTCGTGAAGGAGTTGATCGAGAACAGCCTCGACGCGGGCGCGAGCCGCGTCGCCGTCTCGGTCGAGGCCGGCGGCACCGAGGGGATCCGCGTCCGCGACGACGGCGTGGGCATCCCCGCGGACCAGTTGGAGGCGGCCGTCGCGGAACACGCCACCTCGAAGATCGGCGACATCGAGGACCTCGACCGCGGCGTCGCGACGCTCGGGTTCCGCGGCGAGGCCCTGTACACGGTCGGCGCCGTCTCCAGACTCACCGTCCGGTCGCGGCCCCCGGACGCCGACGCCGGCGCCGAGATCACCGTCGACGGCGGGAACGTCGGCGACGTCCGCCCCGCGGGCTGTCCCGAGGGGACGACCGTCGAGGTCGAGGACCTCTTCTATAACACCCCCGCCCGCGAGAAGTTCCTCAAGCGGACCGCCACCGAGTTCGACCGCGTGAACGCGGTGGTGACCGGCTACGCGCTGGCGAACCCGGGCGTCGCGGTCTCGTTGGAACACGACGGCCGCGAGACGTTCGCGACCGAGGGGAACGGCGACCTCCGGTCGGCCGTCCTCGCCGTTTACGGCCGCGAGGTCGCCGAGTCGATGATCGACGTCGAGTGGACGCCGGCGGGAGATGGCGCCGGCGCGGACGGCGCCGCGGGGGACAGCGCCGAAGCCGACGCGCCCGTCGGGCGAGTGGCCGGACTGGTCTCTCACCCCGAGACGACCCGTTCGACGCGCGATTACCTCTCGACGTATGTCAACGGCCGGTACGTCACCGCGAGCGCGCTCCGCGAGGCGACGCTCAACGCCTACGGCGGACAGTTGGCCCCCGACCGGTACCCCTTCGCCGTCCTCTTCGTCGAGGTGCCGTCCGGGGACGTCGACGTGAACGTCCACCCGAGGAAGCTAGAGGTGCGCTTCGACGAGGAGTCCGCGGTCCGGTCTGCCGTCGAGACGGCCGTCGAGGACGCCCTGCTCGACCACGGGCTGATCCGGTCGACGGCGCCCCGCGGCCAGTCGGCGCCAGACGAGACCGTCGTCAGCCCGGAGACGCCCGACTCCGAGGCCGTCGGCGGGGCGAACACGGGCCACGAACGCGCCGCGCGCGAAGGGCGCGGGCCCGCGACGACGGGCAACTCGGAGGACACCGAGGACGCCTCCGTGGAGAGCTTCTCCGCGGACTCCGGGGCAGCCACCGACGCGGGCTCGGAGGCCGACTTCGACGCCGGTTCGGACGCCGCCGAAGAGTCGGGCAGCGACTCCGGGAACGCGGACGGCGACTCCGGGAACCCGGAAGCGCCGTCCGAGTTGGATCCGACGGACGACGCGGCGTGGGCCGTCGACGACCTGGGCGGGGGCGGTTCGACGGAGGAACCGGGCGAGGCATCGGCCGAGAGCGGAACGGAGCGCATCGACTCCGGCGCCGACTCGGCAGGTGCCGGCTCTTCAGATGCCGGCGCGTCGGTCGAACCGGCTCCGGGCGCGGACGGATCGACCGACCGGGCGGCCGGAGTCGACGGGAACGAACGCGACCGCCGAGCCCCGGGAACGGGCGAGACCGGACCGGACGCCGGCGTCGAGTCCGCCTCGGACTCGACGGCGCCGCGACCGACTCCCTCGGCGCGCGCCGCGGCGCGACAGCGGACGCTGGACGGCGAGGCGACCGAGGCCGAACGCGAGTTCGACTCGCTGCCCGCCCTGCGAGTGCTCGGCCAACTTCACGACACGTACGTCGTCGCCGAGGCGCCCGACGGGCTCGTGTTGATCGACCAGCACGCGGCCGACGAGCGCGTGAACTACGAGCGGCTCCGGGCCGTCTTCGCGGACGGCGCGGACGCGCAGGCGCTCGCGGAGCCGGTCCGCATCAAGTTGACCGCGCGCGAGGCGGCGCTGTTCGAGGAGTTCGTCGACGACCTCTCGGGGATCGGGTTCCGGGCCGAGCGGGCGGGCGACCGCGAGGTGGCGGTCACCGCGGTCCCGGCCGTCTTCGACGCCGCGCTCGACCCGGACCTCCTCCGAGACGTGCTGTCCGCGCTGGTCGACGACGCCGCCGCGGGCGACGCGCCGGTCGCGGACGTCGTCGACGAACTGCTCGCCGACCTCGCGTGTTACCCCTCGGTGACGGGGAACACTTCGCTGACCGAGGGGCGGGTGGTCGACCTCCTCGACCGGCTCGACGGCTGCGAGAACCCGTACGCCTGTCCGCACGGGCGGCCGGTCGTGATACGGTTCGACGGCGAGGAGATCGGCGCGCGCTTCGAGCGCGACTACCCCGGTCACGGCGGCCGACGCGCCGAGTGAGGCCGCGTGCGTCGTCGGTCGCTGGCCGGAGGGTCGGAGCGCCCGCGGCGATCGATCCGGCCGGTGAGTATCGATTCTGATACGTGGGGGAGGTCGTTTAACAGGCCGGTGTCCTTGATCGCTTACATGCCGATAGCAGCGGTGAAAAACAGCTATGGAGCGAAACTGGGCGTCGGATACGTCGCGACGGGCGCGTTCATCGTCGCCGTCGGTCTCGTCACCGACGACGCGAATGCGACCATCGTCGCGGCCGTCGCCGGACTGTTGACGCTCGGGTCGATCAACGCGGCCGAAACGATCGCCAGCGTCGCGGAGATCGGCGCGCAGACGCAACGCGTCGCAAACGGCGACATCAACCAAGAGGTCCAGTCCACCCGGACCGACGAGTTCGGACAGCTCGCCGGCTCGATCGAAAAGATGCGTCTCTCGCTGAAAGAGCGCCTCGCGGAGATGGAACGGACGCGAGACGAACTCGAGGAGGCGCGAACGGAAGCTACCGAGATGGCGGACCGGTATCGACGGACCGCCGACCGCTACGCGGAGGTCATGGAGGAGGCGGCGACCGGCGACCTCACCCGGCGCGTCGACGTCGACGAGACCGACGAGAGCCTCGCGACCGTCGGCGAGTCGTTCAACCGGATGATGGACGACCTCCAGGGGACGGTGGAGACGGTCCGGGAGATGGCCGACCGGATCGAGGCCGACGCCGGCGAGATGGCCGAGATGAGCAACGAGGTCGAACAGCGCGTCGCCAGCGCGACGGGCAGCGCGACGACGATCCGAGGGCAGGCGAGCGACCAGCGCGCGGAGCTCGAATCCATCGCGTCCGACATCGAGAACGTCAGCGCGTCCGCCGAGGAGATCGCGGCGACCGTCGACGACCTGTCCGACCGGAGCGAGACGGTGGCGACGACGAGCGACGACGCCCGCCAGTCCTCACAGAGCGCGCTAGACGAGATGGCGGAAGTCGAGTCCGAGGCGGAACGCGCCGTCGACCGGGTCGAGCAGCTCGAAGAGGGGATGGACGAGATCACCGAGATCGTCGACATCATCGGCGAGATCGCGGAACAGACCAACATGCTCGCGCTGAACGCCTCGATCGAGGCGGCCCGGGCGGACGGCTCCGGCGACGGGTTCAGCGTGGTCGCCGAGGAGGTGAAGTCGCTCGCCGAGGAGACGCAGTCGCGCGCGAACGAGATCGACACGATGATAGACGACATCGCCGACCAGACCGAGGAGGTGACGGTGTCGATCCGGTCGACACAGGAGCGCGTTCAGACCGGAACCGACACGGTGGAATCGACGCTGAGCGACATCGAGACGATCGCCGACTCCGTCGACGAGATCAGCCGGTCGCTCGACGAGATCCGACGGACGACCTCGGACCAGGCCGACACGGTGCAAGAGACCGCCGGCTCCGTCGACTCGATAACGGAACTCAGCACGGAGACCGCCGAGACGGCGGAGCGGACCGCGACCGAGGTAGAGGAGGGTCAGTCCGTCGTCGAGGACGTGTCCGACTCGCTTCGCGAGTTCCAGACCGACGCCGTGAGGACGCTCCAAGACCGAGTCGCGGCCTTCACCGTCGCCGACGGCGAGTCCGATTCCGGCCCGACGGCCGAGGCCGGGACGGGTCGTTCGCGGGCGACGACTGACGGGGGTGCCCGATGACGGGCGCCGTCAGCGTCGCCTACTGGGTGGCGGCGCTCGGGTTCCTCGTCGGGCTCGGGATCACGGCGGCGCTGTACGCGAAACTGAGCGAGTCGGAGCGGCGGGGTCGGCTCGCCGCCCTGGCGGTGATCCCCGGCTTCGCCGGAATCTGTTACGTCGGGATGGCGCTCGGGATCGGGACGGTCACCGTCAACGGCTCCGAGTTCGTCGGCCTCCGCTACGTCGACTGGATCGTCACCACGCCGCTTCTGGTCGGGTTCATCGGGTACGTCGCCGGCGCGTCGCGCCGCGCAATCGCGGGCGTAATGCTCGCCGACGCGCTGATGATCGCGTTCGGCGCCGGCGCCGTCGTCGCCGGCGGGACGCTCAAGTGGGCGTTGTTCGGCGTCTCAGCGGTGTTCCACCTCTCGCTGTTCGCGTACCTGTACGTGATCTTCCCGCGGGCGGTTCCCGACGACCCGATGCAGCGGGGACTGTTCAGCCTGCTGAAGAACCACGTCGGACTCCTGTGGTTGGCGTACCCGTTCGTCTGGCTGATGGGCCCGGCCGGCATCGGATTCACCGGCGCGGTGAGCGCCGCGCTGACGTACGCCTTCCTCGACGTGCTGGCGAAGGTCCCGTACGTCTACTTCTTCTACACTCGGCGGCAGGCGTTCACCGACGTGACGGCGTCATCGACGGCGGGGGCCGAGAGCGACCCCGCTGCGATAGGCGACGACGCCCCGACGGCGGCCGACTGAGTCGGCGGGCGCGTCTCGCCGCGCTCGACAGGGGGAGACCGAGCGGCGACCGCAGAGAGGTACGTTTTAGGCGACAGCGGTGGACCCACCGGTATGGAACGCGTAGCGATCGTCGGCGCGTCGATGACCCCGTTCGGGCAGCGCGACGCCTGGGTCCGCGAGCTGCTGGCGGAGGCGGGCGCGGCCGCGCTCGACGACGCCGGCGTCGACGGCGACGGCCTCGATCACCTGTACGTCTCGAACATGGCCAGCGGCGAGTTCGAGGGACAGACCGGCGTCCCCAACGCGCTCGCTCACGACCTGGCGGCGCAGCCGGCCTACACCGCCCGGATCGACCAGACCTCCTCGTCTGGCGGCGCGGGCGTGTACGCGGCGTGGCAGTCGGTCGCCTCCGGCGCGAGCGACCTCACGATGTTGGTCGGCGGCGAGAAGATGACCCACCGGACGACCTCGGAGGCGACCGACGTGATCGCGTCGCTCACCCACCCGGTCGAGTACAAACACGGCGTGACGCTCCCCTCGTTCGCGGGGCTCACCGCGCGCCTCTACCTCGACGAGTACGACGCGCCCCGCGAGAGCCTCGGGAGGGTCGCGGTGAAGAACCACAGGAACGGCGTGGACAACCCCCACGCCCAGTTCCGGAAGGAGGTCGACCTCGACACGGTGCTGGACTCGCCGATCGTCGCCGACCCCCTCCGGCTGTACGACTTCTGTCCGATCACCGACGGCTCCGCGGCGCTCGTATTCTGTCCCGAGTCCGTCGCAGAGGAGTACGCCCCCGACGGCAACTACGCCGTCGTCTCGGGGATCGGCGGCGCGACGGACACCCACGTCGTCCACGAGCGCACCGACCCGACGACGATGGGCGGCGTCGTCGACTCCTCCGATATCGCCTACGAGATGGCCGGGATCGGCCCGGACGACGTGGACGTGGCGGAGCTCCACGACATGTTCACCATCCTAGAGTTCCTCCAGAGCGAGGACCTCGGCTTCTTCGAGAAGGGCGGGGGGTGGAAGGCTGTCGAGGAGGGCGTCACCGACCGCGACGGCGACCTCCCGATCAACACCTCCGGCGGCCTCAAATCGAAGGGACACCCGCTCGGCGCCAGCGGCGTCGCACAGGTGTACGAGATATTCAAGCAGGTCACCGGCGACGCCGGACCGCGACAGGTCGAGGCCGACACGGGGCTCGCCTGTAACGTCGGCGGGTTCGGGAACTGCGTGACCACGACGGTCCTGGAGGGAAGCCAATGAGCGACAACGATAGCGGCGAGACGGAACAGGGCGCCGAACCGACCTTCGAGGCCGCCGAGTACGCCGACGGGACCGTCACCTACCCGCCCCACACCGTGGGCCCGAACGGCGCCGAGCGCGTCGGAACGGTCGACCTCCGCGAGTACGAGGGCCGCGTCGTCACCTGGACGACCTCGACCGCGACCCCGCCGGGCGTCCGGGAGCCGAACACCCTCGCGATAGTCGAGTTCGACATGGGCGACGGGTACGACGGACCCCCGGTCCGCGCGCTCGGACAGATCGCGGCGCGCGACGAGGGCGCGAGCGCCGACTCCGAGGACGCCGAGCAGTACGACGTCGACATCGGCGACCGCGTCGAACCCGTCTACGCCGACGAACTCAGGGAGCCGGGCGCGGGGATCCGCGAACCGGAGAGCCAAGACTGGGACGGCTTCCGGTTCCGCCCGGTCGAGTAGTCGGGCAGTCCGCGATCGGCCGACGGCACCGCTGCCGCCGCCCCGGCCGCCGTCGTCCCTCCTTCACGCCCTGAAACGGGCCGCCGCCGAGTCCGTGAGCGGTCCGAGCGTCTCCTCGTGAACCCCGTCGAGCGTGTACACGTCGGGGCGGTACCGTATCTCCTCGGTCACGCCGTGCGCCTCCCTGAGTCGGCGGCGCACTCGGTCGACGTCCGCCCGGTCGAAGTAGTTCGGCGTGAACACGAGCACCGCGTGGTCGGTCTCTCCGAACGCCTCGCAGCCTGCCCGGGTCGAGACCTTCGCGTCCCAGAAGCGGCCGGCCTCAACGTCCGCGACCACGCCCTCCCAGAGGTCGGTCACCGCCTCCGGCGGGCGCTCGACGAGCCACTTGCCGCTCAGATACGTCGAGTCGAGAGCGAGTCGATCCGCGTCAGCGACGGTCGCCGCGTCGACGACGGCCTCCGCGTCGGTCGGCAACACCCCCGGAGTCGCCCCGTCCACCGGCGGCAGGTCCGCCGCCGTCGTCGCCGCCGGTCGCGTCACGTCGTGGGCCGGGAAGTAGCCGTCGCGGGCGTTTCTCGGGAACCCGGTCACGTCTTTCGCCCGGAGCCAGTGCCGGCCGGGGTCGTCGATCTCGGTCGGAGCGCGGTCGACCACCATGGGGTCCGTTCCGGCCGGCGAGAGAAAACGCTCCCGGCGCGGTCGACGCGCTCGCGCCGCGTTCAGATCCCCCGGAACCCGCCGAGTCGCGTCCCGTCCAACAGGTAGGCGTCGCCGGCCGGTAACGCGTCGGGGAGGAAGGGCGCGAGGAACGACTGGCCCTCGACGTTGACCCACGTCCCGCCGGAGCGCTCGTTGAACGCCGGGAAGATCACGAGTTCGGGCGGGTCGTCGACGGCCGCGGGGTTCGGCTCGTCGTCCCCGACGAAGGCCGCCGGATCGACCCGTCCGCGGAGCCACGCGCGCTCCACACGGGATCCGCCGACCGGGTCCTCCAGTCGGACCTGCGGGTGTTCGTGGCCCATACACACCACGTCGGCGCCGAGGAGGGCCGGGTCCGGCCACGTGTGACCGTGGACGACGCCGACGGCTCCCTCGCTCTCCTCGACGGACCCGCCCCCGATCACGCTGCCGGCGGGGTCGATCACGTCCAGGTCGGCCGCGAACGCCTCCGCGACGCCCGCGTCGTGGTTCCCCTCGACGAGCGTCATCGGGACGCGGTCGGTCACGGAGCGGATCAGGGTACCCAGCTCCTCGCGCTCGTCGCCCTCGGGCGCGGCGATCCGGTGTGCGAGGTCGCCGAGGACGACGAGCCGGTCGGCGTCCGTCTCGTCGATCAGGCCGCAGAGCCGCTCTCGGCGCGCGTCGGCCCGGGATTCCAACTCGACGCCGCGCTCGTAGCGCAGGCCGACCTCGATGCCGGCGTGGACGTCCGCCACGAGCAGCGCGCGCTCGCTTCCGAGGTCGGCCACGGCCGCCGGCTCGCCGACGACCGGCTCGACGCGCGCCATCAGATCGGCTTGAGCAGCCCGTCGCCGGGCTCGTAACACTGGCCGCTCATCAGGGCGTCCTGAATGGCGTCTTCCACCGCCTCGGGGTCGACGCCGTGGTCGTCCGCGACGCGCTCGACGACGGCCTGACGGGGCGCACCGTCACCGTCGTCGAGGTCGGACATCGCCTCGACAGACGCGGCCTCGAGGTCGACGTCCTCGCCGTCCGCCTCGGCCTCCGCGTCGTCGGACGCGTCGGCGGTCTCCGCTGCGGGTTCGGCCGCCTCCTCGTCGCCCGCGGGGTCGGCCGCGTCGCTCGCGGTCGGATCGGCCCCGCGGTCCGGTTCCTCGGCCATCTCCTCCGGCTCGGGCACGTCGATGTCGGCCTCGCCGGGCTCGTCGACCTCGGTCCCGGTCGAGAAGTCGGTGCCGAACTCGGACTCGATCTCCTCGCGTTCCTCGTCGTCGAGTTGGTACATGTCGTCGCCGTCGGAGTCAGCCCCCGCGTCCGCGCCGGAGGGACCTCCCTCGTCGGCGCCGGCGTCGAAGTCGCCGAGCCCGCCGCCGTCGTCAGTCGCGGAATCGGGAGCGTCCGCGTCCGCGAGCGGCTCTGACTCCTCGACGGCCGGTTCCGAGTCGGTCGCGGCGCCGACCGCCGTCTCGGCCGATTCGTTCGTCGCCGCCTCGGGCTCGGAGACAGATTCGGCGTCCGCGGTCGAACCCGAGTCAGTCGCCGACCCGGCGTCGGCGGTCGATTCCCTGCCCGCGGTCGGTTCGACGTCCGCGGTCGACTCCGAGTCGACCGTCGGTTCGAGGTCAGAGTCGGGGCCGCCCTCTTCGGAGTCATCGACGGTCCCTTCGAGGTCATCGGCGTCGGCCGCGTCAGAGTCGGTGATCGGCTCGGCGTCGACCGCCGCCGGTTCCGCGATGGTCACGTCCGTCTCGGGGAGGGGTCCGAGCGCCGTCTGCTCGCCCTCGTCGGGGGCGATGTCGAGGGGACGCACCTCGTCGCGGTCGCCAGCGACCAGTTCGAGGGCGTCGACCGCGAGTCGGCGGACCGCCTCGGCGTAGGCCGCGGTCGTCCCGTAGTGATCGAGCGCCTTCGGGATGCCGGCGGCGAGGGGTGCCGGAGCCCCGCCTGCCTCCAGCGCGGCGCGGAGGTCGTCGCCGCGCAGGTCGGAGTCGAGCGCGACCGCGAACACCGCGAGGCGGTCGAGCGTCGCCTCCGCCGCGGTGACGACCCACCGGTTGCGGGTGTCGGCGTCGACCTCGTTGAGACTCTCCGGGCGAACGGAGGTGAAGACGCGGTCGGAGTCCTCGGGCTCGAAGGTGCGTGCCTTGCCCGTGAGCGCGACGAACTCGGGCGGTTCGGCGCGTTCGAGGAACGTCTGCGCCTCGGGCTGGTACTGGCCCGCGTAGGTGACGAACGCGCCGGAGGGGTCGACGACCCGGCCGCGTCGCGTCTCGTCGTTCACGCGCTCTATCTCGGTGAGCACGCCCGCGACGAACAGGCGGTTCACCCGCGCGCCGGTCGGCGTCACGACGTAGTTGGGGGCGCGCTCCTCGTCGCTCTCGGAGTACGACAGCGACGCGTCGTCGAACTCGGCGGCGAACAGCCGGTAGGCGACCTCCCGCGCGCCGGGACCGTCGTCGCTCATTCGCCCACCTCCGCGAGCGCGGCGCGAGCCGCGTCGGCGGGGTCGTCCGTCGCGAGTTCGAATTCGGCCGCGTCGAGGTTGGCGCCGTAGTCGTCGACCGAGAGGTTCCCGCGGACGCGGTAGGCACAGCCCACGAGGTCGTCCGCGATGGCGTCGGCGACGACCTCCTTGTCCATCGCGTCCTTCGCCGCGGCGAGGGCGTCGTCGAGGCCGCCGCCGTACACCTCGGCGGTCAGTTCGTCGTCCAAGACGACGGTGACGGTGTCGGTCCCGTCGTCGAGGATGGCCTTCACCCGCAGGTCGTCCTCGCCGTCGACGTCGCCGTGGCTTCGGCACTGCCCGTTCTGAACGACGCGGCCGCACTCGGGACAGCGCTCGATGAGCCCGGAACCGTCCCGGATCTCCAAGACGTTCCCGACGACCTCGACGTCGAACATGCCGCCGGAGCCGACCGCGTCGGCGACCGACAGCCGCGGGGCGTCCTCGGCGACCTCCACCGGGTCGGGCAGCGGGGTCACGGTCGAGAACTCGGTGAGGTTGAGCGAGGGGACGCCGCGGAACTCGCGGACGTACACGTCCTCGATCCGGAGGTCGGCGCCCGGTTCCAGTTCGGAGCGGGGCTGCCAGTCGGTGAACGGGAGCTTCGCCGTCTCGTCGCCGACGACGCCCTCTAAGATCTCCGTCTCTCCGTCCCGTCCGGAGATGGTCTTCTCGTCGACCTCCAGCACGCGGACCTCCACGTTGCGCCCGCGGTCGCCGGCCGCGATGTCGACGAGGCGCCGGTCGCCGCCGACCTCGTGGTCCACCTCGACCGGCTCGTCGGCGATCGCGACGGTCGTCGAGTCGTTGAGGTTGAGCTCCGGCTCCCCCTCCCACTCGCGGACGCCGGCGTTGCCGATCGTCAGCGAGTCGCCCGGCTCGAACCCGAAGTCCTGCCACGCGGTGTAGGAGATGACGCCCGTCTCGTCGGCGATCTCCCCCTCGCGGATCGTGAGGTCGTCGCCCTGATAGCGGATGGTGCGCGTCCCCTGCGTGAGCACGCGGACCGTCACGGTCACGCCGTCGTTGTCGGTCGTGATCTCGCCGACGTTCACGGCGTCGGGCGTGGGCGTCGACCCGCCGCCACCGCCGCCGTGTTTCCGCCGGACGCTCTGTTTCGCCTCGTCGACCGGGACGCTGTACTCCAGCAGGTTCTCTAGGTCGGCTTTGACCTCCTCTTTGTCGACGCCGAGGTCGGAGGCGAGCTCCTCGGCATGGCTGTTGACGTCCATCGGAATCGGATTCGGCGCGGCCGCACAAAAGGATTCACCACCGTTCGACCGGGCGGCGCGTCGGTCCCGCTCGCCCGTGGCCGCGACACGCCGGCACAGCTAAACGGCTCCCGTTCGCAGGAGGCCCCATGGACGACTCCGACATCGAGATCGACGCGCGCGTCACCGACGAGCGGACCGTGATCGACGTGACCGGCACGCGTGACGTGGCCGTCGTCGTGCGCTCGAACGACGGGGAACGGATCTACCTCCCGCCGGAGGGGTTCGACGACCCCGTCTCGGGCTCGCCGTACACCTCGCCGTATCAGGGGGCCGGCGCGGGCGGCGAAGAGAGCCCGTACGGCGGCGCGAGCGGCAGCACCCGCGGCGTGATCGAGACCGCGGACGGCTTCCGGGTCACGCACCCGGAGGCGGCGAGCGAGTTCGACGTCTACCGCGGCGCGGAGTGAGTCGGGAGAACGGCCGTCCGGAGCGAGCCGCCGGGAGGACGGCGAGGTGGGAAACGCGTGCGGCCGACTACGCGACGTCTTCGTACACCGCGAGCGTGTCCTCGGCGACCGCGGACCACTCGCGGCGCTCGTACTCCGGCAGCTCCTCGCGGTCGAGCGCCTCGATGAGCCCGTCGACGATGGACTCCGAGTCGGTCTCGACCTCGACGAGACAGCCGTCGGGAAGCACCTCCGCGACGCCGGACGGCGTCGCGACGACCTGCGTCCCCGCCTCCAGCGCCTCCGTGATCGTGATCCCGAACGGCTCCGCGTACGAGGGCGAGACGAACGCGTCCGAGGCGGCGTAGTAGTCGCCGAGCTCCGACTCGGGAACGTACCCCACGAACTCGACGCGGTCGTCGATTCCGAGCAGCTCGGCGAACCGCTTCAGCTGTTCGGTCTGGTGACCCGATCCGCCGACGACGAGCGTCGTGTCGCGACCGCGGAGCTTCTTCATCGCGTACAGCAGGTGCGAGATCCCTTTCTGGTCGGTGTGGCGGCCGACGAAGAACAGCATCTCTCCGTCGATTCCGAGGTCGGCGCGCACGTCCTTGCCCGAGAACTGCGGCGTCGAGAACCCGTTGTACACGACCCGCGAGTCGGCGTCGTACAGCTCTTGGATGTCCTCGCGGACGAGTTCGCTGACGGCGATGTTCGTGTCGGCGGCGTTCGCGAGCCGTCGCTCGGTCTCGACCTCTCGGCTCGGCGGGTCGATGTTGCGGTCGCTCGCGAGCGAGTGGAACGACGAGATCCACGTGGCGTCCGACTCGCGGGCGGCGGCGCGGCCGGGACCGTAGCCGAACCAGTCGTGCGTGTGGATCACGTCGTGGTCGGTCGCGAGTTCGGCGAAACGGTCTGAGAGCTCGCCGATTCGCGCGGCGATGTCGCCGTCGCCGGTCGCGACCGGTTCGAGTCCGGGCCTGTCGTCGGGAGCGAACTCCGCCGGTAACACGAGCGTGACGTCGACGCCGAGGTCGTCGCGCAGTCCGGTGAACAGTTCGCCCACGTGGACGTCGAGCCCGCCGGTGATGTTCGGCGGAAACCCCCATCCCAGCATGAGTACGCTCGGCGGCATACTCCCCCGTTTCGGGAGTCACCACTTAGGTATGCCCCTCGGGTGCGAACGGCGAGGGCGTCGACGACCGCGTAAAACGAGACCGCGAGTCCGCTCGGGAAGTACGTCCGGTCAGGCCGCGTGGACCGCGTCGCGCAGCGTGTCCGTGCGTTCGGTGATCGACTCGGCGGCGTCGGCGAGCACGTCGAGCGGGTCGCCCTCCGCGGCCTTGACGGTGAGGACCGGCTCGGTCTGGCCGCCGGACTGCTCGGGGTTCACGTCGTAGGTCGCGGCCGCGACGTCGTCCGACTCCAGCAGGGCGCCCTTCAGCACGTTCATGAACGTGTGGTCCTCGCCCGCGATCTCGATGTGGAGTTCCGTGTCGGTCTTCTCGATGACCCGCAGTTCCATACCCGAGAGGTCGGGCGAGCGGCGTTTCAAGCTTTCGTCTCCGGGTTCTCGCCGGATGCGGACCGGTCGCACACGACCCGAAACGGTTTGTCGGCCCCGCCGGTGGCCGCCGTATGGAGATCCGACGGCTGCCGGCCACCGAGGCCGCGGTCGAACGCCACGCGAGGGAGCTGTGGCTCCCCTACCACCGCGACCTCGCGGCCGCGGTCGAGGCCCACGCCCTCGCCGACCGGCCCGACCGGTTGTTCGTCGGGGACCTCTGCGTCGCGCCCCCGTTCCGCGGGAGCGGGCTCGCCGACCGGCCACTGGACCGCGCGGTCGCCGACGCCAGTGACCGCGGCTGCGGCCAGCTCCGGCTCGACGTGGACGTCGACAACGGGCGCGCCGCGGCGTTCTACGATCGGAGGGGGTTCGAGACGTACCGGAAGGATCTCACGATGGGGGTCGGGCGGGCTTGAGCGCGACGGTCAGGCGGCTCCGCGAGGGCGACGTGCGGCCGCTGGTCGAGGACCTGTGGCTGCCGTTCGCCCGCGAGATGGAGTCGGTCGCCGACCGCAACCGCCTCGCCGACGACGTCGACCTCGTCGAGAGGGGCGTCGAGCACCGGGAAGGCCGCCTCGCCGCCGACGGGGCGGTGACGTGGGTCGCCGTCGACGGCGGCGACCTCGTCGGCTACGCGGCCGCGAGCGTCGAGTCACCGCCGCCCGTGTTCGCCGCGGGCGACCGGCTCCACCTCGGCGAACTGTACGTCCGCGAGCCGTACCGCGGCGAGGGCGTCGCCGGCGCCCTGCTCGACCGAGTCGACGAGACGGCCGCGGCCCGGGACTGCGAGCGCGTGACCCTCGACGTGGACGTCGCCAACGAGCGAGCGCGTGCGTTCTACGAGAAGCGGGGGTTCGCGGTCGCGCGTCACCGCATGACCGACCGAACTCGCGATGGGGAGTGAACGCATCCGGCGCCGCGGCTAGGGGCGAGAATAAACGAAAAACGCCTGTCCGCTGTCGACGAGCCTACTCGTCGGCGTCGACCGCCACTTCGTCGGCGTCGACGTCGACGGCGGCCTCCTCTTCGGCGGCGACCTCGCGCGGTCGCGCTTCGAGGGTCAGCTTCTGGACCTCGACGCGGCGGAGCGGGTAGATCTCCTTGGCGTCGCCGTAGATGGCCGACGAGAGGTTCCCGTCGACGATCGCGTCGACGAACGCCTCAAAGGTGCGCTCCTCGGCGGCGGCGTGGACCTTGTCGATCATGACGCGGCGGATCGCCTTCTCCTGGGAGCGGTCCGCCTTCTTGGTCGTCAGCGCGACGGGCTGGACGCGGATACGGTAGTCGTCAGTCGTCAGCACCGTGATCGACGCCTCGACCTTCGAGGCGCCGCGGCGGACGAGCGAGCGCAGGTAGTCGCGCGTCAGCTCGTACTTGATGAACTCGGTGTACGCCGAGTCGCTGCCCACGTCGGTGATCTTGAAGGTCAGCTTCGTGTTGTTCGCGTTGGAGTCGCCCGTCAGCTGGTCGAGCGTCGTCGTGATGGTGCGCCCGACGACCTGCTGGGGCTCCTCGGCGAGGGTCTCGCCGAGCTGCTGTCGGTCGAACTGTTCGGGCGCCAGCACGTTGTACCAGCGCTTCTGTTCTCTGCTCTTGGATACGGATCGTTCGCTCATGTGTCGGGTAGTGTGTCGGTGTCGGTCGTCTGCGGTTCGTCTGTGGAGTCGGAGTGGAGTTCGGCTGCGGTGCCGCCCGGCGGCTCGTCCGCGGTGTCGGCCGACCGGTCGGCGGCGCCGTCGGCCGGCGGCGCGTCCCGGGCGTGCTCGCCGGCGCGCTCGATCACGCGGTCGGCGACGCGGAGGTTCACGAGGTGGTCGTCCAGCGTGGACTGGAGCCCCCCGGTCGTCGGTCGCGCGACGGTACAGGCGACGGTGTCGCCGTCGACCCGCGTGCGCATCGAGTTGGTCTCGTCCGGGCCGAGCGCGGCCGCGACGGTCGCGGCGTCGGCGTGCGTCGTGCGGACCGTCGCGGTCCGGTCGGCGTCGTCGGCCATCTCAGATCGCCTCCCTGAGCGCGGCCAGCGCCGCCGTCACGTCGCCGCCGGCGTCGGTCGCGCCGGTCTGGTTCGCACCCGTCTCGTCTGCGTCGCCGACGGAGACCCCGCCGCGTGCGGCGGTCCCCCAGCCGGTGCCGCCGACTTCGCCGGCGGCGGTCCGGCAGGCGTCGCCGAGTCCGATCGGATCGGCGGCCGCGGCCGCGAGTCGCCCCGCGCTCTCGTCGAGCGCGACCGCGACCGGCTCCGGCGACCGGAAGTCGCGGACCAGCCGAGCGACCGTCGGGAGGATCGCGGGCGACCCGTCGGCCGCCGCGGCGTCGACGCGAGCGACGACGCAGCCGTCGTATCGGCCGATCGTCGCGGCGTCGACCGCGCGGTGGGCCGCCAGTCCGTGGCGGCGCCACGCGTCGAGCGCGGCCGTCAGGAGCGACTCGTCCGGGTCGCCGGCGAGCGCGAGCGCGACCCCCGTTCCGGGCGCTTCCCGGGCGAGGGCGTCGAGCACGTCGGCGTAGCCGCCGACCGTCTCGAAGGGGCCGTCCGTCGCGTACGGGCGGAGCGCGCGCTCGACCGACGAGGCCGCGCGGGCGCTCACGCCGTCGCCGTCGACGGCGTCGACCGCGACCAGCGACGCGAGTCGCCGGCGGTCGTCCGCGGTCGGCTCGGCCGGCAGTTCCAGGGGGGCGAGCGCGTCGCGCGCCGCCTCGGGGTCGCCGGAGTACCGCGTCGACGCGAGCGTCGAGGCCGCGAGGGCCTCGAATCGCGACGGAGCCGCTTCGGAGCCGCCGGAGACCGGAAGCGCGACGCCGGGGCGCCGCTCGACGCGACCGGCTCGCTCCGCGGCGTCGAGCGCGTCGCCGGAGCCGTCGGCGCCCGGGATCGACCCGGCCGCGACGACGCCGGCGAGCGCGACCACGGGGTCGGGCTCGGCGCCGAGCGCGCTGGCGACCGCGAAGGCCGCCGCGCTCGTCGGTCGTCCGTCCGCGTGGACCGCGTGCGGTCCGCGATCGACGCCGACGGCTACCGCGACGCCGTCGTCGACGTCGCCGGGCACCGGGTCGCGGCCGATCCGCGCCTGGAACGGCGTGCCGGCCGCTCGGAGCGCTCGCGCGAGCAGCCCCGCGGCTGCCAGCGCGTCGCCGTCGTCGGTCGCGACGAGCCGAACGAACGGCGCGTCTGCGAGGACGCCGGCGAGCGCGTCGGGGGCGGGCGTGGCGGACGTCGCTTCGGTCATGTGGGTGAGGTGGTCGGCGTGGTGGCTACCGCTCGGGCCGCGTTACTCCTCGAGGTACTCGACGGCGTTCTCGTAGGTGTACGTGAACTCCTCGTCGATCTCGTCGCCGCGGTAGTAGTTCGCGAGGCGACGGATCTTCGACTCCGTGTTCTGGAGCGCGCGCTTGTTCTGGTGGTCCTGCCCGTTCTCCTCCATGTGCTCGCGCAGGCCGATCGCCTGCGACATGAGGTTACGGAGGTCCTCGGGGATGTCGGCGTCGGCGTCGTGTTCGTCGAGGATCTCGGTGACCTTCTTGCCGGTCGCCAGCTTCACGTCGGGGACCGGGACGCCCTTGACGCCCTCGTCGCGCAGCTTGAGGCCGATGACGCTGGGGTCGTGGCCCTGTTCCGCCAGTTCGACGACGCGGGACTCGATGTCCTCGGCGTCGACGTCGCTCCACTCCGGGGTCTCGTCCGTCGCCGGTTTGTCCGAACCGGACGAACCGCGACGGCGCGTGTGCATTCGTGCCATTGTCTGTCTGGTTGGAACGGCACAACCGCAACGTGACCGCGACTCCGCGCGGCGCGGCTACGAACCACTCCCGATCGAGCGGTCCGACCGGACGGCCCGCGCGAGCGGACGGTCCGACCGCGACGCCGGAGGCGTCGGCGCACTGCTACATTCCCAAGCCGCGGGCGAAAGAGCCCCGGCGAGTCGGATCTGCAGCTGTGCTGTTCCCGTTCCGACGGTCGCCGTCGGGGGTCTTAAGGGTGTTCTTGTCGGCCCGGACGCCACCCGTTTCGGGCCGCACACGGCCCCTGACGGGGCTTCCGTCGCCGTGTTTCGCGTCGGGTCCGTCAGACGGAGCGGACACGGGGATTTAGGTAGGTCGTCGGCATGCGGGGGCGTGTGAGAAAGAGATGACCGAAACAGCAGACGGCGCTCCGTCCGCGACCGACGGCGGGGGGCAACCCGACGGCGGCGAGTTCGGTATCGACGACGGGGGCGACGACGGCCCGCGGATCGAGTTCCGCGGCGGGAAGTGGGCGAGCACGGTCCCGCTCGTCTTCTTCATCGGGTGGGCGATCCTCCAGAGCGGCGTCCTCGGTATCGGCGACACCAACGGCCTCGTGGTGGGCGCGCTTATCGGAACGACCCTCGGGATGTTCCTCGTCCGGGGCGACTGGAAGGCGTACGCGGACACCATCTTCGAGGGGATGACCCAGCGCGTGGCCGCGACCGCCATCGTCGCGTGGCTGTGGGCCGGGATGTTCGCCGAGACGCTCCAGGTCGGCGGGTTCGTCGAGGGACTCATCTTCGCCGCCGACGCCCTCGCGATCGGGGCGGCGTCGTTCCCCGCGGCCGCGTTCGTCCTCTGTGGCCTCCTCGCGACCGGGATCGGGACGGGGTACGGCGCCACCGTGGCGTTCGTGACCCTCTTTTTCCCGGCCGGGGTCCTCATCGGCGCGAATCCGGTGCTGCTGTTCGCGGCCATCCTCTCGGGCGCCGTCTTCGGCGACAACCTCGCGCCCGTCAGCGACACGACGATCGTGAGCGCGGTGACCCAAGACGCCGACATCGGCGGCGTCGTCGCCTCGCGGTTCAAGTACGCGATCACGGCGGCGGTGCCGGCGTTCGCCGCGTACCTGATCGCGGGCTCGATCATGTCCGGCGTGGAGCTTGAGGGCGCCGTCGCGCTCCGCGAGTCCGCGAACGCCCTCGGGCTGGTTCACCTGCTCTCGATGGGCGTCGTCATCGTCACGGCGGTCGCGGGCCGCCACATCGTCGAGGCGATCTCGTGGGGGCTCGTCGTCGCCGTCGTCTTCAACCTCCTGTTCGGCCTGGCGAGCGCGAGCGACATCGTGGTCTTCACCGTCACGGAGGCCGGGTCGCTCTCCGGGCTTCCGGTCGTCGAAGTCGGCGAGACCGCCGGCGTCGGCGGGAGCCTCTACTCCGGCGCCGTCGGCTTCTTCCCGCTCATCGTCCTCACGCTGCTCATCGTCGCGATGGCGCAGATCATGATCCGCGGCGGCGGCTTCGAGGCGATCCAGACGTTCCTCCTGAACCGCGTCGCGACGACCGTCCGCCGGGCCGAGTTGACGATGGTCCTCGGCACCGCGGCGGTCAACGGGATGATCACGATCAACACCGCGGCCGAGATCGCGATCGCTCCGTACATCGCCCGCATCGGTGAGAAATTCAACATCAACGGCTACCGGCGCGCGAACATCTTAGACGCCAACACCTCCGCGCTCGGCTACATCTTCCCGTGGGCGGGCGGCGTCCTCGTCGGCTACCAGGTGATGGTCGGGCCGGACGGCCTCGGCGCCGAGTACGGCCCCGAGATGGTGGTCAACCCGATCGAGGTCGTGCCCTTCGTCTTCCACGGCTGGTTCCTCGTGGCGGTGTTCCTGATCGCCGCGGTGACCGGCTTCGGTCGGGAGTACATCCCCGACCGCACCTCCGAGGAGGTGTCGCGCGCATGAGCGTCTTCGACAAGTTCCTCGCGGGGTGGTCGTTCCGCGGGTCGACCCCCGATTACGCGGCCGGCGACGCGCTCGAAGTCATGGTGACCGGCGTCGAGGACGGCGGCAGGACCGCCGTCGCCCGCATCGGCGACTCGACGCTGCGGATCGAGGGAGCGCCCGCGGACGCCGTGAACACCCGCGTGCTCGTCGACGTGGAGTCGTGGGACGAGTCGGCCCACGCCGGGCGAGCGACCTACCGCGAGACGGTCGGCGAGAGCGCGTTCTGATCGGCGGTCGACGGTTCGGTTTACTTTTCGATCGATTCCGTCGATCACGTATGGATGGGGAGCAACGAGGCAGTGACGAACTCTTCCAAAGCCCCAGCCTCGTCGGCGGACTACGTCCGGCTGTAAGCGAGAGCTTTGGTCTCGCCCCGTCAGTCGCCTCCGCTTCGCGCCGGCGACCTCGCGCGTGCTGTCGCCAGCGCAAAGCGCCGGCTTCCAGAGGGACCGGAGGTCCCTCGGGGCTCGGCCGCGGGGCGGCCTCGCAGGCACGCGCCACCGTGTTATTTTAAATAACATATCGCCGGAGCGGTGTTCAGCCGCCGCGAATCGACGTGGAGCGGCGCGGACCGGGGCGCTTTTGAAGACCACGCTCGAAATCGTACGCGTGCTATCGGTCGAGCTACACGCGCACTCCGCGCTGTCGTACGACGGGCGCGACCCGGTCGACCTCCTCTTAGAGCAGGCGGCCGCGGTCGGCCTCGACGCGCTCGCCGTCACCGACCACGACGAGATCGACGCCAGCATCGAGGCGGCCGAGAAGGCCCCCGACTACGGCCTCGTCGGTATCGTCGGCATGGAGGTGACGAGCGCGGTCGGCCACGTCCTCGCGTTCGGCATCGAGGAGCGCGTCGAGAGCGGGCTTCCCTTCGACGAGACGCTCGACCGGATCCGCGATCAGGGCGGGATCGCGGTCGTCCCCCACCCCTTCCAGAAGTCCCGCCACGGCGTCGCCGCGCACGTCACCGACGAGCAGCTGGCGAGCGCCGACGCGATCGAGGTGTACAACTCCCGGCTGTTCACCGGGCGCTCGAACCGACAGGCCGAGAAGTTCGCGGTCCGCAACGGGCTCCCGATGACCGCCGGCAGCGACGCCCACATCTCCGAGATGGTCGGACAGGCCGTGACGGAGGTGGGCGCCGACGACCGCTCCGCCGCCGCGATCCTCGACGGCATCGCGGACGGCCGGACGAGCGTCGTCGGGAAGCGCACCCCGTGGCGGGTGTCGCTCAGACAGTTCGGCGGGGGCGCGAAACGCCGCGCGCTCCGCGCGATAGACGCCTTGCGGTGACCGCGATGCCGCCGACCTCCTCCGAAGACGCGGCGCTCCGGGGCGCCGGCGCCGAACGCGTCCGAGCCGCCCTCCGCGACGCGGACCCCCTTCCCGGCGGACGCGGATTCGCCGGTCTTCTGACCGAGCCCGCGGACCGAAGCGAACCGGTACTCGTTCGGGACGTCCTCGGCCGCCAGCCGCTGTTCGTCGAGCGCGACGCGCTCGACCCGAAACGCGACCGCCGACCGACGGCGGCCGACGCGTGGGGCTTCGACCGGCGTGCGCTCGACGACCCGGAGCCGGTACCGGCCGGAAGCGTCGTGTCGACGGCCGGCACCGAGCGCGTCTGGCGACTCCCCGACGCCGGCCCGACGACCGACCGAGCGGCCGCGCAGTCCGCGGTCGACGACGCGGTGACCGCCGCGCTCGACGACCTCGCCGCCGCTGCGGCGTCCGAGGGACCCGACGGCGGCGACCTCGCTGTCGCCTTCTCCGGCGGCGTCGACTCCGGGCTCGTCGCCGCCGCGGTCCCGGACGCGCCCTGCTACGTCGCCGGCTTCGAGGGGTGTCACGACGTCTCAGCCGCTCGCGAGGCGGCGGTCGAGATGGACCGCGACCTGCGGGTCGTCGAGATCACGCACGACGACCTCACGCGCGCCGTCCGCGCGGTCGCGGCCGCCACCGGGCGACGGAACCCGATGGACGTCGCCATCGCGGTGCCGCTGTTCCTGACGGCCGAGGCGGCCGCGGCCGACGGAATCGACCGACTCGCCGTCGGCCAGGGCGCCGACGAGCTGTTCGGCGGCTACAGTAAGGTCGTCGACCCCGCCGAGGACGCCCGCGTCGACGCCGACACCGTCCGCGGGGCGCGGACCGAGACGGTCCGGAGCCTCCCCGGCCAACTGGAGCGCGACGTGCTCGCGCTCCGGGCGGCCGGCGTCGAACCCGTGACGCCGCTGCTGGACGACGGGGTGATCGCGGCCGCGCTGGCGCTGCCGGGCGACCTGCTCGTCGACGGCGACGAGCGGAAGGTGGGACTTCGGCGGGTCGCGGCGGGACGCGTGCCGGCGTCGGTCGGCACCGCGGACAAGAAGGCGGTCCAGTACGGGACGTACGTCTCCCGGGAGCTCGATCGGCTCGCCCGACAGGCGGGGTACAAGCGGCGGATGGACGACCACGTCGGGCGGTACATCGAGGCGCTGTGCGCCGAGGAAAAACCGGCCGGTGAGGGCCGGAACTGACCAAGTCGCCGCACGGAGTACCAGTCCTGCGGCCGACGCCCGTTTCGTCGGGCGTCTGTTCGAAAATCGGGCGGATAGGTATAAAATACGGGTAGTACCGACAAATATGACGCCCGTAAGGGAAGAATCAAAAACGAACGGGCAACTATCTCAGCAATTACTGTCGTATCTCTGTATCGGAAACGCCATTTGCCGGTGAAAATTCACGCCTTCCGGTCGAACCGTGATCGGACGGCGTCTCTCGATCCTCGTCAGCGGACCAGATACGGGTCGTTCCCGGCGACGAACCGGCCGAGGTCGCTCTCGCGACGGAAGTCGGTCGATCGGAGCTCTCGGAGCGCCGCGACGAGTCGCTCGGCGTCTCCGTCCGACCAGTCGGCCGGGTCTTTGATCGGGACGACGAGCCAGCCGGCGCCGAGCAGCTCCTCGCCGTGGAGCGCGTCCATGTCGACCTCCGTCTTCCAGGCTCGCGCGGTGTAGGCCTCTAACACGTGACCGGTCGCTCGCGCGCCCACCGGGAGCAGGACGTGGGCCGCGATGGCGCGGAGTTCCGCGTCGAAGAAGCGCTCCATGTCCGCGTACGACCCCTCGTCCGGGGCCTCGTCGCCCCCGCACATGTGGAGGTACGAGAGGAACGTCCGGTCGGTCCGGATCGGGTCGAGCGCGGTCGGATCGCCGTCGATCGCGACCCCGTCGGCGTCGACGCCCTCGGCGAGCCCCGCGATCAGTCCGGCCTCGGTCAGCGCCGACAGGAACGCCGGTGACCACGGTTCGCCGGTGAAGGGGACGCCCGCCGCGGTCCCGCCGTGGACCCCCGGCCGGTCGCCGACGACGTGGAACTCGGCGTTGGCGTCGCCGTAGCCGGGAACGAACGAGGGGCAGTCGGGGCGCATCCCGAAGGGATTCCGGATCCGGTCCGTGACGTTCTGCACGCGACGAGGTAGGCGCGGGTCGAGTTAAATCTCGTTCGGTCCGGCGCGGACCGCGGCGGACCGGTCCCGCCGCGACACCGGGCGAGCGGCCCCGATGCGAGGCGCACGAGCCGCCTTGGATTCACATAACTTACAGAGAAGAACGCGGTCCGACCCGCTTGGGATACGCCTCGATCGCCGGAGTGCGGAAGATGTTTCAGGATCGTTAATTTATGATCGAAAACCGCACGACAGCGTCGGGATCGACTCGGCGGTCGGCACGGAAGGTATTTATATATCCCTCCGTTCGGGTAGGCCAGAAGTCCAATGTTCGACCGCATCCGCACGGCGGCCCTCTTCGGGCTCCACCAAGCGACCGTCGCCGCCGGGATCTCGCTTTTCCCGGTGGCCGTCTTCGCGCGCCAGCGACTCGGTATCAACGTTCCCCTCGGCCGACTCGTCGAGACGACGGGTCAGGCGTACGAGACCGTCAGCGAGGAGTGATCGCCGGCGCTCGGCCGCCTTTTTCGCGTCAGACTTCGTTCCGAACCGGTCCGGAGCGCCGGCGTCGTCGATCGCGACGGACGGTTCGAACCCGGTCCCGTCGGGCGATCGCTCCGCGGCGACGGATAGGCTCGTCGGAACCGGTCGGCGGCCCCCGAAGGGTTGCTTTTATCAGCGCGCCGGGCTTACAGATGGCTAATGCGAACACCGACTGACAACCTCTCGGACGGCCCGTCCGTCGAACTCGGCCGCGACCAGCCGGTCTTCGGACCGGAGCTCGGCGAGTTCGACCAGAGCGAGCAGCGCGCCGCCGCCGGAGGCGACGGCGAGGGCATGAAGACGGGGACGACGACCGTCGGGATCAAGACGGCCGACGGCGTCGTTCTCGCGACCGACATGCGAGCCTCGCTCGGCGGCATGGTCTCCTCGAAGGACGTCCAGAAGGTTGAGGAAGTCCACCCCCGCGGCGCGCTCACCATCGCCGGCTCCGTCTCCCCGGCACAGAATCTCATCTCCACGCTCCGCGCCGAGACGAGCCTCTACGAGGCCCGCCGCGGCAAGGACATGTCGATGGAAGCGCTGTCGACTCTGACGGGGAATCTCCTCCGCTCCGGCGCGTTCTTCGTCGTCAGCCCGATCCTCGGCGGCGTCGACGACGAGGGCTCGCACATCTACTCCATCGACCCCCTCGGCGGCACGACCGAAGAGGAGTACACCGTCACCGGCTCCGGGTCGCAGTACGCGCTCGGTGTCTTAGAACAGGAGTACCACGACGACGTCGACATCGACGAGGCGGAGACCATCGCCGCGAAGGCGATCCAGTCCGCGGTCGAGCGCGACCTCGCGTCCGGCAACGGGATCAACGTCGCCGTCGTCACCGACGATGGCGTCGACATCACCCGCCACAAGGACTTCGACGGCCTCCTGTAAGCGGTCACGCCGAGCGGTCGAGGACGGCTCGCGGTCGAGGACCCCTCCGTATCGACACACTGTCTCGAATTTTCCCGAAAGCGCTACCGACGGGACCGATCCCCTGATCGGCCGGGGATCACCGCTTGAGTCCCGGCGGCGCGCGGATCCCGTCGCCCCAGTAGAACCGCGGGCCGAAGAGGAGATAGCCACACGAGAGGAAAAGCAGCGCGAACGCGAACCCTTCCCCGATCCACGCGGGAAGCGCGTTCGTCGCCATGTGGCCGGCCGGCGTGAGGATCACCGCCGCCTGAACGGCGCCCATCACGAGCGCGTCCTGCGCGTGGAGGTCCGGGTAGGTGACGCCGGTGCCCATGAGCAGCGCGAACGCGGTCGTCGCCGCGACGAGGAGGAACGGGGCCGTGTAGCCGGCGATGACGGCGGCCGCGAGCACCGTCGCCGCCAGCGTCGTCGGGACGCCGACCGTCTCGCGGGCGCCGTCCTCGTCGGCGGTGTAGAGCCCGAGGCGGGCGACCGCGGCGGCGACGAACAGCGCGCCGGCGCCCACGCCGCCGGCGACGAGAACGGGGTCCGTCGCGAGCGAGCGTCCGTCGCGAACGACGGCCGCGACGAGGACGGCGGGCGCGACCCCGAAGGAGGCGACGTCCGCCAGCGAGTCGAGGTACGGGCCGGCCGGCGTCGAACCGCGGTGGCGGGCGACGACCCCGTCGAGCCCGTCCGCGACGGCGGCGAGGAGCACCAACCGGGCCGCGAGCGCGACGTCGACCGTCGCGGCGACGACGGCGAGGAAGCCGACGCCGGCGTTGGCGACGGTCACCGCGTCCGCGAGCCCGAGGCGCCGAACGAACCGCAGAGGCATACCGTATCGGTCGACGAGGCGGGTTTTAGGGCTTGTTATCTCGTCGACTGCGGGCCGACCGCCGGGGATTCACGCGCCGGCGACGGCCGCGGCGCCGTGAGAACGAGACCGGACAGAACGGAGACCGGCCGTCAGGGCACGTGCCAGATGCCGCGGCCGAAGTCGAGCCACTCGCCGACCACGACGTGCGGCATCGCGATGACACAGACGAAGATGGTGTAGAAGGCGACGGCGCCAGACAGCAGCGAACCGCCGGAGAGCGGGTTGGGCGCGACGGTCCACAGGGCCGTCGCGACGCCCGCCGTGGCCAGCGCGCCGACGACGAGGACGCCCCACGCCACGACGAGCGAGACGCCCTCGGTCCGGCTGGGCCGCTCGCGCTCGACGATCATGCTCCGCGCCGACTGCCGCATGGAGTACCAAAGCGGGAAGTAGAGACCGATGGCGACGACCACGGGCACGAGCGCGAAGTACGCGACGAGCAGCAGCGTCTCGGCGGCGTCGAGGAGCCACGACCGACTCACGCCGCCGGTCGAGCGCCAGCTGGTCGCGAGCCCGCCGCCGAGGTGGACGAGCACCGCGAGCCCGTACGCGGCGCCGATCGCCGTGGTGAACGCCTCCGGCGAGGAGGCGGCGGGACCCGCCAACTGGCCGTCGAAGACGCCGAGCATGATGCCGGTGAAGCCGTAGAAGGTCTCCGTCCAGAAGACGGCGGGGACGAGCATCACGGCCCCGCCGCGGACCAGCGCCGCCAGCGCCCGCTGGGAACGGGTCCGGAGGTGGTCGGTGCCGACCAAGGCGTCCATCACGCGGAGGTCCCCGTGGCCGCCCTTCGCGACGGCCGTCCCGAACGCGAGCGCGAGCGCGGGCAGCGGCGCGACCACGAACAGCGCCACGAACGAGGCGACGAAGCCGACGTAGAGCCCGACGTACCGCGCGCCGAACGGGACCCCTCGCCGTCGGAGGTTCGAGAAGTGTTCGTAGCCGCCGTGCGGGAGGTTCAACGCGACCATCCCGACGAGGTACGCGATCATCTGGGTTCGGAGCGACACGTCGGTGCCCGCCGCGGACAGCGCGCCGAAGCCGACCGCGAGCAGGAGCAGCGACGCGCGAGACGCACCGATGGCCGTCCGTTCCGGTTCACCGAGGAGCCGCCGCACCGGGCTCACCGTCGATGTCGACATGGACGGACGTACGGTCGGTACGGGGTTAGGGCCTCGTCGTCATTATTGGGTATTTTATATTCCCCTCGTCGCGGCGAGGACGCCCTCCGGAGCGTTTCGACGGGGACGGTCGGTGCGAACGTCGCGGGACCGCAAAATCGCTCGGTGCGTGCGGCTCGTTGCCACGGGAGCCGCGATCGCTGTCAGTACGTGTGGATCACTTCGCCGCAACGCACGCACTCGATCGTGTCCGAGCGGAACAGTCGTTCCTTCTTCTCGGTCGGCCCGTTACACTCGGGGCAGACGCCGAGGTTGCGCCCGTCGGCGACGCGGGCGGAGAGGTCGAGGAACTGGTCTTCGAGCTTGTCGATCTGCTCGGACTGTTCCTCGACGACCGACTGGAGGTCCTCGATCGTCTCCTCGCGCTCTTCGACCGCGGTGGACAGCTCGTCGATGCGCTGTTCGTAGGCGTCGATCGCCTCGACATCGATGGTGACGTCGTCGGTCTCCTCCGCCTCCGCTTCGGCGGTGGTCTCGATCGATTCGGTCTCCGTTTCGGCTTCGTCTTCGGCCATGTGCCACCTAACGTGCCCCAGGGTCATTACTTTCAGCCCGACAAGGTTCCCCCCGAGCGGGGACGCGGTCGGGACAACGACCGCCGAGACCCCCTCGCGATTGACCCGCTGTGGCCGCCGATACCTGACTGGGTTGGCATCGGTCTCAATAGAGTATATACAGTATCAGGAAGTGGGTATGGACCCGATAGCGCTACAGGCTGGGGCTGACCTCCTTGGGGACGGTCGGCCTGAGACACTCTGGCTGGGAATCGGCACGATACTAATGCTCATCGGCACCTTCTACTTCATCGCCCGCGGTTGGGGCGTGACGAACAAGGAGGCCCGTGAGTACTACGCCATCACGATCCTGGTGCCGGGGATCGCGTCGGCCGCGTACCTTGCGATGTTCTTCGGTATCGGCCTGACGGAAGTCGAGCTCGCCAGCGGGCAGGTGCTCGACATCTACTACGCCCGGTACGCTGACTGGCTGTTCACGACGCCGCTGCTGCTGCTCGACCTCGCGCTCCTCGCGAAGGTCGACCGCGTGACCATCGGCACGCTCATCGGCGTCGACGCGCTGATGATCGTCACCGGTCTCATCGGTGCACTGTCGAAGACGCCGCTCGCGCGGTACACCTGGTGGCTGTTCAGCACGATCGCGTTCATCTTCGTGCTCTACTACCTCCTCACGAGCCTCCGGAGCGCGGCTTCGGAGCTCTCTGAGGACGTACAGACCACCTTCAACACGCTGACCGCACTGGTCGCCGTCCTCTGGACGGCGTACCCGATCCTGTGGATCGTCGGGACCGAGGGAGCCGGCGTCGTCGGCCTCGGCGTCGAGACGCTCCTGTTCATGGTGCTCGACGTGACGGCGAAGGTCGGATTCGGGTTCGTCCTGCTCCGCAGCCGCGCCATCCTCGGCGACACCGAGGCGCCGGAGCCCTCCGCGGGCGCCGACGCCCAGGCCGCGGACTAACGGTCGACCCGTCGACCGTTCCGTGACCGTATCGCACCGCACCAACCGACTTTCACCATTCATTTTTCCATATGACTGACACCGACACCGAACAGCCGCCAGCGATGAACAAACGGTCCGTCGTCGGACTCGCCGTCTGCCTCGTGATCGCGCTCGCCGGGATCTTCCTGATTCCGACCTTCGAGTCGCGAGCGGGGTTTAGCGTGACGTTCTGGACGATGGCGGCGGTCGAGCTGATCGCTATGCTCGGCGTCGCCTACTTCGTACTCAACCTCCACGAGGAGTAGTTCCGGCGCAGCTACGAACCCTTACTCCGCGGGCGGCTCGGCGTCGCCGCGCCCGTCGCGGGTCGAGGGCGACGTCTCGGCCAGCGCGCGTTCGAAGTGATCGCGCCCGATGATCGAGTCGGAGGCCGGGCCGTCGTCGACGATCGCGTCCTCGATCGCGAGCAGTCCGGCCTCACGGACCAGCGCCGCGATGTCGCCGCCGCTGTACCCGGCGGTGCGGTCGGCGAGCGCGTCGAGGTCGACGTCGACCGCCGTCGGCGTCTTCCCGGCGTGAATGGCGAGTATTTCGCGACGCGCGTCCCGGTCCGGGAGCGGCGTCTCGACCGCCTTCTCGATCCGGCCCGGCCGGAGCAGCGCCTCGTCGATGTTGTCCGGCCGGTTCGTCGCCGCGATCACCACGACGTCGGTCAGCGGCTCCAGCCCGTCGAGTTCGGTCAGCAGCTGCGACACCACGCGCTCGCCCGCGCCCGTGTCGTCGCCGCGGCGCTTCGGCGAGATCGCGTCGACCTCGTCGAAGAAGATCACGGCGGGCGAGTTGTCGCGCGCCGTGGCGAACAGGTCTCGGACCGCCTTCTCGCTCGCGCCGACGTACTTGTCGAGCAGCTCGGGGCCGTTAACCGGGATGAAATTCGCGTCGCTGAGGCTCGCCGCGGCCCGCGCGAGCAGCGTCTTCCCGGTGCCCGGCGGCCCGTACAGCAGCACGCCGGACGGCGGGTCGATCCCCAGCTCCGCGAAGCGGTCGGCGTACTCGAGGGGCCAGTACACCGCCCGCACCAGTTCCCGCTTGGCCGCGTCGAGCCCGCCGACCTCGTCCCAGCCGACGGCGGGAAACTCCACCGTGACCTCGCGGAGTCCGGTGGGTTCGACCTCGTCGAGCGCGGCCTCGAAGTCGGCCATCCGGATGGCGGTCCGACCGTCGCGACGGATCGCGCGCTCCAGCGCCGTGTCCGCGAGGACGACCAGGTCGGCGAACACGTAGCCGTTGAGCCGCTCGGCCACCGACTCGAAGTCCACGTCCATCGCGAGCGGCGCGCCCTCACAGAGCGATTCGAGGGCGTCGCGGCGCTCCGCGGTCGTCAGGGGTTCGACCTCCAGTTCGCGGTCGAACCGGCCGCCGCGCCGAAGCGCCGACGGCACGCCGCTCGGGTCGGTCGTCGCGCCGACGACGACCGTTCGGTCCCCGTCGCGGAGTTCGTCGACCGTGGAGCGGAGCCGGTCGGCGAGCGCCGATCCGCCGTCTTCGGCCCCGAGCGCTTCGAGGTCGTCGAGGAGGACCACGGTCGGCTCGCCCGGAGGAACGGCCTCGACGAGCCGGTCGAGTCGCTCGGTCCGGTCGCCGGTCCGCTCGCCGCGGAGCCGCGCCGCCGAGGCGCGGACGAGCGTCGCGTCGGTCGCGGCCGCGACGGCCTCGACTAGCGTCGTCTTCCCCGAGCCGCGCGGGCCGTGAAGGAGGATTCCCAGCGTCGGGTAGCCGGCCGACTCGAAGGCCTCGGCCGCCTCGAACCGGGTCGAGACGGCGTCGCGGAGCCGTTCGAACGTCGCCGTCTGCACGACGTTCGGCCCGTCCTCGCTCGGCCGTTCGGCGACGACCTCGGTCGTGCCGTCGTCCGCCCTGACGACGATGTCGGTCTCCTCGCCGACGACCGCCGGCGAGGAGGGGGCCACGTCCAGCACGTCGAACCGGAGCGTGAGGGCGCCGCCGAGGCGAGTGACCTCGACCTCGTCGCCGACGGCGATCGCCCGGCGGTGCAGCCGGCGGCGGATGGCGTCCTCGCCGCGGGCCAGGTCGACGGACTGCCGGAGCCGTAGCGTGACCGACGACGCCGCCGGGAGGTCCGCGGCAGCCACGGCCGCGGTGTCGCCCGGTTCGACGCCGGCGGTCTCGCGGAGCCGCTCGGACAGGAAGACGGCTCCGTCCGTCTCGTCGACCGCGTCGACCGGCGCGACGACGGTGTGTACGCCCTCGACGCCGACCGAGTCGCCCGGTGCGACGCCGAGGTCGGCGAGGGCTGCCGCAGAGAGTCCGACGCGGCCCTCGGGAAGCGACGCTGGCGGCTTCTGAACCGGGAGGCGCACGGTCATTGCTCTCGGATTCGATCGCGGGATGGCCCGCCGGCGACGGTCGTCGACAGCATACGGCGATCGCTACGCTCAGCGAGCACAAAGTAGTCATGGCCTGACTGACCGTGGTCGGGGCCCGGCGATCCCCGTCCGCAGAGCGGTCGAGGCGCGGTCGGACCGACGAGAATCGGGCGACGGCGGAGACCGCGGAGCGATCGAACCGCGACGAGCCGGCGCGTAGGAAGACTGGCAACCATTAACCCGTACCGGTTCGAACGGTCGGGCATGGCGAACGCTCGGGCTCTGCTCGTCCATCCGGACGAGGGGAGCGATCGGATCGAGACGGCGCTCGACGCTGCGGGTTTCGACGTGACTCGGACGGACACCGCGGCGTCCGCGGTCGCGAAGGCGACGACCGGCGAGTACGACTGCGTCGTCAGTGAGTACGCGCTGTCGGGCGACGACGGGGTGACGCTGGCGACCGCGATCGAGGAGTCCGACACCGGCGTGCCGGTCGTGATGTTCACCGAGACGGACGAGGACGCGGTGACGGAGGCCGCCTTCGAGAACGGCGTCGACAGGTTCCTCCAGAAGAACGGGTCGGCGTCGATCGAACGGCTCGTGGCCGACGTGTCCGCCGTCTCCTCGGGGGTCGCGGACTCCGAGCCGCGGCAGGACATCTCCGATCACGAGCCGACGGCCGGCGAGGTCACGCGGGCCGTCGAGGACGCGCCGATCGGGATCAGCATCAGCGACCCCGATCTGCCGGACTACCCGCTCGTGTACGTCAACGACGCCTGGAAGGACCACACGGGCTACTCGGTCGAAGAGGCGCTCGGCCGCAATCCGCGGTTCCTCCAGGGACCGGGAACGGACCCGGAGACCGTCGAGGAGATATCGGACGCGATCCGGAACGAGGAGGAGGTCACCGTCGAGATACGCAACTACAGGCGGGACGGGACCCCCTTCTGGAACGAGCTGACGGTGGCACCGGTCTACGACGACGGCGGGGAGCTGGCGCACTACGTCGGGTTCCAGAACGACGTCAGCGACCGGAAGGCCGCGGAGCGGCTCGCCGAGGAGCGGGCCGAGAAGCTCGCGACGGAGCGGCGCGCGCTCGACAGGGTACTCGGTCGGGTGAACGGGCTCCTCAGCGAGATCAGCCGGATCCTCGTCGAGAACTGGGACCCCGAGGTCATCCCGAAGCGGGTCTGTGAGGTCGTCGCCGACGAGCCGGACTACGCCGGCGCCTGGATCGGCGAGGTCTCCTCGGCGACGGGGCGCTTCGAGATCGACGCCGCGAGCGGAGTGGCGGTCGAGCCGGGGACGACCCTCGCCGTCGAGGAGACGCCGGTCGAGGTACAGGAGGCGATCGAGGCGGAGGAGCTTCGAGGCGGCTCGGTCCAGGGCGGCGGCGACGGGCCGCTCGCGCCGGAGTCCGTCGGCGGGACGCGGCTGCTCGTCGTCCCGCTCACGTACGGGAAACGGCGGTACGGAGTGTTGGGGATATACGGCAACGGCGCGAACGTCCTCGACCGCCGGGAGCGGAAGGTGTGCGAGTCGGTCGGCAAGATGATCGCCAACGGCCTCCACTCGGTCGAGACGACCCGGATCCTCACCACGGACCGGGTCTGTGAGATCGTCGTCGAGATCCGCGATCCGACGGCGGTGCTCACCCGGATCGCCGACGCGGTCGGCGGGCAGATCGAACACCTCGGGACGACGCGCCTCGACGACGACGCCGGCGAGCTGTACTTCCGCGTCGACAGCAGCGACGTGAGCCTCGAAGACGTTGAGGACCTGCCGATGGTCGAGTCGATGCGGCTGGTCTCCGAGACGAACGGCGGCGTCAGTTTCGCCGTCACCGTCACCGAGTCGCCGCCGCTCACGCAGCTGGCCGACCACGGCTGCGTCCTCGTCGGCGCGACCGCGACGGCAGACGCGGCGACGCTCACGATCGAGACGCCGCCCGAGCGCGACGTGCGGTCGATCCTCGACGTGTTCCGCGCGGAGTACGAGGGCGTCGAGCTCCGGTCGCGCGTCGAGCGCGAGAGCAGAGACCGGACCGTCGCGGAGTTCGCCGCGGCGGTCGACGAGCGGCTCACCGACCGGCAGCGCGCGGCGCTGAAGACCGCCGAGCTGAACGGCTACTTCGAGTGGCCGCGCCCGGTCGACGGGTCGGAGATCGCAGAGCGCATGGGGATCACCCGGCAGACGTTCCACCAGCATCTCCGCGCGGCCGAGCGGAAGCTGGTCGAGGCGTACGTCGACCCGCGGTCGGACGAATGACTCGGAGAGCGGCGGGAGGCCGCGGCGAGCGATGAGCGACGACCCGTTCGCCGCGAGCGACTCGATCCGCGTGGCGGCCGACCCCGAGACCGTGTTCGCGTTCCTCGACGATCCGGCGAACCACGCGGCGATCACGCCGGGACTCACCGACGTGCGGGACGTCGAACCGCTGGCGAACGGCGGGAAGCGCCTCGCGTACACCTACCGGATGGCGGGCGTCGGCATCGACGGCGAGATCGTCCAGACCGTCCACGAGCCACCCGAGCGCCACGCGTTCGAACTCCGCGGGCGACTCTCCGGGACCATCGACCTCCGGCTCGCGCCCGTCGACGGGGGGACGGAGCTGACGTACGCCGCGACGTACGGCCTGCCGGAGAACGCGATCACGAAGGCCGGCGCACCGGTGATCCGCCGGTTCAACGAGCGACAGCTCCGCGCGGCGTTAGAGAACGTCGCGGCGCGGTTCGACGGGAGCGGCTGAGGGGAGGCGACCGCGCGCTGCGACCCCGCGGAGGGGCGACGGAGTCTGCGACTGCGCGGCCGGGAGACCGCGAGCTGACGGGGTGGCGGGCGAACTATTAAGCGTGCGATGCGCTAAGTGAGAGGTATGGATCTGATCCCCCTCCAACTCGGTTTCGGGCTCGTGAGCGTCGGGCTGCTCGCGCTCCTGCTCGTGGTCGTCACGCTCTGGCAGTCGTTCGAGATCGTCGACGCCTACGAGAAGAAGACCCTCACCGTCTTCGGTGAGTACCGAAAGCTGCTCGAACCGGGTATCAACCTCATCCCGCCGTTCGTCTCCCGAACGTACCCGTTCGACATGCGGACGCAGACGCTGGACGTGCCCCGCCAGGAAGCGATCACGCGGGACAACTCGCCGGTGACCGCCGACGCCGTCGTCTACATCAAAGTGATGGACGCCAAGAAGGCGTTCCTCGAGGTCGACGACTACAAGAAGGCCGTCTCCAACCTCGCACAGACCACCCTCCGGGCCGTCCTCGGCGACATGGAACTCGACGACACGCTGAACAAGCGCCAGGAGATCAACGCGAAGATCCGCAAGGAGCTCGACGAACCCACCGACGAGTGGGGGATCCGCGTCGAGAGCGTCGAGGTCCGCGAGGTCAACCCCTCGAAGGACGTCCAGCAGGCGATGGAGCAGCAGACCTCCGCCGAGCGCCGCCGCCGCGCGATGATCCTCGAAGCGCAGGGTGAACGCCGCTCCGCGGTCGAGCAGGCCGAGGGTGACAAGCAGTCCAACATCATCCGCGCGCAGGGTGAAAAGCAGTCGCAGATCCTCGAAGCGCAGGGTGACGCGATTTCGACCGTCCTCCGCGCCCGCTCCGCCGAGTCGATGGGCGAACGCGCCATCATCGAGCGCGGCATGGAAACGCTCGAAGAGATCGGGAAAGGCGAGTCCACGACCTTCGTCCTCCCGCAGGAGCTGACGAGTCTGGTCGGCCGCTACGGCAAGGCCCTCTCCGGCTCCGACGTCCAGCAGATGGAGGGGCTCGACGGCAAGGAGTTCGACGCCGACACTCGCAAGATGCTCGGGCTCGACGACATCGACGAGATCCTCGGCCAGATCGAAGAGTCCGCGGAGATGGACGTCGAGGAGCTCGAGAAAGAGGCCGAGGCCGTGAAGGCGGGCGACTCCGGCGCGAGCATCAAGTCCGCGAACGAGGTCATCCAAGAGATGGATGAAGAAGAGGTGAGCGCCGACATCGAGGGCGAGGAAGTCGAAAAGGAGAGCTAAAGCGGCGCGAGACGCCGCCGACGCTCCGATATTCAGCACCGAACCGGTCCCCGAGCGAAGTGCTTTTGTCGAGGCGTAGACTAATACGCTCGTGACAGAGGGGTTCGACGGACGGAAACGGGAGACGCTCCGCCGGTTCGCCGCGGTCGGAGCCGCCGCGCCGTTCGTCGGCACGGCGAGCGCGGCCGACGGGGACGCGGACACCAACGAGACGCGGGAAGCGATCCGCGGCTACGTGCCGACGACCCCCGGCGCGCACTTCTCCAAACTCCGCGACGACCTCCGACTCGGGACCGGCGAGGCGCAGTACCATCTCCGGAAGCTGGAGGAGTCGGGAGCGATCGAGTCGGTGAAAGACGCCGATTACCGCCGGTTCTTCCCGGCTGGCCGGTTCGACGAGACCGACAAACGGGCGCTCGGCTACCTCCGCCGGGACACCCCGCGCGGGATGATCCTCGCGCTGTTGCGCGACCCCGACGCGACCGGGGCCGACCTGGCGAACGCTCTCGGCGTCTCCCGGCCGACAATAAGCGCCGCGGCCGCGGACTTGGAGCGCGCCGGCCTGCTCGACCGGACCGACGGCTACGCGCTGACCGAGCCGGAGCGGCTGCTCACGCTCGTGGTCCGGTACGCGGACTCCTTCGACGCCGAGGCGGTCGCGCTCGCCGACGACGCCGCGTCGCTGGTCAGGTACGACCCCTGAAAGCGCCGCTGGGAGCGGGAGGGACGAACGAAGCGACTCGTCGAGACGACTGCCGGTCTGCCGAGCGACGCGTCAGTCAGGTCGTGACCATCCACGTCGTCCCCGAGGAGTAGCCCCACTTCTCGACGTCGACGTCGGTGGCCGCGTCGGCGACGGCACCCATGTTCGCGCCGACCTCCTTCGCGGAGAGGTCGAGGTCGTCGGCGATCAGCCGCGACTTGAAGTACGTCCGGTCGGTCGCGTTCTCGCGGAGGTATCCCAGGATGCGGGCCTGCTTCGCGGAGAGGTCGTGCGACTCGACTGCGACCGCGTCCAGTTCCGCGGCCGCGTCCGGCGGGACAGTGCTCATACGGGTACCACGTCGACATCCCGCATAAGGCGGTTGGTAGAGGGAGTTAACACGCCGCTGTCTTGCGGTTTTCGTCCACACGACCGCCGAGAGCGGCGGCTCGACGCTCCATTTGGGTACGGTCTTCGAACCCCGACGCCGGGCGGGCCCGACTCAGTAGCGGTCGGAGACGAACGGGCAGAGCGCCCCGCTCACCGCGGCCGCGAGCGCCTCGGCGCGGTCGACGCGACCGTTGGTGAGCGCGCCGGCCGCGCCCCCGCGCTTCGCGACGCCCTCGGTATCGAGGAGGTCGTCCATCACGGGGCCGAGCTCCGCGCCGTCGTCGACCCGAGCCGCGGCGTCCGCCGGGAGCGCGAGGCTGGGGCCGGCGCCGCGGCCGACCCGTTCGCCGTCGGCGACGGCCGCCCACATGATCAGGAAGAGGCCGTCGGTCCCGTCGAAGCGCGCGACGCCGCCCTCGACCCCGACGCCGAGGTCGTAGTCGGCGGCCGCGTCCGGCTCCGATCGCCCGGATTCGAGGACGGCCGCGGCCCGGTTCTCCGCGCCGGCGATCGTCTCCACGTGGCCCGTCGGCTGTTCGCTCACGCCCGAGTCGACGGCGACCGAGTCGATCGCGACGCCGGTCGGCTCGCCGGGGAGGTCGAGGTCCGCGGCCGACCCGAGCGCCAGTTCGACGGCTCGCCGCTTCACCGGGTTGCCGCTGCCGACGCCGACTCGCAGAGTGCTCATACGGAGGGGTGGTCGGCGGCGACCGAAAACGCGTCGGGATGGAACAGCGCGGCCAGCCGTTCGATCCCGTCGAGGAGCGCGGGGCTCGGCTGGTTCAGGAGGGAGTCGTCAATCACGTGGACGGGAGCGTCGACCCCCCAGTCGCGCGATTCGACCGTCTCGGGGTCGATCCGGTCGCCGTGTCCGCAGACGTGGACGACGACGTGATCCGGGTCGGCCGCGGCGACGGCGTCGAGGTCGACCTCGCGGGAGCGCTCGCCGGGGTCGACGAACGGGTAGCGGCCGCCCGCGGCGCGGACGGCGCCGGGGACCCAGTTGCCCGCGGCCATCGGCGGGTCGGACCACTCCTCGCAGTAGACGGTGGGACGGGGGCGGTCGGCCACCGCGTCGGCGACGCGGTCGAGGCGGTCGCGGGCGTCGACCGCGAGTCGCTCGCCGGCCTCGTGGCGCCCCACGTCGGCGCCGCGGGCGGCGAACCCAGCCACGGCGTCGTCGACGGTCGCCGGCTCGCGGTGGGCCACGTCGAACCCGCGGTCGCGGCAGTCGGCCGCGAGGTCGGCCTGAAGCCCGTCGCTCGTGAGGACGACGTCGGGGTCGAGGGAGTCGACGCGGTCGAGGTCGGGGTTCAGCCAGCCGCCGATCGGCGCGGGGCCGTCGGTCCCGTGCGCGTCGCCGGCGTCGGCGGGCGGGTCGCAGTGATGCGTGACGCCGACGAGCAGGTCGGCTGCCCCGAGCGCGGCGACGGTCGCGGTCGCGCTCGGCGCCAGCGAGACGACGCGGGGCTCGGTCATGGAGCCACTTCCGTCCGCGATCCGCTCAACCGTTTCGGTCGCGGCGGCGCACCGATCCCCGTCCGTCGAGAGACCGACGAAAACGCGTGATAGATCGTGTTCTTTCGTCGGGTTTCGAGCGACACGTTCCGGTCGTTTTAAGTTGTGTTCCGTCGACGGTAAACTAAGATCGCTTCCGGGCAGTTTCAGTTTCCGGGGGCAACCGAGCTATGAGTGAACGAATACACACGCGGGGGAGTCGCTCCCGAACGGAGACGAACGAGGAAGAATCGGAACAGACTGACGAGACGCTGAGCTGCCCGGAGTGTGGCGGACACGTCGTCAACGACGAGGAACACGGCGAGACGGTCTGTAGCGACTGCGGGCTCGTCGTCGAGGCGGACTCGGTCGACCGCGGCCCCGAGTGGCGCGCGTTCGACTCCCGCGAGAAAGACGAGAAGAGCCGCGTCGGCGCCCCGACCACGAACACGATGCACGACAAGGGGCTCTCGACGAACATCGACTGGCGCGACAAGGACGCGTACGGTCGCTCGCTCGGCGCGCGCCAGCGCCAGAAGATGCAGCGGCTCCGCAAGTGGAACGAGCGGTTCCGCACCCGCGACTCCAAGGAGCGCAACCTCAAGCAGGCGCTCGGCGAGATCGACCGCATGGCCTCGGCGCAGGGGCTCCCGGACAACGTCCGCGAGACGGCCTCGGTCATCTACCGTCGCGCGCTCGACGAGGACCTGCTCCCCGGCCGCTCCATCGAGGGCGTCTCCACCTCCTGTGTGTACGCCGCCGCGCGGATGGCCGGCGTCCCCCGCTCGCTCGACGAGATCGCCGACGTGTCGCGCGTCGAGAAGGCCGAGATCGCGCGGACGTACCGCTACGTCGTCCGCGAGCTCAAGCTCGAAGTGAAGCCGGCCGACCCCGAGCAGTACGTCCCCCGCTTCGCCTCCGACCTGGAGCTCTCGGAGGAGTCCGAGATGCGCGCGAAGAGCCTCCTCCGCAACGCCAAGGAGAAGGGCGTCCACTCCGGCAAGTCGCCCGTGGGCCTCGCCGCGGCCGCCGTCTACGCCGCCGCCCTCCTCACGAACGAGAAGACGACGCAGGCCGCGGTCTCCGAGGTCGCCGACATCTCCGAGGTCACCATCCGGAACCGGTACCACGAGCTCCTCGAAGCCGAGGACGGACTCGTCGCGTAACCGCACGACCGACTCCGCGGTCCGAACGTTTCTGTCGGATCGCCCCGACCCCGACCAGCTAAGACCCCGGCGAGTGAACCGCGAGCCATGTTCGAAGAGTTCGTTCTCGCCGCGAGCACGGCCGACCTGGGCGAGGAGCCGGCGGCCCGTGCCCACGCGGACGCGGTGGAGTTCCGAATGGACCTGGCAAACTCCCCGCTCGACCAGCTGGCGAGCTACGACGGCGCCCTCCCGCTTCTCGTCACGAACCGCGCGTCGTGGGAGGGCGGCGAGGCCGACGGGACCGCGCGGTACGACGCGCTCTCGACCGCGGTCGATCACGACGCGGTCGCGGCCGTGGACGTCGAACTCGCGGCGCTGCGCGGCACGCGACCGGACGACGCCGAGGAGTCGCACGCGGTCGCCTTGCGCGAGACCGCCCGCGAGGCGGGCGTCGACGTGGTCGCGTCGGTCCACGACTTCGAGTCGACCCCCGAACCCGCCGCGCTCGTCGACCTGCTCGCGGACGCCGCGAGCGAGGGCGACGTGGGAAAGCTGGCGACGACCGCGACCGCCCCGGCCGACGCGCTGGCGATGCTGGAGGCCACTCACGAGGCGACCGCCGCGGGCCACCGCGTCGCGACGATGTGTATGGGCGAGGCGGGGCGCCACACCCGCGCCGTCGCGCCGGTCTACGGCTCGAAGATCGGCTACGCGCCGGTGGAGGCCGCGGACGCGACCGCCCCCGGCCAGTACTCGCTCGCGACGCTCCGGCGACTCGTCGACGACCTGCGGGCGAGCGAGGCAGGAGATCCGAGCGGGGACTGATTCTCTCACCCGCGGTGGCGCGTGCCTGTGAGCGCCCGGAGGGCGCGAGACAGCACGCGCGAGGGAGTCGGCCGACCGAAGGGAGGCCGACGAGGCTGGGGAGGCGTGAGGCTGCGGTGCCGTGCGGGGCGGGACTCGGAGGGGCAGCCGCGAGGCGGGCGCAGGGGACGCAAGCACCGCAGCGAGGAAGCGATAGCGACTGAGCGAGGAGCATGGTTCGAAACGGCTCCGCCGTTTCGTCGTCACGAGACGCCGGAGGCGTCTCGAACGACAGCGAGCGTGCGCCCGCCTCGCGGCTGGGGCTTCGGTGGCATTCGAATCGGATATCGATCCCAATCAGGTACCGGAGCACGCGACGGCGCCCGAGAGGAATCCGAGCGCCTCGTACGAGAGCCAAACCGCTTTACGACCGCCCGCGTAAGTGACGCCAATGGCGACGTGCGACGTGTGCGGGGAGTACGAGAACCTCCCGTACCAGTGTAAGCGGTGCGGGAAGACGTTCTGCGCCGAGCACCGGCTCCCCGAGAACCACGACTGTCCCGGCCTCGCCGAGTGGGACGACCCCGGCGGCGTCTTCGACAGCGGGTTCGACGAGAGCGTCGAAGGGAACGACGGTGGGGGCGCGAGAGGTGGCGGCGGCCGTACCGTGAGAACCGGCAGTGCCGGCGGCGTAATCGACCGGGTCAAGCGCCGTATCGACCGCGAAACCAGCACCGGGGGGTTCGTGAGCTTCTTCCGCAACAACGCGACGTACGCGATCCTCGCGGCGATCTGGGCCACCTTCGTCGCACAGCTGATCGTGTTCTGGGGGATCAGCCCGACGCTCCACAACACCCTGTTCGTTCTCCGGCCCGACGCGCTCGGCAACGTCTGGACGGTGGTCACCTCCGTGCTCTCGCACTCGCCGGTGAGCCTCTACCACATCATCGGCAACAGCGTCGTGATCCTGTTTTTCGGCCCGCTCGTCGAGCGCGCCGTGGGGTCGAAGAAGTTCGTCGCGTTCTTCTTCGCGTCCGGGATCATCGCCGGCCTCGGTCACATCCTCTTCGCGATCGCGACGAGCGCCCCCCTCGCGGGCATCCTCGGCGCCAGCGGCGCCGGGTTCGCGATCCTCGGCGTGCTCACCGTCTGGCGGCCGAACATGCAGGTGCTCCTCTTCTTCGTGATTCCGATGAAGATCAAGTACCTCACGTGGGGAATCGCGCTGGTATCGGCGGTGCTCGTGGTCCGGAGCCTCCTGGCCGGCGGCGGCGGCGCCGCCGGCGGAATCGCCCACCTCGCGCACCTGATCGGCTTCGCCATCGGGCTCGGGTTCGGGAAGCGAAACGAGGGCCTCGCCCGGTCCGCCGGCGGCGGAGGTGGTGTCTCGATGGGGAGCGCTCGCGGCCCGCGCGGGCCGGGCGGTCCCGGCGGTCGGTTCTGATGCCCCTCGCCCGGCCCGACCTCCGGCCGGACCCCTCGCTCTCGCGGGACGAGATGGAGGCCCTCCAGCGCGACATCGCGGCGGCCGCGACGTTCGACGACGACCACGCGCTCGACCCGGCCGGCGTCGCCGTCAGCGAGGCCGCCTCGCTCGCGGACGGACTCCCCCCGGCTCGCGACGGGGACCAGGCGTGTCTCGACGCGGGTACGGACTCGGCGACCGCGCACGACGCGGACGCCCCGGTCGTCGTCGGCGTCGATCAGGCGTTCCGCACCGACCGGGCCGACGCGCCCGACGCCGCCGTCTCCGCCGCGGTCGCGTTCCGCGACGGCGACGTGATCGAGTACGCGAGCGCGACGACCCCGCTCTCGATCCCGTACGTTCCCGGACTCCTCGCCTTCCGGGAGGGCGGGCCGATCCTGGCCGCGCTCGACGCCCTCGACGCCGACCCCGACCTGCTGGTCTGTGACGGCTCCGGTCGGATCCACTTCCGGGAGGCCGGACTCGCGACGCACGTCGGGGTCCTTCACGACGTGCCGAGCGTCGGCGTCGCGAAGAGCCTCCTCTGTGGCGAGCCGGACGAACCGACCGACGAGCGCCCCGCCGGCTGGCGAACGCCGGTCCGCGCCGGCGACGCGGTGACGACCGCCGAGACGGGGACCGTGATCGGCCACGCCTTCCAGTCGCGGCAGTACCCGACGAGCAAGCGGGTGAATCCGCTGTACGTGAGCCCGGGGCACCGCGTCTCGGCCGCGAGCGCGGTCGACCTCGTCGACGCGCTGTGTGCGGGCTACAAGCTCCCCGAACCCACGCGGCTCGCCGACGCCTACGCGGACGCCGCGAAGCGGGACGAGGAGTGAAGCGTCGACGGAGTTGAGAGAGACGCCGACGCGCGACCCGGAGCGCGGACGGCCGCAGCTCGTGCCATGAGTTGTCACGGGCAGGCGGTTTTTAGACGATCGCCTGCGAACGCGAACACATGGGAGACGACGACACGGAGAGTCCGATGTCCGCCGAGGAGTTCCGGTCGCTGACGGACGGGTTGGTGCGCCAGAGCTCCGGCGGCGGCACGACGGTGTACAAGAACGCGGCCGGCGTCGGCTGTCCGAACCCCGACTGCGACCGCGGCGTCTTCCAGACGCTGTTCGTCAGCGACCACGGCTGGCAGCAGATCGGGGCGACCCGCGACGGGATCGACCTCTGTCTCGTCAACACGGACTCGAAGCGGCTCGTCTTCATTCACGACGACTGAGTCCGCCGCGGCGGGGACCCCGGCGTTCGGACGCCGCGAGCCCCGCGTTTTTTGAGCGGTCCGCCGCCAACGGGGGCATGGTCGCCCTCCCGATCGGCTTCGACGACCTCGCCGACGCGCTGTTCATGCTGTTGACGACCGCCGTGGGCTTCCTCCTCGGCGGCGTCGTCGGCCTCGTCGTCGGGCTGTCCGCCGGATACGCCTACCTCGAACTGTTGAGCCGCGTCGCCGACCTCGAAGCGACCGTGAACGCGCTCGTCCGCGAGAAGGAGGACCTCCGCGACCGCGTGGAGACGCTGGAGGCCGAGGGGGACTGAGCCGGGTGGGACCCCGCCGCGCTCAGTCGTCGTCGGCCGTCGAGCCCGACCCGGAGTCCGCCGCACAGCGGTTCGGCCCGAGTTCGAGTTCGATCGCCGCGGTCTCGTCGGGCGGCGTCTCGACGCCCCGGTTGGCCGCGATCACCGACTCGTAATTCGGCGGCTTCTCCGGCAGCGTCCGCGTGATCCGGTCGACGAACGCCTCTCGGTCGAGTCCGAGGACCTCGATCCCGCGGCGGGCGTCACCGACCGTCGTGAACACGGGCTCGCCCGGGACCACGTCCCCGGTCGTCCCGTCGTTCGCGACCGCGAAGTGGCCGGGACAGACGGCGATGTCGTCGGGTTCGGCGAGCAGCGTGCCGTGGAGCGAGTCGTAGAGCCGGCGGGCCGCGCCCGCGGCGCCCTGGTCGGACGCGCCGTCGTCTTCTTCGGCGTCCTCGCCGTCCTCGCCGGCCGAGAACTGGAGTTCCGTCCGTCCGACGCTGTCGGTGAACAGCGTGTCGCCCGTGAGCACCGCGGCGTCGCCGACGAGGTAGCTGGCGCCGTCGTCGGTGTGGCCCGGCGTCGCGAGCGCCTTCAGGTCGATCCCGCCGACGTCGAGCGTCTCGTTGCGTCCGATCGGTTCGAACTCGGCGGCCACGTCGCGGTCGGCCGCCGCGGCGGGCAGGTAGTACGGGACGCCGAGGTCGTCCGCCAGCGCCCGGCCGCCGGAGAGGTGGTCGGCGTGGACGTGCGTGTCGAGGACCGCCGCGATCGACGCGTCGCGTTCGGCGGCGGCCTCGACCCACTCGTCTCCGTGTCGGGAGACGTCGATAGCGACGGCGACGCGGTCGGAGCCGTCGGAATCAGCGACGGCGACGCGGTCGGAGCCGTCGGAATCAGCGACGGCGACGCGGTCGGAGCCGTCGGAATCAGCGACGGCGACGCGGTCGGAGCCGTCGGAATCAGCGACGGCGACGCGGCCGGAGCCGTCGGAGTCCGAGGCGCCCGGAACGTGGTCCGCCGACCCGCGCTCGCGTCCGCCGACGGCGAGGTATCCCAGACACCCCTTCGCGCGACGCTGAATCTGAACGATGTCGAGCCCCGGGGCGGCGTCGGACCCGTCGGCGATGGGGACGGCGGTCCGGTCGTAGACGGCGGACCAGCCGCGCATGCCGTCGGCGACGACGACGACGTCCTCGTACCCCGCCGCGTCGAGTTCGGCGGCGAAGTCGTTCGAGGCCTTTCCCTTGGCACACAGCGTGACCACGCTGTCGTCGGGCGAGAGGCCCGTCTCGCGCTCGAAGTCGTCGAGGTCGAACTCGTGGAACGGCTTGTAGAAGTAGTGGATCGCGTCCGCCACGTGCCACCCCGCGAAGCTCTCCTCCGGGCGCGTGTCGACGAGGGCGAACGAGCGGTCGCCGCGCCGTCGCGCGTCGATCATGTCCCGGAACGTCGCTGCGTCGACGGTTCTGACCATGTACACGACTCGCGTCCGACCCTGAAAGCTCTCCCGCTCGGACCGGTCGTCTGGGGCGCGGAGAGACGCTACCGCGCCGGGAGACCGGTCGCGCGATGGACAGCTTTTAGCCCGACCGACCGGAGAGCGGGCGTATGGTCGAGGCGTTCGCGGTCGCCAGCGGCAAGGGCGGCACGGGGAAGACGACGAGCACGCTCGCGCTCGGGATGGCGCTCGCCGAGGACCACGACGTGACGGTCGTGGACGCCGACACGGGCATGGCGAACCTCCTCTTTCACGCCGGACTCGACGACGCGGCGGTCACCCTCCACGACCTGCTCGTCGCCGGCACCGCGACGGACGTGACCGAGGCCACCTACGACCGGTTCGGGCTCTCGGTCGTCCCCTGTGGCACCTCGCTGGCGGGCTTCGAGGCCGCGGAACCGGAGCGGCTCCGCGACGTGGTGGCGGAGCTCGCGCGCGACACCGACGTGCTCCTGCTCGATTCGCCGGCCGCGCTCGGGTCGAAGTCCGCCGTGCTGCCGGTGGTGTTGGCCGACCGCGTCGTGGTCGTCGTCGAGCCGACGATACCCGCGCTCTCGGACGGCCTGAAGGTACAGGAGTACGCGCGCTCGTACGGCACCGAGACCGCCGGGGTCCTGTTCAACAAGGTGCGGAGCGAGGCCGACGACGTGGCCGCGCAGGCGGAGCGCCACTTCGGCGGCCCCGTCCTCGCGAACGTCCCCGAGAGCGACGCCGTCCGAGCGGCGCGGCGGGCGGGAGAGCCGCTGCTCGCTCACGCGCCCGAGAGCGAGGCGGCCGCGCGCTACCGTCGGGCCGCCGCCCGGCTCGACGTGCGCGACGGCGACGGTGACGCGGTCGCCGACCGGTTCCGCAGCGCGGTCGTCCCCGACACGCCATGAGCGGCGAGTCGGAGCGGCGACCCTCGGAGCCGGCCGCGCTCACTATCCCGAGAGGGACGCTGCTGCGCTCGCGGGTGGTCTCGGACGTCGGAACGACGCTGTCGCGCGCGCTCGACCGGGAACTCACCGGCTACGCGACGCTCGTTCCCCAGGAGACGCTGCTCCTGTCCGGCGAGGCCCGCGGCGTCATCACCTTCGCCGACGGCGTCCCGGTGTTGGCCTACAACACGGTGACCGACAGCGGCGGCCCGGACGCGCTCGCGGAGCTCGCGGTCCCCGGCCCGTATCGCGTCGAACTGTACGCCGTCGACGCGGACGGCCTGGCCGCGGCTCACGAGGAGGACGCGCTGCGGGTCGCACCCGACGCGGCCGCGACCGAGTTGGCCGACGCCGCCGACCTCGCGGAGCGGACCCGGGAGGCCGCGCCGGACGAGCGCCTCGGGGACGGCGCGGACGAGGACGACGCGGTCGCGGCGTTCCTCGAGGACGACGACCGGATCGAGGCGATCCGCGAACAGGCGCGGGCGGAGGCCCGCGACCGCGCCGCCGAGTGGGGCCTCGACGACGCCCTCGACGATTCCGGTGGGGCCGGCGAGGACACGGGAGAGCCGGCCCCGACCGATGACCCATTCGAAGGCCGGGGCGGTTCGCCCCGGTTCGGGCGCGATTCGAGCGAGTGAGACGGGTCGCGTGTCGACCCCTCCAGAACGGTTATTTCGACTCGACCCCTCCCTCCGGTATCACGGTCCTCCGACTCCTGCGACTGACGACGCCCGCCGACTTCGCCGCCTGGTACGCCGCCGGTCGCGCCTACACGACCGAGGTCGCCGAGGGCATGGGATTTTCCGGGGTCGACGCCCTCGACGACGACCGGACCGTCGAGCGGCTCCGAACGGCGCCCGACGAACTGACGCCGGCGGCCGCCCGGTCAGTCGCGGCGACGTTGCTCGCGGACGGCGCGTTCTCGGAGCCGTACTGCGAGTGGCTGCCGACGTGGTACGAGCTCGCGCTGATCGCTCCGGTCCGGTACGCCGACCGGCAGCTTCGGAAGGTCGCCGGTAGGGTCGCCGCGGGCGCGTCCGTGACCGCGACCGCACCCCGGTTCTCGCGTCCCGCCGACGTCTTCATCGACGGCGAACCGGCGCTGTCGCGGGTCTCGGGCTTCCGTGGGCGGTTCCTCCTCGCCGACTCGCTGCTTCACTTGGAGTGGTTCGACCACGTCGCCGCCGCCGACGAGATCGACGTGCCCGCCGACCTCGTCGCCCGGACCCGCGAGGAGTCGCTGTCGTACTACGGCGGCGACCGCGACCGACTCTCCCCGGAGGTGCGGCGGTTCCAACGCCACCTGTTCGCCGACGACGCGTGGGTTCGACGCGTCGACGACGCCTACGACCTCGACAGCCGCCTCTTCGGCCTCTGGGAGCGACTGCTACGCGACGAGCGACGACGGCTCGAGGACGCGTAGCCGCAGCGAGGCGGTGTCGGCGGCGTTCGCCGCCGCGCGGATGTGTTACAACACCTGTAACACGTGTTAGGACCTGTTCGTGGAACGGTGGATAAGTATAGGCGGAAACGGCCCGTCAGAGAGAGTACGAACCGCAGGGCGGTTCGCTGTCTCCGACGCTTCGGCCCTCGTCTTCGGTCGGCGTCCCCGCGCTTCGGCCCTCCCCTTCGTTCGTTCCCGTGAGCGTCGCGTCTCTCAGGACACTCACGGTTTCTGTGGACGGCGTTCCGGTGCGAGCGGCCTTCGCGTCGTCAGGAGACAACTCGCCGGCGAGTAACATTTTATTCAGTGTTGTTCCTGCCGGAAGCTTCATACGTCGTCTCGCGGATCGTCCGGGTACACGAATGGCAGTACTCTTGCTGGAGGACGTCAACGCCGACGACGTCGGTACCGTCGGCGGGAAGGCGGCGTCGCTCGGCGAACTCATCGGTGCGGGGCTTCCGGTGCCGCCGGGGTTCGTCGTCACCGCGGGCACGTATCGCACCTTCATCGAGGAGGCCGGAATCGACGAGGAGCTGTTCGACGCGGTCGACGTCGACCCGGAGGACTCCGCCGCGCTCCGCGAGGCCGAGGCGACGGCGGAACGCCTGATCCTCGACACGCCGCTGCCCGAGGAGGTGCGTGAGGAGATCCTCGAACGGTACCGGTCGATGGGCGAGGACGGCGCGGAGGCGTTCGTCGCGGTCCGGTCGTCGGCCACGGCCGAGGACCTGCCCGACTCCTCGTTCGCGGGCCAACAGGAGACGTTCCTCAACGTCCGGGAGGACGACCTCCTCCGGCGCGTCAAGGAGTGTTGGGCCTCGCTTTTCACCCAGCGAGCGATCTACTACCGTCAACAGCGGGGGTTCCCGCACGCCGACGTCGACATCGCGGTCGTCGTCCAGCGGATGGTCGACGCCGACAAGTCGGGCGTCATGTTCACGAGTCACCCCTCGACGGGCGAGCCGCAGGTCACCATCGAGGCCGCGTGGGGGCTCGGCGAGGCGGTGGTCTCCGGCACCGTCTCGCCCGACAACTACGTGTACGACCGCGGGCGGGGCGAGGTCGACGAGGTCACGATCGCGGACAAGAAAGTCGAGATGATGAAGGACCCGGAGACGGGCGAGACGGTCCAGCTCGACGTCGACGAGGACCGGCGGAGCGAGCGAGTGCTCTCGGACGCGGAGATCGGCGACCTCGTCGCGCTCGGCGAGCAGGTCGAGGCGCACTACGAGACCCCCCAAGACGTCGAGTGGGCGATCTACGACGGGGAGATCTACATGCTCCAGTCGCGGCCGATCACGACGATCCGCGAGGGCGAGGGCGAAGCTGACGCGTCCGGCACCGGCGGCAAGACCCCGCAGAAGTCGACCGCCGGCGACGCGTCGTCGGGTCGGCCGGGCGCGACCGGCGTCCCGAACGGCGGCGAGGCCGACGACGCCGACGTCCTCGTCGACGGACTCGGCGCCAGCCCGGGAATTGTCTCGGGCGCCGTCCGGATCGTCCACAAGCTCGACCACCTCGATCAGGTCCAAGAGGGCGACGTGATGGTGACGGAGATGACGATGCCGGACATGGTGCCCGCGATGAAGCGCGCGGCCGGCATCGTCACCGACGAGGGCGGGATGACGAGCCACGCGGCGATCATCTCGCGCGAGCTCGGCGTCCCGGCCGTCGTCGGGACCGGTAACGGGACGCGGGTCCTCGAAGACGGGCAACAGGTCACCCTCGACGGCGACAAGGGGACGATCCGGGCGGGCGAAGACGAGTCCGCCGAACCGGGCGAGGAGTTCGAGCCGGTGGAGGCCGCGCGGCCCGAGACGCCCGTCAAGCCGATGACGGCGACGGAGGTGAAAGTGAACGTCTCGATCCCGGAGGCGGGAGAGCGCGCCGCCGCGACCGGCGCCGACGGCGTCGGCCTGCTCCGGATCGAACACATGGTGTTGTCGCTCGGGAAGACGCCCGAGAAGTACATCGCCGACCACGGCGCCCGCGCCTACCAGGACGAACTCATCGAGGGCGTCCGGCAGGTGGCCGACGAGTTCTACCCGCGTCCGGTCCGGGTGCGGACCATCGACGCGCCGACCGACGAGTTCCGCGAGTTGGAGGGCGGCGACGGCGAGCCGGCCGAACACAACCCGATGCTCGGGTGGCGCGGGATCCGGCGGAGCCTCGACAAGCCGGAGCCGTTCCGGCAGGAGCTGGCCGCGTTCGCGCGCCTCTACGAGATGGGGTACGACAACCTGGAGGTGATGTTCCCCCTGGTCAACGACGCGGCCGACGTCGAGGGGATCACGCGCCACATGCGCGAGGCCGGGATCGACCCCGAGACGCACCGCTGGGGCGTGATGATCGAGACGCCCGCCAGCGCGCTCCAGATCGAAGAGCTGGCTGCCGCCGGCATCGACTTCGCCTCCTTCGGCACGAACGACCTCACGCAGTACACGCTCGCGGTCGACCGCAACAACGAACACGTCGCCGACCGGTTCGACGAGCTCCACCCGGCCGTGCTGCGGCTCATCGGCGACACCATCGAGGCGTGCCGCGAGCTCGGCGTCGACACCAGCATCTGCGGACAGGCCGGCTCGAAGCCCGAGATGGTCGATTTCCTCGTCGAGAAGGGCGTCTCCTCCATCTCCGCGAACATCGACGCGGTCCGGGACGTTCAACACGAGGTCAAACGGACCGAACAGCGCCTGCTGCTCGATTCCGTCCGTTGACGACGTGACGTGGGTCCGAGACGGCGGGTCAGAGAGCGGAACGGGTAAGACCCGTCCCCTGTAACGGGAGGGCGGATGCAACAGCCGGAGCCGCGACCGCAGTCGTTCGACCGGGTGCTCTCGTCGATGTGTACCGAGCCGCATCCGGCGGCCCGCGCGGCCGCCGAACGGTTCCTCGCGACGAATCCCGGTGACCCGGCCACCTACGAGACGGTGGCGTCGCTGGAGGAGCGCGCGGTCGAGCGGCTCGCGACGCTGGCGGACCACCCGAGCCCGAGCGACGCCGCGGGGTACGTCACGAGCGGCGGCACGGAGGCGAACGTTCAGGCGGTGCGGTCGGCGCGGAACCGACACGACCGGAGCGACGTCAACGTCGTCGTCCCGGAGAGCGCACACTTCTCGTTCACCAAGGCGGCCGAGGTGCTCGGCGTGGAGCTCCGGACGGTTCCCGTCGACGACGCGTACCGGGCCGACACGGCGGCGGTCGCGGCGGCGGTCGACGACGCGACCGCGCTCGTCGTCGGCGTCGCCGGCAGCACCGAGTACGGCCGCGTCGACCCGATCCCGGAGCTGGCCGCGATCGCGGACGAGGCGGGCGCGCGGCTCCACGTCGACGCCGCGTGGGGCGGCTTCGTCCTGCCGTTCACCGACCACGCGTGGTCGTTCGGCGACGCCGCGGTCGACACGCTGACCGTCGACCCCCACAAGTTCGGCCAAGCGCCGGTCCCCGCCGGCGGGTTGCTCGCCCGCGACGACGCCGCCCTCGACGCGCTCGCGGTCGACACGCCGTACCTCGAGAGCCGGTCGCAGGCGACGCTGACCGGGACCCGGAGCGGGGCGGGCGTCGCGGGAGCGGTCGCGGCGATGGACGAGCTGTGGCCCGCCGGCTACCGCGAGGCCGCCGAGCGCGCGGCCGACAACGCCGCGTGGCTCGCCGAGGGGCTCGCGGACCGCGGGTACGAGGTCGTCGAGCCCGAGCTCCCGCTCGTCGCCGCGGCCGTCCCCGAGCCGGAGTTCGCGGCGCTCCGCGACGCCGGGTGGAAGGTCTCGCGGACCGGCGCGGACGAGCTGCGCGTGGTGTGTATGCCCCACGTGACGCGGTCCGCGCTGCGAGCGTTCCTCGACGACCTCGACCGCGTTCGCCGGTGATCGGGGCTCGGTCGCTCCGCGACGTTGGCTTTTGACGATCCCTCGACCGAGATCGGCCGCGAGAGACGCGTGAAACGGGCCGACGCCGGGCGGGCGTGAGATGACCCGCTCCGCGGTCGGATCAACATATTCACTACGGGTCATCACGAACCGGGCAGTATGAGCTCGGACGACGTCTCTCGGCGCGCGTTCATGCGGACGGCCGGCGGTGCGACGGTCGCCGCCGGCGCGGCGACGGCGACGGCGGGGACGGCGGCGGCACAGGAAGTTGAACCCGACTGGCCGAGCGGTGCCTCAAGCGGGAACGTCGGGTCCTACACGGACGCTCGCGGGCAGGACTCGGTGACCATCTCGGTGGGCGCCGGGGACCAGGGCCTCGCGTTCGACCCGACGCTCGTGTGGGTCGACGAGGGGACGACGATCACTTGGGAGTGGACGGGCGCCGGCGGCAGCCACAACGTCCAGACGGTCGAGGGCGGCGGCCCGGCCAGCCTCGACAGCGGCAACCCCGTCGGCGAGGAGGGGACCACCTACGAGTACGAGACCTCCGGCGAGGACGCCGGCATCACGCACTACCACTGCGTTCCCCACACCGCGGTCGGCATGCACGGCGGCATCGCCGTCGGCGGCGACATCGCCACCGTCGAGGTCGGCGGCGGCAGCTCTGACGCCGTGTTCGTCCCGGACGCCGCCCGCGCGCTCGGTATCGCGACGTTCATCGCGATGGTGAGCACGCTGGGGCTGGCGTTCGTCTTCATGAAGTACGGCGGCACGATCAGGCGGGGAGACGAAGCGTAGCCGAGCCGGTTCGACTCCCGACCCCGGTGTGACCCGACCCGGGGCCGATTCTTGACTCCGGGCCGATTCCTGGCTCGGGGCCGATTCTTGACTCCGGGTCGACTTCCGGCCCGGGCGTTTTCTGACTCGTTCCGGTTTTCCACGACTCGAAGTCGCGAAGACACCGGAGAGCGGGGGCAACGCGCTCAGTCGTCGGCGGCGAGCGCCTCGTAAAGCGCGACGTAGCGGTCGATCACCGCGTCGTGGTCGTAGCCGGCGAAGTCGCGGTCGACGGAGCGGCGCTCCAAGTCGCCGACCGCGACGAACTCGTCGGCCAGCTCCGCCGGACTGGTCACGAGCCGGCCGCGCTCGCGTCCCTCGACGAGCTCGTGGGCGCTGGAGTCCGCCTGGTACTCGACGAGGGCGACGCAGCCGCACGCGACCGCCCACAGCAGGTCGGTCGCGAACGTCTCCCACGTGGCGGTGGCGACCGCGACGTGCGTCCCCTTGAATATCGGTATCCGCTCCGCCGTCGGCAGGTCGCCGAGGAACGTCACGCGGTCCTCGATGCGGAGGTCGCGGGCGGTCGCCTCGATCCGACCCCGCTCGGGGCCGTCGCCGATCACCGCCGCGGTCCAGTCGCGACCGCGGAGCTCGGCGAGGCCGAGGAGGAACGTCTCGACGTTGGCGTGGCGGTCGAGCCGGCGCGAGTACACGGCGTCGAACCGGTCGTCGACCGACGCGTCCTCGACCGCGCCGAAGTCGATGCTCTCGGGGACGACGCGGACGTCGTCGCCGTCGGCGCCGTACTCGCGGACGCGGGTCTTCGTGGTCCGCGACGGCGTCGTGACCGCGTCCGCGCGCCGCGCGAGCGGGCGGTACCAGCGACGGGCGTCGGCCGGGTGGTCGCGCCACCAGTCGACGACGACCGGCGTCCGCGAGAGCGTTCCCCCGACCGTGGCGGCGAGCGCCGGGGTCGGCGGGGTGTTGACCGCGTGGACCACGTCGGGGGCGGCGCGACGGAGCGCCCCCGGGAGCCGGGCGGAGAAGGCGCCCGGCGCGGGCTCGGCGGTGACGGAGCGATACTCGATGCCGTCCTCGTCGAAGGCGTCGTGGTCGCCGCCCCACCAGCGGGCACAGAGCCAGACGACCTCGTGGCCGCGGTCGGCGAGGCGCCGGGCGGTCCGGAGGGTTCGCGTTCGTGCCGGGGTCTCCCCGTGTCCGGGAGCGAAGAGCGAGACGAACGCGACGCGCATACGCCGACCGGACGGCGGGCGCCGATAAAAAGACACGGCATCCGGGCGGGAGACGGCGTGCCGCCGGCCCGTCGACGGCGCGTCGAACACCGACCGAGCGGGGCACCGCCACCCGAAACGGTTTCCGGTCACGCGCGGAACCGAGTGACATGCGACAGTACGACATCGAGCGCTACCTCAACGTGCGGAACGCCGGCGGCGCCGACCTCGGTCCCGACGGACGGCTATCCTTCCTCCTCAACACGACCGGGACGGGGCAAGTGTGGTCGCTCCGCGAGACCGAGTCGTGGCCGGAACAGCACACCTTCTTCGAGGAGTCCGTCTCCTTCGTCGACTCCTCGCCGGAGCGCTCCGAGGCCGTCTTCGGCATGGACGAGGGCGGCAACGAGCGCGCGCAGCTCTACCGGCTCGACTACGAGTCCGGGGCGATCACCGACCTGACGGCGAAGCCGGAGTCGAAGCACCGGTGGGGCGGCTGGGACTCCGCGGGCGACCGGTTCGCGTTCGCGTCGAACCGCCGCGACGAGGCCGTCTTCGACGTGTACGTCCAGGGCCGCGACGAGACCGGCGACGACGCCGAACTGGTCCACGAGGGCGACGGCTGGCTCTCGGTCGCCGGGTGGTCGCCGAGCGACGACCGCCTGATCGTCCACGAGGCGTCCTCCTCGTTCGACCACGACGTGTACACCCTGGAGCTGGAGAGCGGCGAGTTGACCCACCACACTCCCCACGAGGGCGACGTGCGGTACGCCAGCCCCGAGTGGGGCCCCGACGGCGAGGGGATTTACCTCGTCACCGACCGGGGGAGCGACACGCTCCGGTTGGAACGGCTCGACCTCGCGACCGGCGAGTTCGCCGTCGTCGTCGACGGCGACGAGTGGAACGTCGACGGCATCGCGATAGACGAGGACTCGGGGCGGCTCGTCTACTCCCGGAACGTCGACGGCTACACGGAACTCACCGTCGGCGAACTCGACGGTCCCGGTCGGATCGACGAGCTCCGCGCGCCCGACCTGCCCGAGGGCGTCGCGGGCGGCGTGAGCTTCGGCCCGGACGGCGAGCGGTTCGCGGTGACCGCGACGGGCAGCACGCACAACGCGAACGTCTACGTCGTCGACGCCGCCACCGGGGAGGCCGAGCGGTGGACGCGCGCCTCGACCGCCGGGATCCCGGCGGACTCGTTCGTCGAGCGCGAGCTCGTCCACTACCCCACCTTCGACGGGCGGGACATCCCGGCGTTCTTCTCCGTGCCGGAGACGGAGCCGCCCGAGTCGGGGTACCCGGTCGTCGTCGACATCCACGGCGGCCCGGAGTCGCAGCGGCGCCCCTCCTTCGCGTCGGTCACGCAGTACCTGCTGAACAACGGGTACGCCGTCTTCGAGCCGAACGTCCGCGGGTCGTCGGGGTACGGGAAGGCGTACTCCGGGCTCGACGACGTGGAAAATCGGATGGACTCGGTGAAGGACATCCGCGAGGGCGTCGGGTGGCTCCACGACCACCCGGAGGTCGATCCCGACCGCGTCGTCGCGATGGGCGGCTCCTACGGCGGGTTCATGGTGCTCGCGTCGCTCACCGAGTACCCGGAGCTGTGGGCCGCGGGCGTCGACATCGTCGGCATCGCGAACTTCGTCACGTTCTTGGAGAACACCGGCGACTGGCGGCGCTCGCTCCGCGAGGCCGAGTACGGCTCGCTCGACGCGGACCGCGAGTTCCTCGAATCCGTCTCCCCGATCAACAACATCGACCGGATCGAGACCCCGCTGTTCGTCCTCCACGGCGAGAACGACCCGCGGGTGCCCGTCGGCGAGGCCGAACAGATCGTCGAGAAGGCGCGGGAACAGGGCGTCCCCGTCCGGAAGCTCATCTTCGACGACGAGGGGCACGGCTTCGCGAAGCTCGACAACCGGATCGAGGCGTACCGCGGGATCGTCGACTTCCTCGCCGAACACGTCTGAAGGGTCGCCGTCCGGTCCCTCGTCGCCGCGCTCAGGACCGGCACGCCCGTCCCGTGGCCGCCGAATGCGGGCCCGGTGTGGACGGGACGGCTGTCACCGTCGTTCGTCTCTCCGATTTTTCCAGAGCGGATACAGCTCCAAGAGCGCGATCAGCGAGATCGCCACACCCGCTACCAACATCAGCGTGTCCGGATCAATGTCACGCATGCTCACAGTACGGTCCGCGGCCTCAAATCGTTTCGTGCGGTTCGTGGGAAGGTGGGCCGGCCGTCGGCGGTCGAGAGACGGCGTCCGCTCGTGCGGAGTCGCCAGTGTTGACGGGGACGAAGCGCGTTCGTCGCCGATACCGAGATACATTAGGGTGGGGGCCGTACCGGAAGTATGCTCCAAGATCCGGTCGACGCCGTGATAGACGACGAGCGCGTGTTCGCGGCGGTCATGATCGTACTGTCGGTCCTGATCTTCGTGCTCGTGTTTCGGAGCGAGCGGTCCCGGTCATCGTGACGCCGCCGCCGGCGACGTGAGACGGATACGGCCCGAAGTAGAGCTCACAGCAAGGAAACACATATGCCCGTCTGGGGCGTTCGTTGTATGTGAGCGATACAACAGAGGAAACGGCGGCCGAAGTTGTCGAAGAGGTCGGTAGTGACGGACTCGGACCCGCGGTGTTCGCGTCAGTGGGGTCGGTGGCACTCGCGCTGTACTTCTACTACGTGCGCGGCGACAAGCAGCGCGGGCAGTTCGTCGGGCTGTGGCCCGTGACGATACTCGGTCTCGCGTCTTATTTCAAGCTGGAAGAGATTCGAGAAGCGCTCTCGGCGAGCGACGACTGAACGGAGTCCACTCGGACCGTCCGGTTGCGTCCCGACACGCCGTGGTCCCTTCCGGTGCCGTAGTTCGTCCGTGACCGCCGACGGACACGAACGGCCGTGACGGTTATACGCACGCGCGGAGGAGCATGAGGGAATGAACGGGTCCGAACCGCTCGGGTTGCTTCTCGATCAGGCCCGAGACAAGATCGCCCTGGTCGACGACGAAGGGCGGTTCACGTTCGTCAACGGGGCTTCAGAGCGGATTCTCGGCATCCCGCCGGCGGAGCTCGTGGGCGAGATCTCCTTCGAGTACATGCACCCGGACGACCGCGAGGCGATCCGTGCGGCGTTCCAGCGAGCGATCACCAGCGACGAGTTCGCCGAGGAGACCGTCGAGTACCGCCACCGCACCGCGGACGGGTCGTGGGTCTGGCTGGAGAGCCGGATGTCGAATCTCACCGACGAGGAACTCGACGGGTACGTCGTCAGCTCGCGGGACGTCACCGACCGCGTTCAGGCCGAACGCGACCGCAGAGAGACGGCGTCGCACCTCCAGGAGCTCGCCGCCGTCTCCAGTGACGCCCTCTGGATGTTCAACGCCGACTGGTCGGAGCTCCTGTTCGTGAACCCCTCCTACGAGGAGATATACGGGTCGTCCGTCGACACGCTCGAAGGCGACCCGAAGGCGTTCCTCGAAACGGTCCACCCCGACGACGTGCCCGCGGTCACGGACGCGATGGACCGGCTCGCCGAGGGCGACTCCGTCGACATGGAGTACCGGGTGAACCCCGAAGAGAACTACAACCGGTGGGTGTGGGTCCAAGGCGAGCCGATAATCGAGGACGGCGAGGTCGTCCGCATCACGGGGTTCACGAAGGACGTCACCGACCGCCGCCGTCGGGAACGACAGCTCGTCGTGATGGACAACCTCCTCCGCCACAACCTCCGGAACGATCTCAACGTCGTCCTCGGGCAGGTCGAGGTCCTCGAGTCCGAGGTCCCGGGCGTAGACGGACAGACTGCGGTGATCCGACGGGTCGGGGAGCGGCTGCTCGAGACCGCGGAGAAGGAACGCGAGATAATCGAGCTGATCACCGAACAGGCGGAGACGGAACGGATCGCCCTCCACGAGGTGGTCGCCGACTGCGCCGAGACCGTCCGGGAGCGGTATCCCGACGGAACGGTCGTGGCCGAGGCGCTCGACGCCGCCGTCGTCGACGGCCGCGCGGAGCTGCGGTCGGCGGTGATCGAGCTGCTCGAGAACGCGATCCGACACGCGGACGGGGACGACCCGACCGTGACGGTCGCCCTCCGGCGCACCGAGGACGACGCCGAACTCGTCGTCAGCGACAGCCACGCGCCGATACCCGCCGTCGAGCGACGCGTGCTCACCGGCGATCACGACATGACCGACGTGTACCACAGCAGCGGGCTCGGGTTCTGGCTCGTCTACTGGAGCGTGGAGCTCTCGAACGGATCGATCGCCGTCGACGCCGACGCCGCCGACGGCAACGAGATCACGGTCAGCCTTCCGCGACGGCGCGACTGACCGGCGACTTCACTCCCAGTCGGGCCCGAAGTCGGGGTTCAGCTGGCGGTCGGTGCGGCCGAGCGTGTCGATGGCCTCGACGTCCTCGTCGTCGAGTTCCAGGTCGAGGCTCGCGAGGTTATCGCGGATGTGGTCGATCCCGGTCGCCTTCGGGATGGCGGTGATCCCGGACTCGCGCAGCCACGCGAGGCTCACCTGTGCCGCGCTGACGCCGTGTTTCTCGGCGATGTCGGACACCGTGGGGTCGTCGAGGATGTTCCCGCGGGCGAGCGGCGAGTAGGCCACGAGTTCGACGTCGTTCGCGTCCGCGTACTCGCGGAGCTCCTCCTGTCGGAGCAGCGGGTGACACTCGACCTGGTTCGCGAACGGCGCCTCCCCGAGCGCGTCGGTCGCGGCGTCGAGGTGGTGCGGCTCGAAGTTCGAGACGCCGATCCGGTCGATCAGCCCCTCGTCACGCAGTTCGGCGAACGCCGGCAGCGTCTCCTCGGGCTCGTACTCCCCGGCCGGCCAGTGGACGTACATGAGATCGACCGAGTCGACGCCGAGCTTGTCGAGGCTCTCGCGGGTCGACGAGGCCACGTCCGCGGGCGAGAGCTGGTCGATCCACACCTTCGACGCGAGGAAGATCTCGTCGCGGTCGACCTCGCTCTCCGCGATTCCCTTCCCGACGGCCGCCTCGTTGCCGTAGATCTGTGCGGTGTCGACGTGGCGGTAGCCGGCGTCGAGCGCGTTCGTCACCGACTCGGTACACTGGGCCGGGTCGTCGTTCTCCCACGTGCCGAGCCCGAACACGGGCATCCCGTTGCTGGTCGGCACCGCCGGCTGCTGCTGTTGGTCTGTCATCGATCGCTCCTACTCGCGTGAGCCGAAAACCGTTTGCGGTAGGGGCGGGGGCCGCCGCGGAAGCGGCGCGGGCGACCGGGCGGCGGTCGCGATCGGGTGCGGCGGCCGTCGCGCCTCAGTCGTCCAGCAGCGCCCGCGAGGAGTTGGTGACCACGAGCAGGCTCGACGCCCCCATCGCGACCGCGGCGAAGAGGGGGTTGAGGAGGCCGGTCGCCGCGAGCGGGATGGCGACCGCGTTGTAACAGAACGCCCAGCCGATGTTCCCCTTGACGCGGCGGCCGGCCGCGCGCGAGAGCTCGAAGACGGTCGCCACGGAGCCGAGCTCGTCGTCGACGATGGCCACGTCGGCGGCGTCGGCCGCCATCGCGGTGCCGCCGCCGAGCGCGACCCCGAGGTCGGCCGCCGCGAGCGCCGGGGCGTCGTTGGTCCCGTCGCCGACCATCACGGTGACGCCGCGCGCCTTCAGCCGCTCGACCGTCTCGGCTTTGCCCTCCGGCGGGACGCCGGCGAACACCGACGAGACGGCGTCGTGCTCGGCGAACACCGTCGCGGCGCGCTCGTCGTCGCCGGTGAGGACGATAACCTCGACGCCCGACTCGTCGAGCGCCGTCACCGTCTCCTCCCAGCCGTCGCGCAGCTCGTCGCCGACGACGACGAACCCCTCGGCGGCGCCGTCGCGCCCGACCGCGACCGGGACGCGGCCCACGTCGCGCGCGTCGGCGACCGCCTCGCGGATGTCGCCGGGGACGGCCCACCCGCGCTCGTCGAAGAGGTCCGGGTGACCGACGACGACTTCGGTCCCGTCCACGACGCCTGAGACGCCCCGCGCGTGGCTCTCGAAGGACTCGACCGCGGGCGCGTCGGGCTGAGCGTCGCCCGCCGCGGCCGACTCGGCCGACTCCGTGCCGCCGTCGGCGACCGCGGGCGACGCGCCGGCCGTCGGGTCCGCGTCGGGGCCCGCGGCTTCGAGGTCGGCCCGGGCCGCCGCGATGGCCTGTCCGACCGGGTGCGCGGAGCGCGATTCGAGCGCGGCCGCGAGCCGAAGCAGGTCGTCGTCGACCTCGCGGGCGGTGAGTCGCATCTCGCCGGTCGTCAGCGTCCCCGTCTTGTCGAAGACGACCGTGTCCGCGTCGCGGATGCGCTCGAAGACGGTGTCGTCGAAGACGACGATGTTCCGCTCCAAGGCGTCGCGGATCCCGGCGGCGACCGCGAGCGGGGTCGCGAGCCCGAGCGCGCACGGACACGAGACGATGAGCACCGTGAGCCCGACGAGCATCGCGTCGGTCGGGCCGCCGCCGAGCGCGAGCGACGCGCCGGCGGCCACGGCCGCGATGACGAGGACGGCGGGCACGAAGACCGTCGCGAGCCGGTCGGCGAGCTTCTGGACGCCGTGGTTCCCGCTCTGGAGGTCGTAGACGAGCTCGGCGACGCGGTCGAGGCTGGAGGTCGCGTCCGGGCCGACCGCGACCGTGAGGGAGCCGTCGGCGACGACGGAGCCGCCGACCACGGCGTCCCCGGCGACCTTCCGGACCGCGAGCGACTCGCCGGTGACGACCGACTCGTCGACCGCGGCGTCGCCGTCGACCGCCTCGCCGTCGACGGGGATCCGCTCGCCGGCGCGGACGAGGATCCGGTCGTCCGGCCGCAGCGCGTCGACCGCGACCGACTCCGTCTCCCCCGCGTCGGTCAGCCGCCGGGCGTCGTCGACTTGGACCGCGGAGATCTCGGAGAGCAGCTCCGTCGCGCGGTCCTTCACCGAGTCCTCGTAGTGGTTGCCGACGGTGACGATGACGATGATCGCGACGGTCACGTCGTAGTAGATCGACGGGGAGTCGACAAATATCACCGCGAGCGTGCTGTAGAGGTAGGCGCTCACCGCCGCGATGGCGACGAGGAGGTCCATGTTCGGCGAGCGCGTCTTCGCGCTGACGTACGCCCCGCGTAAGATCGGCTTCCCGGTGAAGAAGAGGACGATGGTGGTCAACACGGCGATGACGATGAAGAAGTACGTGCCCGAGGTCGAGGCCATCGCCTCGTTGAGGTAGTCGAGGGTCCGTTGGTTGTAGAAGGGGAACGCGAAGTACGTCGGATAGATGAGGACGATGTACTGCAGCATGACGGCCATCCCGACGAGGACGCCGGCCGCGAGCCGCGCTGTCGCCATGTTGCTCGCCTGCCGGCGCGAGAAGGCGTCGTCGCGGGCGTACGCGCTGTACCCCAGCCCGCTCACCGTCTCCGTGAGGTCGTCGATGGTGATCGCGGTCGGGTCGTGGTCGATCCGGACCGTGTCGGTGACGTAGCTCGCGCTCGCCGCGCTGACGCCGTCGGCGCCCGTCGCCACCGTCTCGATGAACGCCTCGCAGGTCGCGCAGTGCATCCCGTCGACTTCGAGGAACGTCGCCTCGTGGTCGTCGGGGACGTCGCGGTCGTCGAGATCACCCGCGTCAGTCTCGACGGCCCCTTCATCCGCCCGCCGGCGCTCGCGGACCGCGTCGGCGTCGACGTCCACGTCGCCGAGGGCGCCGTACACGTCGCGACAGCCGGTACAGCAGAACCGGTTGCCGTCGCCGTCGGTCACGTCGACCCCCTCGGTCGGCAGCTCACAGAGGGTACACTCGCCGGCTGTCGTCTCGCTCATCTCACATCCCTCCGTGGCCGGCGCCGGCGACGTCGAGCGGGTTCCAGAACGGGAGCCGCGGGTGCGGGATCTGGACCCCGATCGCCATCAGTCCGTGCGCGAACAGCACGTAGCCGAGCGCGACGAACGCGACGCCGAGCAGCCGGTGGACCCGGCGACGGTGGACGGGGTCGATGCCCTCGATCAGCGTCCCGTAGACGAAGACGGCGGGGATCGTCCCGAGCCCGAGCGCGGCGAGGGCGACGCCGCCCGCGGCCGGCGAGCCGCTCGCGAAGGCGTACAGGTACGCCGGGTAGAGGATCGGACAGGGGAGGAGTCCGTGGACCGCGCCGAGCGCGACGATCCCGGGGCCGTTCGCCAAGCGGTCGACGTGGCCCGTGAGCCAGCCCGTGACGCGTTCGAGCCCGGGGAGATGGACGCCGCCGGTGGCGCCGCCGAGGAGATAGCGGACGCCGACGAGGATCACGGCCGCGCCGACGAGGAGACCGACCCCGCCGCGGACGGCCTCGGCGGCGCCGGTCAGGGTCGCGGTGGTCACGAGGACCGCGCCGCCGAGCGCGCCGAGGGCCGTCCCGATGGTGGCGTAACTCGCCGCGCGGCCGACGTTGAACAGCGCGTGCTGGCGGACCTCGTAGGTGGTGAGGTGGCCGTCGCGAGCCCCCGTCCGGCCCGAGGTCCCGGCGGCGTTCGCGCCGCCGTCGGTCCGCCCGGCGTCGGCGTCCATCCGGCTCGCGTACACCGTGACGAGCGGGCCGCACATCCCGATACAGTGTGCGCCGCCGAGCAGCCCGATGGCGAGGAACAGCAGGACGTCGGCCCCGAGGAGCGCGGAGAGGGTCATTCGGGTCGGTCACTCCTCCACGACGACCGTCCCGAACATCCCGCCCTCGCGGTGCGGGATACAGACGTACTCGTAGACGCCCGGGACGGTGAACGTGTGTTCGAACCGGTCGCCGCTCTCCAGTAGCCCGCCGAAGTCGGCGTCCCACGCCGTCTTCGCGGACTGGTAGTCGTCGAATCCGCCCGAGGCGAAGAACTCGGCGGCGTCCGGGATGCCGCCCTCGGTGGCGGTGACGGTGTGCCCCCGCGCGCTCGTGTTCTCCCAAATGACGGTGTCGCCGGTCGAGACCGTGATCTGTCGGGGTTGGTACGCGGCGGCGAGCATGCCGACGTCGTAGTCCGGTTCGCCGCCCACGCCCGCGCACCCGGCGAGACCGACGGTCGTCGCCGCGCTCCCGACGGCGCCGGCCCGTCGAAGGAACCGTCTCCGGTACATACCATGACTCGGGGCCTGAGCCGTTTCAATATCGCGGTCGCCCCCGCCGACTGGGAAGGAGTGCTCGCCGGCCGCGGGTCGGTCTCAGCCGCCGACCAGTTCCTCGAAGACGCGGCGCTGCGCGGCCGCGAGGTGCTCGGAGAAGGTGGCCCGGGCGATACCGATCGCGTCGGCGACCTCGGTCGCGCTCGCCCCGCGGGGGTGTTCGAAGTAGCCGAGCCGCTGTGCGGTGCGGACGACCTCGCGCTGTCGCTCCGTGAGCCGCGCGCGGTCGACGACGACGGGGTCCGACCGGGTGTCCGCCCCGCCGGAGCGCGTGAGCCGTTCGAGCCGCACCGACCCGCCGGTCGCCTCCAGCGCGTCGACGACGTCGCCGAGGGGGTCGGCGGTGGGCAGCGAGAGCCCGAGCCGGACCCGATCGGGCGCCGTCCGGACCGAGACGGTCGAGACCGGGTAGCCGAGCGACTCGACGGCGTCGGCCGGGTACGGACCCGTCGCTCGGCTCCGACACCGGTAGACGAACTCGCCGCCCCCGTCGAAGACGAGTTCGGCGTCGACCGCGCTGTCGGCCCGGAACTGCGAGACGACCGCGTCGTCGACGCGCACGCGGTCGACGTCCTCCGCGACCGCTCCAGGCGGCAGCGCCTCCGCGACCGGGGCGGGAGCCGGGTCGCGGACGACGAGCTCGACGCGGACCCCCGCGTCCCCGGACGCGCCGCGCGGCGTCTCGGAGGGCCCGGCGCTCGCGTCCGTCACGGTTCCCCCGTCGTCCGTCGCGGCGTCGACCGCGGCGGCGTCGACCCGGTCGGCGCGGCCGGCGGCGTCGGCGCCGGTCGACCCGGAGCGCAGGCGGTCCACGGAGCCGGAGTCGGACGACTGTGACCGCCGTTCCATACATCGATCGTGTGTTCGGAGCCGGAAAAAAAGCGAGCCGAACGAGTAGGCGTCCGCCCGCCGCGTCGGCGGTCCTCATAAAGCCCCGTCGAAAGTTGGCAACCGCTCACACGGCCCGAGTGCGTACTGGGCGTATGGGCGATGACGCACTCCGAGGGCAGTCGATCGGGGTGGTAGGCGGCGGGATCGGCGGGCTCTCCGCGGCGGCCTACCTCGCGGCCGCCGGCGCGGAGGTGACCGTGTACGAGCGCGGCGAGCGCGTCGGCGGCGTCGCCGGCCGACTCGAAGTAGACGGGTTCCAGTTCGACACCGGGCCGTCGTGGTACCTCCTTCCGGACCTGTTCGAGCGCTTCTTCGACGACTTCGGGCGGTCGCCGGCGGAGTTCTACGACCTCGCGCGGCTCGACCCGCACTACCGCGTGTTCTGGGACGACGGCGACCGCGCCGACGTGCCGGCCGATCCCGCGGCGGCCGCCGACCTGTTCGAGTCGTACGAGGAGGGGGCGGGAGCGGCGTTCCGACAGTACCTCGCCGACGCGGAACAGGCGTACGACGCCGGGATGGAACGGTTCGTCCTCCCGGGTCGGTCGCGGTTCCGCGACTACCTCTCGCTGGACGTGCTCGCCGGGGGGCGGGAGCTGGACCTCCTCTCCAGCCTCGACGAGACGGTGCGCTCGTACGTCGACCACCCGAAGCTCAGGCAGCTGCTGGAGTACACGCTCGTCTTCCTCGGGGGATCGCCGCACAACACGCCGGCGCTGTACCAGCTCATGAGCCACGTCGACTACGGGCTCGGCGTCTACTACCCGATGGGCGGGATGTACGAGGTCGTCGAGGCGGTCGAGACGGTCGCCCGCGACACCGGCGCCGACGTCCACACCGGCGTCGAGGTGACGGGGTTGGACCCGCTCGGCGACGGAATCGAGGTCGAACTCGGCGGCGACCGCTACGTCCACGACCGGGTGGTCTGTAACGCGCCGCCGGCGCACGTCGAACGCGAGCTGCTCCCGGAGGGGACGGTCCCCCGGCTCGGCGACTACTGGGAGCGGCGGACGTACGGGCCGGCGGCGCACCTGCTGTACCTCGGCGTCGAAGGAGAGATAGAGGAGTTGACACACCACACGCTCGCGCTCCCGACCGACTGGGACCCGCACTTCGCGGCGATCTTCGACGACCCCGCGTGGCCGACGGGAGAGACGGAGCCGGTCGTGTACGTGAACGTCCCGTCGCGGACCGACCCCGCGGTCGCGCCGGACGGCCACGAGGCGGTCGTGACGCTCGTGCCGCTCGCGCCCGGCCTCGACGACACGCCGGAAAACCGGGCCGCGCTCAGGGATCGCGTCCTCGACGCGGTGGCGTCGCGGACCGGCGTCGACCTCCGCGACCGGATCGTCGTCGAGGAGTCGGCGTGCGTCTCGGAGTTCGCGGAGCGGTTCGACCAGCCGGGCGGGAGCGCCCTCGGACTCGCGCACACGATGCGCCAGACCGGACCGCTCCGCCCCGGACCGCGCGTTCGAGGAACCGACCGCCTCTACTACGTCGGCGGAAGTAGCAATCCCGGGATCGGCGTGCCGATGTGCCTGCTGGGCGGCGAACACTGCGCGGCCGCGATCGAGGCGGACGTTGCCGGCGGGCGGTTCGACCGGCTACCGCTTGTTGGACGCTGAACGGCGTGTTCGTAAATTCTCGTCCAATTTTGGTACAGAGAACAAGAATATTTCTAATAATCCGGCACAAGATGAGAATCCGTAAGAAAAGCCTTACCTGTCAGGTTGGTCCTTTTAATTGATACGTTACGTACCCGGGGACGTTACATGCTCGAAACAGCAGCGGCCGACGTACTCGCGCAGGGAATCGTCCCGCTCGAAATGACACAGACCGAGATATTCGAATACATTCAGGCGGACGCGCTGTTGAGCGCCTCGCTGTGGGTGAACATCGCTCTCGCGGGCCTGTCGATCCTCGCGTTCGTCTATATGGGGCGGAACGTCGAGGACCCGCGCGCGCAGTTGATCTTCGTCGCGACGCTGATGGTCCCGCTGGTATCGATCTCCAGTTACACCGGGCTCGTCTCCGGGCTCACCGTCAGCTTCCTCGAAATGCCGGCCGGACACGCGTTGGCCGGGGCGGGGACCGGACCGAACGGCGGCGTGTTCACCCCGTGGGGGCGGTACCTCACGTGGGCGCTGTCGACGCCGATGATCCTCATCGCGCTCGGCCTCCTCGCCGGCACGAACATGAGTAAGCTGTTCACCGCCGTGGTCGCCGACATCGGAATGTGTGTCACCGGTCTCGCCGCCGCGTTGACCACGTCCTCGTACCTGCTGCGCTGGGTCTGGTACGGGATCAGCTGTGCGTTCTTCGTCGTCGTCCTCTACATCCTGCTCGCCGAGTGGGCCGAGGACGCCGAAGTCGCCGGCACCGCGGACATCTTCAACACGCTGAAAGTCCTCACCGTGGTCCTCTGGCTCGGCTACCCGATCTTCTGGGCGCTGGGCGCAGAGGGGATCGCGGTGCTCGACGTCGCCGTCACCTCGTGGGCCTACAGCGGGATGGACGTCATCGCGAAGTACCTCTTCGCGTTCCTCCTGCTGCGGTGGGTCGTCAACAACGAGAGCACGGTCGCCGCCATGGCCTCGGGCCTCGGCTCGGCCTCTCGCGGCGGCGCGGCTCCCGCGGACGACTGACGACGCGGTTTCGGTCGGCGTTTTTTTCAGTCGCCGCTCGCCAGCCGAAGCCGCGGCGGTCGAGAGAAAAGCGCTAAACCCGCGGCGGCGGTGGAGACGGTATGAAACAGGCGATCGTCGCGCGCGCTGACATCGGGATGGGCGAGGGGAAACTCGCCGCCCAGGTCGCGCACGCCTCGCTGTCGGCGTACCAGGACGCGGGCCGACGGACGCGGAAGAAGTGGCAGGGGGAGGGACAGAAGAAGGTCGTTCTCAAGGCGAACTCCGAGGGCCAGCTGTTCGAGCTGGCCGACAAGGCCGACACCGAGGGACTGCCGTACGCGATCGTTCGGGACGCCGGCCACACCCAGCTAGAGCCCGGCACCGTCACCGCGCTCGCGGTCGGGCCGGGGCGCGACGAGACCGTCGACCGCGTGACGGGCGACCTCTCGCTGTACTGAATGGCCCCCGAGTACACCCTCCGCGAGGCGCACCCGACGGAGCGGGCGGTCGGGATCGAACACTACGTCAGCGGCGCCGAGGGGATCGGCGGGCGGCTCCGCGCCAGCCCCGAGGACTTCCGCGTCCGAGAGGTCGAGGCGTTCGACGCGGAGCCGCTCGACGCCGACGTCGGGAGCTACCCGGAGCTCGTCGTCCGCGTCACGCTGCGGGATTGGGACACCAACGACTTCGCGCGACGGGTCTCCGACGCGCTCGGGATCAGCCGCGAGCGCGTCTCGTGGGCGGGGACGAAGGACAAGCGCGCCGTCACCACGCAGCTGTTCACCCTCCGCGGCGTCGACCACGGGGACCTCCCCGAGATCCGCGGGGCCGAGATCGAACCGCTCGGGCGGGCGGGCCGGCGGCTCTCCTTCGGCGACCTCGCGGGCAACGCCTTCGACATCCGGGTGGCCGACACCGTCGACGAGGCCCCCGAGCGCGTCGCCGACGCGGCGAGAGACCTCCGGGCGTTCGCGGGTGACGACTCCGATGGCGACCCCCTGACCGACGCGACCGTCGGCGTCCCGAACTACTTCGGCCAGCAGCGGTTCGGGAGCCGACGACCGGTCACGCACGTCGTCGGCCTCGCCGTCGCCCGGAACGACCCGCGCGAGGCGGTCCGCCTGTACGCGGGCAACCCGGCCGAGACGGAGCCCGACGACACCCGGGCCGCGCGCGACCGGGTCGACGCCGCCTTCGGCGTGGACGCCGCCGTCGCCGAGGGGGGCGTCGCGACCGGCGGCGACGACGCGGAGCGTTCCGCGGCCGACGGCAGCGGCGACGGCGACTGGAGCGGCTGTCTCGACGCGATTCCGGGCAAGCTCCGGTTCGAGCGCTCCATGGTCCACCGGCTCGCCGACCGCGACGTCGACCCCGCCGCGCCGCCGGACCACGACGACTGGTGGCACGCGCTGGAGGCGGTGCCGTCGAACCTCCAGCGGCTGTTCGTCAACGCCGCCCAGTCGTTCTGCTTCAACCGGATCGTGAGCGAGCGGCTGCGTCGCGGGCTCCCGTTCGACCGCCCCGTCGCCGGCGACGTGGTCTGTTTCGCGGACGACGACGCGCCCGACGGGCTGTACGCGCCGGACACGGACCGGCTCCAGCGGGTCGACGCCGACCGCGTGTCGGTGGTCTCGCGCCACTGCGAGCGCGGACGGGCGTTCGTCACCGCGCCGCTCGTCGGCACCGAGACGGAACTCGGCGACGGCGAACCCGGGGAGATCGAGCGTGAGGTCCTCGCCGACGCCGGGATCGAGCCGAGCGACTTCGCGCTTCCCGGCGAGTTCGACTCGAAGGGGACCCGGCGGGCGCTCCTCCTCCGGACCGACCTCGACGCGTCGTTCGCGGGCGGCGACCCCCGCTTCGAGTTCGCGCTCCCGAGCGGCTCGTACGCGACCGTGCTGCTACGCGAGTTCACGAAGAGCGGCCCGCTCGACCTCTGAGGAGGGGGAGTCGGTCGCGCGGGATCGAGCCGTTTGATCCACGTCTGTGTATTTCGAGAGTCGTTCAGTCACCGGAACCACCACGATACTGCGTTCGTTCCGAGCCGCTTTTGTGCGGGTGCCGTCAATCGGAGCCATGACTCGGATCGTCGTCATCGACCTCCACGGCCAGTTCACGCACCTCGAACGGCGGGCGCTCCGCGACATCGGCGTCGACACCGAGATCGTCTCGGCGGACGCGCCGGTCGACGAGGTGGAGGCGGACGGGATCGTCCTCTCGGGCGGCCCGGACATGGACCGCGTGGGCAACGCGCCCGAGTACCTCGACCGCGACCTCCCCGTCCTCGGGATCTGTCTCGGCATGCAGCTGATCGCCGCCGAACTCGACGGCACCGTCGGTTCGGGCGACTACGGCGGCTACGCCGACGTCGACGTGGAGATCGTCGACGAGGAAGACCCGCTCGTCGGCTCGCTCGCGCCGGAGACGCGCGTCTGGGCCTCCCACGCCGACGAGGTGACGGAGCTTCCCGACGGGTTCGCCCGCACCGCCACCTCCGACGTCTGCGGCATCGAGGCGATGTCCGACCCCGACGCGGACCTGTACGGCGTCCAGTGGCATCCGGAGGTCGCACACACCGAACGCGGCGAGGAGGTCTTCGAGAACTTCGTCGCGATCTGCGAGTCGACGTAAGCGCTCGGCGCTCAGGGTCCGAGCCGCGCGGTCAACACCGGAACCTCGCTGTGTCGCACGACCCGCTCGGCGACCGACCCGGCGGTGAGGAACCGTCCCACGCCGGTCCGGCCGTGCGTTCCCATCACGATCAGGGCGGCGCCGTAGTCGGTCGCGGCGTCGAGGATCTCCTCGTGAGGGCGACCCCGTCGGAGGTGTTTCTCGACCCGGACGCCCCGTTCGGCGCCCGCTGCGCCGACAGCGTCGAGCGCCCGCTCGCCGCGCTCCTCCTCGCGCTCGACGATCATGTCCCACCTGTCCGCACCCGCGGTCATCTCGTCGACCACGAACAGCGCGTGTATCTCCGCGTCCGCCAGGTCGGCGAGGGAACACGCGTGCTCGACGGCCGCGTCGCTTCCCGGACTCCCGTCGGTCGGACAGAGGATCGCGTCGTACATCGCAAGGCGGCCGCTTCGTCCGTCTCAGAGCCGATACCGTCGGACGTGCTCGGTCCCGCAGCTCGGGCACTCCCGGCGGTACTCGACGGTCGCCCCCGTAGTGGCCGCCTCCCACTCGCTCGCGTCGTCGACGAACCCGCACTCCTCGCAGGCGTGCGACCGCTCGTCGAGACGCGCGCGCAGCCGCTCGAACGCCGACCTGCCGCCGCGCTTTATTGACATGCGCTAACAGTTCCCACGCAGGTGGCTAATAGCTATCGGTGGTCGAGTGCCGCAGGGACGAGACGGCCTGCGCGCGCCGGTTTCGGTCGGAAACCGTGCGGAAACGCGTGGAGACGTGGCTGAGCGTCGGCTCGTGGACCGTAGAAAACGAGAGGAGACGGCCACCTACTCCGCGAACAGCTCGTCGACCGCCTCGCCGGCGGTCTCGGCCGCCTCGCGGGCGACCTCGTCGGGGTCGGGGTCGTCGGGGGCGTTCAGGTAGACGTCGACGTCGAGCACGCCCTCCTCGAACGTCACCGTGACGTCGAGGTCCGTCACCGCCGACTGGTCGTAGTGGGCGAAGACGACGCCCTCCGCGGCTTCCGCCGCGGTACGGACCACTTCCTCGTCCGTCGGCTCGTCGCTCATCGCTCGCTTACGCGCCGCCCGCGCCCGGACCGCCGGGACCCATCGGACCGCCGCCGCCCGCGCCGCCCTGGAGCATCTGCTGGAGCTCGCTCTGGAGGTCGTCGAACTGCTCTTCGACGCGCTCCTCCTGTTTTTCGAGCTGCTCGACGCGGACCTCGAGCGAGTCGACCTTGTTCTCGAGGTCGTCGTAGGCGGACTCGTAGTCCGTCTCGACGAGGACCTCGCCGATCTCGCGGTACATTCCGGCGTCCTCGTCGACGTCTTCGAGGGCGTCGAGGGCCGTCTTCGACTCGTTGAGGGCGCTCTGCGCCTGCTCTCGCTGTTCGGAGACCTGCTGTGCTGTCTCCTGAAGCTCCTGCAGTTCCTCGATCTTCTCCTGTGCCTCGGGCGGCATGTTCCCTTGCATGGGCGGACCGAGGCGGCCCGGACGGAAAAACCCCCGACTTCTCCGACGACGGGGCAGCCGGGGGGTAGAGCCCCGGAAAGGCGTGTTAACGGCAGTCTCACTCGACACTCATTCGCGTTTCGCACCGACGCGTTCGGCGACGGAGACGAGTCGCGACCAACTGTTGACGCCGGCGCGCAGCGCCACGAGGTCGTCTGCGCGGACGCGGACGCGGACCGCGTCGCCCTCGCGGTCGACCGTCGCGGCCGACCGGGCGTCGTCGATTTCGCCGACCTCGGGGCCGAGGGCGGCGGCCACGAGGCGAGCGCGGCGCTCGGAAGGGTAGGTGAACGAAAGGAGCGTCTCGTGTGCGCGCGTCGCCGTCACGGGGGAGAAGACCGCGTTACTCGACGTTGACTTCTTTCATGCCGCCGCCGCGCTCCTTCAGGAGGACGCGGTGGCCGCAGTACGGACAGCGCACGCCGCCGTACTCGTCGAGGGTGACGTCGCGCTTACAGCGGGAGCACTTGTAGCTCATCGCCTTACTCCTCGTCGGCGAGCGCGGCGCGGATGGAGCGGCGGACGGTGCGACCGCCGGGCGTCTCGGGGCGGTACGCGCCGCCGGTGAACGTCTCGCCGGTCTCCTCGTTGACCCAGATGCCGGTACCCTTACGCTTGACGTCGTCGCCGTCGACGGTCGCGTTGCGCATCTCCTCTTCGATGTCCTGAACACGCTTGCGGGCGACCCGGCCGTAGCGAGCCCCGAATCGGCCCGCGCTCCCGGTGCTTCGTGCCTTGTCCTCAGCCATAGTAGCCACTTCTACCGCCAGCGCGGGTAAAAAGGCTACGAGTTGGGGCGGTCGGTGACGGTGGCGGGAATCCGGACGCGACAGCGACAGTCGGCGTAGCGATGATACTCAATCGGCAACGCGAATGCGGTGGCGCGTGCCTGCGAGCGGTCGCCCTCGGCGACCGCGAGGAGCGCCGCGCGAGGGAGTCGCGACCGGAGGGAGCGACGAGGCTGGGGAGGTGTGAGGCTGCGGTGCTGTCCGGGGCGGGACTCGAAGGGGCAGCCGCGAGGGCGAAGGCGCGCGACGCAAGGACCGAAGGAGCGAACGAAGTGAGCGACGAGGACCGAAGGAGCGAACGAAGTGAGCGACGAGGACCGAAGCGAGCGCACCGAGCCCTCGCGACTTGGGCTTTGGCGGTGTACGCCGCCGTGCTACCGGTACGTCATGTGAATACGACCGAGTCCCGACCGCAACGCCTTTCACAACCTAGTAATACTACCAAGTTGTATGAAAGGATTCGACGGCTTCAGCGACGTGAGCGAGACAGACGTGACGAAGGCCATCGGGAACGAGTGGACCGATGGGTTCCTCGATTTCACCGACTCCGACGCGATCGTTCTCGGCGGCGGTCCCTCGGGACTGATGGCCGCGAAGGAGCTGGCCGAGCGCGGCGTGAAGGTGATGATAGTCGAGAAGAACAACTACCTCGGCGGCGGGTTCTGGCTGGGTGGATTCCTCATGAACACCGTGACCGTCCGGGACCCCGCACAGGAGATCCTCGACGACCTCGACGTCGAGTACGAACCGGTCGACGACGTGGACGGCCTCTACACCGCGGCGGGACCGGAGGCCTGTTCCGGGCTGATCAAGGCGGCCTGTGACGCCGGCGCGCGCGTCCAGAACATGACCGAGTTCACCGACCTCGTCGTGCGTGACGACCACCGCGTCGGGGGGATCGTGATGAACTGGACGCCCGTCCACGCGCTCCCGCGCGAGATAACCTGCGTCGACCCCATCGCGGTGGAGTCCGACCTGGTGATCGACGCGACCGGTCACGACGCGGTCGCGATCAGCAAACTCGACGAGCGCGGCGTCCTCTCGGCGCCGGGCATCGAACACGCGAAAGAGCACAACACCGGGATGGACCAGACCGGCGACGGCGAGTACGGCGCGCCCGGTCACGACTCGCCCGGCCACGACTCGATGTGGGTCGACGAGAGCGAGGACGCGGTCGTCGAACACACCGGCGTCGTCCACGACGGCCTGATCGCCTCGGGGATGGCGGTCGCGACCGCCCACGGGCTCCCGCGGATGGGCCCGACGTTCGGCGCGATGCTCGTCTCCGGGAAGCGCGCCGCACAGGCCGCCCTGGACGAGCTGGAGGTGGACGCGCCCGAGGTGTCGCTGTCGACCGGCAGCGCGCCCGCACCCGCCGACGACTGATACCCCACCGCTGACGCTCCGGCAACCCTCCCCTTCGACGCCTCAATCTATCAGCGATCACTGACTACCCCCAGATAGCCTGCGAACTCCTCCAAAGCCCCAGCCGCGAGACCGCCGTACGCTCGCTGTCGTTCGAGACGCCTCCGGCGGTCTCGCGACTGCCCCTTTGAGTCCCGCCCCGACCGCACCGCAACCGCAGCCTCACACCTCCCCACCCTCGCGGCTCCCTCCGCTTCGCTCCGGTCGCCGCGTCCCTCGCGCGTGCTGCTTCGCGGCCACCGGTGGCGGCCGCTCGCAGGCACGCGCCACCGCACCGCTCTTGATAGCTAAGATTCCTTCGCAGTTCCCGATTCCGGCCGTATCGCGGCCGCTCGGGCGACTGTCACGAACGTTTACTCGGTGGCGACGCAACCGGATGCCTTTTTCCGGCCCTGCGTCGAACCCGGCGGTATGCGAAACGCCAAGATCGTCTGTACGATCGGTCCCGCCTCGGACGACCGGGACACGATCCGCGGCCTCGCCGACGCGGGGATGTCCGTCGTCCGGCTCAACGCCAGTCACGGGACGACCGACCACCGGGAGACGGTGATCGAGCGCGCCCGCGAGGTCGACGACGAGATCGACGACCCGCTCGCGGTGATGGTCGACCTGAAGGGCCCGGAGGTCCGGACCGCCGAGATCGACGAGCCGATCTCGCTCGCGAGGGGCTCCGAGGTCACCTTCCTCGAAGGCGACGAGGCCACGCCCGAACGCGTCGGCCTCACCCACTCGATCGGCGCCGCTGGCCCGGGCGACACCATCCTGCTCGACGACGGTCGGATCGAGTGCCGCGTCGAGCGCGTCGACGGCGAGTCCGTGGTCGCGACGGTCGTCTCCGGCGGGAAGCTCGGCTCCCGCAAGGGCGTGAACCTCCCCGGCGTCGCCATCGACGTGGACCTCATCACCCCGGAAGACGAGGCCGAACTCGACCTCGCGGCCCGGGCCGACGCGGACTTCGTCGCCGCCTCGTTCGTGCGCAACGCGGACGACGTCTACCAGATCGCCGACGAGCTCGAGGCCCGCGGCGGCGACGACATCCCGATCGTCGCGAAGATCGAGCGGGCGGGGGCGGTCGAGAACTTGGAGGGGATCGTCGACGCCGCCGACGGCGTGATGGTCGCCCGCGGGGACCTCGGCGTGGAGTGTCCGCTGGAGGACGTGCCCGTGATCCAAAAGCGGATCATCCGGACCTGCGTCAACGAGGGCGTCCCCGTCATCACCGCGACGGAGATGCTCGACTCGATGGTCTCCTCGCGGCGGCCGACGCGCGCCGAGGCCTCCGACGTGGCCAACGCGGTCCTCGACGGGACCGACGCCGTGATGCTGTCGGGCGAGACCGCCATCGGGGACGACCCCGTGAACGTCGTCGAGACGATGGACCGGATCGTCCGGCAGGTCGAGTCCAGCGACGAGTACGCGGAGACGCGCGAGCAGCGCGTCCCGACGGCCGACGAGGGGTCGCGCACCGAGGCGCTGGCGCGCTCGGCGCGGTACCTCGCGCGCGACATCGGGGCCTCGACGGTGGTCGCCGTCTCAGAGTCCGGCTTCACCGCCCGGAAGACCGCGATGTTCCGGCCGGGCGTCCCCGTGGTGGCGACGACGCCGAACGACCGCGTCCGCCGACAGCTCGCGCTCTCGTGGGGGGTTCGCCCCGTGTTGACCGAGTACGCCCACGACATGGAGGCGGTCCTGGACAACGCCGTCGACGCCGCCCTCGACACCGGCGGGGCCGAGTCGGGTGACACGCTCGTCGTCCTCTCCGGCATGCTCACCGAGTTCGAGGGGACGAACACGACGAACACCCTGAAGGTCCACGTCGCCGCCGAGACGCTCGTGACCGGGAAGGCGGTCGTCGCCGGCCACGTCGCCGCGCCCGTCCACCGGACCGCGGACGGCGACCTCGACGCGCTGCCGGAGGGGGCCGTGATCGCGCTCGGCCCGGACTTCGACGGGGAGTTCTCCGGCGACCTCGACCGGGTCGCCGGCATCATCGACGCCCGGGAGGGGATGACCGGCTACCCCGCCGTTGTCGCCCGCGAACTCGGCGTCCCGATGGTCTCCGGCGCCCACCTGCCCGAGTCGGTCGCGGACGGGACCACGGTGACCCTCGACGGCGAGCGCGGCGTCGTCTACGACGGCGACGTCCTCCGGGCGGCCCGCAACCGGTAAGATCGGTCAGCGGTTCGGGGTGTCGCATCCGGCGGTCACCCCACCCGTCAGTCATTTACCCGCGACTCGCGTAGCCGCGGCCATGAGCGACGACGACGCCGACGGCGACACGCGCAGCCGGGCGAACGAGACCCGGACCGACGACGCCGACGGCGAGGGATGGCGGTTCGCGGTCGACGAGGTCGGACCCGACGGCGTCACCGAGGACACGCACACCCCCGAAGACGTGCCGATCGAGCCCGGCGACGTCGAGGTCGAACACGCCGTTTTCATCGTTCTCGGCGTCGCGATCACGGTCGGCGTGCTGTTCGTCGGCCTCTGAGCGCGGTCGGCCCCGGAGCGGCCGGCGGCGCCGGCGACGCGGGCGGGGCCGGCCGGTCCACTCGGGCTGTCGCGGCCGGAAAACGACTCGCACCACAACTTATCACGCCGGGGCCGTAGGGGCGAACATGGACGCGCTCGCACAGTCCGGGCTCATCTCGCCGGACACCCTCCCGCTGCTGCTTCTGACCGCCGGGCTGCTGCTCTCGATGGCGGAGGCGCTGGCGCCGGGCGCGAACTTCATCGTCGTCGGCATCGCGCTCATCGGTGCGGGCCTCGGCGGCCTGGTCCTCGCATCGCTCGGCGTCGCCGGGGCGTTCCTCACGCTGTTCATGGCCCTGCTGACGCTCGTGTTCGGGGCCGCCGCCTTCTACGGGTACCACGAGTTCGACCTCTACGGCGGGAAGGGCCAACAGCAGACGAGCGACAGCGACGCGCTGAAGGGGAAGACCGGCACCGTCACGGAGCGGGTGACCCCGACCGGCGGCGAGGTGAAACTCGCCGGCGGCGGCTTCAACCCGCACTACTCCGCCCGCTCGATGGAGGGGGCGATCGAGGAAGGCGAGGAGGTGATGGTCGTCGACCCCGGCGGCGGCAACGTCGTCACCGTGGAGTCGATGGGGTACGTCGAAGACGACATCGACCGCGAGCTGGCGGCCGACCGCGCTCGGAAGGCCGCGGCGAGCGAGGCCGGGGAAGGGACCTCGGTGGACGCCGACGACGAGGACGCCTCGACGGACGCCGTCGACGAGTCCGATCCGGAGACCGAGTTGGAACGAGAGTGAGGCCGGCGCGATCGAGCGAAAAGACACTTACTTTCGACTGAGAACCGTCAAGTCGTGCCCTCCCCGCTCGCCGCCCTCATCCGTCCGTTCGGCGCCCTTCTCGACCGCGTTCGCGGCGCCTTCCGCGGCCGCGACGCCGCCACGGTCGCGGTCGCGACCCTCGTGCTCGTCACGATCGGAACGAGCGTCGGTATCCTCGCGCTCGGCGCCGTCTTCGACGCGACCGTCGACCGGCAGGTCACCGTCGACAACCCGGACCGTCCGCCCGAGTCGACCTGCGAGACGTTCGGCGACGACGCCGACTCCGCGTTCGACGAAGCGTGCGACGAGCCGGCGCGGATCGAGGTCGACGCCGGTTCGGAGCTCCGGGAGGCCGCGGCCGGCTACCTCCACTACGGGCTGCTCGGCGTGCCGCTCTGGTGGGGGCTGTTCGCGCTCGCGCTCCACGCCGGCGCGCTGGTCGCCGGCGGGTCCGGGTCCGTCGGCGACAGCTTCGTGATCGCCGGCTGGGCGCTCGTCGGCGAGCTGCTCCGGGTGATCGCCGGCGTCGCGGCGATCTGGTACACGCTCTCGACCGCGACGCTCACGGGAACGACGATCGAGGCGCTCACCCGGGAACTCGTGGCCGCGATCACGACCGCGACCGGTCCCCTCCTCGTCGCGTCCGCGGTGGCGATCGGGATCCAATGGTTCGTCGTCGTCGGGGGGTTGGAGGCCGAACACGACCTCGACCGCGCGAGCGCGGCGGGCGTGGCGACGCTCTTCGCCGCCGTCGCGCTCCTGATCGCGGCGGCCTGAACGAGCCGGAACGACGGCGTCGGCCGCGGAACGACGACCGGGCGCCCGCGGATTCGGGAGTTTTTAACCCGCCGGCGCTCCCCCTCTCGGTATGATCCTGTCGGACGCCGACATCCTCGACCGGCTCGCCGAGGGCGACCTGGCGATCGAGCCGCTCGACGACGTCGACCAGCAGGTCCAGCCCGCGAGCGTGGACCTGCGGCTCGGCGAGCGCTTCCTGGAGTTCCAGCGCACCAACATCCCCTGTATCCACCCGACCGACGCGGGCGAGGTGAGCGAGTACGTCACGGAGACGACCGTCCCCGAGGGCGAGGAGTTCATCCTCCATCCCGGCGACTTCGTGCTCGGGACCACCGTCGAGCGCGTCGCGATCCCGGACGACCTCGTCGCGCACGTCGAGGGGCGGTCCTCGCTCGGCCGGCTCGCGATCGTCGTCCACGCGACCGCCGGCCTGTGTGACCCCGGCTACGAGGGGCAGATCACCCTCGAACTGTCGAACCTCGGGACCGCGCCGGTGGCGCTCTCGCCGGGCATGCGCGTCTCGCAGCTCACCTTCACGGAGCTGAAACGCCCCGCCGACCGCCCGTACGGCGCCGAGCGGGGGTCGAAGTACCAGGGGCAGGACGGACCGCAGGCGTCGCGGATCGGCGACGACCCAGAGTTCACGGGGAGGGGCGGGGACGGGCGGGACCCGTCGGGCGGTGATCGGGAATGAGGTTCATCGAGGAGGTCGTCGTCGACGAGTTCCTCCCGACGGTCCGCTCGATGCTCGCGGAGGACCTCCGCGACCGCGGGTTCACCCAGTCGGAGGTCGCCGACGCGCTCGGCATCTCGCAGTCGGCCGTCTCGAAGTACGCCGCCGGCGACGTGGCCCGACACGGTCGGATCGTCGCGGACGAGCGCGTGCGCGACCTCGTCGAGCGCGTGGGCGAGGGGCTGGCGAGCGGCGACCTCACGCCCGTGGCCGCGCTCGTCGAGATCGAGGTGCTGATCCGCCAGCTGGAGGAGGGGGACCTCCTCGCCGACCTCCACGAGGAGGCGATGCCGGCGCTCGCCGAGGCGGACGTGGAGTTCTCCGTCCACGACCCGGACAGCGGGCTCCGCGAGCGCGAGCGCGTCCTCACGTCGGTGCGCCGCGGGCTCCGGACCCTGACGAACGCCTCGGGCTTCGCCGGGCTCATCCCGAACGTCGGCGCCAACGTCGCGGAGTGTCTCGCCGACGCCGCGACGGTCGACGACGTGGCCGCCGTCCCCGGGCGGCTCGTCGACGTGAAGGGCCGGGCGATGGTCCCCGGCGAGCCGGAGTTCGGCGTCAGCGAACACGTCGCGACGGTGCTGCTCGCGGCTCGGGAGGGCGGCGCGGACGTCCGCGGCGCGGTCAACCTCCGGTACGACTCCGAGACGGTCGACGCGCTCGCCGCCGACCACCCGACCGTGGAGTTCGACGCGGAGCGACCGACCCGCGAGGCGGTCGCCGACGCGGTCGCGGGCGCCGACCTCCCCGCCGACGCGGACGCGCTCGTCTGCTACCAGACGGGCGCGGTCGGCGTCGAGCCGATCATCTACGTCCTCGCGCCGACCGCCGCCGATGCGGCCCGGATCGTCCGCGGCCTGCTGTGAGCCACCGAGGCGAGTGGTTTTATTTCCCGCGACGACGAACGATCGGTCGTGACGCGACACCGGCGGCTCGGGATGCGGATGCGCTCCTTCTAGCGGCGGGTGGACCCGTCGCGTCGGCGCCGACCGGTAACGCGGTCGACGACGGCGCGGCGGCGAATCCCGTCGCCTTCCCGTAGCGCTCGGGCCGCCGGCGACGAGACGCGATCGAGACCGCCGCCATCGCGTGAGCGGGACGCTCCGCGGACGGCCCCGAACCAGCGGGCTTTAGACCCGATCGACCGACACACGACATACACACACCACATGAGCCACGACGACTTCCCCACCGACCACCCGGCGGTGGTGACCTGTGGACTGCCGTACGCCAACGGCGACCTCCACATCGGCCACCTCCGCACCTACGTCGGCGGCGACGTGTACAGCCGCGCGCTCGAACGACTCGGCCAGGAGACCGCGTTCGTCTCCGGCTCGGACATGCACGGGACGCCCGTCGCGGTCAACGCCGAACAGGCGGGGGTCTCCCCCGAGGACTTCGCGCTCGACTGGCACGAGCAGTACGCCGAGACGTTCCCGAAGTTCAACGTCGACTTCGACAACTACGGCCACACCCACGACGAGACGAACACCGAGATCACTCAGCAGCTCGTCCGCGACCTCGACGAGGCCGGCCACCTCTACGAGAAGGAGATCATGGTCGCGTACGATCCCGTGGACGACCAGTACCTCCCGGACCGGTACGTCGAGGGCACCTGCCCGTACTGCGGCGCGCACGCCCGGGGCGACGAGTGCGACGAGGGGTGCCAGCGTCACCTCGAGCCCGGCGAGGTCGAAGAGCCCGAGTCCACGATCACCGGCAACCCCGCCGAGTACCGCGAACGGACCCACCAGTTCTTCGCGGTCTCCGAGTTCGCCGACTACCTCACCGGGTTCCTCGACCGGCTCGAAGGGACCTCGAACGCCCGGAACCAGCCCCGCGAGTGGATCGAACAGGGGCTTCAAGACTGGTGTATCACCCGCGACATGGACTGGGGGATCGACTACCCGGGCGGCGAGGCGACGGAGTCGCCTCGTGAAGGCGGTGAAGCCGCCGACCCCCAGGACCTCGTCTTGTACGTCTGGGTCGACGCCCCGATCGAGTACATCTCCTCGACGAAGCAGTTCACCGAGCGCGTCGGCGCCGACGCCTTCGACTGGGAGACCGCCTGGAAGGAGGGCGCGAGCGACGCGCACCCGGAGGGCGGCGAGATCGTCCACGTGATCGGCCGCGACATCATCCAGCACCACACGATCTTCTGGCCCGCGATGCTGGAGGCGACCGACCACGCCGAACCGCGCGCGGTGATGGCCAGCGGCTTCGTCACGCTCGGCGGGAAGGGGTTCTCGACCAGCCGCGACCGCGCCGTCTGGGCCGACGAGTACCTCGACGAGGGGTTCCACCCCGACCCGCTGCGCTACTACCTCGCGACCAACGGCGGGTTCCAACAGGACGTGGACTTCTCGTGGGAGAAGTTCGCCGAGCGCGTGAACACCGAGCTCGTGGGCACCGTCGGCAACTTCCTCTACCGCTCCCTCCTCTTCGCCCACCGCAACTACGAGGACGGCCCCGACGCCGACGCGCCGAGCGGCGACGTGGCGGCGCGGATCGACGAGGCGGTCGACGAGTTCGCGGCCGCGGTCAACGACTACTCCGTCCGCGCGCTGGGCGACGCCGTCACCGGTCTCGCCCGGTTCGGCAACGAGTACATCCAGCGCAACGAACCGTGGAAGCTCGTCGACGAGGAGCCCGACGAGGCCGAACAGGTCATCTACGACTGCGTCGCGGTCGCGAAGGCGATCGCGGTCCTGTTCGAGCCCCTGGCCCCCGAGAAGAGCGAGCGGCTCTGGGCCCAGCTCGGCGAGCCCGGCTCCGTCCACGACGCGACCGTCGAGGCGGCCCGCGGGGGGCCGGCCGGCGACCTGAACGAGCCCGAGGAGCTGTTCGAGCAGATCGAAGACGAGCGAGTGGAGGCGCTCAACGAGAAGCTCGAAGCGCGCGTCGCCGAGTCGGAGAGCGACGACGACGACGACGGCGACGATGGCGACGCGGCCGACGAAGGCGGTGAAGACGACGCGGGCGACGCGGCCGAAACGACCGACGACACCGACATGACCGACATCGAACCCATCAGCGACGACCGCATCGGCTTCGAACAGTTCCAGGACCTCGACATCCGGGTCGGTCGGATCGAGGCGGCCGAGGGGATCGAGGGCGCCGACGACCTGCTGAAGCTCAGCGTCGACGTCGGCCCGGAGACGCGGACGATCGTTGCGGGCCTCAAGCAGCTTCACGACATCGACGATCTGCCGGGTACGAAGGTTATCGTGCTCGCGAACCTGGAGAAGGCGGAGCTGTTCGGCGTCGAGTCGAACGGGATGGTGTTGGCCGCCGGCGAGGAGGCCGATCTCCTGACGACCTTCGAGGACGCCGGGCCGGGCACGAAGGTGAAGTGAGGCGAACGGGCGGCGAGACCGCGCCGCTCAGGCGTCCAGCACTTCGATCAAGTTCCCCTCCGGGTCGCGAACGAACAGGACCGTCGTCCCGCTCGCGGTCGTCCGCGGCGGGCTCAGCGTCTCCACGTCGTCGGCGAGGTCTGCGTGGAACGCCTCGACGTCGTCGACCGTGAGGCCGAGGTGGGTCGCGCCCGGTCGGTTCAGCTCGGGGTCGGCGGTCGGCTCGCCGGTCGGGTCGTACGCGACGAGCTCGACGACCGCGTCGCCCGCGTCGAGGTGCGCGAACGAGGCGGACGCGTCGTCGACGGCGACGGCCTCGGCGAAGGCGTCGCCGCCGACCGAGAACTCGGCCAGCACGTCGAGGTCGAACGTCTCGGCGTAGAACTCGACGGCGCGGTCCAGATCGGCGACGGTGATCCCGACGTGGTGCGCTGTTGGGTCGGACACGGGTGAGCGCTCGGCCAGGGGCGGCAAAACGGTGTCGAGTCAGAGCCCGAACAGGCGAGCGGCGAGCCCCGCGAACGCGATCAGCGCGCCGAGGACGAACGTGCCGGGGATCGGGAGGACGAACACCACCGCGCCGAGGATGATGAGAACCGTTGACAGCCTCATTGTCACCACCATGAGACCTCGTCGGATAGGTATTGTGCCGGGAGCGTCCGCCCCACCGAAACGACCAACCGGGAGCCGCGAGAGGGTGGTCACATGTACGTGGTCGTCAACGCGGCCCAGAGCGTCGACGGGAAACTCGCCAGCCGCCGCCGGGAACAGCTCCGGATCTCCGGACCGGAGGACTTCGACCGCGTCGACCGCGTCAGGGCGGCCGCGGACGGGGTGCTGGTCGGCGTCGGGACCGTCCTCGCGGACGACCCGCACCTCACGCTCGACGAGGAGGACCGCCGCGTCGAGCGGCTACGGAACGGACGGTCCGGCGATCCCGCACGGGTCGTCGTCGATTCCACCGGTCGGACTCCGGTGGACGCCCGGATCTTAGACGACGCCGCGACGACGTACCTGCTCGTCTCGGGCGCGACCGACCGGGAGCGCCGGGAGGAACTCGCCGACGCCGGCGCGGAGGTGATCGTGGCCGGCGAGGAGCGCGTCGACATCGCGACCGGGCTCGATCGGCTCGCCGACCGCGGCGTCGACCGCCTGATGATCGAAGGGGGCGGCGAGGTCATCTTCTCGTGTTTCGAGGCGGGCGTCGTCGACGAACTCCACGTGTACGTCGGCTCGCTGGTGATCGGCGGGCGCGACGCGCCCACGCTGGCGGACGGCACCGGCTTCACCGAGGGGTTCCCCGATCTGACGCTCACCGAGACGGAGCGGCTCGACGACGGCGTCGTCCTCTCGTACGCGGTCGAGGGAGACGACGGGCCGTGACCGGCGACGAGGGGGCGCGACCGGGGTCGCCCGCGGCGGACGGGGGACCCCCACAAAGTATACCACGCTCCGCCCCTCGCCACCGCGCATGGTGACCGAGGAGTTCACGGGAGCGCTCTCCGCGCTCGCGAACGAGACGCGGGTGAAGATCCTCAGGGCGCTGGCCGACGCCGACGAGTCGCTGTCGTTCACCGAGTTGAAGTCCCGCGTCGGCGTGACCGACCCGGGTCGGTTCAATTACCACCTGAGCGAACTGCTAGACCAGTTTGTCAGGGAGAGCAGCGAGGGCTACGCGCTGACCTATCGGGGCGAGGGGCTCGTCGTCGCCGGCGGGTCCGGCGTGTCGGTCGGCGAGTCCGATCTGGCCGGCGAGACGTCCGACTGCCCGGTCTGCGGCGAGGCCGACTGCGACCGGCTCGTCCACGTCCACCTCGCCGCGGGCCCCTGACGGCCGCGCGATCCCGGTCCGCCGTCCGCCTCAAGACGGTAGCGCGTTCCCTGCCCGTCGGCCGTCTCCAGACGGACGCCCGTCCCGCGACGTGTCAGATCGTTTTATGAAAAGTGTTTCTAAAATGACTTATTTCGCTTCGGGGACACGGTTCGTGTATGCGGACCACACAGGTCACGTTTCGGATGCCGCTGGACGCGGAGCGGCGGTTCCTACGGACGTACATGCCGCCGGCGCTCGATCGGCTCGACGCCCGCGACGACGTGGTGTCGGCGTACTTCTGGCGGTTCGGCGACACCGCCACGCACGAGCCGCCGGTCGAGCTCGCGGGCGGCACCGTGGTCGACGGCGGCGGCGCCATCCTCGTGGTGACGGGCGAGCCGGACGCGGCGGCCGCGATCGACGCCGAGCGCCCGCATTGGGATCGATGCCGGGAGCGGGGACTGCTGGAGACCGTCGACGTGCTGCCGTGGACGGAGGGCCCGTACGAGAACGCCCGCGAAAAGATGGTCGACGGCTTCGGCGAGCGGGGCGGAGACCTCGTCTTCCGGCTCCGGCCGATAATCTCGCGGACGACAGCTGACCTGCTGCGGGAGTTCGAGGAGGACCTCCCCGCCGTCGGCGAGCCGACGGACGCGAACCCGAAACCGGTCGGCGACTGGGTGCTGATCCACTACCTCATGAAACAGAACGGACACGACTGGGACGACGAGGTAGACGCCTGCTGCGAGGCGATCGCGAACCGTGCGCAGTCGCTGACGCACTTCTACGACGAGGAGCGCGGGCGGGAGTCGCTGGACCGGGCCATCGAGACGCTGGAGGCGGTCCGGACCGAACTGCTCGAGACGGCCGGATCGTCGGCGGAGTGAGCGGCCCGGACGACGGGATCACCGGCCGGGTACCCCGTCGGACCGCCCGTGCGTCCCGAATCGCGGCCGTCGGCCCGCTGGGAAACGGCGTGTGAACCGTAACCACGGAAATCCTGGGGTACACGCTCCGTGGCACCGGTACGCACGAAAATCACCGAAGTATTTATATGGCATCCAGAGGTAGTTAGCGGTACCAGAACGCCTCTGGCGCTGGTGGAATCGCACGCTGAAATGAACGGAAGTTCTTGCCGACGGCCCGACGCACCACAGCGAGCGTCCGCTATCGCCGGAGCGGTGATGGAGAGATAACAAATGGTAACGAAAGAAGAAGTCATTGAGCAGTACGACGTGGAACCGATGGACGAGGCGGACAACGTGGACCTTTCTGAAGACGACTTGGAGAACGGCTCCAAGGGCCAGCTCATCAAACGAGCCGGTCAGCTGCGAGACCGACGCAACGAGCTGAACCAGATGGCCTCCGAGCGCGCCTCCAAGCGCGACGACCTCAACGCGAAGACTCGCGAGAAGGTCGACGAGGCCCAGGAACACCGCGAGAACCGCGACGAGCTCAACGAGCAGGTCCAGGAACACAAGGACAAGCGCAACGAGCTCAACGCCGATGCCAACGAGCTGTTCGACGAGGTCGAGGAGCTCAAACAGGATCTGGAGCTCGGCTCCGGCAAGTCCATCGAGGAGCTCAAAGAGGAGATCGAAGACCTCGAGTTCCGTCAGCAGACGGAGGTCCTCGACGCGGAAGACGAGCGCGAGCTCATCGAGAAGATCGACGACAAACGCGAGAAGCTCGCCGAGAAGAAGGAGAAGGTCGACGACACGAGCGAGCTCGACGAGCTCGTCGAGGAGGCCGAGGAGGTCCGCTCCGAGGCGTCCCAGCACCACCAGAAGGTGACGGAGCTCGCGGACAAGGCCCAGGAACACCACAACCAGATGATCGAGGCCTACCGAGAGGCCGACGACATCCGTGACGAGGCCGACGAGATGCACGAGCTGTTCGTGGAGGCGCAGGAGGCGGCCGACCGCCACCACGAGGACTTCGTGCGCGTCCAGAAGCGCCTGCGCGAGCTGGACAAGAAGGAGGAGGAAGAGCGGAAAGACGAGCGCGCCGAGAAGCGCGAAGAGGAGAAGGAAGAGGCCGAGGAGATCTATCAGAAGTTCAAGGAGGGCGAGACGCTCGACACCGAGGACCTGATGAAGCTCCAGAAGACCGGCCTCCTGTAAGCCGGCCGACAGCGCGGTTCGACGGCGATTTTCTGCGGTTTTTCTAACGGCGAGCGCCGCGAGCGTCGGTCGAAGCGACGCCGAGCGCGACGACCGGGACGACCGACCCCAGCTACGGCAGCTTATAAACGCGTGCGTCGCCAACCGTCGGTATGGACGACGCGCCGGCGAACGGACGGAAGGGCTTGCTCGCGGCCGCAGCGGTGGGTGCGGCGACGACGCTCGCGGGACGCGCGGTCTTCGCGCGGCTCACCGGGGGACGGTTCGGTGACGCCGAGACGTACAACACCGCGAAGGTGACCGTGTCGGGACCGATCCGGCGGAATCAGGGGCGGCCGTCGCCGCTGTCGGGGTCGGGCGCCGCGACCGCCGACCAGATCGTCGAACAGGTCGAGGCGGCCGACGAAGACGAGGACGTCGAGGCGCTGCTCGTCGAGCTCAACACGCCGGGCGGCGAGGTCGTGCCGAGCGACGACATCCGCCGGGCCGTCGCCGAGTTCGACGGGCCGACCGTGGCGTACGCGACCGACCTCTGTGCGTCCGGGGGCTACTGGATCGCGAGCGGCTGCGACGAGCTGTGGGCGCGCGACGCGAGCCTCGTCGGCTCCATCGGCGTCGTCGGCTCGCGGCCGAACGCGGCCGGCCTCGCGGACAAGCTCGGCATCTCTTACGAGCAGTTCACGGCCGGCGAGTACAAGGACGCCGGCGTCCCGCTCCGCGAGATCGAGGAGGACGAACGCGAGTACCTCCAGGGGATCATCGACGGCTACTACGAGCAGTTCGTCGAGACGGTGAGCGAGGGCCGCGACATGGACCCCGACGAGATCCGGGAGACCGAGGCCCGCGTGTACCTCGGCGACGACGCCGCGGAGATGGGGCTCGTCGACGACCTCGGCACCATAGACGACGTGGAAGCGCGGCTCGCCGACCTCCTCGGAGCGGAGCCCGAGGTGCGGGAGTTCACGCCGGAGCGCGGGCTCGCGGAGCGACTCGGTATCGGCGCCGAGCGGGTGGCGTTCGCGGCCGGTAACGGCGCCGCCAGCGTGTTCGGCGGCTCGGGCGGCGACATCGACGTGGAGCTTCGGTGACGACCGCCGGGGGCCGCTGACGACCACTGGAGTCCGGACGAGGGCCCGGCGATATCGGCGCGATCGGCCGGTTTCCGGGGGCGAACGCGGCGCGGCGCCGCACGGGGAGGATTTTTGTCCGACCGCGGTGTGAGTCGACACGTGACGACGCTGGTCATCTGCGTCGACCGCTCCGGGGCGATCGGTCGCGCCACCAACGTCCCGATGCCGGTCGCCGGCTGGGAGGCCGTCCGGTCGCTGGTCACCGACGCCGGGCTGGACGACCCCGAAGACGCCAGCGTGAACTGCCTGCTGGAGTCGCTGCGGGTGGCTCGCGACCTCAGGGACGAACGCGAGGAGTCGGTGGTAGCGGTCGTCTCCGCCGAGAGCGACACCGCCGTCGGCGCGGACCGGTCGATCGCGTCCCAGCTAGACGACCTCGTGGACCGCTACGAGCCGCGGGCCGCGATCGTCGTCGTCGACTCGGCGGAGGACGAGCGCGTGCTTCCCGTCGTCGAATCGCGGATCCCGGTCGACTCCGTCGACCGCGTCGTCGTCCGACAGGCGCGCGACATCGAGTCCACCTACTACCTGCTCAAACAGTTCCTCGCCGACGAGCAGCTGCGCTCGACGGTGTTGGTCCCCATCGGCGTCGCGCTGCTGTTGCTTCCCGCGCTGTTCTACTGGTTCTCCGCGGGCGAGGCGATCGCGGGCGTCGCCGGGCTGCTCGGCGCCGCGCTGCTGTACAAGGGCCTCGCGATCGACCGGCTGGTGGCCGGGATGCCCGAGCGGATCCGCGAGGCCCTGTACGCCGGACAGGTGTCGATCGTGACGTACGTCGTCGCCGGCGGACTCGCCCTCGTCGGCGGCTTCTTCGGGTTCCTCGCCGCCTCGAACCTCGGCCCCGAGTCGGCCCGGCTCGTCGAGGCCGTAGAATTCGTCTACTCGGCGGTGCCGTGGTTCGCGATCGCCGGGGTGACCGCCTCCGTGGGGCGCCTGCTCGACGAACTGATCCGCGACGAGGAGATCCGAACGCCCTACCTCAACCTGCCGTTCGTCATCGCGGCCGTCGCCTTGGTCGTCCGGGGGTTCGCCGGCTACTTCCTCGCGCAGGAGGCGATCCACGAGCCGCTGTCCGTGTACGGCGTCGCGATGACGCCGGTCCAACAGCTCGCGGCGTTCATCGTCGGCGGCATCGTCGTGTCGCTCGTCGGGGTCAAGGTCGCCAGCGACGTCGGCACCGAGACCCTCGAGGACGTCATCGACACGGAGCGGGACGCGGACGGTCGGCGGGAGTGAGAGCCGGCGAAAGGCGCTGACCCGACCGAGACCCGCGGCGGCGGTCGGAAGGCCTCGCCGCCGGGCGACCGACCGGCTTTTGACGGTCGCGGCCGCGTGAGCGGGCATGGACGTGTACGGACTGATCGGGAACCCGGTCGGACACTCGCTTTCGCCGCCGATGCACGAGGCGGGCTACGAGGCGCTCGGACTCGACGCGCGGTACGTGACCTTCGAACCCGACGCCGACGCCGCGGCCGCGGCGATCGAAGGCGGTGCCGACCTCGGCGTGGCGGGACTCAACGTCACGGTGCCGTTCAAGCGGGACGTGTTGGAGGCGGTCGACCCCGCCCCGCTCGCGGAGCGCATCGGCGCGGTCAACACGGTCGACTACGGCCCGGTCAGGGCCGGCGAGGCCGACCGACCGCACGGTCACAACACCGACGCGGCCGGGGTGACGCGGGCGCTCGCGCACCACGACGTGGCGATCGACGGCCGCGACGCGCTCGTCGTGGGCGCGGGCGGCGCGGGGCGGGCGGCCGCGTTCGCGCTCGCCGACGCGGGCGCGACGGTCCACGTCGCGAACCGCACCCCCGGTCGGGCGGTCGAACTCGCGGAGGCGGTCCCAGGCGCGACCGGCGGCGGTCTCGACGACCTCGCCGAGCGCGTCGCGGCCGCCGACCTGCTCGTCAACGCGACGAGCGTGGGCATGGAGGCGCCCGAGGAGACGCCGGTCCCCGCGGCGCACCTCCACGGCGACCTCGCGGTGCTCGACGCGGTGTACGCGCCGATCGAGACCCGCCTGCTCCGGGAGGCGGCCGACGCGGGCGCGACGACCGTCGACGGGGCGTGGATGCTGCTGTTCCAAGGGGTGGAGGCGTTCGAGGTCTGGACGGGCGAGACGGCGCCGGTCGACGCGATGAACGCGGCGCTGCGGGCGGAGTTGGAGTGAGCCAGGCCGGCGTCGCGGGCGGTCGATCCCGCCGAGACGCTCGGCGCCCGACCCGCGTCGCTCCCGGCGCGGTCAAAACGAGGGGTCGGGCTCGTCGCCCGCTTCGCCCTCGAGCGTCACGCTTCCGCGGTCGTCGTAGTACTTGCGGCCGATGAACGTCTCGTCGAGGTTGCCCACGATCGTGGCGTAGAGGGCGTCCGAGCTCAGATAGCTCTCCTCTTCGACCGGATCGAGGATATCCCGGATGGTCACCGAGTCGCCGGAGGGAGACTCTATTTCGACGGAACCGATTCCTTCGAGCACGGTTTCGCGCGTCACCGGGAACTCGAACGACTGCTCGACGACCCGCTCGGCGTCTGAGTATTCCATGTGTGTGTCGAGAACCGAAGTGTCGGCCTCTGTGTCACTGGCTAGGCGACAGAAACCGATAAACACGGACGCATTTTACGCGGCGGTGATTTCTGATTATATGCGTCACAGTTCTGCGGACGAGACGAGCGGCTCGGCGGTCGGTTCCGGCCGGGGACGGGTTCAAAACCGACCGTCGACAGCGGCGGGCGTTAACTCAGCGTCGGGGCGGCGAGCAGGCCCGCGGTGACGATCAGTCCGACGGAGACCGCCGACGCGCCGTAGAGGAACGGCTTGGCGTCGCGGGCGGGCTCGCGGAGTTTGTCCGCGTCGAGTCCGTCGGCCAGCTTCGAGCCCGCGACCTCGACGAGCCCGGTCCCGACGAACCACAGGCCCAGCATCGTCAACACGAGGTGGCCGCGGGGCGTGCCGGTCAAGCCCTCGAACGTGTACAGCGTGCCGGCCATGTGGCCGCCGGAGAGGACGAACGCGACCGCACCGATCCGGGTGATCCAGCGCAGTCGACCGACGACGGATCCGAGCGCCGTGGTCCCGATATCGCCGCGGAGCGCCGGCGGCAGGACCGCGAGCGTGACGAACAGCACGCTGCCGACCCAGAGGACGGCGAAGCCGACGTGGACCGACCACATGACGGGGTTGAGAACGTCCATACGGCCGGAATGTGCCGACGGCACTTATAAACCGGCAGGACGAGCGAGCGGCGATCGCGGCGGAGACGGTTTTTAAATATCTCGCACGTGTAGCGGTCGCCAATGGCTCTACTCCAGAAGCTCAAGGAGAAACTCGGATTCGGGAGCGGCTCGACTGAGCGCGAATCCACCGAGACGGAAGTGACCGTCGAGCGCGAGTCGGAGTCGGCCGCCGAGGACGACGCGACCGACGACGTGCCCGTCGACAAGACCGAGCCGACCGACGACGTGCCCGTCGACAAGACCGAGCCGACCGACGACGTGCCCGTCGACGAAGCCGAATCGACCGACGAGGCCGAGGGGGGCGCCGAGGAGCCAGTCGCCACGGAGACGGAGGCCGCCGCCTCGACCGAGTCGCTCGTCGACGACGGGGGCGGCGAGACCGACGATACCGCGGCCGACGCGGTCGACGATACCACGGCGGCCGAACCGGCGGAAGCCGCGGGCGAGGCGGACGACGTCGCGGTCGACGACGACGACCGCGGCCCGAGCGTCGAGGAGATCAAAGGCATCGGGCCCGCCTACGCCGAGCGACTCGCCTCGATCGGGATCGAGTCGATCGGCGACCTCGCCGACGCGGACGCCGCCGAGGTGGCCGAGGGAACGAGCGTCGGCGAGAAGCGCGCCGCGACGTGGATCGACCGCGCGACGGAGTTCTGACGGGCGCGTCCGTTCGGGCGACCGCAACTGTTTCGTCGCCTCCGCCGAACGGATTCACATGAGGCGAACGGTACACACCGATCGGGACCGGTTCCGCGCGGTCGCCGCCGCGGCGCCCGACGGCGCACGGGTCCCGGTCGAGGTTCGGGTCGAGGTCGACGACCCGTTCGCGGCCTACCGCCGGGCGCGGGACGGCCCGGGCGGCGTGTTCTACGAGACGACCGGCGGCCAGTCCGGCTGGGGATACTTCGGCGTCGACCCGGTCGAACGCCTGACCGCCGACGCCGAGGCGGCGGTCGTCGAGTCCGAGGGCACGGGTGACTACCGGCGGCCGTCGCCGTCGCTGGCGGCGCTGGAGGGACTTCTCGACGCAGAGACGCTGGCGCGTGGCGACTGCGAGGTGCCGTACCCCTGTGGCGCGTTCGGGTGGCTCTCGTACGATGTCGCCCGCGAGTTGGAGGCGTTTCCGCCCGCGGCCCCCGAGGGCCCCGGCGCGGTCGACGACCGGGGAGTCCCGCGGCTTCAGGCGGCGCTTTTCGACCGGGTCGCGGCGTGGGAGTGCCCGGTAGAAGCGGGTGAGCCGACTACTGACGACGACGCGCCCGTCACCCTCCGGGTCACCGCGTGCCCGCGGGTTCCGGACGGCCTCGACGATCCGAGCGCCGACCGCGACGCGCTCGACGCGCTGTTCGAGGCGGGGCGAGCCCGGGCGACGGACCTGACAGACCGCATCGAGACCGGCGACCCGGCGTCGGGGGGCGCGCCGGCCCCGGGAGCCGAGAGCGCGACCTTCGAGAGCGACGTGGGCCGCGAAGGGTACGCCGACGCGGTGCGGCGAGTGAAGTCGCACGTCCGCGAGGGCGACACGTTCCAGGCGAACGTCTCCCAGCGGCTGACCGCGCCGGCCGCGGTTCACCCGCTCGACGCGTACGGCGCGTTGCGACGGGTGAACCCCGCCCCGTACTCCGGACTGATCGAGTTCGGCGGCCGGCCGAGCGGCGTCGACCTCGTGAGCGCGAGCCCGGAACTCCTCTTGGAGCGCGAGCCGACTGCCGACCCCGAGCGCGGCGCGCGTCTCGTCACGGAGCCGATCGCGGGGACGCGTCCGCGGGGAGCGACGGCGAGCGACGACGCGGCGCTGGAGGCCGAACTGACCGGCGACGGGAAGGAGCGCGCGGAACACGCGATGTTAGTCGATCTGGAGCGCAACGACCTCGGCAAGGTGTCGCGGTTCGGCACGGTCGACGTCGCCGAGTACCGCCGCGTCGACCGCTACAGCGAGGTGATGCATCTCGTCAGTCTGGTCGAAGGCGAGGCGCGGATCGACGTGGGTCTCGCGGACGCCGTCGCCGCCTGCTTCCCCGGCGGGACGATAACCGGCGCGCCGAAGCCGCGGACGATGGAGATAATCGACGAGTTGGAGCCGACGCGCCGAGGGCCCTACACCGGGTCGATGTTCGCGGCCGGGTTCGACGGGCGCGCGACGCTGTCCATCGTCATCCGGACGCTCGTCCGCCACGCCGCCGAGTACCACCTCCGCGTCGGGGCGGGGATCGTCCACGACTCCGACCCGGAGGCCGAGTACGAGGAGACGCTCGCGAAGGCGCGCGCCCTCGTGAGCGCGGTCGACGAGGCGCTCGCGGCCGGCGGCATGGCGGTCGACGAGACGGTCGAGGAGGCGGTCGAGCGATGACGGGTACCGACGCGACCGAAGGGGGAGCGGGCTGGCGTCCGGGCGCGGGCGAGTCCGACGCGCGCGTCCTCGTCGTCGACAACTACGACTCGTTCGCGTACAACCTCGTCCAGTACGTCGGCGAGGTCGCCGGCGCGGTGACGGTGCGACGCAACGACGCGATCGACGTGGCCGGGATCCGCGCCCTCGACCCCGACGGCGTGGTCGTCTCGCCCGGCCCGGGCACCCCGGCGGAGGCGGGCGTCTCGACCGCGGTCTTCGAGCTCGATCGCCCCGTGTTCGGCGTCTGTCTCGGGCACCAAGCGCTGTGTGCGAGCCGCGGGAGCCGCGTGGGACACGCCCCCGACGTCGTCCACGGGAAGCCGTCGACGATCACCCACGACGGTGAGGGCGTCTTCGCCGGGCTCCCCGACCGGCTTCGCGTCGGCCGGTACCACTCGCTCTGCGTCGAGCGGGAGGACCTCCCGGACGAACTCGTCGAGACCGCGCGCACCGAGGACGAGCGCGAGGTCGTGATGGGCGTGCGCCACCGCGAGAAGCCGCACGTCGGCGTCCAGTTCCACCCGGAGAGCATCCTCACCCCTCGGGGAAAGCGGCTGGTGCGAAACTTCGTGGCGGGGTGTGAGCGATGAGCGACGCGGCCGAGGGGGCGGACGCGAGCGACGCCGACCGGGTCTATCACGTCGACGGCGACCTCGTCCCCGCCGCGGAAGCGACCGTCTCGGTGGAGGACCGCGGGTTCGCCTACGGCGACGCCGCCTTCGAGACGATGCGCGCGTACGGCGGCGACCTCTTCGGGTGGGAAGCCCACGCCGACCGGTTGGCGGGAACCTGCGAGACGCTCGGGCTCGACCACGGAATCGCCGACGCGGAGCTGAAGCGACGAGTCGACGAGACGCTGGCCGCCAACGAGTTCGCGGACGCGTACGTGAAACTCTCCGTCACGCGCGGCGTCCAGCCGGGGACGCTCGATCCGGCCCCCGAGGTCGATCCGACCGTCGTGGTGATCGCGAAGCCGCTCCCCCGGGGCGGCGCCGGGAGCGACCCGGTCCACGACGGGCCGGCCGCGGTACAGACGACGAAGACGCGCAAGGTCCCGGACCGTGCGGTCCCCGCGGCGGCCAAGACGCACAACTACCTCAACGGCATCCTCGCCCGACTGGAACTCCGGGTGACCGGCGCCGACGAGGCGCTGATGCTCGACTCGGACGGGCACGTCGCGGAGGGGGCGACGTCGAACATCTTCTTCGCCGACGGCGCCGCGCTCCGGACGCCCTCGCTCGACGGTCCCGTCCTCCCCGGCATCACCAGAGAGACCGTGATCGATATCGCGGAGTCGGAGGGGATCCCGGTCGAGGAGGGGACCTACGCGCCGGACGCCGTCCGCGACGCCGACGAGGTGTTCCTCACGAACTCGACGTGGGAGGTCCGGCCGGTGGCGACCGTCGACGGGATCGCGGTCGACGGCGACGGCGAAGCGGTCGCCGGCCCGCTCACCACCCTGATCTCGCGGCTGTTCGACCGCCGGATCGAGGAGGCGCACTACGACGGCGAACGGCTGTGAGTGAGTCACGGGAGCGCCGAGGTGCCGTCGGATCGGCGGCGGAAAGCCCCTCGGACCGCTCAGAGAGGGTCGAACGCCCTCGACCATAGCATTATCCCGCCGAGGGACCTAGATGGACGAATGGCAGACGACAAGAGCGGCCGCGACAAGCAGGCCCGAGACGAGGAGCGACGCCAGCGCGAACGAGAGATATCCGCCGAGTTGGAGCGCGGCGACGAGGTCGAACCGCCGGTCGACACCTCCGAGCTCGCCTACTTCGAGACGGCGCTCGACGCGGTGACGTTCCCGGCGACCGGGGCGGCGATCGTCTCCGCGGTCGGCGACCGCGAGATCGAGTCGGCCGTCGGCACCTACGCCGTCGCCGACCTCGTGCCCGACGCCGAGGCGGAGACGTTCGACTCGCCCGCGGCGGTGAGGGCTCGGATTCAGCGACCGACGATCGCCGCGGCGATGAAGCGGATCGTCGAGGCGAGCGACCCGCTCCCGAACAGGGAGCTGAGCGCGTCCCAGCGCGAGGCCTACGTGCGGACGTTCCGAGCGCTCGAAGCGATAGACGGCGACGACGACGACGAGGGGATCACGGTCATGGCCGACTGGATCGTCGAGAAGATACGCGACGACGAGAAGATTCCGGGGTCGCGAGACGTCCGCCGAGAGGCCGCGAAGTACTGCCGGAAACACGGCTACGAGGTCCGCGACGACGAGTGGCTCGGCGTCTAGGGGGTTTCGGGCGCCGCGCCGTGCCGTAGCGCCCGCCTCCGACGCGGGAACGCACAACGTTCAAACCCGCAGCGGGCCTCGTTCTGACATGGACGAGCACCGCCGGATCGCCGGCGTCGAGGAGGTACCGGAGGAGAGCACGCTGCTCGCGACGCTGCGACCGGTCGACCCCGAGACGGTCGACGAGGGCGAGGGCGACCTCGGCGAGGGCGAGGACGGGTCGCCGGAGGTCGAGGCGATCCTCACCCGGGCCGCCGGCGAGGTGCGCGCGTTCCGGAACTACTGTCAGCACTGGACGGACGTGCGCCTCGACAAGGACGACGGTGCGTTCGTCCGGAACGGCGAGGTGTTCTGTCAGACGCACGGCGCGACCTTCGAGGCCGACGGCGGCTACTGTAACTTCGGCCCCTGTGAGGGCGCCGTCCTCGAATCGGTCGCCGTTGCGGTCGCGGACGGCGCGGTGTACCTCGACGACGACGCCTACGAGTTCGTGCGGATCGGCCCCTCCGACGGGAAGGGCGACGGCAGCGGCTCGCGGATCGACTTCACCGGAAACTGAGGGTCGGACGCCGCCGGCGACGGCTCAAAAGCGCGTCCGCCCGCCGCTCCCGCCCGCGTCGTCGCGGCCGAGCGCCTTCCGCAGGAAGCTCATCCATCGCTTCTGGTCGGCGGCCTCCTGTCGCTTCGCCTCGGTCTCCGGGTCGGGGGCGTCGAGCCCCTCCAGCGCCTCCAGCGCGCGGTCGATGCCGATGATCGACGCCGCCAGATCCTCGCCCTCCTCGCGGCTCACCTCGTTCTCTTCGATGGGTTCGAGCCGGTCGATCCGCTCGCGCCGGAGGTTCCGCTTGGCGCGCTCGACGCGGTCGCGCTCGCCGGGCGGGACCGAGTCGCGGCGCTTGATCTCGAAGACGAACGAGCGCAGGTCGATCGCCTCGCCCTGTATCTCGATCGACTCCGGGATCTCGACGCCGACCGTCGAGGCCTCGCGGTTGACCCGTTCTAAGAGTTGTTTCCGCTCGAACTCCTTCACGCCGAGCCGGTAGGCGGCGGACGTACTTCGCTCCTTCGCCCCGGTCGGTCCCGGGCGAACCGGTCGCAGGCCCGCAAGGGACGACGTTAACCGCGCCGCGCCGCAAGTGGAAGGTATGGAGTCGCTCGAAGCCGAACTCGACGCGGCCCGCGACCTCGCCGTCGCGGATCTGGCGGACGCCATCGAGTCCATCGGCTTCGAGTGCACGCGCTGTGGGGGCTGCTGTACCGGGTACGCCCCCGACGAGGCGGGAGGCGCGCCCGCAGGGGCGGGCGCGGACGAGGGCGACGGAGCGGCAAGCGCCGAGAGCGGGTCCGGTTGCCACGACGGCGACGACGCCGACCGCGAGCCCCACACGGCGACCGTCTTTCCGGACGAGGTCCGCCAGGTCGCCGACGCCGCCGAAGACGGCACCGACGAGGCGTACGACTGGCGCGACGTGGCCCGCCCGATGCCGTTCGGGCTCGACGCCGACGCGGACGGCGAGCCGAGCGGCGAGACGTTCGAGTGGGCGCTCGCGACCGACGGCTGCGGCGACTGTACCTTCTACGAGGAGTCGGACGGGCAGGGGGCGTGTGCGGTCCACGACGCGCGCCCGCTCATCTGTCAGACGTATCCGTTCAGCGTCGCGTTGGAGGGGACGAGCCAGCCGATGGGCGAGGCGGTCGACGAGGCCGGCGTCGTCCGCGCCCACGAGTGCGAGGGGCTCGGGCGCGACATCTCGCGGGAGGACGCCGAGGAGCTGGCCGCCGCGCTGAAGGAGCGCGCCGTCCGGGAGCTCGAAGAGGCCATCGGCGTCCGCGACGGCTACGACCCCGGCGCCCGAGAGCGAGCCGACGGCGACGTCGTCGTCTTCGACTCCGAGGGCCCGAAGGAGGCGGACGGCCGACCGGTCGACGGAGCGTGAACGGGAGGGGTCGACGGGGCGAGCGCAGGTCTCACGCCACGTCCAGCGCCGCGTCCACGTCGGCGCGGATCGCCTCGCGGGCGGGCTCGTCGGGGAGCGTGAGCGGCGGCCGGACGCGGGGGTCGGGAACGAACCCGCGGTGCGCGGCCGCGACCTTCGTGGCGGGCGCGAACCCGTGGTCGGCGCAGCGCGCGAACAGCGGGGCGACCGCGTGCCGGTGGAGCGTCAGCGCCCGGTCGTCGTCGCCCTCGCGGATTGCCTCGCCGAGCGCGACGAACACCTCCGGGATCACCTGCGAGAGGGCGTGGATGCCGCCGTCGACGCCGAGGCTCGCGCTCGGGTACAGGAGATCGTCGACGCCCTGAAACACGGTGAAATCGTCCGGCGTCCGGTCGACTGCCGCGTCTATCGCCGACACGTCGCCGCTGGTGTCCTTCAGCCCGACGACCGACTCGTGCTCGGCGACGGCCGCGAGGACATCGGGTTCGATCGCCTCGCCGACCGTCGACGGGATGTCGTAGAGGAACACCGGAAGGGGAGCCCCGTCGGCGACCGCGTCGAGGAAGGCCCGCTGTCCCGCCGGTGTCGTCGAGTTGTGGTAGTACGGAAGCGTCACCAGCCCCGCGTCCGCGCCGACGTCGGCGGCGGCCCGGAGCCGGTCGAGGACGCCCGAGACGGTCGTGTCCGCCGCACCCGCGATCACGGGCACCCGCCCGTCGGCCGCGTCGACGACGGTCTCGGTCACGGTCCGGCGCTCGTCGTCGTCGAGGCTGGCGAACTCGCCGGTCGTCCCGCAGGGGACCATCCCGTCGAGGCCGGCCTCGACGAGCGCGTCGACGTGGCTCGCGAGCGCGTCGGCGTCGACGTCGCCGTCCGCGTCGAACGGCGTCACGATCGGGGGCGAGACGGCCGCGTGGGGGAGATCGAGTATCGTCATGTGCGGCCGTTCGGCCGGTGGCGACAAAGGCGTTGGTCCTCGCGGGGCTCGCCGCCCGCCGATTCCTAACTGTGTCGGCGGTACAACTATACTGGCCCGCTACCAGCATTCGGTGGAGTCTACTATGGAAATCTCCGAGAAGCTCCTTTGTCTGTTCAGCGCCGAAGTACGCGAAGCCGACGACGGCGAGTACGTCGTCGACATCCCCAACCGAGAGATCGACACCGGATCCCTGGAGCCGGGCGAGACGTACCGCGTCGCGCTCGTCGCTCGCGACGGGTCCGCGGACGCGGGCGGGGACGTCGACGACTCCGCCTCGCGGAGCGACGACGGCCCGCAGCCGCCGGTCGAACCGGGCGAGATGCGGTACGTCGAGATAGAGGACCTCGGCAAGCAGGGCGACGGGATCGCCCGCGTCGAGCGCGGCTACGTGATCATCGTCCCCGACACCGAGGTCGGCGAGCGCGTGAAGATCGAAGTGACGGAAGTGAAGTCCAACTTCGCCGTCGGCGAGGTCGTCGAAGCGGCGGTGTAGACGGCGGCGCGCCCGCTTAGGCGTCGTCCGGAACGCGCGCGTCCCAGTACGACACCGAAGCGACGTAGTCGCCGGGGATCGTGTTCCCGGCGAGTTCGTCGGCGGCTCGAAACGGCCTCGCGACGGGACCCGGAAGCTCCCGGTAGAAGCCGTACGGTAGCACGAAGTCGTGTTCCTCGTTCGAGAGGGTGAGCCCCGCCTCACCGAGCATGGCGGCGACCTGCCGCTCGGAGTAGAGCCGGGACCCCATCGGGAGCAGCCAAGTGTACAGCGTCCGCAGGCTGCGTCTGTTGAACGTGTCGAAGAACACCTGATCGCGGCTGACCCGGCGGAGCTCCTTCGCGAACGGGACCGGGTCGTCCATCAGATGGAAGAATCGCATCGCGACGACCGTGTCGAAGTGATCGTCCGGGAACGGGAGCCGCGATGCGTCGCCGCGGAGGAACTCGACCGTGTCGGCGTGGCCGGCGGCGGCGACCTTCTCGCGGGCCTGTTCGAGCATCTCGCGGGAGACGTCGAGACCGACGACGTCCGCGCCCTGGTCTGCGAGCATCGTCGTGAACCGACCGGTGCCGCAGGCGACCTCCAGCACGCGGTGACCCGGATCGATGGGGCCCAACGCCGCGAGGACGGCCTCCTTCTCCCGGCGGTCGATGAGCTGTCCGCCGCCGGAGAAGCGGACGTCGTCGTACTCCTCGGCGACCTCGTCGGCCTGGTACCAATCCTGTCCCTTCACGTTGTCCGTGATGGACGCCGGACCGACAAAACCGTACTGGATACGGTCCGGCCCCGACCCCGACGCGGTCGGCCGGAGTCGGGGCGGTCGGTCCCGCTCGGAGCGACCGCAACGGGCGCGACGCGCGACTCGATCATCCGCTCGTGACGACGCTCTCGGCGGGGATCCGCGCTATCACCCGCGCGCCCCCCTCCTCGTCGTGGTGCGGGTACTCGTCGACGCCGAAGTACCGGCGGGCGAGTTCGTCGATGTGCTCGCGCGCGCCCTCCTCCGTCAGTTCGGCCTCGCCGCGGACGGAGACGTATCTGTACGGGTCGTCCGGATCGAGCACGCTGACGCCCACCTTCGGGTTGTTGCGGACGTTCCGCTCCTTGCGTCGCCCGCGGGCGGTGTTCACGAGGACGTACTCTCGGTCCTCGTGGTCGACCCACACCGGCGTGACGTGGGGGAGCCCGTCCGGGCCGACGGTGGCGAAGTGCGCGTACGATTCGGCTTCGAGGATGTCGACGTGGGACTCGGGTATCACGCCGCGGAGTACGGACGCTCGCCGGAAAACGTGCCTGATCGATCACCAATGACGGTTCGCCGACGAGTGATATTAACACATTATATTATCACAGGCAGATTCCCCTATATGTAGCCAACCTTTACCACTATCCGCAGGATTCGTGTGAGACATGAGTACCAGTCCCGCGGAGACCGTTGACCAAGATCGCCTGTCGGAAAGTGAGTATCGCGACCGCCTGCGCGAGCTCCCCCCGAGCGCCAAACTCGTCGCGAAGGTACTGGAGGGCGACGCGCCCCTCTCGCAGGGCGGCCTCGCCGAGGAGTCGCTCCTGCCCGACCGCACCGTCCGCTACGCGCTCAACCGCCTCGAAGAGGAGGGTCTCGTCGACTCGCGGTACAGCTTCAAGGACGCGCGCAAGCAGGTCTACTACCTCACCGTCTGAGCCGGTTCGGCCCGCGTCCGTCGGCCTGACGCGAAACGGCCGGTCCGGTCGGCCACACACGCAGTCCTTTTTACCCTCTCGCACCGATACCACAGCGTATGGACCTCTCGGTCGTCGTTCCGACGCTCAACGGTCGGGACAGGCTCGGCGCCTGTCTCGATTCGCTGGCGGCGCACGCCCCCGACGCAGAGGTGGTCGTTGTCAACGGCCCCTCGGCCGACGGCACGACCGGGATGGTTCGCGACCGCGACGACGTCGACGTGTTGGTCGAGATCTCCGACCGCACGGTGAACGTCGCCCGCAACGCCGGCATCGAGGTGGCGACGGGCGACGCGGTCGCGTTAGTCGACTACGACAACCGGATCGATCCGGGGTGGCGCGAGGCGGTCACGGCCGGCCTCAACGAGGCGCCCGTGGTCTCGGGGCCGGTGACGCCGATTCCCCGGGACGAGACGACCGACGGATCTGAAGCCGCGGGCGGGGCGAACGGCGGCGACAGGGACGACGCGATGGAGGGCGACAGGGACGACGCGATGGAGGGCGACAGGGACGACGCGGTCGCCGACGAGCCGAGCGAGCCGGAACGCAGTCGGATCTCGGGCCGGGACGTCACCTACTTCGAAGGCGGCAACGTCGCGTTCCGAGAGGACGCCGTTCGGGACCTCGACGGCTTCGACGAGTACCTGCGCGTCGGCGGCGCGCGCGACGCCGCCCACCGACTCGCGCGGATGGACTGCGGGGTCGCGTGGCGGCCGGAGATGGCCGCGCGGAAGGAACTACCGACGCCGACCGCCGCCGACGGCGGCCGAAGCGCCCACGAGTGGGGCTGGAAGTACCGCGCGCTCGCCTACCGGCTGACGAAGAACTACGGCGTGCGGCCCTCGGTGCTCCTCCGGACCGGCTCGCACGCGGTCAGCGACGCGGTCGACGCCGCCGGGGACGTGGTCCGCGGCGAGTCGACGCCCTCGCGGTGGGCGGCGACGGGCCGCGACGTGTTGTTGGGGCTCACCGGCGGGACCTCCGACGGACTGGTCGCGCGGCGGAAGGACCGAAGCCCCGCCCGGAACCCGAACGGCATCTCGACGCGCGCGGACCGCGCCGTCGCGAAGTACGACGGACGGGTCGAGGCGGACGGCGACGGCCGAGGCGAGGCGGACGGCGAGCCCCGGACCGAGGCGGACGACAGGCTCGACTGAGTCGTAGAGTGACGAACCCGACGGGGTCGACCCCGACCGAGCCGACATCGCCGAGCGAGCCCCGCGCATTTTAACCCGAGCCGCGGACTACGGCCAGGTAACGAATGGGACTCACGAAGCGTATCATCCCCTGTATCGACGTCGACCTCGACGACGAGGGCGACGCCGCCGTGTACACCGGCGTCAACTTCGAGAACTTGGAGTACACCGGCGACCCCGTCGAACTGGCGAAGAAGTACAACGCGGCCGGGGCCGACGAGTTCGTCTTCCTCGACATCACCGCCAGCGCCGACGGCCGGGAGACGATGCTCGACGTGGTCAACGCGGTCGCCGACGAGTGTTTCATCCCGCTGACCGTCGGCGGCGGCATCCGCACCAAGGCCGACATCAAGGAGACGCTCCGTGCCGGCGCGGACAAGGTGTCGATCACGACCGGGGCCTTGGATCGCCCCGAACTCATCGAGGAGGGCGCGGCCGCGTTCGGCAGCCAGTGCATCGTCATCTCCATCGACGCGCGCCGCCGCCACGACGACGCCGGCGAGCACTTCTACGAGGACGAGGACGGCGAGACGGTGTGGTTCGAGTGCACGAAGAAGGGCGGCCGCGAGGGGACCGGCATCGACGCCGTCTCGTGGGCGAAGGAGGCCGAGGAGCGCGGCGCCGGCGAGCTGTTCGTCAACTCCATCGACAAGGACGGGACGAAGGACGGCTACGACGTTCCCCTGATGAAGGCGGTCGGCGAGGCGGTGTCGACGCCGCTCATCGCCTCCTCCGGCTGCGGGAGCCCCGAGGACATGTACGAGGTGTTCACCGAGGCGAACGCCGACGCCGGCCTCGCGGCCTCCATCTTCCACTTCGGCGACTACTCCATCGAGGAGACGAAGGCGTACCTCGACGAGCGCGGCGTCCCGGTCAGGCGCTGACGGGGCGTTCACTACCTTCGTACTCTTTCTTTCTGGCCGATCGAAACCAACAGTTATTATCCGACCGAGAGCGAATTGTCACGTATGTCCACGTCCACGTCATCCGCACGTGTTCGCGACGGGTCGCCGGAGCTCGTCTGCAAACGGACCGACGACGGCGACGGCGGCGGCGAGGTGACGTTCTTCGAGCGGGACGTCGACCCCGACGAGCGGACGACCCGCTGGGTCACGGTCCGGGAGTCGGACTGTGTCCCGCGCGAAGAGTGGCGATAGAGGCGGTTTTGCGGCGTTTCTGGCACTCAGTTGTTTTTGTCGATCGTGACTGGATAGCGACTAGCTTCGAAGCCCTGATCGCTCGCTCATCGGCCGTTGCTGGCGAGCGGCACACCACCGAAGCCCCAGTCGCGAGGCCGGCGCAGGCGAACCAAGGACCGCAGGGAACGAACGCCGTGAGTGACTGAGGACCGCAGCGAGCGTGCGCCGGCCTCGCGACTGCCCCTTCGAATCCCGCCCCGTACCGCTCCGCACAGCACCTCACGCCTCCCCAGCCTCGTCGGTGGTCCTCGCTTCGCTCCGGACCACCGACTCCCTCGCACGCGCTGTTCGCGCTCTTCGAGCGCTCACAGGCGCGCGCCACCGCACTAAGGGGGCAGAAAGAATCGTCTCCGTCGGTCAGTCGTCCGCGGCGGCGGGGTCGGCGAACTGCGGCAGTTCGTCGTCGAGCAGCGCGACGGTCGCCAGTCGGATCGCGTGCGGCCACCCGAGCGGCGTCGCGCTGTCGGGCGTCCCGTCGTCGAAGAACTGCTCGGGGAGGTACGTCGTCGGCTCACAGAGCGAGCCGCCGGGCGAGACGTGCGAGAGCAGGTCGCGGGCGCGTTCGACCATCTCGGCGGCTCGCGGGTCGTCGCGGGCGGCGAGCAGCGCGGCCAGCTCCGCGCACGCGTTCGCGCCCCAGGCGGTCGAGACGGTCCACACCTTCTCCGAGTCCTGTCCCGTCCGCCGCCAGCCGTCGCCCTCGTAGCGGATCAGGCCGGTGATCGCGTCGGTCTCGTGGTAGAGCCCGTCGACGACCGTCTCGACGTGCGAGACCAGTCGGTCGAGCCGCTCCTCGTCGACCGCGCCGCCCTCGCCGGAGCCGGTCGCGCCCCCACCGAGCGCGTCGAACGAGCGGTGCGCGGCCGCGAGCGCGAGCGTCGAGGAGTCGATCCGGTCGTCGATCCCGCCGTCGGGCGTCTCGCGGAGCGCGTAACACCCGCGTTCGGGCACCCACAGGTCGTCGAGCGCCGCGTACACCTCGCGGGCCTGGTCGCGGGCGTGCGCGGCGAGGTCGTCCGGCAGCGACTCCGCGCCGGGGACGGCGTCGGGGTCGTCGAGCGCGTCGACCGCGAGCCCCTCGCCGTGGCGGCCGAGTTCGCTGTACGCCTCCAGGAACGTCGCGGCGGTGTGGGTGAACCGACCGGCCGAATCCTCCCACGCGTTCTGACAGACCACCGGTCGACCGTCGATCTCCAGCGTCCGGTCGAGTCCCGCGAGCGCGGCGACCAAGGTCCGGTCGAGACCGTCGACGGAGACGCCGGCGGCGCGCGCCTGCGAGAGGTACGCGACGACGCTGCCGGTCTGGTCGGCCTGGTAGTCGAGGTCCGGCCCGTCCTCGATGCGGGCGTTCGCCCACCCGGGCGCGAGCGCGCCGTCGCGGGGCCACACTCGGTGGGGCCACGACCCGTCGGGGCGCTGCGTGTCGACGTACATCCGCGCGGAGCGGGCGTGCCAGTCGTCGAGGTCGACGCCGACCGCGTCCGCGGCGCCGAGCAGGAACCCGGATATCTCGGCGTCGTCGCGGAACCAGGTGTAGCCGTAGCCGCCGGAGTGCTCGTAGTAGGGGTCGAAGTCGGGGCCCGCGATCCGGAGCCCGGAGGGCGCGGACAGAAGCGAGAGGACCCGGAGGTCGGCGACGACCGAGTCGCGCGCCGGCGCCGACTCGGGGACCGAGGGGAGCGCGTCGGCGGCCGCGTCGGTCAGCGCGTCGACGCCGTCGAGGTCCGAAAAGAGCGCGTCGAGACGGTCGCGGGCCGCCTCGCGGTCGGTCTCGTTCCGGTCCGTCAGGAGGGTGGCGACCGTCGCGACGCCGTCTTCGAACGGGACGTCGGCGATCACCTCGCCGGAGAGGCGCTCCTCCTCGTAGCGGTCGCCGTCGCGGTCGCGGGGGAGCTCCGTCGGGTCGTCGTCGAGGAGTTCGGGGAAGGTCGTCGGGAGCTGTCCGCGGAGGTCGGAGAAGCCGGTCGCGCTCGCGAGGAAGTCGTGCTCGTCGGCGTGGTACACCTCGACGGCGTCGTCGAACCGGAGCTGTCCCACGCGGTCGTCGCGGCCGTCGGGGGCGAAGCGGGCGTAGACGACGAGCGAGGCGTCATCGGGGTCGGCGTCGTCCGAGAGATCGACCGACGCTCGGGTGAGGTGTGCGTCGCCGAGCGTGACGTCGTGGCGGGCCACCGTCCCGCGGGCCGTCTCGTGGGTCGTCTCGATCAGCGCGGTGTCGCCGACGTACCGCTGTGTCGTGTCGGCCTCGTCGAGCCAGGTGACCTCGTCGCCGACGGCGAGCCCGATCCGCGACCGGACGAGGCCGGTCTGGCCCGTCAGCGGGTAGCCGAAATCGCGGAGTTCGCCGTCGTCGCCGACGTGGACGAGCCGCCCGTCGCCGCCGGAAAACCGACCGGAGACGGTGCGCCGCTCGCCGGGGAAGCGCGTCCCGTCGCCGGCGTGGCGCTTGTAGTCATCGAGCGCGTCGCGAAGCTGCATTACGCGGTTACACGCGGCCACCGCGTATGAAGCTTTGGTGTAATTATTTTTCATTCGTTACGGAGACGGAAACCCTCATACGCCGGCGCGACGAGAGACCGGGCGTGTACGAACCCGGCCCCCCGCGAACGACGAGCGTCGGCGAGTCGGTGGAACTGGCGCCGCGAGCCCCGGACCCCGAGGGAACGTACCGCTGGCGCGTCCGCGACGCCCCCGCCGAAAGCGCCCTGTCGGCCGGCGACGGTCCGGACCGGACCGCGAGCGGCCCGCCGAGTCCGGCGGTCGCGAGCGGCGCGGACGGGGCGATGGATGGCGTCGGAGCCGACGCGTCCGCGGACGCGACGGCCGCGTCGGCGGTGTTGCGGGCGAGCGAGACGAGCCGCGAGGACGACCCGGTCGTCCACCTCGTCCCCGACGTCCCCGGCACCTACGTCCTCGCGCTCGACGCCCCGGACGGCGGCCACCGCCAGCGCGTGCTGGCCTTCCCGGACGAGCGGCGCGAGGCCGAGATCCGCGTCCCGGCCGCCGACCTCGCCGTCGACGAGGACGTCGACCGCGTCTCCCTCCTGTGGGCGCACGGCGAGAACCGACTGGCGCGCCACCGACCCGAGCGCGACGGCGACGAGTGGGTCGCCTCGGTGCGCGTTCCACCCGGGAGGCACGGGTACGGCTTCGTCCCGAACGACGACCGATCGGCGGCGTCTCACGGCGTCTGCGAGGTGCCCGGTCCGGGCCGGCCGCGAGTCTCGCTCGACGCGACGGTCGTCGAGGCCGACGAGACGGACGCGGCCGACCGACTCCGGCTGACCGCCGCGGCCGAGCCGGCTCCCGCCATCGACGGCGTCGAGCGCGGCGGCGACCCGGACGCGATCGACGTGACGTTCCTCGTCGACGACCGCGACGCCGACCCCGAGACGGTCGCGGCGATCGAGTCCCTGGCGGACGGGCGGACGCTCTCGGTCCCGCTCGAGGACCTCCGGGGCGACGGCGTCGCCGACGCGGTTCGAGTACACGCGGTGCCCCGCGGAGAGCGCTACGGCGCCGCGGAGACGGTTCGGATCGAGCCGGGGCCCGACGCGGGCGGCGCGGACGCGGAGGCCGTCGCCGTCGACGACCCGCACGCGACGCCCGAGTGGGCCGCGTCGCCGACGATCTACGAGGTCTTCGTCCGATCGTTCGCGGGCGACACCCTGCCGACGACGTTCCGCGAGATCGAGCGACGGGTCGAGTACCTCGATTACCTCGGGGTCGACGCGCTCTGGCTCACGCCGGTCCTCGCCTCGCCGACGGACCACGGCTACCACGTCACCGACTACTACGACACCGCGAGCGACCTCGGCTCCCGCGAGTCGTTCGAGTCGCTCGTCGACGCGTGTCACGAGGCCGGGATCCGCGTCGTCTTCGACCTGGTGATCAACCACACCTCCCGCGACCACCCGGCGTTCCAACTCCACTCCGCGGGGGTCGACGCGTACGCCGACCACTACCGCCGGACCGACGGCGCGGCGGACGTGACCGGGATCGACTGGGCGGAACTCGGCGACGGCGACATGCCGGACTACTACTTCGAGTGGGGCCGGATCCCGAACCTCAACTACGACAGCCCGGCGGTGCGCGCGTGGCTGCTCGACGTGATAGACGAGTGGGCCGCCGTCGTCGACGGGTTCCGCGCCGACGTGGCGTGGGGGGTCCCCCACGGCTTCTGGAAGGAGGTCGCAGACCGCGTCCCCGAGGACGTGCTCCTCTTAGACGAGACCCTGCCCCACGACCCGTTCTACGGCGAGGGCGAGTTCCACCGCCACTACGACACCTCCCTGTACGAGACGCTCCGCGCTATCGGCGCCGGCGACGAACCGGCGGACGCGGTCGAGACCGCGCTCGCGCGCGGCGAGTGGCTCGGGTTCGGCGACGGGCGCTCGCAGATGCGGTACGTCGAGAACCACGACGAGGACCGCTACCTCGCGGAGTACGGTCGAGACGCGCTCCGGGCGGCCGCGGCGGTGACGTTCACGCTGCCGGGCGCGCCCATGATCTACGCCGGGCAGGAGCGCGGCAACGAGACGTACCGCGGCCCCGTTCGGTGGCACGACGGGGACAACGACCTCACCGGCTTCCACCGCGAGTTGGCCGCGTTACGCGAGGCCGAGCCGCTGCTCCGCGACGGGGCGGTCGAGTTCGGCGGGCGGGCGGCCGACGTGCGGGTGATCGAGGGCGACGCCGAGCGCGTCACCGCCTACGAGCGAACCGCGACCGAGCGCGCGGAGGCCGGTGACCCCGAGGAGGACGCGCTCCTCGTCGTCGTCAACTTCGCCGCCGAACCGGCGACCGTCGCGGTTCCGGACTCGGTCGACGCCGACCTGTTCGGCGACGGCTCGCTTCGGGGCGCGACCGAGGGAGCCGACGACGGCGAGACGCGGGTCGCGGTCGACGCGGTGGCGGTCCTCCGGTAGGTCGGGCGGAGCGGTGTCACGGGTCGATACGCGCGGCAGATTCGACGGACGCCGCCCCGGACCGACCCTTATAAGTGTCGCTCGGACGGGGCGTTCGTATGGACGACCGGACGCTGACCGACCTCCTCCGCCGCTTCGGACTCTCGGACAAGGAGGTCGACACCTATCTCAGTCTGCTCGAACACGGCGAGGCGAAGGCGAGTACCGTCGCCGACGCGGCGGGGGTCTCGAAGCGGTACGTCTACAGCGTGAGCGAGTCGCTGGCGGAGCGCGGCTTCGTCGAGGTGAACGACCACGTCGTGCCGACGACCATCCGCGCGAACCCGCCGGACGAGGTGATCGACCGACTCCGGTCCGACGTGGACGCGATGCGGCCCGGGCTCGCGGAGCGGTACTCGCGCGTGGAGCGGCAGGCCGAGCAGTTCGAGGTGATCAAGTCGCGCGTCACCGTCCTCAAGCGGATGCGCTCGCTGCTCGAGGACGCCGACTCCGAGGTGACGCTGTCGCTCACCGCCGGACAGCTCCCCGAGATCAGGGACGCGCTCGTCGACGCGGTCGACCGCGGCGTCTTAGTCCTGCTCGTCGTCTCCGACGCGGCGGCCGACCTCGGCGCGGACGACCCGGCGCTGTCGGGCGTCGCGAACGTCGTCCGGACCTGGAGCGAGGCGATGCCGACGCTGCTCACCGTCGACTCCGCGGCGGGCGTCGTCGCCCCGCCCGAACTGCTCCGCCGGTCGACGACCGACCGGCAGGCCATCGCCTTCGCGCAGGAACAGCTCGCGCCGGTGATCGTCGGCTCGTTCCTCGGGAACTACTGGCCCGCCGCGACCGAGGTCCTCGTCGCCGACCCGGCGCCGCTCCCGGCCGAGTACACGGACTTCAGACACACCGTCCTCCAGGCGACCTTACGGCTCCGCGCCGGCGACCCGCCGCGGGTGACCGTCGCCGGCAGGTGGACCGACGACGACGAGCCGGCCGAGGTCGTCGGGCGCGTCGTCGAGGCGAAACAGGGGATGGTGGAGCCGACGAACAACGAGTTCCCGGTCGAACACTCCCTCGTCGTCGAGACGGACGACGGCGAGGTCACAGTGGGGGGCCAGGGCGCGTTCGTCGAGGACGTCGAGGCCGACCTCGTGCGGATCGAGCCGGACGAGGAGTAGGGCGGCGACGCGGGCGCCGGTGTACGAGAGGCCGGCGCGCGGGGGACCGGACGCGGAGGGCCGAAGCGCGGAGAGCCGGAGCGGCGGCGGTCGGCGCGTCGCCACGGCGGCGGTCAGTTCCTCCCGGGAACCGACGCGGTCGACGGGCCGCCGTCGAGGGAGGGAGCTTGCGGGTCGACCCTGACCCACCAGTCCGAGCCGGTCGGGTCGCCGGCGGCTGCGAGGAGGGCGGTCCCGGCGATGCGTCCCCGCGGGTCCCGACGGCACACCTCCAAGGCGGCCGGGAGCGTCGCGACCCGTCCGTCCGTAGGCGACAGCGCGTACCCGCTGATCCGGACCGTCGCGTGGTCGGGGGCCCCGGCTTCCGGGGCCGGTCCCGCGTCGCCGGCGCGCTCGTAGCCCTCAACGAGGCCGACGGCCGCGAGGCGGTCGAACGCCGCGCTGACCGGATCGGCGGCGGACGGCTCCGGCGGGTCGGGGAGGCGCTCGGCGGCGTCGGCCACCACCGCCGCCTGCGCCGTCGGACCGAGGTGTCGGTTGAGGGCGGCCCCCATCGCTTCGAGCAGGCAGAGACAGAGCTCGTCGGGGTCGGAGACGCGCTCGGCAAGCGAGAAGTACGCGTCCATCACCGCCGACTCGGCGCGCTCGTGTCCGCCCGCGGAGAGCGCCTCGAACGTCGCCGCCGCCGCGGCGTGACAGAACTCGACGCGGTCGCGGCGCCGCCCCCGCTCGAGCGACTCGCGCGGTCGGGGGCGGTCCGCACGGTCCCCGTCGCGTTCGCCGTCGTCGCCCGCGCGCCGGCGATGGGCGGCGTCGTCCACGATCCGCTCCCGCAGCCGGTCCGGTACCGGCTCGGCTTCGTCGGGCGCGAACAGCGGTCCGCCGTCCTCGGGCACTGCCGGCGGGGATCCGTCGTCTCGCCCCGTCGGACGCGACTGGGGTTCGGCGAACTCCTGTCTGACGACGACGTCGTAGAAGGGGAGCTCCGGGTCGTACCGCCGGAGCGCGTCGCGGTACTGTTCCGTCGCGCGGGCGGCCGCACGGGCCGTCTCGCGGCTGTCGAACCGCAGCCCCGCGGCCGGAACCGGGCGGTCACCGTACCGGGCGCAGACGAGCGAGAACTCGCCGTCCGCGGCCGCGAGCGATTCGATGTGGTCCGCGATCTCGCGGAGAGTGGTTCCGATCACGGGTCGATTTCTGTCGTCGGGTCGGTCATTCCTCGAGGCTCGGGTGCGTCTCCTGCGGGTCCGGGTGCGGCTCGGCGAATCGGTCGCGGGTCGCGTCGAGCGCGGTCGACTCGCGCTCGCGGCGCTCGTCGGCGTCGATCTCCTCGCAGCCGGGCGGCACCTCGCGGCCGCGGTCGGTGAAGTACCCCTCCGGCGCCACCCAGTCGTGGTAGAAGGCGGCGTCGTCGTCCTCCAACAGCGTGACCGCGACCTCGGCGCCGTGGCCGGCGCACACCGCGGCCTGGTGGGGCTTCTCCGCGAGCCGCCCCGCCGCGTACAGGCCGTCGACGCCGGTCCGGCCGCGCTCGTCGACGTCGACGTACGACTTCCCGCGGTCGACGACCCCGACGCCGTCGATCCCCTCCAGGTAGCCGACCTCGTTCTTCGTGGCCGCGACGACGTACCGCGCCCGCACCGGGTCGGCGGTGTCGGTCTCGACGACGAACCGCGCGCCGTCGGCGGCGGCGTCGGACCGCGCGCTCGCCGCCGGGTCGGGGTCGGCCGCCGCGGGGTCGTCGACCGCGCCGACCGTCCCGACCCGGGTGGCCCGCGCGTCGAGTCGGTCCGCGCCGGCGGTCTCGGCCTGTTCGCCGAGGAGGTCGAGGAGCCGGCGCGGGTTCACCCCGAGCGGGAACCCGGGGAAGTTCTCGAGGCGCGCGTTGCGCCGGAGGATCGACTCGCCCGGGTCGACGACGAGGGTGTCGAGCCCCTGTCGGGCCGTGAAGACGGCCGCGGAGAGCCCGGCGACGCCCCCGCCGACGACGGCCACGTCGCGCGCTGCGGTCGCGTCGTCGGTCATCGGCCGAACACCCGGTGTGGGCGGCTGTCGACCGCCCGAATTTCGGTCTGGTCCATACCCGTCGGCACGGGCGCGCCGAAGTAGTGACTTCGGTCGCGGGAGGCGCTCGACCGCGGCGTCCGAACGGCCCGTCCCGCGCCGGTCACCGGCGCACCCGAACCGGTCGCTCGGCCGCGATGAACGGCTCGTCGCGGTCGGTCGCCGCGAACGCGAGGTCGCCGTTCCCGCCGCGCTCGACGCGCCACGTCGGCAGCGCGGGCACGTCGTAGTCGGTCGGGTCGCCGTACGTCGCCGCGACGGTCCACTCGCGGGCGCGCATCTACGGGCCCCCGTTGATGACGTCCGCGACCCGCTCGCGGTCGAACAGTTGCTCGTCCTCCGGGATCTCCGGGTACGGACCCTCCTCGTAGCGGGGCCACGCGCCGAACTCCTCGGGATACAGCTGCTTCGCCGTCATCTCCAGCTGAAAGAGGTTGAGGATCGGTCCCTGATATCGGGCGCCCTGCGGGTGGATGCGGTCGTTTTTCACCGCGGTGACCTCCGAGCCGACCGGGTCCTCCTCGAAGGCGGCCCGCCGGCCGGCCATGTCCGTTCCCGGTTCGAAGCCGCCGAGGTAGAGGATGACGTCGGGGTCGGCCTCGAGTATCGTCTCGAAGTCGACGACCGTGCCGGAGTCGACGCTCCCCTCGAAGGCGTCGCGCGGCCCGAGCGGACGCGTGTGCGACGTGAGGAATCCGGGGTTGCTCAGCGTGTACGCGTAGATCTGCTCGATGTCGGCGGCGGCGACCATGATCGCGGTCGGGCGCTCCGACTCCGGCGGGAGGCCGTCCTCGATAGTCGAGAGGAGTCCGTCTCGGACCTCGGCGAGCGCCTCGTAGCGCTCGCGCTCCCGGAACGCCTCGGCGACGATCTCGAACTGCTCCCACAGGCCGTAGTACTGGTAGCCGTCGGCCCACTCGCCCGTCGGCTCCTGACGGCGGTCGGACAGCGAGTTGCCGAACCACGGCGAGACGCGCTCGGCGATCTCGTCGATGTCCTCTCGGCTCCACGCGTCCTGCCGGGTGATCCACGCCGGGTCCGCGAGGTGGAGGTCGCTGTCGAGTTCGTACAGCTTCTCTTTGTCCGGCTGCCACGAGGAGTACAGGCCCGACCAGTCGAGCGAGACGCCCGGGAGCCGCTCGACGAACTGGTTCCAGAGCCCGTCGTAGTAGTCCGGCGCGTGGAGCGCGGTGACGTCGTCTCCCCGCCCCAGCGCGAACGCCATGCCCGCGTGGTGGGTGAGCCGCGTGAACACCGTCTCCGGCGGCGACTCGAACGTCACCTCGCCCGTCGGCGAGATGGACGCCGTGTAGCTCCCGTCGTCGGCGTCGTCCGACTCGTCCGACGATCCGGCCGAGCCGTCGTCGGTCGATCCGGAGCCGTCCGCGTCGCCGGCGGGCGAGTCGGACTCGGCGCCGCCGGTACAACCGGCGAGGAGGCCGCCGAGGGCGACCGCGCCGCCGTACTTCGCGAACGCTCTGCGAGTCGACTCCGGGGATGCTTCGTCGTTGGGCATATTTTTTGGCTAGCCTAAAACAACTTAACCGCTCCGATCTTTAGGCCCACCTAAAACAGTGGGCGGCGACCCGAGGCGCTCCGGGACGACGAGTCGGCTCACTCCTCGTGTCTGGCTCGCAGCGGCGTGACCCGGGGACCGCGGTCGGTGTCGACGACGTCGGCGTCGACGCGGAACACCTCCGAGAGCAGGTCCTCCGTGACGACCTCCTCCGGGGGGCCGCGCGCTCGGATCTCGCCGTCCTTGAGCGCGACCATCCGGTCGGCGAGGCGGGCGGCCTGTTCGATGTCGTGGAGCACGACGACGACGGTGACCTCGCTCTCCGAACGCAGCGTCTCGATTATCTCCATCACCTCCATCTGGTGGTGTAAATCGAGGAACGTCGTCGGCTCGTCGAGCAGGAGCACGTCGGTGTCCTGTGCCAACACCAGCGCGATCCAGGCCAACTGCTTTTGCCCGCCGCTCAGGCTCCCGACCTCGCGGTCCCGGAGGTGGCCACAGCCCGCCAGTTCGATCGCGCGCTCGACCGCGCGGGCGTCCGCCTCCGTCGTCCGCTCGAAGAACCCGCGGTGCGGGTAGCGCCCGTGGTACACCAGGTCCTCGACGGTGATGCTGTCCGGCGACGTGCTCTCCTGTGAGAGCAGCCCGAGCTTCCGGGCGAGCGCCTTCGTCTCCATCGAGTGAACGTCTCGGCCGTCGAGCAGCACGGAGCCGTCCTCCGGCGCGAGCTGGTTCGCGAGCCCCTTCAGGAGGGTGCTCTTGCCCGAGCCGTTCGGACCGACGAGCGCCGTCACCGCGCCGGGTTCGGCCGCGATCGACTCGCCGTCGATCACGGGTTCGGGGGCCGTCGGATAGCCCAGCACGAGGTCCTCGCCGTCGAGGTCGCTCGCGTCGGAGTCCGCGGCGTCGGTTCCGTGCCGTCCCTCGGTCTCGTTCGGGTCGCCCGATTCGTCCCGCTCCGTCGCGTTCGCGCGTTCGATGGACATTCAGAGGTCACCCACGTTCTGTCGTCGCCGCATCAGGTACAGGAAGTACGGCCCGCCGACCAGTCCGGTGACGATCCCCACCGGGATCTGCGAGTCCGCACCGGTCAGCACGCTCATCCCGAGCCGCGCCCCCACGTCGGCGCCGACCATCAGCGCCGGGCCGACGAACAGGCAGCCGACGATCACGCGCTTGTAGTCGCTGCCGACGAGGTTCCGGACCACGTGGGGGACGATGAGCCCGACGAAGCTGACGATGCCCGCCACCGCGATGCTGGCGGCCGCCGCCAGCACGGCGACGCCGGAGAGTCCGAACCGCACTCGCTCGATCGACATCCCCAGCGACTTCGCCGTCTGTTCGCCGAGGAGGAGGAGGTTCAGCTGCCGCGAGCCCGCGAGCGACAGCGTGAGCGCGACGAGCGTCCACGGGAGGGCCATCCGCACCTGCTCCCAGTCGGTCCCCGTCAGCGATCCGGTCGTCCACTGGATCGCCGACTGGACGACGCCGATGTCGTCGGCGAAGAAGAACAGCCCCGTCTGGAGGCTGCTGAAGACGGTGCCGACGATGACGCCAGCGAGGACGAGTCGGACCGGACTCGTCCCGTTCTTCCACGCGATGGCGTACACGATCAGGAACGCGACCGCGCCGCCCAGCGCCGCGATGACCGGGAGGAACGCCGAGAGCCCGCCGAAGACGACGAGCGTGAGGAGGATCATCAGCCCCGCCCCGGAGGAGACGCCGAGGATGAACGGGCTCGCCAGTTCGTTCCGCGTCACCGCCTGGAGGATGGCTCCGGAGACGGCGAGGTTCATCCCGACGATGACGCCGACGAGGACCCGCGGCAGGCGGATGCTCCAGACGACGAGCGTCTCGCGCCCGAGCTCCGGCAGCTCGCCCCGGAACCCCGTGATCGCCCGCATGAGCTCCTCGCCGGCGAGGAAGTTGAGCAGCCACCGCGGGTCGAGCAGCACCGCGGGGTCGAGGACCGCTCGCCACGCCTGCCCCACCGTCATCGAGTACGCCCCGAAGCTCACCTGAACGAGCCCCGCGAGGACGACGAGGGCGAGGCTCCCGGCCGCGACCGTCAGGAGGCGGGGATCGAACAGCCACCCGAGCCGGCCGTCGGCCGCCGCTCGGCCGCCCGCGACCCCACCGCCGATCGTCCGTCCGTCGCCGCCGGCCGTCGGTCCGTCGCGGCTCATCGCGTTCCCTCCTCGACCGGCCCGGCGTTCGGTCCGTCGCCGGCCGCGTACGTCGCCACCGCCTCGTCGTCCATCGCGTCGAGCAGCGCGTCGGTCCCGTGCGCGTCGACGACCGCTTCCGGGTCGAGGTGGGCGGCGAGCGCGCGGTGTCCCGCCGCCGCGCGGGCCTCCTCCTCGTCGGCGTCGACGTACGCGGAGCGCGCGGCGTCGACGGCGGCCTCGCGGACCCGCGCGAACCGCTCCGAGTCCGGGTCGACCGGTCCGTCCGCGTGCTCGGCGTCGAACCACTCGGCCCAGCGGTCGCGGTCCGCCCACTCGTCGTCGAGTTCCGCGTCGCGGCGGACCCAGTCGACGCGCTCGGCCGCCGCCGGCCACCAGCCGTCGTCGACCCGCGCGTCCGCGACGACCCGTTTGCCGACTCGGGCCCCTCGCCCCGCCGCGGTTATCGCCTGTCGGTCGGCGTCGGACGGCGAGGCGACGTAGAGCCCGTCCACCGGGGTCGTCCCGTCGCGGTCGGCGTACTCGCGGTCGAAGTGTTCGTGGGTCTCGCCGGCGTGGTCGTGGACCTCGAACATCGCGTCGTCGTCGCCGAGCCCGCGCAGGTACTCGCCGTCGTAGCGGGTCGCCGCGATCACCCGGCGGGCGGTGACCGGAGCCCCCTCCTGCGGCGTGACGACGAACCCCTCGGCCTCGCGTCCGTCGGTGTCGACGCCCGACCGCTCGCCGTCGGCCTCCGACCGCTCGACGGACTCGACGAGGTCCACGACGACCGCGCAGCCCGCGCGCTCGGCCTGCGCGCGCATGAGGTCGGCGAGCGTCCCGACGTCGATGCCGGCCGGGAAGCCCGGGTAGTTCTCTAAGTGCGCACAGCGCGCGAGCGACGACCGACCGCGGTCGAAGACGGCGACGTCGAGGCCGTCGCGGGCGGCGAACACCGCGGCCGCACAGCCGGCGGGGCCGCCGCCGACCACGACCACGTCGCGATCGGCGGCGTCGCTCATTCCGCCCCTCCGGTGACGATCGAAGCGACCGCGTCGCGGTCGAACAGGCGCTCGTCGGCCGGTATCTCGGGGTAGTCGTCGCCGTGTTCGTAGCCCGGCCACGCGCCGAACCGGTCGGGGAACAGCTGCTTCGCGGTCATCTCCAGCTGGAACAGGTTCATGATCGGCCCCTGAACGGGGTCCCCGGAGGGGTAGAAACGGTCGTTCGCGACCGCCGAAAGCTCGCCCGCGACCGGGTGGTCGGCCAGATCCTCGCGGGTCGCGCCCACGTCGTAGTAGGAGGCGATCCCGTACTGGTGGAGTACGACGTCGGGGTCGACTTCCAGTAGCTGCTCGTGGTCGTAGGCCGTCTCGTAGGTGACGTCGTCGCCCGCGAACGCGTCCGGAACGTCGAACGGCCGCACGTGCGCGTTCGCGAACCCCGGCCCGTCGGTCCGGGAGGGGTAGTAGGTCCCGTCCATGTAGATGAGCGCGGCTACCGTCGGGCGCTCCGACTCCGGCGGAAGATCGCTCCGGATCGTCTCGATCAGGTCCCGCCGAACGGCGTCGAGCTGCGCGAAGCGTTCCGACTCGCGGAACGCGGCGGCGACGCGTTCGCCGATCTCCGGGAGGGTGTAGTACGCGTAGTCGTCGCGACAGGCCTCGGGCGGCTCGGAGTGACGGCGGCTGTAGACGTTCCCGAACCACGGCGCGACGCGGTCGCGGACGTCGGCCACCTCGTCCTCGCTCCACCCGTCGAACGACGCGAACAGGCAGGGGTCGGCGAGGTGGAGGTCGGAGTCGAGTTCGTACAGCAGTTCGCGGTCGACGGAGATGCCGCCGCCGGACCCGGAGTTGAGCTGCGTCAGTCCCTCGCGGTCGAAGGAGACGCCGTCGAGGTCCGCGTAGTAGGCGTCCAGCGTGTTCCCGCCCGCCTCGGCGTCGAACCCGAGCGAGTTGACCGCGTCGCCGTGCCCGAGCGCCACCGCCAGGTCGGCGTACAGCAGACTGTACACCATGACGTCCTCCGGGACCGAATCGAAGGTGACCTCGCCGACCGGCGCCATCTCGGCCGTGTACGAGTCCGCGTCGCTCTCGCTCGGCGAGTCGTCTCCGCCTGAGCCGTCGTCCACGGAGCCGTCTCCCTCCGCGGAGTCGGAGCCGTCCGGCGCCGACTCGGTGCCGCTACATCCGGCGAGCAGTCCGGCGCCGGCGACGGCGCCGCAATATCTAATCGCGTCGCGTCGCGTGCCGGCGGGTCGGTCCGCGTCTCGTTCCATACGATTTAGGCCTGCCTAAAGAATTAAGACGGTTTCGAATGTTAGGCGACCCTAAAACCTGAGGGGAGGCCCAGAGCGGAGCGCGCGGCGCAGGCGCACCGCGACGGCGGCGAGAACCCTTCGTGACCGCAGCGAGGGAGAACCGCGGATCACGCCCGAGACGAGATTTCGTATCGCGCCATGTGATTTATTCCGCGCCGAACGACCGAACGCTCTCGAACGAGCCGTCGGCGATAGCGGCCGCGATTCCGTCGGTATCGACGTCTCTCGGCACTTCGTGGGGGTATTTTCGGCCGAAGTAGCGGAGGAGGTTCTCGACGTCGCGTTCGAGGAACTCCCGAGCGTTCTCGTGGTCGACGGGCACCGCCTGGGGCCAGTCGAATATCGTCACGCCGCTCTCGGCGACGGCGACGTTGTGCTCGGAGACGTCCGCGTGGACCCAGCCGAGGTCGTGGGCGGTCGCCAGCTCCCGGAGGATCAGGTCGAGGACGCCGACCGCCTGCTCCGGGTCGAGCTTCGCGCGCGCGAGTTCCACGCCGGCGAACTTCTCCATCACGATGGCGTGCCGGTTGTGATCGACCGGTCGCGGCACGCTCACGTCGGGGTACATCGCCTCCATCGCCTCGTACTCGCGTTCGGCCGCCTTGCGCGCGGTGTACAGCCACGAGACGTGGTCCCGGTCGGCGGTGTACTCGCGTTCGCGGTTCACCTCGCGGAAGTTGGTGTACCCCTCGCGGTGGTACTTCAAGGCGAGCGGTCTGAACGACTGCGCCTCGTACACGTCGCCCTCCTTGCCGAGCCCCAGGGGCGACCCGACGCCGTCTATCGTCTCGCGCTCGGCGAAGGTCCGGAGCGCGAGGGCGTCGTATCCCTCGAATGTGAGCTGGTACCCCTCGTACTGGATCGTCTTCCGCTCGATCAGCTCGCGGTCGAGACAGCGGTCGATCCGATAGTCGACCTCCTCCCGCGTCAGGTCGGCGTAGTCCGGGATCTTGTCGCGGCGGACCCACTCCGAGAACCGCATCCCCTGCTCGACGCCCGAGAGGAGGTAGAAGTCCTCGGGCTCGAGCGCCGCCATGTCGCTCGCCACGTTTCGAACCATACGCGCCCCTACTCCGGCGATTCCTAAAAGGGACGCGCGTTCGACGGAGCGTGCGTATAGTGGATACCGCGATATCAAATCCGAAACGTGGCGGGGACCGACGCCGAGCGCAACCGCTTTCGGCGAAGCGCCCGACCTGCCGGTATGACCGCGCCCGCCGTCGACTGGCGGCTGATTCGCGAAGAGCAGCGACCGGGACCGACGCAGATGGCGTTAGACGAGGCGGCCGCCGAGACCGCCGCGGACGGGGGCCCCGCGACGCTCCGGACCTATCGCTGGGACCCGAGCTGTCTGACCCTCGGCCGCCATCAGGACCCGGAGACCGTCGGATGGGAGTTTTGCGATCGCGAGGAGATCGACGTCACGCGCCGACAGACCGGCGGCGGCGGGATCTATCACGACGCGCACGGCGACATCGCGTACTCGATCGCGGTCCCCGCGGAGACGGTGCCGGGCGAACTGCTCGACTGTTACCACCTGCTGTGTGAACCGATCCTCGACGCGTTCGACCGACTCGGCGTCGACGCGGACTACGTCGAGGAGTCGGTCCCGGAGCTGTACCACCCGGCCTGCTACCTCCGCGAACTCCACCCGGCACACGACGTGGTCGCCGCGGGCCCCGGCGGCGAAAAGCGGCGGAAGATCGCCGGCAACGCGCAGTACCGCAAACGCGACGCGGTCGTTCAACACGGCTCGCTGACCTTCGCGGTCGACGCGGTGCGCCACCTCGCGACCTTCGCGGACCCGCCGGTGACAGCCGAGGCGTTCGGCGAGCGCGTCGTGGGGATCGACGAGCTCACCGACGTCGACCGCGCGGACGCGGTGGCGGCGCTGGAGTCCGCGCTGGCCGACTGGGCGGGCACCGCACCCGACGCGACCGTGGACCTCGACGGGTCGTGGACGGACGCGGAGCTGGACCGGGCCGAGGAGTTGGTCGAGACGAAGTACCGCGACGACGGCTGGGTGCGGACGCGGCCCGGGGACTCCAGAGCGTAGCGGCGGAGGTCGTCGGTGACGCGCCACCGCCCGCTTCCGAAGGGGCTTTTTCGACCGCACGCGTGTGAAGGGTATGAGCCTCAAGGTCGGAGCGCACGTCTCCATCGCCGGCGGCGTCGACAACGCCGTGGCGAACCAGGTGGATGTCGGCGGCAACTGCGGACAGATATTCACCCATTCGCCGCAGGTGTGGCAGGACCCGAACATCGGCGACGAGGAGGCCGAGCGATTCCGCGACGGCACCGAACGCGACCTGGAGGGCCCGTGGGTGATCCACACCTCCTACCTCGTGAACCTCTGTACGCCGAAGGAGGGGCTCCGCGAGAAGTCGCTCGACGCGATGCAAAAGGAGGTCGACGCGGCCGCGAAGCTGAACATCCCCTACGTGAACGTCCACCTCGGAGCCCACACCGGCGCGGGCGTCGAGGGCGGTCTCGACAACGCCGCCTCGGTGATCGACGACGTCGACGTCCCGGACGGCGTCACGATCCTCGTCGAGAGCGACGCGGGCGCGGGGACGAAGCTCGGCGGCGAGTTCGAACACCTCGCGGGCGTCATCGACCGCACCGAGACCGACATCGACGTCTGTCTCGACACGGCCCACGCCTTCGCCGCGGGCTACGACCTCTCGACGCCGGAAGCGGTCGACGAGACGATCGCCGAGTTCGACGACGTGATCGGCCTCGAACACCTCCGGTACGTTCACCTCAACGACTCGAAACACGCCTGCGGCACCAATAAGGACGAACACGCCCACATCGGCGAGGGCCACATCGGCGAGGCGGGGATGGAGCGCTTCCTCAACCACCCCGGGCTGGCGGACGTGCCGCTCGCGTTAGAGACGCCGACGGAGGACGGCAAGAGCTTCGCGTGGAACATCGACCGAGTGCGCGACCTCCGTCAGGACTGAGACGATCGAGACGAGAGGTGTCGAGGCGTGAGACGGGCGAATCGGCCGACGACCGCGGCGGAACGGCTGTCGTGCGTCCGACGCGGATTTAAGTATCGCGCTGAGCGATCCACGGTCATGCCCACCACGAAGGCGCTGCTGGTCGGACGCCGACGCGGGCTCGGGGTCTGGCTGGTGATCGGGTTCGCCGCCGTCGTGGCGCTCGGCCACCTCGTCGCGTTCGCCGCCGAGTCGGCCGACGTGACGGCGGCGACCGCGCTCACCGACCGACTGCTGCCGCTGCTCGTGTTCTACGCGCCGGCGCCGCTGGCGGCCGCCGGGGCCTACGCCCGCTGCGGGGGACCGGCGTGTCTGGCCGTCGGCGTCGTGCCGGCGGTGGTCCTCGGCGGGCTCGTTCTCGTCGGGACGGCGGTCGGCGTCCCCGGCGTCAACGGCGGCGACCCGGCCATCGGCGACGTGACGCTGAGCTTCGCCGCGGTGGGACTGACGAGCGCGTTCCTCGGCTACTGCGCCGGCGTGACCGCCGTCCTCGCCGCCGACCTGCTCGGCTTCGGGAGCGGCGACGACGACTGAGCCGGTCGTGACCGTCGGCGACCGATCTCCGGACGTTTATTTTCGCCCCCCGCGAAGCGGGCCCGTGCGACGCTTCTCCGCCGAGTACCTCGAGCACACCCGCCGCGGGATGTGGGATGACGGTCGCGACGCCCTCGCCGACCTCCGGCTGCCGAGCCGCGAGCGCGTCCTCGACGTCGGCTGCGGGACGGGCGAGCTGACCCGCGTGCTGGCCGCGGAGGCGAGCGGAGGGGAAAGCGGCTCCGACGCGTCGGTCGTCGGCGTCGACGCGGACCGCGACCTGCTGGCGGTCGCCCGCGAGGAGAGCGACGACCGGATCGGCTACCTCGCGGGGGACGCGACGCGGCTCCCCGTCGCGGACGGGGCGGTCGATCTGGCCGTCTGTCAGGCCCTCCTCATCAACCTCCCCGACCCGACCGCGGCGGTCCGAGAGCTCGGCCGGGTCTCCTCGGACCTCGTCGCCGCGGTCGAACCGGACAACGCCGACGTGCGGGTGGCCTCGACGGTCGTCGCCGAGGAGCGGTTAGAGCGCGAGGCCCGCGAGGCGTACGTCGACGGCGTCGGCACGGACGTGGCGCTCGGCGACCGCGTCCGCGAGGCGTTCGAGGCGGCGGGGGTCACGGACCTCCGCACTCGGCGCTACGTCCACGAGAAGCGGACCGAACCCCCGTACGACGAGCCGGCGCTCCGATCCGCGGCCCGGAAGGCGTCCGGCGCGGGACTGGCCGACCACCGGGCGGAGCTGGTGGCCGCGACCTCCGAGGCGGCCTACGACGACCTCCGCGGGCGCTGGCGCGAGATGGGCCGGGAGGTGGTCGACGCCATCGACGCCGGCGAGTACGAGCGCGTCGAGTACGTCCCGTTCGACGTGACGGTGGGGCGAGTCAGGGACGCGAGCGAGCGTCGCTGAACGGCGTGGGGGCTGCCGTCGCCGGCTTACACCATGTCGCCGCGGACGGACGCGCCCTCCTGCTCGGCCCGCTGCCGTTTGAGCACGTCCGCGGCCTCGTTCGCCGCGTCCTCGTCGGCGCCGAGCATTCCGAGCGCGGCGGGCAGCGTCGGCATCGCGAGGGAGGCCTCGCGGAGGCGCTCGAACGCCTCGTCGTCGCGCGTGCCGTCGACCCACAGGCAGACGCCGCGGGGGTCGAGCACCTCCTCGTAGGCGTCGCGGGCGAGCGCGCCCTTCAGCCGCTGGCGGACGTTGTCCTCGAAGCTCGCGTTACACACTTCGAGGTGGATCGGCTCGTCGTCGGCGACGAGCTCGGCCGCGAGACACTTCTCGGGGGCGGCGTACCCGTTGTCGCTCGTCCGGACCTGGTCCGGGTTCGCCGCCGCCCACTCGGCGTCGACCGTGGTGCCGACGCCTTGGACGCCGTACTCGGCCGCGAACTCGGCGGCCGCGTCGGCGTCGCCGCCCATGATCACGTCTTTGGTGAGGTAGACGTCGAGGCGCTCGACCGGGTCCAGCCCGAGCGCCACGTCGCCGAACGCCCACACCTCGCGGACGGGCACCGGCATCGGCTCGCCCGCGACGCGGTCGACGAGCGACTCTAATCGGTCGACTGCCCGTTCGCGTTCCATTGGCGAGGCGTAGGCGGCGGGCGGGCAAACCGGTTACGCTCGGCCCGGTTCAGACGCGGTCCAGCCGGGCCGCCACGTCGTCCCAGTGGCCGCCCTTCCAGAACCACTGCCCGCAGTCCGTACAGCGCCACCCAGGCCGGGCCGCTCCCACCTCGTCGGGGACGTAGTCGGGGCGGTCGGCGGGAGCGACGGGGTCGTCGTCGCTCTCGTTCGCGGTCGACGCGACGCGCTCGACGGGCCCGTTACACGCCCCGCACCGGGTCGGCTCGTCGGCGAGTTCGGCGGGGAAGCCGGCCGCGTCGAGCTCGCGGAGCTGATCGAGCACGTCGCGTTCGGCGAGGAGGACCGAGTCGACCGCGGGGTCGGCGGCGGGAGCCCGAGCCGCGAGGTCGCGGTCGCGGGTGACGAGCACTCGTCCCTCGGCGGCCGCGAGCGAGAGGAGCCGGTCGTCGGCCTCGACCCCGCGGTCGAGCGCGTACGCGGCGTCGTACCCGCACAGCCGGAGGTAGGTGGCGAGCTTGCCGCACATGACGTCGATCAGGACCGGCGGCCGCTCCCCGACGGAGGGCCCCGAGCCGTCGAGCGAATCGCCGCCGTCCCCCTCCGTCATTCGAGCAGGAACGACCGGAGGCCGTTGAGCGAGCGCGCGTTGAGCACGTCTGCTGCCTCGGCCCAGCCGCGCCGCGCTGTGTGGACGCCGTACCGGGCGTTATCGAGTTCGCGGGGGGCGTGCGCGTCGGTGTTCACGGCGATCGTCGCGCCCGCCTCGACGGCGGCCCGGACGAACTCGCCGTCCGCGTCGAGCCGGGCGGGGTTCGCGTTCACCTCGATCGCGACGCCGTTCGCCGCGGCGGCCTCGACGACCGCCTCGACGTCCGGGTCGAGGCCGGGTCGCTCGTTGATCAGGCGACCGGTCGGGTGGCCGAGAATGTCGACGTGCGGGTGTTCGACCGCCCGGACCAGCCGCTCCGTGGCCGCGTCGGCGTCCTGTCCGAGCGCGGCGTGGGGCGACGCCACGACCAGATCGAGGGCCGCGAGCGTCTCGGGATCGGTCGAGAGCGCCCCGTCGGCGTCGATGTTGGCCTCGATCCCGTGGAAGATCGGGATGTCGACGTCCTCGGCCGCCGCCGCGATCGCCGCCGCCTGCTCCTCGATGTCGTCCTCGTCGAGGCCGACCCCGCCGACCATCCCCGGCCCGGTCGCGTGGTCGGTGACGACGTGGTAGTCGTAGCCGCGGTCGGCGGCCGCCGTCGCCATCTCCGCGATCGAGAAGCCGCCGTCCGACCAGTCGGTGTGGGTGTGGAGGTCGCCGCGCAGGTCGCCCGGTTCGACGAGGACCGGGAGGCGCCCCTCGGCGGCGGCGTGGACCTCGCCGCGGTCCTCGCGCAGTTCGGGCGGGATCGGGTCCAGATCGAGCGCGCGGTAGACCCCGTCCTCCGTCTCCCCGGCGACGCGGTCGCCCGCCCGCGTCGCGGTGGCGTCCTCGGCGTCCGCGGTCTCGTCCTCGGCGTCACCTCCGCCCTCGGCGTCGGCACCGTCGGCGTCGTCGGCCGCCTCCTCGACGTCGCTCACGTCGAAGAGCCCGTACTCGTTCAGCTTCAGCCCGCGGTCGATCGCCCGGTTTCGGACGGTCACGTTGTGGGCGCGCGAGCCGGTGAAGTACTGGAGCGCGGCGCCGAACTCGTCGGGGTCGACGATCCGGAGGTCGACGCGGGTGCCGTTCGCGCGGACGCTCGCCTTCCCGGTGCCGGCCTCGATCGTCGCGTCCGCGGCCGGCCATTCGGTGAACGCCTCGACGATCGGCTCGCGCTCGTCGCTGGCGACGAGGACGTCGACGTCGCCGATGGTGGCCTTCCAGCGGCGGATCGACCCGCACACCTCGACCGACTGGACGTCGTCGCGGTCGCCGAGGTACGCGAGCGCGTCGTCCGCGACCGGGCGGGCGTCGCCGAGGCGGGTCCGCTCGCGGGACTCGCGGGCGAACGGAATGTTGTCGAGGATGTTCTGTTCCGTCTTGGCGCCGAACCCGGACACCTCCCGTATCTCGCCCGCCTCCGCGCCGGCCTCCAGTTCGTCGAGGTCGGCGATCCCGAGCGCGTCGTACAGCGTCCCGACCGTCTTCGGACCGACGCCCTCGACCGCGGTCAGGCCGGCCATGTCGACCGGCAGCTCCTCGCGGAGCTCCTCCAGCTCCTCGATCGTCCCCGTCTCGACGTACTCGACGATCTTCGCGGCGATGGCGTCGCCGACGCGGTCGATCTCGGCGACCGCCTCCTCGCCGTCGGCCGCGAGCCCCTCGATCGGCGCGGGGTGGTCGCGGACGTTCTCGGCCGCTCGGCGGTAGGCGGTCGGCTTGTACTCGACATCGGTCGCCTCCAGCAGGTCGGCGAACTCCTCCAACCGGGTCGCGACCTCGTCGTTCCGGCTCATCTGTCCGGAGTTCGGTCGCCCGCCGCTTATATCGTCCGGCGGCGTCCCGGCGGGCGACGGCGGTCCGACTTCGCCCGCGTCTCGGGAGAGGAGGTCGCGACCGCCGTCAGCCACAAGTCGCCTGCGGCCCGACGGATCGACGTGTCTCCCGACGACCCGAACCGCGGTCCCGGCGACCGCGACGACCGCGACGACCGCAACGTCCTCGGCGGCGACCTCGAACCCTGCGGCCGAGATCCGACCACCGGCTACCTCCGCGACGGCCACTGCCGCGACGTCGACGGCGACGTGGGCGAGCACACGCTCTGTGCGGTCGTCACGGCCGAGTTCCTCCGGTACAGCCGCGACCGCGGCAACGACCTGATCACGCCGCGTCCCGAGTTCGACTTCCCCGGCCTGACGCCCGGCGACCGCTGGTGTCTCTGCGTCGGCCGGTGGATCGAGGCGGCCGAGGCGGGCGTCGCGCCGCCGGTCGTCCTCGAGGCTACGGACGAGTCCGTGCTGCGGGCGGTCGACGCCGACCGGCTCCGAGACCACGAGTTCGACGCCGAGGCGTTCGAGCCGGAACCGCTCGACTGACGCGAGCCCGGTCGGGGGCTCCAGAGGCTTTTTGATCCCGGGCCGGGAGTCGGAGGCATGACCGGGCAAAGCGGGGCGCCGGACGACGGACTTCGCGAGCGCGCCGACCGCAACCGAGCGGTCCTGTGGCTCCTGCTCGACGCCGACAGGCGACTCGTCACGGCCGTGATCCTGTCGGTCGTCTTCCTCGGACTGCTCGCGGCCGGCGCGCTCCTTCCGGGCGCCGCCGAGGCCGTCAGCGGCGGCGACTCCGTGGACACGCTGTTCCAGGGGCTCCTCACGGCCACGATCACCGGCGTCACGCTCGTCCTCACCCTGAACCAGCTGGTGCTCTCACAGGAGCTCGGCGCCGTCGGGGACCAGCGCGAGCGCATGGACGGCGCGATGGAGTTCCGGCGGGACGCGGCCGCGATCCTCGGCGAGCCCGTCAGTCCGACGGATCCGGCGACGTTCCTCGGCGCGCTCGTCGAGACGACGAGCGAGCGAGCGACCGCCCTCCGCCAGGCCGTCTCCGGGCCGGCCGACGGGGAACTGGACGGGGCGGTCGAGGATCTGACGACCGCCGTCGTCGAGAACGCCTCCCGGACGACGGCGGAGCTCGACGGGGCCAGGTTCGGCGCGTTCGAGGTGATCGGAGCCGTCCTCGATTTCAACTACTCGTGGAAGCTGTTCGCCGCCCGGCGGCTCCGCGAGCGCCACGGCGACGAGTTGAACGAGCCCGCGACGGCGGCGCTCGACGACCTGATCGAGGCGCTGCGGCTGTTCGGGCCCGCCCGCGAGCACTTCAAGACGCTGTACTTCCAGTGGGAGCTGATCGATCTCTCGCGGCGGATGCTCGCGGCCGCGGTCCCGGCGCTACTGGTGGCGGCGGGGATGGTCGCCTTCTTCGACGCCGCCGCGCCCGCGACGACGGCCTTCGGGGTCGAGGCCGTCGTCGTCTGGGTCGCGGCCGCCGCCGCGGCCTCGCTCGTCCCGTTCGCGCTGCTTTTGGCCTACATCCTCCGTATCGCGACGGTGACGAAGCGGACCCTCTCGATCGGCCCCTTCATCCTGCGAGAGACGGACGAAGAGACCTGATCGACGGCCGCTCGGCGGCGCGACCGCCCCGGTCACTCCGTGACCCAGAGCCCGGCGGCGACGACCGCCGCGAGCCCCATCGACCCCGCGAGCAGCGCGAACGCCGGCCGGAACCCGGCCGCGTCGGCGACGATTCCGACCGCAGCGGGCGCGAGCGCGCCGCCGCCCATGAGGAGCGTCCGGACGACGCCGAGCCCGCCGCCGGCGAGCCGGTCGGGGAGGGCCTCGACGAGGTAGGCGCCGCGGACCGGGCGGAAGCCGTGAGACCCGAGCCCCAGCGCCACGACGAGGGCGCCGAGCGGGACCGCGCCGGCCCCCGCGAGCGCGACGAGGCCGGCGAGCGCCGCCGTCGCGAGCCCGAGGGCGGCGACCATGACCGGGAAGCGGCCGAGGCGGTCGGAGAGGTCGCCGGAGACGAGCTGGACGAACGTGACCGCGAACAGCGCGGAGTACAGCAGGCTCGCGGTCGTCGCGGGGAGCGCGGCCGCCTCCGAGAGGTACAGCGGCAGGAACGCGACCGTCCCGTTGTACGCGAACGAGAAGGCGACGGTTACCAGGACGAACGCCGAGAACCGGCGGTCCGCGAACAGCCGGAGGTACTCGCGCGCGCCGGGCGAGTCGCCGCCGTCGGCGTCGCTCGCGCCGCCCAGGCGCGTATCGCCGCGAAGTCGGAGCCCTGTCACGACCGCGAGCGAGACGGCGAGAACGCCCGTGAGCAGGAACGGCGCGCGCCAGTCGGCGCCGGGGAGCCGGGGGAGGACCGCCGCCAGCGCGGGCGGCGCCGAGAGGACCGCGGCGACGACCGCCGGCGCTGCGACCCCGCCGAGCGCGCCGAGCGTGTCGTGCGCGCCGAGCATCCGTCCGGTCCGCGCGGGGTAGACGCGGGCGATCAGCCGCACCGAGACGGTCTTGTGGACCCCCGTGCCCGCCCCGATGACGACCATCGCGGCGACGAGGGCGGCGAAGGGAGCGTCGAAGACGAGCGCGAGCGACCCCGTCCCGGCGACGAGCGCGCCGGCGACGATCACTCGGACCGGGCCGACCCGGTCCGCGACCGCGCCGCTCGGGAACTGTAAGAGCGCGTACACGATCATGAAGCCGGTGAACGCGGTTCCGACGGTCGCGTTGCTCACGTCGTAGGCGAACTGGATCGACTCGAACAGCGGCGGGAAGAGGTAGCGGACGAACTTCCCGAGGAACCAGACGAGCGAGACGAGGACTAAGGCGTCGTACTCGCGGATCCGTCGGGAGCCCATCGGGCGTGCTTGCCCGGTGGCCAACATAAAAGGTCTGAACCGTCGTCCACCCGTACCGCGCTGTCCGTCACCGCTGCCGTACGGCCCCGCCTCGACCCTGGTTCCGGGTCGCGGCGGTCGGCGCGGAGAGTCGGCGCGGAGAGTCGGCGGGGGTCGTCAGGCCGGCCGGCGAGACGTTAGAACGGCCCCTTGCCGCCGCCCATCATGTCGCCGAGGCCGCCGCCGCCCTCGCCGCCCATCTTCTTCATCATGCGCTGCATGTCGCCGTCGCCCATCCCCTGGAACTGACCGATGGTCTGTTCCATCATCGAGTGCTGTTCGAGCAGCTGCTGGACCGTCTCCTCGTCGGTGCCGGAGCCGCGGGCGATGCGCTCGACGCGGGACTGGCCGACGACGCGGGGGTTCTCCAGTTCCTCCTCCGTCATCGAGTCCATGATGCGCTCGAAGCGGCGCATCCGGTCTTGGGTGACGTCCATCGCGTCGTCGGGCAGCTCGTCCATCATCCCGCCGCCGAGCCCGGGGATCATGTCCATCACCTGGTCGAGCGGGCCCATCTTGTTCATCGCGTCCATCTGCCGTTTCATGTCCTTCAGGGTGAACTCCCCTTTCAGCATGTCCTCGGGGTCCCAGTCGTCGTCCTCGTCTTGGGTCTCCTGCATCGCGCGCTCGACGCGCTCGGAGAGCTGTTTGAGGTCGCCCATCCCGAGCAGCCGCGAGATGAACCCGGAGGGCTCGAACCGCTCGATGTCCTGAACGGTCTCGCCGGTGCCGAGGAAGGCGATAGAGGAGTCGGTCTCGTTGACCGCCGTGAGCGCGCCCCCGCCCTTCGCGGTCCCGTCGAGCTTGGTGATCATCACGCCCTCGATGCCGATCGACTCCTCGAACTGGCGGGCCTGCTCTTTCGCGCCCTGCCCGATCGCGGCGTCTAAGACGAGCAGCGAGCGGTCGGGGTCGACGACGCCCTCGATCTCTTCGATCTCGTCGATGAGGTCGTCTTCGAGGGCGTGGCGACCGGCCGTGTCGACGATGTGAACGTCGGCGTCCGCGGTCTCTTCGAGGCCGGTGCGCGCGATGTCGACCGGGTCGTCGTTGTCGGGGTCGCCGTAGAAGTCGACCTCGGCGCGCTCGCACATCTGTTTCGCCTGGTCGTACGCGCCGGGCCGGAAGGTGTCGGTCTGGACGACCGCGGGCCGGAGGCCCTTCTTCGAGAACCACCACGCCATCTTCGCGGCCGAGGTGGTCTTCCCCGACCCCTGAAGCCCGGCGAGGAGGATGGTCTGGTTCTCTAAGGGGAGTTCGGTGGAGTCGCCGACGAGCTCGACCATCTCCTCGTAGACGATCCGGAGGACGTGGTCGCGGGCGGTCGTGCCGCCCGGCGGCTCCTCTTCGAGCGCGCGGGACTTGATCGAGTCCGACAGCTCCATGACGAGGGAGACGTCGACGTCGGCCGAGAGGAGCGATCGCTGGATCTCCTTGACGATCTCCTCGACGTCGCTCTCGGAGAGTGTGGTCTTCCCCTGGAGCTTGTCGAGGCTGCTCCGCAGGGACGTACCGAGGTCGTCGAGTACCATTTGCCGGAGCTAGGCGGGCGACGCGGTAAAGCTTTGTTCGTCGGCGGGCGCGGGATACGTCGCTGATCACGGACCCTCGGCAGATGCCGCTATAGCTCCAGCCGCTTGGCGAGACGTGGCTGTTGCCGGGGAGAACACCTCCAAAGCCCCGGTCGCGAGGACTCGCGCGCCTCGTTGCGCGCCTCGCTCGTTCGCTCCGCTCACTCGCTGCGGTGCTTTCGTCGGCGTGCTTCGCCCTCGCGACTGCCCCTTTGAGTCCCATCCCGCACAGCACCGCAACCGCAGCCTCACGCCTCCCCAGCCTCGTCAGTCGCCTCCGCTTCGCTCCGGCGACTGACTCCCTCGCGCGTGCTCCTCGCGGCCGGAGGCCGCTCGGAGGCACGCGCCACCGGCAGGAGAGTTGCCGGTCGCTTACTGCTCGACGAGCCGCGCGCCCGCGGCGTCGATCCGACAGACTTCGGGCTCGTAACCGGCGTCCGAGAGCCCGGAGCCGAGCGCGAAGACGGTGCGACCGAGCATCGCCATCGCGGCCTCGCCGCCCGCCTCGTCGACCGCGTCGAGCGCGTCGGCGACCTCGGACACGAGCAGGTCGGCCTCCCGGGCGAACCGCCGCGCGGCGGCCATCACGGTCGGGAGCCGCGGGTCGGCGCGGAGCCGGTCGAGCGCGTCCTCGCCGGCCGCGGAGAGCGCGGCCGTGTCGCCGCCGAGGACCGCCTCCGTGGACAGCTCACCGAACGTGACGTACTCGACGCGCGCCGCCGCGGGCACGGCGTCCAGCTCGCCGACCCCCGGTGCGCCCGGCTCGAGGCGGATCGGGGCCCCGCCGCGCGCCTGCGCGACCACGTCGCCGAGGCCGGTGCCGCGCCCGACCTCCGCGGCGTGTGCGATCCCGACGAGTTCGTTCTCCGACCGGCCGCGGTCGAGGGCGGCGTTCGCCGCGAGCGCGGCCCCGAGCGCCGCGGCGCCGGAGACGCCGAAGCCGGCGCCGATCGGGAGGTCGGTCTCGACCGCGACGTCGGCGGCGACCGCGTCGAGTTCGGCCAGGACGTCCTCGGCCGCGCCGACCGACCCGGTCCGGCCGTCGATCGTCCGGGAGCCCGTCTCGTCGCTCGCGGCGTCGCTCGCGTCGCCCGCCGAGACGGTGACGGTCACGCCGTCGGTCAGCGTCACGCCCGCGCCGCGGGAGCCGGCGACCGAGGGATCGTCGGCGGGGTGGGCGCTGAAGAAGGCGGTGACGTGACCCGGGACGAACGCGGTCGCCCGCTGGCTGCTCATGTGGCCGCGGACGGGGGGGCCGCGATTAACGGTTGTTATCCGAGACGAGTCAGCCCCGCCGACGGGGGCGGGCACAACGAGCGGGCCGGACGACGGGACTCCGTCGCGACACCGCAGGCCTAAGTACCGCCCGAGCGAAACGCGGCCGTATGCGAAACCAGTTGCGTCCCGTCCTCGCCGCCGTGCTCGCGCTGGCGTTCCCGGGGCTCGGCCACCTCTCCCTGCGCCGGTGGGGGCGGGCGCTGCTGTGGCACCTGACCATCGTCGGCGGCGCGGTCGCGCTGCTCGCGCTGTACGACGTCGAACCGGTCGACCCGCTCGCGGACCCCATGGCGGTGTCGGCCGCGATCCCGACTGACGTGGCCCTGCCGATCACGGTGTTGGCCGCGCTGTCCGCGCTCGACGCGTATCTCGTCGGGCGGGCGGACGTCGCCGAACGCGAGCGCGCCGCCGCCGCCGAGGCGATGCGCCGACGGGTCGCGAGCACGGACGCCGACGACGCGACGGCCGGCACCGGGCGATCGCCGACCGCGGCGGTCGCGGGCGAGGACGGCGAGCCGCCGGACGTGACGTGTCCCAACTGCGGCAAGGAGGCCGACGCCGACCTCGACTTCTGTCACTGGTGTACCGAGCCGCTCCCGTGGGCCGAACCGGAGTGACCCGCTGACCGTGGGATTCGTCGTGACCGCCGGCGCGGTCGCCGGGCCGGCGCTGGTCGCGTTCGCGCTCGTCCTCCTCTTTTGCGTCGGTCGCGACCGGATCGGGACCGTCGTCGCGGACCGCGGACTGCTCCGCGATCGCGCGGTCGGGATCGCGCCGTACGTCGGCTCGCTCGCGCTCATCCTCCTGATCAACAAGGGGCTGTTACGGCGGCTGGAGGCGTTCTCGTTCGAGTACGGCTACCGCGCGACGACGGCGATATACGCGATCGAGGGCGACTTCGTGGCCGCGGTACAGGACGCGATCCCGCGGGTCGCGGTGTACTACTTCGGGCCGGCGTACGTCGTCGGCTACGTCGTGTTGGTGGCCGCGCCGGTCGCGGTGTACGCGTTCGCCGACGACCTCCGTCCGCTGAAGCGGCTGGTCGCGGCGTACGCCGTCAACTACGCGGTCGCGATCGTCTGTTACGGGGGGATCGTCGCCTACGGGCCGCGAAACTACCCGCGGGTCCCGGGCGCGGACCCGGACGCGGCGACGGTCGAGCCGCTGCTCCTCGACTGGTTCGGCGGCGTGACGACGCTCACCTCGCAGGTGAACGCCGCGACCAACGTCTTCCCGTCGCTTCACACCGCGCTGTCGGTGACGGTCCTGCTCGCGGCCGTCTCGACGCGCGACGAGTTCCCGCGGTGGACGCCCGTGGCCGCGGTGCTAGCGGCGAGTATCGTCGTCGCGACCCTGTTCCTCGGCATCCACTGGGCCGCCGACGTGGTCGCCGGCGCGGTCCTCGCGGCGGGCAGCGTCGCGGCCGCGAACCGGATCGTCGGGTGAGCCGATGGAATTCGTCGGGTGGGCCGATGGAAGCGGGGCGTAGTTTCTCATCGGTGATAACTGAGGGCCAACTATCATATGATCCCGCCGTGACGGTGAGGGTACGGACGCGAACGACGGACGGAACATGAGTCTGAATCCACGACGATACGACGTACGAGAACTGCGCCGGATCGCGGACGCGCCGCGAACCGACGGAGCGGGAGCGCCTCGGGAGCGGGCGCTCCGGCAGCCTAACCGGAACCGAGCCGAGCAAGCGGCGCGCTCGGCCGCGTTCACGGAGCTGCTCCAGCGTCAGCGTGGGGTGCGGCTGAACGGCGGCGACGCGGTCGATCGACCGTATCTGACGGCGATCCCGGCGTCGCCCGCCGCGGAACGCGAGATCGGCGAGTGGCTCGGCTACCTCGTCGACGTCGGCGGCCACGTGCGGGCCCGAGACGTGCTGTCTTACTACGGCGAACTCGACTGGGTCGGCGACGACGCGGTCGCGGCGCTGACGCGCCGCCTCGAGGGGTTCGACACGCCGGCGCGTGACCGGCCGTTCATCCCCGCGGACCACCGGATCAGTCTCGTCTCCATCGTCCGGATCGCTTCGTGTGCGAGTGACCAATGAGCGACGACGAATCCACGGACATCAACGAAACGGACGAATCGGCAGCGGTCGGCGTGAAACTCGGTAGCACTCGAACGGTGCTCGACATCCCCGACGGACGGGGCGGCCGCGAGCGCCACTCGGTGTTGACCTGCCTGGCGACCTACGAGGACGCCATCACCGGCGAAGAGAAGGTGCTGTTCGGCGAGGAGGCCGCGGTGGAGTACCCGGACCGGGTGCGCTTCATGCTCCGGTCGGGACTCCCCGAGGACGACGACAGCGTCGCGGACGCCGAGCGCTTCTTCGAGGCGGTCGTGGACGCCCACGACGTGCCCGAGGACAGCGCGGTCGTCTACGCGGTACCGACCATCGACAACGAGGCGGGCGTCGAGAACCTCAAATCGGTGATCGAGGGCTCGTCGATCGGTCAGGTCGAGACGCGGAGCTACCCCGAGTCCCTGTGCGGGGCGATCCCCGCCTACGGCGACGGGCTCGACGCGATAGACGAGGTGTTCATCTCCGTGAACCTCGGCTCGACGACGATGGAGGCGTGCGCCTACCGGCGCGGCGAGCAGCTCTCGCCGTTCTCGACCGGCTCGGTGACGGGCAACGAGGTCGACCGCCGCATCGTCGCCGCCGTCGAGGAGGAGACCCAAGGGCGGGTCCACATCGACCGGACGACCGCGCGGGAGTACAAAGAGCAGCACGGCGACGTGTACGACTTCGAGCCGTTCACGGACGTGGTTCAACAGCCCGGCGGCGGGAGCCACGAGTTCACCGTCGACCGCGGCGTTCAGGAGCCGATCGACCGCTACATCGACGAGGCCGTCGACGTGGTCGCCAACGAGTTCCTCCCCGAGCTCGCGAACGATCACATGAAGCCGTACCAGCTGGCGCTCGGCCGCCCCCTCGCCGCCACCGGCGGGATGGCGTGTATTCCCGGCCTCACCGAGGAGTTCGAGAAGCGCCTGAGCGAGGAGCTCGACCGCGACGTCGAGGTCGTCTCCCCGGACGACCCCGCGACCGCGGCCGCGGACGGCGCGGCGCGGATCGCCCAGCGACTCGTCTGAGCGCGTCGACCACCCGTTTTTACCGCCCGCCTACACGCCGAAGAGCCGCTCGGCGTCCTCGGCCTGCCGACGGTAGATGCCTCGTCCCTTCAGCCGCGGCACGTCGTGGCGGTGGAGCCGCTCGGCCTCGCAGTCGTATACGAGCGGGAACACGTTCGTGCGTCGTCGCGCGACGGTGAACCCGGACATCGCGTCGAGCAGCGACGCGTCCGGGTCCGAGACCGCGAACGTCACGTACCCGATCGGCGTCGGGCTCTTGCCGCCGTCGGCCCGCTGCGGGCTGGCGTCCACCCGGTCGGCGAGCACGTCGCGGAACGACTCGGCGGTCGCGACGAGCGCCTCCGCGTCGACGTCCGGCTCCGCGACGAGGGTCGCGAACACCGCGACCGAGCCGATCGTGTCGTCTTCGTCCCGCGCTACCCACAGTTGCTCGAAGCCGTTTGCCCCCTCTTCGACCGTGTCGAAGCCGTGCTTACGTCCGTTGGCGGCGACCGCATCTCGGTATCGGGTCGGGTCCATACACCCCGTAACGAGGGACGTGATAAAAAATGACACACCCGGATCGTCGGCCACAGATCATGCTACCAATCAACAAGGATATCCGCCGCGGCGTCCTGGACGAGGCATGAGTCCGACGCGACGGCGCTATCTCCGCGGTGTGGGCGGGGTCAGCGGAGCGGCCTGTCTCGCCGGCTGTGCGTCCGACGATCCCGGAGAGGGCGACGACGACGCCGACGACGGCGACGACGACGCCGACGGCGACGACGAACTGCCGGGATCGGACGACGGCGGAGACGGCACCGGAGACGACGCCGGCGGCACCCGTCCCGAGGGCACCGGCGGCCCGGGCGTCAGCCTCGTCTCGACCGACGGCGACGTCGGGCTCCCGGTCGACCTCGACGTGGAGGTAGTCAGGGAGGCCGCGACGACCGACTACCCTCCCCGGCTCCGGACGACGGTCACGAACACGAGCGATGGGCAAGTCAGGGTCGGCGAGGGGCGGGCCGTCCACTTCGAGTACGTCAGCGACGGCTCGGGGGCGCTCACCTTCCTTCCACCCGAGGTCGAGGCGCCGGCCGAGCCCGACTGCTGGCGGCTCACCGACACCGTCGCCGTGACCGAGGAGTACCGGACCTTCGAACTCGGCCCCGGCGAGTCGCGGAGCCGACCGATCGACCTGTACGCGACGCACGACCAGACCGACGCCTGTCTCCCGGTCGGCGAGTACCGCTTCGAGACGACCGCCTCCGTCGTCTCCGACGACGCGGAGCCGCAGTCGTCGGCGCAGTGGGGGTTCGCCGTCACGTTGGAGTGATGTCGTGACGTTTCTCGTCGGCTACGTCTGAACTCCGGTTCCTGCGGCTCGGAAGGCTGGTTTCACAGAATAGTCCCGGGCGGATTCGAACCGCGAGGACTCGCTGTACTCGTCCTCTGGGTTCGAACCACTGAGGATATTTACGCCTCAAGAGATTGTTCGGCGCAAAATAGTCCCGGGCGGATTCGAACCGCGAGGACTCGCTGCACTCGTCCTCTGGGTTCGAACCACTGAGGATATTTACGCCTCACGAGATTGTTCGGCGCGAAATAGTCCCGGGCGGATTCGAACCGCCGTCAATGGCTCCAAAGGCCATTATGATTGGCCACTACACCACGGGACTGCGAGTTCGGCTAACCGGCGGGGACTCAAGTACGTTACTCTCTCCGACGCGCGGGGCGCCGCGTCGCAGCTAGGCACCCTCCTCGATCCGGTCGAACCGCGCCTCGAAGTTCTCCCGACAGGAGCCGCAACAGAAGTGGTACAGCGTCCCGTCGACGCGGGCGGACTCGCCCTCGGCGGTGACGGTGTTACCGCACTCGACGCACTCGACCGCGAGGTCCGCGTCGCCGACGGCGGGCGACCACTCGTGGGCGTCGATCGGTCGCACCGACAGCTCGCGGACCGCGTCCAGTCCGACCGCGTCGTCGACGAGGCCGCGGGCCGTCCCCGTCTCGACCCGCGCGGAGACCGTCACCTCGCCGTCGGCGGTGAGGAACGCGTGTTCGACGCGCTCGTGGCTCGCGACCGCCTCGTGGACGCGGTCCGCGTCCCCGGGGGCGACCGAGAGCGTCGCGAGGACGGTCCGCCCGTTCGAGAGCGCGTCCCCGTCGATACGGAGCGTGAACCCCTCGATCACGCCCACCTCGCGGAGGCGGTCGACCCGGTCCGACACGGCGGGCGCCGACAGGTCGACCCGCTCGGCGATGTCGCTGTACGGCCGCCTCGCGTCCGCCATGAGGAGCCGGATGATCTCGCGGTCCGTCTCGTCGAGGGTGCGCATGGCCGCCCGTTCGGCCGGCGCGGGCAAAAGGAGACCGGGGAACCGGTCGGCGACGGGGGCGACGGAAAGGCAGTTGTGCCCGCGGCGCCAACCGGCGAGTATGACGACGATAGACGTCGACGGCATGTCGTGTACGGGCTGTGAGGACAACGTGACCGACGCGCTCGGGGAGCTCCCGGGCGTCGAGTCGGCGAGCGCGGACCACGAGGCGGGCACCGCGACCGTCGAGGGCGACGTCGACGTGGACGCCGTCGTGGCCGCCATCGAGGACGCCGGCTACGAGGCGTCCGCGTAGGAATCGAAACACGCAGACGACGGCGCACGCGTCCCGCGCGTTCGAACCGTTGGACCCTTTTCACCCGAACGCGCTCGCCGACGCAGGGCGGCGAGATCAGGCGCGGTCGTCGCCCCGTTCGTCCGGCTCTGCCGCGCTGCCTTCCGTCGATTGAGAACCGATCTCTCGGCCGTCCGCTTCCTCGGCCACGTCGACGTCCGCGGCACCGGTCTCGTCGTCCGGCGAATCGCCGTCCGCCGAGGGAGTCGAGTCGGTCGCGGTCGAGTCCGCCGTCGGAGCCGGCGGGCGATACGTGTAGACGAACTCTCCGGCGACCGCGTGGAAGGCGCCGGTCGTCGGGTCCTCCACGACGCCGGTGTCGTTGTCGATCGCGAAGTCGACGAGGTCGCGGAGCGACTCCGCCTCGGCGGTCGGGCGGTCGTGGACCGACGGCGGGAGCCGGAACGCCGTGATCCACTCGTCGAACTCCGAGCGGTCGTCGCGGTACGAGAGGTACTCGCGCTCCGTCGGCGTGAGCGCGAGGTCGAGCTCCCGCGTCGCGTACCCCGTCCCCGCGGCACCGAGCAGGCCGACGAGCAGGAGCAGCGGGCCGCCGAACGACCGGAGCGTCCCGTAGCTTCGCCGGACGCTCACCTGCTCGGTGCGGCTGGCGGTGTCGGACCGGACGCCGGGCTCGCTGACGGAGTAGGTGTCGCCGCCGTGCGTGACCGTCATGTCCAGCGTCTGCGTCGACGCCGTGGGAACGCCGCCGACGGACCCGTCGACCGCGACCGACGTCGTGACGAACGTCTCCGTCTGCCCGGGCGAGGCGCCGAGCTGCTCTTCGATCGACGCCACTCGCCCGTCGATCGCCGTGCTGTTGAGCGCGAACGAGGCGTTCACCGTCTCGCCCGGGTCGACGCCCGAGACCGACTGCGACGCGAGCGGCTCCGTCTCGCGCCAGTAGACGGTGCCGCCCTCGCCGACGTTGCGGATCACGAGCGTCGAGGCGATCTCGACGGTCACGTCCTCCGCGCTCGACGCGGTGTAGCTCGTCGCCACGTCGACGTCGAGCTCCGGGGCGATCCGCGTGAAGTACGTGTCGCGCCCGTCGAGGACGGCGCCGGTGTCGAAGACCGCGTTCGGCTCCGTCACCGTCGCGCTGTGCCGGTACTCGCTCTCGACGGTCAGCGACGAGACCGTCCGGCTCTCCGTCTCCGTGCCGGGGTCGACGTGCGTGGTGTACACGAGGCCGGCCCCGACCGCGACGAGGAGCAGGCAGGCGATCAGGATCGCGGTGGATTGTGCGTTCAGGACGGCGCGGAGCCGAAGGCGGCTTTCGGAAGGAGCTGAAGACATGGGTGTCACCTGTAGAGTTCGCGGAGGATGCGTTTGTACAGCGGCGGGCGCTCGCGGGAACCTCGCGACCGGAGCCGGGCGGGCTCGCCGCGTAACATCACCACTCCGGCGGCGACGATGCCGCCCCCGAGCAGACCGTTTATCGCGACCAGCGGCGCCCAGGGATGGACCCCGTACAGCTCGTCGACGACGCCGGGCGGCAACACGGCGAGGTAGCGGTGTTCGACGACGAACAGCCGGTAGTACCCCGTCTCGTCGGGCGCGGACAGCGTCACCGTCGTCGACGCCTCGCCGCGGCTGCCGACGGAGAGGCGCTGCGGTTCGACGTCGACGCCCGGGCTCGCGGGTTCGACGTACGCGTACACGGGGACGAGCCCGGCGTTGGGGACGACGTACTCGATCTCCTGGCTCGTGCCGCTCTCGATGACGGTCGGGTTCTCCGACTCGAACTCGGCGCTCACGACGCCGTACTCCTGTGTGCCGCCCGGGACGACCATCGCCGCCGTCGCCGTCGCCATCAACACGAGGGCAAGCACGCCGAGGATCGCCATCACGGAGGTTCCGTCGTCGCGGGACCGGTCGCGCGCCTCCCGGTCTCTGCCGCCGGCGTTGCGGTACCAGTCGACTGCGTACGCGACCACCGACAGCCCGAAGATGATGTACGCGAGCCCCTGCGTCCCCTGGAGCGACCGGACGCCGAACGTCACCGCGAGCCAGGTCTGGACGGACTGCAGCGCGGACTGGAACCCCATCGCGGCGGTGCCCAAGTGCGGGATCACGACGACGCTACCGCCGACTTGGAGCGCCTTCGCGACGACCTCGGCGTCCTGAACGACCGGCTCGCCCCCGTCCTGATCGGTGAAGGGGTTGTTGTCCCCGCGGGTGACGTACCCGCGTTCGGTCTCCTCGACGACGCGGTGGGTCGTCAGCCCGCCGCCCTGAATCTCTTGGGCCTCGAACGTCACGACGTCGCCCGGACCGATCCCGCCGGCGATCTGCGCGGGGATCGCCACGAACCCGTCGCCGGGAGAGAGCGTCGGCTGCATGCTTCCGGTTTCGACGTAGCTGAGGAGGATCGGCTGTCCGAGGAACTGGCCGACGACGAGCGAGACGACGACCAGCACCGCGGCCGCCTGGATGGCCACGGACAGCGTTCGTTTGATGGACATGGTGTCGGTCTCGGTCGAAGGCGGTCTCGAAGCGGCCACCGCGGCGAAGCGATTCCTGTCGCCCGAGCGTCAGGTAGCCGTCGATCGCTGAACGGCGGCGGGCCCTAATAAGTTCGTGGGTGGAGGCGAATCCGGGGGGTCGCCGGCGGAATCACTCGTCGAAGGCGCCGCCCGCCAACAGCGCGAAGGGGCCGATGAATCCGAGACAGAAGCCCAGGAGGTGGACGTACAGGTTCACGACGCTCCCGCCGCCGGCGGGGTCCGCCGGGAAGCCGACGACGGGGTAGCCCACTGCCACCACCGCGCCGACGGCGAGCAGATCACCGTAGCCGGGACGCGAGGCGACCGATTTCGCTTTTTTACGGAGCGACCGCGGGAGGCGCACTTCGCTGCTGGCCGCGTACAGCAGCGCGAGGAAAGCGCCCGCGATCCCGATCGACAGCCCCGCCAACCCGACCCCCTCGGTCGAGACCGGCAGCGCGAGAAGCGCGATCCACCCGACGAGCGCGAAGAAGACCGCGGGCAGCGCGGCGACCGAGGCCCCGGGCGCGAACCGGTCTTGCGCGTAACAGTACCACAGGATCGGGAGCAGTCCGGCAAGCGCCATGTTGATCCCGGAGAAGCCGAACCCGATCGCGTTCCGCGGGACCGCGAGGTTCAGCGCGGAGAGCGCGAAGGGGAACGCGCCGAGGTAGGTGACGAACGCGGTGAAGAAGAGGCGCCGCCGCCCGCTCAGGACCGCGAGCGCGTAGCCTACCCCGGCGAGGAGCCCGTACCCGGCGAGGTTACCGAGGAGGTGGTTCGTCCCGAGGTGGACGTAGTGGGACGAGAAGGCCGACAGCAGCGTCGGCTCGGTGTACGCGAACGCGAGCGAGCGGCGGGTCGCCTCCGGCAGCGCGAAGACCGCGACGAGGACCGCCGGCGGAACCGCGAGCCCGAGCAGGTCGACGGCGCGGACGCGGGCCGACAGCTCCTCGACGAACGCGGCGTATCCCGGGCTGCCGTCTGCGTCCCGGTCCGCGACGGACCCCCCGCTCTCGCCGGCGCCGGGGATCGACCGGTCCGTCTCCGACGAGCGGTCGCTCACGAGGGTCGATTCAACGGCGCTCGGTTAATCGCTGTCGGCTCTCGCTCCGGTCGTGATGCCCGTCGCGCGAGCGGAGCGCGGACCGACCGCGTCGGGAGGAGACGGCCGTCACGACCGCGGCATCCGCCGGACGAGGGCGACGCTCACGAGAACGATGACGAGGAACGCGGCGAGGCCGCCGAGGTTCGACGGGTCGATCCCGCTCGGCTCCTCGGTCGGGGAGTCGGCGGCGTCGCTCGCGTCGTTCGAACCGGCGTCGCCCGCGTCGGATCCGCCTCCCGCGGACGCCGCGCCGTCCCCGTCGCTCTCGTCGCCGCCGGGGTCGCCGACGACGAGCGTCCCCGCCGCGGCGTCGCCGACCGCGACCTCGTACGTGCCGGGGTCGTCGAAGGCCGGCTCGAACGCGAGGGCGGTCGACTCGTCCGGGTCGAGGTCGACCAGCCGCGTCGCGACCGGGTCGCCGTCGGCGGTGACCGTCACCTCGCGGGAGCCGTCCGCGCCGCCCTCGTTCGCGACCGTCGCGCGGACGACGACCGACTCGCCCGGAGCGACCGCCGTCCGGTCGAGCGAGGCCCCCGTCGCGCGCACCACCGGGCGCTCGGTCGCCACGGCGAACACCGAGAAGTCGTCGGTCGTCGCCTCGACGTGGACGCGGTCCTCGGGGAGGTCCAGGAACTGGCGGACGGACGGGTCGACGCGCTCGGTCTCCAGTCGCTCCCAGCCGTCGGGTTCCGACTCGGACCGGCGGAACAGGGCGAGGTCCTCGGGGTCGCCGCCGGTGTCGTTCAGGTACTCGCGGTCGACGCTGACCGAAAAGCGGACGCCCGACACCTCCTCGGCGGTGAACGTGTGGTTGAATTCGAAGTAGCCGTTCGGCGCCGCGCCGCGGGAGTCGGCCAGCGGTCCGGCCGAGGCGAACGGCCCGGGCCGACCGACGGTCCGGAAGCCCACGTCGCCGCCGGGCGTGTCCGCGATTCGCACGCGGTCGAGGGTGACGTTGCCGCCCGCGAGTTCCATCCGACCCGCGTCGAAGGTGACCGCTTGGCCGGGCGAGAGGCCGCCGGCGTCGAACTCTCGGGTGTCGGCCGCGAGGGCTCGGACCGTGGTGGTCGCGCCGCCGTCCTCGGCGTCGTCGGCGTCGTCGCTGTTCAGCGCCGTCGTTCCCGCGTCCTCCGGCTCGGCGATCTCGGCGCGGATGTCGAAGTCGTCGCCGCCGAGCGCCGTGCCCGCCGCCGCGCCGCGCGCGTCGATCCGGAGGCCGACCGCGACCGTCTCGTTCGGGGCGAGGGTGACGTTGCTCGACCGGCCCTCGATCGAGGTCCCGTCCGCGACGAAGGTGACGTTCTCGTCGGGGTGGTCGATCCAGACGCGAGCGTACTGGTCGGCGGTGTACGTAATCTCGAACACGTCGTCGATCCTCCCGGTCGTCCCGATGTTCACGCCCTCGAAAGAGGGATCCCGGACGTTCGGGTTCGACGCGGAGACGTCGATCGCGATCTCGTCGTCGCTATCGAAGTATGCGTACCGCCCGCTCGGGCCGTCGGCCCGCTCGATCGCGAGGTCGCCGTCGGCGACGGTGTCGGCCGGGCCGTCGATCACCGCCGCGCCCGTGGCGAACGCGAGCGACCCTGCGGCTACGAGGAGCAGCGTGAGGGTCAGGGTGCGGCGGGTGGTAGACATAAATGAGACTATGCTCCGATCAGTGGTGGTTATGCGGTACCAGACGCAGTTGAAGGGAGTGCTTGTTGGTCCGCCGTACGGCTATCAGCCACCGTATTTGAAAATCTAGAACCAAACTCTACGTCTTCGTTCCTTGTGGGTTCTCGCGGTTGGGTTCTACCGGTATCCAGGTTGGAGCTCCGGTTCGTCTGGTTCGACTGGGTTAGACTTTGGTTTTCGGTGTTGTTCGTCTCGCTCTGCTGTGTCGAGTTCGACTCCGATTGCGTTCCGTTTTCGGGTTCTGAAGGAGAGTCGGTCTCTACGGAGGAGTCGGTGGTATTCGCTGAACCGGATGAATTCACGGACTCGTTCCCGCCTGCTCCAGCCTGCTGTGTCGAGTTCGATTCCGATTGAGTTCCGTTACTGGTTTCGGAAGAAGAGCCAGTCACTACGGAGGAGTCGGTGGTGTTCGCTGAGTCGGACGAATTCACGGACTCGTTCCCGCCTGATCCAGTCTGCTGTGTCGAGTTCCCTGCCGGCGCAGATCCGTTTGTCGCCGGAGGGCTCGCGTTCGAGTCCGCTGACGAGTTATCCTTCGTGAGGTTGTTTCCATCTGGCTGCGTGCTCGACGAGTTGTTGGACGTAGACGTGGTAGAATTGCGGCCCGGATCGTCTTGAGAGGACTCCGTGGTCGTATTTGCTACACTATCGGACCCGTTTGTGCTGGTGTTTCCGCTCTGCGAGCGAGTTGTCGAATCGTTGGACTGGGAAGACGACGTGTCTGAGACCTCAATGCCGACATCGACTGATTCGGAATCAGACAGGCCGGCATCGGTCGCGTTCCACCCGAAGCCACCACCGATCACCGTCGCTGTCATGAGGAGGACAACCGACACGACGACCCGAAGTAATTCGCCCGTCATTCTCCACCACCACCTTCCACGGAGGCCGCAGTGGCGTCTTTGTAGAGGTCATATAGTTCGGATATCACGAGACCGACGGCAGGCACGATCACGAAGAACACAATCCCGAGGTCTGACCCGGCAAACGATATCGCGTGGCCGAGAAGCGGAAGGTGGAACATAACTACCCCGATGACGTTGCCGGCGGGGATCGGATTCGGGTCCGGTTCCTCGTTCGCGTCTCCTTGGGTCCGGAACGTAGTCTCACCCCCTTCGCTTTGGACCTCTATCACTCTGTGAGTGATTAATTGGGATTCATCAGGCCGCTCGTACGTGATCACGTCGCCTTCCTCGATCTCATTTGGCGAAGTATCGCCGACAAAAACAACGTCTCCGGCATTAATCGACGGAGACATACTGTCGGAAAGGACGACGTACGAGTTGCTCGCTCCGACTGCCTGAGGCACTGCGAAAATAACGAAGGGGATGACAACAAGGACGAGAAGGATCGCTCCACCCTTGCGAATCAAACTCTGGTTCATTCCAAACCACCCGTAACCGCTGCGGTTGTGATCTGCTGAAGTATCACGTTCATGTTTGTAATTCAGGTCGTAGTTCGATCGCAATACGGTCATCTCCGTTCGCCTGTTCGAGCTCGTCACTCGCTTCCCAAGCGACGTACAGGAAGGTTGAGGCTCGGCCGGTATCGTCGTCGACGGGCGTGAGCGTTCGATCGGATTCGACGGTTCGACCGGTCCGGATCTCGTCGAGCCGGGACGGACCGAAGAGCGCAGAACCGGTCTGGGCCGGATCATCGGTGAACCCGATTTCGGCGGTGATGGCACTGAGGAGGTCCTCGCTCGAACCGGGATGTTCGTCCGGCTGAGCGCACGGAGACGGGTTCCGCCATGTGCGTTCGCCGATGGTCACTCGAACGAGCTTTCCTCCCTTGGGATTGATCGAGGCCCGGTCGTCCTGTCTATTTGATCCGCCCGATCGTTTCAAACCGCCGGCCTCGATGGTGTGATCGCTCTCTCTGAGGTCACCGCCACGCCGAACTGTGGCAGTCACCTCGATGGGAAGGCTCGCGTTCTCAGCGATCACCAGGTCAGCCTTCCCGCAACCGATAAACTCGACAGCAGTAACGCTGCCCGAAGAGGTATCACTGCCGTCCCTTCCCTCTGAAGCGTTATCTTTAGACTCCGCTCGTCCGCCAGACGGAGCGACGCCTCCGATAGCGAGGCGCAGGTTTCCGGGAACGGACCCCTCGTTCGCCAGTTCGACGGTTTCGATGCCCTCATTTCCGGACGAAACGGGGCCGATCGAGATCGACGCCGCCGATTTGTCCGCCGTGGAGAGTTCGAGTGTTCCGGCTCGGATCTCTCCTCTCGTTTTCGACTCGTCGGCGAACAGCGACCACGTTCCGACGCCGGCCGCGCCGCTCGACGCACCGATGACCGCAACGCTCGAGAGGAACTTTCGTCGGCCGATTCCGGTCTCGTCTGAAGCCATCTCGTTGTCGTGAAGTCTGTTTGAGCCCTGCCGCGCCGGTATCGTCCGTCGCCTGCGTGCCGTGTGTACCCGTCGTCGGGCGAAGACCCACCGGCGGAATCGAACCGCCGCGAGGCACCACCGTGGGTCGGTTTCCTCGCAGTCGCCTCAGTCGGGCGTCATCACGAGGGGGACGAACGTATCGGTTCCGTCCGCGAGCGTCACGTCCAGCGTGACGGAGACGCGGTTTCCGGACATCTCCTCTTTGTTTCCGGACCCGTTCCGGAACGCGTAGAGATTTATGATGGCCGTGCCGTCCGCGGACAGGACGGCCTCTTGATCCGCAGCGTCGTTGTAGCCGTCTGAATCGAGATCGATCCAGCCGGGAACCTGGAACTGATCGGAGCCGCCGTCGACCCAGCCGTTTGCGTCACCGCTGGGCGTCTCGACGTGAAGATCGGCGTTGAAAGTGAACGACTCGTAGTCCGTTCCACCGTTCCGATCGCTCACGAGAGTCAGGTCGGTGTCGTCCGGCTGGACGTGGACGTTGTTGATCGTCAGCGATTGGTCGAACGAGTTCGCGTACTCGAACTCGACGCCGGCGTTCTTTTGATCATCGCTCGCACCGACAGCGGTCGCCGGCACGTCACGCTGCTCCGGGAGCGTGATCTGATCCGGCTCCTGCGTGAGTCCGAACTCGGCCTCGATCTCGACGCTGTCACTCTGGATCTCGTTGCCGGCGTTAAGCACGCGGTAGTCGGTGACGAAGTCGACCGACTGCCCCGGCGAGAGTTCGAGTTCGTCGATGTCGTACGGACCGAGCGAGAGATTCGACGCCAGAACGAATCCGTCGTCGCCGTCAACCGGCTCGTGACCGACGAGATACTGATGCGTCTCGCCACCGACGACCAGCTCGGTCCGGAGTTCGAGACTCTGTGCGAGTTCGCCCGTATGCGAACCGCCGGAACTCGACCCCTCCGGATCGTCTTCGTGTGGCGACTCGCTTTCGGGATCGTTGACGCCGTTTTCCGGGGTTCGGAACCCCGTGATTCCGAACGCGAGGTATCCCGGAAGCGTGCCAGCGTTGGTTAGCGTGGTCGAATCCTCACCGCTCTCGTCCGGAACGACGTTCGAGACGTCGATGACGGCGTTCGAACCATCACCGTTGACGCTCAGGTCCAGCGTTCCGGCCTGGACCGTGTTGTTCCCGCTCGTTTCCTCGTCGCTGAACAGTGCCATCGTTCCCGCACCTGCGGCTGACGACGCCGCGCCGATCATCGCGATCCCGCCGAGCGCCCGACGCCGGGTGAGCTCGACCGGGCTACTGGAATCGTCGCTCATGGATGGTCACCTCAGTTACAGCACGCTCTGACCGCTCTCCTGTGCCAGTCCGAATGTGAAGGAGATATCAACGCCGTCGCCCTGGAAGTCGTTGCCTGCGAGCCGATCAAGTTCGAACTCGGCTTCGAACGTCCTCGTTCCAGAAATAGGAACGAGTGAGTCGAACACCCCACGGCTAGCGATGTCGTCTAGGGAGACAGGGCGGAATTTGTAGTTCGTTCCGTCCACAACTAGGTTGTCGTAGTACGTTTCAATGGTGTCACCGCCGCCGGTCGTACCACGGCCGAATCCGACTGCCTCAATTGTCGCACTGGGGAGGTCAGAATAGAGTCCACCATTACTGGGTTTCGAATAAGTGGTATTGTTCGGAGCTATCTCTTTCCAGACATAATTAGCTCCGGGGCTATCATCTGCACCCGCGATCTCTCCGCCCACATCACGGGTCTCCCACTGTTCCGTCGCGTCTGGTGAGTTCTTGTTACCAGTGTGACTCACAAGACGGTTCGTGCCCGAATCGTTCAGCAACACAAACACCTCATCTGGTGCATTCGTGTTCTCTGTTCCAGCGTAATAGTCGAACGTGATATCTCCGGCAGCGATATTAGTGATTGAGATACTACCCACATCTCTTATGGAAAGAGCATAGTCATTAGTCGCAGTCCCATTAGACGTTGCACGCACAACGTCCTGTCGGGACCCATCTGCGGCGGGGTCCGGAACCCGAGAGAGTTCTACATCCGAACTCCCGTCACCGCCGATATCGACAACTGCCGCTCCCTCCGGGTTGGAAGTGAATGTTTGGAACGCACTGGGACCGAGCCCGATTCCGCTTCCGGCATAGTCAAGCGTCGAAGCGAATAGCCGTTCGGCGAACGCCTGAGCAGTAACGTTCGCTGAAAGATCGTCATCGGACGGCTCGGATCCGTCATTTTGACTGTAATCGACGGAGAGTTCCACGTGGTCAGCACTAACTGAACCGACGTTGTTGAGTTCGACTTGAACGGTGTTAGTGGAACCACCCGGTGAGAGGTTGGTAGCTGAGGCGTTGAAGCTCTGGGTAGTATCAGCAGTCAGATCTAGCGTCCCTGCCTGCACGCTGTTCCCAGTACTACTCTCGGTGTCGCTGAACAGGGCGAACGTTCCCGCACCCGCGCCCGCGGAGGCGACACCGACTGTGCCGAGCGCACCGAGCACCCGGCGGCGATTCAGTTCGATCGAGCTGCTGTTGTCGTCAGACATCGGTTTGAACACCGCGCGGCATCGCACCGCGCTCACTCATTCATACTGACTAAGGGGTATTATTCATAAGGCATCTGAAGTGTCTTCACGCTGTAGTTGAGGTTTGTCAATCAGTTCGATACGAGCAGCAGACCCCTCCAGAAGTGCTTCAAGCAGTGCCTGAAGCGCACATACGCTGCCTCTGGTGCGGCTTATATCCACTCCGGTAACACGACCACCGACGAGCGTTGCGGAACTTGGGTAGGGGACGGGATCGACCGATCCGAGTGTCGGACTGGTGCCGAGCGTGTCCGATACCGAGAGAAGCCGCTGCGAACGATATCGGTCCGGCGGAGAAAGAGTCGAACTGTGGCGGGCGCTTAGAGCTGGTCCGCGTTGATGGTGAGCGTCCCGCCGCTGACGCTGTTCCCATTCTGCTCGACGACCGCGACATCGACCGTGGTGTACTGACCTGGAGCGAGAGTCCCGTTCTCCTCGTCCGCGAGCTCGAAGTAGACGCCCTCGGACCACTCGAGGTCAGCGTTGTCGACGTCGGAGACGACTCTCCCCTTGCCCGAGTACTCGATTGAGAGCTCGATGTCGTCTTCGCCTTGGTTCGTTATCGCGAACACTTCCGGAATGACCGACGCGGCGTTTCGATTGAAGCCCCGTCCACCTTCGCTGTTCGAGGGACCGCCGAGGTCGACCGTGAGTTGGTTCCAGTTATTGCTCGTGACGAAGTCGTTACCACTCGAGAATTTGAGGTTCGCGTTCGCGTCGCCCGCCGTGTTGACGGAGACGCTGCGTTCGGCTTCGACACTTGTGAACGCCCCCATACTAATTTCTGCCACACTACAGAAGCTAATACACCTAGTCTGCCCCGAGACAGACCACGGCCGGAACGTTGACGAGGCGATATCTACCTTATCGATGGGTATCAAGACCGGCGCTCAAGTGCTTCGCCGAGATAGAGATACATGCTCGCCGGGGCCGCCCCACTATTGGTCCTCGCCGGTCTGTTCTCACTCGGGGTTAGTTGTCTGACCGGATGAACGAGCGACTGGAGCCGGCGATCAACCCACTGTTTCTTTTGTCAATCCCGAACCTTCTGCTAAACGGCAGAAGTAAAATTATTGAATATGAATAAACCGGCCCAGTATTTGCTGTGCGATGGTATTTATTGAGATTCAGAAGTCTTGGAAAAAGATGGTGGGTGTCGATAGTCAGCTCTGGTACATCTGGAACGCGTAGATAGTCAAGCCATTATTTAAATCCGCACCAGTACTATTGACCGTCGGGTCCGTCGTCGAACGGGCGGTCGTGCGCGTAGATAGTCAGTTCATCATCCGAACCGCCATCACCATCAGCATCATCAGTCGTATCGACTCTCGCATTAATTTTCATGCTATCACCAGGAGATAGGAATGAGGCCACACCCTTGCTATTTGTTGGAATCATAAACATCACTTTAGCGTTTGGAAGGTCAACAGTTTGCTCCGAATCAAACTTATCTCCGTCAGGAGCAAAGTCAGGCCGAACATCTTTCGTTCCCTGATTAGTTACGGTGATGATTCCTTCGAGAGTCGTGATTGCTGAGTTGTTGAACCCATCTCCCTCGGTTTCAGCGTCACCGCTTCCAGTCGGGCCTGCCCCGAGGTTATCGGGGGAGCCAAGATCAATCGTTAATTCACCACCAGCAGAATCGTCGCTAACGTATTCATCGTCCCCAGAAAGGCCGAGGTACGCATTTGCGTCGCCTGCGGTGTTGACAGACACCTGGCGGTTTGCCTGTACGCTCGTGAACGCGCCCGTGCCCATCGCAGCCGCGCTACCTGAAGCCAATGCGCCCAGTCCGGCGAGGAACTTGCGTCGGTTTGCCATAGTTGTGTAACCTCGTTGTCCGCACACGACCCGCGGGCCGCCGACGCGAGACATCCCGCGTCGCCCGAGGTCGCTCTACGACACCCATGGGACCTATCCCATATTGTAATGAATTTCCAGAAGTACTTCTGGAGGTCACTGAACGAGCGAAGATAGGGTTCTGCTCCGCCCTGAAACCGACCCGACCCGCGTCCAGGGGGTCCTTGAACCGGGACTATTGTGCTTCTGACATAATTTTCTCGGAGAGTGATAGTCAAAAATACTCTTTACTATTCTGATATTACGGGCCATGATCGGCTCAAATCAAAATGGAGCGATCGTTGTGTCGCGTTTATTGCCGCGTCTTCGGTCGATTTTACGTGTTTCTTCACATCCGGTCCGGTCAATTCCCGCAGTACCGAAGTGTTCGGAACTTATCACAACCGGAGCGTTTATGTTGATTGGATCATATGTGTCTGACAAGAAATGGCGTCGGTACAACAGGTCGGACAGGGGGGGACCGAACCGGCGACTGACATCTCGGAGGACGAGCTGTACACGGTGTTAGCGAACCAGCGACGGCGGTTCGCGGTCCACCTGCTGAAACGCGAGTCGGACGGCGCGCTCGAGATCGGGGAGATGGCCGAACAGATCGCGGCCTGGGAGAACGACGTCGAGGTCGCGGAGATCACCGGGAGCGACCGCAAGCGCGTGTACACCGCGCTCCAGCAGTCGCACCTGCCGAAGATGGACGACGCGGGCGTCGTCGAGTTCAACAAGGACCGCGGGATCGTCGAGCCCACGCCCGCGCTGGCGGACATGGACGTGTACATGGACGTGGTCGAGGGCCGCGAGATCCCGTGGAGCCAGTACTACCTCGGGCTCTCGGGCGTCGCGAGCGCGCTCACCGCCGCGGTGTGGCTCGGCGCGTGGCCGTTCGTGCTCTTACCCGAGATGGCGTGGACGGTCGCCATCGTCGTCGCCTTCGCGTTCTCGGCGGCCACCCACTACTACTACACCGCCGAGATGAAGGTCGGGCAAGAGGACGAGCCGCCGGAGCTGTAGCGCGCGGTGAGCGACCCAACTGGGCGCGACCCGGGATCGACGGCAGAACGACAGGTTATGCTCAGGATAAGTCGTTTCCGCGTCTTTCAGGGGGTTCCAGAACCGGTTCCGTCACCGCATAATTATACCGGCGTTCCGCGTAGTGCCGAGCAGAGAGCGACCCCGACCGCTATCGAGTCCCAGACATGAAACGACGACAACTCATCCTCCTGTTCGGCGGCGGTAGTGCCGCGGCGGCGAGCGCGGGGACCGGCGCGTTCTCCAGCGTCGGCGCCGATCGGGACGTGAGCGTGAACGTCGTCGAAGACGAGAACGCGTATCTCGGGCTCGAGGATCTGACGAAGAGAGAGGACGGAGCGGACGAAGTCGTCCGTGAGGACGAGGAGACGAGAGTCGTGAAGGTCAAAAACCAGTTCGCACGGCCGTTGAGCCTCTCAGTGACCGAACTGGGGAGAAACAGCGTCGTCGAGACGATCGGCAGCGACGGCCCGATAGAAATAGGAAGTACGAACACTCTCGGAGTCGGTGCTGAAGCGTTCGTCACCGTCAAGTGCGAGACTGATGAGACGAAGGAGGCGGAGTTCTCCCTTCGTTTCAGTGGTGGCGCCGGCGGGACCACGGTCGATAAAAGTCGAGCCTTCACGTTCACGTGTGAAAGTGTCGAGACGGAGAGTTCCGACATCAGCGTGGAGTTCCTCAGTAACGGGAGGGTGAAGATCCGCTCGTCCGACACTAGTAACGTCACCGCGACGGCCTACATTCGTGGCCCCGGCGGGAGTGGAAACGGGGACATCAGGTCGACGGATCCCGTCTCTGTGCCCGTTGGAAAAGAGCTCAAACAGAAACGGTTCGGCTGGGAGAACAACGGAGACGAGATCGTCGGAATCGAGATCGAGGGAGTAGGCCTGTTCACCCGTCAGTCGGCAGATAGTGACGGCATTGCGTCGGACGCGACGAGTTCGAGTGCGGAAGACGTGTTCGGCGACGATTACGTGCCCGAAAACTGAGATCGGTTCAGGTGCGTTTTTGTATCCGGCAGTCGCACACGACGGTATGGACGACCACTCTCACGAGCCGGACCCGGAGAAGCGCGTGACCGCCCCGATGCAGGAGTTCGGTGGCCGCGAGGTCGGCATCGGCGCGGCCGTCACCCTGATCGGCCTGCTGCTCGCGTACGCCGTGCCGTTCCTCGTCACGTTCTGAGCGTTCAGTACAGATACCGTGATTTCGAGCGCTGATACTCAAGTAGTCGCGCCGCTATTTTTGAGCGCTAATTGAGAGGTCGTCCAGAAGGAGGAAATCAGTCGTCAACGTCGCGTTCGTCCGACCTCTGAAGCTCTGCGTCCGCGAACGCCCGGACCCGCTTCCGGTCTTCTGCCGACACGTCGGCTACCCGCGCGCTGTCGACCTGTCCGTTCACGACCGCGTTCTGCTGTGGTCCCCACACCGCGGCCGGCGTGTCCTTGACGTACTCGGCCCAGCGGACGACCTGTTCGTAGCGCGGCGCTCGCGCCGGGGCTTCGTCCGCGGCGGTCGGGTCCGAGTCAGATGGATTTGAGTCGTTCATACCGGTCTTCGACGTCAAGTCGTTCTACCCACGATTCGAGTCGGGCGGTGGAAAGGCTTTCTCCGAAGACGGTGTAGAGGTGTGCGGCGTCTTCGAGATCCGTTCGTCCGCCGAGGGAGAGTTTATACGCGATTTGGAGCTCTAAGGGCCCGATCGGAACGGTCTCGTCACCGACGTGTGCGTCGATAGCGTTCCGGAGCGACGCCTCGTCGAACTCGTCGCCCGGAAACTTCACCTCCACGTGTGGAGCCATTTCGCCGTCCGGTGCCACCCAGATGTTCGTTCCGTTCGCGAGGTTGTCGTACATCTCCGAGAGCGGCATGGCCGGACCCCAGTATCCCGACGCCTCGAGTTCGGTAACGAGGTCATCGATCTGCTCGGCCGAACATCGCTCGATGAACACGTCGATGTCCTCCGTCGACCGCGACCGTCCGGCGAGGATCGCGACGTAGCCGGCGACGAAGACGTGTTCGATGTCGAATCTGGAGAGAGTTTCGGAGAATCCGGCAGCGAGTTCGTCGAGTCGATTCGGCACGCGATCGACGATCAGGCCTCGATCGGTGAGTTCGATACCACCCATAGGGGATCGTCTTCACCAGTCCGAATAAACGTCTCCCGTCACCGCGGGTACCACGCGAGCGGGTGGTCGGCAGTGAGCTCCAAGGAGACGGGCTCGTCGAGGTCGAACTCCTCGACGTGGTTGTGGAGGCAGTGGACGGCCTCGCCGGAGTCGAGTTCGACCCGGTAGACGAACGAGGGACCGACGTACTGTCGCGAGGTGACGACGCCGTCGGCGAGTTCGCTTGCGGCGGGCGTCGCGCGGAGGTCGTCGGGGCGGACGAGCACGTCGACGGGCGCGCCGTCGTAAACGGTGTCGTACCCCTCCAGCGTCACGGCGTCGAAGCGGCCGACACCGGTGTCGACCTTCCCGTCGCGGAGCTCGCCCTCGAGGAACGACGCCCGGCCGAGGAAAGAGGCGACGAACTTCGACTCGGGGCGCTCGAAGACGGACTCCGGGCGACCGACCTGCTCGATGTTCCCGTCGTTCATCACGGCGACGCGGTCGGAGATGGAGAGCGCCTCCTCCTGATCGTGGGTGACCGAGACGGCGGTGACTCCCGCTTCCTTCAGGATGCGGCGGACCTCCTCGCGCATCTCCACGCGGAGGCGCACGTCGAGGTTCGAGAACGGTTCGTCTAAGAGGAGCACGTCGGGTTCGGGCGCGAGCGAGCGAGCGAGCGCGACGCGCTGCTTCTGCCCGCCGGAGAGCTGGTCGGGCGTCTTCTCGCCGTGGTCGGTCATCTCGACGAGTTCGAGCAGCTCGTCGACGCGGGCCTCGCTCTCGGCCGCGTCGGCGTCGGTCAGCCCGAACGCGATGTTCTCGCGGACGCTGAGGTGCGGGAACAGCGCGAAGTTCTGAAAGACGATACCGACGTCGCGCTGCTCGGGCGGGACGAACGAGTCGTCGTCCGCGACCACGTCGCCGCCGAGGGTGATCCGCCCCTCGGTCGGCTCCTCGAGGCCCGCGATGGTGCGCAGCGTGGTCGTCTTGCCGCAGCCGGAGGGGCCGAGGAACGTCAGCAGTTCGCCGGGCCGGACCTCGAGCGAGACGTCGTCGACGGCGGTCTCGGGGCCGAACGCCTTCGTGACGCCCGACAGCGACAGGACCGACTCGGCGGTCGGCGCGTTCGCGTCGTCAGAAGCGGCTCCCGTTCGAGCGGAAGCGTCGCCGTCCGTTCGGTCGGCCGTCGTGTCGTCCGACTCGGTCGAGCGCGTCGTCCCGACGTGTTCCGTTGATGCCATCGATGAGAGGCGGGCGCCGGATCGATCGGCGTCCCGCGGTTGCGGCCACATACTTTAGGAGGGCCTAAAAGCGTATCGCTCCCTCTCGCGCCGTCGAAATCGGCGGAACGCGCGGATGCGCCGGTCCGGAGAGGCGCTCACCTGCCGCGTCGAGACGGCTCAGTCCAGTTCGCGGTCGATCACGTCGCGGTGGTCGCGGACCGCGTCCGCGGTGAGCGCGACCGACTCGTCGCCGACCGCGAGCGAGAGCGTGCCGTCCGTCGTCACGTCGCCGAGCCGGAACACGGGGAGGTCGCCGGCCGCGGCGGCCACCGCCTCGGGATCGGTGGTCTGGACGAGCAGGCGGCCGGGCGTCTCGTCGAAGGCCGCGACGCGGTCGGGCAGCGTCACGTCGACGCCGGCGGCGTCGGTCACCAGCTCGGCGAGCGCGACCGCGAGCCCCCCCTCGCTCACGTCGTGGGCCGCGAGCGTCGACTCGTGGCGGGCGGCCGCGGCCAGCGACGCGACGAGGCCGCCGAGGTCGTCCGCGGCGCCGGAGTCGTCGGGCAGCGTCGGGAACCGGTCGCTCCCGCCGGCGTGCGCGAGGTACTCGGAGCCGCCGAGCGCGTCGCCGCCGGCGCCGACGAGCAGCAGTTCGGAGTCGTCAGCGCGGTCGGCGTCGAGGGCGGCCGGCGGGGCCGAATACCCCCGGGTCGTGCCGAGCATCGCGAGCGTCGGCGTCGGCGGGATCGGTCCCTCGACGCTGTCGTTGTACAGCGAGACGTTGCCGCCGACCACGGGCGCGTCGAGCGCCGAGCAGCCGTCGGCGAGCCCGTCGACGACCGCCTTGAACGCGCCGTACACCTCGGGCTTCTCCGGGTTGCCGCCGTTGAGACAGTCGACCGCGGCGAGCGGCACCGCGCCGGCGGCGGCGAGGTTCGTCGCGTTCTCCAAGGCGACGGCGCGGGCGCCCTCGTACGGCGCGACCGCGGTCCACTTCGGGTTCGCGCCGGAGGCGAGCGCGAGGCCGACGCCGTCCGCGTCGGCGGGGTCGGCGTCGGCGGAGTCGGCGCCGTCGCTCGACTCGGTCTCGCGGATCGCGAGCAGCGCCGCGTCGTCGCCCGGCTTCACCGCGGTCCGCGCGCCGACCTCGTGGTCGTACTGGCGGTACACCCAGCGCTTGCTCGCGGTCGAGGGCGCCGAGAGGACGGCCGCGACCGCCTCGTCGAGCGGCGGGGCGTCGGCCCGGAGGTCGCGGTCGGGCTGGCTCGGCGGCTCGCTCGCGAGGTCGTTCATCGGGGCGCCGTCGGCGAGGAACTCGGCGGGGGCGTCGACGACGGTCTCGGACTCGCCGTCGGCGTCGGCGAACTCGCAGACGTAGTTGCCGTCGGTCACCTCGCCGATCACCGAACAGCCGAGGTCGAACCGCTCGGCGAGTTCGCGCACGCGGTCGACGTCGTTGGGGTCGACCTCGTAGCACATCCGCTCTTGGCTCTCGGCGAGCAGGATCTCCGTCGCGTTCATCTTCGGCTCGCGCTGGTGGACGCGGTCGAGGTCGATCCGGGCGCCGAGCCCGCCCTTCGCGACCAGTTCGGAGGAGGCGCCGCCGAGGCCGGCCGCGCCGAGGTCTCGGGCGGACAGGACGAGGTCCTCGTCCACGAGGGCCTCGTTACACTCGATCAGCCGCTTCTCGGCGTAGGGGTCGCCGACCTGGACCGCGGGGCGGTCCTCGGTCTCGGCGTCCTCGGCGAGGTCCTCGCTCGCGAAGGAGGCGCCGCCGAGCCCGTCGCGACCGGTGCCGTTGCCGACGAGGACCAGCTTGTTGCCGGGCTCCTGTGCGGTCGCGGTCACGAGCCGGCCCTCGTTCGTCAGGCCGACGCAGGCGACGTTGACGAGGGGGTTCCCCTCGTAGCCGCCGTGGAAGGCGACGCTGCCGCCGACCGTGGGGACGCCGATACAGTTGCCGTAGTGGGAGATGCCCTCGACGACGCCCTCGAAGAGGTAGCGCGAGCGCTCGCGGTCGAAGCCGCCGAAGTACAGCGAGTCGAGGAGCCCGATCGGGTACGCGCCCATGCTCATCGTGTCGCGGACGATGCCGCCGACGCCGGTCGCCGCGCCGTCGAACGGGTCGACGAAGGAGGGGTGGTTGTGGCTCTCGACGCCGAAGGTGACGTACTGGTCGCCGTAGTCGCCGGCGTCGCGCTCGGCCGCGGGGGTGTCCGCGGCGTCGGGGTCGGGCAGGGCGAGGACCGCGGCGTCGTCGCCCGGGCCGACGACGACCTGGTCGCCGTCGCTGTCGAACGCCGACAGCAGGGGCCGCGAGGAGCGGTACGCGCAGTGCTCGCTCCAGAGGTTCTCGAACAGCGCGGCCTCGGCCGCCGTGGGCTCCCGACCGAGCTCCGCGGTCACGAGCTCGTGGTCCGGGTCGGACAGGCTCATTCACTTACGTGGACACCGAGGTGGTTTGAATGCTTTTCTATACGCACGTTCGTGGATACTCATTCGCCGGTCGCGGACGCTGACGCCGGGGTCGAAGCGTTTCCCCGCTCAGTCGAAGCGGTCTCCCGTTCAGTCGAAGCGGTCTCCCGTTCAGTCGAAGCGGTCTCCCGTTCAGTCGAAGCGGTCTCCCGTTCAGTCGAAGCGGTCTCCCGTTCAGTCGAAGCGGTCTCCCGTTCAGTCGAAGCGTTTCCCCGCTCAAAGCAGCGCGGAGGCGGCCGCGTACACGACGACCGCACCGGCGCCGCCGATGGCCATCGCCTTCGCGTTGAGCCAGACCGCCTTCTTCCGGTCCGCGGCGAGGGCCGCCTCGTCTCGGACCTCGCTCGCTCCGTCGCCGACGTCGAAGACGCCCATGCCGGCGAAGCCGATACAGAAGCGCTCGCGGTACTGTAAGGCGCCCATCGCCGCGCCGTACAGCGGGAACACCGAGAGCGCGAGCGTCCAGCGCGGCCACGCGAGGGCGACCGAGACGGCGACGTAGACGGCCGCGAGCAGCAGCGATCCCACGCCGAGGAGGAGTCGCCGCCGCTGTTGGGTCGGTCCGATGTTACACACGCCGGGTTGGTACTCCATGGGTTCGGTACGGGAGCGGGAACAAAAGCACGCACGGATCCGAACGACGCGCGGCCGCGAACGGCGCAGCGATGGTTTATTATCCGACGCGTGGAACTGAGAGATGGACTTCCATGGAGGATAGCGACGACGAGCAGCGGGAGAAGATTCTGCGCCGGTACGAGACGATATTGGAGTCGCTCGACGACGGCGTCTACGCGATCCGCAACGACGGCACGATCGTCTGCGTCAACGAGCGGTACGCGGAGATGAAGGGGGTCGACCGCGAGGACCTGCTCGGTACCGACATCTACGACTGGGTGAGCGACGAGACCGCGGAGCGAGCGCTCGCGGAGCGGGCGGCGATGCGCGAGGAGGGCCGCGACGTCGGCACGATAGAGTACGAGTTCGAGGGGGCCGACGGGGCCAGTTTCCCCGCGGAGATGCGGTTCGGACAGGTCGACCCCGACCGGGAGGAGGAGGTCGGCCGGGTCGGCGTCATCCGGGACGTGAGCGAGCGGAAGCGACGCGAGCGCGAGTTGGAGCGCCAGAACGAACGGCTGAACGAGTTCGCGTCGATCGTCTCCCACGACCTCCGGAACCCCCTGAACGTCGCGCAGGGGCGACTGGAACTGGCCCGTGAGGAGCGCGACTCCCCGCACCTCGAAGACGTGGCTCGCGCCCACGACCGGATGGAGGCGCTGATCGAAGACCTGCTGGCGCTGGCGCGAGACGGCACGAGCACCGACGGCTGGGAGCCGGTCGAACTCGCGGGCCTCGTCCGCGAGTGCTGGGACGGGGTCGACACCGCGGACGCGTCGCTGCGCGTCGAGACCGGCCGGACGGTCCGCGCCGACCGCAGCCGGCTCAGGCAGCTGTTCGAGAACCTCCTGCGCAACGCCGTCGACCACGCCGGCGCGGGCGTGAGCGTCACGCTCGGCGACCTCGACGACGGCTTCTCCGTCGAGGACGACGGCCCGGGCGTGCCGGGAGACGAGCGCGAGCGCGTCTTCGAGACCGGCTACACCACCGACCCGGAGGGCACGGGGTACGGGCTGAGCATCGTCGAGAGCGTCGCCGAGGCGCACGGCTGGTCGGTCCGGGTGACGGACGGAACCGACGGCGGCGCGCGGTTCGAGTTCGCGGGCGTCGACGATCCGGAGGGACAACCGTGATATGCCCGGCCGGAGACGGGACCGTGTGAAGCGGATTCAGCTCGGGAACACCGTCTTCGAGGGCGAAAACGACGTGTACGTACTCGACGGGGAGACGACCGGACTCGTCGACACCGGCGTGGCGCTGCCGGAGGTGCGCGAGGAACTGGCCGACGGGCTCGCCGACCACGGGCTCTCCTTCGCCGACATCGACGCCGTCGCGCTCACCCACTGGCACCCGGACCACGCGGGCCTCGCCGGCGAGATCCAGTCCGAGAGCGGCGCCGACGTGTACGTCCACGAGGCGGACGCGAGCCTCGTCGACGGCAGCGAGACGCCGCTGTTCGCCGACCGCGACCTCCAGCGCGAGACGTTCGAGCGCTGGGGGATGCCGACAGCCGACCGCGAGCGGCTGGTCGAGTTCTTCGAGGCCGTCAGCACCGGTCTGTCCGGTCGCCCCGCGGACGTGACGGCGTTCGGTGACGGCGACGCGATATCGGTCGGCGGCGTCGACCTCGAAGCGCTCCACCTCCCCGGCCACACCGCCGGCCTCTCCGGGTTCGCCTTCGACCCGCGAACGGTCCCCGACCACGAGCCGGTCGCGGGCGCCGACGCGACCGAGGAGGCGTTCACGGGCGACGCGCTGCTCCCGAAGTACACGCCCAACGTCGGCGGCGCGGACGTGCGCGTCGACGGGGCGCTCGCGGCCTACGCCGAGAGCCTCGCGCGGATCGTCGACCGCGACTTCGACGCGGCTCACCCCGGCCACCGGTGGCGGATCGACGAGCCGAGCCGGCGCGCGGCGACGATACTCGACCACCACCGCCACCGGACCCGCCGCGTGATCGAGGTCCTCGGCGAGTCCGGGCCCGCGACCGCGTGGGAGGTCTCGGCGGCGCTGTTCGGCGACCTCGACGGGATCCACGTCCTCCACGGCCCCGGCGAGGCGTTCTCCCACCTCGACCACCTCGCGGACGCGGGCGTCGTCGAGCGTGACGGGCACGCCTATCGCCTCGTCGATCCCGACCCGGACGTCGACGCGCTGTTCCCGACGACGCCGCTCGACGGTCTCGTCGACGGAAGCGAAGACGCGTGACCGATCCGGTCGCCGAAAGGTATTCCTCGCCGCCGTCGTATTCGGGGACGTGAATCGGGACGCCCTCGCCGCGGTCGTCGTCGCCCTCCTCGCTCTCGTCGCGCTCGGCGTCGCAGCCGGAACGCTCGACTCGGCCGTCGACACCGGTAGCGGCGGATTCGGCGGGGCCGCCGGCGACGCTCCGAGCGTCGGCGAAGGCGGGGGCGACCCCGGAATCTTAACCTCGTCGGACGACTCGGGGTCGGTGGGCGCGTCGGGCCTCTGCTACCCGATATTCAGACAGCCGCCGGCGTTGGCGGCGCTGCTCGTCGGACTGGCGCTGATCGCCGGGCTGACCTACTACGACACCGCGTCGCCGCTGGCGAGCGCCGCCGTCGCCGGGGCGGTCGGCACCCCGATCGGGCTCCTGTTCTGGGTGTTGTCGGCGTGCCGCTCGACCGGCGAAGAGTTCTCGGTGTCGCTCGGCCTCGGCGGCAACGGGACGAGGCTGTTGCCGTCCGGCGCCGTGGGCGGCGGCGGGTTCGGCGGGGGCGAGGGGGCGGCGTCGGCGCCGCAGCTCCTGTTCGGGCTGGTCGTCGCGGTCGCTATCGTCGCGAGCGTCGCGACCCTCCTCTTCGCCGGCGGCGACGACGAGGAGGCGGGCGACGCGGCCGCCGACCCGGAGGCGGCCGACGAGGACTCGCCGGAACTCGACGCGATCGGGCGAACGGCCGGCGAGGCCGCGGACCGGATCGAGTCGTCGGACGCGGACAACGAGGTGTACCGGGCGTGGCGCGACATGACCGACGTGCTCGACGTCGACCGGCCCGCGTCGTCGACGCCCGCGGAGTTCGCGACCGCCGCGGTCGACGCCGGGGTCGACGAGGAGCCCGTGACCGCGCTCACCGAGGTGTTCGAGCGCGTGCGGTACGGCGGCGAGGACGCGACCGACGACCGGGAGCGGCGGGCGGTCGAGGCGCTGCGCCGGATCGAGGAGCGGCACGGAGGCGACTCGTGACCCGCGACTCAGTGGTGCGGCCGCTGGTCCTCGCGGGCGTGGTCGCGGTCGGCGTCGGCCTCCTCGCGGCGCTCGACCGCGGCGTGGCGGCCGCTATCTCTCCGAGTTCGGTCGTCGTCGCGCTGATCGGCGTCCTCGGCGTCGTCCAGGGGCTGCGGTACGCGAACGCGCGCCGCGACCGCCGACGGCTGGCGACGGACCCCGGGGAGCCGGAGCGGCGCGCGCAGGCGGCGGTGCCGGGCGCGGACCTCGACGAGCGGATCGCGACGGTGATCGCTTCGTCGCCGCGCAGCTACCGGGACCGACGGGACTTTCGGGACCGCGTCCGGGAGGTGGCGCTCGCAGCCGTCGCCCGCGAGCGCAACTGCTCGGAGGAGGCGGCCGCGGCCGCCCTCGACGACGGGACGTGGACGGACGACCGCGTCGCCGCCGCGTTCTTCGACGCCCGGACGGAGTACCCGGTCCGGCTGCGACTGTCGGCCGGGCTCCGGGGGCGCTCGAACTACTGGTACGGGCTGCGGGCCGCGATCGACGAGATCGACCGGATCGAGTCGGGGGGGAACGCGTGAGCGATCCCGAGGGGGCCGCGGTCGCGTCCGGCGCGGGCGACTCCGCGCTCGACGAGGCCGAGGCGACCGACACGGACCGGGACGAAGCGGCCGAATCGAGCGCGAACGACCGCGACGCCGTAGGACGGGAAGGCGAGGCGGCAGGTGGAGAAGACGGCGCGACCGCGACGGACGCCGCCGACGCTCCGACGACCCGCATCCACGAACGCGAAGTCGAGACGGAGCGCTGGCTGGGGGTCGCGGGCGCGGCGCTGGCGCTGGTCGGTCTCGGCGTGCTCGTCCGAGAGGCGTCGCTGGTGCTCGTCGGCGCGGTCGGCGTCGGCTACGCCGTGTACGCACGGGCTGGCGACGCGCCGACGCCGACGCTGGCGGTGACGCGGTCGGTGAGCGACGCGACGCCGGCCCCGGGCGACGAGGTCGAGGTGACGGTCCGCGCCGAGAACGTCGGGGGCGCGACGCTACCGGACCTCCGGCTCGTCGACGGCGTGCCGCCCGGGCTGGCGGTCGTCGGCGGTCCCGCCCGGGTCGCGACGGCGCTCCGGCCCGGGACCGCGGTCGAGTTCCGCTACACCGTGCGCGCGGCGCGCGGCGAACACGAGTGGGAGCCGGTGACCGCGATCACGCGCGACGCGGCCGGCGGCCGCGAGCGGAGGACGACCCTCGACGCGCCGACGGGGATCGCCTGTACGCCGGAGCTGTCCGCCGGCGGAGACCTCCCGCTTCGCGGGCTGACGACCGTCCACCACGGCCGGGTCCCGACCGACGTGGGCGGCGCGGGCGTCGAGTTCCACGCGACCCGGGAGTACCGCCGGGGCGACCCGCTCAAGCGGATCGACTGGAACCGGCGCGCGCGGACGGGAGAGCTGTCGACGGTCGAACTGCGCGAGGAGCGCTCCGCCACCGTCGTGCTGTTGATAGACGCCCGCGAGTCGGCCTACGTCGCCCCCGACCCCGACGCCGAGACGGCGGTGGAGGCGAGCGTCGCGGCCGCGGGGCAGGCGTTCTCCGCCCTCCTCGCCGGCGGCGACCGGGTCGGGATCGGGGCGCTGTCGCCGCTCGACTGCTGGCTCCCGCCGGGCAGCGGGACCGTCCACGCGGCGCGGGGGCGCGAGACGCTGGCCACCGACCCGGCGCTGGCGCCGACCCCGAGCGACGAGCGGTTCTACCGGTCGCTGTGGCTGCGGCGGTTCCGGCGGCGGCTCCCGGCCGACGCGCAGGTCCTCTTTTTCACGCCGCTCGTCGACGAGACGGCGGCGACGCTCGCCCGCCGGATCGACGCGCACGGCCACCTCGTGACGGTGCTCTCGCCGGACCCCACGGCGACCGGGACCGCGGGCGAGCGGCTGAGCACGTTCGAGCGCCGGCAGCGGCTGCGGACGCTCCGGTCGGCGGGCATCCGCGCCGTCGAGTGGCGCGACGACTCGTTCCCGGTGGCGGTCGCGGCCGCGACGAGGCGGTGGTCGCGATGAGCGGCGCGGTCCGGGACGGCGAGGAGCGAGGGGACGGGCGGCCGACTCGCGAGAGCCGAAACGGCGCCGACGACGAAACCGAACGCGACGACGCGGTCGCGGACTTCCACGAGACGGACGCGCGACCGCCGACCCTCGCCGTCGTCGCGAGCCTCGCGGCCGCGGGCGTCGCGGCCACGGCCGCCGCGGTCGCGAATCCGATCGGCGGTGCGGCGCTGGGAGTCGCCGCGCTCTGTTTCCTCGGCGGCGCGCTCCGAGCGTCGACGCGGCCGCTCACGTGGGGCGTCGGGATCGGCGTGGTCGGACTCGCGCTCGCGGGGTACCGCGGCGGATCGACCGAGGCGGTGCTCGTGGCCGGCGTCGGGCTCGCGGTCGCGTGGGACGTCGCGGACCACGGCGTCGGGCTCGGCGAGCAGGTCGGGCGCGGCGCGCGGGTCAGGCGGAACGTCGCGGTCCACGCGGGGTCGAGCCTGCTCGTCGGCGCGCTGGCGGCCGGCCTCGTCTACGGGGTCGCGCTCGCGGTCGGCGGCGGCCAGCCGGTGGCCGCGCTCGCGCTGCTTCTGGCCGGCGGCATCGCGCTGACCTCGGCGCTTCGGTGACCGGCCCGGGGCGCTCGCGAGGGTTCGATCCCGCGACCCGGCGCCCGTCGGTGACCGAACGCGGGTCCTTTTGTACTCGCCCGACGACGGACGGGTATGCGAATCGAAGCGACCGCGTCGACGGGGTGGTCGGCGTGACCGACCTCGTGACGTTCGGCGAGACGATGCTCCGGCTGTCCCCGCCGCGCGGCGAGCGGCTGGAGACCGCGGACGGGCTCGACGTTCAGGCGGGCGGGGCCGAGAGCAACGTGGCGGTCGGCGCGTCGCGGCTCGGCGCCGACGCCGTCTGGCTCTCGAAGCTGCCGGACTCGCCGCCCGGACGCCGGGTGACGAACGAACTGCGGAGCCACGGCGTCCGCACCGAGGTGGCGTGGACGGACGCGGCCGAGAGCCGGGTCGGGACCTACTACCTCGAACGCGGCGGCGCGCCGCGCGGGTCGAACGTCGTGTACGACCGGGCCGGCGCCGCCATCACGACGGTGACGCCCGGAGACCTGTCGACCGACTCGTTCGCGGACGCGACCCGCTTTCACACGACCGGGATCACGCCGGCGCTGTCGGACCGCGCCGCGGAGACGACGACGGCGCTGTTGCGGGCCGCGGGCGAGGCGGGGCTCACTCGCTCGTTCGACCTGAACTACCGGGCGAAGCTGTGGGACCCGGCGACGGCGCGAACGGCCTACGAGGACCTGTTCGAACACGTGGACACGCTGTTCGTCCCGCGGCGGGACGCGCGCGACGTGTTGGAACGCGAGGGCGACGCGGTCTCGATCGCTCACGGGCTGGCGTCGGAGTTCGACTTGGAGACGGTCGTCGTCACCCGCGGCGCGGAGGGCGCGGTGGCGCTGTGCGGCGGTTCGGTGTACGAACAGGCCGTCTTCGACGCGGAGACGATCGACGCCATCGGCACCGGCGACGCGTTCGTCGCGGGCTACCTCGCGAAGCGGATCGACGGCGGCGACCTCGGCGCCGCGCTGGAGTGGGCCGCGGCGACCGCGGCGCTGAAACGAACCGTCACCGGCGACGTGGCGGTCGTCACGCCCGAGGAGGTCGCGGACGTGGTCGACGGCGCGGGCGGCATCGATCGGTAGCGGTCGCGAGGCGGTAGGCAAGAGAGCGGTTTCGGGGGTCGCGTCACCGCTCGTCCGCGGAGCTAAACCCTTATGAGCGCGCGGGTGGCAGGTACGCTCGTATGAGCGACCTCCCGGACGACTTCGACTGTACACTCACCAACTGGGAGTACATCTACGGTCTCTGCCGCAACGTCTCCGACGCGGTGAAGCGGGCCGACTTCGAGCCGGACATGGTCGTCGCCTTAGCGCGCGGCGGCTGGTTCGCGGGCCGTTGCGTCTGTGACTTCCTCGGGCTCAACGACCTCACCAGCCTCAAGATGGAACACTACGTGGGCACCGCCGAGAAGAGCGGCGAGCCCCAGATCCGCTACCCGATGCCCGAGGGCAGCGTCGAGGGGAAAAACGTCCTCATCATCGACGACATCGCCGACACCGGGGGGTCGATCCGCCGCGCCGAAGAGTACGTCGACGACCGGGACGCCGCCGAGATCCGCACCGCGACGCTCCAGCTGCTCGGCACCTCCGAGTTCCAGCCGGACTTCGTGGGCGAGCGACTCGAACAGTGGACGTGGGTCGTCTACCCGTGGAACTTCCTCGAAGACATGATCGACCTCACCGAGGGCGCGATGGAGCGCGCCGACGAGTCGGCGTTCTCGCGGGAGGACCTGCGCCACTACCTAGAGGAGTACCACGGTATCGGCCGGATCGAGATGGAGGTCGCCCAGCCCGACCGCCTCGACGAGGTGATAGCCGAGATGGTCCGGCGAGACGTCGCCGAGCCCGTCGGCGAGGAGGCCTGGGCGCTCACCGAGTAGCGGGCCGGAGCGATGGAGGAGGAACCGCGCAACGACGACGACCCGGACGCGGCCCTCGACGCCGTCCTCGCCGCGTACGACCTGAAAGACGAGCGGCGCACCGGCTGGCAGCTCCGCGGGGTCGACGAGCCCGAGTCGGTCGCCGCCCACTCGTGGGGGGTCGCCTACCTCGTCACGGCGCTCGGCGACCGACTGGCCGCCGACCTCCCGGGCGTCGACCTCGACCGCGCCCTGCGGCTCGCCGTCGTCCACGACGTGGCGGAGGCCGAGACCGGCGACGTCGCGACGCGCGCCGATTCGACCGCGGGCGCGGTGGACCCCGAGGCCAAGGAGGCCACGGAGCGCGAGGCCATGCGCGACCTCGCCGGACCGCTGCCCGAGCGCGTCCGGGACGCCTGGGAGGCGTACGAGGCCCGCGACTCGCCGGAAGCGGTCCTCGTCAAGGAGTGTGACCTCCTCGACACCTGTCTCCAGGCGGTCGCCTACGAGCGCGACGACCGATACGACCCGGAGCGCGGCGAGCCCGACGCGTTCCGCGAGTACGACGACTTAGACGAGTTCTTCGCGACGAGCGAGCCGCGGCTCCGGACCGACGCCGGGCGGGCCCTGTTCGCGGCGATCCGCGAGCGGTACCGGGCCGCGCGCGACCGGTAGAGTTCGACGACTGTGGTGCGTGCTAATCGACGTTCGTAGGGTTTCTACCCGGAGATCACGCGCACGGATGACAAGAGGGTTAATGCGGGAAGCCGTCTCGCCGGGTGACACACCAGTACGCATGTCTGACACGGATCTCGTAATCATCGGCGGAGGGATAAGCGGGGCGTCGCTCCTGTACACGGTCGCGAAGTTCACCGACGTCGACGACGTCACCCTGATCGAGAAGGAACGGGAGATCGCCGCGATCAACTCCCATCGGACGAACAACTCCCAGACGCTCCACTTCGGCGACATCGAGACGAACTACACCCTCGAAAAGGCCGAGGAGGTCAAGGAGGGCGCCGAGCTGCTCGCCGGCTACCTCGAGGGCGCGGACCCCGACCGGGAGATGCACAGCAAGCGGAGCAAGATGGTCCTCGGCGTCGGCGACGAGGAGGTCGCGGCGTTGGAGGAGCGCTACCGCGACGAGGGGTTCGGCGACCTGTTCCCGAAGCTCCGCGAGATCGGCCGGGAGGAGATCGCGGAGTTGGAGCCGAAGGTCGTCGAGGGCCGCGACGCCGGCACCGAGCTGAAGGCGCTCCAGACGCCCGACGGCTACGTGGTCGACTACGGCGCGGTCGCGGAGTCGTTCGTCGAGGCCGCCCGCGAGGAGGCGGGCGTCTCCGTCCACCTCGGGACGACGGTGACCGAGGTCGACGACCGGGGCGACGGGTTCGCCGTCGAGACCGACGACGGCGCGTTCGACGCCGAGGCGGTCGTCGTCGCGGCCGGCTCGCACAGCCTCCAGTTCGCCAAGGAGATGGGGTACGGCGAGGGGATGTCGCTGTTACCGGTCGCGGGCAGCTTCTTCCTCGCCGACGACCTGCTGAACGGGAAGGTGTACACGCTCCAGATGAAGAAGCTCCCGTTCGCGGCGGTCCACGGCGACGCGGACGTTCACGACGACGGGGTCACCCGGTTCGGTCCGACCGCGAAGCTCGTGCCCGCGCTCGAACGCGGCCACCTCTCGACGGTGAGCGACTTCGTCGACGTGTTCGGCTTCAACCCCGACTCCGTGCTGAGCTACGTCAACATCCTCTCGGACAAGATTCTCTTCCCGTACGTCGTGCGCAACCTCGTGTACGACCTCCCGGCGGTGGGGAAGCGCGCCTTCCTCCCGAACGTCCGGAAGGTCGTGCCGAGCGTCGACCTCGACGACATCGACCGCGCCAAGGGGTACGGCGGCGTGCGGCCGCAGATCGTCGACACCGAGAACAGGGAGCTCGACATGGGCGAAGCGAAGATCACCGGCGACGGAATCCTGTTCAACATCACGCCCTCGCCGGGGGCGTCGACCGCGCTGAAGAACGCGATGACGGACGTGGAGACGGTGCTGGAGTTCGTCGGCGAGGATCACGAGTTCGACGAGGCGGCCTTCCGCGAGGCGACCATCGAGAACTTCCCGCGTCTCGACGAGGAGGGAGCGAACGGCGGTGACGACGAGACCGGCTCGGCCGAGACCGACGAGACGGACGGAGAGGTCGCCGCCGCCGACGACTGATCGGACCGAAAGCGAGCGACACGGGTAAGTAGCGTCCGGACGGAACCGCGCCAATGGCATCGAACGGCGACGGAGCGTCCGACGCCGACGAGACGGCGACCGACTCGCGTCCCGAGTCGGCGGGCGACACCGGGATCGTCGACCGCTGGACCGCGCTCGACCGCGGCTGGCAGGCGCTCGCCTTAGGGCTCGGGATCGTCGCCGCACACCTCGCGGGACAGGCGCTGTGACGGGGATCGCCGAGGCGGTCCGGGCGTACCTTCCCGGCCTCGCGCTGCTGGCCGCCGGCGCGGTCGCCGCGACCCTCGTCGCGGACGCGGTTCCCGGCCTCCAGCCGCTCGTCGTCGCGGTCGCGATCGGCGTCGGCGTCGGGAACACCGTCGGGACGCCAGCGGCCGCGGAGCCGGGCGTCGGCGTCGACAAGCTGTTCTTGGAGACCGGGATCGTGCTGCTCGGCGCGGCGGTCGCGGTCGAGGAGTTCCTCGCCGCGGGACCGACCGTCCTCGCGCTCGTGGTGGCGGTCGTCGGCGGCGGGCTCCTGCTCGGCGAGGCCGTCGCGCGCGGCCTGTTCCGGATCGGCTCGCCGACCTCGTCGCTCTTGGCCGCCGGCGCGAGCGTCTGCGGCGTCTCCGCGGTCGTCGCGATCGGGCGGGTACTGGACGCGCGCGGCGCCGCGATCACCTTCGCGGCCGCGACCGTGCTGCTCTTCGACGCCGTGACACTGGTCGCGTTCCCGCTGGCGGGCGAGTGGCTCGGTCTGTCGAGCCGGCAGTTCGGCGTCTGGGCGGGCGTGAGCATGTTCTCGACCGGCCCGGTCGCGGCCGCGGGGTTCGCCTACTCGCCGGAGGCGGGCCAGTGGGCCACCGTGACGAAGCTCGCGCGCAACGCGCTGCTCGGCGGCGTCGCGGTCGCGTACTCGGTGGCGTACACGGCGCGCTCGGCGGCGGACCCGGGCGTTCGGCGGCTGTGGGCGGAGTTCCCGAAGTTCCTGCTCGGCTTCCTCGCCGTGGCGGCGGTGGCGAACAGCGGGCTGCTCTCGCCGGCGGCGCTTTCGTCGATCGGTCGCGTGTCGGACGCGCTGTTCGCGTTGGCGTTCGTCGGCCTCGGGCTCTCGATCCGGGTCGACGACATGCGCGCGGTGGGCGCCGCGCCGGTCGGCGCGGTGTTGGTCCACCTCCTCGTGGTGAGCGCGGTCGCGCTCGCGGCGGTGCGGTGGCTGCTGTGAGACGCGCCAGACCGGCCGCGCCGACCGCGTTCAGTTCTTATAAGTAGCGAGCGGGCGCAGTCGGCGTATGGGAACTATCGGATTCATCGGCGGCAGCGGCATCTACGAGGCGCTCCCCCTGAACGACGTGCGGGAGGTCGAGTTCGACACCCCGTACGGGGCGCCGAGCGACGCGGTGACGATCGGCGAGTTCGGCGACACGGGGCGAGAGGTGGCGTTCCTCCCGCGGCACGGCTCGGACCACGGCGTCTCGCCGACGGACCTGCCGTACCGCGCCAACATGTACGCCTTGAAGAAGGCGGGCGTCACTCACATCTTCGCGTCGAACGCGGTCGGGAGCCTCAGAGAGGAGCTCGAACCCGGCACGCTCGTCGTCCCCGACCAGATCTACGACCGGACGAAGGGCCGCGACCTCTCCTTCTACGGCGACGGGGTCGTCGTCCACCAGCCGTTCGCGGACCCGTACAGCCCGGAGCTGGTCGACCACCTCACCGAGGCCGCGGAGTCGGCCGTGGGCGGCGAGGGCGACGACGGCACGAAGGTCGTGAAGGGCGGCACCTACGTCTGTATCGAGGGCCCGCAGTACTCGACGCGCGCCGAGTCGGAGTTCTACAAGAGCCAGGGCTGGGACCTCGTCGGCATGACCGCGATCCCGGAGGCGAAACTGGCCCGCGAAGCCGAGATCGCGTACGCGACGATCGCCGGCGTCACCGACTACGACGTCTGGAAGGAGGACAGCGAGGTGACGCTCGAAGAGGTGCTCGAAAACGCGGAGCAGAATCAAAAGGCGATCAAAGCCGCCGTCGAGGCGGCCGTGCGGACGCTCCCGGAGGACCTCGAGTGCGACGCGCACACGTCGCTGGAGGGCACCGTCAACACGCCGACCGAGGCGATTCCGGCGGAGACGAAGGAACGCGTCGAGCCGCTGCTGGGCGATTATTTATAGCTAGATTCGCGGTGGCGCGTGCCGGTGAGCGGCCGGTAGGCCGCGAACCGCACGCGCGAGGGACGCCGCGAACGCCCGCAGGGCGTGAGCGGCGAGGGTGGGGAGGTGTGAGGCCGCGGTGCGGTCGCTGTCGGGCGGGACTCAAAGGGGCAGTCGCGAGGGCGAAGGCGGTCGCAGCAAGCACCGCAGCGAACGGAGTGAGCGAGGAGCACAGCAAGGCCCCCGAGTCCTCGCGACTGGGGCTTTGGAAGAGGTCACCGTGGATCTGTGATCTACCACGTGTGGCCGAGTGGCCGGGGCTTTAGGGATGTTCACGACAGCAGTCGCAGTTTATAACCGACAGACTACACTCTCGGAAACGTACTAGTCCGCGATCGCTTCCGACTCCGCGGTCATCGCCGACGGGTCTTTCACCCAGAGATCGCCGAACAGATCGTCCTGCTGGAGCCGGACCGAGCCGCGGTGGGCCATGAAAAGCAGCGCGAGGTACGTCATGAACGGGCGGCCGCCCGCCGTCTCGATCTCCGCGAACAGCACCTCCGTGCGCCCGCGCTCGAAGTGGCTCCGGAGGGCGTTGTCGATCTCCACTATCACCTCCTCGATGTCCTCGTCGTGGGTGCGGTCGGTCGCCTCGCCCGCGGTCGGCTCGCCGTCCTGCCGGAACTCGTCGCCGGCGTGGTAATCGAGCGTCTGCGTGCCGCGGGCGTGCCCGCTCGGCGACTCCGAGGTGTCGTACTCGCGGGAGTCTTTCCACCACGAGCCGCGCTCGGCCTCGCGGAGCTCGCGGACCAGCTCGTCGAGCGTCTCCGGCGACCCGCGGGTGTTCTTGCGGTCGAGCCGGCGGTCCATCTCCGCCTCGAGTTCGTCGACGGGGTCGAAGTCGCCGTCGGCGGGGTCGGGCGCGCCGCCCTCCATCGCGACCTCCCACGGCTCCGGCTCCGGCTCGTCGTCCTCGTCGTCGTCCGCCAGCATCCCGTCGCTTTTCATCCGGAGTAAGACGCTGGCGTAAAACAGCGCCCGCCCGGTCGTCCGGAGGTCCGTCTCGTCGAGCTTCGCTAAGAACGCGTCCGTCACCTGGACGATGTCGATGTCCCACGGCTCGATCTCGCCCTCCTCGGCGAGTTGGACGAGGAGTTCGACCGGCTCGACCTCGTCGTCGTCGGTCGCGTCGGGCGGCGACACGTCGGCCACGGCCGAGACGGATCCGTCGGACGAGTCGGAACCGTCGTCAGACGAGTCGGAGCGGCCGTCTGCCGGAGACTCGTCGGCGAACGGGTCCGCCCCGTCGCGCTCGCTCGTCAGGTCGAGGTCGGGGACGGCGCCGCCGGATCCCGACCCCGAGGCGTCGTCCTCAGTCATCGGCGCTCACCCCATCTTCGTCCGCGTCGTCACCGAATTGCATCCCGGTGACGGCAGAGAGGTTGTCGCCCTGCATCGTGACGCCAATCGCGCGGTCGGACCGCTCCAACAGCGCAGAGCGGTGGCCGACGACGACGAACTGCGCGTCCTCGGCCAGCTCCTCGATCATCTCGCCGACGCGCTCGGCGTTGACCGCGTCGAGGAACGCGTCGATCTCGTCGAGCGCGTAGAACGGCGCGGGGTTGTGGCGCTGGATCGCGAATATAAACGAGAGGGCGGTGAGCGACTTCTCCCCGCCGCTCATCGCGTCGAGCCGCTGGACCGGCTTGTCGGCTGGCTGGGCCTTCATCGTCAGCCCCTCCTCGAAGGGGTCTTCGGGGTTCTCCAAGACGAGGTCACCGGAGCCCGCGGAGAGGCGGGCGAAGATGTCTCGGAAGTGGTCGTTGATCGACTCGAACGTCTCCATGAACGTCGCCTTCTTCTCGGCCTCGTACCCCTCGATGCGCTCCTGGATGGCGTCGCGCTCCTCGACGAGCACGTCCCGGCGCTCTTGGAGTTCGTCGAGCGCCTCCTCGACTTCCTCGTACTCGTCGATCGCGAGCATGTTCACGGGCTCTAACGCCTCCATCTCTGCTTCGAGCTCTTCGATCCGCGACTCCACCTCGTCGAGGTCGGGGATCTCGTCGGCGTCGTAGTCGCCGACCTGCGACTCTAACTCGTCGATCTCCCAGTCGAGCCGGTCGCGCCGGTCGGTGAGATCGGAGAGGTCCGACTCCGCCTCCGAGACGAGCGACCGCTGTTCGTCGCGTTTCCGGGTCGCCTCCCGGATCTCCTCGCGGAGCTCCTCGCGTTCGGCTTTGAGCTCGGTGAGCTCCTCCTCGAGGTCGGCGATCGCCTCCTTCTTCTCGTCGAGTTCGACCTGCTTCTCGTCGATCTCGGCCTCGTGGTCGGCGATCGCCTCCTCCGCCTCCGCCTTCGCGTTCTGGGCCTCCTCGACGTCGTCGTGGAGCTCTTCGAGCGCGTCCTCCGCGTACCCCTTCTCTAGCTCCAGTTCGTTGATCCGGCCGTCGAGCGAGCTCATCCGGCCTTCGAGGTCGTCGATCTCGGCGCGGATCTCGTCGGCCTGCTCCGAGAGCTCCGGGATCTTCGAGTCGGCGAGTTCGGCTTCGATCTCACCGATCTCCGCGTCGAGCTCGTCGATATCCGCGTCGATCTCCGCCAGCTCCTCGTCGAGCGCGGTCATCTCCGCGTCGACGGACTCGCGTTCCGCCTCCAGCTCTTCGAGTTCCGTCTCCAGCTCCTCGATGCGGGCTTCGGCCTCGGCCAGTTCGTCTTCGGCGCGCTCGACGTCAGTCTCCAGCGACCGGACGCGCTCGGCCGCGTCCGCCTTGCGGTCGCGCGCGTCCTCGATGTCGTCGTCGAGCGCGTCGATCTCGGCTTGGACCGACTGGCGCTCGTCTTCGAGCTCGGAGATCTCCGTCGCGAGGCGTTCGAGCTTCCCGCCGCCGGACTTCGTGAACGAGTAGCGGGAGCCGCCGCCGGAGCCGCCGGTCATCGCGCCGGACTTCTCGACGAGGTCGCCGTCGAGGGTGACCATCCGGTAGTCGCCCATCAGGTCCCGGGCGGTCGCCATGTCTTCGACGACCAGCGTCGACCCGAGGACGTACGAGAAGATCGACTCGTACTCGGCGTCGTAGTCGACGAGGTCGCGCGCGAAGCCGACGACGCCCGGCACCGACGGCTTCCGCGGCAGGCTCCGGTCGTCCATCTTCGTGATCGGGAGGAACGTCGCGCGCCCCGCGTTCCGCTGTTTCAGGTAGTCGATACAGGTCGAGCCGACGCCGTCGTCGTCGACGACGACGTTCGCCAGCCGCCCGCCCGCGGCGGTCTCGCAGGCCTCGGCGTACTGGGCCTCGACCGAAGCCAGCTCGCCGACGGCGCCGTGGACGCCGTCGATGCCGCCGTTCTTCACCTCGGTGACCGCCCGGGGCCACGAGGCGTCGCCCCGCTGGTCGGCCGCCGCCTCCAGCTTGGCGTACTCGTTCTGCTTCTCGCGGAGGGTCGATTCGATCTCCGCCAACCGCTCGTCCTTCTCGGCCTTCTCGGCGAACAGGTCGGCGACCGCGTCCTCGATCGTCGCCTCGTTCTTCTCGGCTTTGTCGAGTTCGCTCTTCAGCTCGGAGATCCGCGCTTTGTGTTCCGGGAGCGACCCGCGGGCCTCTTCCAGCTCCTCGCGGGCCTCGCTCACCGCGTTCGAGCGGCGGCGGGCCTCGTCGAGCAGGCGGTCCTTCTCGCGTTGGGTCTCGTTTTTCTCCTCGCGGAGCGACTCGATCGCTTCCTTCTTCTCCGCGAGATCAGCTTTCAGCTCGTCGAACTCGGTGTCCGCGCCCTCGATTTCCGCCTCCACGTCGGCGAGTTCGGACCGCTTCGTCGCCAGCTCCGATTTCACCGACGCCTTCTCGACTTTCGTCTCGCGGATCTCGGCGTCGAGGTCGTCGATCGTCTCCTCCTTTCGGTCGATCTGGACGAACGCCTGCCGCCGGTCGTTCTCGGCCGATTCGGCGCGCGACTCGGCCGTCTCGATCTTGTCTTCGAGCCGCGAGACCTCCCCTTTGATCTCTTCGATCTCCGAGCGGATCGCGATCTGTTCGTCCTCGCCTTTCGTCTCGATCTCGTGGTTGAGGTCCGCCAGATCCTCCTCCAGCCGGGTGAGCTTCCCCTGTCTGGCGTCGAGTTCGGTGCGGAGGTCATCGAGGTTCGCCTCCGCGTCGTCGATGTCTCCCTCGACGGTCGCGAGCGCCTCGCGTTTCTCCTCCAGCTCCGAGGCCTTGCGGAACCCGCGGTACTCCTCTAATTCGTCGCGGAGCTCCTGGTACTCGAGGGCGGTCTCGCGCTCGTCCGCGAGCTGGTCGAGCCGGTCCTGCTTCTCGCCGATCCGGAGGTCCGCCTCGCCGATCCGGTCTTCGACCGTGTCGAGCTCCTCGTAGGCGGCCTCCTTCTTCTCGTCGAACTCGGCGACGCCCGCGATCTCGTCGATGATCCCCCGCCGCTGGTACGGGGTCATGTTGATGATCTCGGTGACGTCACCTTGCATCACCACGTTGTACCCCTCCGGCGTCACGCCGGCGGCCGCGAGCAGGTCCCGAACGTCCGAGAGGTTCACGGACCGGCCGTTGAGGTAGTAGTACGAGTAGTAGTTGTCCTCGGTCTCTTTCACCCGACGTTTGATCGTGATCTCGGAGACGTCGCCGACGTTCTCGGTGCCCGCGGCGGAGACGACCTGCGACCGGTCGAGGGTGCCGTCCTCGTTGGAGAGGACCACGGTGACCGAGGCCTCCGTCGGCCCGTCGCCCGCCTCGTCGCCGTCGTGGCCGGGGTTGTAGATGAGGTCGGTGAGCTTCTGGGCGCGGATGCCCCGGGTGCGGGCGAGACCGAGCGCGAACAGCACGCCGTCGATGATGTTCGACTTCCCTGAGCCGTTCGGCCCCGTGACGACGGTGAAGTCCTCGTAAAAGGGTATCCTCGTCGTCCGCCCGAAGCTCTTGAACCCGTCCAGAACGACTTCAGTGATGTGCATGTGGTCGAGGCGACCGCTTACGCGACGATGATGTCGTCGCCCTCGCTCGACTCGCTCTCGTCCTCGTCGGCCTCGTCGGTCGACGCCTCCGCGTCCGGCGTCGTCGCCGACTGCTCGGGCACGATGACGTCGTCTCCGTCGGCCTCGGCCGTTGCCTCGTCACCGTCGGACGACCCCTCGACGGACTCGAACACGTCGACGTGATCGTCCGAGTGGGTCGTCCGCTCGCCGTCGGACGCCGTCGCGGACTGCGCGTCGGACTCGTCGGAGGCGGCGTTCGGCGTCGCCTCCGGCGAGTCGGTCGCTTCCGCCGAGCCGGCCGTCGAACCCGTCTCGACGCCCACCGAGCGTTCGTCTTCGAGCTGTCTGACGCGCTCTTTCATCTCGACGAGCTCTTCGGTGAGCCCGTTGACCGCCGCCTGTAGCTCCGCGACCTGCCGTTCGAGGTCCTCGACGCGGTTACTCATTATACACACGTGTGCTCGCGCGACGCGTATAAATCTGCGTCAGACACACGTGTGATCAAGCACCACGATCGGGGGCCGGCGGCCGAACGTTTCGGCGTCGTGAAACGTGTCAGACGACGGGGGAAGATACTTGTACCGACCGGCGGTACCCCCTTGGTATGAGTAAGATCACCTTCCGGGCGGACGACGACCTCGTCGACCGGCTGGAAGCGTGTGACGCCTCGAAGAGCGAGGTGATGCGAGAGGCGCTCCGGACGTACCTCGGCGGGGACGCCGCCGACGCGTCGGACGCGTCGGACGGGACGGACGGCAGCGTCGACGACGCTCTCGCGGACCGCGTCGACGAACTGATCGCCGACCGGCTCGACGCCGCGCTCGACGAGCGGCTCGGTCCCGCAACCGGGGCGGCGACGCCGTCGCATACGTCCGGATCCGCCGGCGACATCAACGTAAACGTCACACTCGACGCCCCGAGCGCCGAGTCGGACTATCCGGACGACGACGTGCGTGTGACGCGTGAGACGGCGAGCGACGCGGAGCCGACGCCGCGTAAGACGGAGGGCGCGCGGACCGGGGAAAGCGCCTGTAGCGGATGCGGCGATGTGGTGCCCGCAGACCACGTTTACTGCCCGAATTGCGGCGAAAAGCAGTCCCACAGGGCGTTCTGCGAGTGCGGCGACGAGCTCCGGACCGACTGGGCGTTCTGCCCCGGCTGTGGTCGCCGGACCCCGGCTGCGGACGTGTTGAACGATCGATAACCGCTTCAGAGGGCTCAAAACGCCACAGAACGCGCGTTTTCACCGATTGTCTTACAACCACCGGTAGTTTTATATTGGTAGGCTCGATGACTTCAGTTGCGTAAGACGGTCGTCTTACAGCGGGCGTCCGGTGCGGGGGAAACCCCGCATTCGGGCGGCTCACCGCTGTAAGACACACGCGTCGCGTGTTCGCCGTCTTACCGGGGGAATACCAATGGAGCGTGTGACACTACGAATTCCGAAACAGCAGATCGACGAGGTCGAACAGATGGTGGAGACGGGCGAGTTCCCGAACCGGAGCGAGGCGATCCGGTCGGCCGTCCGCGACATGCTGAACGAACAGGACGGCGAGCGCGACGAGCGCGGCCGCAACCGCAACTGGGCCAAGGTGTAGATCGATGCAAGATCTCGTTCAAGACGCCCTCGACAACGCGGAAGCGGAGAAGCGCGACATGGACGTCGACATGGACGACGACGAGTTCGGGGACCCTCGGATCGTCATCGTCGGTGCCGGCGGCGCCGGTAACAACACGATCAACCGGCTGTACAACATCGGCGTCGACGGCGCCGACACCGTCGCCATCAACACGGACAAACAGCACCTCAAGATGATCGAGGCCGACACCAAGATCCTCGTGGGCAAGTCGCTCACGCAGGGGCTCGGTGCCGGCGGCGACCCCAAGATGGGCGAGCGCGCCACGGAGATGGCGCAGGGGACGATCAAAGAGGTACTGGGCGATGCCGACCTCGTCTTCGTCACCGCCGGGATGGGCGGCGGCACGGGCACCGGCGCGGCGCCGGTCGTCTCGAAGATCGCCAAAGAGCAGGGTGCGATCGTCGTCGGGATGGTCTCGACGCCGTTCAACGTCGAGCGCGCCCGCACGGTGAAAGCCGAGGAGGGGTTAGAGGACCTCCGCAACGAGGCCGACTCGATCATCGTCCTCGACAACAACCGGCTCCTCGATTACGTCCCGAACCTGCCGATCGGCAAGGCGTTCTCCGTGATGGACCAGATCATCGCGGAGACGGTGAAGGGAATCTCGGAGACGATCACCCAACCGAGCCTGATCAACCTCGACTACGCCGACATGTCGACGATCATGAACCAGGGCGGCGTGGCGGTCATGCTCGTCGGCGAGACCCAAGACAAGAACAAGACCCAAGAGGTGGTCAACGACGCGATGAACCACCCGCTGCTCGACGTCGACTACCGCGGTGCCTCCGGCGGGCTCGTCCACATCACGGGCGGCCCGGACCTCACGCTGAAAGAGGCCGAGGGGATCGCGAACAACATCACCGAGCGACTGGACGCGAGCGCGAACGTGATCTGGGGCGCCCGCATTCAGGAGGAGTACAAGGGCAAGGTGCGCGTCATGGCGATCATGACGGGCGTCCAGAGCGCGCAGGTGCTCGGCCCCTCGACACAGAAGCAGGCGGACAAGTCACGCGCCGCGGTCAACGGTGACGACCTCGGCGACTCGCGCCAGCGGGCGGCCGAAGCGAACGACGCCGCGGGCGGCGCGGGCGACAGAGGCGAACCGGCGGTCTCCGGCGGTTCGGAACGCAGCGCGTGGGAGTCCGACGGCGGCAACGAGCCGGTCGAGAAGAACAACGGGCTCGACGTCATCCGCTGACGACCCCCGGACGACCGACGGCCGACGGATTTTTTCGGCGGACGCGGGTAACGAGCTAGACCGCTTCGATCGACTCCAGCAGGCGACACTTCCGACAGACGTCCCGGCTCGTCTGCGAGCCGCAGCGCTCGCACTCGCCGAGGCCGGGCGTCTCGTCGTCGGGGTCCGCACCGGCGCCGCGGTACGCGTCGGCCGCGAGCGCTGACAGCTCCTCGTAACCGGCCATGATCGAGTGACGCGCCCCGGGGTGGTTCTCTTCGAGGGCGTGGATCGTCGACTGGATCTCGCCGCGGTACGCCTCCTCAGCGTGGGGACACTCGGCCATGTGCGTCGGGAGGTCGCGGACGTGACAGTAGAGCGCGATCTCCTTTTCGGGCACGTCGCGGAGGGGTTTCGCGCGCGGGACGAACGCGTCGGTCTCTTCGCGCTCGTCGAAGGGACCGAGCGAGGCGTCGAAGTGTTTCGCGACCTGCCGCACGTCGCCCTCGAGGAAGTTCATCAGCGCCGTCTGCGCCTCGTCGTCGAGGTTGTGGCCGGTGAGTAGCTTGTCCGCGTCGAACTCGGCGGCGTAGTTCTCCAAGAGGTCTCGGCGGAACACGCCGCAGTACGCGCAGGCGGCCATGTTTTCCGGATCGTCCTCGACGACGTCGTCCATGCGCACGTCGAACTCCTCCTCGTAGGAGACCAGTTCGTGGCGCATCGAGAGGTCGTCGGCGAGTTCCACGCAGGCGTCGACGCTCGCGTCGCGGTACCCCTCGATCCCCTCGTGGATCGTCAGGGCGAGCATCTCGACGCGGGGGTCCTTCCCGAACACGTCGTCGAGGATCTGCGTCAGGGCGACGCTGTCTTTCCCGCCGGAGAGCCCGATCACCCAGCGGTCGGGGTCGTCGGGGGTCGCGTCCGGATCGAGGAGCCCGTCCTCGCGAACCCGGCGTTTCACGCGCTTCTCGACGGACTGGCGGAGGTGTTCGCCACAGAGGTGCGCCCCGGAGTAGGCGGCGTGGTGGATCGCGTCGGCCCCGCACTTGTCGCACTCCATCGATGTCGGGTTGCGGTCGCGCGCGGATACCCGTTTCGGGCCGTCGACGCGGGCGCGAGAGCGGTAGTGGAGTGGTCCGGATCCGAGATTGGAATGAACGTCACCGAATTCCCAGCCACTCGGTCAGACCTAACCGCTGCGATCAGAGAGTCGAACACCTCCGAAGCCCCGGCCGCGAGGACTCGCGCACTTCGCTGCGGTCCTCACTCGCTCGCTCCGCTCACTCGTTGCGGTCCTTGCGTCAGTGTGCTTCGCCCTCGCGGCCGCCCCTTCGAGTCCCGCCCCGCGCACAGCACCGCGACCGCACCTCACGCCTCCCCAGCCTCGTCGGTGGTCCTCCGCTACGCTCCGGACCACCGACTCCCTCGCGCGTGCGACTCGGCCGCGGTGCGGCCTCGCAGGCACGCGCCGTTGTGATCGGATGAAGCGATGTAAGACATCGACAACCCCAAACGCGTTGTCGCCGGTTCCGACACCGGTTTGTCGCCGGCCCGTCGCGGATCGGCGTGAGCGATTCCCCGACCGGGCTCGACCGCGACCCGGATCCCCGGCCCCTGCGAGAAGACCCCACGGCGGAGAGCCGACGGAGCCGGCTCTGGCGGTACGGGTTCAACCTCCTCCCCGCGTACCGCGGCACCGGGGCGCGCGTCGACCACATCGCGGGCGACTGGCGATACATTCGAATTCGACTGCCGCTGAGTTGGCGCACCCGCAACGCGGTCGGCACCATCTTCGGCGGCAGCATCTACGCCGCGATCGACCCGGTGTACATGATGATGCTGCGGCGGGTCCTCGGCGACGCGTTCACGGTGTGGGACAAGTCGGCCGCACTGGAGTTCATCGAACCCGGGCGCGACACGCTGTACGCCGAGTTCGAGGTGCCGACCGCCGAGACCGAGGCGATCCGCGAGACGCTCGAGCCGGGCGAATCGACCGATCGCGAGTACCTCGTCTCGCTCGTCGACGAGGACGGCGCGGTCCACGCGGCCTGCGAGAAGACGGTGTACGTGCGTCGCGACGAGTGATGCGCCCCGGCGTCGACGAATCTACGCCGTCGCGCCCGCGACGAGCGTCTCCTGGACCGTCTCGACGAAGCGCTCCGGGTGTTCGACGTGCGGGAGCAGCCGGGCGCGGTCGAAGACGACGAGCCGCGCGTCGGTCGCGTCGGCGAGTTCGCGGCCGTCGGTGAGCGGGCTCACGGTCGCCTCGCGGCCCCAGACGATCGTCGGCGGCACGCCGAGCTCCCGGAACGCGGCCGCGAGGTCGACGTCGCTGTTGAGCGTCCCGGAGACGAACGAGGCGGGGGCGAACCGGGCGTTCTCGACGTGGGTCGTGCGCCACTCGTAGTCGGTCCACTCGGCGCTCGGGTTCGACGGGTCGTCGTAGCCGTGGTCCGCGTTGAAATAGCGGATCGACGGCTTCGACGTGATCCCGTTGAACAGCGCCTGTCCGACGAGCGGGGCACGGAGGAGTTCGCGGAGCCAGTCTTTGGGCGGGCTCGGTCCCGCGACCGCCGTCGGACAGACGGCGACGAAGCCGCTCAGGGTGACTCCCCCCTCCGTGCCGTCGGGCTCGTCGGCCGCCGCGGCCGCGTACGCCGCCGACAGCGAGGAGGCGACGACGGCGGGCTCGTCGAACTCCGCGAGGAAGTCGTGGACGAAGTCCTCGTACAGCGCCGCGGAGTACCGCAGCGGGGGCCGGTCGGAGCGGCCGTACCCCGGGAAGTCGGGCGCGACGACGTGGTAGTCGTCAGCGAGGTCGTCGAACACCGCGCGCCACTCGCCGGATGAGGCGGCGGCGTTGATCCCGTGGAGCAAGACGAGGTCCGGGTCGTCCGGGTCGCCGGCCTCGGTGTACGCGACGTCCATCCCGCGCCAGCGGAACACGCCGTCGTCGCCGTCGAGCGGGGACTCCAGTTCGCCCTCGTACCGGAGGCCGGTGTTGACCGCCGCGAGCGCGCCGAGCCCGAGGAGGGCGCTGCCGAAGAGGTTCCTGAGCTTCATGGAAACGTGTTGGTTCGCTGGCGACTTATACTCGTGGGACGCGGGTGCGCGAAGGGCTCCGGAAACCGCGGACCCGCGGCGGGAGTGGGCGCGTCAGTCGTCGCGGTCTCCGGCCTCGTCGACGCAGTCGGCGATCGGCCCCACGATCGCCTCGGCGACCGCGTACGGGTCGGTCTCCCGGTCGCGAACGCGCTCCGCGAGCCGGTCTATCCCGCCGCGGCGCTCGATCTCGGCCGTCGCGAGCGCGCCCACGTCCGCCCGGACCAGCGTGCGGATCTCCTCGGCGTACCGACGGCGTTCGGTCGCCGCGATCTCGCCGGAGTCACGCAGATACGCCGCGTGGGCGTCGAACGTCTCGATCAGCGCTTCGACGCCCTCCCCGGTGTTCGCGATGGTCTCTAACACCTCGGGCGTCCACGACTCGGAGCTCTCGGCGCTTTCCGCATCGTCCGTCTCGTCCGGGTCGGCAGAGGCCATCGCGGCCGCGCCGTGGTGGCCGGTGTCGCGCGGCGTCGTCCCGCCGTCGCGGCGGTGGACCATCTCCTCTAATTCGGCGACGGTGCGCTGGGCCCCGTCCATGTCCGCCTTGTTGACGACGAAGACGTCGCCGATCTCCAAGATTCCGGCCTTCAGCGTCTGTACGTCGTCGCCCGATCCCGGCTGGACGAGGACCGCCACCGTGTCCGCGGTGCGGACCACGTCGACCTCGTTCTGTCCGGCGCCGACCGTCTCCAAGACGACCGCGTCCTTCCCGAAGGCGTCGAGCGCCTTCACGGCGTCCGCGGTCGCGGTCGAGAGCCCGCCGAGCTGGCCGCGCGCGCTCATCGACCGGAAGAACACGTCCATGTCGCCGACGTTCGACCCCATCCGGATCCGGTCGCCGAGGACGGCCCCGCCGGTGTACGGCGAGGAGGGGTCGACCGCGATCACGCCGACGGTGTCGCCGCGGTCGCGGTAGGCCGCCGCCAGCTTGTCGACCAGCGTCGACTTCCCGGCGCCCGGCGACCCCGTGATCCCGATAACGTCCGCGCCGCCGGTGTGCTCGTGGAGCGCGGAGACGATCGCGCGATACCCCGGCGTTCGGTTCTCGATCTTCGTGATGACGCGGGCGAGCGCGCGGTGGCTCCCGTCGAGTAGCTCGTCGACGAGCGCCTCGTCGGCGTCCGAGAGCGTCGGCGCGTCCGCGAAGGCGGGTGCGTCCGACCCGGCCATCTACGCGCGCTCCGGAACGTTGTTCCGGATGAACTCGATCGTCTCCTCCATCGGCGTCCCGGGACCGAACACCTCGGCGACGCCGAGCTCTTTCAGCTCCGTCTCGTCTTCGTCCGGGATGATCCCGCCGACGAGGATGAGGGTGTCCTCGAACGCGTCGTACTCTTTGAGCCCCTCGATGACCTTGGGGACGAGCGTGTTGTGCGCGCCCGAGAGGATCGAGATGCCAAGCACGTCGACGTCCTCTTGCACCGCCGCCTGGACGATGTCGTCCGGAGCCCTGTGGAGGCCGGAGTAGACGACCTCGAAGCCGGCGTCGCGGAACGCCCGCGCGATGACGTGTGCCCCCCGGTCGTGACCGTCGAGTCCGACCTTCGCGACCAGACACCGGACGGCCCGTTCCTGCTGTTCGGCGCTCATGTCCCGTTCTGGGTCACCCGTCCGCTTGATTCTAACGGACGATCGGGGAGGTTCACGTTGCGTTCGGCTTCCGCGACCGACGCGTTGAACGCGCGGGCCCCACTGAGAGGCGGTATGTCGGACGTCTCACCAACCGATTCCCTCCCTGCCGCGACGCGCATCGGCCGCGCCGCGCTCCGGGTCGCCGACCTCGACGAGACGACCGCGTTCTACCGGGACGTGGTCGGCCTCGCGGTCCTCGACCGCGACGAGGGCCGCGCGACGCTGGGCGTCGACGAGACGCCCCTGCTCGTGTTGGACCGCGACCCCGACCGCCCGGCGCGGCGCCGCACCGACGCCGGCCTCTTCCACGTCGCGTTCCGAGTCCCGTCCCGGGCCGCGCTCGGCGAGGCGCTGGGACGCGTCCGGGAGCGGTGGCGGCTCGACGGCGCGTCCGATCACCTCGTCAGCGAGGCGCTGTACCTCGACGATCCGGCGGGCAACGGGGTGGAGATCTACCGCGATCGCCCCCGCGAGGAGTGGCCCGTCGACGAGGACGGGACGACGCGGATGGCGACCGACCCGCTCGACGTCGAGGGCGTCGCCGCGGCGGCGGACGGAGACGGGACGGGCACCGCCCCCCTCGTCGACCTCGCTCCGGCCGGCACCGACGTGGGCCACGTCCACCTCGAAGTGACCTCGCTTGCGGCGTTCGAGGCGGTGTACGTCGACGGCCTCGGCTTCAAGGTCGGGACGGCCGGCCCGGACGTCAGGTTCGTCGCGGCCGGCGGCTACCACCACCACCTCGGCGCGAACACCTGGCGGGGTCGGACGACGCCGGCCGCGGGGCGGGGACTCGCGTGGTTCGAGGTCGTGGTCCCCGACGCGGCCGCGCTGGAGGCGGTCCAGACGCGACTCGACGCGGTCGCGGCCGACGGCGCCGTCGAGTTCGCGGTCGAAGAGCGCGAGGACGGCCTCGCCGTCACCGACGCCGACGGGATCGAGGTCCGGGTTCGGACGGAGTAGCCGAGCGCCCCGGACACGGTCCTGGCCCCGACCGTCTCACGGCCCGCTTACCCGACGATCGTCCGGAGCGTCGACTCGGTCAGGAACGTGGTGACCCCGAGCGCCTCGGTCGTCATCCAGCCGAGGAAGGCGACGTACATCGCGAGGAAGACGTACCCCTCCTCGGTGGTGATCTCGAAGTCCGTCGCGGCCATCACCACCACGACGAGCGTGGTGTAAAACAGGAACAACAGGAGCGGCACGGAGGTGAGGAAGCCGATCGAGACGCCGCCGGCGAGGATGACGCCGATCGGCAGCGCCGCGACGAGGTTGAACGTGTTCGTTCCGAAGACGTTCGCGATCGCCGCCCGCTTGTCGCCGGCCTTGCCCATCTTCACGCCGACGAGCAGGTCGGGGAAGGAGCTCAGTGCCGACAGCACCGTCACGGAGATGAGGAACGACGGCGCGTCGAGCGCGTCTGCGATCTGCACCGTCATGGTGACCATCGACTCGACGCCGACGAGCACGACGACCAGCCCGACCGCGAACAGTCCGGCCTGTTTGGGGACGTTCGTCGACTCGGCCCGCTTCAGGTCCGACGCGCCGCTTTTCCCGCCGGCGAGGAGGATGACGTACACGCCGTACAACACCACCAGACCGACGCCCATCTGCGGGGTGATCCGCGCGAGCTCCCGCCCGTCGGTCCCGAGGACGCCTAAGGCGATCACGCCGAAGAGGGCGAGAACGGCGACCATGTAGAATATGGCGTCGCGGTAGACGATCCCCTGCGTCGTCGTCGTGTCGCCGCTCGTGATGGAGACGGCGGCCGGGATGACTAAGATGTTGAACACCGCCGTCCCGATGAGCGCCCCCGCGCCGACGCCGAAGTCGCCGAGCACGAGCACCGAGATGAGGATGATCGCGAGTTCGGGGAACGACGTCGCGGCCGCGACGATGAGTCCGCCCTGGACCGCCTGCGAGACCCCGAAGTGATCGCTGATCTTCGAGGTCGTCGACTCGATGACGTTCGCGCCCTTCCAGGTGAGCAGGAACCCGATCAGCCCCAACACGATCCAGACGACGAGCGACTGGGCTCCGATGAGCTCCTGCAGTACAGTCACGTCTAGCCACTGGGTCCGGAGTCGATTATGGGTTCCGGAGCGTCGAGACGGCGGCCGGTCCGGCTCGATCGGCTCGGTTCCGGCGGGTCGGAGGAGAACACAGGAGGGACGCCCGCCGGCGGCCCGAGCGTCCTATGCGCCGTCGCGTTCGCCGAACCGCTCGTCGAAGACGGCGATCACGCGCCGCTCGATCTCGTCGCGGATCGGACGGACTTCCTCGACCGGCCGCTCGCCGGGGTCGTCGAGGGCCCAGTCGTCGGTGTCGACGCCGTCGAGTTCGAGCGTCGAACAGCCCATCGTCGCGACGAAGTCCGACTCGGCGAGCGACTCGTCGGAGATCTCTCGGGGCGTCCGGTCGTTCACGTCGAGGCCGACCTCCGCGAGCGCCTCGACGACGACGGAGTGAACCTCGTCGGCCGGGGCGGTGCCGCCAGTCCGGATCTCGACGCGGTCGCCGAGTCCGCGCCGGTCGCGCTCGCGCTCCGCGAAGGCGGTCGCCATCTGGCTGCGCCCGGCGTTTCGCACGCACATGAACGTGAGGATAGTCGTCTCGTCGGCCGGCTCGTCGTCCGTCTCGTCGGTCGCGTCAGCCGGGTCGTTCCCGGCGTCAGTCGCGTCGGTGGGTGTCGTCATTGTGTATCGTGGGGCCGCGAACCGCCCGCGGCGGGCCGAACCGCGCTCCGCTCAGTAGATCAGCTCGTCGTCGTTCTCGATCATGTACAGCGTCCGCGCCGCGACGTTGACCGCGTGGTCGGCGACCCGTTCGAGGTCGCGCACCGCGAGTAGCGCCTGCGACACCTCGTCGAGGGAGGCTTCGAGCGCCTCGCCGTCCGTCGGTGCCGGGCCGTCTCGCGCCGCGTTGCGTGCGCGGTCGGCCTCTAACAGCTCGCGGACGACCGCCTCGCTCGCCCGGCGACAGCGGTCGTCGAACTCGTCGTCGCGGGCGGCGATCTCGCGGCAGGCGTCGGGGTCGCGCGCCGCGTAGGCGGCGACCGCGTCGGCGACCATCTCGCGGGCGCCGTCCCCGAGGCCGCGAACGTCGACCGCGGAGTGGACGCCGCCCTCGGGGCCCCCGTACGCCGCGAGGTTCGTCGCGAGGTCGGCGACCCGTTCGAGGTCGGTGATGATCTTGAACGAGGCGGCGACGAGTCGGAGGTCGCCGGCAACGGGCTGTTGAAGCGCGAGCAGCTCCGTACACTCGTCTTCTAACGCCAGGTACGTCTCGTTGACCTCGTGGTCGCTCTCGATCACCGAGCGGGCGAGCTCCTCGTCGCCCGACACGGCCGCCTCGACGGCGTCGTCGAGCCGGTCGCAGACCGTCTCGCCCATCGCGACCACGCCGTCTCGGAGCTCGTCGAGCCGCTTCTGGTAGTTCTCGCGGGGCATCTATCCGAATTTCCCCGTGATGTAGTCCTCCACGCGCTGTTCTTCGGGGTCCTCAAAGATCTTCGCGGTGTCGTCGTACTCGACCAGCTCGCCGCCCGTGAGGAACACGGCCGTCCGGTCGGAGATGCGCGCCGCCTGCTGCATGTTGTGCGTGACGATGATGACGGTGTACTCCTCGGAGAGGTCGTCGATGAGGTCCTCGATCTTCGAGGCCGCGACGGGGTCGAGCGCCGAGGTCGGCTCGTCCATCAGGATGACCTCCGGGTCCGGCGCGATGGCGCGAGCGATACAGAGCCGCTGTTGTTGTCCACCGGAGAGTTCGAGCCCCGAGGAGTCGAGTTGGTCTTTCACCTCGTCCCAGAGGGCGGCGCCCTTCAGTGACTCCTCGACGCGGGCGTCGACGTCTCCCTTGTATCCCTGTATCTTCAGCCCGTAGGCGACGTTGTCGCGGATCGACTTCGGGAACGGGTTCGGCTTCTGGAACACCATCCCGATCTTGCGACGGAGGGCCACGGGGTCGACGTCGGCGTCGTAGACGTTCTTGCCGCCGAACTCCACCTCACCCTCGACGCGGCAGATCTCGATCATGTCGTTCATCCGGTTTATCGTCCGGAGGAACGTTGATTTCCCACAGCCCGAGGGGCCGATGAGCGCCGTCACGCGCTTTTCGGGAATCTCCATCGACACGTCGTCTATCGCCTGTTCGTCGCCGTAGTAGACGTTCAGGTCCCGCGCGGCGACCGCGGTGCCGGCGCCGGCGAGCGAGGCGCTCTCGTCGTTCGATTCCGTCTGTACCTCCGTCGTGATGAGCGAGTCGTCGGATGTAGTGTTACTCATGTTAGTTCCCCCGTTCCGCGCGGTTCCGCAGCAGAATGGCCGTCCCGTTCATGCCGACGAGAATGATAAGCAGCGTGATAACGCCTGCGGCGACGACGCCGTACCGGAAGTCGGCCTGCGGGAAGCCGGCCCACGTGTAGATCTGCATCGGCATTGCGCTGAACCGGCTGAACAGGCTGTCCGGCGCTCTGAACACGGTCGTCGCCGCGCCGATCATGATCAGCGGCGCGGTCTCGCCGATGGCGCGGCCGAGCGCGAGGATCGTCCCGGTGAGGATCCCCGGCATCGCCTCGGGCAGGACCACGTTCTTCGTCGTCTGCCAGCGCGTCGCGCCCATCGCGTCGGACCCGCGCCGGAGGTCGTCGGGCACCGACCGGATCGCCTCCTGTGCGGAGATGATCGTGATCGGGAGGATGAGCAGCGAGAGCGTCAGGGCGGCGGTCACCGCCGTTCCGATACCGAGCCCGAGGAGGTTCGCGAACAGTCCCAGTCCGAGGAGGCCGTAGACGACCGACGGGACCGCCGCGAGGTTCGCGACGTTGACCTGGATGATCCGCGTCAGGGTGCCGAACGGGCCGCTCCCGGGCGTGTACTCCTCTAAGAAGACCGACGTGCCGACGCCGAGGGCGAACGACAGCACCGCGACCATCGCGATGATGATGACGGAGCCGACGATGGCGGGGTAGAGACCGGCTTCTGTCGGCGTCCGCGAGGGCGCTTCCGTGAGGTACGACGGGTCGAGCCACGGGTCCGGCGCCGGGACGCCCAACGCCTCGACGAGCAGTGCCCCGACGACGACGCCGCCGACGAGGAGGACCGGGAGCGCGAATCCGACGAGGCCCTCGCCGGCGTCGACCACGCGCGAGACGTACACCGCCGTGGGCACGCCCGTCAGGGCGCCGACGAGGAGGACGGTCGGCGCCGGGAGTCCGGCGCCGGCGGCCGCGAACCCGCCGGCCGTGGCGAGCGCGAGGGGGACGCCGGCGACGACGGCCGCGGCGGTGCGACCGCGGCGGTCCGCGACGACGAGCGCCCCGGCGGCCGCGACCGGGATCGCGATCGTCCAGAGGTAGATGAGGAGGTCGGACGGGTACGTCGGGATCACCCCGCGGAGGAAGACGGCGGCGACGACGCCCAACAGCCCGGCCGGGATCGCCGCGGTCTGCGCCCAAGGAACCGATCGGACGCTGCCGAACGCGTACAGCGCGACGGCGGGAACGACGCCGAACGTGTACGCGAGGAACCACACGAGCGAGTCGAACACCAAGAAGAGCGTGCCGACCGCGAGACCGAGCGCGGCGCCGCCGACGAGGCGGCCGAGGAGGCCGAACCCGACCGCGCCGACCCGACCGCCGCTCCCGACGTACGTGAGGTACGCGGTGACCGGCGCGGCGACGACGAAGAGGTACGCCAGCTGCCAGTTGAGCCGCGGGATCGGCACGAGGAGCGTCTCGATCGCGGTGAAGACCGCGGCGACGGCGACGAGTCCGCCGCCGAGCGCGCCGAGCGCGCGGCGGGTGACCGCCGGATCGTTGGCGCTGTACAGACAGAACGCGAGGAACGGAACGACGAGCGTGAGGAAGTAGGTTAACAGCCACTCGGGGCTCGCGTTCGCCAGGTCGAAGGCGTCGATCGAGACGTAGACGAGCAGCACGCCGAGCGCGACGAGACCGAAGACGCTGGCGCCGAGCGAGAGGTACTCGAAGACGATCCCCCGAACTCGGCTGACCTCGCCGAACCCGTCGGCGTTGGCGTTTTCCGTCGCCATCAGTACTCCTCCCGGTACCGCTCCGCGATGATGTCACTGATCACGTTCATTACGAGAGTCACCGCAAACAGCGTGAGACCGAGCGCGAACATCGAGTTGTACGGGAGCGTGCCGCCGGTGAGGTCGCCGCCGGTGATCTGGACCATCGCGACGGTGATGGTCATCCCGGACTCCAAGAGCACGTCGGCGGGGTTGATGAACGGGATACCGAACGCGGCCTCTCGGATGGCGGGCATCCGTGCCTGTGCGCCCATCGCGACGACGACGATCATCGTCTCGCCGATCGCTCGGGAGACGGCGAGGATGTACGAGGAGGCGATTCCGGAGATGGAGGCCGGGACGACGATCCCGGTCGACACCTCGAACTTGGTCGCGCCGAGCCCGTAGCCGGCCTGCCGGAGTTCGTCCGGAACGGCGCTCATCGCGTCCTCGGAGATCGACGACACCATCGGGATCGTCATGATCCCGACCATGATCGACGCGGAGAGCGCGTTGAACGTGCTCATCTCCGGGAACAGGGTGGCCTTCAGCGCCGGCGTGACGTACACCAGCGCGAAGTAGCCGTAGACAACCGTCGGCACGCCGGCGAGGATCTCCAGTAAGGGTTTCAGTATCGACCGCGCGTTCGGGGTCGCGTACTCGCTGAGGTATATCGCGGTGAGCGTCCCCACCGGGATCGAGATGAACGCCGCCGTGATCGTCACGACGAGCGTCCCGATCAGGAGCGGGACGAGACCGAAGGCCTGTCCGCCGCCTGCCGGGTTCGGGCTCCAGTTGATACCGGTCAGGAACTCGGCTATCGGCGTCGCTCGGAAGAACACCACTGCGTCCGACAGGAGCGTCGCGAAGATCGCGACGGTCGTGAGCAGGGTGATCACCGCGCACGCCGCGAAGAGCCCGCCGTAGGTCCCCTCCTTCAGTCGTGTGAGTCCGCCCTGCCGGCTCAGGTCGGGACTCTCTGTGCTGTCAGTCACGAACGGTGAGGTATCACACGCAGTCGTAAATCAATACACCGGTTCATCTCGCCGGTTCAGCCCTGCGCCTGCTCGATCGCGTCTTCGAGGATGGACATCTGCTCTTCCTGCGTCTCCTCGGTGGCGGGGACGTAGCCGACGTCGCCGGCGACGAGGTCCTCGTTCGTCGTCTGCTCGACGAAGTACCGGGCGAACTCCGCGATGTGCTCCTCGCCCAGCGACTCGATCGAGGGGTACGTGAACAGGGGCCGCGAGAGGGGGGTGTACTCGCCCGAGGAGGCCGTTTCGAGGCTCGGCTCGACCGGACCGTCGCCGTCGTCGATCCCGAGCGCCTTCAGCTGGTCGGGGTTCTGGAAGTAGTACGCGAAGCCGAAGTAGCCGATCGCGTACTCGCTGCCGGCGACGCCCTGCGCGATCGTGTTGTCCTGCTCGGTCGCCTGGTACTCGCTGGTGTGGCCGGCCTCCCCAAGGATCGCCTCGATGAAGTAGTCGTACGTGCCCGAGGTGTCGGCGGCGCCGAACCGCTCGATTTCCTCGTTCGGGAACTCGTCGCGGACCTCGTCCCACGTCTGGGCGGGGTCGGCCTGCCAGATCTGTTTGAGCTCGTCAGTCGTGAGCGAGTCGACGAAGTCGGCCTCGGGGTTGACGACGACCGTGAGCGCGTCCGTCGCCGCGATCAGTTCGACGTACTCGACGCCGTTCTCGGCGCACAGCTCCTCCTCTTCGGGCTGGATCGGGCGGCTGGCGTTGTTGAAGTCGGTGTCGCCCGTACAGAAGAAGTTCGAGAAGCCGCCGCCGGAGCCGGTCGAACTGATGTCGGGGTCGACGTCCGGGTGCATCTCGGCGAAGTCCTCCATGATCGCGCTCATCAGCGGGAACACCGTGCTCGAACCCGCGATGTTGATCGGGCCGGAGAGCTCGTCGCTCCCGCCGTCGCCGCCGTCCCCGCCCTGCGTACAGCCCGCGAGTCCCAGCGCCCCCGCGCCGGCGAGGGCCGCGAGCGATTTACGACGTGTGATCCCCGTTGCGTCCGTGTCGTGGCTGGAAGCCATCACCTGTTCGTGGTCGATGTCCGGTTAAGTAGTATGCTATGAGGCGTACTGGGAGACGCGTACGGCCCGGTACGGGTATGTCCGGGTACATACTCAATATAGAAGTATATAGTTACGAGAGGGATCAGGCGGTCGGCGGAGCGAGCCGCTCGCACGGCCGAAATCAGCCACTTCGGGACGAGCTGGAACGTGGTTTTAAGTATCCGTGCCGGGAGACACCGGACGAATGACCCCTCCCACGACCGACGGGCCGCCGGCGCCGACGACCTCCAGGGAGGAGGCGTGGGTGGCTCACGCCGCGCTGCTCGACGCCGCGCGGAACGCGACCGACGACGCAGAGCCGTACCGCGGCCCGCTCGAGTCGATCGAGCGCGGCGAGGCCCTCGGCGGCGACGCCCTCGTCCTGCTTCGGAGCGCCCTCGTCGACTACCTCGGCGACGCGCCGGTCCGCGACCGCGCCCCCGGACGGGCGCTGTTGCGGCGCATCGATGACGCGGCCGACCCGACCGACGCGCCGTCGCGACGCGCGTAGCGCTCGGCGGGCGTCCGACCTACGCCTCCACCGCTTCGATCAGCAGCTCCGCCACGTCGACGATTTCCACGTCGTCCTCGAAGTCGCCGGTCTTGCGGCCGTCCTCGAACATCGTCGTACACATCGGGCAGGCGACGACGAACTTCTCTATCGCGGCGCCGGCGTCGGTGTCCTCGACCGCCTCGCGGAGCCGCTCCTCGCTCGGCTTGACTTCCTCCTCGTGTTCGGTCCAGAGACCGCCCCCGCCCCCGCCACAGCAGAACGAGTCGTCGCGCGAGCGCGGCATCTCGTAAAGCTCCGCGCCCGTCGCTTCGATCAGCTGGCGGGGGGCCTCGTACTCGTCGTTGTACCGACCGAGGTGACAGGGGTCGTGGTAGGTGACGGTGTAGTCGAGCTCGTCGCCGGACAGGTCGAGCCGGCCGGCGTCGACGAGCTCCTCGACGACCTGCGTCCAGTGGGACACGTCGACCTCGCCGTCCGGGTTCCACGGGTCCTCGCGGTCGAACGGCATCATCGGGTCGTCCGCGAACTCCGCGAAGTCGACCTCGGGGTACTCGTTTTTGATGGTGTTGTACGAGTGGGGGTCGGTACAGACGATCTGCTCGAACTCGCAGTCCGCGAACGTCTCGACGTGGTGCCCGGCGAGTTCGAGGTAGAGGAACTCCTCGCCGATCCGGCGGATGTCGTTGCCGTCGGTCTTCTCGTCGTCGAAGAGGATACCGAACGACACGTCGGCCTCGTCGAACAGGCGGGCGAGCGCGCGGGCGACCTTCTTATTCCGGTCGTCGAAGCTGGGGTAGTCGCCGACGTACCAGAGGTACTCGACCGACTCCTCGCGGGCGTCGGGAACGTCCACGTCGTCGAGGTCGTCGGCCCAGTCGCCCCGTGCCGACTGCGACTCGCCGAAGGTGTTCCCCTTACCCATCACGTCCTGGAACACGCCTTGGAGGTTCGAGTCGACCGCCCCCTCGTCGACGAGCTGACGGTTCATCTTGGTGAATGAGGTGAGGTGCTCGATGTCGACGGGGCAGGCGTCCATACACGCCATACAGGACATGCACGACTCCATGGACTCCGCGTCGATCACGCCGCCCTCGTCGGCGACGATGGGGACTGTACCGCCGTCGCTAGCGGCGGTCCCGCCGTCCGTCGCCACCGGCCCGCCCCCGCTGCCCGCCACCGGATCGTCGCTGACGGACTCGCGGTACGCCTTCAGGTCCAGGATGACGTTCCGCGGGTCGAGGTTCCGACCGACGGTGTCTGCGGGGCAGGCGTCGGTACACCGCCCGCACTTCGTACAGGCGTCGCCGTCCATCAGTTCCTTCCACGTGAAGTCGTCGAGCGACTCGGCGTTCGTGTGATCGAGGTCCGCGGGGACGTTCGGGAGCCGCGCGCCGGCCTGCTCGTCGCGGGCGACGACGTTGGCGAACGAGGAGATCATGTGGAACGGCTTCGCGTACGGGATCCACGCGATGAACGCGAACGCCAGCAGCGAGTGGCTCCACCAGACGACGCCGTAGATGGCCGCGGCGCCGCCCGGCGTGAGCCCCGCGGCCTCCATCCCGGTGGCCATCGCCATCCCGATGAAGCTCACCGTCTCGTCGGCCCGGGCGGGCTGTCCGACGATCCCGAGCGCCTGGACGACGAAGCCGCCGACGCCGAGTGCGAAGAGCGTCCAGACGAACGCGTCGTCCTCGAAGGAGGTGTGTTTCCCCCACAGCCGGCCCTCGCGGGCGCGGTAGCGGCGGGCCATCGCCATGCCGACGCCGACGACGAACAGCAGGCCGAACGCGTCGACGACGAACTGGTAGGCCAGGTAGAAGTCGCCGACCCAGAACGACTCGCCGGCGATGGGGCGGTAGACGTCGATGTCGAACCCGAGGATCGTCGTCGCGACGAGCAGGGTGAGGAACCCCCAGAGGACGAACGTGTGCATCACGCCCGTGTACACGTCGCCGTCGAACTGGTTCTCGTTCGCGAGGACGGTCTTCGTCGCCGTGACGACCCGCTTCGGGAGGTCGGAGAGTCGGTCCCGCGGGTCGGCGCTGCCGCGCGCGTACGCGGCGAAGCGCGCGTACACGCCGTACAGGAACACCAGAATCGCGACCGCAGCGAGCCAGTAGAACGCGGCCTTCCCCACCGGGCCGATCGTCCAGAACGTCTCGCGGGTGGCCGCCTGTAGGGGAGTCATGATCGATCACCGGGTTAGGCTCCGGTTAAAACTTGCCACAACGAGGAGTTCGTCGTTCGGTGTTCACCCGGTTTCGGGACCCGACGGCGACGGACCGCCTCACAGGACCCGGAGGACCGCGGCCGCGAGCAGAGCGCCCGCGAGTCCCAGCGCCGGGACGTCGACGCGGCGGAACGTCAACCGCGGGAGCGTCGGGTTCCACGCGAAACACCGGGCGACGAGCGCCGTCCCGAGCCGGTCCGCCCGGGAGAGCGCCCGCGAGAGCCCGCCGACCGCGACGAGCCGCATCCGCTCGCGGCGGGAGCGTTCGGCGCCGAGGCGGGCCCGGACCGCTTCGCGCGTCGCGACGAGGTCCCGTTTCAACAGGGGGAGGAACCGGAAGACGAGCGCGACGCCGACGCCGAGGAAGACGCCCGGCCGCCCGGGAATCGTCCGCTGGAGCGCCGCGCGCGACTCGCGGACCGGGGTCGACCGCACGTACGCGGCGGCGACGACGAGCAGCAGGAGGACGCGGTAGCTCGCCAGCCCCGTCGCGGCGGCGCGCTCGACCCGAAACCACGGCGCGCCGAGCGTCGCGCCTGCGACAAGGGGAGCAAAGAGGAGCACGGGAAACGCGACGCGGTAGCTCCACAGGTCCTGCGGTCCGCCGTCGGCGGCGAGCAGGCAGCCGAGGGCGACGAGCGTGAGCGCCGCGAGCCCGCTCGGCGTCGTGTACGCGTACGCGGCCGCCGCGAACGCGACCTGAACGAGCAGTTTCGACCGCGGGTCGAGCCGGTGGGCGAACGAGCCGCCGGGGACGAACGAGAGCGTCATGCGGGCGGGTCTCCAAGCCCGCCGCCCCCGGGGACCCGCACGTCCAGTCCGGGCAGCGATTCGACCGCGTCTTCCGGGGGCGCGTCGACCGCGATTCGCCCGTCGGCCAGCCCGACGATCCGGTCGGCGAGCGCGGCGACGTCGCGGAGGTCGTGGGTGACGACGATCACGCTCGTCCCCACGCGGCGGAGCGCGCGGAGCCGCTCCACGACCGACCGCCGGGCTGGCTCGTCGAGACCGGTGAACGGCTCGTCCAGCACGAGGTGGTCGGGTTCCATCGCGAGCGCGCCCGCGATCGCGACGCGCTCGCGCTCGCCCCCGGACAGGGCGTCGATCCGTTCGCGCTCCCGGTCCGCCATGTTCACCGCGGCGAGCGCGTCGGCGACCCGGCGGTCGATCTCGTCGTGGGAGAGCCCGAGGTTCTCGGGGCCGAACGCGATGTCGGCGCCGACGGTGGCGGCGACCAGCTGGTCGCGGGGGTCCTGAAACACCATCCCGACCGCCGAGCGCGCGGCGACGAGGTCCGCGTCGACCGGGGTCCCGTTCACGGACACGGTCCCGGCGTCCGGCTCGACGAGCCCGTTGAACGTCCGCACGAGCGTGGTCTTTCCCGAGCCGTTCGCGCCCGCGACGACGAGGAACTCGCCGTCGGGGACCGAGAGGCAGACGTTGTCGACGGCGACGGTGCCAGTAGCGCCATCGGCGGCGTCGACGCCGTCGCCGGCTCGGCCGTACCGACACGTCACGCCGTCGAGTTCGATCACTGAGTCAGGCGGCCGCGATCGCGTCGGATCTGACGACCCCGACCGCGGCGGCGATCTTCAGGGCCTCGGCCGGGAGGAACGCGACGGCGCCGACGGTGATCGCCTCGACCGGGCCGAGCGACAACACGAGCGCGAGGCCGGCGACGCCGAAGCCGTAGATGAGAACGGTCCCGAGGACCATCGCGCCGACGAGCGCCGGCAGCCCGACGGCGTCGAGGTCACGGAGCGTCGCCCCGCGGTGGACGACCGCACCCACGGCCGCCGCGGCGAGCGGGTACGACCAGAGGTAGCCGGCCGACTGTCCGACGAGCTGTCCGACGCCGGCCGACCCGCCCTCGAAGACGGGCGCGCCGAGCGCCCCGGCCGCGAGGTAGAGGACCAGCGACGCGCCACCCCACACCGGACCGAGGAATATCCCCGCGAGGAAGACGCCGAGCACCTGGAGGGTCACGTCCACGGGCGAGACCGGGTTCGGGAACGTGACGTACGCGAACGCCCCGACGAGCGCCGCGAACAGCGCTGCGCGCGCGAGGTTCGCCGCCGCCTCGTCGCCGACGAGGTCAACGGACTCCGTGTTCGTTGCCATGGGTGAACGGACTCGTAAACCCACTTGAACGTAGTGGTTTACGACAGGGTGGGAGATGTCGATACTCCTCGAAGAACCCACAGATAATAACGTTCATACCCGGCGGTCGCCGACGACGCGAGTATGCCGAAGATAAGCGTCGAGATCCCCGCGGAACTGCTGGCGGACCTCGACGAACACGTCGGGGACGACGGGAAGTTCGTGAACCGCAGCGACGCGGTCCGCGCGTCGATACGGAAGAACCTTGATCTGCTCGACGAGATCGACGCCCGCCACGACCGCCTCGGCGGCGACGGCGAGACGGACGGCGGCCGGCCGGTCGACGACGCGGAGGGCGCGGATGAGTAGCCGGACCGCGACTGACGACGACCCGTTCCGAACCGATCCGCTCGATCGCTCGGCGGTGGCCGCGGTCGGACTGATCACGCTGTTCACCGTCGCGCTCGCCACCGCACAGCTCACCGCCGCGAAGGTCCTCGCTTTACCCCTCCCGTTCGCGCTGCCGGTCGTCGGTCCGGAGATCACGCTGCCGGGAGCCGCGCTCGCGTACGCGCTGACGTTCCTCGCGTCGGACTGCTACGCCGAGCTGTACGGCCGCCGAGCGACGCAGGTGGTCGTCAACGTCGCGTTCCTCGCGAACTTCCTCGTGTTGGGACTGGTGTGGTCGACGCTCGCGGCGCCGGGAATCGACCCCGAGGTGTCGGCCGCCTTCCAGACCGCGCTCGGCCCCGCGACGAACGTCGTCGCCGGGAGCCTGCTGGCGTACGTCGTCAGCCAGAACTGGGACGTGTTCGTCTTCCACGCGATCCGCGACCGCACCGGCGAACGGCTGCTGTGGCTCCGCAACATCGCGTCGACGGCGACGAGCCAGGCGCTCGACACCGCGATCTTCGTCGGCGTCGCCTTCTACGCCGCGCCGCTCCTGCTCGGCGGGGACCCGCTCAACCCGTCGATCCTGCTCGCGCTCGCGCTCGGTCAGTACCTCCTCAAGCTCGCGATCGCCGTGCTCGACACGCCGGTCGTCTACCTGATCGTCGGCGCGGTCCGGAACTGACCGGACCGGCCGCGGCTGGCGTCTCGTTCAGTTTCACTCAAGCGACCGCCAGCGCCCGCGCCGGCTCGTCGGGCAGGTCGACCGGGACCCGCTCGAAGGCGTCGCCGCCGTCGCGCGTGACGAAGAGCCCGCGGTTCGAGAGCGCCCAGAGTTCTCCGGGGGCCGTGCCGGGCGCCAGGACCGCCCGATACGTGCCCTCTCCCGTCGGCATCCCTCGGCCGTCGAGGCGCTCGAACGCCTCGGCGTCGGTCGAGGACGCCTCGTCTCGCCGGTAGCGGTACAGGTACGCCTCGCCGCGGCGGTGGGCCGCCGTCGCGCTCTCGGCCGCGCTGACCAAGGCGGTGTCGGGGTCGCCGGGGTCGACCGCGAGCCCCCAGACGTAGCCGTGGTCGAGTCCCGCGTCGCGGACCCGCCACGAGTCGCCGCGGTCGTCGCTCTCGGCGAAGCCGTCGCCGGCCGCGGCGTAGACGCGGTCGGGCGCCGCCGAGTGGGCGGCCATCGCGTGGGTGTCGCGCCGCGACCCCGGCGGGCGGTCGGTCCACGTCTCGCCGCCGTCAGAGGTCACGACCAGCGCGCCGGCCTCGATCCCGAGGAGCCATCGCTCCGGGTCGCTCGGGCAGGGCTCGATCCACCGCACGTGGTGGGTGTCGGGCCGCGGCGGGAACGACCACTCGGCGGCGGAGGGGACGTCGGTCAGCCCGCCGACGCGAGTGACCGTCTCGCCGCCGTCCGCGGAGCGGTACGCTCGCGAGGGCTCCGTGCCGACCCAGACGACCGCGGGGTCGTGCGGACTCGTCGCGACCGCGGTCACCGCGTCGGAGCCGGACCCATCGGGGCCGAGCGTCGCGGCGGCCGCGCGGGCGAACCGCTGGCCGCCGTCGACGGAGCGGAACAGCCCGGCGTCGAACGTCCCCGCGAGGACGCGCGGCGGGTGGGCGTCGTCGCGCGCGGAACTGACGCCCCGCGTCGCTCCGCTCGCGTCCGAGTCGGGATTCGTGACGGAGAGGCACTCGATCCGCTGGCCGGACAGCCGCGTCTCGACCGACCCAGTGTCGGGGTCGACAATCCGGAGCCCGTCCGCGTAGGCCGCGTAGACGCGCATGAATCGGATTTCGGCGGGGAGGCTCAAAAGCGTACGCCGGTCCGAGGCGGCCGAGGCGTCGACGCGTCGAGGGGCGGGTTCCACGAGCGCAAGAGACTTACCGGCGCCACCCGTGTGAACTGTACGCATGGATCTTCGCGTTCAGGGGGACGTTCCCCCCGACCCGTTTCTCGGCGCCGCGGACCTCTTCGAGACGGAGCGCTCCGTCGAGGCGCCGGTCCGCGTCGTGGTCCGCGAGGACCCCGACGAACGGACCTGGGCCGGCCACTACGACGACCACCACGTGCTGAACGTCTCCCGGCGAGCCGCCACGAGCGCGATGGCGCGCGAGCTGGCGATCCACGAGCTCGCCCACATGGCTCGTTACGAGGAGGGCCACCCCTCGCACCTCCAGTCGACGGAGGAGGCGCTGTATCTGGGGCTCTCCGGGGAGAAGGTCGAGCGCCGGAAGCTCGCGCACTGTTACCAGATCGCGAACCACATGAAAGACATCTACGCCGACGACATCACCCTCTCGGTGGCGCCCGCGGACAAGCTCCTCGGCTTCCTCGAGTCGACGCTGGCGACCGCGGTCGCGGACCGGCCCGACGTGTCACGGACCGGCTCGCCGCCGGTGACGGCGGGGGCGGATCCGGAGATAACGGCGGTGAACGCCGCGTTCGCGTTGGCGCTGGTCGAGCGACACGACATCGCGGGGCCCGACCACCGCATCTACGACCTCGCTCGCGCCGCCGGCAGCGACACCGACGCCGTCGACGTCGACGGGTTCAAAGACCGGTTCCTCGATCTGGCTCACGACCCGTCGGAGAGCGACTACCGGAAGGCGCTCGTCGCGGCCGCTCGCGCGTACGCGGTGTGACCCGCGACCGTCGCCGATCAGGTCGCCGAAGCGCGGTCTTCCGAGCTGGAGAGCCGTTTTCGACGCCGAGAATCGGGTTTCGCTGAGCAGCAGGAAGGCATCGTTCGCGCCGGTCCGGCGGGGGTTCCCCGCCGGATCGCGGACCGCGTGCTACTCCGCGTCGCTCTGTGCGGGATCGCGTTCCGCGTCCGACTCCGTGACGCCGCTCTCGTCGACCGGCTCGGTCGACTCGGTCGACGCGCCCGAGTCCGCCGCCTCGGTTCCGTCGAGGACGGTCACCCGTGCGGACATGATCCGGGTGTTGTCGACGCGTTCGATGCGGATCCGGATCCCGTCGAACTCGATCTCTTCTCCCTCCTCGACGAGGCGCCCGGCGCGGTTGAACACGAAGCCGGCGAGGGTCTCGAACTCCTCGCCCTCGGGGAGGTCGATCCCGAGGATCTCGTTGACCTCGTCGATGTTCACCTCGCCTTGAACGACGGCGACGTTGTCTTCGAGGAACTCCACCGGGGCCTCCTCGTCGCCCTCTAAGATCTCGCCGACGATCTCCTCGACCATGTCCTCGAGAGTGATGATCCCCTCGGTGGTCCCGAACTCGTCGATGACCGTCACCATCTGGAGGCGGTTGTCCTGCATCTCCGCGAGCAGTTCGTCGGCGTTCTTCGACTCGGGGACGTGGAGGGTGGGCTTGACCACGCGCTCTAAGGAGGGCGTCCCCTCGGAGTAGCGCAGTTCGCGGACGAGGTCGCGCACCGTCACCACGCCGATGATGTTGTCGAGGTTCCCCTCGTAGACGGGGACGCGCTCGTGATCGGCCTGAATACACGTCTCGATCGCCTCCTCGACGCTGTCCTCTTTCGCGACCGCGGTGACGTCGAGTCGCGGCGTCATCACCTCCTTGGCGATGGTGTTGTTGAACCGGAAGATGCGGTCGAGCATCTCCCGTTCCTCCTCCTCGATGACGCCCTCGCGTTCGCCCGTCTCGATGATGTCCTGGATCTCGTCGCGCGTGACGTACGTCGACTCGATGGCCGCCGAGCCGCCGATGACGGCGTTGACGCCCTTGACGATGTAATCGAAGAGGACGACGAGCGGGTACAGCGCGTACTCGGAGAGCTTCAGGGGGCGAGCGATCCGCAGCGCCCACGACTCGGTGTTCTCGACGGCGTACGACTTGGGCGCGCTCTCGCCGAAGATCAACACGAGCGTCGTGATCCCGAACGTCGTCGCCAGCACCGACTCCCCCCGGGAGAGGTAGATGCCGAACAGCGCGGTCGCGATCGAGGTCATCGCCACGTTGACGATGTTGTTCCCCACCAAGATCGTCACCAGTAGCCGGTGGGGATTCTGTTTCATGTTGCTGATCGTCTCCGCGCCCGTCACCCCCTCGTCGACGAGGCTGTCGATGCGGTGTTGCGGCAGCGAGAACATCGCGATCTCCGACGAGGAGAAGAACGCCGAGAGCCCGACCAGCACGAGGATGGCCGCGACGCCGAGGATAGTCGTGACTTGGTCACCCGGCAGCGGTATCTGGAGGACGTCGACGACCGGCCCGATAGACGACAAGCCCATATTCGTTTGTCATCCGTCGGCCCGCGATTAAAGCGTTCCCTTCGACTACACTCGACGGACCCCGTTTCTCGGGGGGACGCGCTCGTCGACGCCGCGTCCGCGGGTGCCGCTGCCGACACGATTACCCGTCTCGCGGGCGAATCGCGGGACATGAGCGAGCCACAGATCACCCTGTACCGGCTTCAGGCGTGTCCGTTCTGCGAGCGCGTCGTCCGGACGCTGAACGAACTGGACGTGGAGTACCGCTCCCGATACGTCGAACCGATGCACTCCGAGCGCAACGTCGTTAAGCGCGTCTCCGGCGCGCGGAGCGTGCCGGCCATCGTCGACCGCGAGACCGGCGTCACGATGTCCGAGAGCGCGAACATCGTCGAGTACCTGAAGGGGACGTACGGCGAGGGAGGTGCCTGAGATGGTCGACTTCGACGTCGTCTCCCTGCCAGAGACCGACCACGTCGCCGAGGGCGACACGGCGCCGGACTTCACCCGGCCGCTCGTGAACGACGAGTACTGGGAGGACCGCTCGCTCAACGACGCCGTCGACGGGCCGACGCTCCTGCTCTTCCACCCGATGGACGGCGCGTTCCAGGGGACGTACCTCTACAACACGGTCGACGACCACGGCTGGAGCGACGACGTCGACGTGCTCGGCGTCTCCATCTCGACCCCGTACGCCCACAAGCGTCTCCTCGCCGACCGCGGCGACGGCGTCCGGGTCTTCTCGGACCCCGGCGCGGGCGTCATCGAGGAGTACGGCCTCGCACACGACATCGACGGCATGAGCGGAATCACGGAGAGCCGGCCGGCCGTGTTCCTCCTCGACGCCGACCTGACCGTCGAGTACGCGTGGGTCGCGAGCGAACACCCCGAGTTCCCGGACGCCGAGGCGATCGACGACGCGGTCGCGGATCTGCTCGACTGACGCGGCCGCCGGCCCCGTCGACCGACACCGCGACCACTCTCGGACTGGCTCGGTCGCGCACCTGACCGACCGACGCGTCACCCTTTTTCAACTCGGAGCCGAACGAACGCGCGTGACCGCCGACACGAGCGACGACCGAAGAGACCGATCCGACGAGCTGCGCGCGGCCGTCGCCGCCGTGCGGCGCGGCGACCTCGTCGTCTACCCGACCGAGACGGTGTACGGGCTGGGCGCCGACGCGCTCGACGCCGACGCCGTCGGGCGCGTCTTCGAACTGAAGGGCCGCGACCGGTCGAACCCCCTCTCGCTCGGCGTCGCGAGCGTCGACGACGCCCTCCGCTACACCCGGCCGACCGAGCGCGCGGTCGCGTTCGCCCGGGCGTTCCTCCCCGGGCCCGTGACGGTCGTCGTCGAGCGGGGCGACCGGGTGCCGGACGCCCTCACGGCCGGTCGCGACCGCGTCGGAATCCGCGTGCCGGACCACGACCTCGCGCGGGCGCTGCTGGACGAAACTGGGCCGCTCACCGCGACGAGCGCCAACGTCTCCGGGACGGGCAGCGTCACGCATCCGGACCAGCTCGACGACCGGATCCGCGACGGCGTCGCCGCGGTGATCGACGACGGGGAGGCGCCCGGCACCGAGAGCACCGTCGTCGACCCCGAGGCGGGAGCGATCCACCGGCGCGGCGCGATGGCCGGCGCCATCGAGGCGTGGCTGGCGGACCCGCCGGTAGAGGAGTGAAGAGAGCCGGCGAAAAGCGCTCGTTTGAGGGTTTTAGACGGAGAGGTCGCCCTTCGCTTTGATCACGTCGAGGTCCTCGGCGTCGACCGTCTCGACGTCGAGCCAGTGGGGGACGTACTCGCGTTTGTCGTAGGCCTCGCGCTCGTCTTCGGTGCCGACGGTACACCAGAGCTGCGGCTCGTCCGGACCGTGCCAGCCGCCCTGAACGTTGATGCCGAAACAGACCAGCTCCTCGCCGTCGTGCTCGATCACCGCGTCCTTCCGGATGTCGGGATCGCCGCGGATGATGAGGTGGTGCATGTGCCGGGGTTCGCGTGTTCCGGGCTTAATCGCTTCGATACCGCCGATCGGTGACGGCCGTTTCGCCGCGGCGAGCGAGGCGGTAACCGGGAGGCCGACTTAGCCGGAGTAGTAGTACTCGCCGTCCCGCTTCTGTTTGCTGTCGAGCTGTGATCCCGGCTTGTTGATCCGGGGGCGCCCCGTGCGCTCGTCGCGCCGGAAGGTGATCTCGAGGTCGGCGAGGAACTCGTTCATGCCGTCGCGCATGTCCTGGGGCGGCGCGGCGCGCCCGCGCTCGGCCGGCTCGCCGTCGAACACCATCAGGCGGTCGGCCAGCAGGTCGATCATGTAGATGTCGTGGTCGATCACCATCACCGTCGCGTCGTGGTTCTCGGCGTAGCGGCGGATCGCGGTCGTCGCCCGCACGCGCTGCTCCACGTCGAGGTGCGCGGAGGGCTCGTCGAGCAGGTAGAGGTCGGCGTCGTCGGAGAGGCAGGCCGCGATGGCGACGCGCTGGCGCTCGCCGCCGGAGAGGTCCGAGAGGTTCTGCTCCATCACGCGGTCGAGCTGGAGCGGCTGTGCGATCTCCGTGTTCCAGTAGGAGGAGCCGAACTCGTCGGTGATAGACGAGAGGAAGGCGTCGACCCGCATGTGCTGGTCGATGTCGATGTACTGCGGCTTGTAGGAGATGTCGAGCGCGAAGTCGAGCTCGCCCTCGTCGGGCGTCAGGTCGCCGGTGAACAGCTGTGCGAGCGTGGACTTCCCGATCCCGTTCGGACCGACGACGCCGAGCACCTCGGAGCGGTTGATCTCGCCGCCCTCCACGCGGAGCTCGAACTCGCCGTCGCCGTACGACTTGCGCAGGTCGGGGTACTCGATCAGGGTCTCGCTCCGCGAGGCGACCCGCGGCGCGTGTTCCTCGAAGGTGATCGCAGAGGGTCGGATCCGCATGTTCTCGTTGTTCAGGTACCCCTTGAGGTACTCGTTGATTCCGTTGCGGACCGACTTCGGGTCGGTGATGACGCCGTACGCGCCCGGCTCACCGTACGCGACGTGGAGGGTGTCCGCGAGCAGGTCCAGAATGGCGAGGTCGTGTTCCACGACGAGCATCGACCGGTCGGCCGTGTCGTCGTCCGCGAGCTCCCGAACGAGTCGGGCGACGATCATCCGCTGGCCGATGTCGAGGTACGGCGTGATCTCGTCGAGGAAGTAGAAGTCGGCGTCGCGAGCGAGACAGGCCGCGATGGCGACCCGCTGGAGCTCGCCGCCGGAGATGGAGTCGATGTCTTGGTCCATCACCGGGCGGATGTTGAGGCGGTCGACGAGGTCGTCGAGCGCGCCGCGTTCGTCGGTGCGCTCCAGCAGTTCGCGGGTGTTGCCGTCGAACTGGTTCGGGATCTGGTCGACGTACTGCGGCTTCCGCGCGACGGTCACGTCGCCCGCCTTCAGCGATTCGAGGTAGTTCTGGAGCCCGGTACCCCGGAAGCGGTCGAGGACGCTGTCCCAGTCGCCGTCGGCGGAGTAGTCGCCGAGGTTCGGGACCATCTCGCCGGCGAGCCCGTGGACGGCGGTCGACTTCCCGATGCCGTTCGGCCCGAGGATGCCGGTGACGCTGCCCGGCTCCGGCGTCGGGAGCCCGTACAGCGAGAACGCGTTGTCGCCGTAGCGGTGGACCGGCTCCTCGTCGAGTTCCGAGGGGAGGTTGATGATCTCGATCGCGTCGAACGGACACGAGTTGACGCAGATGCCGCAGGTCTCGCCGAGACAGATCTCCTCGGAGATGTGGATCTGGTCCGGGTCGCCCTCCGTCGCGTCCTCGCCGCGCTCGGTGATACACTCCTTGCCCGTGCGGTTCGGCGGGCAGTCTTTCATACACTCGTAGTTACAGCGGTCGGGCTGGCACCGGTCGAGGTCGACGACCGCGATACTGTCGTCGGCCATCTCAGACCCCCAGGTCGACGGCGGACGTCAGGAGGACGGTGTAGCTGATGAACCAGAGAGTAAACGTGAGAAACGCCACGTAGAGGTTGTCTTTGACGCCGAAGTCGCCGACGCCGACGACTTTGTACACCGGGTACTGGACGATGACGAACGCCCCCAACACGAACACCGCGGTGGTGCTCGCGGCGGCGGCCGGCTCGGTGCCGACGTAGACCGCCGAAACGATACCGGCGGCGATACCGGCGAGACAGCAGATGGTCGTGACGACCACGCCGCGGGCGTGGTCGGAGAGGCCCGAGTCGTCGCTCATGCCTTCCGATCCGCGAGCGCCCGTAAAAAGCCGTTCGTTCCCGGCGTCGACCGCGGGCGCGCCGGCTTCGGCAGGCGGTGAACCCCGTGCCTCCGGCGCGCCCCTCGCGAGGCGGAGCGCGCGCGAGCGAAATCGCTGACTGACTAGTCAGTCCAGCGGGGCGAAACAGGCATATATCACTGGTATTCGTCGCGAGATGCGGAAAAAACACCCGCTAAACGGCGTCTGAGCGGGGATGCTGCATCAACATTTATGAGCGTGTACGGTTTCGAATCGTAACGATGGAAGGAACTCAAACGGAGGGCCTCGACGACCTCCCACCGAGCGCCAAACTCGTCTTCAAGGTGCTCGAGTACAACGGACCGCTGACCCAGAAGGGGATCGTCCAAGAGTCGATGCTCTCGGCTCGAACCGTCCGGTACGCCCTCGAACGGCTCGAGGGTATCGGCGTCGTCGACGAGGACGTCTACTTCGCGGACGCGCGACAGAACCTCTACAAACTCACGGAGCCGGCACAGGAGTTCACCGCCGACGAGAGCGAAGCCTCCTGTACCGCCGACTGACGCTTCGTCCGCGATTTTACTGCCCCGGCCGCTCTGTCCCGTTCTCGCGCGCACCGCGGACCGCCGTCGCGATCGTGAGGACGACCGCGACGGACAGCGCCGACGTCGCCGCCAACACGAACGCCAAGAGGAGGAACCAGACATCGGGCCCGAACAGCGGGTAGTCCCGTACGTCGATCAGCGGGCCGAGCAGCTCGAAGGTGCGGACGAGGTACAACAGGACCGCGAGCAGTCCGCCGGCCACCACCCCGATCCGAACGTTGCGGTAGAAGGACAGCGACTCCAGCAGAACCAACATCGGCGGTTTCGAACGCTCGTCGCTCACGAGAGGCCGTACGGTCGGCGCCCGCAAAGAGTCATCGGAACGCGGCGCGCGGGTCCCGAGCGGGGCGACCGACGCCCCACCGGATCACCGACGGCCCGATCCCTCGATCCCTCACGATCGAAACGGACGTTTGAGGGCCTGACAGCGTTAGTGACAGCCGTAAAGTGGGACGGTCGAGAACTGAGGCGTATGCCCAAAGTCGTGCTGTCGGCGTTCCCGATGATAGACCCGGAGACGTACCGCGAGGTCCTCGCCGACGCGGTCGGCGAACCGGTCGACGTCGAGGTCGCGGAGTTGGGGTCGACCGAACGGCTCGTCGAGGCGGCGGCCGGAGCCGACGCCGTCGTCACCGATATCAACACTCCCGTCACCGAGGCGGCGCTCGACGCCCTCGATCTCAGCGTCGTGGTCCGCTCGGCCGTCGGCGTGGACAACATCGACGTCGCGGCGGCCGCAGCGCGCGGCGTCACCGTCACTCGGGTGCCCGACTACTGTACCGACGAGGTGGCGACCCACTCCGTCACGCTGCTCCTCGCCTGTCTGCGGTCGCTGAAGCCGTACGACGACTCGGTCGCGGCCGGCGGGTGGAGCTGGGAAGAGGGCCGCCCGGTCCGCCGGGTGAGCGCCTCGACGATCGGGCTGTGCTCGTTCGGCCCGATCGCTCAGCGGGCGGCCGAACAGCTCTCCGGGTTCGGCGCCGACCTCGTCGCGTACGACCCGTTCGTCGACGCAGACGAGATGGCCGAACGGGGGGTCGAGAAGGTCGACTTCGAGGGGCTCTTCGACCGGGCCGACCACGTCGGCGTCTACGCGCCGCTGACGGACGCGACGCGGGGGATCGTCGACGCGGACGCGCTGGGGCGGCTGAGCGAGGAGTCGGTGGTCGTGAACGTCAGTCGAGGACCCGTCGTGGACGCCGACGCGCTCCTCGCCGCGCTGGAGGCGGACGAGATCAAGGCGGCCGGCCTCGACGTTCTCGCCGAGGAGCCGCCGGAAGACGACCCGCTCGTCGGGCGCTCCGACACCGTGGTCACGCCGCACGCAGCGTGGTACAGCGAGGACGCCCGCGACGACCTGAACCGGAGCGGCGCGGCCGACGTGGCGGCCGTGCTGAACGGCGAGACGCCCGACGGCCGGGTCGATCCGGACGCCGACTGGCTGTGAGACGGCGGGGGTAGTGCGAGAACGGAGTCGGCGAGAGTGGAGCCGAGAGGGCCGGATCCGAAGGGATCAGAGCCGATCGAGCGCGTCGAACTCGTCGGGGTCGTCGGAATCGGCCGCGTCGTCCGAACCGCCGCCGTCGTTCGATTCGTCGTCCTCACCGGGGTAGCTCGCGTCGAGCCCCGCCGCGAGGCCGGGGCCGAGCCCGTAGGTGTCCCGGACCGTCTGCGCGAGGACGCCGTCGCGGTCGAAGACGACGTAGACGGCGACGAACTCGTGGGCCGCGGGGCGCAACACGAACACCTCCCGCGGGTCGTCGTCGTCCCGAGAGTCGTTGACTCGCGCGACCAGCGGCTCGACCGGAAGCCGCGCCCCGCGCACTTCCGCGAAGGTGTCGCTGCCGGCCGCGTCGGCGAAGAGGTACAGCGCACCGTTGGGGTCGCCGTCGTTCGAGCGGGTCGTGATCGAGCCGACCGGCTCGCCCTCGGCCCGGATCTGTTCCCAGGTCTCGACGGCCGCCTCGAACATGCCCTCGACCTCGTCGGCGAAGCGGAACCGCGTCTCGCGGACGACCTCGACGTCGCGGAAGCGGGCGGAGCCGTCGGTCCACGCCAGCGTGGCGTCGACGACGAAGCCGGGCCGGAGCGCGTCGACGGCGTCCGCGAGGTCGCCCTCGTACCCCTCGGCGGTTGCGTACACGGGGTCGTACCGGTCCGCCGCGTCCGGGGCGGTCGGGTCGACCGGCTCGTCGGAGAGTTCGACGAGGACGAACTCCTCGGGGTCCTCGGGATCGGCGGCGGCCGCGTCGGCACCGGTCGGAGGCGAGTCGGCTGGCACCTCGGCGTCGGCACCGGTCGCGTCCGGGCCGTCGTCGATATCCGGCCGCCTGCGGCGGTCGTGGACGCGGAACCGGCCGCTCGTCGTCGGGTCCATACTCGACGGTGGGGCGGCGGGCGGAAAAACTGGTCGGAACTGGAGCGCAAGAACGGTGCGGAGCCGACCACGGATCCGTGTCGTTATGGGGCGGGCGGCCCAAGGAACCGGTAAATGGGGATCCTCGAGGACAAGTCGAACGCCCGGCTCTTCTACAAGTATCTCTCGAAGGTGTACGACCGGATTAACAGCTTCAACTGGAACGAGGAGATGCGCTCGGAGGCGCTCTCGTGGCTCGAGTTCGGCGACGACCCGAAAGTGCTCGACGTGGGGTGCGGCACCGGATTCGGCACCGAGGGGCTGCTCGAACACGCCGACGACGTCCACGGCCTCGACCAGAGCATCCATCAGATGGAGAAGGCCTTCGAGAAGTTCGGGCGACACGACCGCGTGAACTTCTATCGCGGCGACGCCGAGCGTCTCCCGTTCCGCGACGACACCTTCGACGTGGTCTGGTCGTCCGGCTCCATCGAGTACTGGCCGAACCCCGTCGAGGGGCTCCGTGAACTCCGCCGCGTGGCGAAGCCCGGCGGGCAGGTGCTCGTCGTCGGCCCCGACTACCCGCGCAACCCGATCCTCCAGCGGGTGGCCGACGCGATCATGCTGTTCTACGACGCCGACGAGGCCGACCGGATGTTCGAGGCGGCCGGCTACGAGGAGTTCGAACACCACATCCAGCAGGCCACCCCGCAGAGCCCGCGAGCGATCACGACCGTCGCTCGGGTGCCGGAGGCGAACGCCAACGGCGGGTCGGGTACGCGCGTCGAGGACGCGGACGCCTCGGCGCCCGACGCCGAGTGAGCGCGGGTCCGTTCGATTTCATCCCGGTTCGACGACCGTCTCCAGCGTCGCGACCGGCTGTCCGTGCGCGCTGATCGCGACGGTGACGGACCGGCCCGGTTCCAGCGTCGGGTCGTTGGTGTCCGCGACGCGGAAGGTCGTCGTCTCCCCGACGCGCAGCGTGTCGTCGCTCGCGGAGTTGAACGGGCCGGTCGGTCCGGGGTGGAAGCCGGCGGCCGAGAAGAAGGGGACCGGCGGCTGCTCGTCGAGCGGTTCGCCGTCGACGCTGACGCGGACCGTCACGGCCGTCACGTCTATCGGGTCCCCGCCGCGGTGCTCGATCGCGATCCGGTCGTCGGTGGCCGACAGCGACAGCACCGCCGACGGAGCCACCGTCGCGGTCGGGGCGTCGAGCGCGGCGGCCGCGACGCCGCCGGCCAGAACGACGGTGATCGCGAGCAGTAGCACGCCGGCGACGGGCGCCATCCCTCGGGCGCGGCGAACGGTTGGTGACACGGGGGTAGTGGCGCGGTCTCGCGTAAAAGGGTCGGCCTGGCGCGGGCGGTCACTCGTCGCCGACCGGCCGCGGCGTCGGGAGGGGCTCGATGCCGCCGACGACGACCACGCGGGGCTCGTCGACCACCGTGATGCGGTACGTCTCGGCCGGGGAGAGCGTCCGCACGACGCCGGCGTCGTTCGTCGTCCCGATCGCGCGGCTGTCGCCGTCGCCGACCGACTTGGTGACCGTGACGCCGGAGACGGGGTCGCCCGTCTCCTCGTCGAGGACGGTGACGGTCACCGGCCCGCCGGCGTAGGTCCGCTCGACGGTGACGTTGAACCCGTCGCCCGCGGTCGTGATCGGCTCGCTGCCGGGGAACGCGGCGAGGTTCATTCGCTGGTGTTCGACGAACACCTGCTCGGTTCCGCCGCTGACGAAGGTGCGCAGGGTGCCGATCTCGTGCGGGATCGTGATCCGCTGGACCGCGCCGGCGCCGAAGGCGTCGGGCTCGCGGAGCGCGGCCGTCTCGGGGTACGCCGCCTCGGTCACTTCGATCGCCGCGTCGTTCGAGATGGGGCCGCCGCCGCGGTCCCAGCGGTCCGTCCGGAACACCTCTCGGACGTACTCGCCGTCGGAGACCGTCGCGAGCACGATCGCCCCCTGACTGGACTCGACGTACATGTCGGTCGGCGGCGACTGCCCCCGAGCGGTCGCGAGCGCGCGGTCGCGGACGGGCCCCTCGTACACCTGAAGCGCCACCTGAAGCTCGTCGAGGCGGGCGGGAGAGCTGAAGTCGTCGGTCGCCTCGGCGAGCGCGTCGATCTCGTCGAGCCGCTCGTCGTACTCGCGGGCGGTGGCGGCCACGCGGACGAGCTCGTCGACCAGTTGGCGGTCGGTGAGTTCGCCGGCCGCGTGCGCGCTGAAGGCCTCGGTCTGCCGGTCGTTGAGCGCCACCTCCGCGCGCTCGACGCGGTTGATCTCGGCCAGAATCTGCTGTTGGCGCTCGACGTTCGTCTCGGCGCGTTCGATCCGGTCCACGACGGACGCGGTCTCGACCGCGGCGTCGGCGTCGGCGGTCGCGAACCCGAGCGACGACCCGAGGTCCGGCCCGCGGGTGTACTGGCTGACGCGCGTCTCCGCCCCCGGCGGGACCGAGAGCGTTCGAAGCATGAGGTTCGCCCGGTCGATCTGCGGCGTCGTCTGTCCGGGAGCGGCCGCCGCGGGCTCGGTTGACTGCGGGAAGCCGATCGGGGGAGTCGAACCGGCCGAGGGCGTCGACTCCACGGACCGCGCCGAATCCAGGGACCGCGCCGAATCCAGGGACTGCGCCGGATCCGCTGCCTGCGGGGCGCCGACGGGGGCGGTGACGCCGGCGACCGGCGCCACCAACAGCAGGATCGCGACCACGGCGGTCGGGAGGGCTCTCATCGTTTTCCGGGTTCGGCCCGCAATATAAAAAATCCACCCACTACGGCCGACCGGCGGCGTCGACGCGGTGCCGCCGACGGCCGGGACGAGGAGGTTCGGCCGGACATCCTGTCAAAAAATAGCGTATGGAAAGCGTTTTGCCCGGTGCCCGAGTGACCGGAAACGTATGCGGAGCCCCGCCCTTCGCGCGCTCTTGATCGCGGTCGTCGCACTCGCGCTCGTCGCGAGCGCCGGCGGCGCGGTCAACGGCGCGGCCACGACCTCCTCCATCCTCGGCGCGGACGAGAACCCCGCCCACGTCTCGGCGGCCGCCGACGCGCCGCGCGCTGACGACTCACTCCGGGACCGCCCGACCGCGGTCCGACGGCAGACGGACGACGCCATCACCTCGCCGTCCGCGACGCGGATCCGACTGGAGTTGAACCCCGACCGGAGCGCCGACTGGTCCGTCGCGGTGCGGTACTCGCTGGGGGACGAGAACGAGACCGCCGCGTTCGAGACCGCCGGCGAGCGGTTCGAGGACGGCGAGGTCGGCCCCGACGCCGAGATGTTCGAAGGGTTCCGCCGCGCGGCGAACCGGAACGTCGACCGGTCGATGGCGATCCGAGGGGTCGAGCGCGACTTCGAGGTCTACGAGGACCCGAGTCGGTTCGACGTCGCCACGGAAGACGCGGTCGCGGTCGGCGAGTTCCGTCTGCGCTTCACCTGGACGGCGTTTCTCGCACAGGACGGCGAGAGCCTCGTCCTCGGAGACGCGCTGACGACGCCCGGCAACGAGACGTGGCTGCGCAGCCTCGAAGCGGACCAGACGCTGGAGGTGGCGACGCCGGAGGGGTACACGGTCACCGGAACGCCCAGCACCGCCGTGACGCAGCTCTCGGACGGAGACGTGATCATCGAAGGGCCACAGACGTTCGACGGCGGCGAGCCTGTAGCGATCGTGTACGGGCCCGCGGGAGTGGCGGCCCCGCCGTGGGGGCTGTTGATGGCCGCGATCGTGCTCGCCGCGACGCTCGTCGCCGGGAGCGTCGTGGGATACCGCCGCATCAACGCCGACGAAGACGACACCGGAGAATCCGCGGCGAACGGCGGCATGCGGGCGCCGGACGACGACCGGAGTCCCAGCGGCGTCGTCGACGCCGGAGGAACTACCGAGGGCGACGTGGTCGACGACTCCCCCGGCGAGGCGGGCGACGGCGACGAGGAGGGGCCGGACCTCTCGCTGCTCTCGGACGAAGAGCGCGTCGAGCGACTCCTCGAAACCAACGGCGGGCGGATGCGACAGGCCGACATCGTCGCCGAGACCGGCTGGTCGGACGCGAAGGTGTCGCAGTTGCTCTCGGCGATGGCCGACGACGGCCGCGTCGAGAAGCTCCGGCTGGGGCGCGAGAACCTCATCTCGCTGCCCGACGACGAGGACGGAGCGAGCGACGACGACGACGGAACGGGCGGCGGCGACCGCTAGGGCCCGACCGCGTCGTCGATAGCGAGGGCCGCACGGGACGGCTATCGGCTCGACGACGGGATCCGAGCGGTACTGAGAGCGGAGAAACCGCTGTCCCGCCGTCGTCCGTTCCGAAAACCATTACACGCCGAGCGACCGAGTATTGATCATGAAGGTTCTGGTGACCGTCAAGGAGGTCGCGGAGGCGGACGACGACTTCGCGATCGAGGGGACCGACATCGCCGAGTCCGACCTCGAGTACGACCTCAACGAGTGGGACGACTACGCCGTCGAGGCCGCAGTCCAACTGGCCGAGGCCGGGGTCGCGGACGAGGTCGTGACCGTCACCGTCGGCCCCGAGCGCGCCGAGGAGACGATCCGGATGGCGCTCGCGAAGGGCGCCGACCGCGCGGTCCGAGTCTGGGACGACGCACTGGAGGGGGCGTTCGCGGACGTGGCCTCGAAGGTCGACCTGTTCGAGGCGGTCGTCGCGGAGGAGGAGCCGGACCTGATACTCGGCGGCGTTCAGGCCGCCGACACCGGCTTCGGCGCGACGGGCGTCGCCCTCGCGGAGCGGATCGGCTTCGAACACGCCGCGGTCGTCAACAGCCTCGACGTCGACGCGGACGCGGACGTGGCGCACGTCCACCGAGAGCTCGAGGGCGGCGTCGAGGAGCTGACCGACGTGGACCTCCCGGCCGTGTTGACAGTCCAGACCGGACTCAACGAGCCGCGGTACGCGAGCCTCCGCGGGATCCGACAGGCACAGCGCAAGGAGATCGCCGCGAAGGACCTCGCCGACCTCGGACTGACCGCCGAGGACGTCGAGAGCGCGCTGACGATCACGTCGATGTACGAGCCGGAAAGCGAGTCCGACGCGGAGCTGATCGAGGGCGACGCGAGCGAGGCCGCGGGTCGCCTTGCGGAGGTCCTGCGGGAGAAGGGGGTGGGCGCGTGATGAGCGTGCTCGTCGTCGCCGAACACCGCCGCGGAGAGCTGCGAGACGTGTCCTACGAGGCGATCACCGCCGGGCGAGAGCTCGCCGACGCGCGCGACGGAGACCTCCACGTGGCGGTGATCGCGGGCGACGTCGACGAGTTCGCGGAGGATCTGAACCGCGAGGGCGTCGACGCGGTCCACACCGTCGGAGACGGCGAAGAGTTCGACCACAACGCCTACCAGACGGCCGCCTCGACGCTTGCGGACCGCGTCGACGCCGACTCGGTGGTGCTCCCGAACTCGGTCAACGGGCTCGACTACGCGCCGGCGCTCGCGGAGGCGCTGGGCGTCCCGATCGTGACCGACGCGGTCGGGATCGACTACGACGACGGCCTCACCGTCACCCGCGAGATGTACGGCTCGAAGGTCGAAACGGCCGTCGACGTCACCGGCGACCGGTTCGTCCTCACGGTTCGGGGCGGTGAGTGGCCCCCCGCCGAGGGGGTCGGCGACGCGCCGGTCGAAGCGGCCGATATCGACTTCCCGGAGTCGGGTGCTCGCGTCACGGGCTTCGAGGAGGTCGGCGGCGGCGACGTCGACATCGCGGACGCCGACGTGCTCGTCTCGGTCGGCCGCGGTATCGAGGAGGAGGAGAACATCGAACTCGTCGAGGACCTCGCGGACGCGCTCGGCGCGACCCTCTCGTCGTCCCGACCCATCGTCGACAACGGGTGGCTCCCGAAGAACCGGCAGGTCGGCCAGTCCGGGAAAGTCGTCACGCCGGACGTGTACCTCGCGGTCGGCATCTCCGGCGCGGTCCAGCACGTCGCCGGCATGAAGGGTGCGGACACGATCATCGCGATAAACACCGACCCGAACGCGCCCATCTTCGACATCGCCGACTACGGGATCGTGGGCGACCTCTTCGACGTGGTGCCCGAACTGATCGACGAGTTCGCGTAGTCCGCGTCGGGCCCGTTCGCAGCAACGTTCTTTTGCTCCGGTCGAGTACCGGACGGTCCGACGGCGCGCGCCGTCGCCCACGATGACCCGGATCCGAGCCACCGTCCCGACCGCCGAGGAAGCGAGAGCGCTGTTCGCCGGGATCCGACGGACGGTCGACACGGAGCCCGACGCGGTCGCGGCGGAGCTGGCCGACGACGACCCGGACGCGGCGTTGCTCGGTCTCGTCGCGGCGCCGTTCGCGTCCGTCGACGACGTCGCCGAGCGGCTGGCGCGGGCGGAGTCGTACCTCCGGGAGCGGGGCGACCGCCGCGCGGTGTTCCTCACGGTGTACAGTCGGATGACGGCGACCGTCCGGACCGCGATCGAGGACGGCGCCTTCGTCGACCCCGAGTGGACCGCGTCGTACCTCGTCGCCTTCGCGGAGCGCTACCGACGAGCACTGGTCGCGTTCGAGCGGCGAGCGTTCGACTCGCTCCCGCGGCCGTGGTTGATCGCCTTCGCCGCCGGGGCCCGCGGGGAGACGCTCGTCGCACAGGACGCCCTGCTCGGGATCAACGCGCACATCACCTACGATCTCACGTACACGCTCGGCGATGTGGGGATCGATCCCGATCGCGACGCCAAGCTCGAGGACCACGACCGCATCAACGCGGTCCTGGCCCGACTCGTTCAGACCGCCCAAGACGCCCTCGTCGAGGCGTACGGAGCGCTCGGAATCGCCGGGGTCGACGGACTGCTCGACCCCCTCGACGACCGGCTGGCGCTGCTCGGGCTGAAGGCGACTCGGGAGTTCGCGTGGCGGAACGCCGTGTTGCGTGCCGATCTGCCGGCGTGGTTCGCCGAGCGATACGTCGACTGGCGGACCGAGACCGTCGCGACGGGGGCGGCGGCGGTCGTGCTGACGCCGGGGATCGACGCCGAGACGAGCGCGCGGCTCCGGCGGGCGGAGGCCGGCGTCGACGCGCTCGGCGCGTTTCACGAGACGGTCCGGCGGCGGACGTAGGCTCGCCGAGGGCCGTCCACCGACGCGGCCGGCTCTCGGTTCGTTTATGACCCCGCCGACCCTCGGATCGGGCAATGAGCGAGGCCGACGAGCAGACGGCTGCGACCGCCACCGGTCGGGAGATCTGGATCGAGAAGTACCGGCCGCAGACGCTCGACGACATCCACGGGCAAGAGGAGATCGTCGAGCGACTCCAGAGCTACATCGCGCAGGACGACGTACCCCACCTCTTGTTTTCGGGGCCTGCGGGGATAGGGAAGTGTGTGACCGGAGACACCCCAGTTTTGACCGACGCCGGCATACGGCCGATAGCGGACGTGGTCGGTGACACGGACGGCTTCGACGAGCCGAAAGATGGGCTTCGAGTGGCAACGATGACGGATCGGAACGGGTTCGAACACGTCGAACCGTCACACGTGTTCGGGAAGCAGGCCGAGGAGCTCGTCGAAGTGACGACCCGTGACGGCGCCGAGTTTCGGGTGACGCCGGAACACAGGCTCCGGGTCATCACTCACGACGGGTTCGACTGGGTTACGGCCGAGGAGCTGTCGGACGGCGATCGGATCGCTCGACCTAGTCGACTGCCGACGCCGACGCCCGATTCGACGACGGGAGCGGCGCTGCGCTGGTACGACGAGATGAACCCGGAGCGGACGGAGGTGACGCTTGCCGCCGAGCGCGCGGAAGTGATGGGTCTCGACCGGACAGTTCCGCTCTCCGCGATCCACGCGGCGACTGACGACGTGGACACGTGGATTGACGATGTCGAAGCGATCAAGCACGTCAGACAGGGCCGTCGCTCCAGATCGATTACCCCGCCGACGGACGTGACACCGGAACTCGCACGGTTCGTCGGCCTCGCGATCAGCGAAGCGAGGATCGACGGCGGTCGGATCAAATTCTACAACACCGACGACGGGCTCCTCGACGCGTTCGAGTCGGCCGCACACGACCTATTCGAGGTGGAAACGAGACGGGGAGTACAGAAGGAGGTTCGATATGTCGAAATCGGTTCCCGGACCTTGACACACTACCTCGAATCCGTTTTTGACGCGTTCGCCAGCGCGAGCGGGGGCGAGGGTATCGGTTCGTCCCTCGTCACGGCCGGGGACGACGCGCGTGCCGCGTTCCTCCGAGCGATGTTCGACGCCGAGGCGCATATCAGCGCCAACGGACTGATCGAGCTGACGCAGCGAAACCGCGAGCACATCACGCTACTTTCGTACCTGCTCTCGACGTTCGGTATCTCTGCCCGACGGAAGGAAGTTCAGAAGTCCGCGACCAACGGGTCGGGGATCGAACGGACGTACCACGCCCTGTATATCTCGGGTGCACAGGATCTACGACGATTCAGAGACGCGGTCGGATTCTCGATCACTCACAAGTCCGAGCGGCTTGCCGAACACGCCGAAAAGCGATCGAACCCGAACTACGACACGATTCCGACACAGACCGTCCTTCGGGATCTCTGTCGACAACTCGAGATTCCGATCACCGATCACTTACCCAAGAGCATTAATCCGGAGTCACCCGGAAGAGAGCGTTACTGCTCAATTCTCGACAACGTAGTCGATGCCGCAACGGAGCGGATCGAAGACACGCAGCGGGCACTCGAACGTCTCGAAGCGCTTCGACCGGAACTCGAAGCGGTGACGACCGTGCCGGCACAGTGGGTCGAAAGTCGCGAAGAACTCGCACCGATCGAGGTCAGAAAGGAAGTCTCCGAGGAGGTCGGTGCGCGCTCGGACCGCCTTCTGGAGTACAGCGACGGTCGTCGGACGCCGCGGGCACATCGGACGGTACAGATACTCGGAGAGCTGGATCAACCCGTCGAGGACGCCGAAATCGACCGCGTAGAAGCGGAACTGAACGAGTGTATCAACCTGCTCGGCGTGGAGTACGCCGAGGTCGTCGACGGTCTTCAGATCGAGACGCCGGCCCTCACGAATCTGCTTCGCTCTGACGACTCGACGTTGACATCGCTCACCCGTCTCGAAACGGTCGCGGAGCGCCTCAAAGAGATCGCCGCGGAGCGGCTGTCACCCGAGACCGTCGAGCTCCTCGATGAGGCGTCTCGGATCGCGAACGCCGACCTACGGTACGACGAGATAGAGACGGTCGAGCGCGTGGAGACCGACGAGCGTGTCTATGACCTGACGGTCCCGGAAACGCGGAACTACGTCGCGGGCGAGGTTCCGACAGTGATGCACAACACGACCGCCGCCACCGCCATTGCCCGCGAGATCTACGGCGACGACAACTGGCGCGGCAACTTCCTGGAACTGAACGCCTCCGACCAGCGCGGTATCGACGTGGTCCGCGACCGGATCAAGGGGTTCGCGCGGTCGTCGTTCGGCGGCGACTTCCGGATCGTGTTTCTTGATGAGGCAGACAGCCTCACGGATGATGCACAGTCAGCACTCCGCCGGACGATGGAGCAGTTCTCCGATAACACCCGCTTCATCCTCTCGTGTAACTACTCGTCGAAGATCATCGACCCGATCCAGTCGCGGTGTGCCGTCTTCCGCTTCTCGCCGCTGTCGGACGAGGCGGTGGGCGGGATGGTCCGCGAGATCGCGGCGGCCGAGGGGATCGAGGTGACCGACGAGGGGGTCGACGCCCTTGTGTACGCGGCCGACGGCGACATGCGCCGCGCGATCAACTCCCTTCAGGCGGCGGCGACGACCGGTGACGTGGTCGACGAGGAGGCCGTGTACGCGATCACGGCGACGGCCCGCCCGGAGGAGATCGAGTCGATGGTGACCGACGCGCTGGCGGGCGACTTCGCGCGGGCGCGAGCGACGCTCGACACGCTGCTCACGGAGACGGGGATGGCCGGCGGCGACGTGATCGACCAGCTCCACCGCTCCGTCTGGGAGTTCGACCTGAACGAGCGCGAGGCGGTCCGCCTCATGGAGCGCATCGGGGAGGCCGACTACCGGATCGCGGAGGGCGCCAACGAGCAGGTCCAGTTGGAGTCGCTGCTCGCGGCGCTTTCATTGGACGAATAAGCTGGTTCCGAGTCTCTACTCGTCTTTTTGTCGATCGTTGACCGCGAATCGGGAGTGGATACCGTCAAAACCGGTCGTGTTAACTTAAGCATCGGTTCCAGCAGACGGCGAAGGCTCGGAGCCATGATTCTGCCGCCG
>NZ_BAAADQ010000002.1:0-456848 GCF_039522565.1 Halorubrum ejinorense | reverse complement strand
TTCGCCTCGGTAGTCGTCGTGGCCCGACGCCGATCTCCGGCCGGACGAACCGCCTCCTGAACCGTTTAGTACCGTCCCGGTGAATCCGGTACCATGTACGCGCTCGTCGGCGGGACCGTCCACACGGCAACGGAGCGGGGAACGATCGACGCGACCGTCGTCATCGACGACGGCGAGATCGTCTCCCTCGACGACGGTGAGCCGCCAGAGGAGGCGACCGTGATCGACGTCTCGGGCCACCACGTCACGCCGGGACTCGTCGACGCCCACAGCCACGCCGGCATGGCCGAGTGGGGCGAACCGGAGGACGGCGACATCAACGAGGGGACCTCGGCGGTCACGCCGCACGTCAACGCGCTCGACGGGTTCCACCCGCGCGACGAGGAGCTGAAACACGCGTTCCAGAACGGCGTGACCTCCGTCTCGGCGCGGATGGGGTCCGGCAACGTGATCGGCGGGATCATCTGCTCGATGAAGACCCACGGGCTTACGGCCGACGACATGCTGATCCGCGAAGACGGGATGAAGGCCGCGATGGGCGAGAACCCGAAGCGCTTCCACGGCGAGGAGCAGAACCGCCAGCCGTCGACGCGTCCCGGCGTCGCGGCCACCCTCCGCGAGTCGCTGATGGAGGCCGAAGACTACGTCGACCGGAGCGAACACGCCCGCAACGAGGGCGAGCCGTTCGAGCGCGACCTCGGCATGGAGAACCTCTCGCGCGTGCTCACCGAGGGGCTTCCGCTCCGCGTTCACGCCCACCGCTCCGACGACATCATGACCGTCTTCCGGATCGCCGAGGAGTTCGGGATCGAGTCGCTCTCGATCGAACACGCGACGGAGGGCCACCTGATCGCCGAGGAGTTCGCGGAGCGGGACGTGCCCGCGATCGTCGGCCCATCGCTGTACTCGGGCGCGAAGTACGAACTCCGGAACATCACCTTCGAGACGCCGGCGATCCTCCGCGAGGCCGGCGTGAAGGTCGCGATCCAGACAGACGCGCCCGTACTCCCCCAACAGCACCTCGACGTCTGCGTCGGGCTCGCGGTCCGCGAGGGCTTCCCGGCGGACGAGGCGCTGGAGGCGGTCACGCGCTATCCGGCGGAGATCCTCGGCATCGACGACAGCGTCGGCACGCTGGAGGTCGGCACGGACGCCGACGTGGCGGTCTGGGACGGCGTCTTCTACGAGAACGACAGCCGGACGCGACACGTCTTCGTCGACGGCGAGCACGTGTTCGACCGCGAGCGCGACGCGGTCGACCCCCGCGACGAGTACGACTGGTAAGCCGGCGCGTCGGCGACGGGCGTCGGTTCGCCGAATCGATCTGGCGCCGTCCCCCGCTATCTTTTAGTCGCCCGTCCGTCTCTCGCGTATTCGTGCCCATCCGCCGCGCGAACCCCGTCGACTCACTCTACGCGGACCTCGCCGAGTACGACCTCGTCGTCACCCCGGACGCCCCGCTGGCGAGGGCCATCGACCGCCGGCTCGACCGCCCGCACTTCGGGACGTTCGCGACCACGCCCCGCCTGCTCGCGGCCGGCCGGCGCGAGCGGGCCGAGGACCGCCTCGCCTTCCTCGAACTCGTCGAGGAGACGGACCACGACTGGAAGGCGATCGCGTACGCCGTCGGGAACGTCCTCCAGTGTTGGGAACACCGAGGGAGCCTCGACGCTATCCTCGAGTACGACGCCTACGTCGACGACGTGACCCGCGAGGTCGTCGAACGGCTGCGGACCCTCCCCACGACCTCGAAGCGGCTCACGGAGTACGAGATCGACGGCGATCGGTCCGTCGCCGTCGTCGGCTACGACCGACTGACGGCGCTGGAGCGCAGCGTCCTCCCGGACGCGTTCGACCGCGTCGACCTGTTCACCGACGGCGCCTTCGACCACCCGCCGTTTCAGGTGTTCGAGTCGACGACCGACATCGTCACGGCGCTCCTCGACGCGGTCTCGGAACGCAACGCCGGGCGCGTCGCCGTCGTCCTCGACGGCGGGAGCCGGTACTCCTCGCTCGCCGAGTCCGCGCTCGAAGCGGCCGACGTGCCGTTCTACGGCGGCCCGGGGTTCGCCGACGACCCGCATCACAGGGCGTTCGTCCGGCTCCTCCGACTCGGTTCCCGGGGCTCCGACGTGACCGTCGGCGAGGTGGAGCCGCTGCTCTCCCGGCTGGACGTCGACGTGCCCGTCGACGACCGAGAGAAGCGACTCGCGGCGGTCGAGAGCCCGGAACTGGCGTGGGTGCGGGCGTTCCGCGACGCGGTCGCGGACCGGACGTTCTCCGAGGCGCTCGACGCATACGAGCGCGAGACGGGCGTCGAACTGGCGCGCTTCGACGAGGAGCTACGGGCCCTCGGGATCGCCGACGAACTCGTGACCGACCAGGGGGTCGACCGACTCGCCTACTACCTCCGGACCTACGAGGTTCCGGTCGACAGGGAGAACGAGGGCGTCCTGCTCGCCGACGCGAAGTCCTCCGCGTACGTGGACCGCCCCGTCGTCTTCCACCTCGGAATGGAGGAGGGGTGGACCCACTCGGCGCCGCGGCGGCCGTGGGTCGACGCCGAGACGCAGTTCGAGCGCTACGTCGCGGACTTCCAGCGGCTGCTCCAGAGCGGCGACCGGCAGTACTACCTGGTCCGCGACACCGCCGGCGGGGAGCCGGTCACGCCCTGTCTGTACCTCGGTGACCTCCTCGACGCGGAGTTCGACCGGTTCAGCGACCTCGACTCGGTGGAACACCGCCGACGCGCGCGAGCGACGGGAACGGGCTTCGACCGCGAACCCCTCGGCGTCGACCCGGAGACCGTCGAGACCGTCAGCCAGTCCTCGCTCAACAGCTACGTCAACAGTCCGCGCGACTACTTCTTCGGGCGCCTCCTCGACAGCCCCGATCAGGAGCGGTTCGTCGAGGGGAATCTCTTCCACGACTTCGCGGAGTTCTACGTGAACCACCCCGACGCCGTCGCGGCCGCCGACACGGCGGAACTCGTCGACCTCATGCTCGATGCGGCCGCGCCGTTCGGGTCGGCCGACGACGAGACGCTCCGCCGCCGGAAGTACCGCATCGGGATGGAGCTGATCGCGTCGTACCTCGACGAGAACGGCCCGCAGTCCGACGAGTTCCTCACGCCCTCGTCGGGCCGGGGCACCAACCGCTTCGCCGAGCACTTCGACGAGCCGGTCGACTCGCCGCTGACCGAGCGCTGGTTCGAGGACTCCTCGCTCGGCGTCAAGGGGAAGATCGACCTCGTTCGGGGGCCGACCCGACTGCTCGACTACAAGAGCGGGAGCCGGAAGCGACCGTCTCGGGTCGTTGCGAGCTCGGCGGTGGACCCGCCCACGGACACGCCGAACTTCCAGGCCGCGCTGTACCTGACGTACTACCGGACCCTCCGGCCCGACGAGCAGTTGGAGTTCACCTTCTTCCACTTCCTCGAACCGATGGCCGACGTGATCGCCGGCGACGCCGACCTGGACGACGCGCTCGCGACCGTCACCTACCACCCGAGAACCTTCGACGAGTACGTCGCCTCGCGGGACGCCTACGAGGCGCTGCTCGACGGCTACACCGACTGTCGCGAGACGTTCGACGACCTCGGCTACGCGGCCTACCGCGAGGCCGTGGCGGAGCTGTCCTTCCCCGACACGAGGGAGAAGGACGAACTGCGAGCCTCCGAGTTCGCCGCGGCGTTCACGGCCGCCGTCGACGCCGGCACGTCCTCGGACGTCGACGCTGAGAAGGGGTCAGACCAGGCGATCCGGGAACTCAACGGCGTCCGCAAGCGGGCCTTCTTCCGCGAGGACTTGGACGCGTTCGAGTCCTTCGTCGACGAGCGCCTCGGGGAGCTCAACGAGCGGCGAGCCGGCGCGGAGCGCTTCCCGGTCGCGGGACGCGAGGGCGGGCCGAACTACCGACGGGTGGACCACCGAGACCTCCTCCTGGAGGGAAGCCGATGACCGATCCGACGCCGAACGAGCGGCAACGGGAGCTGATCGAGAACACCGAGGGCGCCTACCTCGTCGACGCCGGGCCGGGGACGGGCAAGACGTTCGCGATCACCCGTCGCTACGGGGCGATCGTCGACCGCGACGGCGTCGAACCGGAGGACGTGCTGCTGGCGACGTTCACGCGGAGCGCGGCGACGGAGATGAAAGAGCGGATCGTCGACCACAGCGCGTACGGACTGAGAGAGCTGGCCGACGCGCCGATCCGGACGTTCCACTCGCACTGCCACGAACTCCTCGGGGAACACGGCTACGCCGCGCCGACGCACCTCGGCATCGACGAGCGGATCACGGGCTCGACGGAGATCGTCGACGACGACCTGATCGAGGCCGAGCGGTTCCGCGAGTTCTTCGGGGCCTTCCGCGACGATCACCCCGAACACGCCGACTTCTACCGCGTGCTCTCCGAGCCGGGCGAGCTGCTCGGCCTGATCGAGGAGCTCGCGGCGAAGGGCGTGTTCCCCACGACCGACGGGTGGTACCGCGACGGCGAGGCGCACCTCGACGGCGACTTCGAGGCGTTCGAGGAGCTGTTCGACGCCGCGAACCGACCGCGGAACGACGGGCGAAAGCAGTCGCCGCTCCGCGAGGACCTGAGCCGCTTCGGCCGTGACAAGGCGTACACCCCGAACGCGCCGTCGAAGTCGGAACTCCGCGGCGGCCGCGGGACGAAGCGCCTCGACGACGGCGTGGCCCGGATGGTCTTCGACGAGGAGCGCGAGGGGCTCAAGTCGTTCGTCCACGACGTCTACGTCGAATACCTCCGGTTCGCGCTGGGCCGGAACTACCTCAACTTCAGCTTCCTCCAGCTGTTCGCGTTCGTGCTGCTCTGTGAGGACCGACGCGCCCGGGAGGCGGCGCAGTTCGAGTACGTCATGGTCGACGAGTTTCAGGACACCAGCGAGATACAGTTCAAGCTCGCGCTCCTCCTTTCCGGGACGGACAACTTCTGTGTCGTCGGCGACTGGAAACAGAGCATCTACTCGTTCCAGTACGCCGACGTGCGCAACATACTGGCGTTCGAGGAGCGACTGGAGCGGTTCACCGCCGACCTCGACCGCGAGGCCGATCGGGTCTCGTTCGACGCGGTCGATCCGACCCGGATCGAACTGCGCGAGAACTACCGGTCGACGGAGTCGGTCATCGACCTCTCCGAGCGAGCCATCGTGACGCCCGCGTCGAGCGGCGAGACGGCCGACGCCACGCTCGAGGACGTGGTCGAGCTCTCGTCGAACGCCGCCTTCGACAACACGGTCGTCGAGGGCGTCACCCACGAGGACGAACACGAGGCCGTCCTCTCGACGGTCCAAGACGTCGTCGGCAACGACGGCTACGCGGTCGAGGGCGATGACGGCGAGCCGCGGCCCCCGGAATACGGGGACGTAGCGGTGTTCACGCGGACGCGGGACTACGGTCGGGAGCTGCTCGACGTCGCCGCCGAGTACGACTTCCCGATGGCCTACGACGGCGGGATCGAACTCTTCCGGACCGACCCGGCGAAGCTCCTGCTCGCGTGGCTCCGGATCGCCGAGTCGGACGCCGACCGCGGCTGGGCCGTGGTCCTCGAACGGGCCGGCTACGCGTTCGACGAGGTGGACCACGCCTTGGAGACGGACTCGTACCCGGACGAGCCGGCCGCGTTCCGCGACGAACTCCGCGAACTGGAGTCGGTCGGTGCGCTCGCGCGTCGCGTGTTCGACCGGTACGGGTTCGCGGGCGACACCGCGGACGTGCTCTTAGACACGGTCCAGTCCGTTCACGACTCGACGACGGCGACCCGCGGCGAGCTGATCCGACACATCGAGCGCGGGATCGAGACCGGCCACACGGTCGACGCTCGCGCGGCCGCGGGCGACGACGCGGTGACCGTTCAGACGATCCACGCGGCGAAGGGGTTAGAGTATCCGATCGTCGTGCTCGCCAATATGAACGAGGGCCGGTTCCCGCCGCGGTCCCGCGGTTCGAGCGTCATCGAGTACCGGGACCCCGTCGGGCTCCGACAGCGAAAGCGCTACTCGGAGGACGGTGCCTATCCGCACGTCTACGACAGCTGGCGCCACGACGTCCGCCGTCGCTGTCTGCCGCAGGGGTACGACGAGGAGCGGCGACTGCTCTACGTCGCGGTCACCCGCGCCGAGAGCCACGTCCTGTTCGCGGCCGGCGAGGACCCGAACGCGTTCCTCGACGGACTCCCGGTCGGCGTCGAGGAGGTCGACCCCACCGTCGAGCCGTTCGACCGCGGCGAGCCGGCCGACGCGGAGCTCCCGTTCGCGGTGACGACGCCGGAGGGACCGATCGGTCACACCCCCCACTCGCTCATGGACGAGTCGGTGTTCGAGGAGGCGGGCGAACGGACGGAGGCCGAGCCCGAGACGCGGGGGATGGAATTCGGGTCGCGCGTCCACGACTTCGCCGAGGCGTACGCGCTCGACGGGGACGACGCGACGCCGTCGAACGGGGACGAGGAGCGGGTCGCCGCGTTCCTCGACTCCCTGCCCGGCGAGCTCCACGTCGAGGAGCCGATCACGCTCCCGATAGACGTGGACGGGCGGCGGGTCACCGTCTCCGGGATCGCGGACCTCGTCCACGAGACCGCGGATCGCGTCGAGGTCGTCGACTACAAGACGGACGCGACGCGACGCGCCGAGTCGGAGTACCGGAAGCAGCTCACCGTCTACTACCACGTCCTCGACGAATGGTTCGGCGAGAAGCGCGTCGAGGCGAGCCTGTTCTACACCACCGACGGGCACCGGGAGCGGATCGACCCGCTCGCGCTCGACGAGCTGCGGTCGCTCGTTCGATCCGCCGAGGCGGCGGGCGACTGACGCCGCCCCAACGGGGTGATTTTTTGCCGACGGGAACGGGACGACTCGTATGGCACCGCCCGCCGTACCGGTACCTCCAGCCCGAGTCGACGACCAGAACCGGCCGCGGACGCCGGGTGGTCGGCCGTGAGCGACGGCGACGAGGCGGACGGCGACGCGGTCGACGACCAGAGCGCCGACCCGCTCGACGCGTTCCGACGGTTCTTCGCGTTAGAGCGAGACGTGCTCGTCCTCTCGGCGGCGATGTTCGCGTTCAGCCTCGGCTTTCAGATGACGAGTCGGTTCCTCCCCGAGTACATGGTCGCGCTCGGCGCGTCCGGCTTCGTCGTCGGGCTCTTCGGCACGTTCGGGAACGTCATCTCCGCGCTGTACCCGTACCCCGGCGGCGCCGTCTCGGACCGCATCGGCTCGCGGAACGCGCTGACGCTCTTCGGACTGGTCTCGACGGCCGGCTTCGGCGTCTGGCTGGTCGCGCCTCGACTCGGCGCGCTCTCGTTCGGCGGCGTGACGGTCCCGGCGTGGGCGTGGATCTTCGTCGGCCTGATCTTAGCGCAGGCGTGGAAGTCGTTCGGCCTCGGCGCGACGTTCGCGGTGGTCAAGCAGGCGACGGACCCCTCGCGGCTGGCCGCCGGGTTCGCCAGCACGGAGACGTTCCGACGGACGGCGTTCCTGATCGGCCCCGTGCTGGCGGCCGTCCTCATCGGCCTGCGCTCGGAGTTCACGGTGAGCTTCCGGTTCGTCCTCGCGGTCGCGGTCGCGTTCGGCGCGCTCGGCACCCTCGTCCAGCACCGCCTCTACGACGCGAGCGACGACTCCTTCGGCGACTCCTTCGCGGGCCTCGACCGGATACGGGAGGACCTCCGCGAGATGCCGGCGCCGCTCCGCCCGCTGCTCGTCGGCGACACCCTCGTGCGATTCGCCAACGGGATGGTGTACGTGTTCTTCGTGCTGGTGGTCACGCAGTTCTTCCGGGTCGGCCTCGACGCCACCGTCGCGCTCGGCGGCTTCGCGTACGACGTGAGCCTCTCCCCGCAGGCCTTTTTCGGCTACCTCCTCGGCGTCGAGATGCTCGTCGCGCTGTTGATCATGGTCCCCGCCTCGAAGCTCGCGGAGCGCGTCGGGCTCAAGCCGGTCGTCGCGGTCGGCTTCGCGGTGTACGCGGTCTTTCCCGTCGTGTTGATCTACGCGCCGACGCTCGCGGGGTCGGCCCTGCCGCTGTCGGCGGTGATGGTCGCGGTGTTCGCCTTCTCGGGGCTCCGATTCGCGGGGCTGCCGTCGCACAAGGCGCTGATCGTCGGCCCGGCGGAAAGCGGCGCCGGCGGCCGCGTCACCGGGACGTACTACCTGCTCCGGAACACGATCGTGATCCCGAGCGCCGCCGTCGGCGGCTACCTGTGGGACTTCGTCAGCCCCGAGGTCGCGTTCGCCGTCGCGGCCGTCGTCGGCGTCGTCGGCACGGGCTACTTCCTCGCGTTCGGCGAGGAGTTCGAGGCGTACGCCTGAGTTCGAGTCCGGCTTCGACCCGCCGGTGCGCCGCTCAGTCCGCCGGCTCGGAACGCTCGCCGTCGTCGCCCGCGCCGCGCTGCCGCTCGGGGAGCGGCCCGTCGTACCCCTCCGGAACGTACGGGCAGAGCGGGTCGCTGCCGGTCGGGTCGCCGGTGGCGGCGTACGCCCGAGAGCGGCTCCCCCCGCAGACGTGGCGGAACTCGCACGCGCCGCACTTCCCCGCGAAACCGTCGGGGTCCCGGAGCGACTCGAAGAGGTCGGCGTTCCGGTAGACGTCGACGACGGATCGCTCGCGCACGTCGCCGGCCGACTCGGGGAGGAAGCCGGACGGGTACACCTCGCCGGTGTGGCTGACGAACGCGAACCCGCGCCCGGCGGTGACCCCGCCGCGGCGCTCTGCGGCGCCGTCGGGCGCGCCCGCCTCGGCCCGCTGGATCCCCACGCGACGATAGAAGGGCGCCTCGGTCGTCTTCACGCCGAAGCGCTCCTCGTCGGACACCTCGTGGAGCCACGCCATCGCGGCCTCGGCGCGCTCGGGCGAGATAGGGTCGAGGACGCGGCCGCGACCGACCGGGACGAGGAAGAAGACGCTCCAGAGGACCGCGCCGAGATCGCGGACGCGGTCGCGGATCGCGGGGAGGTCCTCGACCGTGTCCGCGCAGACCGTGGTGTTGATCTGGAGCGGGACGCCGGCGTCGCGGGCGGCTCGGGCGGCCGCGACCGTGTCGGCGTAGCTCTCCTCGCCGCGGAACGCGTCGTGGCGTTCGCGGGTCGAGCCGTCGAGGCTGAGCGCCAGTCGCGCGACCCCGGCGTCGGCGAGGTCGCGGACGCGCTCGGGCGTGAGCGACCGCGTGCCGCTCGGCGTGATCGTCATCCGGAGCCCGAGGTCGTCGCCGTGCGCGACCAGCTCCGTGAGGTCGTCGCGCGCGAGCGGGTCGCCGCCGGAGAGGACGACGAGCTGCCCGTCGCCGAACGCGGCGGCGTCCCTCAACAGTCGCTTCCCCTCCGCGGTCGTCAGTTCGTCCGGGTGTCGCTGCGGCCGGGCGTCGGCCCGGCAGTGCCGACACGCGAGCCCGCAGGCCTGCGTGACCTCCCAGACGAGGACCAGCGGCCGCCGGTCCGTGTCGAGGTCGTCGAACATCGGTCGCACGTGGATACGATCCCGATCCGTTTGGGGCCGTCCCCGAACGTGTTCCCCCGAAACAGCGGTGAGCGATCGCCGGGGCGGTTCGACGGGTACTTCGCCGTCGGCGGCGACCTCCCCGTGAATGAGTCGCTACCGGACGGCCGGCCGCTTCTTGTTGCTGTGTGCGGTCTGGGGAACGGCGTTCATGGCGACGGACGTGGGCCTCGCAGACCTCCCCGCGGTACCGTTCGCGGCCGTGCGCTTCGACGTCGCCGCCGTGCTGCTGTTCGCCGCCGTCCTCGGCTCCGGTGTGGAGCTCCGCCCTCGGACTCGCGACGACTACGTCTACGTGCTCGTCGGCGGCGCCCTCATCATCGGCGCCCATCACGCGTTCCTGTTCGCCGGGCAGCGGTACGTCACCGGCGGCGTCGCGGCCGTTCTGTTGGGCCTCGTCCCCGTGGTGACGCCGGCGCTCACGCGGCTCGTTTCCACCGACGAGGAGTTCACCGCCGCCACCGCGCTCGGCGTCGCGCTCGGGTTCGTCGGCGTCGTCGTCATCGCCGACCCCGACCCCGCGAACCTCGCGGACAGCATCCTCGGCGTCGCGCTCGTGCTCGCGTCCGCCCTCGCGTTCGCCGTCGCCGCGGTCGTGACCCACAGTCGATCGCCGTCGATGCCGTTCCTCTCCACGCAGGCGTGGATGATGGCCGTCGGCGCGGCGGTCCTCCACGCCGCCGTGCTCGCGCTGCCCGGTCAGTCGTTCGCGACCGCCACGTGGACCCCGTCCGCGCTCGGCGCCGTCGCGTACCTCTCCGCGGTCGCCGGCGTCGGCGGCTTCCTGCTGTACTTCACGTTGTTAGACGATCTCGGCCCCATCGAGATGAGCTTCATCGAGTACGTGATCCCCGTGTTCGCGGCGCTGGCGGGCTGGCTCGTGCTCGGACAGGAAGTGACGCCCGCGACCGTCGTCGGGTTCGCGTTCATCCTGGCGGGGTTCGTCGCCGCGAAGTGGCGGGCGCTGCGCCGGACGTAGCCGGGCGCGGTGGACCCGCCGGTTCTCACCCGGTCCCGAGCGTGACACCGGGGGAACTGCGTTGGTACTGGCTGATTCAACACGCCGAGTGGCTACGTCGCGGTCGCGTCGCCGGCGGTCGCGTCGCCGTCGTCGGCCCGCTCGCCGCGCCGGCTTACCCGCGGCCCGCCGGCCGGATCGCCGTGACGACGGCGTCGGTCTCGTCGGTCTCGACCGCGGCGTACGCGAACCCGCGGTCGTCGAGTCGCGGGAAGGGGAACTGCGGAGTCCGGTCGTTGTACCGGATCAACACGTCGTCGTCGCCGAGCGTCTCGACGCGTTCGAGCGTCTCACGTAGCAGCTTCGGCGGCCCCAGTTCGCGCACGTTGAGGGATACCGTTCCCCACGGGTCTGCGCGCCGGTCCGTTCGGTCACCGCCCGTTCGACCGCCGGGATCGTCGGGTTCGGAGCGCATACGCGACGGTACGGACCCCGTCCCCGCACCGTTTGTGACGAACATGTTCCGGCGAGCGCGGAGCCGAAGGGACTTTTCACCGCGGCGCCGAACCCACGCGCATGGCACAGGCACGCCTCAGCGTGACCGTTCCGGAGGGGCCGTGGGTCGGCGACGTCTCCCGGGCGTTCCCGGACGCGCGGTTTCAGGTACTCACCGCGACGCCCGACGACGGCGCCGGGTTCGCCCTGGTCCGGACCTCCGCCGACGACCTCGACCCGATACTCGACGCGGTCGAGGACCACGACGTGGTCACCCACTGCTCGGTGATGGCCGAAGACGACGGCATGGTCACCGTACAGGTCGAGGCGCTCGTCCCGCTCCTCCAGACGGTGGCGCGCCGCGCCGGCGTCCCCATCGAGATGCCGGTCGAGATACGGGACGGCGTCGCGCGCATCGACATTACCGGCGACCACGAGCGCGTCGCGAAGTTCGGCGACGCGCTCCGCGACGTGGGCGCCGACTTCGAGGTCGAGTACGTCCAACAGCGGGTGAACCCGGGCGGATCGCTCACCGACCGCCAGCGCGAGGTCCTCTTCGAGGCCGTCGACCGCGGCTACTACGACGTGCCCCGGGAGTGTACGCTCACCGAGGTGGCCGACCACGTCGGCATCGCCAAGTCGACCTGTAGCGAGGTGCTCCAGCGCGTCGAGCGCACCGTCGTCCGCGAGTTCGTCGACGACCTCCCGCGGCGGCCGGTCGGCTTCGAGTCGCCGGACGACGCCGAGGGCGTCGAGCGGATCGAGTAAGCGCCTCGTTCGCGGGTGCGATCGCCCGGCCTCGTCGATATCCACGGAACCGACGTCGTCCGTCCCCCTGAGCAGGCGATCCACGAGCGCAGATCGGTCGGTATCGCGGTCTCGTTCAGCCGTCGTTCCGTCTCATAACCCGTTAGACAGATCCGACACCTACGATACTCGCGTCACACGAATCCATTTACATATGCGAACGAAACGGAACGCATGGATTCAGTCTCTCGACGTCGACTCCTCGAACTCGCGTCGACCGGAACGGTCGTCGGAGCGGCGGGATGTTCGGACGACTCGAACGGTTCGAGAGCGTCGACGTCGCCTCCGTCCAACTCCTCCGAAGCGACGAAGGCGGAGCTACGAAACCGCATCTCGGAGTTACGGGGCGAGATAAGCGCTCTTCAGGAGGAACTGTCGACGAAAGACGAGCGGATCGAAGCACTCGAAGGGAGGTCCGGGGAGCATCAGTACAGCGAGGAGGTCAGACAGGCCGCGACTGCTGCCGGTCGAACGCTCAGGGAGGCTGTCGTCGCGTTCGAGTTCGAGTACGCCGGGAACTACGGATCGGGCGGAACGGGCTGGTTCATCGATCAGAACCACGTCATTACGAACGCGCACGTCGTCCGTGACGCGGTAAACGGCGACACTGAGTCGGCGACCGGATACCTCCTCGACGGCACGGAGTTCGACTTCTCGGTCACTGACGTCGCCGAGGACGACGACGTGGCGCTGGTCGAGACCGAGACGGCGGCCCCGTACGTCCCGCCGCGAGGAACGGCGTCCTCGCTGACTGCCGGCCAACCGCTCGTCCAGGTCGGACACCCTTCGTTCATCGGTAATTGGGTCATCGGTCTCGGCGAGTACGCGAAGGACGGATACGGTGATTCCTTCAACACGGAGATGCCCTCGACGACCGGGAACAGCGGCTCTCCGGTCATCACGCTCGACGGGACTGTCGTCGGACTCACGTACGCCGGGACCCCTCGCGAGGAAAGCAGCGGACCGCCGACACCGAGTGAAGAGGGGGCGCTCGAAGAGTACCCGTATCAGACGTCACAGTACGGACTACACGTGACTATCGACGCCGTCGAGGAGTACTACGAGCGCTGGACGAAGTAGCGCCCCGAGCGAATTCGATCGCCCCAGTGACCCCGGAGAGCGGTCGGCCGGCCCCGCTCAGAGCCGCCGCCGGACCAACCGCGCGGCGATCGCGACGGGGACGACACACCATGCGGCGAGCGCGAGCGACAGCGAGAGCCGGACCGTCTTCGGTTCGCGGCCGGGGAACGCACGGGCGTGGGGCTCGCCGTCGAGGTCGGCGAGGCTGACAGCCTCCGGATCGGCTCCGGTCGCCGCCTTCGGCAGTTCGGCGACGAACCGCTCCGGCCCTTCGCGCCCGACCGCGTACGCCTCGTCGTCGAACGCGGGGACCTCCGCCGACAGCTCGTAGTACAGCGGCTTCGGGTCGTGGTCGTTGACTATCGTGAGCGACTCGCCCGGCTCCAGCGCCGCGAACGCGTCGTGGATCCGGTCGTGTCGCTCGTTCGGCGGTATGGATCTGACGTCGAGTTCGGATATCGGCGTCTCACCGTCGACGACGCTCCCGCATGTCCTCCGGCGCGAACCCGTTCGGAACTCGGCCGTGTGGCGGCGGGCCGGGGAGTCGCGCGAGCCCCCAGGACACCCGAGCCCGGCCGCGAGTCAGTCGTCGTCGAGGAGGTCGCCGATGCGCTCGCCGATCCGTTCCATCGTCGCGTCGGAGAGCCCGTGGCCGTCGCCCGGGTCGATCCGGCACTCGACCGCGGCGCCGGCGCGCTCGAAGACGCGCCCGGTCGCCCGGACTCGGTCGGCGGGCACGTACGGGTCGTCCTCGCTGCTGTCGAGCGCGACCGGCGTCCCGTGGAGGGGGCCGGGCGGTTCCTCGTCGCTGCGACCTCCTTCGCCCGATTCCGCCGCCGCGTCCACCTCGCGCGAATCGAGTTCCTCCCCCGGCAGCGCGGCCGAGACGACGAACGCGCCGCCGAACCGACGGGGGCGACGCCGGAGGTACTCCGCGACGACCGACCCGCCCTGCGAGACGCCGACGAGGACGACGCGCTCGGGCGGGACGCCGGCGTCGCGAGCGACCTCGACCGCGCTGGCGACGCAGTCGACCGCCGAGGCCAGCGCGGGTTCGTTGGCCGCTATCGCAGCGTCGTGCGGGGCCGGGAACCACGTCGACCGGACCGCGCCGGGCGCGAGGAGGGTCGCCCCCGAGCGGTAGAACTCGTCGGCGAGGCGGACGAGCCCCTCGGGCGTCCCGCCTCGACCGTGGACCAACACGACCGCGACTTCCGCGGCCGCGACCGGCGCGCCGCCGGTCACGAGCGTCGCCTCCGCGTGCGGGCCGGAGACCCCGGGAAGTCGGCGAGTCATCGCTGCGAGTCGGCGGCGTCTCCCTCGCTCGCCTCGGTGGCACCCGGTCCGTCGAACGCGGGGAGCTGCGACTCGATCAGCTCGCGGTCCGGCTCGAACCGCGGCGGGAGGTAGAGGTCCGCGGCGTGACCCGTCGCGTCGGGGTCCGCGAGCCCCGGTCCCGCCGGCCCGTCGGGGGTCGGCGCCTCGGTCGCGAGTTCGACGAGGAGCCCGCCGGGACCGCGGACGTACAGCGAGTGGTAGAAGTGGCGGTCCTTCACGCGCGACACGTCGTACCCGCGGTCGCGGAACAGGTCGTGCCACTCCAGTAGGGCCTCGCGGTCGGCGACGCGGACCGCGGCGTGGTGGAGCGTCCCCGGCCCCTCCCGGAGGTACGCCGCGTCGCGGTCGAGGAGGTCGACGACCGTCGCGCGGTCGCCCGGCGCACGGTACCGAATCCGGTCGGCCGACTCCGCCTCGTACTCGAAGCCGAGGGTCTCCAGCACGCTTGCGGTCCCGTACGGGTCGGCGGGGAGCGCGGTCACCCCGTGAAGCCCCCGGATCGCGTTCGCCGCCGAGACGGGACCGTCGGTCCACGGATCGGCGCCGGCCTCCCCGCCGGGGGTCGCGACCAGTTCGATCCGGGTACCGGAGGGGTCCGCCAGGGACAGGCCGCGGTCGCCGAAGCGCGCGTCCGCGTCGAGCGGGTCGGCCTCGACGTCGCGGTCGGCGAGCCGGTCGCGCCAGTATCCGAGCGAGTCCGGCGGCACCGCGAACGCGACCGCCTCGTACCCGGGTTTCCCGGGCCTCCCGGGGTCTGCGTTCGGGTCCGGAAAGACGGTGACCACGGAGCCCGGCGAGCCGGTCGCGTCACCGAAGTAGAGGTGGTACTGGAGCCGCTCCTCGTAGTTCACCGTCCGGCGGAGCAACCGGAGCCCGAGCGTCTCGCCGTAGAAGTCGGCGTTGGCCGTCGGCTCGCCGACGATCCCCGTGACGTGATGGAGGCCGGGGGTGTCAGAGATCATGCCGATCCGTTCGCCGCGCGCGGGAAAGTCGGTGTCGGTAGTGGGGTTTCCGCCGGGTACTCGGTCGCTGGACGCCGGTCCGAGGATCGGCCGCGCGCGAGCGTTGCCGTCGGCTGAGAGCGTCTCCGGCTTCAGGAGAGCCACAGCAGTCGCACGTTGCTCGCGGTGAGGTACGTCCCGGTCGCCGTGAGCAGCACCGGCGGGAAGTAGTACAACAGTTTGTCGCCCTCGCGCGCTCCCTCGACGCTGATCCAGAGCATGATCAGGTAGACGACGAACTTCAGCGCCACGAGCCCCGCGAACCCGAACGAGTCGAGCGCGAAGGCGACCACGGGGTTCGCCTCGGTTATCGCCGGGACGTACCGGAGGAAGGCGATAGTCGAGACGATGTCGCCGACGCCGTACGTCGCGGTCGCCGCGATCCACAGCCAGTAGAACTCGTTCGGGCGCCGGCGGTACGCGGGGCGGCGCCGGGACCGGTCGCGGGATCGAACCACGGATCGAACTGTCGACAGACGAAGGTGAATCTGCCGGTTCTCGCGGTTCCGGCGCCGGACCGGCATCCCGCCGACTTAAGACGACCCGCGCCGTTTCGCCGGCCGTGACGGAGCCGTCGACCCGCGAGGAGAAGCTGGAGCTCGGCGTCGAGCTGCTCGCGCACCTCGAACGCGAGGAGCTCGACCTCGCCGACGCGGTCGACCGGATCGAGACGATCACGACGAGCCCCGCGCTCACCCGGGACATCCTCGACGCCGCCGAGAAGCGCGGCGTCGTCGACCGCGAGGGCGCTCTGCTTCGGATCCGCCGCGGTGGGACCTACGTCGAGTACGAGAGTCAGGTCGCCGTTCGCGAGGGCGAGTTCACCTGCCGGCGGTGCGGCGCGAGCGTCACGACCGGGCACTTCGTGAAACTGGACGCGGGCGAGCTCGGTCCGTTCGGCTCCTCGTGCGTACGGAAGGTGACAGGGCGGGAGTCCGAGTAGCGAGGGGTCGGTGCGCCGCTCGGTCGTCGCCGGGACCGCCCCGTCGACCGAACCCGCCGGAGTATTTACCTCGGAGGTCGAACGGCGGGTAATGACCGCGCCGAACCGGAACGTCCTGTGGGCGAACGCGCTCGTCGACGAGCTCGTCGCCGCGGGCGTCGACGCCGTCGTCGCCTCGCCCGGCAGTCGCTCGACGCCGCTGACCGTCGCCGCCGCGAGCCACGAGGAGATCCGCGTTTACTCGCAGCTCGACGAGCGCTCCGCGGCGTACTTCGCGCTCGGTCGGGCCCGCAGGACCGGCCGCGTGACGCCGCTGATCTGTACCTCCGGCACCGCCGCCGCCAACTACCACCCGGCCGTGATGGAGGCGAGCAACGCCCGCGTCCCCCTGTTGGCGCTCACCGCCGACCGACCGCCCGAACTGCGCGACTCCGGCGCGAACCAGACCGCGGACCAGGAGAAGCTGTACGGCGACGCCGTCAGGTTCTACAAGGACCTCCCCGAGCCGGCCGCCGAGGACCGGGCGCTCCGGTCGCTGCGCACCACCGTCGCCCGCGCCGTCGCGACCGCGGAGGGCGCCGACCAGGGACCGGTCCACCTCAACGTCCCGTTCGCGAAGCCCCTGGAGCCGACACCGGTTCCGGGCGACGTGCCCGACGACCTCCCGGAACTGGCCGAATACGGACGCGACGGCCCCTACGTCGACGTGACTCCCGGGGCCCCCGAACCGGGCGACGACGAGGTGCGAGCGCTCGCGACCGCCCTCGGCGAGGCGGAGCGCGGCCTGATCGTCGCCGGCCCCGCCGACCCGCCGGGCATCGACCCCGAGTCGGTCACGGCGCTCGCGCACGCGACCGGGTTCCCCGTGCTGGCCGACCCGCTCTCGGGGCTCCGGTACGGCGGCCACACGCGCGTCGCGCCCGTCGTCGGCGCCTACGACGCGTACCTCTCCGCCGACCTCGCGGGCGACGGCGAGGGGTCGGAAGACTGGCGTGACCCCGACGCGGTCCTCCGGCTCGGCGCCTCGCCGACCTCGAAGCGGCTCCGGAAGTACCTCGCCGAGACGGGCGCCGACCAGTACCAGGTCGACCCCGCGGGACGGTGGCGCGAGGCCGAGTTCGCCGCGACCGACCTCGTCGTCGCCGAGCCGAGTCGGCTCTGCGCACGGCTCTCCCGGCACGTCCGCGGCGGCAGCGGCGACCCCGGCTGGCGCGAACAGTGGGAGGAAGCGGACCGGACCGCGGCGGCCGTTCACGCCCGTGACGCCGACGTGGAGGGCGACGGGAATGGCGACGCGGAGTCGACCGCGGCCGACGCCGGGTTTCACGAGGGCGACGCCCTGCGTGCGGTCGCGGACGCGCTCCCCGACCCGGCGACGCTCTTCGTCTCCAACTCGATGCCCGTCCGCGACCTCGACCGGTTCGTCGGGCCGACGACCGCGAACGTCACCGCGCTCGGCAACCGGGGCGTCTCAGGCATCGACGGGATCGTCTCCAGCGCGCTCGGCGCGGGCGTCGGGACGACCGACGATCTCACGCTCGTCCTCGGCGACCTCGCCTTGTACCACGACGCCAACGGCCTGCTCGCTATCGACCGCTGCGATGCGGACGCGACGGTCGTGACGATCAACAACGACGGCGGCGGCATCTTTCACAAACTACCGATCGAGGCGTTCGATCCGCCGTTCACCGACTCGTTCAAGACCCCGCACGGGCTGGCGTTCGAGCCGCTCTCCGAGTTCCACGGGCTGGAGTACGCCCGGATCGACGCGCGTCCCGAGGCGCTCGCGGAGCGCGGTGAAACGCCGGCGGAGCGCGCCGACGCGGTCGCCGCGGACGTGACCGCCGCGGTCTCCCGCGCTCACGAGGCGGCGGGGTCGCACCTGATCGAGGTCGAGACGGCGGCCGAGGCCAGCCATCGGACGCGGGAGCGGCTGGCGGCCGCGGTCGAGCGCGCGGTCCACGGCGACGAGCCGGCCGAGTAGGACTCAGGCGGCCATCGGATTCGGCTCGTCGCGGCGCCCCTCGCCGATCGAGACCCCCGCGTACGCGACGACGGCGAATTGGATCCCGACGCCGAGGCTCGCGCCGAGCGAGAAGACGGCGGTGAGGACCGCTCCGCTGCTCGGGGCGAGATACCAGAGGACGGCGGCCGAACCGACGAGGAACGCGACCGTCGCGCTCGCGCCCGTCGCCAGCGCGGTCGACGTCGGGGAGACGTCCGCGTCTCGCAGGCCGGACCCGAGTGCGACGCCGAAGACCAGGCCGTATATCAGTACGAAAGCCACGAACTGAGCGCTCATGAGGTACATCGTGAACCGCTCGGACGGCGGAAGCGACACGGGTGATTGGAGGAGGAGGGCCGAGAACCGTCTGATTCCGCTGACCGCGAGCGCAACGACCGCGGCGACGATCGGTGGGAGGGCTGCCGTACGCATGACTGAAGGCCGGACCGCGCGGCACTTATAGATTCATCACTCCAGGGAAACGACCGCCTCCGAGCGCACGTCGCGGTCCGTCGTGGTCTCTCGCCGCCGACTCGATAGGTACCGGCGGCTCCGTTGAAAGCTTCAACAACTGATAGAAACGGCGTGCTGAATACGGACGCGTATCTCGCAGAGAGCTGGTTCAGACCGAACTCCGTTCGTTGTCGATCTCGGGCACAGGCAATGGATCTGGAACAGGAAGCGCGTGCACAAATTTGATGACTATTTATAATCTAATTTATATGTTTAAAGCACGTTCGTAGTTCAGATATGGATAGCAACTCGAACGAGACGAGAAGCCGTACCGAGCGGAGCCCCTCCGGGTGGGGAATCACGAGGCGAACGATGCTCGCTGCCGGCGGAGCGGCCGTACTCGGTGGGCTCGCGGGATGTTCCGCCGTCGACGGACTCATCGACCGCGGTGCCCAGCAGCTGGTCGGGACGACGGCCTCCGCCCCGGCGGCGTTCTACCCCGGGCAAGCGCCGCCGAACCAGGGCCCTGACAGCGACGGTGACGGGCTGGCGTTCTCTCTCGCTGGTACTACCGAGGTTCGGGCGGTGCCGGCAACGGTCCGGGCTGATTCTCGTGAGATCGACCTTGAGGGCTGGTCGACGAGCGCGCAACAGAAGGCGAGGGGACCGGGATACCGCCGCAAGGCCCTCGCGGGCAGACCACCACGGAATAGGCCACGGACGCAGAGTGCCGACGACGATACGGACACTGAGACCGCGGATGACGACGCTCTCAGGGAGTACCTGGAGAACGAGCCGACTATCGGAGAGCGGTTCGTCGTCTGTCTGCCCGACGCGAAGCTGCCGGGTGACCGTGGCTCGCTGGCCGAGCAACTCACGCTGGATCGGGTGCTCGCGTACTTCGCCCCCTCACGCGAACCGGACGGTGTCCGCGCACCGTTCCACGACCAGTACGGGAGCCAGGGAATCGAGTACGACGACGACGGGTGTATCCGGACCGTCGGCTCCGTGTCGCTCCACGAGGACCTCGCCTGTCAGAACATTCTCTCGGCGGAACTGGACACCTACCGCACCGCAGGCCGGGGCATCGTCGGCCACGGAATGGAGGGGGCCGCTGTCGTCAGTGGTGCGCCGATATCGGCTGGCACCATCGGAACACGCGTCTTCCTCACGACCGACGGCACCGGCGAAATCATCCTCGGCGAGGACAGAGATATGGTGATGCCGGGCGACAACGTCGAATACGACAACGGCGGATCAGGCTCGCAGACGCTGGTCTGTCCCGTGGCCGTGACGCCGGTGGATGCACCGACGGCGTTGCCCGGGCTGTTCTACGTCCGGCGGGTCATCCACGACGATCAAATCATCTTGGCCGGCGGGTGGATACTCGACGAGGGCGCACTCTTCGAGGAGTCGGTGACGCTCCTGTTCGACGAGGGTCTGACCGAGGTCGCGAGCGTCACCCCGGATGATATCGAGAGCGACGAGTACGGGGACCGTATCGTCGAGCAGTTCGTCCGCGACCGGAGCCGATTGGGCTCGTTGGTCGGTACCACTCTGGCAGAGAGCACCGAGATGAATAACGCAGAACTGATCGAGCAGATGGCATCGCAAGCATTCCAGACCGACGAGGGGCGGAAAGGACTCAACGCCGTGAACGTGAAAGTCCTCGGTGAACGGGGGGACGACGACGATGACGACGACGGCAGCGATGAGATCTGGCTGAGCGCGACGGCGCTGGACGCTCCGCTCGTCCATCTGGCCGGGGCCCAAGAACTATCGGAGGAAGAAAAGTTCGAAGCGGCGGGCAGTGGCGAGGAAGTCGATATCTTGGGCATGGGAGCCGAAAAGTTATGAATTTCGGATGGCACGTTGGGAGTCAGTTCCATTCCGATACTATGCTGTATATATGCTCTGTATTCAGCACGACTGTAAAAAAATGTCATCCTCTATATACTTTGACAAGGCCGTCTCGGCGGGCGGGTGGCGCCACGTCCGCTCGTAGGCGACCGACTCGCCGGGGGCGATGGTCTCGCTGCCGAGCGCCTGCGTGAACGTCCGGGCCGCGCCGTACCGCCAGATCGGGTCGGCGGAGTCGCCGCCAGTCGGACTAGCTCCCCTCTCTCGTCGTCGAGCGCGCCCGGCGGATACGCGGTGAACTCCGCGCGCTGGCCGGTCTGAAATTCGAGCGTGGCCGGCTCCGACCCGTCGGTTTCGATCCCCAGCGAGAGCGCCACCCCGTCGTCGGTCTCCGTCGCCGCCGAGCGCCGCGACGACGGCTATAAGCATCGGCTGCCCGTACCTCGGGGCGTGCAGGTCGTCGGCTACGAGACGGACGGCGCGAGCGACTCCCCGGAGACGGAGAGCGGCTCGGCCGCGGACGACGCTCCGACCGCGGCGACCGACGGGCCGGTTGGAGGCGGGCTCTACGTCGCCGACGGCGGGAGCGTCGACTACGTCGACGCGAGTCCGGGGACCGAGCTGTCCTTCGGGCTCGGGGAGCGCCGCTGTGCCGGGACGGTTCACGAGGGAGACCACGTCGCCTGCGACGCCGGCGACGCGCCGTACTGCGACGACCACAGTCACGTCTGGGTGTGCGCCCGGTGTACCGGGACGTGCCTGAAAGACGAGATGGACTGCCACGAGACCCACGCGATGTACCTCGCCGCGTTCGCGCCGGACGTGCTGAAGGTCGGCGTCACCCGCGAGTGGCGGCTCGGCACCCGCCTCCGCGAGCAGGGGGCCGACCGCGCGGCGCATATTCGGACGTTCGAGAACGGTCGGATCGCCCGCGAAGTGGAGTCCGAGCTGGCGGCCGGCGACGACCTCGTCGACCGCGTGCGCGTCCCGACGAAGCTCGACGGGTTCGGTCGCTCGGTCGACGGCGACGCGTGGGAGGCGCTTCTCGCGCGGTTCGATCCGATAGAGCGGTTCTCGTTCGATTACGGGCTCGGCCTCGACGAGCGACCGGTCGCCGAGACGATGGCCGCCGGGACCGTCCGCGGCTGGAAGGGGCGAGTCCTGGTGCTCGACCGCGGCGGTTCGACGTACGCGGTCGACGCCCGCGACCTCGTCGGCTACGAACTGACCGACGCCGTGCCGGAGCGGGAGCTCCAGTCGAGCCTCGGCGCGTTCGGCGGGTGAGCCGGAGCGCTCAAAACGGCCGAGCGCCTACGATCGAGCAGTGACACAGGGCGTCCTGACGACCCTCTTCGGCGATCCGTTCGCCGTCATGAACACGGTCGGACTCGTCGCGTTCGCGCTGGTCGGCGCGAGCAAGGCCGTCCGCGAGGAGTTCGACCTGTTCGGCGTCGCGGTCGTCGGGCTGGCGATGGCGTTCGCGGGCGGCGTCACGCGCGACCTCCTCGTCGCTCGCGTGCCGCTGGCGCTGCGCTCGCCGGTCGAGATCTTCTTGGGGTTCGTCGGGGTCACGCTCGCCGTGGGACTGAGCGCGCGGCTCGCCTCGCCGGACGAACACCCGATCACGGTCGCCGCCGACGCCGTCGGGCTCGCGGCGTTCGCCACCACCGGCGCCATCGTCGCGACCGGCGCGGGGGTGTCCGCCTTCGGCGTGGTTGCGGTCGCGACGATCAACGCGGTCGGCGGCGGCGCGCTGGCGGACATTCTGCTCGACCGACCGCCGTTCATCCTCTTCGAGGACTTCTACGCGAGCTGCGCGGTGGCGGGCGGCGTCGCCTACTGGCTGGCCGGGGCGCTCGGCGCGCCCTCCGGTCTCGCGGCCGCGACGTGCGCGGCGGTGACCGTCGGCGTCCGGCTCCTCGCCGTCGCGTACGGGTGGCGACTCCCGACCGCGGCGGAGCTCGACGAGCGGATCAGCGGCCGGTCGTAGACGTTCGACGGAACGAGTCGCCGGCTCAGCGGCCGAACCCCTCGGCGGCGACGACGCGCCGGACGCCGAGGTAGGCGGCCGCCGCGATGGCTGCGTACGCGACCACGAGGACCCCGGTCGTCGCGTCCGCGCTGTCGATCGCCAGCCGCGCCACCGCGTTGGCCGGGCCGCCCGCCATCGCCGTCGCGCCGCCGAACAGCACGAGGACCGCGACGGAGTAGAGTAGCTGTGCCGCCTGCCGGTCGGGGGCGACCGCCGAGATACCGACCGCGACCGAGACGACGAGCGTCGTCAACGCGGTCATCAGCGCGAGTATCGGGCCGACGTTCGCGACCGACGTGCCGTTCGCCTCGAGGAGCAGCAGCCACAGCAACGCCTGTCCGGGGGCGATCCCGATCGCCGCGGCCGCCTTCCCGTCGACGATATCGGCGACCGTGACGGGCGCGACGCGAAGTAGCTCCAGCGTGCCCTGATCGATCTCTTCGGTGATCGAGTCGACGACGAGTGACCCCGAGATGAAGACGGGAAGGAACACCAACACCGGGATCAGGACGGTGTATGTGAACGAGAAGTACGGGCTGGTCTCGCCGCGGTCCGGGAGCGGCAGCGGCGACTCCTCCAGATACGAGGCGCGCGCGTCGCGCTCGTTCAGCTCGTAGGCACGGAGGAGATCCCGGAGCTGTACCACGATCACCGTCGTCTCCACGGTCGCGTCCGGGGCGGTGACGACGGTCGACACCCGCCCCGACTCCGTGCGAGTCGCGATCACCACCGCGTCGGCCGCGTTCCGCTCGAAGGCGCTCCGCGCGTCGGCCGGGTCGGCGTACGGCGTGACCGACGCCCCCGGGACCTCGGCCGCCGCGCGCTCTAAGTCGTCGACCGCGTCGCCCGCGCCCGCGACCTCGATCTCCGCGCCGTCGAGCGCGCCCGGGTCGTACATCGAGACGAGCCCGACGACGAGGAACGACGAGAACGCCGCGATGAACAGCTGGATCGCGATCGCCAGCAGGATCGTCTTCTCTGCGCGCAACCCGGCGAGTTCGCGCCCGGCTATCGTCAGGCGGCTATCCAAGGCTCACCACCCCCGCGTTGTAGGCGGCGTGACCGAGCGTCGCCACCACGAGCGCGACCGCGTAGGCCGTCCGACCGCGGCTCGCTCCCACGGCGGCGACGGTCGTCGTGACCCCGTGGAGGACCAGCGGGGCGAAGAACAGCGCCGCCAGCGCGACCGGCGGGAGCCCGGAGAGCCCGGCCACGTCGCCAAACGCGGCGCGGCCTAGGAACAGCTCCGTGAGCCCGACCGCCTGAACGACCGCGGTTGCCTTCTCCGCGAGGAAGAAGCCGACCGCCGAGGCGAGCCCGACCGCGAGCGCGACGCGGAGCGCGCCGCCGACGGGGCCGTCGTCGGTCGGCGACTCGGAGGCGTCTCGCCTCGACCGTCCGAAGACGCCGCGCTCGAAGCCGGCGTACAGGCCGATAGACTTCGCGACCTCCTCGATGAACGCGATGGTAACGAGCAACACCGGGACCGACACCGTGATCGGCAGCGCGAACAGCACCGCGACGGCCAACAGCTCGGCGACGAACACGAAGGGGATCGTACAGGCCGTGAGGAACGCGACCGACACGAGCGCGCGCAGCTGGCCGCGCCCGAGGAGCGATCCGCCGGCGGACACGGGTGCGAGCCGCACCGCGAGCGCGTCGAGGAACTTCCGGCCCACCGGCTTCTGTGAGAACATGTCCTCCTCGCGGTAGACGCCGAGCCCGAGGCCGAAAAGCAGCGTCGCGCCGACCGCCATCGGCACCGTCGAGAACAGCGCCTCGCCGACGGAGACGGCCTCGCCCTGGAGGTCGAAGACGACGAGCGTGAGCGGGGAGACGAGCGCCACCGGCGTCACGTTCGTGAAGATGGCAGGGACGAACGCGTACGTCGTCAACAGGACGCTCACGCCCACCGTGACGAAGGTGAGCTCCTTGAACGAGCGCGCGAACATCGCGCCGACGAACGTGGCCCCGAGGAACGTCGCTGCCACCGGTGCGACCGCGAACACCGACAGCGGCCCGCCGCCGACCGCGAGCGCGATGAGGGACGTGACGGCCGCGGCGCCCGCGGCGTACGGCAGCGTCTTGCCGGCGACGATCTCCGCCGGCGACAGCGGCGTGACGAGGAGCGGCTCCCCGCGGCGGTTCGTCCGCTCGTCGAGGATCGACGAGCCGTACGCCTGAATTAGGAAGTTCATCGGCACGAGGAAGACGAACGCGAGGAGTAGCGAGGTGAACGGGAACGGCGGCGTGATCGACCCCGGCGAGCCGACCGTGTCCGCGCCGAACGCGCCGCCGCCGATCGACGGCACCGCGAACCCGCCGTCGTCCGAGCCGCCGTCCGCGTCGACGGAACCGGCGCCGTCCGGCCCGCTCCCGTCGGTCGCGTCGCCGCCGTCCGAACCGCCGGCGGAGCCGCCGCCCGTCGCGTCGCCTCCGCCGGATCCGCCGCCGTCGGTCGCGTCGCCGCCGCTCCCGCCGAGGGTCGCGCCCTCGTCGAACCCGGTCGTCCGACCGGCGTACCGAAGCGTGACGGTGATCGGGAACGCGGCCGTCCGGTTCGGCTCGGCCCGCATCAGCCGTTCGTTGTGCGCCTCGACCGCCTCGCGGACCGACGCGGCCGCGGCCTCGCCCTTCCGCGTGTCGCTGGCGCGGACGACCACCTCCGTCACCTCGGCGGCGTCTATCGCGCCGTCGTCCTCGGCCCCCGCGGCCACGACCGTCACCACGACGGCGTCGGCGGAGTCACCGAGTGACTCGGGGCCCGCCGAGACGGGGCGGAGCGACGGGTTCGCCTCGACGGCGTCCGCGTACGGAGAGTCCGCGTCGACGCCGACGCGGTAGATGTCGCGGTCGACGTCGAGGCCGGCGACGCCCGTCGCCACGCCGACGCCGACGACGCCTCCAGCGACGAGGAGGAGGGCGAGCCCCGCCGTGAGCGTCCGTCGGTCGACGCCGCCGGTCGCGCGCGACGACTCCCACTTCGCGACTCGGAGGACGCGGCGGACGCCGACCGCGAGCCGCTGGGCGACCCGGCGCAGCCGATCGATCACTCGACGGCCTCCGTCGGCGTCTCGGCGTCCGTCTCGTCTTCTGACCCCCCGTCCGACCCGGCCTTCGCGTCGGCCGCGTCGCCCTCCGTTGCGTCCGCGTCTGGGTCGCCGGTGTACCGGCCCGGCATCGGGCGGCCGACGATGTCGAGGAACACGTCCTCGAGGCTCGGCTCTCGGCTCCGGATGTCGACGACCTCGCCCCCGGCGTCGGCGACGGCCTCGCGGACCGCCGCGATCGCGTCCATGCTCGGGACGGTCGTTCGGAAGCGGTCCCCGACGGCCTCCGTCGGCGCGTCGAGGTCGGCGAGCGCGCCGGTCGCGGTCGGCTCGACGTCGGTGAACACGCGGTAGGTCGTCTCGCCGTGGCGCTCGCGGATCCCGTCGACGCTCCCGCGGGCGACGATCCGCCCCTCGTTCATGACCACGACGCGGTCACAGACCGACTCGACGTGATAGAGGTTGTGCGCCGAGAAGACGACGGTCTTCCCCGTCTCGCGGAGCTCTCGGGTGAACGCCAGCACGGAGTTCGTCGTCACCGGGTCGAGCCCGGAGGCCGGCTCGTCGTACACCAGCACGTCCGGGTCGTTGACGAGCGAGCGCGCGATTGCGACCTTGCGTTTCATGCCCTTCGAGACGTCGCCGAGCCGCCGCTCGCGGTGGTCGAGTTCGAGGCGGTCGAGCGCGGCCTCGATCCGCTCGTCGGCCACGTCGCGGGGCACGTCGTAGAGGTCGGCGAAAAAGCGGAGGTACGACAGCGCGGTCATCTCCTCGTACAGCGGCGACTCCTCCGGCAGGAACCCGAGGTGCCGGCGCATCTCGGGGTCCGACGCGTCGAACCCGGCGACGGTCACCTCCCCGTCCGTCGGCTCGACGAGTCCGGCGATCACCTTGAGCGTCGTCGTCTTGCCCGCCCCGTTCGGGCCCACGATCCCGAACACCTCGCCGTCGTCGACGCTGAAGTCGCTGTCGACGACGGCCGCGAAGTCGCCGTAGGTCTTCCGCAGCCCCGACACCTCGATCATGCGTGCGCCTCCGCCGGGGTTCGGGTTAAAGCCACGCCCTCGGTTATCGGCGGCGAGAACGGACGGACGGACCGGGCGCGACGCCGGGGTTCGCGAGCGACCACCGTCGGGACGACGTCAGTGAGATCGCCCCGGGAGAGCGCGCTCTCGGGTGAGAGCCGAGCCGTCGGCTCCGCGTCGTCGAAAGCGAAAAACGGACCGAAAAAGACCGCGTTACTCCTCTTCTTCCTCTTCTTCGACCGGCCCTCGGCCTCGTTCCCAGACCGCGTCGGCGGACGTGCCGTTCGGTGCCGTGTGAGAGACGTCTTTCATGGTGTCGTTGTCGTTTGCCATCTTGTTCCCTCCTACCGCTAAACCCCGTATTAACCCTTCGTGGAAAGAGATAATGAGTCCTGATACCATATAAGGAATATATATGCTACGTCGCGAGCGCACCTCGATCGGTAGACGAACTTCGGGAAACAGCCCCTTCAGGTGTGCGGAACCGAACGCACGTTCGGATCCATCGGCGATGGCACCGCGATGACCCGCGCGGGTTCGGAGGAAAGCGATCGCGACGATCGAACGTCGGTGGTCCGCGAGGGAACGACGCTGGCGGTCGGCCGCGACGTCGCAGCGCCGCCGGAGGCGACCGCGGAGACGCTCCGCGACACGCGGCGGTGGCCGGAGTGGAGCCCTTCCGTCCGCGCCGTCGAGAGCACGGACCGGTACGTCGAGACCGGAACGACCGGGCGGGTCCGCGTCGCGGGCGCTTGGGTCCCGTTCCGGGTGACGGCCGCGACGCGGCTCCGCTGGGACTGGCGGGTCGCCGGCGTGCCAGCGACCGGTCACCGCGTCGAGCGCTACCCCCGGCGTCCCGATCGGTGCCGAGTCGTCATCGAAGTGCCGCTGCTCGCGGCGCCGTACGTCCCGATCTGTCGCCGCGCGCTCGACCGGTTCGCGGCGCTCGTCGAAGGGGACGAATGAGGGTCCGAAGGGGCCGGCGTCTGCCCGGTCAGTTTTCGTAGCCGCGTTCGAACGGGTCGATCGCCTCGCTCCCGGGGTCGTCCTCGTCGCGGGTGAACCCCGGCCCCTGCGTCGCCAGCTCGAAGACGAGTCCGTCGGGGTCGGTGAAGTAGATGCTCTTGAAGTAGGTTCGGTCCTTCACCTCGGAGACCCGCACGTCCCGCTCGCGCAGGTGCGCCTGCCACTCCCGGAGCGTCGCCTCGTCTTCGACGCCGAACGCGAAGTGGTGGCTCGCGCCCGGCCCGGGCGTCCCCCGCGAGTCCGGGTACTCGAAGTAGGTGACGGTGGTCCCGGGCTCGCCGTCGGGCGTCGACGAGAAGTAGTAGTGGGGCGTTCCCGGGTCGTCGTAGTTCTGGGTCCGCTTGACCGTGTGCCAGCCGAGCACGTCCTCGTAGAACGACTGCGTCTCCTCGATGTCGGTACAGATGTTCGTGACGTGGTGGAGCCCGGTCGTCGGCGGCGGGTCGCTCATGCGTCCGGCCTCGCCGCCGAGACGGTTAGCCGTTCCGGCGGTCACGGTCCGGGAGCGGCCGGCAGTGACGAGAGCGGGGCCCAAGCGCGCCTCAGAACAGCCCGACGCCGACCGCGTACGGCCACGCGGTGCCGCCGACGGCGAGCAGCGCCAGCGCCGCGCCGGCGCCGTAGACGTTCTTCAGGAAGCTCGTCATCTCGTTCTGTCTCTCCTCGGGGTCGTCGACCGACCAGAAGTCGTGCATCGTCACGGCGGAGGCGAGGAGGAAGACGGCGAGACCGCCGGCCGCGACGACGGGGAACGCGCCCGCCGCGACCCCGAGACCGCCGAGAACGAGGACCGCGCCGGACGCGATCACCGAGAACGCCGGCGCCGGGAGTCCCTTGAACTCGGCGTAGCCGGCCATCGTTTCGAGGTCCATGAAGTGGTTGAGCCCCATGAACGCGAGCGTCGCGCCGAACAGGATCCGGCCGAGCAGGAACAGCTCGCCGGCGAGGGCGGTGTCGAACTGGAGCGGTAGCGTCGTGAATTCAGCTAACATCGTGTAACCTGCTATACGGACGTAACCTATTTATCGCTTCCCGGACAATACGGTTAGTAGGTAACACCGATGTCATCGCAGGATCTCGCCGGGACGGAATCGGCGGAAACGACGGCAGGAGAGGCAGAACCGGCCGCGACCGGATCGGAGACCGACGGGAGCGAGTCGGCGACGGGAGCGGAGGCGGCGACCGCGCCGGAGACGCCCTGTCCGGTGATCGACTCGCTCGAGCAGATCGGCTCGAAGTGGCGGCTCGTCGTCCTCCACGAACTGCTCAGCGGCGAGGTGCGGTTCAACGAGCTCAAACGCGAGACCGACGCCAACGCCCGCACCCTCTCGCGCGTGCTCGACGACCTCCAGGAGACCGGCTTCGTCGACCGGAGGCTGGAAGAGGACTCGCCGGTGGCGACGTACTACAGTTTAACTGACAAAGGCGAGTCGCTCGCGCCCGTCTTCGAGGAGATCGACGACTGGGCCAACGAGTGGCTGGCCGAATGTGAAGCGTAAGATCTGGTTAAATATACTGTTGGTCATTTATAAGTGACACTCTGCCTCGTGGCTGTTTGTTTATAAATCGGTACTGGCGAATTGACGGCTAACACCTCCAAAGCCCCAGCCGCGAGGGCGGCGCACGCTCGTTGCGCTCCTCGGTCGCTCGTTTCACTCGCTCCCTGCGGTGCTTCCGTCGCCTGCGCCGCCCTCGCGGCTGCCCCTTTGAGTCCCGCCCCGCACAGCATCGCACCTCTCACCTCCCCAGCCTCGTCAGTCGCCTCCGCTTCGCTCCGGCGACTGACTCCCTCGCGCGTGCTACTCGGCCGCGAGGCGGCCTCGCAGGCACGCGCCACCGCACCAGACCTCGTCCGAATCAGTGGATCGCTGGGAGACACGTACCGACCGATCCGTGACGATTACCCGTTCACCACCTGCCGCTTATAAACAAGATACGCTAAGGGAGCCATCAGAAGGAAGATGACGGCGGTTAGGGCTGAGAATAGCTCGGCGGAATCTATCGCGAAACTGTAGAACATCCCGAATCCGGCGAGAACGTACGCTACAGCGAGTGCCCAAATTACTTTACTCACATGACATAACTGCCATCTAACAATATAAGAATTGTGGAAATATAGGTTGCTAACAGCCACAGATGGGTTAATGTACGGTGATTATGGTTACGCTTTCCGACCGTCAGTTTAGTTATATAAGGTATTGCCGACGGTGGGGTCTCGCCCGTGGGCTTCTCCGCGCCGAAACGCACACCCCTTTCCGACCCGTATGAATGGACGTGTACGCCGGACTGAAGAACACCCCCTGTTGCCTGTGCGGCCGGGACGACACCCACACCCGGATAGCGGTGCCGCCGCGGGCGCTCCGGCTCATGGAGAACGGAGGACCGATCGCGTGGCGCGACGTGGTCGGGACGGTCACGCTCCGCTTTTGCGCCGACGACTGGGACCTCGTAAGCGACCTCGCCATCGAGATGGACGCGCATCCGCTCTCGCGGTGTAACGCGGCGCACGTCTCCCTGGACCTCCGCGAGGACCACGAGGCCCTGCTGTCGGCGACGAAGGCCGAGACGGACCAGACCGAGTTGGAGGCGCGACTGACGCGCGAGGCCGAGGCGACGCTCGACGCGGTCGACGACGCCTACACCGAGGAGCGCGACGTCGTCGAGGCGATAGTGGTGTTGCGCGCGTTAGAGGAACTGGGCGTGCGAGACAGCTCCGGCGACGCCGCGACGGTCGGCGACGACTGACGCCGGACGCCACCTCCGTCGACCCCGGCCCGGCGGTCACCTCTCACCGCCTCCGTCGACCCCGGCCCGGCGGTCGCTCCTCACCACCTGACTTCGAACCCGTCCTCGCCCTCCGGCTCGACGTACTCCGCGTCGACGTCGTCGACGTCCGCCGCCTTGCTCCCCGTCTCGCACCACGCGACCATGTCGCGAACGTCTCCCTCCGGTCCCTCGAAGACGGCCTCGACGCGGCCGTCGTCGAGGTTCCGTACCCACCCGTCGACCCCCGCCTCCCGGGCGGTGTCGCGGGTGGTCGCCCGGTAGTAGACGCCCTGAACGCGACCCGAGACGAACACGTGCGCACGAACGCGGTCGGTCATCGGTGGGTCGTGCGCCCGCCGTCCTGTTAAACGGCCCGCCCGCGAGCGACCGAACCGCGGCGTGACCGTCCGGCCCGCGAGCGACCGGTCCTCGACCGACCGGCCCGCGCGCAACCGACGCCTACTAACTCCCGGGCGCCGAGGTGGCCGACATGGACCTGTTCGGAACCGCCGGTATCCGCGGCGGCGTCGAGGACCGCGTCACGCCGGCGCTCGCGCTCGCAGTGGGGCGAGCCGTGAGCGCCGAGATCCGCTCGCGAGCCGACGAGACGGACGCCGAGTCGACCGTCGTTCTCGCCCGCGACGGGCGAGTGACGGGGCCCGCGCTCGCGGCCGCGATGGAGGCCGGTCTGGCAGCCGGGGGCGTTACCGTCCGCCGCGCCGGTCAACTCCCGACGCCGGCGCTCGCGCACGCCTCTCGCGGGCGGTACGGCGTGATGCTCACCGCCTCGCACAACCCGCCGACGGACAACGGGATCAAACTGTTCCGCGACGGCTCCGAGTTCGACCGCGAACTGGAGCGCGCCGTCGAGGCCGGGGTCGCCGACGAGGAGCCGGTCGCCCCGTGGGACGAGTGGACGGAGGCGGTCCGGACCGATCCCCTCGGCGACTACCTCGACGACGTGCGCGAGTACGCCGCGGGGTTCGGCGCCGACCTCGACGGGCTCAGGGTCGCGGTCGACTGCGGCAACGGGATGAGCGCCCCGGCGACGCCGACCGTCCTCCGCGAACTGGGCGCCGACGTCGTCACGCTCAACGGGAACGTCGACGGCCACTTCCCCGGCCGCGGAAGCAAGCCGACCCCGGAGACGCTCGCGGACCTGCGCGCGTTCGTCGCCGACGCCAACGAGGGGGTCTCGGACCCGGGACGCCCGACCGATGAGGGCGACGGCGAGGCCGAGGGGTTCGCCTTCGGCATCGGCCACGACGGCGACGCCGACCGGATCGTGATCGTCGACGCCGACGGCGAAGTCGTCCACGAGGACACGGTCCTCGCCGTCCTCGCGGAGCGCTACACCCGCGCGAGCGATGCGGCCGACCCGGTCGTCGTCACGACGCCCAACGCCTCCGGGCGGATCGACGAGCGCGTCCGCGAAGCCGGGGGGCGCGTCGAACGAGTGCGCCTCGGCGCGCTTCACGAGGGAATCGCGACGGTCCGGGAGGCGGCCGCGGCCGCCGGGAACGACGCCGGTACCCGCGTCGTCTTCGCGGCCGAACCGTGGAAGCACATCCACGTCGGCTTCGGCGGGTGGATCGACGGGGTGACTTCCGCGGCGGTGATCGCCCGCCTCGTCGCCGCTGACGGACTCGGCGCGCTCCGAGAACCCGTCACCGAACGCCCGTATCGCAAGGCGAGCGTCTCGTGTCCCGACGAGGCGAAGGAGTCGGTGATGGACCGACTGGAGACGGCGCTGCCGGCGGCGTTCCCCGACGCCGCGGTCGACACCGACCACGGCGTCCGGCTGGAGTTCGCCGACGCCTCGTGGACGCTGGTGCGACCGTCCGGCACGGAGCCGTACGTTCGGGTGTACGCCGAGAGCGACGACGTCGACGACCTCGTCGCGGACGTCGAAGCCGTGGTCGAGGACGCCGTCGCGGCGTCGTAGCCCGCCTTCCGGGTCGGGCCTCCCGCCGAGCCGACGCCGCGGGGTTAATCGTTCACAACCGTGGGGAATTCGGATTCGTGGATCGAAATGCGGTGAACGGTCGCTCATTCGGGTCGAATTCGGCGTGCTCTCCTCACGAACGTGCTCCCGCGCCGCGGAGGGAACGGTGAATTTATGCCGCGTTCCGACGGGGTTACGTACGAGATGGCATCCGACTTCGAGCGGCGGCGGTTCATCAAGGCGGCAAGCGCAGCGGGCCTCATCGGCCTCGCCGGGTGTAGCGGCGGCCCGAGCGACGGTGAGGACGGCTCCGACGGCTCTGACGGGTCAGACGGAATGGACGGCGACGACGGTGGGGACGGCGACGACGGGTCCGACGGCTCCGACGGTGGGGACGGCCCGGCGGCGAACATCGGCATGGTCTACGCGACCGGCGGCCTCGGCGACGGGTCGTTCAACGACCAGGCCCAGCAGGGCGCCATTCAAGCCGAAGAGGAACTGGGGATCGCGTTCCGCGAGTCCCAGCCCGACGAGGTGGCGCAGTTCAGCACGTTCCAGCAGCAGTTCGCGGGATCGGACGACCCGGACTACGACCTGGTCTGCTGTATCGGCTTCCTCCAGGCGGACTCCCTCGCGGAGTCGGCCTCGTCGTACCCCGACCAGGACTTCATGATCGTCGACTCGGCGGTCGACGCCGACAACGTCGCGAGCTACGTCTTCCAAGAGCACGAGGGGTCGTACCTCGCCGGGCTGATGGCGAGCCTGCTCACGACGCGCTCGTTCTCCGCCGGCGCGGGCTCGACCGCGGGCGACTCGACGAACCTCGGGTTCGTCGGCGGCGTCGAGTCCGACCTGATCCAGAAGTTCCAGGCCGGCTTCGAGGCGGGCGCCTCCGCGGGCAGCGACGACGTGGACGTCAGCGTCAACTACACCGGGAGCTTCAACGACCCGGCGGCGGGCCGCGAGGCGGCGAACGCGATGTACAACAGCGGGGCCGACATCGTCTACCACGCCGCGGGTAACACCGGCACGGGCGTCTTCCAGGCCGCCCAAGAGCAGGAGCGGTTCGCGATCGGCGTCGACCGCGACCAGTCCGTCACGCGCCCCGAGTACTCCGACGTCATCCTCGGGAGCATGGTCAAGCGGGTCGACACCGCCGTGTTCAATTCGATCGAGGCGACGGTCAACGACGAGTTCCCCGGCGGCTCGAACGTCGCGCTCGGCCTCGAAAGCGACGGCGTCGAGCTCGTCTACGGCGACCAGCTCGGCTCGGAGATCCCCCAGGAGATCCGCGATCAGGTCGCGACCGCCCGCGACGACATCATCGCCGGCGACATCGACGTTCCCTCGGAGCCGTAACGGTCACCGAACCGACGCGACCCCTTCTCGCGTTCCGCGGTAACGGGCAGTCGTCCGGTGGCTTCCGCGGACGTATCCAAACATATTCAGCCCCCCTCGAACCAGAGATAATCAGACCAATGGCCTCAGCCGTCCACCTCGACGGGATCACGAAGCGGTTCCCCGGGGTCGTGGCGAACGACGACGTCGACCTCGAAGTCGAGCGCGGCACCGTTCACGCACTCTTAGGCGAGAACGGGGCCGGCAAGACGACGCTGATGAACGTTCTCTACGGCCTCTACGAACCGACGTCGGGGACGGTCCGGCTCGACGGCGAACCGCAGGCGTTCCGCTCGCCGCGGGACGCGATCGACGCCGGAATCGGGATGATCCACCAGCACTTCATGCTCGTGGACCCGATGACCGTCACCGAGAACATCACGCTCGGCAACGAGCCGCGGAAGTGGGGCGGACTCGCGGTTGACCGAGCCGGCGCCCGCGAGGCCGTCGTCGATCTCGCCGACCGCTACGGGTTCGACGTGGACCCGGACGCGCGTATCGAGGACGTCTCCGTCGGCGAGCAACAGCGCGTCGAGATTCTGAAGGCGCTGTACCGCGGCGCCGACACGCTCATCCTCGACGAGCCGACCGCCGTCCTGACGCCCCAAGAGGTCGAGGAGCTGTTCGACGTGCTCGACGAACTCACGGCGCAGGGGAAGACGATCATCTTCATCACGCACAAGCTCGGCGAGGCGATGCGCGCGGCCGACGAGATCACCGTCCTCCGCGACGGGAAGAAGGTCGGCGCCGTCGACGCGAACGCGACCAGCCAGGAGGAGCTCGCGGAGCTGATGGTCGGCCGCGAGGTCCTCTTAGACGTCGATCACGGCGCCGCGGAGACGGGCGATGTCGTCGCGTCGGTCTCGGACATCGTCGTCGAGGACGACCGCGGCGTCCGCGCCGTCGACGGCGTCTCCTTCGACGTCCGGGCCGGCGAGGTGTTCGGGATCGCGGGCGTGGACGGCAACGGCCAGTCCGAACTCGTCGAGGCCGTCACCGGGCTTCAGGACGCCGACGCGGGCGAGATCCGCTTCCTCGGCGAGGACGTCACGACGGCCTCCCGACGCCACCGGATCGACTCCGGAATGGCGTACATCCCAGAGGACCGTCAGGAGCGCGGGCTCGTGATGGAGTTCGACTTAGTCGAGAACGGGCTGTTGGGCAGTCAACACGGACGCGAGCTCGCGCCGAACGGCCGGATAAACTGGGACGACACGCGGGACCACGCCGACGCCATAATCGACGAGTACGACGTGCGACCGCCGGACGCGGACGCCGAGGCGCACTCGCTGTCGGGCGGCAACCAACAGAAGTTCATCGTCGGCCGGGAGTTCGAGCGCGACCCCGAGCTGGTGGTCGCCTCGCATCCGACGCGGGGCGTCGACGTCGGCTCGATCGAGTTCATCCACGAGCGACTGCTCGAACTCCGGGAACAGGGCGTTGCGATCGTCCTCGTTTCCTCGAAGCTCGAAGAGGTTCAAGGGCTCTCCGACCGGCTGGCGGTCGTCTACGAGGGGGAGTTCATCGACGTGGTCGACCCCGACGAGACGACGGAAGAGGAGCTCGGCCTGCTGATGGCCGGGGAGCGTCCGGGCGACGACGGCGGGGGCGGTGACCCGGAGGCGACGACGAGCGAGGCGGAGCCGAACGCAGCGGCCGACACCGACGCCGCGGACGGTGAGCGCGCGTGAGCGCCGCCGACCGCGCGCGCGGCGCGCTCGAACGGCTCGTCGAGGCGTCGGCGACCGAACGCATCCTGATCAGCTCGGCGGCGCTCGTCCTCTCCGTCCTCATCGGTGCGGTGCTGGTGCTGGTGGCCGGCCGGATGACGAGCTGTACCGCCGGCGAGGCGGTGTACTACTTCGGCACCGGGTTCTGTTACGACCCCGTCGTCGTCTTCGATCGGCTGTTCCTCGGGGCGCTCGGCGACCCGTTCAGCGGGGGCTGGTCGCCGGAGGGGCAGTTCTCTGTGACGCTCAGGGAGACCACGCTCCTGATCTTCACCGGGCTCTCGGTCGCGCTGGCGTTCCGCGCCGGGATATTCAACATCGGGACCCAAGGGCAGATGGTCGTCGGCGCGCTGGCGACCGCCCTCGGCGTCCTCTGGGCGTCGGCGTTCGTCTCCGGCGTCGTCGGCACCGTCGTGTTGATCCCGTTCGGGCTCCTCGTCGGTGGCGTGGGCGGCGGCCTCTACGGGTCGATTCCGGGTCTGCTGAAGGCGTACGCCGACGCCAACGAGGTGATCACGACGATCATGCTCAACTTCATCGCGACCGGCGTGGCGCTGTACCTGGTCAGCGGGATCTTCAAAGACCCCAACAGCGCCGCGAACCAGACCGTCCCGCTGCCGGAGTTCGCGCAGTTCCCCGCCGTGCTGTTCGGCGCTCGCCAGGACTTCTCGCTCGTCGCGCTCCTGTTCGGGCTCCTCGCCGTCGGCGCGCTGTACTACGTCCTCGAACACACGGCCTTCGGGTACGACGTCCGCACGAGCGGTGTCCAGCCCGAGGCGGCCGAGTACGGGGGCGTCGACTCCAAACGCACCATCGTCGCGAGCCTGACGCTCTCGGGCGCGCTCGGCGGCGTCGCGGGCGCGATGTACGTGATGATGATCCTCGGGACGTTCCAGACGGGGATTCCGGCCTACGGCTTCGACGGGATCACGGTCTCGATCCTCGCCGGCAACAATCCCCTCGGGGTCGGCGTCGCCGCGCTGCTTTTCGGCGTGTTGAAAAGCGGGACCACGGTGGTCCAGTTCGCGACCGACGTGCCGCCGCAGCTCGTGGGCGTCCTCCGCGGGCTCATCATCCTCTTCGTGGCGATGCCGGAGTTCTTCCGGCTGCTGGCCAAGGGGCTCCCGGGCGTGGGGTCGAAACCGGAGGCGGTCGCGACCGACGGCGGCACCGTCGTCGAGGAGGGGGGTGAGTCCGATGAGTAACGTCGACGCCGAGGGCGCGGCCGTTGACGAGGACGGTCTCCTCGACCGGTACTCGACGCGCGCGCTGTTCGCCGGAACGACGATCGGAGCCGTCGTCGCGCTGCTCGTCGCGGGCCTGCTGTTCCCGGACTCGCTCGCTGGGACGCTCGCCGCCGTCCTCACGAGCGAGAACACGCTGGCCGCGGCGCTGCGGCTCTCCGTGCCGATCGCGTTCGCCGCGCTCGGCGGCATCTTCGCGGAGAAGTCGGGCGTGATCAACATCGGGCTGGAGGGGCTCCTGATCATCTCGGCGTTCGGCGCCGTCTACGTCACCGAGGTCACCGGCGGCGTCTGGATCGGCTTCGTCAGCGGCGTGATCGCGAGCACGCTGCTCGCGGCGCTTTTCGCCGTGGTGACGATCAAGTTCCGCGCGGACCAGATCATCGCCGGGCTCGCGGTCTGGCTCATCGCGCTCGGGCTCGCGCCGTTCGCCTCGCAGGTGATCTACAGCAGCCCGAACACGCCGATCGTCGCGACCATGGGGTCGATCACCGTGCCGGTGCTCGCCGACCTGCCGTTCTTCGGGGCGCTGTTCTCGGCGTCGCCGTCGGTGTACCTGCTGTTCCTCGCCGTCTTCGCCTCGTGGTACGTCTTCGAGCGGACGGCGTTCGGTCGGTGGATCCGCGCAAGCGGAGAGAATCCGAAGGCGCTCGACACCGCCGGCGTGAGCGTCACCCGCGTCCGGTACGCGGCGGTTATCATCTCCGGCGTGCTCGCGGGGATGGGCGGCGCGGCGCTGTCGCTCGACCTCGGGCAGTTCACGGGGAACGGGCCGACGATGGTCAACGGGAAGGGGTTCATCGCCATCGTGGCGTACCTGTTCGGTAACTACAACCCGATCGGGGCGTTCCTCTCGACGATGCTGTTCGCGGGCCTGGACGCGGTACAGACCGTCCTCCAGCTACAGGGGATCGGCGTCCCCCGCCAGCTGATCCGGATCACCCCGTTCGTGGTGGTCATCATCGTGCTCGCGCTGGTCGGTCGGACGCAGCTCCCGGAGGCGGCCGGCGAGCACTACGACACCGAGGAGTGAGCCGACGGCGGCGCGGCCGTCGCGGCCGGGTGTCGGACTATTCTCGCGGTCAGTCGGACGCGCCGGCGTCGTCCGCCGGCGACGGCAGCCGGAGGTCGGCGAAGGCGTCCGTGTCGCCGACGCCGGTCACCAACTTGACCTCGTCGGTGATCGGCACGCCGACGCAGGAGAGCCGGGCGTTCGCCTCTCGGATCTGCTCGTCCGAGAGCACTGACTGTCCCGGCATCGCCACGTCGCCTTCGACGACGGTCACGGCGCAGTTCGAGCAGGCGCCGCCGCGGCAGGCGTACGGCCACGACCGACCGCCGCGCTCCGCGGCCTCGAGGATCGACTCGCCGGGCTCGACGAGGAAGCGCCCGTACTCCGGCAGGTCGAGGTCCGCCTCCGACGCCTTCTCGAAGAGGTCCTCGTCGTCGATCGACCAGCCGCGTTCGGTCAGCGCGCCGCGGTCGAGGTGGTAGACGGTCGACGGCGACCCGGTGCGAACCGGCTCGACCGACCCCTCGGCGTACCGCCGGACCACGTCGGCCGCCTCGGCGACCGGCTCGCCGTCGAGCGCGTCGAACCAGCCGCGGACGGTCGCGGGCGCGAGGTTCGACTCGTCGGCGACCGCCTCGATGTCGACCCCTTCGAGCCGGGCGACCGTCGAGGCGAACCCGGGCGAGTCGAGCGCCTCGATCGTCTCCACGATCCACTCCTCGGACCGGCCGTACCACGAGGCGAGCTCCGCCGTGCCGATCCCCCTGTCGTACGCCACGGCGATCATCAGCGCCGCGGTCGTCTCGGCCGACCGGACCTCCGGGAGCCACGCCCGAAGCCGATCTGCGTCGACCTGCTCCAGTTGACCCATAGACATGAAGCCGGTCTGGACGTTGTTAATAAGCGAGCCTGAACAGTTAGGTTTCCGCACGGAGCCCGGCGACCTCGGGGTGAGCCCGGAAATCCGTCCCCTCACTCCCGACCGAAACGGGAGCAAAGAGTTTTGCCGGACGCACGACACGCTTCGGTAATGGATATCGACGAGTACGACGTGGTCGTGGCGGGCGCCGGCACCGCCGGCTGCTACGCCGCAGCGACGATCGCGAACGAGGGGCTCGATGTCGTCATCGTCGAGCGGAAGGACGAACAGGAGGCCGGCCACATCGCCTGCGGCGACGCACTGAAGGGCGCCGACGCCTTCCCCGAGGCGATCCCGAAGGACCGACTCGAACCCGCGTTCACGAACACGGGCGTCGACCACGGCCGCTTCGAGATCCCGCAGGAGGACACGATCTTGGAGATCCCCGTCCCCGGCGAGCTCGCCGTCATCGACCGCTGGGAGTACGGTCGACAGGTCATCGCCGGCGCCGAGGACGCGGGCGTCGACTTCCACTACGACACGGTGATCAGCGACGTGATCCAAGACGGCACGGGTCGCGTCACCGGGCTGCGAGCCAAGCGCAAAGGCGACCCGGTCACCTACGCGTCCGACCTCGTGATCGACGGCCTGGGCTCGCTCTCGCTGCTCCAGGACAAGGCCGACTTCGAGGACGCGACCTTCGACACGAACGTGCGCTACTCGCAGTTCTGCTCGGCGTACCGCGAGATCGTCGAGGTGCCCGAGCCGGTCGAGTGGGACGACGCCTTGGTGTTCAAAGCGACCGACCGCGCGGCGGGTTACCTCTGGTACTTCCCGCGGACCTCGACCGAGATCAACGCCGGGCTCGGCTTCCAGATGAACGAGGAGCCGATGCAGCTGGTCGAGGCGCTGAAACGCGACCTCCGGAACCGCCCCGAGTTCGAGGGCGCGGAGGTCAAGGACAAACTCGGCGCCGCGCTGCCCACCCGACGCCCCTACGACTCGGCGGTCGCGCCGGGCTACATGGCGGTCGGCGACGCCGCGGGCCACGTCAACCCCACGACCGGCGGCGGCATCGCCGGCGCGGCGTACGCGGGCAAGTACGCCGGCGAACAGGCGGTGAAGGCCATCTCCGACGGCGACGTGACCGAGGAGAACCTCTGGCGCTACAACACCAGAGTAATGGACCACTTCGGCGGTCGCTACGCCGGCCTCGACGTGTACAACGTCCTCTCGACCGCGGTCGACGTCGACGACCTGATGGGCCTGCTCGCGTCGCTGCCCGGTGAGAAGCTCGCGGAGGCGCTCTACGAGGGCTCGACCTCGATGTCCTTCGGGCTGAAGGTGAAGGCCGCGATCAAGAGCTTCGGCTACTGGGGAACGATCCGGAACTTCTACCAGACGAAGTCGCTGGCCGACGAGCTGCTCGCCCACTACGAGGAGTACCCGACGAGCCCCGCCGCGATGGCCAACTGGACCAGCGAGCGCGACGCCATCATGGACCGGGTGTACGAGACGACCGGCGCCGACGCGAAGTACTGAGACGCCGGCCGATCGACCGCGACTCACCCAATGAGCGACTACCGACTCACGACGGTCGAGACCGTTCGCGAGCGGGGATCGTGGGCGTTCACCGCCCGCGAGGGCGACGCGGACCGCGAGGTGTTCCTCGTGCCGTGCGCCGACGAGCCGGACGGCGGAGTGGACCCCGAGGATTCAGACGGCGAAGGGCAACCGGTCCGCGCGTGGATCAACCGCTGTACTCACGAGGACCAGCGGCTCTACCGCGAGGAAATCGGTGCGGTCACGCGGGGCGGCTCCGTCGTCTGCCCGAAGCACGGCTCGGCGTTCGACGCCTGCGAGGGCTCCTGTGACGACGGCGAGGCCGCGGGGACGACGCTCCGCTCGATCGACGTCGACGTGCGCGACGGGGCGGTGTTCCTCACCGACGACGACCTCGCGTACCTCTACGAGGGGCTGCCGGACGACGACGGCGACGACGAGGGGCCGTCGTCGAGCTCGCACTTGACTTTCTGACCGCGCCCGCCGACGCCGACCTCGACCGGCTACGGCCGCGTCTCGGCCACGCGCCGGATGGCGCCCGCGAGCACGTCGACGCCGACCGAGATGTCGTCTTCGACCGTGTCGAACGTGCTCGTGTGGTGGCCGCCGGGGTGGTCGGTCCCGACGCCGACGTAACAGGCCAGCCCGCCCTGCTCTTGGACGCGGTTCATCAGGAACGTGGCGTCCTCGGAGCCGCCCAGCTCGTCGCTGTCGACGATGTTCGTGACGCCCGCGACGTCGCCCGCGGACTCTCGGACGTGCCCGGCGAGGGCGTCGTCGCTCGTCGCGCTCGGCGCCTCGCCCAGCGTCGACACGTCGACCTCGCAGTCGTGCATCTCGGCGGCCGAGTCGAGGATGCGGTCGGCGTGGTCGGACATGTACTCGGCCAGCTCGGTCGAACCGCCGCGCAGTTCGCCCTCGATGTGTGACTCCTCGGGGATGATGTTCGTCGCCGTGCCGCCGCCGACGAGCCCGGCGTTCACCCGCGTTGGGCCGTCGGCGTGGCGCGGGATGGAGTAGAGGTTCTGGACCGCCGCCGCCATCGCCTGAACCGCGTTGCGTCCGGCCTCCGGGCGGGCGCCGGCGTGGGCCGGCGCGCCGGTGAACTCCGCGAGGAAGTGTCGCACCGCGAGGAACCCCTCGACCCCGCAGACGACCTCGCCGGAGGGGTGATCTAACCCGACGTGGACCGCGTAGAGGTAGTCGACGTCGTCGAGGTGGCCCGACTCGGCCATCGGTTTCCCGCCCGCGACCTGCTCTTCGCCCGGCTGGAAGAACACCTTGAGGGTGCCCGAGAAGTCGGAGTCGAGGACGGCGTCGAGCGTGGCGAGCCCGATGGTCGCGTGAGCGTCGTGGCCGCAGGCGTGCATGAACCCCTCGTTCTCGGAGCGGAACCCCTCGGCGGCCGGGACGTGCTCGTCCGACTCCGACTCGGTGATCGGGAGGGCGTCGATGTCGACGCGGAGTCCCACGACCGGCCCCTCGCCGCGCTCGGCGACCGCGACGCAGCCGGTGTAGCCGCCGGAGAGCCGGTCGAGGATCTCCGGGTCGGCGCCCGCCTCGCGGGCCCGCGTCTCCCACTCCGCGAGCTCGTCGTCGTCGGGGACGTTCAGGCGCTCGTCGGTCGCCAGCGCGTCGGGCCCGACGTGGAGCGCCGTCAGGTCGCGGTCCCGAAGGGCCTCGACGATGCGGGCGGTGGTGTAGAACTCGCGCCACGCGGGCTCGGGGTGGCGGTGGAGGTCGCGGCGGAACGTCCGGTACTCGTCTGCGTCGAGAACGCTCATACCGGTCGGTGGCTCGGCGACCGCTTAAACGATCGCCCCGCGGACAGCGACGGGGGTCGCGCGGCCCTCGCCTCACTCGTCGGCCGAGCCCATCCGGCCCGAGTAGTCCCACGTGTGGAGCCGCTCGGGCCGGATCCGGATCTCGACCTCCTCGCGTTCGGGGCGTAGGAGTCGCTCGCCGGTCGGGTTGTCGACGCCGCCGAGGTACTTCTCCAGCAGCGACCGGAGCAGGTCTTTGTCGTCGTCGGGGAGGACCGTCGCGCGGCCGCGGCCGCGGACTCCCATGTACGGCGGGTCGTTCGTCGACACGTCGAAGGAGACCTCGTCGTCGTGGCCGACGAACTCGACGAGGTCCGCGTCCGCGCTGGTCGCACAGCGGATCGCGTCGCTCGGACCGTCGGGGTCGTCACCGGGGTCGGGGTCCCACGCGAACCACAGCGAGACGATCCACGGGCGGTCGCTCGGCGTCCGGCAGCCGAGACGGACCGGGACGCGCGCCGCGGAGAGGTAGTCGTCGACGCGGTCGCGGTCCCACGGGCCGGTCGGTTCCATGTGATCGCAACGGTCGCTCGCCGCCTAACAGTTGCGGCGGGCGCGTCGAGGCGGGCCGGCGGGTCCCGCTCGGCGACCGCGGAACACAAGAGAATTGACCGTCCCCGCGCGAGTGGAGGTATGACCGACTACTTCGAGGTCCACGAGCGCGACGGCGCCGCTCGCCTCGGCGAACTCCGCCTCGCCGAGTCCGTGTCGACGCCGGCGCTCGCGGACCCGTTCCTCGACGACCCCGGCAGCCTCTGGGCCGCCGAGCAGGGGGTGCCCGAGGGCGACGAGGCCGCGCTGACGGTGTTGCCGCACCGGTCGTTCCCCGCCGGCACCCGCGACGAGGTGCGCGAGTCGTTCGCGGTCGACCACCCCGACGTCGAGTTCCCCTCGGCGGCGGTCGTCGACAGCCGCGGCGCCGCCGACCTCGGTGCGGACGCCTACCTCCTGTCCGACGCGCAGGGGTTCGTCGGCCACGGCGAGGCGTTCCGCGACGCGATCGTTCGGGCGAAGGCGGCGCTACCGCCGGACGCGGCCCTCGGGCTCTCCGGGGTCGCGACGCCGCGGAACGTCGCCGTGCTCGCGTACGCCGGCGTCGACCTCGTCGACGCGACGCTCGCGCGGACGAAGGGGACGCAGGGGCGATACCTCACCGCCGACGCGGCCCACTTCCTCGAAGACCTCACGGAGCTGCCGTGCGCCTGCCCGGCCTGCGCGAAACCCCGCGGCGAGTTCACGCGCGCCGACTGCGCCGAGCACAACGTGAACGCGCTCCGCGCCGAACTCCGTCGGGTCCGCGAACGGATCCGAAGCGGCCGCCTGCGCGACTACGTCGAGGGACAGGCGCGTCACGAGGGCTGGCTCACGGCGACGCTCCGCGAGTTCGACGACCAGTGGGGATACCTCGAGGAGCGGACGCCGCTCATGCGCGACGCCGAGGTGACCGCGGCCTCGGCGGAGACGCTCGACCGCGTCGAGATCCGGCGGTTCGCCGACCGCGTGACGAGCCGCTACCGGAACCGGTTCACCGACCAGCCGCTCGTCTTGGTCCCCTGCTCGGCGACGAAGCCGTACAGCGACTCCCAGAGCCACCGCCAGTTCCACGACGCGGTCAAGTGGCGCGGCCACACCGTCTCGATGACCTCGCCGATCGGCGTGGTCCCCCAGGAGCTGGAGACGACCTACCCCGCACAACACTACGACTCGGTGGTCACCGGCGACTGGAGCGAAGACGAGATCGAGTTCGTCGCCGAGGTCCTCCGACGATACCTCGAACGCAACGACTACTCCCGCGTGATCGCGCACGTCCCCGAGGACGGCTACCGCGAGATCTGCGAGCGCGTCGAGCGCGACCCCGCGGTCGACCTCGACTTCGAGTACACCTGCGTCGACCACCCGACGACCGACGAGTCGCTCGGCGAGCTGAACGCCGCGCTCCAGGGCGAGCCGGCCTACAGCAAGCGGGAGCGCGAGCACAACACCGTCCGCGCGCTCGCGGACTACCTGCTCGGCGACGGCGCCGGCGACGACCTGTTCGGGGGCGACGCGGGAGCGAGCGCCGATATCCGCACCACCGGACGCTACCCGAAGCTCCAGGTGTGGGGCGACGACCCCGACGCGGGCCGCGAGGGGGAACCTGGCGAGCAGTTAGCGACGATGGTTCCGCAGTACGGCACCCTCTCATTCACCCTCGACGGCGCGCGCCGCTGGGTCGAGAGCGACGCGCCGACGAAACGCGTCGAGATCGACGCGTTCGTCCCGCACGGTTCCGTCCTCGCGCCCGGCGTCGTCGACGCGGACGACAGGATCCGAGTCGGCGACGAGGTCGTCGTCGAGGGGCCGAAGGCGTTCGCTGTCGGCCGCGCGGCGATGTCCGGCCCGGAGATGGCGGGCTCGACGCGCGGGGTCGCCGTGGAGGTCCGGCACGCCGACGAGAACTGACTGGGCCGGAGAGCGGTAGGTCGGCCGATCGGGCCGATCGGGCCGGACGGGTCGGCCGCACCACCGAGGCACTCTCCCGTCTCGTCCGAGAGGGGCGACGGACGACGCGGTGAGGGCTCTACGCGCCGTTCCCCTCGACGTACTCGCGGGCCGCCTCTCGGATGACGTCCTCCGGGCCTTCGACGCACTCGCGTCGGAGGTCGGGGTACTGCGCGTCGAGCGTACGGGTGACGTACCCGTCGAGGTCGGCGACCTCCCCGACGGACATCCCGACGAGGTGCTCCGAGAGGAGGCTGGCGACGGCGCGGCTGACCGCACAGCTCCGGCTTTCGAAGGCGATCTCCTCGATGCGGCCGTCGGCGATCGCGACGTGGAACTCGCCGTCGTCGCCGCAGGTCGTCTCTTCGGAGGACTTCGCGAACGTCGGATCGGTGAGCGGGCCCGAGTTACGTGGGCGATGGTAGTGTTCGCTGATGAGGTCGTGGTAGCGGTCGGAGGCGAGGTACGCGTCCAGATTGTCGCGCGCGGAGTCGACGACGTCGAGGAGGCGGTCGACGTCCGCACGGGTGTTGTAGACGTAGAACGACGCCCGCGCGGAGCCGGGGATGTCGAGTCGATCGTGGAGCGGCTGCGTACAGTGGTCGCCGGCGCGGATCGCGATGCCGCGGTCGTTGAGGAGGCTGGAGAGGTCGTGGCCGTGGACGCCGTCGACGTTGAACGAGACGAGGCCGGTGCGCTCCTCGCCGACGCCGGGACCGTACGTCCGGACGAACTCCCTCTCGGCGAGTTCCCGGAGGAGATACTGTGCGAGCTCGTTCTCGTGGTCGCGGACGGCGTCCATCCCCAGCTCCGCGAGATAGTCGACGGCCGCGCCGAGCGCGATGCCCTCCGCGATGGGCGGCGTGCCGGCCTCGAACTTCCAGGGGAGCTCGTTCCACGTCGAGTCGGTGAGCGTGACGTTCCGGATCATCTCCCCGCCGAACAGGAACGGGTCCAGCTCCGCTAGGACCTCCCGTTTCCCGTACAGTCCACCGATGCCGGTGGGGCCGGCGAGCTTGTGGCCGCTGAACGCGAAGAAGTCCGCGTCCATCGCCCCCACGTCGACGGGCCGCGTCGGGGCGGACTGGGCGCCGTCGACGACCGCGTACGCGTCGTGGTCGTGCGCGAGGGCCGCGAGGTCCGCGACGGGGTTGACCGTTCCGAGCACGTTCGAGACGTGCGGCGCGCAGACGACCGCGGTGTCGTCGGTGACGAGGTCGCGGGCGGCGTCCATGTCGAGGTGGCCGTCGGCCGTGACGGGGACGTGGCGGACGGTCGCGCCCGTGCGCTTGGCGATCTGCTGCCAGGTGACCAGCGAGGCGTGGTGGTCCATCTCCGTCGCGACGATCTCGTCGACCTCGTCGAGGTGTCGGCTGAGCCCGTACGCGACGAGGTTGATGCTCTCGGTGGTGTTCTTGGTGAAGACGATCTCCTCGCGGCCGTCCGCGCCGATGAAGTCCGCGACGCGGTCGTGTGCCTCTTCGTAGGCGAGCGAGGCCTCGTGGCTGAGCTCGTGGATCCCCCGGTGGACGTTCGCGTTGTACCCCGCGTAGAACTCCTCGAAAACGTCGTACACTTGGCGGGGAGTGTGCGTGGTCGCGGCGTTATCGAGGTAGGTGAGCGGATGCCCGTTCACGCGCCGGTCGAGCACGGGGAAATCCGAACGGACCGCCTCGGCATCGAAACTCATGTAGCTACCAAGAGTGCAACTCATCTTAAATAAACCCCAGATGATATTGGTACTCGATAACGCGGTCGACGGCGGGTACATGGCCGACGAGGTAGTCCGCTTCCTCCCCGACGCCCGGGCGTACCGCTACCCGCACGAGGACGGCGACCCGAGCCTCGAGGCCGTGGACGGCGTCGTCATCGGCGGAAGCGAGGCCGGCGTGCACGACGAGCCCGACCGGCCGTGGATCACGGCCCAGAAGCGCTTCGCGCGCCGGCTCGTCGAGGAGGGCGTCCCGACGCTCGGCATCTGTTTCGGTCATCAGATTCTGAACGCCGCCCTCGGCGGCGCGGTCGCGGACAGCGGGACGTCCCGCCTCCGGCTCCACGACGCCGAACTCGACGCCGACGAGCCGCTGTTCGACGGCGTCGAACCGAGCGTGCCAGTGCTCCACTCCGACGTCGTGACGGAACTCGGCGACGGGATGGAGGTCATCGGGCGTGCGGATTACTACGAGTACTTCGCCACTCGACACCGCGACCGGCCGGTCTGGTCGGTCCAGTATCACCCCGAATTCACCCACCGAATCGCGGACGAGTACGACGGCTGGGATGCGGCCGACGGCTCCTTCGAGGACTCCACCGCCACCCGAACGCTCGCCAACTTCGCGGAGCTCGTCGAGTCGTCCGGGAGCGAATCGTAGCGGTTGCGGGTTCACCCTCGGAGCGGCGACGAGGCGCCGGCCACGCGCGGTATCGCCTCCGCTGACCGCACCCTGGGACCGCGGCGGTCACCGCGACAGTGGGGTCCTCTCGCGCCGGCCGGCCGCTCGGGGGCCCGGCGCGTCGGTCGGGCGTCACGCTCGCCGGTCCGGGAACACCATCACGGGAACGTCCGCCTCTCGGATGAGGCGGCCTCCGGGGTCACCGGTGATCGTCCGCTTCCACGCGTCGATGTCACGGGGGGTGAACGCGACGAGGGTCGCCTCGGTCATGCCGATGGCGTCGACGAGCGCCGTCGCGACCTCCTGCGCGTCGAGCGTCACCCATTCGAACTGGAGGTCGTCTCGGTGGAGGATGTCGAAAAACGTCTCGTAGGTCGCTCCCGCGAACTCGTCGCGGCCCGTCTTGATCGTCGTCTCGCCGCTCTCGCCCCGCGTCACGTGCGTCACGATGAGCGTCGTACCCGGGTCGAGGTGCGGCCGAACCGCCCGCGCCGTGGCCTCGGCGTCGTCCGGGCCCGCGATCGGTATCAGGATGCGTTCGAATAGCTCGTCGTTCACGAGCGTACCCTCCGAGGGGGCGAACAAAAGCGTGCGGGGCGTTCTCGGCAGCCGACCGAGCGTCTCGGAACGCCGGTCGGCGGGCGGTGTCGAACGCCGCGCGGAGTGACTCCTCCCACTTCTCTCGTCGTTCTCGAACGAGTGACGCGAGTCAGGGCCCGCGGAGTCCGACTCGAAACCGTTCGTCGGCCGGTCTCCCGGGAGCCCGTGCCCGAGATACCTTCACTCGTCGTCTTCGGTCCCCGCCGCGTCGGCGAGCCCGGAGGGTTCGGCCTCCAACTCCTCCGTATCCTCGAGGAGGAGCCCCGTCCCGCCCGCGGCGATCATGCCCACGCCGATCGCGCGCAGCTGCCGGACGTACGCCGGCTTCGCTTCGAGATCCGAGGCGTTGTCGAAGTTCTTCCCTATCATCTTCTTCGTGAGCCGGACGCTCGCCTGTGGGAACAGCGCCGTCACGACTCCCTGTAACAGTATCAGCGCCGACCCGAACAGCCGGCCTTTCTCGCAGTCTTTCACGTCGATCCGTCGGTGTCGCTGGCGCATAAATACTGCCCACATTCTCCAATACTGGATACACTATCTCGTCCAAATTCGGTCCCTCGTTCCATCTAGCATAGAAAATTGTTTTCTTGATACAATACTATCTCGCCGGTACGGTATCCGCATACGACTCGCGTCGCGAAACGGCGGATCGACTCTTCGCCCGACTCAGTCGTCCGCGGTCGCCTCCGGGCGGTACGCCTCGCTGATCGCCTTCCATTTCCCGGAGCGGAACCGCAGGTAGTTGATCGCGGCGGGGATCGTCGTCTCGGCCATGAACGCGAGGTACAGCCCCCACAGCCCGATCGCGGGGAGCGCGACCTCCGAGACGGTGAATCCGACGAGCGGGAGGTCGATCGCCGGCGTCGCGTCGTACGCGCCGACGTACGCGAGCGGGATCGACACGCAGAACATCCCGAGGAACTGGCTCGCGAACGGAATTTTCGTGTCGCCGGCAGCGTCGAGGGGGCCCGCGGCGCCGCCGGAGACGCCCTGGAATATCACCGCGGCGCAGGCCGCGTACACGAGGTTGACGGCGATCGGTATCTCCGGGCTGTCGGGCGACTGGGCGAAAAGCGAGACGATGTCGGTCGCGAACACCGCGATCAGCACCGCGGAGACCGCGTACGTCGCCACCGAGTGGCGGATGATGTCGCGGGCGTACGCCTCGGCCTCGTCGGGCCGCTCGACGCCGAGCTCCTGCCCGACCAGGCTGGAGGAGGCGAGGCCGAACCCCCAGCCGGGCGTGTTCATGATCCCCCAGATGCGGCGGGCGATGACGAACGCGGCCACCGTGTTCTCGCCGAACACGTCGAGGATGGCGAGCATGGGGAACTCGGCGGCGGTCCACACGAGGTTGCGCGCGCCGACGGGCACGCCGATCTCGACGAGGTCGCGTAACATTCCGGGGTTGAGGTAGGAGCCGGCCGGGTCGATCGCGACCGGGAACTCGCCGATCAGCGGGGCGCTCCCGCGAACGAGTCCGACCGTGAACCCTCCCACCGCGAGGACGTTCGAGAGGACGGTGCCGACCGCGGCGCCCTCGACGCCCCAGCCGAACCCGAAGATGAACAGCGCGCTGAGGACGATGTTCGCGACCGCGCCGCCCGCCCGCACCTGCATCGCGGTGTAGGCGTCGTCGCAGCCGACCAGCACGCGGCTGCCGACGAGGTTGAGCGCGGCGAACGGTACGCCGAGCCCGACGATCCGGAGGTAGTCGGCGCCGAACGCGATCGCCCGTTCGTTGCCGCTCAACACGTCGATGAACGAGGGGGCGAACAGCCAGAACGCCGCGCTGACGGGGATCGTGATCGCGACCGCGAGGAGGACGCTCGACCGGACGGCGTCGCCGAGTTCGACGAACGCCTCGGCGCTGTATCGCTGGGAGACTAAGGCGATGGTGCCGCCGGCGACGCCGCCGCCGAGCGCGAACGCGAGCCCCCAGTACGGGCCCGCGAACCCGACGCCGGCGACGGCGCTCGTGCCGACCGCGACGCCGACCATCGCCACGTCGACCGCGTTCTTGGACATCCGAGCGATGCCCGTGACGATCCGCGGCCACGCGAGGTCGGTGGTCCGAACCACGCGGTGTCGGTCGATCAGCCCGACCTTCGCGAGGGCGAACCCGATGTAGAGGATGAGCGCGCGGAACGGGTTCGGGAGGTTCGACAGGCGGGACACTGCGGGTGCGCTCCTTTTCCGCTGCCGGCTAAAGGGGTTTCGTCACGCGGCAGCGGGTGCCGGATCGACGGGCGGACTCCCGGTCGCGGCGGCGGGGCCCGTACGGCCTGAAAATCGGTTTCGGGGCCGTTACGCGCCCGAGACGAGGTAGACGGAGGCGGCGGCGAAGACGATCCCGAGCCCCTTGCGAAGGGTGAACGACTCGCCGAGGAACAGGAAGCCGATCACCGAAGAGAAGACGAGGAACATCGCGAAGATGGGCGTCACGACGCTCACCGGACCGAGCGACAGCGACCGGTACAGCGCGAGGATCCCGACGCCGAGGAAGAACCCGGCGGCGAGGACGTGCGCCAACTTCGGCGAGGCGAGGTGCGTCGTGAACCCCTGGCCGGTGTAGGCGATCACTCCGACCGCCATCACGATGAGCAGCGTGTTCGACACGACGACCGCGACGTCGCTCGGTATCGCGTTCGGGCCGGTCGTGGCGACGCGCATCAGTGGAGAGACGAGCGCGTACGCGCCCATCGCGAGCAGCGCGTACGGGAGGTACGTAGTGGCCGTGGCGTCCATACCTCGCGGTCGCCCGCCGGCGACAAGTGCCTATCGACCCGCGTTCGGGGGCGGCCCCCGGTGCCCCGGTTTGTCGCCGGCCGACCGGTCGCCGTCGGTCGGCTCACGGCCGATCCACTGGGAGCCGCCCGCCCCGTCGCGGTCGACCGGAACGCTCACCGTGACCGTCGTGCCTCGGGGGTCCCGTGCGTCGAACGAGATCCGTCCGCCGAGGTGGTCGACGCCCCACTTGACGATCCACAGCCCGATCCCGCTCCCGTGTCGGAGCGGCGTCTCCGTGCCGCGCTTCAACACGTCGTACTCGGTGGGCTCGATGCCGGGACCGTCGTCGGCGACGGTGACCTCGATCCACCCGTCCGCGACGGCCGCGTCGATCCCCACCCACGGCGTCTCCGCGTCGTTGTGGCGGACCGCGTTCGAACAGAGGTTCTCCAAGACGACCGCAAGACGACCGGCACCCGAACGGTGGGAACCGACCCGACCTCGATCCGCGCGTCGGCGTCGAGCGAGCGCGCGTCCGCGGCCGCCTCGTCGATGACGTCCTCGAGGGGGACCGACGTGGACTTCTCGGTCGGGTCGAACAGCTCGCCGGCGGTCCGGGTGCGCTCGCTGAGCTCGAGCATGCGCGACGCGCTCTCCTCGACGACGGAGAGGGCGCGTTCGTCGGCCGGGTCCGCCCGCAGCTGTTCGGCGTACCCCTGAATGAGGTTGGTCTCCGTCCGCACGTCGTGGCGGAACACGCGGTTGAGCACGTTGAGACGTTGCTGTTGGCCGAGGTACGCTCCGACGTCGTGGTAGGCTATCACGCGGGCGGTCGTGCGGTCGTGGTCGTCCGTCACGTCCCTGACGGTCACCTCGTACGGGCGCTGCCCGTCCCGACCGACGATCGGGATCGCACGCGGCGCGTCCCCGTCGTCGTCGGGGTCGCGGACCGTGTCGTACTTCGGAACGACCGTCGCGGCGTCCCTACCGATCGCCTCCCGGCGGTCGATGCCGAACGTCTCGACCGCGCTCTCGTTCAGATCGACGAGCAACCCCTCGGTGCCGACGACGAAGACCGGGTCGTGGAGCTGCTCGAAGACGAGCTGTCGCGCCCGGCGGCGCGGGGCGGGCGCGAGCGTCAGCAGCCGGAACCGCGAGAGCGCGAGGAGGTACGCGACTCCGGAGACGGCGAACACCAGCGGCGTCGGGTCGAGTCCGGGGATCGGAGTCGAGCCGGTGAGGTACGCGATGCTACCGGCCCACGGCGCTGCGGTCCCGACCAGCAGGGCCGCGCTCTGTCCCCGGAACGAGCGGGCGTCGTCGCGGATCAGCTGCAGCAGGGGGACCGACCCGACCGCGCCGAGGAGGTACGTGTACGCCGCGATGATGTAGTACAGCGGTCCCGGAGTGGCGTCGAGGAACGTGCCGACCGCGGTCTCGCGCACGGTGTAGTCGACGGTGAGCAGGCCCCCGGGGTCGCCGAGGGCGGCGACGAGGACGGTGGCGACGGGGAGGATGGAGACCAACGACACAGAGAAGGGGGTCACGTAGCGGTCGTACCCGGTGTACGCCAGCGCGAAGAACAGCCACCCGATCGGGATCGCGACGACGCCGACCCACTGGATGTCGTACCACAGGGCCTTCGCCGGGAGCGTGGCGGCCTCCAGTTCGAAGACGAGAAACGTCGCCCACCAGACCTGCCCGGTGAGCAGCACCGCGAGCCAGGTCGCGCCCGGCTCGGGGCGCTCCCGCCACGCGAGGATCGCCGCCGCCAACCCGACCGTCACCGAGACGAGCAGAAAGGGAGAAAGTGTGCTCAGCGCGGCCATAGGGTTTTTTACACACATTGTGTTTATAACTCATCGGGTCTAATTTTCTCACTCAAAAATCGGGCGTTCCGAGCCGCCACGGCCGCGACCTCCGTTCTCGGTCGGTCGGCGCGATGAAGACGCGATCTCAGCCGGCAAGCGCCAACAGGACCCCGGCCGCGACGAGGTAGCTACAGTCGGGTGCGGCACCGAGGATCCCGCCGTCGAGCCGGTGGGACGCCGCGGTGACGACCAGCGAGACGGCGAGGCCGGCACCGAGCGCTACCAGCGCCGGGGTCGACACCGTTCCGACCGCGGCGACGGTCACCAGCAGCCCGGCGGCGACCGCGTCGACGCCGAGCAGCGCCCGGCGCGTTCGGGCGACCCCGTACACGACCGGCAGCGTCGCCACGCCGTGTGCGGCGTCGGCGGCGACGTCCCTGACGTTCGGCACCTCGACGTCGACGAACGAACGGACGGCGACGTACGCGAAAAGCAGCGCGACCGTGGGTCTCCCGGCCGACTCGATACCGGTCCCGGCGAACGCGAGCGGGGCACCGACGACGGCGACCGCCCAGGCGAGCGCGACCGCAGCGGAGTTGAGGAGGAAGACCTCCTTCAGCCGCGGAAGCGTGATTCTGCCGAGCCGCGTGTCACGGCCGCCGACGGCCGGCAACCAGTCGGCGGCGTAGCCGACCCACACCGCGCCCGGAACGAGGACGAGCCCGAGCGCCGCGGGGCCGGCGGTGACCGCGAGCGCGACCGCGAGCGCGTAGCTCACCGCCGCGGCGGTCATCAACTGGTCGCTGTAGCGCAGCGCGAAGCGGGCCCGGGAGGGAATCGACCCCGCGTCGGTGCCGGCGTCGGCGACGTGGTCCGCGGCGTACACCGCGAACGCGACGAGCCCCACCGCGACCGGCGCGGTCGACCACGAGACGCCGAGCGCCACCGTCGCGATGGCGACTTCGAGCGCGGCGACGACCGCCGTGAAGGGCGCGCCCGCGGCGAACGCGGCCGCCTGTCTGATCCCGCTCGCCTCGCGGGGCGTTGTCTGTGAGCGATGCTGCTCCGCTGTGCCGTCCGGGGTGGACGGTCTGGTCGGTTCGTTTGCCATAGTGGCGTCCGCCGCCGTCTGGCGGCGAACGTCCGGTATCGGCACGGAAGCCATATCTATCCACGCCGTACGGCGTTAATAAAACTCGAATGAGGCTGTTATCTGCTCGGCCGCTCCCGCGCCGCGTGCCTGCTTCGGGCTTCAGTACGCTTTTGACCCGAGCGACCGATCTCACACCCATGGACGGAACCTTCGATCACGTGATGATCCGCGTCGAGGACCTCGAAGAGAGCCTCGACTGGTATCAGACGCACCTGAACTACGAGGAGAAGGGCCGCTGGGAGGCCGACACGTTCACCAACGTCTTCCTCGGCCCAGAGGACGTACACGAGGACGGCGCGCTCCTCGAACTCACGTACAACCACGACGACCGCACCTACGACGTCGGCGACGCGTGGGGCCACATCGCGGTCCGCGTCCCCGAAGACGCGCTTCAGGAGTCGTACGACCAGCTGATGGCCGAGGGCGTCGACGACTACCGCGACCCCGAGTCCTGCGGGAACCGCTACGCGTTCGTGAAAGATCCCGACGGTCACGAGATCGAGATCGTCAAGCGCGACTACGGTGCGAAGTGGAGCATCGACCACACGATGATCCGCGCCGAGGACGCCGACGAGGCGCTCGGCTACTGGACCCGCAAGTTCGAGTACGCGGAGCAGCCGTCCGGTCGCTGGGAGGCGGACTCCTTCTCGAACTACTTCATGGCGCCCGAAGGCGCCGCCGAGGAGGCGATGAAGCTGGAGCTCACCTACAACTACGACGGCCGCGAGTACACCATGGGCGACGGCTGGGGCCACGTCGCGGTGCGCGTCGACGACCTCGACGACGCGTGGGACGCGTTGATGACCCGCGAGGCGCCCGACTACCGCGACCCAGAGTCCTGTGGCCACAGCTACGCGTTCACGAAAGACCAGGACGGCCACGAGGTCGAACTGGTCACGCGCGACTGACCGAGCGCGCCCCTCCCGTAGCGCCGATCACGCGGCGGACTCGACGCCCGTGATCTCGAAGCGCGCACCGCCTTCCTCGCTTTCGGTGGCCCGGACCGACCAGCCGTGAGCGTCGGCCACCTGTTCGACGATCCGCAGCCCGAACCCGGTCCCCGACTGCGAGGTGGAGTAGCCGGCGTCGAACACCTCCTCGCGCTGCTCCGGGTCGATCCCCGGCCCGTCGTCGGCCACGTAGAACCCGTCCGGCAGCGACCCGACCGTGATCGTCACGTCATCGCCCCCGTGTTCGACGGCGTTGCGCATCAGGTTCTCCAACAGCTGTTTAAGTCGTCCCTCGTCGGCGAGGATCATCTCCTCGGCGTCGGCACGCAGCGTCGCCTCGCCCGTGTCGACGGTCCGCCAACAGGAACCGATCACTTGCCCCAGGTCCACCGGCTCGGCGTCGGTCACGGGCTCGCCCTCGCGCGCGAGCGTGAGCAGGTCGTCTATCAGCGCGGTCATCCGGTCGTGCGCGCGCTCGACCGCGTCCAGGTGGTCGCTGTCGCACTCCTCGCGCGCGAGTTCGGTCCGACCCCGGGCGACTTCGAGGGGGTTCCGGAGGTCGTGTGACACGACGCCCGCGAACTCCTCCAAGCGGTCGTTCTGCCGCTCCAGATCCGCGGTCCGTTCGGCCAGCCGACGGGTGCGCGCCTCGGCCTGAAACGCCGTCTCCGCGGCGGTCGCGAGGATCCCGGCGAGGTACTCGTCGCCGCCGCCGAACACCCCAACTTCCGTCTCGCCGATCGCGATCGTCCCGTACTCGCCGATCGGGACGATGAGCAGGCTCCGGAGCGCCGTGTCGGTGTCGAGCGCGTCGGCCGTCCGGATGTCATCGTACATCCTGGTCTCGCCCGCCTCGAACGCCGCCCAGTTGAGGCTCCCGCCCTCGGGGTCGTACGTCTCGCGGTCCGGCAGCAGTTCGACCGCCTCGGGCGAGACCGCCATCGGCACCAGCCCGCCGGCTTCCTCGTCGTGGATCCGGACGGTGACGATCGAAAAGCCCAGGACGTCGGTGGCGGCCTCGACCGCCCGTTCGGCGATCTCCTCCCGCGACGCCGCCCCGACGAGGGTTCGAGTCGCGCCGTGGAGCCGCTCGACGCGGCTCTCCCGCTCGATCCGGTCGAACGCCGCTTCGAGGTGGCTAGAGAGGATCTCGGCCACGAGCACGTCTGTGTCGCTGAACTCCTGGGGGTCCGGCGAGGACACGACGAACAGCCCGTGGTCGCCGATCGGACGCAACACCAAACTCTCCGCGGGCGAGTCCTCGTCGAGGTCACCGTACGTGGAGAGCCGGTCGATCACCGACGACTCCTCGCCCCGAAAGGCGTCCCACGCCAGCGCCGCCCGGGTCCCAGCCGGGGCATCCCGTTCGTACGACGGTGACGATTCGAACAGCGACGACACGGAGTCGCCGAGCGCGGCCGGTTGGAGGCTCTCTCCGTCCGCGCTCAGTAGATGGATCCCGCTCAGGCCGGCGTCTATCAGGTCGTCGACGGCGTCGACGGCGAGCTCTGCGGCCTCTTCGGTGGTCCGGGTGTAGTTGAGTTCCCGCGTCCACTCCCGGAGTCGACCGAGCGTCCGCTGGCGCTCCTTCCGCGTGGAGATGTCGCGCGTGGTGACGACGTACCCCTCGATCCCGTCGGCGTCGATTCGCTCGCTCCCGACGGACTCGAGCCAGCGGTACTCGCCGTCGGCCGTCCGGAAGCGGTACTCCGCCGTCGGAGCGTCGCGGGCGTCGAGGCTGCCGAACGCCGCCTCGACCGCCTCCCGGTCGTCCGGGTGGATGTAATCGAGCGACCGCTCGCCGAGCAGCTCGGACGGCGTGTGGCCGGTAACGCGCTCGCAGGAGGGGCTCAGATACCGGAACCGCCAGTCGCGCGACAGCACCGCGACCACGTCGCTGGCGTGCTCGACGAACGTCCGGTGTCTGTCGCGCTCCGTCTCGTCCCGTACCACGGCGACGACTCGGGACTCGCCCCCGACCGTGAGTTCGCCCAGCGACGCCGAGACCGGCACTTCGCTCCCGTCGGGTCGCCGTACCCGACTTCGGACCTCGTGCTCGGCGGTCGGTCCGCCGTTTGCCGACAGCCAGCGATCGACCGGCGCCCCTTCCGGGAGCAGCGCGCTCAGCGGTTCGCCTTCCAACTCCGTCGCCTCGTATCCGAACACCGACTCGACGGCCGGGTTCGCGAAGCGGACCGTCCCGTCGGCGTCGAGCGACAGGATCGCGTCGGTCGTGCCCTCGGCGACCGCGTGGAACTGATCGACGACCCGCTCGACCGCTCGCTCGGCCCGGCGCTTCTCGACGGCCTCGACGATCCGGTTCGCGAGCCGCTCGTACCGCTCCGTTCCGCCGCGCTTCCGGAGGTAGTCCGTGACGCCGGCAGAGATAGCCTCGCTCGCGACCGCCTCGCTCCCCGTCCCGGTGTAGAGGATGAAGGGGAGGTCCGGGTCGCGCTCGCGGACCGCGTCGAGGAAGTCGAGCCCGTTCCGCCCGGGCATGTCGTAGTCGGAGACGACGCACTCGACGTCGCGTTCCGCCAGTAGTTCGAGGCCGGCAGTCGGGTCAGCGGCGGTTTCGACCGTGATCCGGTCGGTCTCGCGTTCCAAGAACGAGGCGGTGACCGCGAGCAGATCCGGGTCGTCGTCGACCAGGAGCACCGGAATGCGGTCGGTCATACGTCTCACGTATCAACGACCGGAACATAACCGTTGTGGCGGGAACCACCCCGATCGCGGCCGCTCCGGTCTCCCTTCCTCACTCCTCGGTCGCGGGCCGGAAGACGACGAGTCGCTCGCCGTCGGTGGCGCGCTCGCCGACGGCGACCGTGACCGCGTCCCCGATGGCGACCTCCGGCGGTGCGTCCGCGTCGCCGTCTCCGGAGCCGCCGCGGACGATGCCGGTCAGTCGCGTCGGGCCGAAGTCGACCACGGCGGTCGCGTACGGCGCGTCGGCCGCGAACCGCGGCGACGGGACGTGGACGACGCTGTACGTCTCGACGGTCCCGGTCTCTCGGAGGGGCTCCGTCGAGAGGTCGGTGGACCCGCAGTCGGGACACACCCGCCGCGGGGGGAGCGACCCGTGGCCGTCCGGACAGACGAGCGCGAACCCACTGCCGTCGGCGAGCGCGGCGAGCCACTCGGCGTAGTCGGCGTCCACCGGGACCGCGCCCTCCGCCCCGTCTCCGTCGCTCATTCCGCCACCTCCAGGACGTGGACGACCGCGCTGGCGACGGTGCCGCCCGCGTTGTGTGCGACGCCCACCTCGGCGTCGGCGACGTGATCGCTGTTCGGATGGTCGCCGCGGAGCAGTCGGGTCAGCTCCGCGATCTGTGAGCCGCCGGTCGCGCCCACCGGATGCCCCTTCGCTTTCAGCCCGCCCGAGAGGTTCACCGGGAGGTCGCCGTCGGCGGTCGTCACCCCCTCGCGGGCCGCCGCGATCCCCTCGCCGGGTTCGAACAGTCCGAGCGACTCCAGCGCCAGCACCTCGGCGATGGTGAAACAGTCGTGAACCTCTGCGAGGTCGACGTCGGCCGCCTCGACGCCGGCGTCGTCGTAGGCGGCGGCCGCTGCGTCGTCGGCGGCCGGCGTCCGCGCCAGGTGCTCGCGGTCGCCGAGCGCCATCCGGTCGGTCCCCTGACCGGTGCCCGTCACCGCGACGGGGGCGTCGACGTCGTGTTCTGCCGCGTACTCCTCGGAGACGATCACGAGCGCGCTCGCGCCGTCGGTGATCGGGCAGGCGTCGTAGAGGTGGAGCGGCTCCGCGACGGGCGGCGCGTCCATCGCCTCGTCGACGGACACCTCCTTGCGGTACTGCGCGTACTCGTTCGGGACGGCGTTGGCGTGGTTCTTCGAGGCGACGTGCGCGAGGTCCTCGCGGCTCCCGCCGTACGCGTCGAAGTACGCGTTCGCCATGAGCGCGTAGGCGCCCGGGAACGTCACCCCCGCCCGAACCTCGAAGAGGTCGTCGGCGGCGATGGCGAGGCCCTCCGTCACCTCGTCGGTCGGGAGGTTCGTCATCCGCTCCATCCCGCCCGCGAGGGCGACGTCGGCGTCGCCCGCGGCGACCGTTCGGACCGCCTCTCGGACCGCCACGCCGGCGGAGGCGCAGGCCGACTCGTAGCGGGTCGCCGGGCAGCGGACCCCGGCGGCCTCGGCCATGAGCGGCGCCTGGTGGCCCTGGTGTTCCGCGAGCGCTCCCATGAAGTTCCCGTAGTTCAGCTCCTCAACGTCCGATCTCGGGACGTCGGCGTCCTCGAACGCCCGCAACGCGGCTTCGCCGAACAGGTCGCGGCCGGTCCGCTCCGGGTGGCTGCCGAAGCGAGTGAGCCCGACCCCGGCGACGCGTACGTCGGTCATACACGAACGATGATCGGGGATCCGGTTTAGCTCTGCCGGAAGCGGGGGTTCCGGTCGGCGGGTCGGAGGGGAGACGGCGTCGGTCGGCGACCCCCGAGGTCGGCGGCCGCGTGCGCGGTCAGCCGATGTACCGCAGGTCGTCGTCGGGCACGGCGGGCCCCTCCTGCATCTCGCGGATCTTCCCGACGACTTCCTCCATCTCCTCGGCGCGGTCCTCGAGGCTCTCGTAGTCGACGGACAGGCCGAGGACGGCCTCGAGCGTCTCCAACACGGCGCGGGCGCTCTTGGGGTCGACGAGGTAGCCGCTCGTCTCGCCCATCAGGCAGGCCGCGTCGAAGCCGCGGCGCCCGCCGAGACCCAACACGAGCCCGGAGACGCCGACGATGCCGCCAGCGGGTTCGTCCGCCCGGAACTCCACGCCGGCGTCCTTCAGGTCGTCGAGGAGGGCGGCGTCGGAGACCGCGCCCAGCACCGTGTACTCCTCGACGAGTTCGCCCGTCGGCACGCCGCCGAGGGCGAAGGCCCGCGTCGCGCCGAACTCCTCGGCGATGTCGAGGAACGTCGAGGTGAGTCGGTAGTGACCCGCGTTCGACCCGGCCTGGTGGTCGCCGGTCAACACGAGCAGGTCGGCGCCGTCGGTCTCGACGGCGTGGAACTCGGCGCAGGTCAGCTCGGCGACCCCCTCCTCGTCGACGCCCACCTGCGGCGGGAACTCCGTGGCGTACACGCGGCGGACGAGTTCGCTGTCGAACTCCTCGAGTAAGTGTTCGGCCGCGAGCTTCCCCACGTGTCCGACGCCCGGCAACCCTTCGATCAACACCGGGTCGTCGAGCTCCGGCGTCGCGACCGCGTCGATCTCGATGTCTTCCATACCGTGCCCGTCCGGGCGGCGGTCACAAGAGCGTGGCTATTCCGGTGGCTCGCAGGGCCGATCGCGTCCGGCAGTCACTCCGACTGCGACGCCGCGTCCGACGACTCCTCGGGGCCGCGCCGCCGCGCCCGACGCCGGTACTCGCCGTACGGGTCTTCGGGGCCGAACGGTGCCGGCGCGCTGTTCTCGGTCGGGCCGTCGCAGGCCGGACAGCGGTCGCCGAGCGCGTACACCGGTCGGTCGTGGGCGGTCTCCCAGTTCGCGCAGACGCGGATGTCGGATTTCACGGGAAAAGACGCCTCAACGGTGGTGGACTACTCGTCGTCTTCGCGGCGTTCGCGGTGGAACTCGCCGACCCCGCCTGCGGCCTCGATCGACTCGCGGGCGCGTTCGGCGGCCGACTCGAGTTGGTCCTCGGCCGTCTTGTAGTTGGGGGCGCGGACCTTGATGCGGTACTCGGGCGAGCCGACGTAGCCGACGTCGAGTTCGACGCCGTCCGGGACCTCGCCGTTCCCCTCGGCGGCGGCGAGCGCGTCGCGCACGTCGTCGACGCCGTCGGGAGCCGCCGACTCGAGGTCGACGTACCCCGTCACGTCGACGTACGGCACGGAAACGTTGTCGCGGGCGGTCGTGACGACCGCGTCGGCCGTCTCCGCGTCGAGGTCGACGTCTTCGAGCGCCTCGTCGCCGCTGATCGCGGCGGCCTCGAAGGCGTCGTACAAGCTCTCGTACGCCGCGAGGAGGGCGTTCGCGACGCCGGTGTAGCGGTCGTCGTCGACGTCCTCGCCGAGCGCGATCTCCATCCAGTTGTCGGCCTTCTGGGCGTTCTTCCAGTCTTGGATCGTCTCCTTGCGCTGGTGCTCGTTGACGTCTTTGATCGAGAGGTCGATCTGGCTCGACGACTCGTCGACCTCCAAGACCTTCGCGACGACCGTCTGTCCCTCGCGGACGTGGTCGCGGACGTTCTTGATCCAGCCGGAGGCGACCTCGCTGATGTGACAGAGGCCGCGCTTGTCCTCGTACTCGTCGAGGTCGACGAACACGCCGAAGTCGGCGATCTCGTCGACGTCACCGACAACCAACTCGCCGGGTTCGGGCCAGCCGCTGTACTTCATGACGGGGTGACGAGGCGGTTACCGCGCCTCAACGGTTTCGACGATCTCGCCGTGAAGCTCTGCCTCTCCGCCGGTGGGGGTCGCGAGGGTCGTGCCGCAGACCGCACACGACACCGTCGAGGAGGCCTTGCCGAAGACGACCTGTTCGTTCTCGCAGTCGCCGCAGGCGACGCGGTGGAAGTCTCCCGCCATACTTACTCCTGGAACGTGAGACGGCCGGCGCGCCATCCCTCGCGCATGTGGGCCTTCCCGCAGTCGCCGCAGCGGTACTTCAGGTGGGTCTTCTTCGTCGGCTTGTCGCCACCGGGCACCTTCGAGTACCCGCCGGCGTTGCCGATCGTCGCGAGCGCGCGGCGTCGCTGCCGAGCGTCGCGTTTCATTCCGGTCGCGCGACCCGATCGAACCTTCTCCACCTCGTGCTCCTGATGGGAGTCACAGTTGGGGCAGTACGTGTTGAAGCGGCGTGGCATTTCCATGGATATCGACCTTGAAACGCGGTTCGTCGCCGACGCTTAAAACGGGTTTGGTCTCGGGCGCCCGCGGACGGCGCGGTCGCCTCACGGCACCGCTGCCGGGAGAACGCTCGCCGTCACTCTTCCCACTCGGCCACCGCGCGCACCGGCGATCCGTCCCCGTCGCGCAGTCGGAGCGGGAAGGCGAACAGCCGGAACCGCGCCGGGAGGCCGTCGAGCCCGCACAGGTTCTCGACGATCGGAAGCGAGTCGGCCAAGAGGACGTCGTGGGCGGGCGTCCCGTCGGGTTCGTCGTCGATCGACGCCCCGTCGCGGCGTCCGTCCGCCGTCGGCGTCGGGTCCGGACCGAAGGTGTCGAGTCCGACGCCGACGCCGGCCTCCCGACAGCGCTCGGCGGCCGCCGCGGTCAGGTACGGGTGATCGCGGTAGCGGTCGGTGCCCCAGTGTGAGGCCCATCCGGTCCGAACCACGAGCAGGTCGACGTCGGGGGCTAGGGCCTCCGGGTCTGGCAACTGCGCGTCCGTGATCGGCTCCCGAGGCCCTAGCGGCCGGCGGTCGACGAGGCGAGCCTCGAACGCGAAAGACTCGGGGTCGAGCCCGTCGACAGTTTCGCCTTCGGCGAGCGTGTGCCGCGGCGCGTCCACGTGCGTTCCCGCGTGCGTCCCGGCGCGGAGTTCGCTCGTCGCGTAGCCGTCGGCCTCGTGGGTCGCGTCGGGGGAGAGCGTCACCTCGGGGTCGCCCGGGTAGGTCGGCATCCCCGTCTCGATCGGTCGCGAGAGGTCGCGGAACACGGTCCGCGGTCGGTCCGCGGCGCGGTTAAGTCGGTCGGCGTTCGGTCGCCGGAGCACCGCTGTCGGGTTCCGCTGCCCGAACGTATTTCCTCCGCCCGTCGTTGGACGTGTTCATGTCGGAACTCCCGTTGGACGCCTACTACGACCTGACGCAGATCGGCGAGGTCGCCGTCTCGCCGACCGGCGACCGCGTCGCCTTCACCGCGACCGAGTACGATCAGGCCGCCGACGAGGCGGTCTCCTCGCTGTTCGTCGCCCCCACGGACGGCTCCCGCGACCCGCACCGGCTCACGAGCGCGTCGGGCGCCTCCGCGCCGACGTGGGGGCCCGACGGCGACCGCCTCGCGTTCGTCGCCGCCCGCGAGCGCGACGCCGAGCGACGGGTCGGCAGGCGAGACCGAGACGGGGAGGACGCGGGGAGCGACGACGCCGAGGACGCGGACGCGGAGGAGCAAGCGGACGGGGACGCCGAACCGCTCGGCGACGGCGACGAGGAGCCAAAACCGCAGGTGTGGCTGTTCGACCTCGCGCTCGGCGGCGACGCGCGGCAGGTCACGGACCGCGACGAGGGCGTCGCCGGGTTCGACTGGTCGCCCGACGGGGACCGACTGGTGATCGAGTCCCGCGATCCGACCGACGAGGAGTCCGAGTACCTCGATCAGGTTCGCGAGGAGGGCGGACCGATCGAGACGACGCGGCTCCAGCACAAGGTCGACGGCGCGGGGTGGACCGACGACGTGACGCGGTACCTCTTCGTGGTCGACCTCGACGCCCCCGAGAGCGACCCCCGCAGGCTCGACGACGCGTACGGCGGCGGCGCGTTCGAGGACCTCTCCGGCATGAGTCCCGCGTGGGGCGACGACGGCCGGATCGCGTTCACGTCCTGCCGGCTGGACCGCCCCGACGACACCACCATCCGCGACCTCTACGTCGTCTCGCCCGAGGGGGGCGACGCGGAACGCCTCACGGACGGCGACCTCGCACACGGCGTCCCGGCGTGGCGGCCCGAGGCGGAGGCGATCGCGACCGTCGCGAGCGACCCGGACGACCCGCCCGCTCCGGCCGAGGTGTACCTCGTCGACGCCGCCGAGGACGGGCCTGACCGCGACGATCCCGTCTCGCTGACTGCCGACCTCGATCGGACGGTCGCTCGCGGCGGCGAGATCGACTGGGTCGACGGCGCGCTCTACACGCGGATCGCGGACGAGAGCCGGACGCGGCTGGTCCGCGTCGAGCCCGACGGGACCGCGGCGCGCGTCTTCGAGGCGCAGGGCGACGACCGCGCCATGGCCGCGTTCGACGCCGCGGCCGACGGGGCGACCGCGGTAACTGTCCTCTCGCACCCGACGGACGGGACCGACCTCTACGCGATCGACGTCGCCGACCTCGACGCGGCGAGCGACGGGGGCCGCGCAGGTGGCGACGCGGCGAGCGACGGGAGCCGCGCAGGTGGCGACGCGGCGAGCGACGGGAGCCGCGCAGGTGGCGACGCGGCGAGCGACGGGGGCCGCGCAGGTGACGACGCGGCCACCGAGCCCGACTCTTTCCGGCGACTCACCCGCGTCAACGAGTCGCTCATCGACGAGTTCGCCATGCCGACGGCCCGCCGCGTCGAGTGGGAGTCCGACGGCTGGACGATCGACGGCGTGTGCTACCACGACCCCGATGTGGATCCCGCGGACGGCGACCACCCCCTCGTGGTGGCGATCCACGGCGGCCCGATGTCGTACGACGAGCCCGTCTTCAGCTTCGCGCACGCGGCACTGACGAGCCGGGGCTACCTCGTTCTCCGGCCGAACTACCGCGGCGGCACCTCCCGCGGCCGGGCGTTCACCGCGGAGTTGTCCGGCGCGTGGGGGACCGCCGAGGTCGACGACATCGCGGCGGGCGTCGAGGCGCTCGCCGACCGCGGCTGGGCGGATCCCGACCGCGTGTTCGGCTACGGCTTCTCCTACGGCGGCATCGCGCAGGGGTTCCTCGTCACGCAGGAGCCGGACCTGTTCACCGCCGCCGCGCCCGAACACGGCATCTACGACCTCCGGTCGGCGTTCGGCACGGACGACACCCACGTCTGGCTGGAGGCGGAGTTCGGGCTCCCGTGGGAGGACCCCGAGGCGTACGACGCGTCGACGGCGGTCCTCGACGCCGGGAACATCGAGACCCCGCTGCTGGTGATGGCCGGCGGCGAGGACTGGCGGTGCCCCTCCTCGCAGTCCGAGCAGCTGTACGTCGCGGCGCGGAAGCAGGGGGTCGACGCGGAGCTGGTCGTCTACCCGGACGAACACCACAACATCGGCGACCCCGACCGCGCGATCCACCGGTTCGAGAAGATCCTCGGCTGGTACGAGTCTCACGACCCGGCGGTCGAGGCCGAGTCCGCCGAGGAGTGAACCGGTAGGTTCCGGGGCGCGCCGACGGCTTCAGTGCTCGACGAACTCGACGAGCACGCCGCCCGTCGACCGCGGGTGACAGAAGGCGACCTCGTGGCCCCACGCGCCGGGGCGCGGCTCCTCGTCGACAAGGTCGATGCCGAGGTCGCGGGCGTCGTCGAGCGCGGTCGGGAGGTCGTCGACCGCGAGCGCGACGTGGTGAACGCCCGGGCCCTCGCGGTCGAGGTAGTCCGCGATCGTTCCGCCGCCGTCCGGTTCGAGCAGTTCGAAGTAGCCGCCGCCCTCCAGTTCGAGGAAGACGATCCGCATGTCGTGGAACGTCTCCTCGTGGGCGACGGGCGCGTCCAGCAGGCCGCCGAACAGGTCGGCGAGAGCGGTGGCGTCTCGCGTCGCGACGCCGACGTGGTCGAAGCGCATACGCCCCGGTTCCATCGCCGGCGACTTATAACGACCGAGCGCTGACCCCCGCCCTCCCCAGCCCGCCGGGATCCAAAGGTTTGGGTACGGGCCGGACGAAGCATGCGGGACCCTACTCGTGAGCGACTCAGAGACCGACGCGGCGACGGAACAGATGACCTCGCGGAACATCCTCGGCTCGCTGCTGGACAGCGGGCTCCACGAGATGAATCGAGAGCGCTCCGGACTCCTCCTCTCGGGGCTGTCGGCGGGGCTCGACATCGGCTTCGGGCCGCTGATGATGGCGGTCGTGTTGACCCTCTCTCCGGGGACCTTCGGCGACCTCGGGACCGAGCTCCTGCTGGCGAGCGTCTACTCCATCGGCTTCATGTTCGTCATCCTGGGGCGCTCGGAGCTGTTCACCGAGCACACGACGCTGGCCGTGATCCCGGTCCTCGACCGGCAGGCCTCGGTCCGTCAGCTCGGTCGGCTCTGGGGGCTGGTGTACGCCGGGAACATCGTCGGCGGGCTGCTGTTCACGCTGCTCGTGACCCTGCTGATGCCCGAGCTCGGCGTCGTCGACCCGGCGGCGTTCGAGACCATCGCCCTGAAGCTCGTCGACCACGGCCTCCCGTGGCTGTTCGTCGGCGGCGTCTTCGCCGGGTGGCTGATGGGACTGCTGGCGTGGCTCGTAACGGCGGCCCAAGACACGACGGCCCGGATCCTCCTCGTGTTGATCGTCACCGGAACGATCGGGCTCCTCCACCTCCCGCACTCGATCGCGGGCAACGTCGAGGTGCTGTTCGGGCTGATCGTCTCGGACGCCATCACGCTGACCGACTACGCCGAGTTCCTCGTGCTGGCGACGGTCGGCAACGCCTTCGGCGGCGGCGTGTTCGTCGCGCTGCTGAAGTACGGGCACGTCGTCCGCGGCGCGGACTGAGCGGGCACCGCGAACGCCCCTTTCCGGCTTATCTCCCCGGCTTGTACTCGCCGAACTCGTCGCGGAGCACGTCCGATATCTCCTGGACCGTCGCGTACGCCTTCACCGCGTCGACGATGTGCGGCATCACGTTCTCGGTCCCCCGTGCCGCATCGCGGAGCCCCGAGAGGGCGTCCTCGACCGCGTCGTCGTCCCGGTCGGCCTTCACTTCCGCCAGGCGCTCGCGCTGGTTCTGCTCCTGGTCGGGGTCGACCTCTTCGAGGTCCATCTCGGGCTCCTCGTCGACCTCGAACTCGTTGACGCCGACGATGACCCGCTCGCCCGCCTCGATCTCCTCCTGACGCTCGAAGGCGACGTCCTGGATTTGCCGCTGGACCCAGCCGCTCTCGACGGCCTCCAACATGCCGCCGCGACGGTCGACCTCCTCGATGATCTCGAACGCGTCCTCCTCGATCCCGTCGGTGAGGTTCTCGACGTAGTACGAGCCCGCGAGCGGGTCGATCGTGTCGGCGGCGCCCGACTCGTGGGCGAGGATCTGCTGGGTGCGGAGCGCGGTCCGGACGGACTTCTCAGTCGGGAGCGCGAGCGCCTCGTCTTTCCCGTTCGTGTGGAGGCTCTGCGTCCCGCCGAGCACCGCCGCGAGCGCCTGATACGAGACCCGGACGACGTTGTTCTCGATCTGCTGGGCGGTGAGCGTCGAGCCGCCGGTCTGGGTGTGGAACTTCAGCTGCTTCGACTTGGGGTCCTCCGCGTCGAACCGCTCGTCCATGATCTTGGCCCACATCCGACGGGCGGCGCGGAACTTCGCGGCCTCCTCGAAGATGTTGTTGTGGGCGTTGAAGAAGAAGGAGAGCTGCGGCGCGAACTCGTCGACGTCGAGCCCCGCGTCGAGGGCGGCCTCGACGTACTCGATGCCGTCGCCGAGGGTGAAGGCGATCTCCTGAGCCGCGGTCGACCCCGCCTCGCGGATGTGGTATCCCGAGATGGAGATGGTGTTGAACGAGGGGGCCTCCGTCGCGCAGAACTCGAAGATGTCGGTGATGAGCCGCATCGACTCCTTCGGCGGGTAGATGTAGAGGTTCCGCGCGATGTACTCCTTCATGATGTCGTTCTGGATCGTCCCCCGGAGCTCCTCCCGCGGGACGCCCTGCTTGTCGCCCATCGCGACGTACATCGCGAGCAGCACCCCGGCCGGGGCGTTGATCGTCATCGACGTGGACACCTCGTCGAGCGGGATCGAGTCGAAGACCGTCTCGAAGTCGTCGAGGGTGTCGATGGCGACGCCGGACCGGCCGACTTCGCCCTCCGCCATCGCGGCGTCGGAGTCGTATCCCATCTGGGTCGGGAGGTCGAACGCCATCGAGAGACCCGACGAGCCCTCGTCGATGAGGTACTGGAATCGCTCGTTCGTCTCCGCGGCGGTGCCCATCCCGGCGTACTGGCGCATCGTCCAGAGCCGCCCGCGGTGCATCGTCGAGTAGACGCCGCGGGTGTACGGCTCCTCGCCGGGGTAGCCGATGTCCTCGCGGTAGTCGGCCTCGACGTCCGCCGGGGTGTAGAGCGGGTCGACCTCCTGGCCGCCGGTGTCGGTGGTGAACGTCTCCTCGCGCTCGCCGAACCGGTCGACCGTCTCCCCGTAGGTGCCCTCCTCCCACGACGATTTGGCGTCGCGGATCGCCTCGAGTTCCTCAGGGTCGTACATTATTGAATCGGTCGGCCGACCGGGACTTAACGCTTTTCAGGACCGGGCGTTCGCCGGGCTTCGGGCCGCCGAACCGTCGACCCGGCCGCCCCGTCAATCCGGCCGAACCGTCGACCCGGCCGCCCCGCCGATCCGGCCGAACCGTCGACCCGGCCGCCCCGCCGATCCGGCCGAACCGTCGGCTCGTCCGTCCCCGCTGACCCCGCCGACTCGATTTAAGTGTGAGGCGTCCGACGCGAACGTATGGACGTGCTCACGGACGCCGGGCGGCGGTTCCTCGCCGCGACCGCGCCGGAACACACCCCGGTCCAAGCGGAGATGGCCGACCTCGCCGACGAGTGGGGGTTCCCGATCATCGGCCCCGAGTCGGGGGCGGTTCTCCGCCTGCTCGCGCGGCTCACGGACGCGAGCCGCGTCTTCGAGTTCGGCTCGGGGTTCGGCTACTCCGCCACGTGGTTCCTGCGCGGCGGCGCCGACGGCGTGGTCTGTACCGAGTTCGACGCCGACGAGGCCGAGCGCGGGGTGGCGTTCGCCGCCGACCACGGTTACGCCGACAGCGTGACCTTCGAGGTCGGCGACGCGATGGAGACGGTCGAGCGCTACGACGGCCCCTTCGACGTCGTGCTCATCGACCACCAGAAGGGGCGGTACGCCGACGCCTACCGGACGGTACTCCCGAAGGTCCGGTCGGGGGGCGTCATCGTCGCCGACAACATCACCCGGGGACCGATCGACTTCGACGACCTCGTCGCGCACTTCGAGGCGGGCGAACCGCTCCCCGACTCGGCGGTCGACGAGGAGACGCGCGGCATCGGCGAGTACCTCGGGACCGTCCGCTCCGACGACGCCGTCGAGACGGCCGTCCTCCCGGTCGGCTCCGGCATCGCCGTCTCGACCGTCGTCCGGTGAGCCCGAGCGAAATAGTTATCATGTCAAATATAAAACAACTGTCCGGATGACCGGACGGAACGACACCGACGGGTCGGTCGACGCGCGAGACGCGTCCCCGGTCCGCGTGCTCATCGTCGACGACGAAGCGGGACACGCGGAGCAGGCGGCCTCGACGCTGGAGCGACGCGGCGACCGGATCGACGCGACCCCCGTCGACGGCCCGACGGCGGCGCTTGACGCGCTGTCCGCGTCGTCGTTCGACTGCGTGGTTTCGTCCTACGACCTGCCCGGCTCGGACGGGGTCGAACTGCTCGAAACCGTCCGCGACCGACACGGCGATGTCCCGTTCGTGCTGTTCACCGGGGAGGGGTCGGAGGCCGTCGCCAGCGCCGCGATCTCCGCGGGCGTCGACGAGTATCTCCGGAAGGATGCGGTGTCGGACCAACACGACCGGCTCGCGGGCGTCGTCGACGGGCTCGTCTCGGAAAGCCGGAGCGAGAGCCGAGTCACCGAGCACCTCGAACGGATCTCCGACGCGTTCTGCGAGCTCGACGACGAGTGGCGGGTGCGGTACCTCAACGAGCAGGCGGTGAAGATAATCGACCTCGACGCCGACGAGCTCGTCGGCGAGCGGATCTGGGACCTGTTCCCGGAGACCGTCGACACCGACGGCGAGGCGACGCTCCGCGAGGCCGTCGAGACCGGCGAACCGGTGCGGTTCGAACAGCACCTCGACCGGCTCGACGCCGACCTCGTCGTGAACGCCTACCCGATCGACGAAGGGGTATCGCTGTACCTCCAAGACGTGACCGAACGGCGGGAGCGCGAGCGCGAGCTCCGCGAGCTCTCCGAGCGCCTTCAGCTGGCCGTCGAGGGGGCCGACGTGGGGGTCTGGGACTGGAACGTCCAGACCGACGAGGTCCGGTTCGACGAGCGCTGGGCCGGGATGCTCGGCCACGACGCCGAGGAACTCGCCTTCGACCTGTCGACGTGGGAAGACCGCGTTCACCCCGACGACATCGCCGACGCGTGGAGCGCCATCGAGGCGCATTTCGCCGGCGAGACCGACCTCTACCAGAGCGATTTCAGAATGCGGTCGAAGTCGGGCGACTGGAAGTGGATCCGCGACCGCGGTCGGGTCGTCGAGTGGACCGACGACGGTGAGCCCCGCCGCGCGGTCGGCATCCACATCGACGTGACCGAGGAGAAGGCCCGCGAGCGGGAGCTCGAGCGGTATCGCCGCATGGTCGACGAGCTCCCGAACTCCGTCTGCGTCTACGACGCGGACGGGCGGTTCGAACTCGTCAACGAGCACGTCGCCGACCTCTACGAGAGCGACGCGGACGCGCTCGTCGGCCGGGAGAGTCGCCTCGTCGAGCGGATCCGTGCCACGAGTGACGGCGACCCGTTCGGCGCGCTCGTCGCCGGCGACCGAGACTCGCTGAGCGGGTCGCTGGAGATGGACCTCCCGGCGAAGCCCGAGACCATCGCAGACTACACGCTGACGCGGCTCGTCATCGACGGCGAGTTCGACGGGGTGCTCTCTATCTCTCGGGACGTGACCGACGAGCGGCGGCGGCGGCGACGGCTCGAACGCACCTCGGCTCGGCTGGAGGCGCTGTTCGAGGGGTCGCCGGACATGGTCGACATCCACGACGTGGACGGCGAGATCGTCGACGTGAACCGCGCGATGGTAGCGGAACTGGGGTACGATCGCGACGAGATGGAGGGCATGGACGTCTGGGACGTCGACACGGATCTCGATCCGGACGAGGCCATTCCGCTCTGGGAGAGCCTCGAGGTGAACGAGACGTTCCGGCTGGAGACGACGTTCTCCCGTGCCGACGGCTCGACGTTCCCGGCCGAGGTCCACGTCAGGCGGGTCGACGTCCAGGGGGAAGACCGGTTCCTCGCGAGCAGCCGCGACATCTCGGATCGGAAGGCGTACGAGCGCCGTATCGAACGCGAGAACGAGCGGCTCGACGAGTTCGCCTCCATCGTCTCGCACGACCTCCGGAATCCGCTCAACGTCCTCTCCGGGTACCTCCGATTGGCCCGTGAGACGGGGACCGACTCGTACTTCGACCGCTGTGAGCGTGCGCTCGACGAGATGGAACGGCTGATCGAGGACGTGCTCACGCTGGCCAAGCAGGGCGAAGCGGTCGGCTCCTTCGAGCGCGTCCACCTCGGCGAGCTGGCCGCCAGATACGGCGACGAGACGTTCGGTTCGGCCGACCGTGAGGACGCCTTCGGCGGCGATGGCGACGAGGAGGAGACCGTCTCAGTCGAGATCGACGTCGAGGCCGACGGCGAGATCCTCGCCGACCCCGGTCGCGTCCGACAGCTCCTCGGGAACCTGTTCCGGAACGCCGACGAACACGGCGGCGAGCGCGTCGTGGTCGGCGACCGTCCGGACGGGTTCTACGTCGCGGACGACGGTCCCGGGATCGACCCGGACGAACGCGATAAGGTGCTCGAGAGCGGCTACACCACCTCCGAGACGGGGACCGGATTCGGGCTCTCCATCGTTCAGCGCATCGCCGAGGCGCACGGCTGGGACGTGACCGTCACTGAAGGCGAGCGAGGCGGCGCGCGCTTCGAGTTCGCCGAGGTCGACCGCCCGGAGCCGGGAGGCGATCGGTCGGGGGCAACTGAGGACCGAGTCGAGTCGGGCGACTGATCGGACGGAACGCGGGCGAAAAAACGGTGGAAACGCGCGGCTCAGAACGCGCCGGGGTAGACGCTGATGTCGGCGTGGAGCTCGTCGCGGAGCGCGCTGTGGACGTGACAGATGCCCTCGGCGCGCTCGGCGATGTCGGCGGCGGTCTCGTCGTCGAGGTCGGCCTCGACGTGGACGTCGAAGGCGATCGACTCGAGGTCGTCGTCGCCGTCGAGCTCGGCGCTCGCGTCGATCTGGATCGTGCCGAGGTCCTCCTCGCCGCGCTGGCTTCCGCCGACGCGGAGCGCCGGGAGGTAACAGGAGGCGTACGTCGCGACGAGCGTCGCGTTCGGGTTCGGCCCCGTCTCGTCGGTCGCGTCGATCTGGAGGTCGAACTCGCCGACCTGGCTGGTGCTTGCGTACCCTTCCTCGGAAACCGTGGACGTCTCGATGTCTGCCATAGTCGATTTCCCGTTCGTCCCCCCGCCGCTAAAGGCTGCCGACACTGGTTGTCGGTGCCGGAGAGCGGCCCGCGGTCACCGGACCGCGGTCGCGTCGCTACGCGGTCGCGCTGAGAAAAATCGCGGAACCACCGGTGGCCCGCCCGCCCCGAGCGTCACTCCAGCACGTAGGTCTCGTCCCCGTCGAGGACGACCGGTTCGGCGGCCGCTCCCGCGGCCTTGACCTCGTTGACGAACTCCTGTGTCTCGATCTCGATCGGCCCGAAGGAGTCGTAGTGCATCGGGAAGACGACGTCGGCGCCGACCCAGTCGGCGGCGATGCCGGCGCCGGCGGGCCCCATGGTGAAGTGGTCGCCGGCGGGCAGCGCGGCCGCGTCGGGTTCGAGGTACGGCGCGATCACGTCGACCATCTCGGACATGAGTCCGGTGTCGCCGGCGTGGTAGAAGGTCGTACAGTCGGCGTCCGACTCCTGGGTCGGCTTCTTGTCGCCGATGACGAACCCGGTCGGCATCCCGCCAGAGGCGCCGTACCCGTTGTCGATGCCGTTCGAGTGGTCCGCGCGCACCATCGTCACCCACGCGTCGCCGCACTCGACGGTGCCGCCGATGTTCATCCCGCCGGCCGGGAGCGTGTGCTCGTGACCGAAATTCTCCTGAACGTAGCCGGTCAGCTCCGGGGTGGCGACCACGGTGGCGCCCTCGAACCGGTCCGCGTCGGCGATGTGGTCGCTGTGGCCGTGAGTCAGGAGGAGGTAGTCGGGGTCGAGCTCCTCGGGGTCGACGTCCGTCTTCGGGTTGTCGAAGAACGGGTCGATGAGCAGCTCCGTGTCGTCGACGACGACGTGCCACGTGGAGTGGCCGTGCCAAGTGAGTTCCATGGTTCGAACGTAACGTCTCGGCGAGCCGTAATAAAACTCGACGCCGCGGAACCCGATTCCCCTTCCGACGGCCGCCACCGACCGGGGGAACCCACGGCCGGACTCCGTCCGAATCCCCGTTTCCGACCCCGCCGATCGGCTACGCGGGCCTTTTTCTTCCACGTCTGTCGCCAGAGAGGTATCGTTCGATCAGTTTTCTCGCCTCGCCGGCAAAATATTCTCGCGAATACAGCCTTACCTTCTCGGTGCGTGTATTCGACATCGTGATCACGGAGTGCCGACATGGCTCGTGACCTGACCGGGCGCCGGGACGACGGGAGCGGCGACCGGTACCGCCACCTGATCGAACACGTCCAGGACGCGGTCGTGGAGTTCGAACTGGTCGACGGGGAGCCGCTCGTCAGGGACGTGAACGACTCCTTCGTCGAGATATTCGGATACGACGCGGACGATATCCGGGGCGAGTCGCTCAACGACTGGGTCGTCCCCGAGTGGAAGCTCGAGGAGGCCAGAGCGCTGGACGCGAACACCGGCGCCGGCGAGGTGAACTACCGGAACGTCACTCGGAAGACGGCCACCGGGCTCCGGGAGTTCCTCTATCGCGGGGTCCCGTACGGCACCGACGGACCGTCGACGAACGGGTTCGCCGTCTACACGGACCTCACCGAACTGTCTCGCAACGAGCGGCGACTGGAGGTGTTGAACCGCATCCTCCGGCACAACATCCGCAACAGCGCGAACGTCGTGGCCGGCCACACTGCGCGGCTGCTGAACGAGTTGGACCGACAGGACGAGGAGACGACGGACGTGGCCGCCACCATCGAGCGCGCGGCCCACGAGCTCGAACGGCTCGCCGAGGAGGCCGGACACATCCGCCACGTCCTCAACCACCGCCCCGACGAGGCGGCCGACGTGGACCTCGCGTCTGTCGTCCGGTCGGTCGCCGACGAGTACCGACAGGGGTCGCCGAGCGCCGAGGTAACGCTCGACCTCGGCGGGTCCGAGCCGGTGATCGCCGACAGCCGACTCCGGTACGCCGTCGACGCGCTCGTCGACAACGCGATCACGCACAACCCCAGCCCGAAGCCGCGCGTCCGGGTTCGCGTCGATCCCGAGCGAGACGCCGACGGCGACGGGCGCGCCGGGGAGTGGGTGGTCGTCCACGTCGAGGACGACGGACCGCTGATCCCGCCGGACGAGCGGAACGTCGTCCTCGACGAGGCGGAGATCACGCAGACCCGCCACGGGAGCGGGCTCGGTCTCTGGCTGGCCGAACTGACCGTCGAGACGTTCGGGGGCGAACTCTCCTTCGGCACGAGCGACCTCGGCGGCAACGACGTTCGGATACGCCTGCGCCGTCGCTGACCGAGGAAAGCGATTAATTGGTCGGGTCGCCAACACCGAGCAGATGCCCTCCACGAGCGACGACCCGCAGCCGGCGTGCCCGGACTGCGGCGAGGCCGTCCCGCCCGACGCGAGCTTCTGTCCGGACTGCGGCGCCGACCTCGACGACGCGTCCGATCCCGCGTACTGCGCCGACTGCGGCGAGCCGTTCGCGGCCGACGATCGGTTCTGCTCGAACTGCGGCGCGTCGCGCTCGGGCGACGCACCGACCGCGTCCGAGCGGTCCGACGACGCGGACTCGCCTGCTCCCGGCTCGTCGTCCGCGCGAGAAGAGACCACGGGCGCCTTCCGCCGCCGCGTTCAGGACCACCTCGACGCCGGGTGGGAGATCGAGCGAGACGACGGCGAGCGCGTCGTCCTCGTCGACCGGGGGATCGGCTCCGTCGGCGTTCACATCCTCCTTTTCATCTTCACCAGCGGTATCGGGAACCTGTTGTACGGCTGGTGGCATTACTCGAAGCTGGCCGACCGTCGTCGGCTCGTCCGCGGGGACGAGACGCCGGTCCGCGCGCCGTCGCGGTCGGAGGGCGGGCAGCGGACGGAGACTATCACCGCGTACATGATGAGCGCCCTACTGGTGTTGATCGGCGGCTTCATCTGTTTCTTCGCGGTCCAGTCTGCGGCGCCGCCCGCGGCGCTGATCGGCCTCGCGTTCGCCCTGCTCGGCGTCGGATCGGTCCCGCCGGTGAAGCGTCGGTTGGGTCGCCGCCACGGGCTCACCGACTTCGGCCGCCAGAAGACGGTCGATCACCGGGTGGTCCGCCCGCCCGAGTCGGTCGACGACCCCTGCGTCGTCTGCGGCGAGGCGTTCGACCGCGGCCTCGTCAGGCGGCGTCGCGACGAGACGGTCGTCGCCGGCGTCCCGGTTCGTACCCACTCGATCCGCCACAACCACTACTGCGTCGACTGCGCGCAGTCGGAGCTGTTCAGCGATCCGCTCGGCGCGGATCGACTGGCGGACGTGGACTCGTCGTTCGGTGGCGAGGAGGAGACGGACCGAGAGGAGCCGCCCTCGGATCGGGGGGAGTCGGCGTCCGAAGGAGAGGCGTCGATACCCGATCAAGAGGCGTCGATACCGGACGAGCCGGACCCGACCGACGGGGAGCAGGCGGTCGGCCGGAACGAGTAGCCCCGCTCCGCTTGCCTCTCCGCGAACCCTTTTCGGGTACCCGCACGTTCGCTCGCGTATGTACCGCGCACGGTTCCGCGACCCGGCCGGATCGATCCGCGAGGGCGAGTACGACCCCGACAGCGACACCGTCGCCTTCGGCGGCGAGGAGTACGCCCTCGACGACCCCGACATCGACGTGCTCGCCCCCACGGACCCGTCGAAGATCGTCTGTATCGGACGCAACTACGCGGACCACGCCGCCGAGCTCGGCAACGACGTGCCCGACCGGCCGCTCCTCTTCTTGAAGCCGCCGAACGCGGTGGCGAGCCACGGCGACACCGTGACCGTGCCCGCCGGGAAAGAGCGGATCGACTGGGAGGCCGAGTTCGCGGTCGTGATCGGCGAGCAGTGCAAGTCGGTCGACGCCGCGGACGCGATGGACGTCGTCGCGGGGTTCACCTGTATGAACGACGTCTCGAACCGCGACGACCAGAACAGAGAACAGAACTGGGTGCGCGGGAAGGCGTTCGACGGCGCCGCCCCGCTCGGGCCCGTCCTCGCGACGCCCGACGAGGTGCCCGACGACGCGAGCGTCGAACTCCGCGTCAACGGCGAGACGAAGCAGTCGAGCGACCGGGAGCACATGATCTTCGACGTGCCGACGCTGATCGAGGAGATCACGACGTACCTCACGCTCGAACCCGGTGACGTCATCGCGACGGGCACCCCCGAGGGAGTCGGCGCGCTCGCCGACGGCGACGCCGTCGAGGTGGAGATCGAGGGCGTCGGCACCCTCGAACACGACGTTCGCGTTCCCTGAGCCGGCCGCCCGACAGCGCCGGGACCGGTCTCGTCTCGATCGCTCACCGTCGGTCGGTCCGTTCTTTCCCTTGTGACCGCGCCACACGCTCGGTGAACGCTTATGCTGCTCCCGCCGAACCCGGAAGGTATGGAGACCAGTTCGTTCGTCGCCGACGCTTGACCCGACCGACGCGGCGCGACCACGCCGGACGCGCCGACGAGGCCGCACCCGGAGCGAGACGCTCCCCTCCGCGGGCCGACGCGAGCGCCCGACCGAATGTCACGAGACGACGCCACGATGAACGAACGCGACGAATCGACCGACCTCGACTCCCCTGCCGCCGACGCGACGCCCGCCGTCGTCGCGGCGCGGACCGCCGACGAACCCCCGGACACGACGGAGATCCGCGAACTGGCCGCCGCGGCCGGCTACGCGGTCGTCGGTTCGGTCACGCAGCGACGCGAGGAGGACCCGACCTACGACCTCGGCCGCGGGAAGGCCGAGGAACTGATGCGGCTCGCCGCCGACACCGACGCGGAAGCGGTGATATACGACGGGTCGCTGTCGCCGGGACAGACGTTCTCGCTCGGTGACCTCCTGCCGACCGGGACCGCGGTGATCGACCGGCCGAGACTGGTCTTAGAGCTGTTCGCCGACGCGGCGGACTCCCGCGCCGCCGACCGACAGCTGGAGCTGGCGCGGCTCCGCTACGAGCTCCCGCGGCTCCGCGAGGCCGTCGCCCGAGACGCCGCCGAGGACGTGCGGCTCCAGCCGGAGGGCGACAGCCGCGTCCTCGACGTCGAGAAGCGCATCGAGTCGGCGGAGCGCGCCCTCGACGAGATCAGCGGCGACCGCGCGGCGCGCCGAACCGAGCGGCGGGACGCCGGGTTCGACCTCGTCGCGCTCGCGGGCTACACCAACGCCGGGAAGTCCACGCTGGCCCGACGGCTCGCCGACGACGTGGCCGACGCGGAGCCGGAAGACGCCCCGACAGATCTCGCCGCCGCTCTCTCCGTGGGGGGCCGCCCCTTCGAGACGCTCTCGACGACGACGCGGCGGGCGACGCTCGGCGGCCGGCGCGCGCTGCTCACCGACACCGTCGGCTTCCTCGACGGGCTGCCCCACGAGTCGCTGCGATCCTTCCGGACGACCACCGAGGCGGTCCGGCGCGCCGACTGCGCGCTGCTCGTCGTCGACGCGAGCGACGAGCCAGACGCCCTGCGCCGGAAGCTCCGGGCGTCGCTGACCGCGGTCGAAGCGACCGACGGCCCGGTTATCCCCGTGTTCTCCAAGTCCGACGAGGTCAGCGCGGACGGGCTCGCGGCCGCGGTCGAGGCGTACGAGGCCGCCGTCGCCGAACTCGACGCCGGAGACGCGCCCGTGGTCGACTCGCTGCTGTCGCCGATTCCGGTCAGCGCCCGCGACGAATCGGGGCTGGCCGATCTGACGGAGGCGGTGGCCGACGCGCTCCCGACCGCGACGGCGACCGTCGAAGCGTCGAACGGCGGCGACGCGCAGGCCGCGCTCTCGTGGGCGTACGACCGCGGCGTCGTCGCCGCGGTCGACTACGACGGCGAGACGGTCACCGTCGACCTCGCGGGACGCCCCGAAGTCGTCGCCGAGGCGGAGCGCCGCTTGACTGGTGCGGTCGGTGAGGCCGCCGACGGAGGCGAGTGACCGCTCCCGCGGCGATCCGCTCGGCCGTCAAGACCACGCTTAAGCCCGACGCCCCCGGACCACTGTACATGCAACCACGTGATCTCTCCGATCACTCGCCGTACGTGCCCGGGCGGGGCGTCGAGGAGGTCGCCCGCGAGCGCGGGATGGACCCCGACGACCTCATCAAGCTCTCGTCGAACGAGAACCCCCACGGGCCGAGCCCGGCCGCGGTCGAGGCGATCCACGACCACGCCGACCGGGTGAACGAGTACCCCAAGTCCTCGCACACGGACCTCACCGCGAAGATCGCGGAGCGATGGGACGTCGAGCCCGAACAGGTGTGGGTCTCGCCCGGCGCCGACGGCTCGATCGACTACCTCTCGCGGGCCGCCTTGGAGCCGGGCGACGCGACGCTCGTCCCCGAGCCGGGGTTCGCCTACTACGCGATGTCGTCGCGCTACCACCACGGCGAGGTCGAGACCTACGCGCTCGACACGGCCGACGGCTTCGCGCAGGACGCCGAGACGGTGCTGTCGGCCTACGGCGGCGAGCGGATCGTCTACGTCACCTCGCCGCACAACCCCTCGGGCTCGACGATGCCCCTCGACGAGGTGGAGGCGATCGCGGACGCGACCGCGCCGGAGACGCTCGTCGTCGTCGACGAGGCGTACGGCGAGTTCACCGAGGTCGACAGCGCGATTCCCCTCGTCGACGAGCGCGACGACGTGGCCGTCCTCCGCACGTTCTCGAAGGCGTACGGGCTCGCCGGCCTCCGGATCGGCTACAGCGTCGTCCCCGAGGCGTGGGGCGAGGCGTACGCCCGCGTCAACACGCCGTTCGCGGCCAACGAGCTGGCCTGCCGGGCCGCGCTCGCCGCCCTCGACGACGAAGAGCACGTCGAGATGACGGTCGAGACCTCCCGCTGGGCCCGCGAGTACATCGCCGACGAACTCGACGCGCCGACCGTCGACTCCGGCGGGAACTTCGTCCTCGCCGCGGTCGGCGACGGCGAGCGCGTCGCCGAGGCGGCACAAGAGCGCGGCGTGATCATCCGCGACTGTACCTCGTTCGGGCTCCCGGAGCACGTCCGGATCTCGACGGGCACCCGCGAGGAGACCCGCGAGGCGGTCGCGCTGCTCAACGAGACGCTGGCGGACCTCGAACTCGGTGTCCGCGCGTGAGCGGAGAGCGAAGCGAGTCCGACGACAGCTCCCGCGACGGCCCCGCGGGCCGCGCCGATCGCGTCGCCGTGACGGGGACGCCCGGAACGGGCAAGACGACGGCAACGACGCTGCTCGAAGCCGAGTACGACGTGATCCACCTCAACGAGCGGATCAAGTCGGACGACGACCTGTGGACCGAGCGCGACGCCGACCGCGACACGCTCGTCGCCGACCTCGACGCGGTTCGGACCGAACTCGGCGACTGGTCGGGCGTCCTCGACTCGCATCTCGCCCACCGGTTCGACGCCGACCGCGTCGTCGTGTTGCGCTGTCACCCCGAAACGATCGAGTCCCGGCTCGAAGCCCGGAGCGAATCCCCCGAGACCGCCGCCGAGAACGCCGAGTCGGACGAGCCGTCTCGAGCCCTCGCTCGCAAGGCTCGCGAGAACGCCGAGTCGGATGAGCCGTCTCGAGCCCTCGCTCGCAAGGCTCGCGAGAACGCCGAGTCGGATGAGCCGTCTCGAGCCCTCGCTCGCAAGGCTCGCGAGAACGCCGAGAGCGAGGCGCTCGACGTGATCCTCTCCGAAGCGGTCGCCGAACACGGCGCGGAGAACGTCTACGAGGTCGACGCCACCGACCGCGACCCGGAGGCGGTCGCCGACGCGATACGCGAGGCGGTCGAGGGCGAGCGCGAGCCGAGCGCCGGCACCGTGGACTTCATCGATTATATATGAGCCCGCCGCGAGCGTCGGGACGTTAGATGACCCTCGACCAGTACCGCTCCGTGGCGGACCGCCTGCTCGGCCCGTGGGTGTCGGCCGCCGACAGGCTGGGGCTCTCGCCCGACCAGGTGAGCGTGATCGCGTTCCTCGTCGCGGTGGGGGCCGCCGCCGCCTTCGCCGGCGGGTCGGCCGTCCTCTACGCCGTCGGCGCGCTGTTCGTCCTCCTCAACGGCTGGCTGGACCTCGTCGACGGGGCGCTCGCCCGTCACCAGGGGATCGCCTCGGACGGCGGCGACTTCCTCGACCACGTCCTCGACCGGTACGCCGACGTGGCGGTGATCGCGGGGCTCACCGCCGGGGTCGAGGCGTACGCGCTCGGCTTCGCCGCCGTCACCGGTGTCCTCCTCACCTCCTACCTCGGGACGCAGATCCAGGCGGTCGGCATCGGACGGGAGTACGGCGGCCTGCTCGGGCGGGCCGACCGGCTCGCCTTGATCGGTATCGTCGGCGTCGTCGCCGCAGTGTACTCGGCGCCGGTCGTCGCCGGACTGAACGTCGTCGGCCTCCTGCTCGCGCTGTTCGCCGTCGTCGGCCACCTGACGGCGGTCCAGCGGTTCCTCGGGGCCTGGCGCGACCTGTAGCGGCCGACCGGCGACGCGGCCGTCCCGGTGTGACTCGTCGAGTGACGCGCGGGCACCGACTCGACCGGCGGCGCTCCCGCGGGCTTCTCTTTCGCGTCCGACTCGTTCACAGCCGCGTGCTGGTCGATCCGCGGCCCTCCCCGTCGCGCACGTCGCAGCCGTCGAACGGATCGCCGTCGTCGCCAAACCGGGACGGGAAGCCGATCACGTGGGCCGCTCGCCGGTCCGGCGGGGCACTCCTGACCCCGCAGACGTTCGGGACTCGTCGATTCTCCCGCCGCCGCCCGCGACGGGCGAACGCGTCGCGACGAGGGAACGATTTAAAAGTGTCCGGTCGGAACGGAAGGTATGCCCACTTTCGAGCTGAACCTCTCGGACGACGTGTACGCGGAGTTTCAGCAGCTGGCGGAACAGGAGTTCGTCTCGGAGGAGCAGGCCGCAGAGGACCTCATCGCCTCCGGCATCGAGGCGTACAACGTGAGCGTCGTGGACGAAGAACCCCGCGACGAGATGCTCGACGGCGCCGAGAACAACATGTTCGACACCGCACAGGACCCCGGCAGCCTCGAAGACGACCGGCTGTAGTCGGTGACGAACGGTTCCACGGTTCCTTTTCGACGGCCTCTATCCGGTTCGACGCGCGGTCAGTAGCCCAGCCCGAACAGTCGGTTCGCCGTCAGCGTCGCCAATCCGAGACCCATCACGCCGGCGAGGAGGGCGAACGCGACCGGCCAGCCGGCCGTGTCGGAGACGGCGCCGACGACGACGCTGCCCGAGGCGCCCGTGACCATGTACGCGGTGCGGACGAGCCCGAAGCCGGCGCCGCGCTCGGCGTCCGAGAGGAGGTCCATGAACCGCGACTGGACGGGTGCTCCCCACGACATCGCGAGCCCGACGAGGCCGACGCCCGGGACCACGGCGAGGAGACCCAGGTCGAGCGTCGCGGCCGCGACGAGCGTCCCGTAGCCGATGACGCCGGCGCTCATCGTCACCATCGCGGTGGCGTCGCGACCGATCCGGTCGGATATCGACCCCGTCAGCGGTTGGGTGGAGCCGTGGACGAGGAAGTACACCGAGAACAGAAGCGCCGACAGCGCGCTCGACAGGCCGCTCCCTATCTCTAAGAACGTCGGCAGGAAGGAGGCTGTCGCCTGCCACGTGAACGCGCCCATCGTCGCCAGCGCGGTCGTGTACAAGATTCGCGGCCGCGAGAGCAGTTCGACGAGGGGGCCCAGCGCGAACCGCTCTCCCATCGGCTGGTCGGGGCGGAGCGGTTCCGTCGGTCGGACCTTCCACGCGAACAGGGCGAACACGGGGACCGCGACGGCGGCGCCGAGGAGGACGCCCGCCCGCCAGCCGTAGCGCGACCCGACGAGCGCGGCGGCGGGCGGCGCGGCGAGCCCGGCCAGCGGGCCGCCGGCGACGTGGACGCCGATGGCGCGGCCGGTGTCGTCGAACTGCCGCGTGAGGAACGTCGTCGCGACCGAGTAGTGGAGCCCCGCCCCGATGCCGAGTGCGGCCGCGAACAGCCCGAACGCGAGGATCGAGGGCGACGCGGCGAGGAGGACCGACGCGACGGCGGTGGCCCCGACCGCGGTGAGGATGACGCGGCGCTCGCCGAAGCGGTCGCCGAGGACGCCTGAGGGGAACTGCGCCAGCGCGTAGGTGAGCCACATCCCGCTGAGCGCGAGCCCGACGGTTCCGTTCGTCACGCCGAACCGCGTCGTGATCTCCGGGACCAGCGGACTGACGACGAGCCGCGCCACCATCGTCCCGGTGAACGCGAGCGTACAGAGCGCGAGCGCCGTGTGGTCGTACCGCCAGTTCACGCTCGGCGTTCCCGGCACGGGTCAAAGCGACTTCCGATCGCGGTCAGACGGGCCGGCTGTCGCGGTCGAGGGACCCGCCCTCTGGAGTCACTCCGCCGCGAACCGGACCGGGTACTCGGTGAGGTTCTCGTAGCCGTCCGCGGTGACGACGACGAGGTCCTCGATCCGGACGCCGCCGACCTCGGGGTCGTAGAGGCCCGGTTCGACGGTGATCACGTGACCCGGCTCCAGCTCTTCGCCCCCGCTCGCGAGCCGCGGCGACTCGTGGACGTCGAGACCGATGCCGTGGCCGGTCGAGTGGATGAATCCGGTCTCCGTCTCGGGATCGGTTCGGAACGTCGGCTCGCCCGCCTCCTCGTACACCTCGCAGGCGGCGGTGTGGACCTCTTCCCCGGTCGCGCCCGGCTCGACCGCGTCGAGCGCGGCCTCCAGCGCGCGCTCGGTGAGGTCGTACCACTCGCGGAGCGCCTCGCTCGGCTCGCCGACGCAGAACGTCCGCGTCATGTCGGCGTTGTACTTCGTCGCCTTCGAGCGCGGGAAGATGTCGACGATGATCGCCTCGTTCGCGCGGAGAGGACCGGAGCCGCGGTCGTGCGGGTCCGCGGCCTGCGCGCCGCCGGCGACGATCGTCTCGTCGAGCGCGCAGCCGTGTCGCAGGAGGGTCACCTCGATCTCCTCCGCGACGCGCTCGCTCGTGAGCGGCTCGCCCTCGTGAAGCAGGACGCCCGGTTCGACGTCGCCGGCGGCGTCCTCGCCAGCCACGTCGGCGCCGGCGATCAGGTCCTCGGCGGCGCCCATGGCTGCCTCGTTCGCCTTCTGGGCCTCCCGGATCGCGTCGACCTCCTCTTCGGTCTTCACCGCGCGGACCTCTTGGAGCCGGTCGCCGGTGTCGACGGAGACGTCGATACCCCGCTCGCGGAGGGCGTCGGCGGTGCCGACCGGGCCGCGCGGCGGCATCGAGACGGACTCGACGCCCTTGTCGCGGACGAACTTTGCGTACATATCGCTGCGGGCCTCGCGGCCACCGTACTCGTAGTCGTAGTCGGCGTGGCGTTCGACGGTGTCGGCCGTCGCTTCGGACTTCGCGCGTCCGTACTCCAGCCCGCTGACGAGGACGTGGACCTCGCCGTCGGCGTACAGCGTGAGGAACGGGTCCGGCCCGGTGAACCCGGAGAGGTACAGCTGGTTGGCGTCCTCCTGCGACGCGTCAAGGAGGTAGCCGTCCGCGTCGAGGTCGGCGAAGTGCTCGTCGAGCCGCGTTCGGTTCATACACCCGCTGCTCGCGCGACGCCCAAAGCGGTTGTCCTCGCGGAACCGGTCGGAGCCCACCCCGTGAGAAAGCATATACCGCTCGCTCGGGAACCGCGGGCCGGAGATGCCGACGGAAGAGCGAACCACCCTCCGCTCGCTCGTGTCGCTCCCGTCGCGCTGGCTCCCCGTCACCGTCGCGTGCGGGGCCGGCGCGGCCCTCCTGGGACTGGGCCTGACGTGGGTCGGACTCGCGGCCGCCGGCGTGTCGCCCGGGAACTCGGAAGTCGCTCACTGGACGGTCGGCGGACCGATATCCGCGGTCGAAGGGTCGATCTGGTTCCTCTTCGACGCGCACTGGATCCGGACCCGGACGGGCCCCGATCTGTCTAACCTCGTCACTTTCGGGCACCCGCTGATACAGTCGGACGCCGCGCTGTGGCCGCTCCGTCTCGTTCCCCTCACGTTCGGTCTCGGCGTCGCGACCGCCGTCCGGTACCTCGGTATCGACGACCCGCTCGTCGGCGCCGTGACCGGCGCGGGCGCGACGCTGGGGTACCTCCCGGCGATGCTCGCGCTGCGGGCGGTCTCCCGCGTGCCGCTCACGCGTCACGCCTCCGGCGCAACGGTGCCCATCTCCGACGCCGACGGGATCCCGGTGTCGGAGGCGGACGGCGTCACCGCTGGCCCCGACCTCGCCGTGACCCTCGCGCTGGTGACCGGACTGGGCGTGGTCCTCGGCTCCTTCGCCGGCGCGGTCGCGGCGGCCGCGACCGGAGACTGACCGACCGAGCGGCCGCCTCGATGGCCGCACGCCGCTCACGAAACGTATATATACTAAATCCCGTCCTCTCGGCGTCGGTTTCGCTCTCGACGCGGCTCCGATATTATCCTCGAGAATTCCGAATTGTACAGGGTTGTACACGTTGTTTTCGGCAGTGTCTCTGAGACGCCAAACACGCAAACATTTAAATATTCGGGGGCCTTACCAAAGGGTGAGGAAAATACCGAGATCCGTCTCTCGGTTTTGTCTTTCCCTCCACGCACCAAACCAATGAGCGAGAACCTTCGAACGTACACGACAGAGCAGGTCGACGACGAGAGCGAGACCGAGTCGGAATCCGAGGACGAAGAGCTTCACTGCCCCGAGTGTGGCGGCCAGCTCGCGACCGACACCGAACACGGCGAGACCGTCTGTGTCGACTGCGGGCTCGTCGTCGAAGAGGACGAGATCGACCGCGGCCCCGAGTGGCGCGCGTTCGATTCCAAGGAGAAAGACAACAAGTCCCGCGTCGGCGCGCCGACGACGAACATGATGCACGACAAGGGGCTCTCGACGAACATCGGCTGGCAGGACAAAGACGCCTACGGCAAGTCGCTGTCCAGCCGCCAGCGCGAGAAGATGCAGCGGCTGCGGACCTGGAACGAGCGCTTCCGCACCCGCGACTCCAAGGAGCGCAACCTCAAGCAGGCGCTCGGCGAGATCGACCGCATGGCCAGCGCGCTCGGCCTCCCGGACAACGTCCGCGAGACGGCCTCGGTCATCTACCGCCGCGCGCTCGACGAGGACCTCCTCCCCGGCCGCTCCATCGAGGGGGTATCGACTGCCTCGCTGTACGCCGCCGCTCGGCAGGCGGGCACGCCGCGCAGCCTCGACGAGATCGCCGGCGTCTCCCGGGTCGAGAAAGACGAGATCGCCCGGACGTACCGCTACGTCGTCCGCGAGCTCAAGCTGGAGATCCAGCCCGCAGACCCCGAGAGCTACGTGCCCCGGTTCGCCTCCGACCTCGGTCTCTCCGACGAGGCCGAGCGCCGCGCCCGCAGCCTCCTGAACACCGCGAAAGAACAGGGGATCCACTCGGGCAAGTCGCCGGTCGGGCTCGCCGCGGCCGCCGTCTACGCCGCGTCGCTGCTCGTCAACGAGAAGGTGACCCAGAGCGAGGTCAGCGAGGTCGCGAACATCAGCGAGGTCACCATCCGCAACCGCTACCACGAGCTCCTCGAAGCCGAGGACTCGGTCGCGCTGAACTGACTCGCTCTCCGACTCGCTGCGCGTCGTGACGCCGACGGTTCCGCTCGCGTCTCACCCTTCGTTTTCGCCCTCCCAGTAGTCTACGCCGTCGTCCACGCGGTAGTACCCCTCCAGCGACCGCGACTCGCGGCCGCCGGGCGGCGAGCCGACGTAGACGCCGAACTTCTCGGAGTCCGGATAGACGGTCACGTCCGGCTCGCGCATCGTCGAGACGACGAGATACCTGAGGACCGCGTCGCCGTCGTTCACGACTCGATGCGCTCCCGACGCGTCGGCCGGGAAGGCGGCGTACTCGCCGGGACGGAGCGGGTGCTCGTCGCCGTCGAGACGCAACGTGCCCTCACCCGAGAGGACGTACAGGGCCTCCTCGTTGGCGGTGTGGTAGTGGTACGGCCACGACCGGTCTCCCGGGGGGAGCTCGTAGAGGCTACAGCCGAGGTCGTCACCGCCGGCCGCCTCGCTCAGCTGTTTCCGGCGCCACGTCGCGTCCACTGCCTCGCTCGTCGTCCACGAGAGGTCGTCCGCGTTGATCGGCGGCATGGGCCGAGGTCGGTCCCCCGGGCAAAAGCCGTTTGCGTCCCCTCGGTGAGGCCGCGCGCCGGCGTCGGGGCGACTGGCCCGCCAGTCGGTACGACGGTCTCGCCGGTCGTCGCCGCCAGTCGAAACGGCGAAAGGGGCGTGTCCCGAGCCGATCACATGGAGACGACGCGCCACTTCACGGCGACGACCTACATCGTCAACGACGGGGCGACCGCGCTTCACGAACACGAGCGACTCGGGATACGGCTCCCGCCCGGCGGCCACGTCGACCGCGACGAACTCCCCCACGAGTCGGCGCTGCGCGAGGTCCGCGAGGAGACCGGGCTGACAGCCGAACTGGTCGCGACCGAGTCGTCGATCACGGGCCCCAACACGCGCGGCATCCCCGAGCCGGCCCACCTCATGCTCCACGACATCAACGTCTACGAGGACGGGTCGGTGGGTCACCAGCACATCGACCACCTCTACTACGCGCGAGTCGAGTCTCGGGCGATCGACCCCGACGGCGACGACGAGGTCGACCCGGACCGCTGGGACTGGTACACCCCCGCCGACCTCGCGGCGAGCGACCTCGCCGACGACGTCGTCAACCTCGGGCGGGAAGCGATCGCCGCCGTCGACGGCCGGTGAATCGAGCGGCCCGATCGACCGCTGAGCGAGGCGTCAGACGGCCGTCTCACGCTCCGGAAGGTATTTGAGTCGCTGTTGGCGACGTAAACGCAAGGATGGACGCACAGCGACGGGAAGCGATCACCGAGTGGGACGACCGCTCGTTCTCCGACGGGTTCGCGGGGCTCCGCCGGATCGTCACCGACGGGTTCTCCGGCGCGGCGACGGACGGCGTCGGCTGGCTGTTCCTCGTCGACGGGCGGGTCGTGGGGGCGGTGGACGCGACGGTCGACGACTTCGCCGACGCCTCGGGGACCGTCTACAAGGCCCCGGACGAGGCGCTCCCCGTGCTCTTCGCGATGCAGGAACTCGGCGGCGAGCCGCGGGCGAAATACTACACGAACGACACGCCCCTGACCGAGGCCGACCGCAAGCTCTCGCAGGGCGGGTTCACCGGCTACATCGAGCTGTCCGAGAACGTCCTCTCGGGCGACTACTACGTCGCGTACACCGGCGGCGAGTCGATGGCGGCAGCGTACGTCGGCAACGCGAGGCGGCTGGAGACCGGCGACGAGGCGTTCGACCTCGCCGCCGACGAGGTGGGCATCTACACGGTGTACGAGGTCGACCTTGACGTCCGGCCGCTCCCGAGCGGCGGCGCGTCAGGATCGACCGCCGCGTCCGGATCGGCCGCCGCGACCGACGCGGACGCGACCGAGACGGAGGCAGACGCCGACGCGAACTCGGCGGCCGCCGCGTCGCCGTCCGGTTCTCCCGAGTCGAGCGACGGCTCCGAGACGGTCGAAGGGGGTTCGGCCGGCGACGACGAGGCGGACGCGACGGACGAGACGGTGGGAGACGACGACGAAACTCCCGAGAGCGCCGGCCGAGACGACGGTCCGTCGGTATCTCCCCGACACCGCTCGCCGGCGGATCGGAACCGATCGGTCGGCGGCGCCGACGAGCCCGCCGGCGACGACGGCGCGGAAGCGACCGGAGCGGGTTCGGAGGCCGCGTCCGGACCGAACGCGGTTCAGATCGGCGATCGGTCCGCCGGCGACGAGGAGGCCGACGGATCGTCGGGACCCGGCCGCGGTTCGACGGGAGCCGGCCGCGGCTCGGCGGCCGGTTCCGACGCCGCGGCCCCGGACGCGGCCGGCGAGGCGCCCGGGTCTGAGGACGTGTTCTCCGAGGAGGCCGAATGGCGGGAACAGAAGTCGATCCCGGCGCTCGACCCCTCGGAGTCCGCGGACATCGAGGCGCGACAGCAGGGGGACCGGCGCCCGGACTCGCCCCAGCGCACCCGGTCGACCGACGAGCGCGGCCGGTCCGAGCGGAGCGAGTCGAGCCCGAACGGCGGCTCGCCGTCGCCGCGGTCGACCGCACAGTCGAGTTCGACGCCGTCCGCGGTCTCGAAGCGCGACGCGGCGAGCGGCGCGGACCCCGACCGGCTCCGGAAGCTCGAAGCGGCGCTGGAGGAGGCGGAGACGGAGCGGCGGTCGCTCGCGAACGAACGCGACGAGGTCGCGTCGGAGCGAGACGAACTCGCCGACGAGGTCGGGCGGCTCGAAGACGAGGTGGCGGAGCTCAAAGACGAGCGCGACCGCCTCCGCCGCGAACTCTCCGAAGCGAAAGAGCGGCTCCCCGACGCGGAGCGCACGCTCACGCCCGCCGAGGCGCGCGACGGGACGAACCTGTTCATCAGGTACGACTCGAAGGAGGGCGCGACGCTGGCCGACGCCCACGAGGGGAACGTCGACCGCGAGGCGCTCCGGGAGAACCTCCGGGTGGAACACCACACGAGCTTCGAGACCGACGGGCTCGCCGTGGACGGCCAGCCGTTCGCGGAGTTCTTAGAGGACACCATCGAGTACGGGTTCGCCCGCTGGCTCGTCGAGGACCTCCCGTTCGAGGTCCGCGGGACCGGCAACGAGGGCGCGCTGCGCGACCTCTACGACGCCCTCCCCGAGGTGGACCGCGCGGAGATCGGCGGCACCGTGTCGATCGCACTCCGCGAGGGCGGCAAGGAGACGCGCGAACAGCGCGCGTTCGACCTCGTGCTCCGCGACCGGATGGGTCACCCGCTGTTCGTCGCCGACCTCAACGACAGCCGCGACCCGACGCCCGAGGCGACGCTGGAGTCGCTCGTGGAGAACGGCCGCGACATCGCAGGGTCGAACGAGACGTTCGCCGGTGCGTTCGCGGTGACGGAGAGCTTCTTCGAGCCGGGCGCCCTCGAGACCGCGAGCGACGCGGTCGGCGGCGGCCTGTTCGGGTCGAAGCGGGCGAGCTTCGTGAAGCTCTCCCGCAAGCAGGGCTATCACCTGTGTCTCGTCGAGGCGCGGGACGGCGGGTTCCACATGACGGTCCCCGACCTCTAGGGACAGGGAGCCGCCGTTCGACCGTGCTGTCGCTCGCGAACACGTAACTGTCTAAGAGAACGGCTAGTTCGGTCGTTGCTGGACGGGAGCGAAACGCGGTGCCGGCGTCGCGGGCGAAATCGAAAGCGCAGTCAGTTCTCGAGTTCCGCGGCGTCGTCGATACGCATGGAGCCGAGCTTGTCGACGGTCTCGTCGAGCTTCTCGTCGAGCTCGTCGACGAACTCGTGGGTCCGCTCGGTGGTGATCGCACCCTGACTGGACGGCTCGATGAGGTTCTCCTCTTCGAGGACGCGCAGCGAGTACCGGACCTTGTGATGCGGGTAGCCCGTCTCGTTCGACATCTTGACGATGCCGATCGGCTCGTTTTCGATGACCATCCGCAGGACTTGGAGGTGACGTTCTAGCATGTCTACCTCTTTTTCTAGTCGGTCTATCATGGCACATGTTAACTTGTCATGCCCCGGTTTAAAAGTTGCTGTCGCCGCCTGCGCCGCGGTCGTCAGATTTGACACTTTTACGTGACAGTAGTTAACGTGTTCGATCGCGGCACGGCGGACAGGGCAGTCCGTCTCCGGTGAGCGTAGGGGCCGAGGGTGCGTCCACTGCGATCGAGACAATACACGAACGAGCGTATTCGTCACGATGCCGTCGTGCGGTGATCCACGCCCGTGGTGGTCTCGCGGTCGCAGACCGTAATCGGTTTTACCCCCCGCCCGGAATCGGCAGGTCGTATGACACTCACCATCGTCGGCTCCCAACTCGGTGACGAGGGCAAAGGCGCCCTCGTCGACCGGTGGGGAGGGGACGCGGATGTCGTAGTCCGTTATCAGGGCGGCGACAACGCCGGCCACACCGTCGTCGAAGGCGGCGCGGAGTACAAGCTCTCACTGGTTCCGAGCGGCGCGGTCCGCGGGACCGTCGGAATCTTAGGAAACGGCTGCGTCGTCAATCCGGAGACCCTGTTCACCGAGATCGACGAGCTACGCGAGCGCGGCCTCGACCCGGACGTTCGCGTCGCTCGCCGCGCACACGTCATCATGCCGTACCACCGCGTGCTGGACGGGATCGAAGAGGAAGTCAAAGCCGACGACGACGCGGGCGAGAAAGTCGGCACCACCGGCCGGGGGATCGGCCCGACCTACGAGGACAAGGCGGGCCGGCGCGGGATCCGGATCGCCGACCTGCTGGACCCCGACGCGCTCCGCGAGAAACTGGAGTACGTCGTCCCGCAGAAGCGCGCGCTCGTCGAGGACGTGTACGGGCTCGACCTCGATGAAGACCGCGCCGACGCGTTCGACGTCGACGCCCTCCACGAGGAGTACGCCGCGATCGGCGAACGCCTCGCCGACGAGGGGATGACCGTCAACTGCTCCGACTACCTCCACCGCCGTCACGAGGCGGGCGACGAGATCCTCTTCGAGGGCGCACAGGGGACCCACATCGACGTCGACCACGGGAACTACCCGTTCGTCACTTCCTCGAACCCGACCGCGGGCGCGGCGGCCGTCGGCTCCGGCGTCGGCGTCACGACGGTCGGCGACGGCGAGGTCGTCGGCATCGTGAAGGCGTACCTCTCGCGGGTCGGCGAGGGACCGCTCCCGACGGAGCTGGACGGCGACGCCGACGAGGAGGCGCTCGCCGACGACATCCGCGAGAAGGGCGGCGAGTTCGGGACCGTCACGGGACGGCCGCGCCGCATCGGTTGGCTCGACCTGCCCATGCTCCGCCACGCCGCGCGCGTCTCCGGGTTCACCGGCGTCGCGGTCAACCACGTCGACGTGCTCGCCGGCCTCGACGAACTGAAGGTGTGTACGGGGTACGAGCTCGATGGGGAAGAAATCGACACCGTTCCCACCACCACCGGGCGGTGGAAGCGTTGCGAGCCCGTCTACGAGACGCTCGACACGTGGGAGCCGTTCGACTCGGCGGCGGTCGCCGAAGCCGGCTTCGACGCGCTCCCCGAGGCGGCCCGCGAGTACCTGGAGTTCATCGCCGACGAGATCGACACCCCGATCTACGCGGTCGGCGTCGGCCCCGACCGCGAGGAGACGGTCGAGCTGACGAACCCGTTCGACGAGTAGGACCGCGAGGAGCGGCCGTGGCAGTCAGTCGGGCGCTCCCTCCGTGCCGAACCATCGACCCGGTCGGCTGACGCTTTTGAGGACGGAACGTGAAGCGCCGGTATGAGCAGGCCCTCCAGCGGTCCCCCGGACACCGACGGCGGCCCGACGGAACCGATCGCCGAGCGGACCCTCTCTCACCTCGGGCGGCTGCTCCCGCTCGCGCTCGTCCCGCTGGCGACGGCGCTGTTTCGGGCGCGGGAGCTGCTCGCCACGGGGAACGCGGACGGCGTCTCGCTCCGCGCGTCGTTCCCCGTCTACCGGTACGACCTCTGGAACTTCGTCGACCCCCCTCGCGGTGGCGGCGCGTCGGTGTCGCTCCCGTTCGGATCTCTGGAGCCGCTGCCGCTTCTCGCCCCCGCGATCGGCGCGTACGTCGTCGTCTCGGGTGCGCTGAGCGCGGGCTACTTCGGGAGCATCGCGGACGGGATCACGACCGGCCGGTTCGACTTCGTCGCGGCGGTCCGCCGGTTCGGCGTTCGGCTGATCCTCTTGGAAGCGCTCGTCGTCGTCGCGCTCGCCGCCCTTTTCCTCCCGCTGATCGTCGTCCCGCCGCTGTTCGTGGTCGCGATCGTCGCGGCGCTCGTGGTCTCGTACCTGTACTTTCCGACGGTCTACGTCCTCGCCTTGGAGGACCGCGGCATCCGGTCCGCGGCGGTGCGCGCACGCGAACTCGTCGATCGGGACCGACCGCTCGGCTTCTTCCTCGCCGTCGCGGTCGTCACGGCGCTCTGTTCGGTCCCCGTGAGCCTCCTCGCTCACGCCGGTCCGGCGGGGGCGGTCGCGGCCGCGGTCGTCGCCGCGCCGCTCGGGCTCGCGTTCAACGTCGCGACCGCGCTGAAGGTCGCCGAGATGGCCGGCGTCGAGACCGTCGAGTGAGGGTCGGCGGTCGGGGGAGTCCGGCGCTTACTGCGGGTCGACGCCGTTCAGTCTCGTCAGGTCCTCTTCAGTCAGCGACAGGTCCGCAGCCGCGAGGTTGGATTCGAGGTGGTCGACGCTCGACGTGCCGGGGATCGGGAGCGTCACGTCCGAGTGGTCGAGCAGCCACGCGAGCGAGACCTGCTGCGGCGTCGCGTCCCGGCGTTCGGCGACCTCGGCGAGCACCTCGCCCGCGTCCTCGTCGTCGACCGCGTACATCGGCCCCCATGGAATGAAGCCCACGTCGTGGCGCTCACAGGCGGCCAACACGTCCTCGTCGTCGCGGTGACCGACGTTGTATCGGTTCTGGACCGTGGCGACGTCGACGATCTCCATCGCGGTCTCCAGCTGTTCGACGGTGACGTTCGAGAGACCGACGTGCGCGATCTGCCCGGCGTCTCTCATCTCCGCGAACGCGTGGACGGAGTCCTCGAAGTCGGTGTCGGGGTCCGGCCGGTGGTACTGGTAGAGGTCGATCCGGTCGGTGCCGAGCCGGTCGAGGCTACAGAGGACCTGATTTCTCAGGAAGTCCGGGTCGCCGTGGGGGAGCCACTCGCCGTCCCGGTTGCGGAGCAGGCCGGCCTTCGACGCGACGACCACGTCCTCCGGGTCGCCGAGCGCCTCGCCGATGAGTCGCTCCGAGACGCCCGGGCCGTAGGAGTCGGCGGTGTCGACGAAGTCGACGCCCAGGTCGACCGCGCGTTCGAGGACGGCCTTCGCGTCCGCTTCGTCCTCCGGGCGGCCGACGATGTCCTCGCCGGTGATCCGCATCGCGCCGAAGCCGAGCCGGTTGACGGTCAGTTCGCCGCCGATGTCGAACGTGTCGCTCGCCGTTAGTGAGTCGGATGGCATGTCCGTCCGATTGCGGTGCCGCGCGGAAAGCCGTGCGGGTGGCGGAAGCGACGGCCGCTGCTCGCCGCGGCGGGGGACATCGACCTGTCCTCGACGCGTCGCCCACACGTCGCCGGTGTTGCGCGCGTCGCTACCCATAAACCGCCCCCGCGCGATCGTGACGTATGGACGCCGAGCGCGAGGTACTCGACGTGTTGGCGCGGAACGCTCGCGAGAACATCGACGACATCGCGGCCCAGACGGGCCTCGACGCGGCGGCGGTCGCGGACGCGATCGACGCGCTGGAAGCGGATAACGTGGTCCACGGCTACCAGGCGGTCGTCGACTGGGACCGCGTCGACGAGGGGAAGATCCGCGCTGTCGTCGAGATCAACGTCGAACTCGACCGCGAGACCGGCTACGAGCAGGTCGCCGACCGGATCGCGAAGTTCCCCGCGGTCGACGCCTTACATCTCGTCTCCGGCGACTACGACTTCGCCGTCGAGGTGCTCGGCGAGAACATGCAAGACGTCTCCGAGTTCATCTCCGAGCAGGTCGCGCCCATGCCCGAGGTCACCCAGACCGTGACCCACTACATCATGGAGACGTACAAGGACGGCGGGATCCGGTTCGAGGACGGCGACGACGACGACCGCCTCTCCGTGTCGCCATGAGGCTGTCCGACCGCGCTCGCACCCTCCCGGAGTCGGGGATCCGGAAGTTCTTCGAACTCGCCGAGGCCCGCGACGACGTGATATCGCTGGGGGTCGGCGAGCCGGACTTCTCGGCGCCGTGGGCCGCTCGCACCGCCGCGATCGACTCGCTCGAACGCGGGAAGACCTCCTACACCGCGAACCGCGGGATGGCCGCGCTCCGCGAGCGGATCGCCGACCACCACGAGCGCTACGACCAGTCGTACGACCCGGCAGCGGAGATTCTCGTCACCACCGGCGCGAGCGAGGCGGTCGACCTGGCGTTCCGGGCCTTGGTCGACCCCGGCGACACGGTGGCGGTCCACGAGCCGACGTACATCTCCTACGGCCCGGGGATCGAGCTCGCGGGCGGCGAGCAGCTGACGGTCCCGACCAGAGCCAAGGACGACTTCGTGCTCACCCGCGAGGCGCTGGAGACCGCCGGCGCGGCCGACGCCGACCTGCTCGTGCTCTGTTACCCGAACAACCCCACGGGCGCGACGATGACCGACGAGGAGCTCGCCGAGGTCGCCGCGTTCTGCCGCGAGAACGACCTCCGCGTCGTGGCCGACGAGATATACGCCGCGCTCACCTACGAGACCGACCACGCGTCGATCGCGACGCAGCCGGGGATGCGGGAGCGCACGGTCGTCGTCAACGGCTTCTCGAAGGCGTACGCGATGACGGGGCTGCGGCTCGGGTACGCGTTGGGCCCCGTCGACGCCGTCGACGCGATGAACCGGATCCACCAGTACACGATGCTGTCGGCGCCGACGACGCCGCAGTACGCCGCGATCGAGGCGCTGGACGGCTGCGACGGCGAGGTCGCGGAGATGGTCGACGAGTACGACCGCCGCCGCCGGCTCGTCGTCTCCCGGTTCAACGAGATGGGCCTCGACACCTTCGAGCCGGGCGGCGCCTTCTACGCCTTCCCCGACTGCGGCGGCGACGACGAGGCGTTCGCGGAGGAGCTACTGGAGGCGCAGGGCGTCGCGGTCGTCCCGGGGTCCGTCTTCGGCGCGGGCGGCGAGGGCCACCTCCGGGTGTCGTACGCCACCTCGATGCGGGACCTGAAGGAGGCGACCGACCGGATCGCGACGTTCGTCGAGAACCGCTGAGGCGGCGACCGGCGAGCCACCGGGGGCGCGCGATCTCCCCGCCCGGTTTGTGACGGACAACTCGTTTCCAATTGTTCAGCGTTCGCTAACGATTATCACGTTCGATCCGGATCGTTCCCTCATGGAGTTCCAGCTAACGGACGAGCAACGACAGCTACGCGAGGAGGTACGGAAGTTCGCCGACGAGGAGATCAAGCCGGTCGCCACGGAGTACGACGTCGAGGAGGAGTACCCGTACGAGATCATGGACAAGGCGGCCGACATGGGCCTGTTGGCGCCGCACGTCCCGGTCGAGTACGGCGGCATCGGCTACTCGTCGCTGGAGAACGCCATCCTCACGGAGGAGTTGTTCGCGGCCGACCCCGGGATCGGCCTCTGTATCTCGAGCGCCGGCTTCGGCGCGGAGGCGCTGATGGAGTTCGGCACGGAGGCACAGAAGGAGCGCGTCCTGCCCGAGGTGACCGCCGGCGACGCGGTGATGGGGTCGGCCATCTCGGAGCCGCAGGCCGGCTCGGACGTGACGAGCGTGGCGACTCGCGCCGAGAAGGACGGCGACGAGTGGGTGATAAACGGCTCGAAGATGTGGATCACGAACGGCACCGTCGCCGACTACTTCGTCGTGGTCTGCGAGACCGACCCCGACATCGACGACCGCTACTCCGGCTACTCGCAGATCCTCGTCGAGGGCGACCGCGACGGGCTCACGCGCGACAAGATCACCGGGAAGCTCGGCATCCGCGCGAGCGACACGGCAGAACTGCGCTTCGACGACGTTCGGGTCCCGGAGGAAAACCTGATCGGCCAGCGCGGCATGGGGTTCCTCCAGCTCATGCAGTTCTTCGACGAGACCCGGACCGCGGTCGCCGCGCAGGGCGTCGGGATCGCCCGCGGCGCCGCCGAGCGCGCGCTGGAGTACGCCGAGGAGCGCGAGCAGTTCGGTCGGTCCATCTCCGATTTCCAGGCGATCAAACACAAGCTCTCGGAGATGCACACGAACACCGAGGCCGCCCGCTGGCTCACCTACCGCTCCGCGTGGGCGGTCGACAACGAGGCCGGCGACCTCACCGCGCTCGCGTCGATGGCCAAGGAGTTCGCCTCGCGGACCGCGGTCGAGGTCGCCGACGAGGCGGTCCAGGTTCACGGCGGCGCCGGCTTCGTCAACGACCACGACGTCGAACGGCTCTACCGCGACGCCAAGATCACGCAGATATACGAGGGGACCACCGAGATCCAGAAGAACATCATCGCGCGAGAGCTGCTCGACGAGGGGGTCTGAGCCGCCTCTCGTCGGGGCGCCCTCGTCCGCTTCGACCGATATGTAAAAGCGAGCGGCCGACGTATCGCCCGGTCATGAGCGACGACCCGGACACCCGACCGGCCGCCGACGGGGACCTGACACGCCGGCCGGCGGAGGAGGCCGACCCGGAGGAGCGTCTCAAACGCCAGCGCGACGACTTACAGCTGTTGAATCAGGTGATGCGCCATGACATCCGCAACGACCTCCAGCTCGTCGGCGCGTACGCCGAACTGCTCGACGACCACGTCGACGAGGAGGGTAAAGAGTACCTCGACGTGATCAAGCGGAACACCCAGAGCGCCGTCTCGCTCACCACGACGGTCAGGGACCTCGCCGAAGTGATGCTCCGTGAGGACGCCGAACCGAGCCGGCTCTCGCTCGACCGGGTGCTCTCCCAGCAGATCGAAGAGGTCCGGTCTGGGTACTCGGAGGCCGTCTTCACGGTCGAGGGCTCGTTCCCCGAAGACGAGGTCGTCGCCGACGAGATGCTGAGTTCGGTGTTCCGGAACGTCCTCCGAAACGCGGTCCAACACAACGACGAGACCCCGCCGAAGGTGACGGTGTCGGCGACCGTCGACGAGGCCGACGGCGCCGCCGAGGTCCGGATCGCCGACAACGGGCCGGGGATCCCCGCGGACCAGCGCGACGAGATATTCGGCAAGGGAGAGAAGGGGCTCGACAGCCCGGGCGCCGGGATCGGGCTGTACCTGGTTCGGTCGCTCGTGGAGATCTACGGCGGCGACGTGTGGATCGAGGACAACGAACCGAAGGGGGCGGTGTTCGTCGTCAGGCTGCCGCTGTGTGACGAGTGACGCCTCGGGGCCTCGAACGGCCTCGGACTACTCGTCGTCGTACTCCATCGCGACCGAGTTGATACAGAAGCGCTTCCCGGTCGGCTCGGGGCCGTCGTCGAAGACGTGGCCGAGGTGCGAGTCGCAGTTCGCACACCGGACCTCGGTGCGGCGCATCCCGTGGCTGGTGTCGACGTTAGTCGTCACCGACTCCTCCTCGGCGGCGTAGAAGGCGGGCCAGCCGCAGCCGGACTCGTACTTCGTCTCGGCCTCGAAGAGGACGGTCCCGCAGCCCCGACAGCGGTACTCGCCGTCGTCGGGGTGGTGGTCGACGTACTCGCCGGAGAACTTCGCCTCCGTGCCGCTCTCGCGGAGCACGCGGTACTCCTCCTCGGAGAGTCGCTCGCGCCACTCCTCGTCGGTCAACTCGGCGGGGTCGACGTCGTCGGTCGGGTCGCTCGTCTCGCTCATACCACCGGTACGCGCCCCACGGGCAAGGGGGTTGCGGCGGCCGGCGTCGCAAGCGGTATGCGGGTCGCGTGCGACGCCCGAACCATGACTCGGGAAGTGACGCACGAGGCGGACGGCCCGGCGATACTCGACGCGTCCGACACCGGCGACGACGGGAAGATATTCGTCTGTCGATGCGGTCTCTCGGACTCGAAGCCGCTCTGTGACGGCTCACACAAGGCGGCCGAAGACGAGGCGGACGGGGTCGTGTACAAATACGAGGGCGACGATCCCGAGGGGGAACGCCGCGAGATCGACGAGATCGCCTACGTCGACGAGTGAGAAGCGTCGGCTAGCGGGTCAAAGCACGCCCATCTCGTTCAGCCGCTCGGGGAGGTACGTGTCCGTGACGAAGTCGAGCCCGCGGCTCGCGAGCGACTGCTGTTCGGACTTCTTGCCGATGTCGAGTTGGAGTTCGATCTGCTCTTCCCAGTAGTCGGTCTGGAACCGCGGGTCCTCCAACTCCGACTCCAGCGCGTTGATGTCGGAGTCGGCGAGCGGGTCGCTCGGCAGGTCGTACTCGACGATGTCCTTGGGCTGGATACCGATGAACCGCGCCTCCGGCGTCGCGAGGTACTTCGAGAGGTGCGCGGACTTGATCGAGCCGTACGCGACGGAGCCGTAGATGCGGTACGACCACGGGTCGCCGTCGGTGAACACCACCACGGGGAGGTCGAGTTCGTCGCGGAAGCGCTTGGTCAGCCGCCGCGTGGCGCGCGCCGGCTGCCCGCCGAGGTGGACGACCAGGGCGTTGTGCGCCTCGTCGAAGCCGTTCTCGACGAGCCGGTCGCGCATCCCGCCGGTCTCCACGCAGAGCACGAAGTCGGCGTCGTTGTCGAGGAACTCGATCGTGTCCGGGTTGTTGGGGATCTGGTAGCCGCCCTGGCCAACGTCTAGCTGACAGTGGATCTCGCGGTCCCCGCGGTTCGTCTGCTCGCGGAGGCGGAGCGGGCCCATCACCTTCGCGCCCGACTCCTCCGGTCGCATGTGGAAGTCCTCGCGGGTGACGCCCGTGACGATCTCCAAGTCCTCCACGAGGTCGTTCGACTCGTCCTGCGATTTGAACTGCGCCTCGTCGTTGTCCCACGACTCCGAGAGGTAGTACAGCTCACGCAGGGTCGACGACCGCTCGTCGTCGAGCTGGTCCGCGAGGAACTCGATCGTGTACGCCGCCTTCAGCAGCTTGCGCGCGCCGCGAACCGAGTTGGCGCTGCGCGTCGAGGTGCGGTCGCCGTAGGTCCAGACGCCGCTCTCCTCGTCGTACTCGATGTTGCTCTTCGTCCGCGTGGGAAGCGTCATCTCCGGGATCTTCCCGTCGGCGAACTGGTCGTAGAAGTCCGCCGCCAGGTCGATCAGCTCGTCTCGTGCGTCGCTTTCTGTCGTCATTTATTCGTTCACCGTGAGTTTCTCGGTCTCGACGCCGCCGACGCTGACCTCGAACTCCGCGTCGCCGTCGATCGCGTACGTCAGTTCCCGCTCGTCGCCCGACGGCACCTCGGGCTTCCACTGGACGAACCACTCGCCGTCCATGTCCACCACCGTCCCGTCCGACAGGTCCGTCGGCTCCGTCGAGACGATGTCCGTGATGTCGAGCTCCTCGTTCACGTCGGAGTGGTTCTCGACGACGAGCCTCACCGTGTCGTCGTCCACCTCCCGCTCGACGCTGACGTTGTTCATGATCCGCGCGAGCGCCCCGTCGATGTCGGGCCGCGGCCGCCCCGTCACCTCCGAGACCTTGTCGGCCATCTCCGGGAGGATGCGGCCGAGCACGTCCTGTTTCTCCCGGCGCTGTTGCATCGAGCGCCGCTTGTTGAGGTACGACTTCAGCTCGCGGGCCGCCTCGCGGACCGCGAGTTCGATCTCGTCTTCGATCGCCGGGACGTTCGCGAGGGCGTCCTTCGACTCGCTCGTGAACGGAACGTTCGTCGAGGCGACGTGGATGCTGATGACGGCCGGGCCGTTCGGCATCCCCGAGCCGCCGGGCTGGTCGAGCCCGTAGTTGCGCCAGCCGATCGACTTTATCACGTCCGTCGTCGCGCAGGCGCCGCGCTGGTAGACGAGCGGGACGCGGTTCGCGAACCGGAGCAGCTCCACGGACCCCTCCGCCGGGATCGACCCGCCGTAGGCGATGCCGGCCTCGACGATGAACGGGTCGCCGCCGTGGACGTCGGCGTCGCGGGTGGCGGCCGCGTAGAAGTCGGCGTCGTACTCCTTCCGCAGGCCGGCCTCGACCAGCTCGGCCGTGATCGGCGCGAGGCAGTCGGTCGGGGGCGCGAGGATGTCGGTCGTCCGCATCGCGTCGAGCAGGTCGGCGGCGGCGTCGCGGTCGCCCGCGATCGCTTTCACCTTCGGCGGGTCGTCCGGGACGGTCCGCGCCCGCGACCAGAGCGCCTCGACGACGTTCTCGCGGGCGGTCTCGCCGAAGGTCGCGTCGCGCTGCTCGGCGACGAACGACGCCGCGTCCGCGACGAGGCGCTCGAGGTCGTCGCGGGCGATTCGGAACGCCTCGCCGTCGAGCCCCTCGAACCGGCGCGCGAGCGCCTCGGCCATCGCCTGGACCGCGGCGTCGTCCTTCCGCGTCGAGGTGGCGTCGTCGACGAGCGCGTAGGTGTCGGGGACGAGGGGCGACTCGTCGACGGCGTCGCCGTCACTCTCACCCGCGTCGGCCGCCGCCTCCTCCCGGCCGACGCCCGTGATCGCCTGCCACGCGGCGTCGACCGCGTTCTCGCGGACGGTCCCGCCGAAGGTCTTGCCCGTGTCGTTCGCCACCGTCTCGGCGACGTTGTCGACGATAGTCGCGACCTCGGACCGGGAGACGCGGTCGTTGCCCGCGACCGTCTCGGCGACGCCCTCGGCGAAGGCCCTCGTCGCCGTCTCGCCTTTGTTCGCGACGGCGTCGCTCACCGCGGCCGCGACGTCGCGGTCGTCGTGAGTTCGGGGCGGCGACCACGACAGCTCCCGGCCGTAGTACACGTCGCGGAAGTTGTCGATCACGCTGTCCGCGGTCTTCTTGCCGACCCGCGTGAACTCCTCCTGGAGGAACCCGGAGACCGAGTAGGACTCGGTCGCCTCAAGCATCTTGATCAGCGCGCCCAGCTCGACTCCGTGGGGGTGCGGGCGGATCTCCTTCGTCTCCGCCGGCAGCTCGTCGGTCGCGCGCTCGAACTTCATCGGCTCGTCGAGCCCCGGCTCGCGCAGCTCGATCCGGGCGTGCGGGTTGACGACCGCGGTGTGTTTCACGTAGTCGTGGAGCTGGCCGCGGGCGCGCATGTTCGCCTCCATCTCCAGCTCGATCCGCGTGCCGTGCGGTCGGTCCCACGTCGTCTCCTCGTCCGCCTTGATCTCCGGCTCGTTCGTGTCGGTGTCGATGATCAGCTCGAAGTACTGCGCCCGCGACTGCCCCTTCGGCCGCGAGGTGATCTTCGCGGGCTGGCCGGAGGTCAACTGCGAGTACAGCACGGCCGCTGAAATCCCGATCCCCTGTTGACCGCGAGACTGCTCGCGGGCGTGGAACCGACTCCCGTACAGGAGCTTCCCGAACACCTTCGGCAGCTGTTCTTTGGTGATGCCCGGGCCGTTGTCCTCGATCACGACCCGGTAGTAGTCGCCCACCTCCTCGATCTCGATGTAGATGTCGGGGAGGTAACCGGCCTCCTCGGTCGCGTCTAAGGCGTTGTCGACCGCCTCCTTGACGGCGGTGACGAGCCCGCGGGCGCCCGAGTCGAACCCGAGCATGTGTTTGTTCTTCTCGAAGAACTCGGCGATGGAGATCTCGCGCTGGCCCTCGGCCAGCTCCTCCGCGATCCCCTCCTCGTCGCCGATCGTCGACTGGAAGGACGTCATTCGGTACACTTCCCTTCCGCCGAGGCAGGTAAAAACGCACCGGCGGCGCGGCGGAAGTGGATCTCCGCGTCAGACGCCGTCTCGACCCCTCCTCGCGGACGTGTCACACGGGCGACGCTCGGCGAACCGCCATCGGGCCACGACGCTCGACGCGGCCCGACGACTGTCCTTCCCGCCGACAGGTTTCTTGCCGTGACGCCCCACCGTTCTCCCATGACCGACTGGACGGCCGACGAGATGCCGAGATTGGACGGGAAGACGGTGGTCGTCACGGGAGCGAACAGCGGGCTCGGGTTCGCGGGGACCCGCGAGTTCGCCGCGAAGGGGGCGACCGTCGTGATGGCGTGCCGCAGCGTCGAGCGCGCCGAGGACGCGGCCGACGAGATCCGCGTCGACGCGGGCGGCGAGGTCGACGGCGCGCTCGACGTCCGCGAGTGCGACCTCGCCTCGCTCGACTCGGTGGCCGCGTTCGCCGAGGGGCTCGACGACGACTACGACGCGGTCGACATTCTCTGTAACAACGCCGGCGTGATGGCGATCCCGCGCAGCGAGACCGAGGACGGCTTCGAGACGCAGTTCGGCGTCAACCACCTCGGCCACTTCGCGCTCACCGGGCGGCTGTTCCCTCTCCTCGATGCCTCCGACGGGATCGAGGGCGACGGGGCGGCGCGAAGCGCCGACGGCGGCCGGACGGAGTCCGGCGACGCGCGGATCGTCACGCAGTCCTCGGGCGCCCACGAGCAGGGAGAGATGGACTTCTCCGATCTCAACTGGGAGCGCTCGTACGGCAAGTGGAAGGCGTACGGCCGGAGCAAGCTGTCGAACCTGCTGTTCGCCTACGAGCTCCAGCGGCGCCTCGACGCGTCCGACGAGGTCACCGGCGTCCGCAGCGTCGCCTGCCACCCCGGCTACACCGACACGAACCTCCAGATGCGGACCGCGGCGGAGAGCGGGAACCCGCTGATGAAGGTCGGGATGAAGGCCGCGAACGCGGTGTTGGGGCAGTCGCCGGAGATCGGCGTGTTGCCGATGCTGTACGCGGCGACGACCGACGTCGACGGCGGCGCGTACGTCGAGCCGGGCGGCCTGATGAACATGCGCGGCCACCCGACGGTCGGCCGGTCGAACGACGCCTCCTACGACCGCGACGACGCCCGGAAGCTCTGGGAGTACTCGACCGAGGCCACGGGCGTCGAGTACCCGGTGTAAGCCGCCTGCGAGCGGCGCCGCCCGGTCAGTGGAGCGTCCCCTCGCGGACGTGCGCGTCCGACGCGAACAGCGCGTAGCCCACGTCGACCGCGCGGAAGCCGGTCTCGTCTGCGATTCCGCGGATCGGCTCGATCATGGTCACGTAGTCGGCGGCGTCGAACGACTCCTTCCGACCGTCGACCGCGCCCAGCCGCTCCAGCGACGCCCAGACGCGGGTGTCGACGACGGCGTGACGGTCGCCGTCGAGCGCGGCGAGCACGCAGGACGCCGTCGCGGCCTTGAATCCGGAGAGTCCGGTGAGAAGCTGGATCGCCGAGAAGTCGCCCTCGACCGCGCGAGCGTTGCGGGTCACCTCTCGGCAGCGTGCCCCGGGGTTCTTCTCGACGTGGTAGGCGCTCCGCGTCGACGACTCGTAGGCGATCTCGTACAGCTGCTCGCGCGTCAGGTGCCCCTGCGACCGGTACGTTTCGCCGTACGCTTCGAGCTCCGCGGGCAGGATGCCCTGCGTCTCCGCGTAGCGGTCGAGGTTCTCGGCGACGAACGCGCCGAGGTCGTCGGCGTCGAACGGATCGAGGTCGGCGGTGGTCACGGAGACACCTCCTCGCTCGCCGAGTAAAACGTCGGCGCCGTCGCTCAGCGGAATAATATACGCGGAACGCGTTTTGAGAGCTGTCCGATCTCGCCTAACGGATGCCGTCGGACGAGCTACAGCCGAGTGAGGTTCGTCGCGCGCGGACCCTTGTCCGCCTCCTCGATCTCGAACTCTACCTCCTGTCCTTCCTCGAGGTCCGGGCCGCCGACGTCTTCCATGTGGAAGAACACGTCCTCGTCAGCGTCGTCAGTCTCGATGAATCCGTAGCCGCCAGTGTCGTTGAAGAAGTCGACCTTGCCTGTCGCCATCGCACCCTAACAGTCACCCGACGCCGTGATAAGTGTTGTGTGCCCCCGCCTGCGAGCGTCACCGGCCCCGCCGTGTCGACTGTGCCCCGGCCGAGACGCCCGATCTGCTTTGGATTCCAAGATACCGGCGCGGGTATTCTTTGGTTTCGAAGTGGAAAGGACACTAAGGGAGGGGCCCGTAGGAGAACACAGCATGAGTACCAGAACCGCCCACCTCGACGTCACGGGGATGAGTTGCGCCAACTGCTCGGGCACGGTCGGTGACGCCGTCGAGTCGCTCGACGGTGTCGTCCGGGCGGACGCGAACTTCGCCACGGACGAGGCGACCGTGGAGTACGACCCGGAGACGGCCTCGCTCGCGGCGATCTACGACGCGATAGCGGACGCCGGCTACGGCGCCGTCTCGGAGACGGCGACCGTCGCGATCACGGACATGACCTGTGCGAACTGCGCCGACGCGAACCGCGACGCGCTCGAAGCCGTCCCGGGCGTCGTGGACGCGGACGTGAACTACGCGACCGACGAGGCGCAGGTGCGGTACAACCCCGCAGACACCTCGCTTTCGGCGCTGTACGACGCCGTCGAGGACGCGGGTTACTCGCCGGTCCGCGAGGACGGCGACGACGCCGACGGCTCGGGCGAGAGCGCGCGCGACGAGGCGCGGAACGCCGAGATCCGGAAACAGCTCCGGCTGACGCTGTTCGGCGCCGCGCTGGCCGCGCCGCTCCTGTTCTTCATGGTCGACAAGCTCCTGCTCGGCGGCGCGGTCATCCCCGAGTCGGTCTTCGGCGTGGAGATCGGATGGCTCCAGTTCGCGCTCGCGACGCCGGTCCAGGTGGCGCTCGGGCGCCCCTTCTACGTGAACTCCTACAAGGCGATCGTCAAGAACGGCCGCGCCAACATGGACGTCCTGATCGCGCTGGGTTCGACGACGGCGTACGTGTACTCCGTCGCGGTCCTGCTCGACGCGGTCGCCGGGAGCGTCTACTTCGACACGGCCGCGCTCATCCTCGTCTTCATCACGCTCGGCAACTACCTCGAGGCCCGCTCGAAGGGGCAGGCCGGCGAGGCGCTCCGGAAGCTCCTGGAGATGGAGGCCGACACGGCCACCGTCGTCGACGAGGACGGGGTCGAACGCGAGGTCCCGATCGACGAGGTGGAAGTCGGCGACTGCATGAAGGTCCGCCCGGGCGAGCAGATCCCGACCGACGGGACGGTCGTCGAGGGCCAGTCCGCCGTCGACGAGTCGATGGTGACGGGCGAGTCCGTCCCGGTCGAGAAGACGGAGGGCGACGAGGTCGTCGGGTCGACGATCAACGAGAACGGACTCCTCGTCGTCGAGGCGACGAAGGTCGGCGCGGACACCGCGCTCCAGCAGATCGTTCGGACGGTGAAGGAGGCGCAGTCCCGCCAGCCCGACATCCAGAACCTCGCGGACCGGATCTCGGCGTACTTCGTGCCGGCCGTCATCGTCAACGCCCTGCTGTGGGGCGCCGTCTGGTTCCTCTTCCCCGAGACGCTCGCCGCGTTCGTCGACCGGCTCCCGCTGTGGGGCCAGGTCGCGGGCGGCCCCGTCGTCGCCGGCGGAACCGTCTCGACATTCGAGTTCGCGCTCGTCGTGTTCGCTTCCTCGGTCCTCATCGCCTGCCCCTGCGCGCTCGGGCTCGCGACGCCGGCCGCGACGATGGTGGGGACGACCATCGGCGCTCAACACGGCGTCCTGTTCAAGGGCGGTGACATCCTCGAACGCGCGAAAGACGTCGACACCGTGGTGTTCGACAAGACGGGCACGCTCACGCGGGGCGAGATGGAGCTCACGGACGTGGTCGCGTTCGACGGCGAGACGACCACCGACGGCGGTGAGACGGTCCCGGACGGCGGCGCGCTCGCAGAGGACGACGCGACGGCGACGGACGACGCTCCGACGGCGGACGACGCTCCGACGGCGGACGACGCTCCGACGGCGGACGAGACCGACGGCTCGGCGACGCGCGAGGACGAAGTCCTCCGGCTCGCCGCGAGCGCCGAACGAGGCAGCGAACACCCCTTGGCCCGGGCGATCGTCGACGGCGCGGAAGAGCGCGGCCTCGACCTCTCCGATCCCGAGTCGTTCGAGAACGTCCCCGGCCACGGCGTCAGAGCGACCGTGGAGGGCGACGAGGTCCTCGTCGGGAACCGGAAGCTGCTTCGAGACGCCGGCGTCGACCCCTCTCCCGCCGCGGAGACGATGGAGCGGCTCGAACGCGAGGGGAAGACCGCGATGCTCGTCGCGCGAGTCCGCGCCGGCGCCGACGGCGGGGAGCTCCTCGGCGTCGTCGCCGACGCCGACACGGTGAAACCGAGCGCGAAGGAGGCGGTGAGCCAGCTCCGCGAGCGCGGCGTCGACGTGATGATGATCACGGGGGACAACGAGCGGACGGCCCGCGCGGTCGCCGAACAGGTCGGGATCGACCCAGAAAACGTCCGCGCCGGCGTCCTCCCGGAGGACAAGTCCGACGCGGTCGAGTCGATCCAGTCGGACGGCAGCCGGGCGATGATGGTCGGCGACGGCGTCAACGACGCGCCGGCGCTCGCCGTCGCGTACGTCGGCACCGCCATCGGCTCCGGGACCGACGTGGCCATCGAGGCCGCCGACGTGACGCTGATGCGGGACGACCCGCTCGACGTGGTGAAGGCGATCCGCGTCTCGGACGCGACGCTCCAGAAGATCAAACAGAACCTCGTCTGGGCGCTCGGCTACAACACGGCGATGATACCGCTGGCGTCCCTCGGGCTGCTCCAGCCCGTCCTCGCGGCCGGCGCGATGGCGTTCTCGTCGGTGTCGGTGCTGACGAACAGCCTCCTCTTCCGCCGGTACGACCCCGACGACGACTACGCGCTCTTCGGGTTCCTGCGGCGCTGATCGACGCCGACGGTTCGCCGACGCCTCCTCGTCGGCCCCCTCCCGAAACCACAAGACGGGGCGGGGCGTATTCGGTCGTATGTCGACCCTCCTCGTCGTCGGCGGCAGCGGATTCGTCGGGCGCAACGTCTGCCGGTTCGGGGTCCGCGACGACCACGAGGTCCGCAGCGTCTCGCGTCGCGGCCGGCCCGACACCGACGACGACTGGGCCGACGCCGTCTCGTGGACGAGCGCCGACCTCTTCCGACCGAACGCGTGGCGCGACCGGCTCGACGGCGTCGACGCCGTCGTCCACTCGGTCGGGACGCTCACCGAGTCCCCGACCGACGGCGTCACCTTCGAGCGCGTCAACGGCGACGCGGCGATCCTCACGGCGCTGGAGGCCGAACGCGCCGGCGCCGACACCTTCGTCTTCCTCTCGGCGGCCGCGAAACCGCCCGGCGTCCGGAACGCGTACCTGACGGCTAAACGGCGCGCCGAGACGTCCATCGCCGACCTCGACCTCAACGCCGTCACCCTCCGACCGGGACCGGTGTACGGCGAGGGGCAGCCCCACCTTCCCGGCGTCGCCGACCGCGTGCTCCGGTTCGCCGCGAGCGCGCCGCCGATCGCGTCTCGGCTCGGCGAGTCGCGGCCGCTCTCCGTCGACACCGTTGCCCGGGCGACCTACCGGGCGGCGATGGACCCGGGAGAGCGGCTGCTCGACGTGTCCGACATCCGCGATCTCGCCCGATAAGAGCGGCGAGCGGGACGTTTGAAATAGACTGGACAGTGCGGAGCGCCGGCGCCGGCGTCAGCGTCGGCTCCGCTCTCTGGCCATCTCCAGCGAGATGAAGAAGCCGAAGTACGCGGGAATGCCGGCGAGCATGAACATGTACAGCACCCACCGCGGCGCCGTCGGGAAACCGAAGTCGTACAGCAGCGACGCGAGCCCCACCCACGCGAACGCGAAGAGCAGGTCCTGTACCATCCCGGTGCCGTTCTCGCTGAGCACGTCGCGGGCGCGGTCGGCGACGCTCGGATCGGTCGGTTCGTCGGCGGGCGTCTCAGCGGAATCAGAGTCGGACATGGCGTGAGTGTGTGAGGGAGGTACGTCGGTGTTGCGGAAGTGTGAAACGTCGATCTCGAAGGGAGAGCGGGATCCGACCGGGGTGCTCAGTCCTCGTCGAGGTAGTCGACGACGAGGACGGGGACGTGCGTCGAGCGCAGGGTGCGCTCAGTGACGCTCCCGAGCAGCGCGCGCCGGACTCCGGCGCGGCCGTGGCTCCCCATCACGATCAGGCCGATGTCGTGGTCCTCTGCGTACTCGGCGATCAGCTTGTGCGGCCGACCGCCCGAGACGTGTTCGACGACCTCGACGCCGCGCTCCGCGGCGCGCGCCGCGACGGCGCCGGTGGCCTCGTCGGCCTTCGCTTTCACCTCCTCCATTTCGTCGAACCGGCCCTGCTTGAGCCGGTCGACCTGCTCCGTACCGAGGCCCAGGTTGATCGAGTCGATGTCGACCACGTACAGCGCGTGGACCTCGGCGTCGTACTTCTCGGCGAGGTCGAGCGCGTGGTCGACGGCCGCTTCCGCGACGTCGCTGCCGTCCGTGGGGACGAGGATGCGTTCGTACATGATCACTCCTCCGTGGACGCGTTGTCGTCGTCTGTGCGACCGCCGACGCCCGCGTCGTCCGTTATGCGGCCGCCATCGACACCCGCGTCGTTCGGTGCGCGGCCGCCATCAGTCACCACGTCCTCGCCGCCGTCCGCGGCGACGACGTCCTCGGCGCTCTCCTGTTGTGCCATCGGTTCGGGGCTGTGACACTGCCGCACGACCCGCTTCGTCTCCAGCGACGGTTCGTCGGTCGCCATCGAGACGACGATGGTGACGGCGAACACGACCGGAAGCGTGATCAGCGCCGAGCCGATGGCGGGCATCCACGTCGCGAGCCCGGTCGACAGCGGCGCCTCCAGCGAGCCGATGTACGTCGGGACGATCTGGTTGATCATCGGGATCGACCAGAGCGTGAGCCCGGTCGACATGCCGGCGAGCGCGCCCTGCCGGTTGGCGTTCTCCCACCACATGCCGAGGAAGAACATCGGGAACAGGACGGAGCCGGCCAGCGAGAACGCGTACCCGACGAGCGCGGCGATCGAGGACGCGGGGTTCAGCGCGGCCAACGTGGTCAACACACCGAGCGCGACGATCGAGAGGCGCCCGACGAGGATCTGCTGGCGCTGCGTCGCGTCCTCGTTGATGATGTTCGTGTAGATGTCGTGGCTGATCGCCGACGACCCGGCGATGAAGAGGCCGGCGACCGTCGCGATGGCCGCCGCGATACCGCCGGCGGCGACGAGGCCGACGAACCACTGCGGCAGTTCCGCCAGCTGCGCCGCGAGCACGACGATGACCTCGCTGGCCGCGCTGGCCATGCCGGGATCGCCGTACGTCGCGCCGACGTTCTGCGAGTACAGGTCCGTTCCGAACGCCGCGAACGCCGGGGCGCTCCAGTACAGGATACAGATGAAGAACAGCCCCCAGACCGTCGACCAGCGGGCCGTCCGTTCGCTTTCCACCGTGTAGAACCGGACGAGCACGTGCGGCAGCCCACAGGTGCCGACGATCAGCGAGAACGTCGTCGCGACCCAGAGGTAGTAGCTCGACGAGGCGAACGGTTCGCTGAACTCGGTGCCGAGCTGACTGATCAACGCGCCGTACTCGAGCTGCGGCAACACCGTGGAGTAGCCCTGCGTCCAGCCGACCGCGTACAGACCGGCGACGAACGCGATGATGAGGATCGTGTACTGAACCGCCTGATTCTTCGTCGCCCCCATCATGCCCGACAGCGTCAGGTAACCGACGGTGATCGTCATCATGAAGACGACCATCACCTGGTAGCCGTCGAGGCCGGGGATGAGCCCGCCGTAATCACCGAAGATGTACAGGGAGACGAGCGCCATCCCCTTCGCCTGACCGATCGCGTAGACGAAGCCGATGAGGAACGTCGTCACCGCCGCGATGGCGCGCGCGGTGTCGGAGTTGAATCGGTCGCCGACGAAGTCCGCCGCCGTGTACTTCCCGAACCGGCGCAGCTGCGCGGCCAGGAAGATGAGCAGGATGAAATAGCCCGTCGTCCAGCCGACGACGAACACGAGCCCGTAGAACCCGGCGAGCGCGATGGAGGCCGCCATACCGAGGTACGATGCGGCAGACATCCAGTTCGCCCCGATCGCCATCCCGTTCTCGAGGTTGCCGATAGACCGCCCGGCGACCCACATGTTGTCGGTGTCGGCGACGCGGAAGACGAAGCCGATAGTGAGGAACAGCCCCAACATCGCGAGCACGAGGATAGCCGGTACCAGCTTGAACGAGATGTCGAGGGCCTCCGGGAGGAGGTCGCTCTGGAGGGGGATCGAACTCGCCGTCATTCCTCGGTCCCTCCGTCGGCCGCCGCGGCCGCGGCACCGCTGCTGCTCTCGACGACGCTGGCGTGATCGATGCCGTACTTCTCGTCGAGCGCGTCCCGCTTACGCGAGTACCAGAACGCTAAGATGAGCGCGCTGGTCGGCGCGCCGAACGCGACGAGGAAGTAGTGGAGCGGGAAGCCCAAGATCGGCATCTGACTCGTCATCGGACCGGGCGCGAGCCGCGTCAGCGTCACCGGGCCCCAGACGGCGAGAACCCATATCGCGAACCCGGTCCAGACGATCCGGAGGTGATCGCGCATGTACGGCGTGCTCGGATTCAGAATGTTCACCTCCGCGCCGAGGTAGTCGGTGTCGTTGTGCGTCTGCGCCGCGCCCGTGGCGACGCCGCCGTCGGTGGCCGCATCGTCAGCTGTGCGGCCACCATCGGTCGCCGCATCGTCAGCTGTGCGGCCACCGTCGGTCGCCGCATCGTCAGCTGTGCGGCCACCGTCGGTCGCGACGTCGTCCGAACTTCGTGAGTTATCGTGTGACATGTGCTGTGGTATGTAGTGTCGTGGTGTGTTTGTGTGGTTTTATCGTGATGTTTATTCGCGGTGTCGCCGCGTCGTCGCTCGGCTGTCGTTCGGAAAACGGAGCCGTCGCTCGGCTACTCGCCGTCGGCCTTCTGCTGGATCTGCTCGACGATCTCCGGATTTCGGAGCGTGCTCGTGTTCCCGAGTTCCTTCCCGTCGGCGATGTTCTCCAACAGGCGGCGCATGATCTTGCCCGAGCGGGTCTTCGGCAGGTCGGGCGTGAACACGACCTGCTCCGGCCGGGCGATCGGGCCGATTGCGTCCTCGACGCCCGCGATGATCGCGTCGCGGAGTTCGTCGTCGCCCTCGTAGCCGTCCTCGGTCGTCACGTAGGCGTACACCGCCTCGCCTTTGATGTCGTGGTCTCCGCCCACAACCGCCGCCTCGGCGACGCCCTCGACGCCGACGATGGCGGACTCGATCTCCATCGTCCCCAGCCGGTGGCCGGAGACGTTGAGCACGTCGTCCACCCGGCCGAGGACGGTGATGTAGCCGTCGTCGTCGATCTTCGCCCCGTCTTCCGGGAAGTACACCCAGTCGTCGGGGTCGTCGCTGTCCGTGTCGGAGTACTCCGCCCAGTACTCCTCGATGTACCGCTCGTCGTTGTTGTACAGCGTCCGGAGCATGCCGGGCCACGGCTTCTGTACGGTGAGGTAGCCGGCCTTCCCGGGTTCGACCTCCTCGCCGAGCGTGTCGAGGATCTGGACGTCGAGGCCCGGCAGCGGCGGCCCCGCGGCGCCGGGTTTCATGTCCTTGACCCCGGGTAGCGTCGTTATCATCATTCCGCCCGTCTCGGTCTGCCACCACGTGTCGACGACGGGGCACTCCTCGTCGCCGACGTGGGTGTAGTACCACTTCCAGGCGCGCGGGTTGATCGGCTCGCCGACCGTGCCGAGCAGCCGCAGCGAGGAGAGGTCGTGGCGGTCGGGATACTCCTTCCCCCACTTCATGAACGCCCGGATCGCCGTGGGCGCGGTGTACAGCTGGGTCGCCTCGTGCTCCTCGACTATCTCCCAGAGCCGGTCCTGTTCGGGGTGGTCGGGCGTGCCCTCGTACATCATCGTCGTCGTGCCGAGCGCGAGCGGCCCGTAGACGATGTAGGAGTGACCCGTGATCCAGCCGATGTCGGCCGAACAGAAGTACGTGTCATCCGGCTTGATGTCGAGGACCGACTGCGAGGTCCACGACACCCACGAGAGGTAGCCGCCGGTCGTGTGTTTCACGCCCTTCGGCTCCCCCGTCGTCCCCGAGGTGTACATCAGGAAGAGCATGTCCTCGGCGTCGCGGGTGACCGGCTCCACCTCGGCGCCCTCGTGTTCCGCGACGAGGTCGCCGTAGTCGAGCTGGTCGTCGCCGAGGTCGTGGCCGAAGTCGTCGCCGTTCGGCCCGAGCCGGTCGACGACGACGGTCGTGGTGTCGTGGTCGACGCCCGCGAGCCCCTCGTTCGCCTTGTCGAGGTGGTCGAGCGGGTCGCCGCGCCGGTAGTAGCCGTCGCAGGTGACGAGGTACTCCGACTCCGCGGAGTTCATCCGCGTCGCGAGCGCGTCGGCCGAGAACCCGGCGAACACGACGCTGTGGGGCGCGCCGATGCGCGCACAGGCCAGCATCGCGATCGGCAGCTCCGGGATCATCGGCATGTACATCGTGACGACGTCGTCCTCCTCGACGCCCTGCTCCCGGAGGGCGGCGGCGAACTCGTTTACCTCGCGGTGGAGTTCCGCGTAGGTGTACGAGCGGTCGTCCTCGTCGACGGGCTCGCCGACCCACTCGATGGCGACCTCGTCGCCGCGCTCGTCGAGGTGTCGGTCGAGGCAGTTGGCCGACGCGTTCAGCTCACCGCCGGTGAACCACTCGTAGAACGGCGGGTCGCTGTCGTCGAGCACCTGGTCGTAGTCGGTTTCCCACTCCAGCAGGTCGGCGGCCGACTCCCAGCACTCAGGCCAGTTTTCCTCGAACTCCTCGTACACGTCCGGATCGGAGACGTTCGCCTGTTCGACGAACGACTCCGGTGGCTCGAACACCTCTTGCTCCGCTAATCTCGCTTCCAGTTGGCCGTCTCCCTCTGTCATGGTACGGTCGTACCCAACCGATATCACCATATAAACGCTGACGCTAAATAGGAAAAACCGTGATAGATACCCCCGTCTCGCGGGGGAACGAGTCGGGACCGCCGGCCCGGCCTCGCCCGCTCAGTCCTCTATCCGGGCCGTCGGCTCGTCGCCGGCTCGGATCGGTCGCTCGCTGCCGTCCTCGAAGAGCCCGTCGAGCAGCGCGCGCTGGGCCTTCCGGAGGTGGTTGTGGAACGTCGGCGAGGAGACGCCCATCGCGTCGGCGACCTCTTCGGCCGTGCTCCCGCGCGGCCAGTCGAAGTAGCCGCCGTGGTACGCCGCGGACAGCGCCGCCCACTGGCGGTCGGTGAACCGGTCCGCGACCCCGTCCCGAAGCGACGACTCCGTGCGCGGCGAGCGCGCGACGGACTCCTTGCTGGCGAGCCGAACGTCCGCGAACCGGTCGCGGAGCCCATCCGCGACGGGCCTGACGTTCGTCCCCTCCGGGAAGTCCGCGACGACGCGGACTCGCCCGTCGGCGCCCGACGCGTCGCGGACCGTCGCCCCGTGGTCGATGAGCCCCCGCACCAGCGACCCGTCCGCGAGCCGAACCGACGCCGAACAGCCCTCCTCGCGTGTCTCTATCACCCGGAAGTCGGAGACGCCCGGGGCGTCCTCGACGACGACCGCGACGTCCTGCGGCCGAGCGCCGTCGACGGAGAGGTACGCCCGGGAGGCGTCCTCGTCGACGTCGACGGTCGACGCCACCTCGATCCGGCAGTCCAGCCGGTCGCTCGCGCGGGCGAGGAACGCGCCCTCGTCGGTCGCGTGGAACTCGACTTCCGTGACCGCGTCCGAGTGGAGCAGCTCTCGCCACCGGTCCGCGGTGACGGCTCGCCCGAGACAGCGCCCGAGGGCGACGAGCGCCCGTCGCTCGCTCTCGTCGACCCGACCCTCGTCGGCCGCGACGACGCAGAGCGCGCCGTGAGTCACGCCCTCGTGTGCCGCCGGCACCGCGACCGCGGGTCGCCCGTCGGTCTCCTGCCGGCCGTCGGTCGCCGCGGGCGCGCCCTCGGTTATCGCGTCCAGCCACGGCCCGCCGGCGGTCACGCCGCGGTTCGAGAGGCGCTCCGCGTCGACGCCCGCCGCCGCGGCCACGTCGGCTCCGTCCCCGCCGACCGCCCGACGGACGACCCACGCCTCGTCCCAGCGATCGGCCTCCGCGAGCCCCGCCGCGACGGCGGCGGCGGGGTCCGACGAGCCGGAGTCCGCGAGCGCCTCGAACCCCGGTAAGGCGACGGGCTCCACCCGCTCCGCGCGGTCGTCGCCGCGACCCCCGTCACCGGCGACGGCGGCAGCGAGCGCTTCGCCGTCGAGCGCGTCGAGGTGTGAGTCGAGCGTCGCGAGCGACTCCCACCCGCCGGCGTCCCGGACGGCTCGCGGGTCGACGTCGCGCTCGACGAGCAGCCGCCGGGCGAACGTCTGTCGCAGCACGCTCGGGGTGACCCGGTCGTCCGGGACGGCGTCGCTGAGGTCGGCCGCCCGCGCCGCGGTCTCGCGCACGATCATCTGGACGCGGCGGGGCGAGAGGTCGACGTACGGCTCGTCGTCGCCGATCCCCTCGCTCGTCGCGTATCGTCCGAGGTCCGCAGCCAGCGACGCCGGGACGACCGTCTCGCGGTCGACCGTCTCGTCGGGCGCGCCCGGCTCCCCGTCGGCGTCCGTCGCGGGGACCGCGAGGAGGTGCGCGCCCGCGACGGACTCGGCCTCGCGGAGGTGCCGGGGCTCGACGCGGGTGATCTCGTCGGTCCTGAGTCCGGCCTCGCCGGCCAGCCTGACCACCAATGCCGACCGATACGTCTCCGCGGCGGTGACCAGCGCGTCGTAGGCGTCCGGGCCGAGGTGGTCGACCATCCGTTTCGCATCCCAACGTGGAACCGAAAGTAAAGTGTTCCGGGAGACGGTGCGTCGCCGTCGAGACTCGTCGGAACAGGAAACGGGTCGTGTTCGCGGTCGCGATAGCCCCTCGATCAGTTTCGGCTCTCGTCTGAGTTCCGAAACAGGCGCTAGCAGTCGGCCTGAAATGCCGACGCCGCACGCGACGTGGCCCCACAGGCGCTCGTGGGCTTAGTACGTGACCGGCTTTACTCCTCGTCACGAACGGTGGACTCGATCTCGCCCACCACTTCCGGGTTCCGGAGCGCGCTCACGTCGCCGAACTCCTCGCCGCGGGCGATGTCTTCCAAGAGGCGTCGCATGATCTTCCCCGAGCGCGTCTTGGGGAGGTCGGGCGTGAACACGACTCGGTCGGCCCGGGCCGCGTCACCGACCGCACCGACCGCGCTCGCGAGCCGGTCCGCGATGGCGTCGCGGAGCGCTTCGTCGGGCTCGACGCCGCTCTTCGTCGTCACGTACGCCACGACCCGGCCGTCGTCGTCGCCGACGACCGCGGCCTCGGTCACGCCGGCGGCGTCGACGATGGCAGACTCCAATTCGCCGGTGTTGAACCGCTGGGCGCGGACGTTGATCACGTCGTCGACGCGCCCGAGGATCGTGACGTAGCCGTCCTCGTCGACGGTCGCGCCGTCGCCGGTCCGGTAGCGCCACTCGTCTTCGCCCTCGAGCCAGTACTCCCGTCGGTAGCGCTCGTCGCCCTCGCGGAGCCCCCGCAGCATGCCGGGCCACGGGGACGCGAGCGTGAGGTAGCCGGACTCGCCGGGCTCGACCGGCTCGCCGTCCTCGTCGACGACGCGGGCGTCGATCCCCGGGAGCGGCGGGCCGACCTTCCCGGGTTTCATCGGCGTGATCCCGGGCAGCGTCGCGAGCGCGATGGCCCCGGTTTCGGTCTGCCACCACGTGTCCACGACCGGGGCGTCGCCGCCGCCGACGTGGTCGCGGTACCAGCGCCACGCCTTCGGCGTGATCGACTCGCCGACCGTCCCGAGCAGGCGGATCGAAGAGAGGTCGTGGGCCTCGGGGTACTCCTTCCCCCACTTCATGAACGACCGGATCGCCGTCGGCGAGGTGTAGAAGACGCTGACGGCGTTGCGCTCGATCAGGTCCCAGACGCGGTCGCGGTCCGGGTAATCGGGCGACCCCTCGTATAGCACCGTCGTCGTCCCTGTCGCGAGTGGGCCGTACACGCCGTAGGAGTGCCCGGTGATCCAGCCGATGTCGGCCGCGCACCAGTAGGTGTCCTCGGGCCGCACGTCCAAGACGTTCTGCGTCGTCCACGCGACGTGCGCGAGGTAGCCGCCGGTCGCGTGCTCGACCCCCTTCGGTCGCCCGGTCGTCCCGGAGGTGTACATCACGAAGAGGAGGTCGGTCGCGTCGCGGGCGACCGGTTCGACCGTGTCGCCGTCGTGCGCGTCGACGAGCGCGCCGTACTCGTGTTCGTCGTCTCCCAGCGAGACGGCGAGTTCGTCGCCGAGGCGGTCGACGACGACCGCGGCCGACAGCTTCTGGTCGGCGCGGATCCGAGCGTTATCGGCCTTCGACTTCTGGTTGAACGCGTCCTCCCGACGGTAGTAGCCGTCGCAGGTGATCAGGTACTCGGAGTCGGCCGCGTCGATGCGGGTCGCGAGCGCCTCGGCGGACAGCCCCGCGAACACGACGTTGTGCGGCGCGCCGATGCGCGCGCACGCCAGCATCGCGATCGGTAGCTCCGGGATCATCGGGAGGTAGAGCGTGACGACGTCGTCCTCCTCGACGCCGAGGTCGCGGAGCCCGGCCGCGACCGCGTTCACCTCGCGGTGGAGGTCGAGGTAGGTGTACGACCGGCGCTCGCCGCGCTTGCCGAACCACCGGATCGCGAGCTGGTTCCGGCGGTCGTCGAGGTGTCTGTCGACGCAGTTCGCCGCGGCGTTGAGCCGCCCGTCGGGGAACCACTCGTAAAACGGCGGGTCGCCGTCGTCGAGGACTGTCTCGTACTCGCGGTCCCACGTCAGGAGGTCGGCGGCCGCGCGCCACGCCTCGGGCCCATCGCGCGCGAACCGCTCGTACACTCCCGGATCGCTCGCGGCGGCCCGCTGACGGAACTCGGCCGGCGGCGGGACGGCGTCCCCGTCGCCGTCGACGAGCCGACCGCCGTCCGCGAAGTCGTCCATACCGTGTCATGGCCTGCGGAGAACCGTATACTTTGTCCGATTCCCCGTCGGTCGGAAGCGGTCGAAAAACGGGGCCGATCCGCGCCTTCGAGTCGATACCGCCGTGGTCAGGCCGACTCCTCGGTCGGGGGCGCCGCGATGTCGGCCGCTCGGGCGCGGGCGCGGGAGACGATAGACGGCTTCGCCTCGAAGTCGAGCGTCACCTGCTCGCCCGCGTACGTCTCCTCCGCCACGTGGCCGTGGTCGTGAACCCACGAGACGAGGCTCATCGCGTCGTCGGAGACGGGGAGGACGAGTCGCTCGCGCTCCCACTCGGGGAGTTCGCCCTCGACGCGGTCGCGGAGCTCCGCCACGCCCGCTCCCGTCTTCGCCGACACGGCGACCGGATCGGGGGCCACCCCGGAGAGCGCGGCGCGCTTGTCGGCCAACTCGCCGGGCGCCAGCCGATCGATCTTGTTGAACACGGTGACGATCGGCGCCTCGTTGCGCTCGTAGAGCGTGTCGTGGCTGGTGACGAGCTTCTCGCGCATCTCCTCGACCGACTCGCTCGCGTCGACGACGAGCAACACGAGGTCCGCGCGGTACACCGAATCGAGCGTGGACTCGAACGACTCGACGAGCCAGTGGGGCAGGTCGGCGATGAATCCCACCGTGTCCGTCAGGAGGACGTCGCGCTTCTCCATCTCGGCGCGGCGGGTCGTGGTGCCGAGCGTCGTGAACAGCATGTCCTGTGACTCGGCGGTGGTGTCGAGGTCGCGGTGGCGCTCGTCGTTCTCGTCGACGGCCAGCTCGTCCGCGAGCTGGCGCATCAGCGTCGACTTCCCCGCGTTGGTGTAGCCCGCGAGCGCGACGAGGTCGAACCCGGAGTCGCGGCGCTGCTCGCGGCGCGCCTCCTCCTTTTCCGCTATCGAGTCGAGCTCGTCGCGGATCTCGGATATCTGGCGTTTGATGTCGCGCTCGACGCTCTCGTCGTACTCGCCGAGCCCCATGAACCCCGGCCGCTCGTCGCGTTTCGCGAGGCTCGCCTTCGCCTCGGCCCGCGGGAGTTCGTACCGTAGCTCCGCGAGTTCGACCTGGAGCTGCGCCTTGCGGGTGTTCGCGCGCTGGCCGAATATCTCGAGGATGAGCGTGAACCGGTCGACGACCTCGACGCCCTCGGGGAGCTCCCCGCCGATGTTGAACGTCTGGTACGGGCCCACGTCGTTGTCGATGATCACCGTTCCGGCGCCGGTCCGGCGGACCAGATCGCGGAGTTCGGCGACCTTCCCCTCGCCGAACATGAACGCGGCGTCCTCCGTCCGGGTCTGCGTGAGTTCGCCGGCGACCTCGTAGCCCGCCGCGGCCGCGAGCTGGCGGATCTCGGTGAGGTCGGCCGCGCCGCTGTCGACGCGCTTGGCGACGACCGCCCGGCGCGCCGCGGTGTCGGCCTCGCTCGGGTCGGCGTCCCCGCTCATAGGAGGAGGTCGCGAGCGGCGTACGCCGCGTGGTGTGCTGCCTGCACTGTTTCGCGCTCGCCTATGCTCTCGACGTATTTAAACTCGGGCTGGAAGCTGAGCCCGACGCGCTCGGCCGGCTCCTCGTAGTACTCGCCCGCCTCCGCGACGACCGGTCCGTCGGGCGGCTCCGGGAGGTGACCGACCGCCTCCGCGGTGAGCGCCACGGTCGCCTCCAGCGTCGGTCCCTCACGGACGGCGGCGAAACCCATCCCCTCGACCGACCGGATGCGCGCCGAGTCGACCCGCGCGTGGACCGCGGCCGCGACCATCAGGTACTCGCCGTCCTCCTCGTGGCGGCCGCTGATGTCGACGCCGACGACTTCAGGGGCGGGCGCCGTTCACCTCGGTTCGCTCGGACCGGACCGCGACGATCGTCCTCGCCTCGTCCATGTGTCACCGTAGGTCGGCCGGCGAATTGAACGTTTCCGTGGGGCGGACGGGACGAGTCGACCCGCTCACGCCCGCAGTTCGTCGACGACGCCCGCGATCCGATCGATCGCGTCGTCGACCTCGTCGGCGTCGACGTCGAGGTGCGTGGTGAACCGCGTCGCGTACTCGTCGAACTCGACGCAGCCGACGCCCGCGTCCTTACAGGCCGCGTAGAGCGACTCGGCCGGGATGCCGGCGTCCTCGGTGTGCGCCACGACGATGTTGGTGTCGGGCGCCGGGGCGTCGACGCCGTCGAGCGCGTCCAGCCCGGTCGCGAGCCGCTCCGCGTTGGCGTGGTCGTCGGCGAGGCGGTCGACGTTGTCCAACGCGCGGAGCGCGGGCGCGGCGATCATCCCGGCCTGCCGCATGCCGCCGCCGAACAGCTTGCGGACCCGGCGGGCGTCCTCGACGAACGCCTCGTCGCCGGCGAGGATCGAGCCGACGGGAGCGCCGAGCCCCTTCGAGAGACAGAACGTGACGCTGTCGACCGGGTCGACGAGTTCGCTCGCGTCGACGCCCAGCGCGACCGCGGCGTTGAACACGCGCGCGCCGTCGAGGTGGACCGGCACGTCGCGCTCGCGGGCGACCGAAGCGGCTGCCGCGATCCGGTCGACCGGGACCGCGACGCCGCCTCGGTAGTTGTGGGTGTTCTCCACGGCGAGGAGGCCGGTTCCGGGACGATGGAGGTCCTCGTCGACGAGGCCTTCACGGACCGCGTCCGGGGTCGGGACGCAGCGCTCGCCGGCGTCGATCGTCCGCGTCTGGACGCCGGAGAGCTTGGCCGCGCCGGCCAGCTCCCAGCGGTAGATGTGCGACTCGCGCTCCAAGAGGAGCTCTTGGCCGGGATCGGTGTGGACGTGGACCGCGATCTGGTTCGCCATCGTCCCCGAGGGGACGTACAGGGCGGCCCCGGTGCCGACCGCCTCGGCGGCCCGACGCTCCAGTTCGTTGACGCTCGGGTCGTCGCGGTACACGTCGTCGCCGACCTCGGCGGTCGCGGCCGCGTCGCGCATCGCGTCCGAGGGCGTCGTCACGGTGTCCGAGCGCAGGTCGATGTCGAGTTCGTCGGCTTCGGGCATCGGTTGGCTATCGTTCCGCGGCGGCGCGGATATATCCCGCGCTCGGCGCGGCCGCTACCGGCCGTAAACGCCGGTTCCGAGTTCGGTTCCTTCTTAACGACGGGGATCGATTCGAAACACATGGCTACGGAAGCCGCGACCGACGACACGGCCGACGCACCGGACGCCTACGACGCGCTCCTCGACCGCGCCCGACGGTGGAACGCGGTCGGCAGCGCTTCCGGCGTCCTCGGCTGGGACCAGCAGGTGATGATGCCCGAAGGCGGTACCCCCGCCCGTTCGAAGCAGCTCTCCGCGCTGTCCTCCGTCCACCACGACATGGTGACCGACGACGAGACGGGCGAGCTGCTCGAGGAGCTCGCCGACGCCGACCTCACCGACGAGCAGGCGGCCGTCGTCCGCGAGATCCGCCGCGAGTACGAGCGATCCGACGCCGTCCCCGTCGAACTCGTCGAGGAGATATCGGAGACGGGCTCCGAGGCGCTCCAGGCGTGGGAGGAGGCCAAAGCGGAGGACGACTTCGACGAGTTCGCGCCCTACCTGGAGAAACACGTCGAGCTGAAACGCGAGTACGCCGAGCACATCGACCCAGACCGGGACCCCTACGAGGTCCTGTTCGAGGAGTTCGAGCCGTGCCTCTCGATGGAGCGCGCCGAGTCGATCCTCACGGAGCTCCGCGAGGCCCTCGTGCCGATGATCGACGACATCCGCGAGTCGGACGTCGAACTCGCGGTCGACACCTTCGAGGGGACCTTCCCCGAGGACGACCAGGAAGCGCTCTCCCGCGAGGCGCTCGAACTGGTCGGCTACGACTTCGACCGCGGCCGCCTCGACGTCTCCTCGCACCCGTTCACCTCGGGCAACCAGTTCGACTGCCGCGTGACGACCCGGTTCGACGAGACCGACCCGCTCGGCGCGGTCGGCTCGACGATCCACGAGTACGGACACGCGCAGTACAACCTCGGGCTCCCGCAGGAGCACTTCGGCACGCCGCTCGGCACGTCGCGTGACCTCTCGGTCCACGAGTCGCAGTCGCGCCTCTGGGAGAACCACGTCGGCCGGAGCAAGGCGTTCTGGCAGGAGTTCCTCCCCGTCTTCCAGGAGCACTTCCCGCAGACGGAGGAGGCGACCGTTCAGGACGCCTACGAGGCGTTCAATCAGGTGTACGAGGACAACCTCATCCGCGTCGAGGCCGACGAACTCACCTACCACCTCCACATCGTCGTCCGGTTCGAGATCGAGCGCGACCTGGTCCGCGGCGACCTCGCGGTCGAGGACGTGCCGGAGGTCTGGAACGACAAGTACGAGGAGTACCTCGGCATCCGGCCCGACAACGACGCGGTCGGCTGCCTCCAGGACATCCACTGGAGCCACGGCAACTTCGGCTACTTCCCCACCTACTCGCTCGGCTCCGTGATGGCCGCCCAGCTGTTCGCGGCCGCCGAGGCGGAGATCGACGACCTCGACGGGAAGATCGCGGCGGGCGACTTCGAGGACCTCCAGGACTGGCTCGGCGAGAACGTCCACCAACACGGCGCCCGCTACGAGACGAACGAGCTGGTGAAACAGGCGACCGGCGAGGACTTCTCGGCGGACGCCTTCCTCGACTACGTCGACGAGAAGTACGGCGAGCTGTACGGGATCTGAGGCGGGACGACCCGCTCGGCGGCCCCAAAACCCCGCGTGTTCTCCCGCGACCTACCCGAGCCGGAACCCGGTCATCAACGCGACGATCGCGAGCATCACGGCGCCCTCGAACAGTCCGACGACGAGGTTCTTCTTCTCGATCGATTCGAGCCGCGAGGCGTCGGGGTCCGGCGAGCGCGTCTCGTAGTACGCGCTGAGGTGGAGCCGGTGGGGCACCGCCAGTCCGAACGCGAACAGCCCCCAGCCGACGCCGAGCGAGAGCGTCGACCACGTCCCGGAGAAGCCGTAGCCGAGTCCCAGCGCGGGCGTCAGGAGAACGGTCCCCGACAGCACGGTCGTCAGCGAGAAGCCGACGAGGAAGAACACGACCTTCGGGACGAGCGTTCCCGTCACCGCCGCCGACGCCTCCTCGTCGAGCCCGCCGAGCGTCGGGCCGACGACCGCCGGGAAGATCAGCGCGAAGCCGAACCAGACCGCGCCCGCTCCGACGTGCGTGTAAAAGAGCAGTTCCGTGCTTCCGATCGCGACGCTCGCCCCGAGGAACGCCAGCGGGACGAGAACGCTTCCGGCCGCGAACGCCGGGTTCGCCGCGTCCGCGAGGTGGCGGACGCGGTCGAGGAAGCCGAGCTCTCGCACCCGGCGATCGGCCTCGTTAGCGAATGCCATGTCAGAAGATAGCAATTGTCGATAATATTCGTTTTGATAGACACGAATACGGCGCGTTTCGGGAGCGCGATGCGTGGGACCGTCCCCGAGAGAAAACGCGTCGATGCGCGGCCTGCGGTCCCGCCGGCTGGAGTCCTACTTCTCGATGATGCTCTCCTCGACGGCCTCGCCGAAGTGGCGCGCGACGTCCTCGTAGTAGACGAGCGCCTCGTCGCCCGCCTCCACGTCGGTGACGGCCTTCCGACCCTCGCTCGTGGCGATCTTCACGGTCTCGGCGTTCTGGATGAGCGTCTCGATGCGGTCGGTGCCGTCTTCGGTCTCGATCTCGGCCTGGATCCGGAACATCGGACGCTTCTCGATCTTCACGCGCCCGACCACCGCCTCGCGGGTGTGTCCGTCGGTGTCGACGACTTGGACCTCGTCGCCGCTCGACAGCTCCGCGAGGTAGTTGGTGCCGCCCTCGGCGTTGCGGACGTACGCGTGGACCGCGCCGGCGTTCACCCGGAACGGGCGCGAGGCGACGTACGGCGACTCCGCCGTCTCGGCGTGGACGAAGAAGAGCCCGCGCGACATCGAGCCGACTAACATTCCCTCGCTGTCGTCCATCAGCGACCCGGTGTCGATACAGACGCGGTCGGCCATCCCGGTCTGTTCGATCTCCGTCACCTCGGCGTGGCGGAGGTCCAGCGTCTCGCGGTCGGCCGCGTCGCGGGCCTCGACCGCGCCGCGGATCTCGTCGGGCGAGTCGGAATCGAGGAGGACGCCGTCCGCGCCGATCTCCAGCGTCTCGAAGGCGGTCTTCGCCTCCGCCGCCGTCGTCGCGCCCGCGACGAGGTGCGTCTCGTCGCCCACCCGCGCGATCAGGTTCTCCAGCGGGATGATCGACCAGTCCTCGCCGATGACGATCGTGAACTCGGCGTCAGCGGCCGCCTCCTCCGCGAAGCGCTCGTACTCGGTGCCGAGGACGCGGACGTACGCCCCCTGTGCGCGGTCGTCCCGACGGCGGACCGTCGTGAGGTCCGCGGAGCCGGAGAAGTCGTCCGGCAGGTCGATCGTCCCGTCGCCCTCCCCGTCTTTCCCGACGAAGTAGGCGTCGGCCTCGGCGTCGCTCTCGGCGTCGTCGATCACGTCGGCTTCGGAGCGGAAGGCGGCGACGCTCACGTCGCCCAGCTCCCGCACGCGGCCGACGTCCTGCTCGTCGACGAGCACCCAGTCCGCACCGGCCTCGATGGCGGCCGTGATCCGTCGCTTGCGCGCCTCCCAGTCGCCGACCGCGCTGTCGGCTTTGACCCAGACCGTGCGTGTCATTACCGACACGTCGCGGCGCGCCGGCTTGAAAACTGCGGAAGGGTCGGGCGTTGCACGCGACCGCGGCGCCGCGGAGACGACAAAGCACTTATCGCTGAGATCGTATCGTAGGACGCACACTTCCGAATGACGACACAACGGCAGCGGTCCTCGGACGCCAGCTCTCGGTACGCGGCGGTCCGCGAGTCGCTCCGCGAGCGCGCCGCACCGCATCTCGGGATCGATCCGCGGGCGCTCGGCGCGTTTCGGATCGCGCTGGCGCTCCTCCTCCTCGCCGACCTGCTGCTCTATCGGCTCCCGGGGGTACGCCCGTTCTACACGGACGCGGGCGTACTCCCGCGGTCGACCCTCGGCGAGACGTATCCGCTGTTGGAGGCCGTCTCGCTCCACGCGTTGTCCGGATCGGCGTGGGTACAGACCGGACTGATCGCCGTCGCGGTCGGCGCGGCCGTCTGCCTCCTCGTCGGTTACCGCACGCGGGCGTCGACCGCCGTGTCCCTCGTCCTGCTCGCGTCGCTGTACGCACGGAACCCGTACGCGCTCAACGGCGGGAACACGATTCTGGCCGCGTTCCTCTTTTTGAGTCTCTTCCTCCCGCTCGACGCTCGCTGGTCGCTCGGGGGGAGCCGTTACCGCGACGGTCACGGTCGGGAGCCGGCTGGTCGGAGGGCGGACGCCGGGAGCGAGGCCGGGAGCGACTGGCGAGTCTGTTCGGTCAGCACGGCCGTCGCGCTGCTGACGCTCGTGTCGATATACGCGGCGAACGCGGTCTCGAAGTACCGGAGCGACGCGTGGATGTCCGGCGTCGCGGTCCCTCGGATCTTCCAGTTGGGGGAGTTCACCGTCCGCCTCGGACCGCTCGTCTCCGAGTACACCGCGGTCCTCGCGGCGATCAACTGGCTCTGGGTCGCGCTCCTCTCGGCGGCCGTCCTGCTGGTCGTCGCGACCGGACGGCTCAGGACGGGAGTCGCCCTCGCGTTCGTCTCCGCGCACCTCGGCATGGCCGCGACGATGCGGCTCGCCGTCTTCCCCTTCGTCATGATCTCGGTGTTACTCCTGTTCCTCCCGCCCGGAGCGTGGAACGCCCTCGAGGCCGTCGCGCCGGAGCTCCCCGTTCCCACTCGGGACGCGACGCGCGCGCCCCGAAGCGACGGCGGAAGCGGTGACGACGGAGGCGCGAAGTCGACCGCCCCCTCCGGTCGGTGGCGGGTTCGGCGCGGGCTTCGAGTGGGGGCCACCCTGCTGCTCGTCGGGTTCTTCGTCGCGCTGGTGTGGTGGCAGGCCGCGGGGGTCGGGCTCGTCGACCTCCCGGCGTCGGAGTCGGCTGGCGAGCTCTCTGAGGTGAGCTGGTCGTTCTTCGCACCGAACCCGCCGGACGCCTCCGGTTGGTACGTCGTTCGCGGAACGCTGGAGTCGGGCGACACGATCGACGTACGTGACGGGGGCGCGGTCACGTACGACCGGCCGCCGGACGCCGCGGAGACGTATCCGACGACGCTCTGGCACCAGTTCGGATTCCGGATGAGAAACGCCGGCGAGTCCCAGTACCGGCCGGTGGCGTCGTACGCCTGTGACCGATCGGACCGCGATCTGTCGTCCGTGACCGTCTTCCGGGCGGAGCAGCCGGTGGGCCCGGACGGACCGGTCGGAGAGCCGCAGGTAGAAGAGCTGGCCCGCGCCGCCTGCTGATCGCGTCGACGCCCGTCGTCGCGGGCCGTACCTCGCCGGAGGCCGGCCCGGCCCGATCGTATTAGTGGCGATGACGCGTCGTGTGGAGCATGTCCGACTCACCACGCGTCGTCGGCGTCGTCGGCAGCCTTCGAGACGGGAGCTACACTCGACTCGGGGTCCGCCGGGCGCTCGACGGGTCTCGGCGTGCGGGGGGTACCGCCGAACTGATCGACCTCCGCGAGTACGACCTCCCGGCGTACGACGCCGACCGCGGCGAAGCGGGAGACGCCAGCTCGCTGACGGCGGCGATACGCGACGCCGACGCGGTCATCCTGGGGACGCCGATGTATCACGGGTCGTACTCCTCGCCGCTGAAGACCGCGCTCGACTACTGTGGCTTCGAGGAGTTCGAGGACAAGACCGTCGGGCTCGTCGCGGTCGCCGGCGGCGGCTTCCCCGTGACGGCGCTCGAACATCTCCGTTCCGTCTGTCGGGCGCTCAACGCGTGGGTAATCCCTCATCAGGTGGCGATCCCGCGGGCCAGCACGCAGTTCGAGGACGGCGACGTCGTCGACGCGGGACTCGACGAGCGGACGCTCACACTCGGCCGGCGCGCCGTCCAGTACGCCGACATCGAGCCGGACCCGGACTCGTTCGAAGGGACGCAGAACGTCGGCGCGAACTGACCCTCAGGCCTCGACGAAGCCGCCAGCCCGCAGCGCCTCCTCGACCGACGCGTCGTCGTGGACGACGGCGGAGACCGCTCGGGCGATCCCCTCGGGGTCCTCGTGCTGGAATATCGACCGCCCCATCGACACGCCGGCCGCGTCGCCGTCCATCGCGCCGCGGACCATCTCCACCGTCTCGCGGTCGGTCCCCTTCGACCCGCCGGCGATGACGACCGGGAGCCGGGTCGATTCGGTCACGCGCTCGAACGAGTCGCCGTCGCCGGAGTAGCCCGTCTTCACCACGTCGGCTCCGAGTTCCTCGGCGAGCCTGACGGCGTGACCGAGCGCCTCGGGGTCTGACCCGTCGACGCCCGGGCCGCGTGCGTACGCCATCGCGAGGACCGGCAGCCCGAGCCGTTCCGCGTCCGCGGTCAGCTCGGCGAGGTCCTCGATCTGTTTCGGCTCGTGTTCCGAGCCGACGTTGATGTGGAAGGAGACGGCGTCGGCGCCGGCGCGGACCGCGTCCTCCGCGGTGCCGGTGACGCGCTTGTCGCTCTCGTCGGGGCCGATCGTCGTCGACCCGTTGAGGTGGACGATGTAGCCCGCGTCGTTTTTGTTCGCGTGGACCCGCTCGGCGATCCCGCGCTGCGTGAGCACCGCGTCCGCGCCGCCGCTGGTGACGCCGTCTATCGTCGACTCGATGTCGACGAGCCCCTGGACGGCGCCCATCGTGATCCCGTGGTCCATCGGGACGACGAGGTATCGGTCGTTCGTGGAGATGCGGTCGAGTCGTGCCGAGAGTCCTGCTGTCATGATGTCGTGGGTCGTTGTGAGAGAGTGTGTCAATCGAAGGTAAGTGGGTTTCGTTCGGGGACGTATTGCCTCCCTTCCCGACTCACTGCGTGCTCGCCGCTTCGGTCCGGGAGCGGTAGCCGCGCTCGGCGCCCTGCTTCAGTTCCCGGGAGAGCGCCTCCAGCCGGTCGGCGACCGCCCCCGTCGAGCGGTCTTCCTCGACGCCCTCGGCGACCAGGTCCACGAGCGCCGAGCCGACGATGATCCCGTCGGCGCCGCCCGCGACGATCCGTTCGGCCTGCTCGCCGGTGGAGATGCCGAATCCGACCGCCTTCGGCACGTCGTACTCGCGGAGCCGGTCGAGGCTCTCGGTCGTCTGGTCGGACACGTCGTCGCGGGCGCCCGTGGTCCCGAGCCGCGCTTGGACGTAGACGTAGCCGGAGACGTTCTCCATCATGCGGTCCAGTCGGTCACCGCGCGTCGTCGGTGCGACGATGAAGACCAGATCGAGCCCGAACTCGTCGCACGCTTCGCGCAGCGGGTCCGCCTCCTCAGCCGGCAGGTCGGGGACGACGAGCCCTTGGATGCCGGCCGCGGCGGCGCGCTCGACGAAGGGTCGCGGGCCGGTGCTCGCGGCTTCGCCGCTCGCGTTCGAGGCGCTTCGCGCCTCGCTACCCCCGTACTGGTAGATCAGGTTGTAGTACGTCATACAGACCAGCGCGGCGTCGACGTCGAGGTCCTCCGCGAACGCGAAGAAGCGGTCGGGGGTCATCCCCGCGTCGAGCGAGCGGACGAGCGCCTCCTGGATCGTCGACCCCTCGGCGATCGGTTCGGAGAAGGGTAAGCCGAGTTCGATCACGTCGGCGCCGCCGCGGTCGAGCGCCTCGACGTACGCCTTCGAGGATTCGTAATCCGGATCGCCGACGACCAGGTACGGGACGTAGGCGGGACCGTCGGCGAACGCGGCGTCGATCGCGTCGGAGTTGCCCATCTACATCCCCTCCGTGAACATCGACATGTCCGGCGCCTCGTCGATGTCGCGTTTGTCCGTCTCCTCGATGGCGGCGTCGAGGTCCTTGTCGCCGCGCCCGGAGACGTTCACGACCACGCGCTCGCCGAGTTCCTCGTGGTGCTCCTCGAGGTAGCCGAAGGCGTGCGCCGTCTCCAGCGCCGGGATGATCCCCTCGGTGTTCGAGAGCCGGTGGAACCCCTCCAGCGCGGCGTCGTCGCCGACGGCGACCGGGTCCACGCGCCCCTCGTCGACGAGGTACGCGAGCTCCGGCCCGACGCCCGCGTAGTCGAGCCCGGAGGACACGGAGTGGCTCTCCATGATCTGCCCGTCCGAGTCCTGAAGCAGCTTCGTCCGCGCGCCGTGGAGGACGCCCTCCTCGCCGGTGTACAGCGAGGCGGAGTTGGGCGCCACGCCCGCCTCCTCGTCGACTTCGAGCGTGGAGCCGCCGGCCTCGACGGCGTGGAGCGCGACGGACTCGTCGTCGACGAAGTCGGCGAACGTCCCCATCGTGTTCGAGCCGCCGCCCGCGCAGGCGACCACGTCGGTCGGGAGCCCGCCGGTCTTCTCGACGGCCTGCTCGCGGGCCTCCTCGGAGATGATCGCCTGGAAGTCGCGGACCATCACCGGGAACGGGTGCGGGCCGACGATAGAGCCGATCACGTAGTGGGTGTCCTCGACCGTCTCGGCCCAGTCGCGCATCGTCTCCGAGATGGCCTCTTTCAGCGTCCCGCGGCCCGTGGTGACCGGCTTCACCTCGGAGCCGTTGAGCTTCATCCGGAAGACGTTGGGGCGCTGGCGGTTGATGTCGCGTTCGCCCATGTAGATCGTACAGGGCATGTCGAGGTGGGCGGCCGCCATCGCGGTCGCGGTGCCGTGCTGGCCGGCGCCCGTCTCGGCGATGATCCGCTCTTTGCCCATGTACTTCGCGAGCAGGACCTGCCCGAGCGCGTTGTTCAGCTTGTGGGCGCCGCCGTGGAGGAGGTCCTCCCGCTTGAGGTACACCTCCGTGTCGTAGCGCTCCGAGAGCCGGTCGGCCCGCTGGAGCGGCGTCGGCCGACCGCCGAAGTCGGCGAGCCGCTCGCGGAACTCGTCCATGAAGCCGTCCTCGTTGCCGAGGACGTAGCGCTCGTAGGCGTCCGCCAGTTCCTCTATCGCCGGCATCAGCGCCTCCGGGACGTACTGGCCGCCGTAGCGGCCGAACTTCCCGTCGTCGCGGCCGCGCTCGCGCCCGGGGCGTCGCGAAAGCTCTCCAACCTCGCTCGTCGATGATTCGGTTTCGCTCATGTGGGTGTCTCCGTGGTGTCGGTCGTGTCGTCGGCTGTCGGGTCCGCGTCGTCGTCCTCGTCCGCTTCCGCCCGCGTCAGCGCTCGGGTGTTCGCCTCGACGTCGCCGTCCATGATGGCGCTCCCGACGAGCAGTGCGTCCGCTCCGGCCGCCCGCATCCGGCGAGCGTCCGCCGGCGACCCGATGCCGCTCTCCGCGATCAGCGTCACGTCATCAGGGACGTGGGGCGCCACGGACTCGAAGGTTCCGAGGTCGACGACGAGTTCGGCCAGGTCGCGGTTGTTGACGCCGACCGTCGTCGCGCCCGCGTCGATGGCGGCCGCCAGCTCGTCGCGGTCGTGGACCTCCACGAGGACTTGGAAGCCGCGCTCGCGGGCGGCGGCGAGGAGGTCCGGGAGGTCGTCGCCGACGAACCGGGCTATCAGCAGGACCACGTCGCTCTCGACGGCGTCCAACTGCGCCTCGTCGACGACGAAGTCCTTCCGGAGGACCGGCACGTCGACGGCGTCGCGCACGCGGGCGACCGTCTCGACGTTCCCACCGAAGTGCTCCGGCTCGGTGAGCACGCTCAGCGCGGCCGCGCCGCCCGCGACCATCTCCTCCGCGAGCGCGACGGGGTCGTCCTCGCGGGTGCCCTCCGTCGTCGGACTCGTCGGTTTCACCTCGGCGATCACCGGAACGCGCCCGTCGGCCTCGGCGCGCTCGAACGCGGCAGCGAGGTCGCGGGGAGCCACCGAGACGGCCTCGGTCGCCGCCGCGTCGGCCCGGTCGCGAGCGGCGGACAGGATCGATCTGACCGCCGGTGCCAGCTCATCTGGATCGTCCATTACTATACACTAATGTACTTATCTGTTCATAAGGCTTGCGGGCCGCGTACCGCGACCGCAACGGGTCACGCTCCCGCGTTCGTCGCTCTCGTCACCTCTCCCGGGTCGGTTCCCCGCCGGCGGTGAGGGTCGTCCGAGGCCGGCGTCAATCGGTCTCGCGGCCGACGTTTTAAGTGAACGACCCTTCCAATGAAGGTCATGAGTATCGGCAGCACCTCCGGGGTCTTCGCCCGAGAGTTCGACGAGATCGGCCGCACCGTCCAGGTGGGGTTCGCGGGCGGTCGCGTCATCGCCGTGTCGTTCCCGGCCGAGCCGCCGGCGGACGCCGACACCGACCACGACCTGCTCGACCGGATCGGCGCGTACCTCCGCGGCGAGCGCGACGAGTTCGCCGAAGTGGCGATCGGTCTCACGGTGCCGACCCCCCAGCGAGACGTGCTGGAGTCGCTCCGCACGCTGCCGTACGGCGAGGAGGTGACCGTGAGCCGACTCGCGAGGCTCGGCGGGTTCGACCCCGACGACCCCGACGACCTCGAAGCGGTCACCGATGCGCTCGCGGACAACCCGATCCCGGTCCTGTTGCCCGACCATCGCGTGAGCGGCGGGCCGTACGCGACGCCGGGCGACACCCGGGCGGCGCTGCGCTCGATCGAAGGGATCGAGTCCTGACGGCGACCCCTCGGGCGAGGCGTCGCCTTTCCGCGCCCGTCACGGCTCCGTCCCAACGACCTCACCCCGCTGCGCTCGTACCTGCGACCCTCCTCTCCCGGCGATCCCCGCTCGCTCCGGCCACCCTCCTCGCTGCGGCCGTCGCCGTCACGAGCCACGACGGCTACTCAGTCGCGTCTCGAACGCTTCTCACTCGACCGTTTTGCGACCGATGACGGTCTCCATCTCGAGCGCATACAACGAGAACTCGACGTTCGCCACCGCTTCGTCGAACAGTCGGAACGGCGGAAACCACTCGTTCAACGTCGCTTCGCCGACGTCCGACTCCCACTCCCGTACCGGGCCGCGAACGTGGATACTCCACGACTCGTTCGTTGACGCTTCATAGCACACGAACGCCGCGGTGTCGGTGGTCCCGAGGAACCGCCCTTTCTCGCTTTCGTCGTCGTGTCGGCTCACACGGAGGAGCAATCGGTCGCCGTCGTAGTGATAGCTCAGGGGAACCGCGTACGCGTCGTCGCCGTCCGCCAGTCCGAGAATGCCGTGCTCGCCCGCCCGCAGGTACTCGTCGATGTCGGACTCGGTCATTCCACTCGTGTACACGTATTCGGCGTGATCCATGGGGAATCCCACGGAACGTGTGCTGATATAGACTCCCCGCGAACGCGCCGCCGACACGGAAAGCGGTCTGAGCGGTCGGTTAATGACCGCCGGCGACGAACGCGTCGTATGAGAACGATCACGAAGACCCTGCTCGTCGGCGCGGGCGTGGCGTTCGCCGGCTGGGTCGGGTGGGGCGTCTACTCGACGAGGAACACGGAGTCGGTGCCGTACGAACGGCTCCGAGCGCTGGACGGTGCCGAACTCCGCCGCTACCCCGAAACGATCGCCGTCGAGACGACGGCGCCGGACGGGCGCGTCGCCTTCCAGCGACTCTTCGGATACATCTCGGGAGCCAACAGGGCGGAGGAGTCGATCTCGATGACCGCTCCCGTCGAGACGGAGACCGGAGAATCGATATCGATGACGGCACCGGTTCGAACGGAGACGGCCGGGGACGACGCCGGCACGGTCCGTATGGCGTTCTATCTCCCGTCGGAGTACGGCCCCGAAACCGCCCCGGAGCCGACGGAATCGGACGTCGCGCTCGTGACCGAGCCACGGAGGGCGGTGGCCGTGGATCGGTTCTCCTGGTACGCCCCGAACTGGCGGGTCGAACGCCGCGCAAGGAAGCTCCGTTCCACGCTCGAAGCCGAAGGCATCGAACCGATAGGGGACCCCTCCCTCCTCCGGTACAACGACCCGTGGACGCCGCCGTTCATGCGGCGCAACGAACTGGCGGTCGAAGTGGCCGGAGCGGACTGACCCCGACTGGACGCGGCCCGTGGGCCGGACTTATCGGGTAAGCCCCCGTCGGTACGGTCGTGATCGAGTTCCCCAGGGCGGTCTACGACGAGGTCGTCTCCCGGGCGTCCGACGGCGAGGAGGCGGAGGTGTGCGGCGTGCTGGCCGGGACCCGCGGCGACGGGGACGAGCCGAGCGTCGTCGCGCGGGCTCACGAGGCCGAGAACGTCGCGGAGACGCCGCGGACTCGGTACCGGATCGATCCGGCGGAACTGCTCGAACTGATCGACGGGATAGAGGCCGCGGGGCGCGACGTGGTCGGGTTCTACCACTCGCACCCGGCGGGACCGCCCCGGCCGAGCGAGACGGACGCCGAGCGCGCGACGTGGCCGGACCGCTCGTACGTCATCTGCGCGCTGGACGGCCACCCGTTCGTGGGGTCGTGGCGCTGGCGCGCGGGGGATGAGACGTTCGAACAGGAGACGGTCGCCGTGCGGGAGGACGACTGATCCGAAGCGGACTCCCGGAGGAGGGGGGCCGTGCGGGACCGCTCAGATCTCGAAGTCGGGCGTGTCGAACGCGCCCTCGTCGGCCTCGACGTCGTACCCTTCGATGCCCGTGAGCGCCAGGTCGAGCGTCGCCTCGGCGTCCCAGCGGCCGGTGTTGATCGCGAGGTCGTAGATCGAGCGGTCGGACAGGTCGATCCCGTAGTAGGACTTGTAGCGCTGCTCCTCGATGACCTCGCGGACCTGCATCTCGGAGGTCATCTCCTCGCGGTCGGCGGTCCGGTCCGCGCGGACCTCCTCGGGCGCGTCGAGCCAGATCCGAACGTCGGCGCGGTTGCCGGCGATCCAGCCCGCGAGCCGCGACTCCAGCACGAACGCCTTGTTCGCGGCGCCCCACTTCTCGGCGATCCGGCGGAGCCGCCGGTCGAGCGCGCGGTCGATCTCCTCGGACTCGCCGGTCTCGGCGATCAGCTGTGAGAGGCTCATGCCGCGTTCGGCAGCGATCTCGCGGAACAGTTCGCCCCCGGAGACGTAGCCGCAGTCGAGCGCCTCGGCGACGCCCTCGACGAGCGTCGTGGCGCCACAGCCCGGCGGTCCGGAGACGGTGACGAACAGGTTGCGGTCTATCCGTCGCTCGGGCTCCGGCGAGGTTCCGCTCATGCGTCTTGCGGCACGGAAGGCCGTCGGATAAACGGGTCGGTTCCGCGAGATCCGCGGCGCCGACGGACGACGGGTCGGTTCCGCGAGATCCGCGGAGCCGACGGACGACGGGTCGGTTCCGCGAACGTCCGCGGAGCTGACGGACGACGGGTCGGTTCCGAGCGCTCTCGCGGGGGAGCGATCCGCACCGACGCAACCGATTTCCCTCCCCGACCCCACCGATCGGACGTGAGCGAGTCCACGGACCGCGGCGACGAGGCGGCCGCGCGGTCCCTCCTCCGGGACGCCGTCGACCGCGGGGCGGTCGAGAACCCCGACTTCGATCCGGAGACGGTGCCGATAGCCGACGCCGACGTGCTCGCGCGGCTCTCGCCGCCGGTCCGGCGCTGGTGGGTCGAGCGGTTCGGTGAGTACGTCGGGGAGAATGGCGGTTTCTTCACGCCGCCACAGCGCGAGGCGATCCCCCACGTCGACGACGGAGAGAACTGCCTCGTCGCCGCGCCGACGGGCAGCGGGAAGACGCTCGCCTCCTTCCTCTCGGTCCTCGACGACCTCTTCGAGCGAGACCGCGCCGGCGACCTCGACAACTCCGTCTACTGCCTGTACGTCTCGCCGCTGAAGTCGCTCGCGAACGACATCGAGCGTAACCTGGCGACCCCGATCGACGGGATCGGTGAGGCGGTCGCGGCGGTGGAAGCGGGAGGCGAGGAGGCCTCAGGGGACGAGGCCGACGCCTACGAACCCGGCGTCAGGCAGGCGATCCGCCACGGGGACACCTCGAAGGCCGACAGGCAGGCGATGCTCTCGGAGACGCCCCACGTGCTCAACACCACGCCCGAGACGCTCGCGATCCTGCTCAACTCGCCGAAGTTCAAGGAGAAGCTCCGCACCGTCGAGTACGTGATCGTCGACGAGATCCACTCGCTGGCCGCGAACAAGCGCGGGACGCACCTCTCCGTGTCACTGGAGCGACTGACGGAACTGACGCGGACGAGCCCTGAGAGGGACGAGGGAGACGACGAGAAGTCGACAGCGACCGCGCCCCCGGACGCGACCGACGACATCACGCGGATCGGCTGCTCGGCGACCGTCGAACCGCTCGACGGGATCGCCTCGTTCCTCGTCGGCCGCGACCGAGTCTCGGGTGCGCCGGGCGACGCCGACGGCCTCGAAACGCGCCCCTGTGAGGTGGTCGACGCGCGGTTCTCGCGGGAGTTCGACCTCGAACTCAAAACGCCCGCCGCCGACCTGATCCACACCCCGCGGTCGGCGGTGACCGACCGGTTCTACGAGTCGCTCCGCGACCTGATCGAGAGCCACGAGAACACGCTCGTGTTCACGAACTCCCGGTCGGGCGCCGAGCGCACGCTCCAGGAGCTCCGCGAGCGGTTCGACTACGACGAGTCCGACTCGGGCGTCCACCACGGGAGCCTCGGCGAGACCCAGCGGACCCGCGTCGAGGAGGGGCTGAAGGCGGGCGAGCTCGACGTGGTCACCACCTCGACGAGCCTCGAACTCGGCATCGACATGCCACACCTCGACCTGGTGGTCCAGGTCGGGTCGCCGAAGTCCGTCGCGGCGCTGCTCCAGCGCGTCGGCCGCGCGGGCCACAGCCCGGGCGAGACCGTCGAAGGGCGGGTGTTCGCCTTGGACCGCGACGAGCTGATCGAGTGCGCCGCGCTGCTCGCGCGCGCCGAGGAGGGGTTCGTCGACCGGGTGTTCCCGCCCGAGGGCGCCTACGACGTCGCCGCCCAGCAGGTGTACGGGATGGCGATCAACCGGATCCGACCCGACCGCGAGATCCGAGAGGTGCTGCGCCGGGCCCACCCGTACCGCGACTTCGACGAGGGCGACTACGAGCGGCTCATGCGGTACCTCACGGCCGACTACGAGGGACTGGAGTCGAAGAACGTCTACCCGAAGGTGTGGCGCGACGCCAACGACCCGCCGGACGGCGAGCACCACCACCCGGAGTTCCCGGTCGGCGAGACGCTCGTCGGGAAGCGCGGCCGGCTCGCGCGGGTCATCTACATGACGAACGTGGGGACGATACCCGACTCGTTCACCTGCGACGTGTTCACGCGCGACGACGAGTGGGTCGGCACCCTCGACGAGTCGTACCTCGACACCCTGGAGTCCGGCGACGTGTTCGCGCTCGGCGGCGAGCGGTTCGCCTTCCGCTACCGCCGCGGCTCAAAGGTGTACGCCGACCGCACGAGCGAACGGCCCACCGTCCCGTCGTGGTTCGCCGAGCGCCTGCCCCTCTCCGCGGACCTCGCCCGCGAGGTGTTGGCGTTCCAGGCCGAACTCCTTGATCGCCTGACCGGCGACGAGTCGAGTGCTGGCCCCGCCGCGGTCCGCGCGTGGCTCCGCCGGTTCCCCCTCGACGAGAACGCGGTCCGAGCGCTCGCCCGCATGTACGACGAGCAGGTCAAGTACGCGGGGGCGACGGCCGTCTCGACTCCCGACCGCCTCGTCGTCGAGGAGGAGCTCGACCGCAACGAGTACAAGCGGCGGTTCTACGTCCACTCGACGTACGGCCGGCGGTTCAACGACGGGCTCTCGCGGCTCGTCGCCGCCGCGGTCGCGAACCGGACGGACGCCAACGTCGCCGTCGCGGTCGCGGACCGCGGGTTCAGCCTCGCGCTCCCGCTGAACCGCAAGGTCGACGTGGCACGGATTCTGGCCGACCTCGACCCGCTGACGGTCCGGGAGGACCTGCGCGAGGCGGTCCAAGGGACCGACCTCCTCCAGCGGTACTTCCGGATCGACGCCGGGCGTTCGCTGATGATCCTGAAGCGGTACAAGGGGTACGAGAAGTCGGCCGCCGAACAGCAGGTCTCCGCCGAGATGCTCCTGTCGTTCGCGGCCGACCTCGACGAGTTCGCGGTGTTAGAGGAGACGTACCGCGAACTGTTAGAGGACCGGCTCGACGTCGAGGGGATCCGCGAGGTCGTCGGCCGGATCGCCGCGGGCGACCTCGCGGTCGAGCACCGCGTCGTCGACTCGCCGAGCCCGCTCGCGTTCGGGCTGGCGACGCTCGTCGATTCCGACACCGTCATCGCCGACGACGAGTCCGCCGTCCTCCGCGAGTTCCACGCCCGCGTGATGGAGGAGATCGGCGAGACTCCACGGAGCGCAGAGGAGCGGCCCGACCCGACCGATCGAGAAACCGGGTAACCCCGTGATCCGCTGATCCCGAGTCCGATCGCCCGCCGCCGTCGCGGCGCTCGACCGCAACACCGAACACGACGCGGTCCGACGGCCAGAGACATGACGCGCTCGGAGGACTCCGCGAGGGTGCCGTCCCGGCTCCGCCTGCGGTTCGTCGCGGGCGTGGCTCTCGGCGTCCTCGGCCTCGCCGCGCTCTGGCGCCCGTTCGGCACCGAGTGGGTCCTCGCCGCCGTGCCGCCCGGAACGTACCTCACGGCGTACGCGTGGACCAACCTCCCGGCGAACCACCCGCCGGGCGGCGGCGACCCCGGCTCACGGCTCGGCCCGGCGAACGCGGTCACGCTGTTCCGCGGCTCGCTCGCGGCGGTCCTCGCCGGCGCGCTGGTCGCTCCGCCGCCGAACCCGTGGGTGCCGCTCGGACTCTTCGCCGGCGCCGTCGGCCTCGACGCGGTGGACGGAGCGGTCGCCCGCCGCACCCGTGAGACCGTGTTCGGCGCGCGCCTCGACGGCGCGACGGACGCGCTGGCCGTCCTCGTCGGCGCCGCGGTCGCCGTCGCGGTCGGCGCCCTCCCCGCGTGGTATCTCGTCGCCGGCGGCGTCTGGTACGCCTACGCCGGGTCCCTGTGGCGACGGCGACGGAGCGGGGCGCCCGTGTACGAACTCCCGCCGAGCCGGGTCCGCCCGTTCGTCGGGAGCGCGCAGTTCGGCGTCGTCGCGCTCGCGCTGCTCCCGACGGTCGGATCGACGACGCCGGCGTGGCTCGCCGCCGTCGCGGCGCTCGCGCTCGCGACGCTGTTGGCGAGTTTCGCCCGCGACTGGGCCGCCGCGACCGGCCGACTCGGCCGCGACGACCCGCCGATCGCGGCCGGTCGCGGCGCCGACTGACGGAGGCTGCGGCGGATCTCAGTGGTCAGTTCGATACGGGTTCCGTTCTCGGCGGTACGGCTACGACTCCCTGTACAGCAGCACCGCGAGGACGGCGATCAACACGACCTGCGCGACCTTGTCGACCGCGTGGCTCGTCGGGATCGGCGGCACGTCGTTGAGGACCCACCACATGACGATCTGCCCTGCCGTGAAGGGGATTCCCAACGCGTACACCAGGCGTCGGCGGTACCCGGCGAGGACCGCCGCGATGCCGGCCCCGAATCCGATCGCCGCGAAGATGAACAGGATCATGAACGTCCCGCCGAACTGAACGCCGAGGACGACGTGGGCGATAGCGGTCACCGTCGCGGCGAGGATTCCGATCCAGTGGAGGGGAGTCACTCGCGCGCCGGCGGCGCCGGAATCGGAGTATGACATGGACACCCGTAACACGGCCCCGGTCGACTTAGGTCTATTCGTCGCCCGGGCGCCGACCCCGCCGACGGCGGTTCGACCCGTCGGTCTCGCCGGTCGGGCGACCGGCGTCGGTCCTCGCGGGGCTTTATGTCCGATCGGTCCCTGTGATCGGTAATGCCACACCGTCTCAGTCGCCGACCGCGGACGGGTGAGTCGCCGTGAGCGAGGGCGACGCCGGGCACGCGGTGGAGTTCACAGGACCGGAACGAGTCGACGTGGTCCCGATCGACGACCCGGTTCCAGACCCCGACGAGGTGGTCGTGGAGGCGACCGTCTCGGCCGTGAGCGCCGGCTCGGAGCTGCTCGCTTACCGGGGCGACCTCGACCCCGAAACCGTCGCGGACGAGGAACTGTCCGCGCTCGAAGGCGACCTCTCGTACCCGCTCCGGTACGGCTACGCGGTCGTCGGGCGCGTGACCGCGGTCGGCGACGCGGTCGACCCCGAATGGCGCGGCCGCACCGTCTTCGCGTTCAACCCCCACGAGAGCCGGTTCGCCGTCTCCCCGGACGGGCTCCGCCCGGTCCCGGAGGGGTTCGACCCGAAGACGGCGACCCTGTTCGCGAACGCCGAGACCGCGGTCACTCTCGCCGTCGACACCGCTCCTCGACTCGGCGAGCGCGTGGCGGTGTTCGGTCAGGGCGTCGTCGGACTGCTCACGACGGCGCTGCTGGCTCGGAGCGGCGCCGAGACAGTCGTCGCGGTCGAGCCCCGAGACGACCGCCGGGCGCTCGCGAGCGAGTTCGGCGCCGACGCGACCGTCGACCCGAGCCGACACGACGCGCGGGCGGGCGTCGTCGAGGCGGTCCGCGACCGAACCGGGGGCGTCGACCTCGCGGTCGAGGTCTCCGGCCGGCCCGAGACACTGGAGACCGCGGTCGAGAGCGTCCGCTTCGACGGCGACGTGGTCGTGGGATCGTGGTACGGCACGAAGCGCGCCGACCTCGGCTTCGGCGACCACTTCCACCGCGGCCGGGTGACCGTCCGGAGCAGTCAGGTCACCACCATCGCCCCGGAGCTACGCGGGCGCTGGGACCGAGAGCGCCGCCGCGAGACGGCCTGGCGCGAACTCCGCCGACTCGACGACGACCTCGACGTCACCGACCGCCTCGTCACCGACCGCGTCCCCGTGGCCGACGCGCCGACCGCGTATCGGCGGCTCGCCGACGAGCGCGAACCCACCATCCAACTCCTCTTCACCTACTGATGTACGAACTCACCGTCAGCGAGACGTTCGTCGCACAGCACTTCCTCACCGTGCCGAACCCGCCCGCCGACGAGGCGACGCTCCACTCCCACACCTTCACCGCGGAGGCGACGTTCAGCGGACCGGAACTCGGCGAGTACGGCTATCTGCTCGACATCGACCTCGCGCGCGAAACCCTGGCCGACGCGGCCGACGACTACCGCGACGAGACCCTCAACGACCGGCTCGACGGCAATCCGAGCACCGAGCGGCTGGCGCGCGCGCTGTTCGAGGCGCTCGCCGACATCGACGCCCCGGCCGCGACGGAGCTGACCGTTACGGTCCGTGAAGACGACGTCGCGAGCGTCTCGTACGCCGGCGAGCTGCGGTGACCGCGGGATGCGCGTCGCCCTCGTGCTCGCCGGCGACATCGAGTCCGAGTCCGGCGGCTTCTACTACGACCGCCGGCTCCGCGACCGGCTCCGCGAGCGCGGTCACGCGGTTGAAGTATTCTCGCTGCCGCGCGGATCGTACCGCCGACGCCTCGCGGCGAACGTCGGCGCTCGTCGACTCGCGGACCCGCTCTCCGCGTTCGACGTGGTCGTGGAGGACGGGCTGGCACACCCCTCGGTGCTCGCCCTCAACCGCCGGCTCCGGGTCCCGGCCGTCGCGCTCGTCCACATGATCGCCGAGCGCGCGCGGGCGGCGCGGAGCGGGGTAGCGCGAAGCGGGGCAGCGGGCGGCGGCGTCCGGGCCGAGTTGGGTCGTCGCGGCGTCGCGGCGATCGAACGCCGGTTCTTCCGCGGGGTCGACGCCGCGGCGTACAACGCTGAGACGACGCGGCGGGACGCGGCCGCCCTCGGGGGGCCGGAGCGGAGCGTGGTCGCGCCGCCCGCGGGCGACCGATTCGAGCCGACGGTCACGGAGGCGGAGATCCGAGAGCGAGCGCGCTCGGGGCCGCTGGAGGTGACGTTCCTCGGCAACGTCGTCCCCCGCAAGGGCCTCGACGCGCTCGTCGACGGCGCGGCGCGACTCGGCGGCGGCGAGGTCGACTGGCGCCTGACGGTCGTCGGCGACAGGACCGTTGCCCCCGGTCACGCGGAGGCCGCTTCCGAGGCGGTGACCGCCGCGGGCGTCGACGACCGAGTCCGCTTCGCCGGTCGACTCGACGACGCGGCGGTCGCGAAGCGGCTCCGCGAGAGCCACGTGCTGGCGGTGCCCTCGCGGTACGAGCCGTTCGGAATGGTGTACTTAGAGGCGATGGGCTTCGGCTGCGTCCCGATCGCGACGACCGCGGGCGGGGCCGGAGAGTTCGTCCGCGACGGCGAGTCGGGGGTCCTCGTCCCGCCCGGCGACCCCGCGGCCGTCGCTCGGGCGCTCCGGGATCTCGACGACCGCGATCGGCTCGCCGAGATGGGTGCCGCCGCGCGCCGCGACTACGAGGCGTGGCCGAGCTGGCCCGAGACGTTGGACCGCGTCGTCGACTTCCTGAAGCGAGTGGCCGGCGGCGAGGAGGCCGGGGGTGAACACGCGTGACGGACCACGCGACCTACCTCGACGCGAAGCGCGCGCTCGACGACCGCTCGCTGAACCGCGAGGTGCTCGACCGGTTCGCGAGCGAGCTCCCGCCCGAGCCGGAGATACTCGAAGTCGGCGCCGGCACGGCGACGATGGTCGAGCGCTTCGGCGAGTGGGACGTGATCGAGGGCGGTCGGTGGGTCGCCGTCGACGCCCACGAGGAGGCGCTCGCCGCGGGGGAGGCACGCGTCGGCGACGCGGTCGGCGATATCGACGTCGAGTACCGAGTCGCCGACGCCTTCGAGTTCGCGAGCGACGCGGCGGCCGGGGGGCGACGGTTCGACGCCGTGGTCGGCTGCGCGTTCTTCGACGTGGTCGACGCGGCTCCGGCGGTCGACGCCCTCGCCGAAGTTGCCCCGCTCGCGTACGCGCCGATCACCTACGACGGCGAGACCCGCTTCGCCCCGCCGGACCCCGACGAGGAGGCGGTCGTCGACCGCTACCACCGACACATGCGCGAGTACCGCCCCGGCGGCCCGGACGGCGCGGCGGCGCTGGCGCGGGAGGCGACGGTGATCGCGCAGGGCCCGTCTCCGTGGGTGATCGAACCGCCGTACGAGTCCGGTGAGCGAACGGTGCTCGCACACCTGCTCGACACGGTCGAGGGCGCGGTCGGCGAGACGGGCTTCGACGCGAGCGACTGGGCGGCGCGGCGGCGACGGGCGCTGGAGGCGGGCCGGCTCCGCTACGAGGCGGCGAACCGCGACCTGCTGGTTCGGTTGGACTGACGGCGGCGCGTGGGGCGGTCGACGTCGCGGCTCACGGGAGGACCGGATCGGTCGGGATCGGCTCCGGCAGTCCCTCCAAGACGAGCGTCGTGTAGTGGAGGAACACCGCCAGCGCCGCGACGGAGAGTAACAGGAGGAAGAACAGCACCAGTCGCTCGTCGCTCCGGACGATGGCGGCGGTGTCCGCGACGAACTGCGTCCGCGTGCGACGATCGGTCATCGGACCGACGGTGGGGCCGCAGTCGATTAAAAGTAGTCGATGGCGGGGTCGTGACCGACGCTCAGTCGTCCGAGGGCGACGGTCGGGACCGGCCGAGGGGCTCGCCGTCGACGGGCTCGTCGGGGTTCGCGTCGACGGCGGCGTCTGAGAGGCCGAGCTGCGCGTCGACGTCGACGTCCTCGCGCACGTGGACGGTGCCGCGGTGGACCGCGATGGCGTCCGCGAGGTGGAGCCGGACCGCGTCGAGTAACACCTCGGCCTCCAGCGGCTGCCCGCGGCGCTTGATCTCGTCGACGTCGGCGTTCGGCGGCACGTCGAAGGCGCGCTGGGCGATGACCGGCCCCTGATCGAGGTCGGTCGTGACGTAGTGGGCCGTGACGCCCGCGATACGGACGCCGGCGTCCTTCGCCTGCCGGTACGCCTCGGCGCCCGGGAACGCCGGGAGCAGCGAGGGGTGGACGTTGACGATCCGCCCCTCGTACCGGAAGACGACCTCCGGCGAGAGGATGCGCATGTACCGGGCCAGAGCGATCAGGTCCACCTCGTACTCGGCGAGGAGGTCGAGGAGCCGGCCCTCGTCGGTGTTGCCGTTGCCGTCGCCGACGTCGTAGAAGGGCTTGTCGTAGCGTTCCGCGAGCGACCGCAGGTCGCCGCGGTTCCCGATGACGACCGGGATCTCCGCGTCCTCGCCGTCGTCGGCGAGTTCGTCGTTGGCCTCGGCCTCCAGGAGGGCCTCCGGCGCGTGGGTCTCCTTCGTCACGAGCAGCGCGACGCGGCGCGCGTCGCGGTCGCTCGGGAACCGCACCTGGATGTCGACGTCGAGTTCGCGCCCGAGCTCGGCGAGCGCGCGGCGGAGTTCGCCGCGGGACGTTTCCATCTCGGACGCGTCTACGCGCATCGTCATCCGGAAGACGCCCTCGCGGACCGCCTGATCGAGGTCCTCGATGTTGATTCCCCGCTCGAACAGCAGGGAGGTGACCCGCGCGATGAGTCCGGTCTTGTCTCCTCCGACGACCGTGATCTCGGTCAGTTCGCGGGTCATGCGACGATCACCTCCGCGGGTTCGACGGGCTGCATACACCCATCAGAGCAGTCGGAGGGTTTTGCCCCTTTCGTTCCGCGCGGTCCCTGCCTCCCGCACGGTCGACCGATCTATATCCACGAACGTGGGCATAAACGCCGTTCCAAAACGGTTTTTACACACGACTCCGCACCACAATCCATGACCGCATACACGGCGACGGTGACGGTCCGACTGAAGCGGGGCGTCCTCGACCCGGAAGCCGAGACGACCCAGCAGGCCCTCGAACGGCTCGGGTTCGATCTGTCCGACCTCCGCTCGGCGGACCGCTTCGAGGTGGACCTCGACGCCGCCGACGCCGACGAGGCGGCCGCGCGCGCCGACGAGATGGCCGAGCGGCTGCTCGCGAACCCGACGATCCACGACTACGACGTGGCGGTCGCGGAGCGATGACGGTATCCGTCGTCCAATTCGGCGGCTCGAACTGCGATCGCGACGCGGTCCGAGCGTTGAACCACCTCGGCGTCGACGCCGAGCGCGTCTGGCACGCGGACGGCCTCCCGGACGACGCCGACGGGATCGTGCTTCCCGGCGGCTTCTCCTACGGCGACTACCTGCGGGCCGGCGCGATGGCGGCCCGCGACCCGATCATGGAGGAGGTGCGCGAGGCGGCCGACGACGGCGTCCCCGTGATCGGGGTCTGTAACGGCGCGCAGATCGGCTCTGAGTCCGGTCTGACGCCCGGCGCGTTCACCACGAACGCCTCCGCGCGCTTCCAGTGTGAGCCGGTTCACCTGCGCGTCGAGCGCGCCGACACCCCGTGGACCGCCGCCTACGACGAGGGCGACGTGATCGAGATCCCGATCGCCCACGGCGAGGGGCGCTTCGAGATCGGCGCGGACGCACACGACGACCTCCTCGACGACGACAGGGTCCTCTTCCGCTACTGCGACGCCGAGGGGAACGTCACCGACGCCGCGAACCCGAACGGCTCCACGGACAACGTCGCCGGCGTCCTCGGCGAGCGCGAGACGGTCGCCGTGTTGATGCCCCACCCCGAGCGCGCCACCCTCACCGACCTCGGCCGGAGCACGGACGGCGCGGGGATCCTCGAAGCGTTCGCCTGACCGATCCGGTAGCCCGTCGCCCGCGGCCCTCCGGATCGCCGCGTCACCGCTCGCGTGCCGGCTCGGAGCGCGCACGGCGGTCCGACCCGACCTCGCCGAGCCCGCTCTCCGTCCCGCCCGTCTCCTCCGAGAGTTCGCGTTCCAGCGCCCGTTCGAACTCGGCTTCCGTGAGTTCGCCCTCGGCGTACCGTCGCTTCAGCCGTTCGACCGGGTCCTCGTCGGACTCGGCGTCCGCCGTCTCGTCGCTCGCGTCCTCGGCGAGCGCGCGGATCCCGAAGGCGCCGAACACGAGCAGCGCCGCGACGGCGAAGAGCGCGAGCAGCGGGAAGAGGAACGTCCAGACGCCCATCCCGCCCATCATCCCGGCGCCGCCCATCATCGCCCCACCCCTCCGTTCCCGCCTCGGGGCCTACCGATACCGAACTCGTCGCCGGCGAACCCGTCACCGGCGAACCCGTCGCCGACCCGGTTCGGTCTCGTAAACACAGTCATGGGAAGTAGTTACACGTCTACACATAAGTACGCACGGCTCGTTCGCGGGCGGTGAGAGGTCCCGTCGACCCGGGCGACTTTTTCCGCCGGCGCCCGTCGGTACGAGTATGCAGGCGCGCCACATCGACCACGTGAACCTTCGGATACCCGAGGACGGCGTCGGCGAGGCCCGCGAGTTCTACGGCGAGAAACTCGGCTTCGGCATCGAGGACGCGCTGTACGCGGCCGACGAGAAGCCCTTCTTCGACGTGCGGCTCTCGGCGACCGCGGTGATCCACCTGTGGCCGACCGAGTCGTTCGAGGCGCCGTCGAAGACGAACTACGACCACGTCGCGGTCGTCGTCGAGGAGTCCGTCGACGAGGTGGCGGCCGAACTCGCCGACGCCGGCGTCGAGGTCGAGAAGACGCTCGAGTCGCCGCTGGGCGCCACCGGGGAGGCCGGAGCGGTGTACGTCCGCGACCCGTTCGGCTATCGGGTGGAACTGAAAGCGCGGGTGTGAACGGAGGCCGAATCGGCTGCGACCGGCCTCAGTCGTCGGTGCTGTCGCTCCCCGTCACCGCCTGCTCCTCGGCGGCTCGCAGCCGGCGTTCGGCGCGGTCGCGGTCCTCGGGATAGCCGACGTCGATCCGCCAGCCGTCCATGGGGATCGCGTCGATGGTCCGACCGGACTCCAACAGGAGGTCGATGGTGTCCGGCAGTTCGTACTCGCCGCGGTCGGACGGCTGGACGAGGTGACAGGCGTGGAAGATCGCGGGCGAGAACGTGTAAAATCCCGTCATCACTAGGTTCGAGGGCGGGTCGTCCGGCTTCTCGACCACCTCGACGATCTCTCCGTCCTCGGTGGTCTCACAGACGCCGTACCGGGAGGCCTCCTCGATGGGCACCTCCTCGACGAGGAAGGCCGCGTCCACGTCGCCGCGACGCTGTCGGTCGATGACGTCCCCGAGGTTGGCGTCGAAGACGTTGTCACCGAGCATCAGGGCGAACTCTTCGTCGACGTACGGCTCGGCCTGTAAGAGCGCGTGTGCGAGGCCCAGCTGCTCGGGCTGGTGGGCGTACGTGATCGACGCGCCTCGGAACCCGTCCCCGTAGCGGTCGATGATCTGGTGTTTCCGGTGGCCGACGACCACGACGAACTCCGAGATACCGACCTCGAGAAGCTGTTCGAAGACGTGCTCCAACAGCGGACGCCCGGCCACCTCGACGAGCGCCTTGGGGCGGTCGTCCGTCAGCGGCTTGAGACGCGTGCCTTTCCCGGCCGCGAGGATGACTGCTTTCATACGCCTCACTGGCCGGAACACGACCTAAAGTATGAGCGGCTTATTCGACCGTAGCGGCGGTATACCGCCGGATTACCTCGAACACGAACGGACGAGCTACAGCCGCACCCGCGGCGGGTCCCCGGTGTGCGATCCGTCGCGGCGACCGTCTCGCTCTCCCCTTCGTCTCGGCGACCGGTGTCTCGGCTCCCGCTAGTCTGTCGGGACGGAGTCGTGTCGGCGCATCCCGCGAACGCGGCCGGCGGCCCGCGCCAGCGTTCCGGCGCCGTTTAGCAGGGCCGACCGCACCGGGAACCCGAGGTAGTTCGTCGGCGTGATCGCGTCGCCGAGGATCGTCAACCACTGCTCCCGGTCGCTGCGTCCCTGCTTGGCCCACAGGTACGGTTGCTCGACCTCCTGTCGGTACGTCTTCCGCAGGTAGTCCGACACCGAGTCGGCGTACGGGTGATCGACCACCAACTCCGGATCGTAGTAGATCGGCGAGACCGTGAGCACCCGCTCCGCGAGCTCGACCTCCTCGTGACCCCACGGGATCGCCTCGTCCCACCCGCCGATCTCGTCGAACACCGATCGGTGGACCCCCATGTTACAGCCCCAAAAGCGCGTGACGTAGCGCGGCTCGTCGCCGAAGTCGTAGTGGTTGGTGAGCTTCCCGGCGAAGATGTCGTCGCGGGGATGGACCGTCCTGCCCGCGACGGCGGACTCCGTCTCGAACACCTCGGACATCCGGGAGAGATAGCCGTCGCGCGGCCGCGAGTCGTCGTCGAGAAAGACCAGTTTGCCGGACTCCGCGCGCTCGATACCGGCGTTCCGCGCCGACGTGGCCGTCGGTTCGTTCTGGAGACAGACCTCGTAGTCCGAAAAGGAGTTGGAGGCCAAGTGGTCGAGACATTCGACCTCGTCCGGCGGTTTCAGCGTGGGGATAATGACACTGATGTCCGTCATGTCCCACGGAACGGGGGTCCGCGGTTTCGTTATAGATCACTTACCTTCCGGGTCACTCTCTCTTCCGGGCCGCCAGTTCCCGGACCCGTCGAGCGGACCGCCGCCGAATCGGGCGACGCAACGCCGACCGTCGTCGGCTCATGCGGTCGGACCCCCGGTATCGCGTCGCGGTCGACGCCGAGTCGCGTCGCGGTCGACGCCGAGTCGCGTCGCGGTCGACGCCGAGTCGCGTCCGAAGCGACGCCGAGTCGCGTCCGAAGACGACGCCGAGTCGCGTCCGAAGTGACGCCGAGTCGCACGGCGGCGCCGCGACGACCGAGGCGGTGTGACCCCCGAAACAGCCGCCGTACGGGGGTCCGCGCGGCGTCGTCACCGGTAGTCGACGGATAACAAAACTGATCTCGGTGGAGGGGACGGACATGGACAACGAAGCCCCGTTCAGTCGGCCGCTCGCCGGCTCGGGCGGTGCCTGCGACGACGGTGATCGACAGTACGGCCGTGCGTCCGAGGCGGACGCCCCACGGGGGCGGTCGGCGCCAGATCGAGGGCCGCAATGAGCCTCGTCGGCGGGGTCGACGCCGACGCCGACGGCGACGAGGAAGCGGTCTCGGCGTCGAGTTCGACCGAGCCGACGGTCGCGTCTTCGACGGCGGTGCTCGTCGTCGGTCCGGCGGGATACCGGACGGAGGGGACGGGAGGAATTAGCCGCTACATCGCGGAACAGCGGCGCTACCTCGAGGACCGCGTGTCGCTCGACGTCGTCGACACCGCCGTGCGAACCCCCGAGCGACCGCTCGAGTACCTCCGGGCCGCGGTGACCGCCCTCCTGACGTGGCTCGGGTTCCTCGCGCGCCGGCGGCCCGACGTCGTCCACGTCCATACCTCCCACTCGTTCTCGTTTTACATCTCGGCGCCGTACGTGCTCGTCGCCGGGCTGTTGTGGCGGCGACCGGTGATCCTCCACGTCCACGGATCGTCGTTCGACGCGTTCATCGAGGACGCCTCGGCGCCGGCCGCCCGCTTCCAACAGACGGTGTTCGACGCCTGTACCGCGGTCGTCGCCCTCTCTGAGCACTGGCGAGAGGTCCTCTCGGCCCGCGTCCCGCCGGAGCGTATCGTCGTGCTCCCCAACGCCGTCGACCCGGAGGAGTACGACCCCGATCCCGTCGCCGACCCGCCACACCTCGTCTTCGTCTCTAACCATATCGAGCGGAAAGGGATCGTCGAGGTGACGCGGGCCATCGACGAACTCCAGGACGCCGGGGTCCGGTTCCGGGCGACGATCGCCGGGAGCGGTCCGCTTTCGGACCACGCCGAGGCCGTCGCCGACGCGCACGACGGGGTCGAGTACGCGGGGTTCGTGTCCGAGGCGCGGAAGCGCGACCTCCTCAGCGAGGGGAGCGTCTACGTCCTCCCGACGCGCGCGGAGGGACTGCCGATAGCCGTCCTGGAGGCGATGGCCGGGGCGAACGCGATCGTCTCGACCGACGTCGGGGGGATCCCATCCATCGTCGACGACGCGAACGGCGCCCTCGTCTCTCCCGGGGACGAGCCCGCGCTGACCGACGCCCTCGAGGAGCTGCTCGCGGACCCGGAGAGGACGGAGCGGATGGGCCGGGTCAGTCGCCGTCGCATCGAGGAGTCGTACGCGTGGCCCGACGTCGTCGACGAGCTCCTCTCGCTGTACGCACGGGCGCTCGACGACGACGGCGGCGAGTGATCGCGAACCCCCGCCGAGGGCGCCGCGTCCGTCGGACCGTCGGCGAGAAGGGTGGTCCTGTGTGGAGGTATGAGCCGTATAATAATCAACACGGGTCCTGTCGGTGAGAGGTATGCGAAACCACCCTTCCGATGGCGTCGTCCGGCGGGTACGCGATGAGCGAGGGGCCGCGTCCGTCCCTCCGAACGTGTCGGAGGGTGAACCCGAGCGGCGGGCGCTCCGGTTCGGAGCGAAGGCCCTCGTCACGAGCGACGGTCGGGTCCTCCTCATCAAGGAACGCCACGAGGACGGCTCGCCGTTCTGGACCCTCCCGGGCGGCGGCGTCGAGTCCGGAGAGTCGTTCACGGCGTGTCTCGACCGCGAGATCCGCGAGGAGATCCGGTGTCGCGCGTCCGTCGGCGAACGCGTCGGCGGCTGTGTCTACCACCACACGAGCCGGCCGGCCACGACCGTCTACGCCGTGTTCGACGCGTCGCTTCGATCCGAGCCCGAACCTAACCCGGCTGAGAGCATTCTCGACTACGCCTGGCTGGAGCCGACCGACCTCCTGTCGACGACGCTCGACCCCGTCCGGCGGTTCGTCGAGCGAACGGTGGCGGAGACGGACGGAGAACGGTGACGCCGCCACCGACCGACAAAATGACAGAAACTCGGGAAAACGGATTGAGTCAGGACGAGCTGTTCAGTCTCCTCAGCAATCCGCGACGACGATTCATTCTCCAGTACCTGAACAGGAACAGGGAGGGCATCCGGCTGCAGGCCCTCGCCACTGAGGTCGCGGCCTGGGAGAACGAGACGGACCCGGACGACCTGACCGACAAGCAGGAGAAACGGCTGTACGTCTCCCTCCACCAGACGCACATACCGAAGCTCGAAGAGGCGGGCATCGTCGAGTACGACGGTGACTCGGGGGAGATCCGGCTCACCGACCGGGGCACCGACGTCAACCGCTACCTCGACGCGGACGCCCCCGGAGGCGAAGAACCCCGCCAGTGGGGGCGGTACTACCTCTTGATCGCGCTGTTCGGAGTCGTCGTGTTCGGGCTGGTCACGCTCGGCGACGGGTCGGTCGGCCAGACCGGAGTGATAGTGATCGGCGTCGCGTGGGCGCTCCTGGTCGCGCTCGCACTCTACCAGTACGTCGGAACCGAGCGCGGCGGGAATTGAGCCGGACCGCCCGCGAGTTCGCCGGCCGCTTCGGCCGGTCGAGGCTCCGAGGGCCCTCCTCACTTCGATCGATCGACCGACCGAGGCAGCGGTAAGCCGGGCTTTCCGTCGCGAAGCCAGAGCGCCACGGTCCCACAGAGGAGGAGCCCTTCGAGCAGGAAATACGTCCGGCCCATCTCCCCGCCGAGGAGGGCCCGGCTGTCCAACAGCAGCTGCCACGTCTTCGCGCCGAGCCCCGGCGCTGGCGACACGGGCCTCGTGTAGAGCGGCCAGAGGAACGACGGGAGGATCGGCGGACGGCTGAACAGGGAGGCGAAGAGGAGGTCTCCGAAGACGTGGCTGCCGTAGCCGACCGCGACGCCGGCACCCAGCTCCGGCCGACCCTTGTATCGGAGTGCGACGCCGACGACGAGCGCCGCGGGAACGCCGACGAGCAGGGAATGCGCGACGCCGATACCGTTACTCAAGAGCCCGAACTGCCACGCCAGCGGCTTGTCGATGAGGTCGGGGAGCTGCGTGGCGACCGCGAGCGCGATCGCTGCCCTGTCGCTCGGCGGACGGCGAAACACGACCCGGACGAACGCCGAGAACGCGACGTACCCGACCGCGAGGTGACCCCACGGCCACATCTCACTCACCGCCCGCCGACGAGGGTTGGACGTCGAACCAGACGTACGTCGTCCGGTAGGCCGTGTCCGCGGTCGGGTTCTCGGGCGGATCGCCCCGATAGAGGTGTGTCACGAAACGGACGTTCTCACCGGTGAACGACGCCTGGAACTCCTCGGACTCGCGCCAGCTCTCCCCCTGTCCCAGCTCGAAGGCGTACTGGTCTATCCGGCGCTTGTCGGTGACGACGACGGAGCGACCGTCGACCTGAACGCGTTGGAGCTCCGTGACGACCGTGTACTCGACCGTCCGGTGCTCGTCGTTCGTCACCCCGACGGTGATGGCCGCCGACTCACCTTCGGTCAGCGAGTCGGGATACTCGTTCGCGACGAGTCGTCCGTCCTGTTCGGTCAACAGGTGGAGGTCCGTCGCCGTCTCCCCGTCCGCGGGAACGGTCACCGCCACGCCGAGCGTCGCGACCGCGATGACCACACTCACCGCGAGGATAGCGGTCGTCGGAGTCAGCTCTCCGAAGAGGCGCCTCGACGACGCCGTGGTCCCGGCGCGACTTCCGGCCGCTCCGCTCCGGTGTCCGCTGACCCCTCCGGAGCGACGGGCGCGACGGACGAGCGTGGCCGCGGCGCCGACGACGACGTACCCGGCGACGAGCCCGACGAGCCCCCACGCGGACAGCGCCCCGGCCGCGAGGTAGACGACGATGGCGAGCAGCGGCAGGACCGCCAGACTGCCCCCCACCGAGAGCGCGAACCGCTCGACGACGGTGGCGAACGTCCACGGCTCGCGCTCTCGCTCGGCGTACGCGAACGTCGCCGTCACGTACCCGGGAAGCACGAAGAGGAGGAGCACGGCGGGCGGGAGTCGGACCACGCCGGTCGTTCCGATCGCGATCGCCACGACCGAGACCGCGACCAGCCCGCCGACCGCGAGGAGGTCGCGGCTCTCGAAGAGCTCGTCGGCTATCGAACTCATCGCTGTCCGGAGCCCGAGCGGTCGGCCCTGAGACGCGAGTCGTCGACGTCGACCGATCCGACCGCGTCGGGCCGCTCCGTCCGCGCCGAGCGACTGCGTCGCGACGCGACCGGTGCGGGATGGCGATCACTCATTCGTGGGTACCTCTCTCGAGTCGGTATATCGTTATGGAGGGCATATCCCGGCCGTCGGGTTCGGGCTCCGGAGGCTGCTCGAGTCGGTAAGTTCGAGTTACCGCCGGACGCCGCGCGGATCCGCGTCGTCCGGAGCGGAGCGTCCGCGTCGCCGTGGAGGCGCTCCGACCGGAATAAACGATCTCCACGCCTTATGCCCGTACGACCGATAGGGAGTCCGATGGAGAACGAGCGGAACGAAGACCCAACCGACGACTGGGACCAGATCGGGTTCATAATCAGTTCGAAGTACCGAACGGCGGTGCTCGAACAGCTCGTCGACGGCCCGTCGATCCCCTCGTCTATCGCGTCCCGAACCGGTCTCCCGATCACTCACGTCTCGCGGGCGCTGCGCTCCCTGCGCGAACGCTCGCTCGTCGAACTGCTCGTCTCGAAGGACAAACGCAAGGGCCGCATCTACGGCGTCACGGAGAAGGGGAAGCGGCTCTGGAACCGGATCGAGGCCGAAGGGCTAGTCGAGTGACCGCGTCGCCGGCCCGACCGCGCTCGCCGTCCGCTCCGTACCCCCCGTCCGCTCATTACTCCCCGTTGGCCTCTTATCCGCCGCCCGGCGGGTCCGCCTCCCGGTCGTCGAGGTCGTTCGCGGACGCCTCGTCCGAGATGTCGACGAAGTAGACGGTCAGTTCGCCGTTGTCCCTGACTTTGCCCACGTCGGGCTGGGCCGCGACGGCCTCGAAACTCAGCGCGGAGTACCGAAGTTCCCGGTAGGCGGTCACCTCCCGTTGCCTGTCGGCCTCGGCCACCATGAAGTAGTGGTCGCGCCTGACGATCTCTTCGGGATGGTTCGCGTAGAACCCGGGCAAGTCGTCAAGCATCGCCTCTTCCGGTACCGGAGCGCTCTTTTTCACGGCGGGGTTCACCTGCCGTTCCCACGGCGCCGAGGCCGCACCGTACAGTGCGACCTCGTACCGGTCGGACGTGCTGCGCACCCCGCCGAACCACACCGGCGACCCGCTCGACTGGCTCGCGAACGCCTGTTCGTAGCCGTCCATCTCGCCCTCAGAGACGTGCGAGCCCGGGAGGTAGATGAACGGTGACGGGAAGAACGTCGCCAGCGACAGCGACAGGACGAGCACGACGACCGCGACCGCCGCGATCGTCTTGCCGTCGGGGAGGACTGCCGCGATCCGCCGTCCGGCCGACCGGCCTCCGGGCTCGACCCACGGGTAGTTGACGTCGCCGACGGGCGACTCGTCGTCGAGCAGGTACCGGACGCCGACCGCCCCGAAGATCGTGGCGAGCACCATCAGGAACCCGACGTGGCGGAACAGGTACGTCGAGATGGACCCCACGAAGTGCGCCGCGAAGAAGGGGAACAACAGCAGACACCCGCCGAAGAACAACACGATGACGTCCTTCGCGGTGTCGGGCGTCGACCGCATCGACCCGCCCGCGTCCAAGGGACCGAGGTAGCCGGTCAGCCGCCCCACTACGACCCCCGCCGCGAGCAGCGAGTAGACGGCCGCGACGCCGAACAGCTTGACGAACAGCTCCTGGACGCTCACTCCGATCGACGAGGCGGACTCGCTTTGCCGCTCCACGCGCGGCGTCGTGCTGCCGTCGCCGGTGACGAAGTCGCTCACCGACTCTATCATCGCCTCCGCCGTGTTGATGAACTGCCAGTCGTGCGTGGCGACCCAAACCGTGAACACCACCACGAGAAGCACCGTCTGGAGCGTGAGCAGCCGGTACCCGGCCAGCGGATTGTTCGGGCGGAACCGCCGGTACCCGTGTTGTGCGACCGACATCCCGGTGAGGAGGAACAGGACGTTCAACGCGACCTGGGGGTGAAACAACAAGAGGCTGATCAGGACCGGTGGCAGGAGGTAGCTCGTCGGCACCGGTTGCCGCACCCCAACGCCGAGCGCGGCGGTGTCGTCGAATCCGAACCCGGCCCGATCGACCGTGCCGCGTCCGTCGGCGACGCGCTCGACGAGCCGCTCGCGTCCGTCGCCGCCGACCAGGTGCGAGAACACCAGATACAGCACGAAGGGAACGAACAGCATTCCGATCGAGTACGTGTGGAAGTGGAGGTGAGTGCTGACGTTGTTTATCGGCAGGAGGAGGAACGCGGAGAACGCGCCGACCCCGAGCGCACGGCGGTCGGGGATCAGAAACCAGACGCAAAGCGCGACGCCGGCGAAGAACATCAGCGTGTACGTCCACATGACGAACATCATGGCCCTCGTGACCTCCACGGCGGCGACCTTCGCGAGCCCCGCGGCGATGAGGTGGCTCCCGGGGTAAAACAGCTGAAGCGGGTCGTTCCCGACGCTGATCGACCGCGCGAGTCCGAGGTGGACCAGCGAGTCCGCCCGGCCGTAGAAGTGGTAGCCGCGGATCAGCGGGAGTCCGGCGACCGTCGCGGCCCCGAGTCCCGCGAGCGACACCGCGGGGACGAGGTACCCCTCGCGGGACAGGAAGACGGCGACAGAGACCACGGCCACGACCGCGAGCGCCGCCCAGGTCGCCACCGGCGTCGCCGCGTACACCGATATCTCGTAGCCCGTCGCCGGCGCGGCGTAAGCGGCCGCGACCGCCGCCGCGAGCGCGAGGTAACCGACCGCGAGCGCCGCTTCGGTGACCTGTCCGTCATCTCGATGGGCGGGCGTCCTCACGCCGTCTCACTCCGTGTGGGGTCTCGCGGTCCGCGGGCCGCCCGCAGACCGACGGACCCGACGCGCTGTCGAACGAACACTACCCTATCGTGCCCCCTGCCGGCTTTTGTTATACATCGGTTACCGGCCCCGGAGACGGCAACCGCCCCCGACCGCCGGTCGCAGGCGCGGTAAGCGAGCCATTACAATCGGATCGGCGCCCCACTCGACCGTACATGCGTTTCGTCTTCTTCGCCAACACACCCGCCCACGTTCACCTGTACAAACACGCCGTCGACCGGCTCGAACGGGCCGGTCACGACGTGCTCGTCATGGGTCGGGACTACGGCTGTACGGTGGCGCTGCTCGACCGGTACGAGCTCCCGTACCGCCTCTACGGCTCCTGCGGAACGACGAAGGGGTCGCTGTTCCGCAATCTCCCGGGACACTACGCCCGTATCGTTCCCGCGGTCCGGGCCTTCGATCCGGACGTGATCTTCGGGGTCGGCGCGTACGCGGCCCACGCCGGGGTGGTCACCGGGGCCCCGGCGGTGCTGGTCCTCGACTCGGAGCCCACGTCGCTCGATCACGCGGTCTCTCGGCCGTTCGCCTCGGCGTTCCTCACTCCCCACACCTTCGGGAAGGACCTCGGGGAGAACCACTACCAGTTCCACGGCTTCTGTGAGACGGCGTACCTCCACCCGGACACCTTCCGGCCGAATCCGGGCATCCGCGAGCCCCTCGGCCTCGAGCCCGACGAGGAGTTCGTCCTGCTGCGGTTCAACGCGTTCGGCTCGCACCACGACGTCGGCCAGTCCGGGTTCTCTCCCGACCAGCGGCGGCGACTGATCGAGACGTTCGCCGACCACGCCGCGGTGTTCGTCTCCGACGAGGGCGGGACGCTGGACCTCGATTCGCTCCCCGCCCGCGAGTTCGACGTTCACCCCGCGCTGCTTCACGACGCGCTGTCCGCGGCGCGGCTCGTCGTCACCGACACGCAGACGGTGTGTACCGAGGCCGCCCTGCTCGGGACGCCGGTCGTCCGATCGAACTCCTTCGTCGGGGACGGCGACATGGGGAACTTCACCGAGCTGGAGCGACAGGACCTGGTCGTCAACACCGCGGACTTCGAGACGGTGATCTCCACGGGCGTCGACGTCCTCCTCGACGAGTCGATCGGCGAGGCGTGGCGGCGGCGGCGGAACGAGTACGTCGGCGGCCTCGTTGACCTCACGGACGTGATCGTCGCGGTCGCCCAGGCGGGCGGCGGGACGGCCGTCGCGGGGCTCGAACGGTGGCGCGGCGAGACCGAGCGACGGCGGTCCGACCGGTCGACGCCCCTCACGGAGGAGTCGACGTGACGGCGTCCGACATCGGACCGGTCGGCGACGACGGTCTCGACCGCGGAGCGGAATTCGACGCCCGCACCGGACGCCCCGGGAGCGAGGGCGGTCCTCCCGCGCCGATAGAGACCGGCAGACGCCGCGACGACGCGCACCGCGTCACCGACGACGCGGTCGCGGACGTGCTGTCGGAGACGCTGAGGTACGCGAGAGAGCGCGACTACACCGGTTGGGACTACTTCGACGGGATGAGCAGTCGCGTCAGGCGGGCGCTCCCGTTCGAGACCAAGTGGACGAACATCCTGATTCAGGAGGGGATCAAGCGGGCGCCGGTCAACCTCCGGCCGCTCATGCTGGTGGAACAGCGGCAGAGCTTCAAGGGGACCGCGCTGTTCGTGCTGGCCAACCGGAGCGCGCGCGACCACCTCGGCGACGACCTGTACCGCCGCGAGGCCGACCGGCTGTCGACGTGGCTCGTCGAGAATCAGAGCCGCGGGTACGAGGGGTTCTGTGGCGGTCACCAGCACGCGACGCAGGGGCTCGACGACCGGTTGGCCGCGAAACACCCCGGGGTCGTCTCGACCGGCTACGCGGTGCGGGCGCTGCTGTCCGCGAGCGAGACCGATGTCGACTTGGCCGACGGCGAGTCCGAGGCCGACTTCGACGACGGCGAGTCCGAGGCCGACTTCGACGACGGCGCCGCCGGCGGGAGCTTCGCGTCGGTCGCCGAGTCCGCCCTCCCGTTCGTGCTCGACGAGCTCAATTACCGTGAGTCGGACGGCACGGCGAGGATCGACTACCACGCGAGCGTCGAGGCGGGCGAGACGCCGATCATCAACTCGAACGCGCTCGGCGCACGGCTTCTCATGGACCTCCACGAGCGTCGCCCCCGACCGGAACTCCGCGACCGGGCGGAGCGCATCCTCGACTACGTGGCGGGCCTCCAGGCCGACATCGGCGGGTGGTACTACACCGACCCGCCGTCGGCGTCACACCTCTCGATGGACAACCACCACAACGGCTTCATCGTGGAATCGTTCCTCCGATACCGGGAGGTGACGGGCTCGACCCGGTACGACGACACGCTGCGGCGCGGCCTCGAGTTCTATCGCGAGACGCTGTTCGAGCCGTCCGGGGCGCCGAACTGGGACGAGACGAGCGCCTACCCGAAGGACATCCACGCCGCGGCGGAGGGGATCGCGCTGTTCAGCGCGGCCGGCGACACGGCGTTCGCGTCCCGTATCATCGACTGGACGCTCTCGAACCTCTACGCCGGTGACGGCCGGTTCTACTACCAGAAGCGCCGGTTCTACACCAAACGGTTCACGCTGATGCGGTGGTGTCAGGCGTGGATGGCCTTCGCGCTCGGCGAGTACCTAGACGCCCGTGAGCGAGGGCGCGAACGGGACGAGCGATAGCGGTCGACGGCGCGACCGCGCTTCGCCGCCGCTCAGTCGTCCGCCGCGTCGGCGAGCTTCGCCTCGATGGCCGAGACGGTCAGATCGGCCGCGTCGCCGCCGCCGTACAACTCGGGCTTCGGCGGGAGTTCCGACCGGTCGAACAGCGCGCGGGAGATCCGGTCGGGGTTGCCCCCGACCAGCGCGTTCCAGCCGGCCTCGACGGTCTCGATCCACTCCGTCTCGTCGCGGAGCGTGACGCAGGGCGTGTCGAGGTAGAACGCCTCCTTCTGGACGCCGCCGGAGTCGGTTGCGACCTTCGACGCGTTCGAGAGCAGTTGGAGGAACTCGACGTAGCCGACCGGGTCGACGAGGCGTATCTCCTCCGCGGCGCGGTCGTACAGCCCGTGCTCCCGGAGCGCGTTCTCCGTCCGCGGGTGAAGCGGCAGGACGACCGGGATGTCGACCCCGGTCAGGCCGTCGAGGATGCCCGCCAACCGGTCCGGGTCGTCGGTGTTCGACGCCCGGTGGACCGTCGCCAACACGTACTCGTCCGGGCGGAGTCCCGAGATCGGTAGGGGGGTCGACTCGTCGAGCACTCGGTCCCGAACGGCGAGGACCGCGTCGTACATCACGTCGCCGGTCACGACGACCTCGCCTCTGGCGTTGTCCTCGCGGAGGGTCTCCGCGGCGTTCTCGCCCGGAGTCAAAAGGAGGTCGGAGCAGTGGTCGGTGAGGACGCGGTTCACCTCCTCCGGCATCGACCACTTCCCGCTGCGGAGGCCCGCCTCGACGTGCGCGAGCATCGGCTCGCGCTTGGCCGCGACCAGCGCGGCCGCGAGCGTCGAGTTCGTGTCCCCGTAGACGAGCACGACGTCGGGCGACTCCGCGTCGAGCACCTCGTCTATCAGGCGCATCATCTCGGCGGTCTGCGGGGCGTGGTCCCCCGAGCCGACGCCGAGGTTGTACTCCGGTTCGGGGATGTCCAACTCCTCGAAGAAGACGCCCGAGAGCTCCTCGTCGTAGTGTTGGCCCGTGTGGATCAGCACCTCCTCGTGGTCCGCGCGCAGCCGTCGGGAGACCGGGAACGCCTTGACGAACTGCGGTCGCGCGCCGACCACCGAACAGACCCGCACGGGTCAGTCCTCCCTCGCGGTCGACTCGTCCGTCGTCGGGGCGATCCCCGACCGCTCGTCCCCGGACGAGCCCTCGGACGCGGCGAAGTCGAACTCCCCCGAGAGGTCGGCGGGCCCGACGCGGACCTCCATGTCGGTGTCGGCCCGTCGCTCGGCGGCGATCCCCGCGACGAACGAGGCGAGCCCGAACAGCGCGAAGAGGCCGCCGGCGACCGCCGTCCCGGTCGCGCCCGCGACGGCCGACCCGACCCCGAGCGCAGTCCCGCCGAGGAGGAGCCCCAACCCGAGAAGCTGTGCGACGGACGGTGGCGAGCCGACCCCGCGGTCGCCGTCCGCGAGCAGGCGACCGAGGTAGCTTCTAAACAGCAGCGCCGAGAGCCTCGGCACGAAGGAACTGTACCTGATGTTGCTGGTCTCGTCGCCGTACACCGCGCGCATCGGAACGTCAGCGATGCGAATCCCCTGCTTGTTCAGGCGGACGAGCAGGTGGTTACAGAACCCGTAGTCCTCGTACAGCGACTCGTACTCGACGCGGTCGAGCGCCCGACGGGAGATTGCGGTGTACCCGTTCTGCGGGTCCGTCATCCGCCAATACCCGCTGGCGATCCGGGTGAGTCCCGTGAGCAGGACGTTGCCGAACGTCCGCCAGGTCGACATCTGCCGCCGGTACTCCGCGTGTCGCAGGCGGTTCCCCTTCGCGTAGTCGGCCTCGTCGCGGACGACGGGACCGATGATCCGGTCGAGTATCGCCGGGTCCATCTGCCCGTCGCCGCTCATCACCGCCACCACGTCGACGTCGGCGTCGTCGGCCATCGCGTTGCGGTACCCCGTCTTTATCGCGCCGCCGACCCCGGTGTTCTCGCGGTGCCGGAGCGCGACGACCAGACGGTCCGGAAGCGCCGTTCCGCTGCGCGCGTCCCGAGCGACGATCCGGTCCCGCCAGGCCGGTCCGGCACCGCCGGGGAGGTCTCCGGTAGCGTCGGGGACGGCGCCGGAACCGTCCGCGATCGGATCCGAACCGCCGGCGACCGAGCCCGAACCGTCGGCGCCCGACTCCGATTTCCCCGGAGCGGACGGTGAGTCGTCGGCGATCGGACGGAGCCTCCCGCCCGGTCGTTCCGACCCTTCGAGCCCGTCGAGCGTCCGGCGGATCTCTCCCCACGTGTCGTCGGTCGAGCAGTCGTCGACGACGTACACGCGGTCGACGTACCCGGGGACGGTCTCGATCACGTCGCCGACGAACCCCACCTCGTTGTAGGCGGGGATCACGACGGCGACGGTCGCCTCCTGGTACATCAGTGCCACCCCCGGCCGACGGTGTAGACGGTGTGTGCCGTCTCCGAGAGGTCGAGCGCCTGTCGCCCGTCGACGACGGTGATGCCGCGTCGAATCCCGTCCGACCCCTCGCGTTCGAAGGCGTGCCAGTCGACGTCGCCGAACTCCTCGTGGGCGGTGATGAGGGCGGCCGCGTCGACGTCACGGTCCGTTATCTCGTCGAGCGCGACGTCCTCGGCGGGCATTTCTGGCAGCTCGTCGAGGATCGGGTCGACCGCGAGGACGGTCGCTCCCAGCCGGTCCAGCCGGTGAGCGACGTCGATCGCGGGCGAGGCCCGCGTCTCGGGAACGCCCGCGCGGTAGGCCACGCCGAACAGCGCGACCGTCGCGCCCTCGACCGAGCGGTCGGTCGAGAGCCCGTCGACCAGCGTCTCGACGACGAATCCCGGCATCCGCTCGTTGACGGATCTGCCCGTCTCGATCATCGGAGCGGGGTCCGTGATCGCATCGAGGAGGAAGTGCGAGTAGTAGGGGATACAGTGGCCGCCGACGCCCGCTCCGGGCGTGAGAATGTCGCAGTACGGCTGGGTGTTCGCGGCCTCGATGGTGTCGATCACGTCGACGCCGAACGCGTCGGTCAGCGTCGCCAGCTCGTTGGCGAGCGCGATGTTGACGTCGCGGTAGACGCCCTCGAAGAGCTTGACGCACTCCGCGGTCCTCGCGTCGCTGGTCCGGATGACCTCGTTGTCGGTCAGCTCGTCGTAGACGAGCGCCGCGACCCGGCCGCTCTCGCCGTCGACCCCGCCGACGATCTTCGGGTACGACCCGCGGATGTCGCGGAGCGCGCGGCCGCTAGCGGTCCGCTCCGGCGTGTGCGCGAGCCCGAACTCGCCCGGCGACCGCTCGCCGGCCGTGAGGACCGGCTCGATCACGTCCTCGCAGGTCCCCGGCGGTACGGTCGACTCCACGAACACCGCGTCGCCCGGGTCGAGACCGGACCGGACCGTCTCGGCGGCCGCCTCCAGCGACGAGAGGTCGGGGTCGTCGTCGGCGTCGATCACGGTCGGAACGACGATCACGTGAACGCGGGCCGTCGACGCCGCCGCTTCGCCGTCGGTCGTACAGGCGAAGCGGTCCTCGGCGACCAGCTCCGACAGCAGCGCGGACACGCCCGGCTCGTGGTCGAGCGGGTTGGTCCCGTCGGCTAGGGCCGCGACGCGTCCGGGATCGATGTCGACGCCGGTCACGGCGCCCGTCGTCTCGCCGTACACCAGCGACAGCGGCAGCCCGATCTTCCCCATCCCGTACACCGCGACGGGGACGCGACCCTCCCGGAATGCGGCCCGCTGTTCGTCCGGGGACGCGTCGGCGCCGTACAGTCCGACGGTCTCCGTCGCGGGGGCGTTCGCGGTCATCGCCCACCCGTCTGCGCGATCGTCGCCTCGGGGTCGTCGACCGCATCGCTGATCTCGCGGACCAGCTCGATCGCCCGGAGCCCGTCGTGGCCGGTGACCTCGGGGGCGGTTCCCTCGGTCACGGACGAGACGAACGACTCGATCTCGCCGCGGAGCGGCTCGCCGCTGTTGACCTGCGGCCGCTCGACGACGCTCTCGGACCGGTACCGCAGGTCGCCGTTCGACTCGACGTAGCCGGGCAGCGAGTGGCGGTGGATCTTCACCGACTGCGTCAGGTAATTCACCGTCACCCGACACTCCCGCCCGGTGACCGCGAGTTCGCGGACCTTCTGGTGGGTGATCCGGCTCGCGGTCAGCGTTCCCAACACGCCGTTGTCGAGCTGGAGCGTCGCCGTGACGTGGGGCTCGCCGTCGATCCCCGCGGCGTACGTCTCGTCGACCTCGGCGTCGAAGAGCGACAGGAGGATGTCGAGGTCGTGGATCATCAGGTCCTCGACCACGCCGTCGGTGTTCTCGCGGTCCACCGGCGGACCGAGCCGGCGGGCGTCGACCGCGAGGACGTCCATCTCCGGGAGCACGTCCACGAGGGCCCGCACCGCCGGATTGAACCGCTCGATGTGGCCGACCTGGAGCCGGAGGTCCCGCCGGTCGGCGAGCGCGATCAGCTCGCGTCCCGCCGCCGGGTCGTCGACGAACGGCTTCTCGACTAAGACGCTGGTGTCGGCCTCCAGCGCCTCCCGCACGATCGACGCGTGGAACTGCGTCGGAACGACGACCGAGACGGCGTCGACCGCCTGAAGCAGCGTGCCCCGATTGAGCGCTCGCGTCCCGTGTTTCTCGGCGATCTCCTTCGCTCGGTCCCAGTCGGTGTCGGCGACCCCGACCAGGTCCACCGCGGCCGAGCTGGCGTACACGCGGGCGTGGTGTGCGCCCATGCTCCCGACGCCGATGACGCCGACGCGGAGCGCCCCGTCGTCAGTCATCGGCGGTCACCTCCGCCTGCGGCAGGCCGTAGTGATCGCGGACGGCGTCGGCGATCCGATCGAGGTCCTCGTCGACGAGCCCGGGGTGGACCGGCAGCGACACGACCTCGTCGACGAGCCGACGAGCCGTCGAGACGGACGCCTCGTAGCCGTCGTACGCGGGTTGGTCCGGGATCAACGTCGGGTAGTAGACGGCCGTGTCCACCCCCCGCTCGTCGAGGTGGTCCCGCAGCGCCGCCCGGTCCGGACAGCGGACCGTGTACTGGTGGTAGACGTGGCGCCGCTCCGGCGGCTCCACCGGCAGCGTCAGCTCCGAGACGTCCTCCAGCGCCGCGGAGAGCCGCCTCGCGTTCTCGCGGCGTCGCGCGTTGTACGCCGGGAGTTTGCGGAGCTGTTCGACGCCGATCGCGGCCGAGAGGCTGGTCAACCGGAGGTTGTGCCCGACGGACACGTGGTCGTAGCCGCGGTCGGCCGCGTCCGACCGGCCGTGGTTGACGAAGCGGGCGGCGCGGTCGGCGACCCCCTCGTCGTCCGTGACGACCATCCCGCCCTCGCCGGTCGTCATGTTCTTCGTGGGGTAAAACGAGAAGCAGGCGGCGTCGCCGAACGTGCCGACGGTCGTCCCCTCGTATGCCGCCCCGTGTGCCTGTGCCGCGTCCTCTATCAGCGCGACCTCGTGGTCCGCCGCGATCTCGGTCAACCGGTCCATCTCCGCGGGCAGCCCGTACAGGTGGACCGGGAGGATCGCGGCCACGTCGTCGGTCGCCTCCAGGGTCGCCTCGACCGCGTCGGGGTCCAGCGTGTACGTCTCCGGGTCGACGTCGGCGAACACCGGTCGCGCGCCACAGAGCCTGACCGCGTTCGCGCTCGCGACGAACGAGAACGGCGTCGTGACGACCGCGTCGCCCTCGCCGATCCCGACCGCTTCGAACGCGGTCTGGAGGGCGGCGGTCCCGTTCGCGACCGCGACCCCGTGGTCGGCGCCGCAGAACGCCGCGAACTCGCGCTCGAACTCGCGGACGACGGGCCCGTCCGCCAGCCGACCGCTCGTCAACACCTCGCGGACCCGTTCGAGTTCCCGTTCGCCGACGTCTGGGTCGGCGATGGCGATCCGGCTCATGCTATCGTGTTCGAGCCGTCGAGCGGTTCCGGCAGATCGCGGGGCTCTGCCGGGACGCCCGCGGCGAGCGTCTCCGGGGGAACGTCGTCCGTGACGACCGCCCCGGCGGCCACGAACGCCCGTTCGCCGACGGTGACGCCGGGAAGGACGGTCGCGTTGGCCCCGATGGAGGCCGAGTCGGCGATCGTCGGCCCCTCCAGGTCGACGTCCTGACGGACGGGATAGGGGTCGTTCGTCAACACCGCGCCCGGACCGACGAACACGTCGTCGCCGATCACGGTCTCGCGCGGGACGTACACGTTCGTCTGGAGGCTCACGTGCGAGCCGACCGTCGTCCGGCCGTCGATGACGGTGTTGGTCCCGACGAGCACGTCGTCGCCGAACTCGGTGTGTTCCCTGACGAGGGCGTTGTGTCCGGTGGTGAAGCCGTCGCCCGCTCGCACGTCCGCGTAGACGATCGAGCCGGCTCGGACCGTCGCGTCGGCGCCGAGGACGGTCGCACCGGCGTCTGCGGCGTACTCGTAGCCGAGCGTCGCGCGATCGCTGATCGCCGATCGCGCGCCGAGCTCAATGTCCGCGACCGCCGACGCCGGGTCGTTCCGTTGTGAGTCTCCCATGACTGATTCGTGTAGCGGTCCGGTCGGTCCGGGCATTGTTATGGAGAGGCTTGCCGAGGTACGCTGGACATACTCCACCGCCGCCGCCAGTTGAACCGCACTCGACGCGTGCTCTCTCGTCGGTCGGTTCGCGACGGAGTCGGGGCCGTCTGCGGAATCTCGAGGCGACGCCCGAACCACCGAGCGGGAGGGGCTTACGAGTCACCGAAGGGACGGACCGGTGAACGCGAGCGGTGAGCGGGTCCGCGAGAGGAGCGGAGTAAGGAGCGAACATCTGCCCGACGTGTCACGTTACTCGGCTCAAGTCCGTCGTTACTCGACTCGCGTCCGCGACGGGTCGCTCTCGGTCCTCTCGGGTCGATCGCCCCGCTGCGGGGGCTCTCCACCGGAGTATGCCCATCGTAACAAAGACGATATTCGCGAACGTCCCCGTATGGAGATCACCGGAATACACGCGGTCGTCGCGGTGCTGCTCGTCGTCGGTGCGGGCGTCGGTGCCGCGTCCGTCGCCGACCTCGGGAGCGGTGCGTCGGTAACCGTCGAAGGTGCGGAGGCGGTCAAACCGGGCGCCGGCGACGCCGCCTTCGAGGTTCGGACCACGATCAACAACACCGACGCCGCGAACGCGACGCGGTCCTACGAGCTGGTCGTCGAAGACGAGGAAGGCTCATCGGTCACCGTCGACGAGCGAACGGTCACGCTCTCCGCGGGAGAGACGCGGGAGCTCACGCTGTCGGCCCCGAGAGACGCGCTGACGGCCGGACGGTACAACTACACGCTCGGCGACGAGTCGGGAGCGCTGGAGACGGGCACCGTCTCCCTCGATCCACCCGCGTTCGTCGTCTCCGACGCCCGGGCTGACCGGGTGGTTCGCGGCGACACCGGGAGCGTCGCCGTGACCGTCCGCAACGACGGCGACTTCCGCGGGCTCAGGAACGTCGACCTCCGCCTCGACCGGAACGCAGACGGCGACTTCGACGGCGACGAGACCGTCGCCGCGAAGGCCCCGATGGTCCGCGCCGGGAGCGAGGCCGCCGTGAGCTTCTCGGTCGAGACCGGCGGGCTCGAACCGGGGACCTACCCGTACCGGGTCGAGGCGTCGGGGAGCTCGCGGGAGGGGACGCTTGTCGTCCTCCGACCGGCGACCGTCCGCGTCGCGGGCGCGACGATGACCGCCGACGCGGTCAGGGGCGACCGGTTCAACGGGTCGGTGACGCTGACGAACGCGGGCGACGTTCCCGGCACGGAGGAGGTCTGGCTCGACGGGCCGGCCGAGTCGTTCGACTGGAACCGCTCCGTGACGCTCGACGGGAACGAGACGAAGACGTTCGAGTTCGAGGCGGCGACGGCGAACCTCACCCGCGGGAACTACTCGGTCGCCGTCGCGACGCCGAACGACGCGACCACGGCGACGCTCCGCGTCCGCGAGAGCTTCCTCAAGGTAGACGAGGTCGACGGGCCGCGGTCGGCCGACGTGGACGACGACGTCGCGTTCACCGCGAAGGTGTCGAACATCGGCGACGCGGCCGCGAACGAGACCGTCGAACACCGCATCGACCTGGACGGCGACGACGACCCGGAGACGGTGACGGCGAACTCGACGGTCGACCTCGCGCCGGGCGAGCGGACGACCGTCGAGTTCGCGATCGCCGCCGACGACCGCGACCGGTTCAGCGACCGTGACCTGCTCGGCACGCACGTCTACGGCGTCTACAGCGGGGACGCCAACGCGACCGGTGTCGTGGTCATCGAGGACTACTACTCCGGCGGTGGCGGCTCGTCGTCCTCGGACTCCGACAACGGCGAGTCGGAGACCGTCTCGAAGGACGCGATCACCCAAGAGAAGTACGGGCTCGACTACGACGAGGTCAGCGCCGAGACGCAGTCGCAGGTCGACGAGATCCACGAGCGACAGCCGTTCGCGGGTGACCTCGTGATCACCGAGGTCCTGACCCGCGAGGAGATAGCGCGACAGGAGTTCGGGCTCGACGTCGAGCGGAACGACGAGTTCGACTTCACCAGCATCGACGTCGAGACCCAACAGGAGATCGAGGCCGCCTTCGACGACCAGTTCGAGTCCGACGACGGCGACCGGATCGACTCGTGGGACGAACTGGCCAGAGAGCGGTTCGACAGCGAGTACGAGGCGCTCGACGAGACGCAGAAAGAGACGATCCGCGAGCAGTACAGGGCCCAGTTCGACTCCTAAAACCGCACGTCGGTGCGGGCGCGACCGCCGCGCCCGCCGCCGGCTACGGCGGGCCGTCGACGAACTGTGCGCGGTAGCAGCTCGTTATATCCCCGCTCGTCTCCTTGCTCCCCCCGACAAGCCAACGTTGTGTCGCGTCCGCGTGAGCTCGTCGTTCGTGAGTTCGGCTTCCGCGTCCTGCCGGAACGCGCTCCGGGTTGCGTCGGGGGCGTCGGAGACGCCTCACCGGTCGGCTGACGGCGCGTCGCCGGACCCGTTCGCGGGGGTGTCGGCGGCGGACGCCGCGCGGTCGGCCGCGGGACCGAGCCACCCGTCGTCGATCATCGCGACGAGCGGGTTGTCCTCGATCTCGAGCGGGAGGTCGATCCGCCCGCGCCGTCTGGCCGACTCCCACGCGGCGAAGACCACCTCCGTCGCCCGGAGCGCGTTCCGCCCGGACAGTTCGGGCTCCGACCCCGTCTTCAGTCCCTCGACCGCGTCGGCGATCGCGCGCTCGATGAACACCGGCGCCTCGCGGTCCTCGGCCGAGAGCAGCGGCAGCCGCGCCCGGACACCGCGCAGCGCTGCGCCGAGGTACCCCGGGGAACCGAGGCCGTGGAGGTTCTCGCCGTCCGTCCCGACCGACTGCCACTTCCCGCCGTCGGTCCGGTAGCGGAGCGTCGGTCCGCCGTCGACGCCGAGTTCGATGGCGCCGTCCGTGCCGACCAGTCGGAAGTAACACGCTCCCGCGGGCGCCGACTCGCCGGTGGTGGCGAGCCCGACCGTCCCGTCGGCGTACCGCCACTGGACGAGCGCCTGCGTGGCGTTCGGGGTGCCGAACCACCGGTTCTCTTCGCGGTAGTCGACCTGTGCTATCACCCACTCCACGTCGGCGCCGTCGGTGAAGTATCGGGAGAGGTCGACCTGGTGGATCCCGGCGTCGAAGAGCGTCTCGTCCGCGAACTCGATCTTGGCGAGCTCCCCGATCGCGCCGTCGTCGAGGAGTTCCTTGGCCTTGCGGAAGGGCGCGCCGAACCGGCGCTGGTGATTGATCGTGAGCTGGACGCGGTTCCGGTCGCAGGTCCGGACCATCGACTTACAGTCGCCCCAGGTGTCGGCCATCGGCTTCTCGCAGTGGATCGCCGCGACGTTCCCGCTCTCGGCGCAGTCCTCGACGATCGCGGCGTGGATCCCCGGCGGCACGCAGACGCTCACGAGGTCCGGCTCGACCGCGGCGAGCATCGCCTCGTAGTCCTCGTAGGCGGTGCCCTCGCGCAGGTCGAACTCGCGGGCGAACGCCCGCCCGTTTTCCAAGACGATGTCCGCGCACGCGACGAGCTCGCAGTCCTCGTTGTTCTCGTAGGCGTGTCCGTGCCGATACCCCATCGCGTACCCGTCTCGATCGGGGTCCGAGGGGTCAGGGCCCGTGCCGATGACCGCGACGTCGTAGACCATTCCGGACTGAGAACGCCGTCCCCGACCAAAGAGTATAGACCGCCTACCTCGCGCGCCCGGACCGCACCGCGACGCGGCGAGCCGATCCACCCGGCGGCCCCCGACCCGTCGGCGACTCGAGTCGGCGGTACGATTCGTATAACAATACCGTCGCTCGCGGAACCCCCGTTCGTGACTCCCGACCCCGGCCCGTCGACCGCCGATCGCAGCTCCGCCGAGGCGAGTGACGGCACCGACGCCGCTGGGGAGGGACTCCCGTTCGTCTCGGTGGTGATCCCGGTGTACAACGACCCGGCCGGGATCGAGGCGACGCTCGACTCGCTCCGGCGACAGACCGCGACCACCGACCGGTACGAGGTGATCGTCGTGGACAACGGGTCGACGGACGGGACGCGCGACGTCGTCCGCGAGTACCTCGGGGACGAGGCGTTCGACGGGATCCGGCTGTTCGTCGAAGACGACGTTCGGGGCTCGTACGCCGCGCGGAACGCGGGCATCTCCGCCGCGACGGGCTCCGTGATCGCCTTCGTCGACGCCGACATGGTCGTCGATCCCGGGTGGGTCGAGGCCGTCGCGCGGGAGATGGCCGTGACGGGCGCCGACTACCTCGCCTGCGACGTGCGGCTGTTCACGACCGGCGACGAGGGGACGGTGGCCGAGTACAACCGACTGAACGACCTCCACGTCGAGCGGTTCATCGAGGAGCTCTCGTTCGCGCCGACCTGCTGTCTGGTCGTCACGCGAGCACTGATCGAAGGGGTCGGCGGGTTCGACGCCCGACTCCAGTCGAGCGGGGACCTGGAGTTCGGGAACCGCGTGGCGGCGAGCGGGCGCGACCTCCGATACGCGCCGGACGTCGTCATGTACCATCCCACCCGGACGACGCTCGGCGCGCTGCTCCGGAAGTCCAGACGGGTCGGCCGCGGGAAGACCCAGCTCCGGCGGTACTACCCGGAGCGGTACGGGTCGCCGATCCTCGCCGCGCTCAACCCCGCCGCGTTTCTCCCGCCGCGGCCGAGTTTCATGCGCCGGTCCGTGCGCGACTGGGCTGAACTGCCCGCCCGGCGGAAGCTCGCGTTCCTCGTCGTGGCCTACGTCACGTCGCTCGCGAAGGCGTACGGACAACTGCTCGAACTGGCGTCGCCGACCGACACCGACGCCGAGGGACCCGGCCGTCCCTGACGCGCACGGAGCCGGTCAGAACGACGCGTACTCGGCGGGCGCGGACGACGCGGACTCGACCGACCCGAGCCGCACCGTCCCTCTCGCCGCCGGGTCAGGAGTCGTCGGTCTCCTGGAACGCCTCGACACCCGGCAGGTCGGAGACGCCCTCGTGTTGGCCGACGTACGCCGCCGACTCCGTCACCGTCTCGAACGTCTCCTCGTCCGGGTATTCGCGGACGGTCAGGACGCGACCGTCGTCGACGGCGAACACGATCTCCACGGACCCGTCGTCGTGTCGATACTCCGCGGCCTTCCTCGCCGAGTCGGCAGGCTCTCCCATCGGAAATAATTCGAGAGTCAACGGCTTGACCGTTTCGGCCGCGATCGGTCCGCGGACCGGTCTGTGACACCGGACTGGACCGCCGGCGGGTCTGGCACCGCACTGGACCGGTCAGCCGGCGGGCCTACCTGTTGTCGAGCAGGTCCACGACGGCCGCCGGCGCGGCCACGACGAACGCCTCCTCGCGGAGCAGTTCCTCGTCCTCCGGCAGGTAGAGGAACTTCTCGGAGTCGACCCCCGACGCCCGTATCCGCTCCCAGTCGTCGAGGTCGTAGCCGAGGTCCTCGCTGTCGGGGTCGTCCGGCTGGGCCTCCCACTCCACTTCGAGCGCACTCCGGCTCATGCTCCCACCCCGCGGCAGTCGGCCGCGGTCACGGCGCTCGCGGCGGAGCGGCGTCGACGCCGACCGGCCGACGGCTCCTCGGGGTTCGAGGCCATCAGATCACCTCCGGAACGTGAGGGAGGCGTCGCCGTCGATCTGGAGCCGAGCGACGTCGCCGGAGAAGCCGAACGTGTCGCGGTCGTCCGCGACGGTCCCGCTGGCGACGCCGCCCGTCGCCGCGTCCGACGCCTCGGCGCCCCAGCCGCCGGCGCGCTTCGCGACCGAACCGGTCGTCTCGACGAGGTAGCTCGCCTCCGCGCCGTCGCCGTCGACGACCAGCTCGTGCGGCAGGTCGTGGCCCCCGTCGAGCGTCGCCGGGTCGACGGGCTCGCCGTCCACGCGGACGACGAGGTCGCCCTCGACCTGGAAGTTCGTGAACTCGCCGGTGACCTGGAAGGCGCTGGCGTCGCCCTGGACGCGTCCGGTGACGGTGCCGTCGGTCACGTCCGCGGCGGCCGCGCCGTCGCCGGGCGTCACGCTCCCGTCGACGCTGAACGTGTACGCGAGCGGGTCGGTCGAGTCGGTGCCGTCGACCTCGACCGTGCGACCGTCGTCGACGACCAGATCCGCTGGATCGACGGTCTGGCCGTTCAGGCGAACGGGCACGTCCGCATCGATCTGGAAGTCGGTGAACTCCCCGCTGACGAGGAACGAGTCGAACCCGCCCTCGACGTGGCCGGTGACGGTCGACCCGTCGATCACGTCGCTGTCGTTGGCGTACTGACCCGGCGCGACGCTCCCGTCGACCGTGAACGCGTACTCGACGCGGTCGTAGATGCCGCTCCCGTCGATGACGAGTTCGCGCTCCTCCGTCGTCTCCGCCGTCGAGTCGTCCGTCGTCGAGTCGGTGCCGTCGGTCGAATCGTTCGTCTCCTCGGTCGAGTCGGAGACGACCAGATCCGACGGGGCGACCGTCTCGCCGTCGAGGCGGACCTCGGCGTCGCCGTCGAGTTGGAAGTCGGTGAACTCTCCGGACACCCAGAAGGAGTCGCTCCCGCCCTCGACCTGACCGGAGACGGTCGTCCCGTCTATCACGTCGTCTGGGTTCGCACGGGGACCGGGCTCGACGCCACCGTCCACGGTGAACGTGTACGTGAGCTTGTCGGAGGTGTGGCCGCCGTCGATGACGAGCTCCTGCTGGCCGTCGTCGGGGGTCGAGTCGTCCGTGGAGCCGCCGGACGTGGAGTCGCCGGTCGAGTCCGAAGACGCCGGCTCCGGGTTCGGGAACGGGCACGACCCGTCCTTGGTTATCGACGAGCTCGACGCGGTGGAGTTCTCTAGGGTGATCTCCCTCCCGGTCACGTCGACTGTCGAGTCCTCGACGACGCCGCCGGTCGAGTCGACGAAGTTGATGCCGTCACGGCTCGATCCCGACTGGTGGACACAGCAGTTCCGGACCACCGAGTCGTCGGCCTCGACGAGACGGACCGCCTCCCGGCCGGACGCCGACCCCGTGATGCTGACGTTATCCATCCGGATCCAATGCGGTTTCGGCGGCGTCCGCTGCCACTCGCGCCACGGGATAGCGCCGGGGCGTCCCCGGCGGACGGCCCACATGTTGTCGATGTCGACCCGGACGCGAGTGTTCTCGACGCGCAGGCTCCGCCCCTGCGGCGAGAGGTTGATCATGGCGAGGCCGTTCGGAGCGTCGGCGCCGATGAGCTCGCAGTCGCGGACCTCCGCGCCCGCCGGGATCGTCTCCGCGCCCTCGAGTTGGACGCCCTGATCGACGTGGATCCCGCGCATCCCGAACCCGGTCGAGATGTCGCCGAGCTCCGGGCCGGTGTACTTCCCGAAGTCGATCTCGACCGTACAGTTCTCGATGTAGCTCCCGTCTCCGCCGATGCGGATGTTCGCCGCGTTGTTGTTGAGGAAATAGGAGTCGACTATCTCCACCTGACCGGGCGTCCGGGAGGTGTACGTCCCGTTGTTGCCGAACTCGCGGAAGTCACAGCCCTCGATGCGGACGGTCCCCTTGTTCGACCAGCCCACCCACACGCCGATCCGGCCGTTACCGCGCGCGTACCCGTCGACGCGGGACCCCTTCTTCGCCACCGCGTTCCGCAGGACACCGCGCCCGCTCTCGTTCGTGATCCCGAGCAGGAAGGCGCTGATCTGGCCGGAGTTGTCCGTGAGCCCCCGGCCGAGAAACTCGACGTCCTCGATGTGGAAGTGGTTCCGACACAGGAGCCGGATGCCCGTGGTGGTGTCGTTCGCCCGCATGTCGATGTCGATGCCCTCGATGAGCACGTCGTCGGGGTTGGGGTAGTAGTCGAACAGCAGTCCCGAGTACCCCGTCGGCGGGAGGAACCGCACGTCGCCCTCGCCGAGCATGCCGACGCGGTCGGCGTCGATCTCGATCTCACCGTCGAAGCGGTACTCGCCCTCGGGGAACCGCACCAGCGTCCCCTCCGAGAGCGCGTCGTCCAACCGGGCGTTGACCGGGTCGTTCCCGCCCGCGTCCAGTCCGAGGTCGTCGACCGCGTCGAGCACTCGGTCGAACTCGATCCCGCGACGGGTCGTTCCGCTCGCGGCGGCGCCGCCGGCCGAGGCGGTGGCGACCGTGGCGGCGGCCACGCCGGCCATCTTCAGGTACCCGCGTCGTTCGAGCAGCGGGGTGTCGTCACCCCCCTCCGTCTCGCCGGCAGACCCGTCTTCGTCCCCCGTCTCGACCTCGTAGTCGGTGCTTACTGTCCCGTCAGCACCATAACTGCCTCCTACTCTCTCGTCGTCGGGTGTCCGTTCTTTGGACATGGCCGGGCATATCCGGCTTACTATGATATTCGTTTTCGCCAGTAACTGACCGGATGCGTCCGGTTGGAATCGCTTGGTTACCAGATGGGTCCCGGTTGCTGGCGGCACGGTTTACTCCGCCGTAGGAACCCCCTACTAACGCCGTGTCCGGCCGGGCTTTCCGTAACCGGCGAATACCGGGTCGTAGGGGGTTCCTACTAATCGAAACCGCGACCGGATCGACCCGATCCGCGAGCCACCGGTTCGTCGGGCGCGCGGATCGCTGGGGTCGGACGAGCGTCACGGCCGATCCAGCACTCGTCCGAACGGTACGTCTCCCTCCAGCGCGTCGACGCTGATCCGGAGGGAGCTCGAGACCGACCCGGCGTCCGGCAGCGACGGCACCGCGTCGAGCCCGAGACAGACGCGCTCGGTCCCGGCGCTCTGAGCGAGCGCGCGCAACAGGGGTACGTCCGAGGTGAGCTCGACGCCCAAGCCCGCGTCGCCGAACCGCTCTAGGACCGTGTCGACGCCGAGACACACGACGTGTTCGTCGGGCGGCGTCGTCAGGTCGACGTCGACGACGATCGGGTGCCCGTCGGTGCGGATCTCGCCCCCGCTCACTTCGCTCCGCGGGGAATGATCGAAGAACACGCCGTCCCGCCCTTCCCCTCGACAGCGGATGTCGCAGTCTATCACCGCCGACTCGGGCGCGAACCTGAGGTCGACCGCGACGCCCCCGGCCGCGTTCCCACCGACGGTGACGTTGCGCAACTCCGTCCAGTGCGGCGGCGGAGGCTCCCGCCGGTCCGGACGGTAGGGGAGCGACCCCACGGGGCCGCGGCGGACCGCCGGCGTCCCGTCGATGTCACACCGGATCTCCGTGTCGCGGACGACGAGGCTCCGCGCAACGGGCGACTGTTCGACGACGGCCTGTGACCGCGGCGACGAGCGGGCGCGGAGCGTACAGCCGCGGATCTCCGCACCCGCGGGCAACGGCGGCGCACCCGCCCGTTGGACGCCCTGTTCGACGACGATCGCCCGCGTGTTGAACTCCGTCGACGTGTCCACTGCCCCGCCGGTGTACCGGTCGAGGTCGATCTCGACCGTACAGTCCTCGACGTAACTTCCCTCGCCCGCGATGCGGGCGCTCGCCGCGTTGTTGTTGAGGAAATAACAGTCGACGATCTCGACGTTTCCGGGGGTCCGAGAGCCGTACACGCCGTTATTGCCGAACTCGCGGAGGTCACAGCCCTCGATGCGGACGGTCCCCTTGTTCGACCAGCCCACCCACACGCCGATCCGGCCGTTACCGCGCTTGTACCCGTCGATTCGAGAGCCCTTCTTCGCCACCGCGTTCCGCAGGACGCCCCGACCGTCCTCGTTGTCGATCGCGAGGACGAACGCGCTCGGCGTTCCGGCAGGCGACTCGCTGGTTCCACGACCGAGGAACTCGACGTCTTGGATGTGAAACCGGTTCCGACATTCGAGCCGGATCCCCGTCGTCGTGTCGTCGGCGCTGACGTCCACGTCGACGTTTTCGATGAGGACGTCGTCCGGCACCGAGTCGGAGTCGAACAGGGGTCGCGTGTAGCCGACCGGCGGGAGGAACCGCACGTCGCCGTCGCCGAACACGCCGACCCGGTCCGCGCTGACGACGACCTCGCCGAGGAACCGGTACTCGCCCTCGGGGAACCGCACCAGCGTCCCCTCCGTGAGCGCGTCCTCCAGCCGGTCGTTTGCCGGCGCGCTGCCGGTCGGGTCGAGGCCGAGGTCGTCGACGGCGTCGAGCACTCGGTCGAACTCGATCCCGTGGCGCGTTCCCAGGTCCTCGTCGTCGGATCCGTCCCCCGGCCCGTCTGGCCCGTCTCCCGACGGTCCGTCTCCATCGTCCGGATCTGCGGGCGGGTCTTTCGACGCGTCACCCCGCGCGAACCCGAGACAGCCGGCCGCCGAGGCCACCGCGGCACCGATGGCGCCGAGATACGGGCGCCTCCCGCGGGCTCCGGCCGCGTCGCCGACGCCGCGAGAGTCGTCGCCGGAGCGGTGGCCGCTGCCCGCACCGGCTTCGTCGCCGGAGCGGTGGCCGCTGCCCGCACCGGCGGTCATAGGTAACCCAGCCCGCGCAGCCGCTCTTCGACGGCCTCGTCGCTTCCGGGCCCGCCGGCCGTCGCGTCCGACGAGCCGCGGTCCACCTCGACCGCTTCCCGCTCCGCCGGCGGCGATCCGGGTTCGAACAGCTCCGTCAACACGCGGCCGTGAGCGGCCGCGGGAACGGGTTCGCCGAGCCCGTGGAGCAGGGTCGGCGCCACGTCGACGACCGCGGCGCCCTCGACCGCGACGTCGGCCGCTATCGAGGGGCCACGGGCGAAGATGACGCCCTCCGGCCGGTGGTAGCCGGCGATGCCGTCGGCGTCGACGACGGCCTCGTCCGCGAGCCCGGGCTTGACGTGATACCCTTCGACGGCCTCGACGACCACGTCGGGGGCGAACTCGTCTTCGGGGTTGAGGTCGTCGCCGTCGTGGACCGAGAGCACCCGTTCGCCGGTCTCGGGGTCGGTCAGCTCCGAGAGCGCGGTCATCACCTCGGCTTTCACCTCCGCTCGCTCCGCGGGGTCGACGGCCCCGTCGTCGAACCGGACGGTGTCGTTGACGTAGACGCTGCCCAGCCCGTGGAGGAACGCCCGGGTCCGCTCGGAGTCGACGTCGTAGAGGGCGTGGTCGCCGGGCACCGCTCGCGCGACGCTGTCGACGAGCGCCGCCGGAAGCCGATCGACGAGCACCTCGTCGTCGATGCCGATCCGTTCTAACGCGTTCAACACGGACGACTTCGACACGCCTGCGCGAGAGAGCACGCCCCGGGTACCGGTCGAGTCCTTCGGCGTCAACAGGCCCGCGTCCGCCAGCGCCCGGTTGAGGTTAACGACCCGCGAGATCGGCCCGAACCCGTGGTCTGAGACGACGTACAGCGTCGCGCCCAGTCGGTCGCAGTAGGTCATCACCTCGGCGAGGACCGCGTCCAGCTCGCGGTAGTGGTCCAACAGCACGCCCTCGTCCCAGATCAGGTGCTGGAGCCTGTCAGGCGCGGTGAAGGTGAAGAAGAACAGCCGCCAGTCCTCCCGCTCCATGAGCGACTCCAACAGCTCGCGGCGCGCCTCGAGCAGCGACGCGAAGTCAGCGAGGAACTCCTCGCGTCGGTCCTCGCCGTACTCGTGCCACTTGAGACCGACCCGATAGTCGGGGATCTCCTCGCGGATCTCCTCGCCGAGCTCGGGCGGATCAGTGAACCCCGCCGCGTCGGTCGAGCTCGTCATCATCCCGGCGACCATCGCCCCGTCATCGCCGACGCCGCCGGCGGGGTACGTCATCGGCACGTTCGCGACGACGGCCGGCGAGAGCAGCTCCCAGAGCGGCGGCTGCCGGAGGTCGTTCCGGTTGTACGGCCGCTGGCTGTAGTCGCTTTCCAGTTTCATGAACTCGTAGAGGCCGTGTCGGTCGGGCCAGGTGCCGGTCGCGATGGAGGGCCACGCGACCGGCGTGTTCGCTGGCGTCGTGCTCCGGAGGGGACCGGACGCCCCGGTATCGACCAGCTCGGCGAACGCCGGGAGCTCGCCGTCGTCGATCCACGGCCGAATGAGCGGCCACGGGACGCCGTCGAGCCCCAGTACGAACGCGCGGTCGCCGTCGTCGCTCACCGCGACCGCCCCCGTCGACGCCGCTCGGTCCGAATCATTGCGCCCCGCTTGGGGAAGGACGCCGTTTGTTATGCCTTTCGTACCCGAGTAAGGCGGCGTTACCGGTCGGAGACGCGGTTCGCGACCGGTCTCAGTCGACGTCGAGTTCGAAGCGGTCGGCGTGCGTCAGCGTCGTCCACCCGAGGATACGTCGGTCGTACAGCGGTCGACCGATCGACTCGACGACGCCCTCGAACGCGGGGCGGTCCCACCGCGAGTGCGCGAGTTCGTACACCGAGCCGGCAGCCGTTCGGTCCCCGTCGGTGTATCCGTTCTCTCCGGTTCCGTACTCCCACTCCGCGGCGTCGGTGACGTACGGACACAGGCCCTCGAAGGCCCGCAGGAGCGCGCTCGCGTCGTCGTCGGGGAGCGTGTGCCCGTAGAGGTCGACGTCGTAGTGCCGGGCTATCTCCGCGGTGAACGCGAGCGCCTTGAGCCCGTACACCGAGTACTCCAGCCCGTCGACCCGCTGCCGCTCGTGCCGCAGGAGGCCGTTCGGTTCGAGTTGGTCGAAGCCGTGCTCGCGCCAGTCGTCGAACGCGCGCGTCAGCGCGTCGCGGTCGTCGAGGTACGCCGCCGCGGTCGCTCTCGCGAGGATCCACCAGGCGTAGATGTTGTTCTTGACCGCACCGGTGTAGCGCTGCTTCCCCCGTCCGTCCTCGAGGTCCGCGAGGTACGTCTCGATCCACCCGCGAAGGGCCTCTCGGTCCGCTCCGACGGCCGACCACCGCGGGGAGTCCCGGACGAGCGCCGCGCCGTAGATGAGCGTCGGGAGCGTGACGTGGAGTTCGATGGAGAAGTACGTCTCGCCGAAGTTCCGGCCGGAGGGGTACATCCGCGTCTCGGGGTCGAGAAACCAGTGGTCGAGCAGCCGGATCGCCTTGCGAGCGAACCGCTCCCGCCCGGTGAACACGTACCCTATCCCGAGATCACGGACCCACGTTCCCATCTCGACCGCGGCCCGGTAGTCGGGCCGCTCCTCGCCCGTGGCGAACCGGTGCTCGTCCACGCCGTCCGGTGAGCCGTCGTCGACGACGCTCGACGGGGTCGCCGTCACGGCCCGGTCCGCGTCCCGGATCTGGGCGTCGTAGGCCGCCTTCCACGGCCGCTCGTCGTCTTCCACGCGATCGCGGATCGCGACGACCTCGTTGCCGTCGAGGAACCCGGCGTACACGGCGGGGTCGTCCCGGCTCTCGGTCGGTACCCCGGATCCCGACCCGCCGGAACCGGATCCCGACCGATCGGAACCGGAGCCGCAGCCGGCGAGGACCCCGGCGAGCCCGAGCGACGCGGCGCCGCGCAGCAGGTCGCGGCGCCGCGTCCCGTCAGCGTCGCGTTCGGTCACGCTCCGCGCTCGGCGTCCGTCACCGACCGCTCGGTCCCCCGGACCGCTCGGCGCCGTATCACCGGTCGGCGCCTCCCTCGTTGTGCCAGACGTCGACGTGGTGGTCCGGCGTGTACGACTTCCCGACGACGTCCGGGAGGCCGTTCCCCGAGAGGTCGACGGCCTTCGCCTCGTGGGTCTCGACCCCCTCCGCGACGACGGACTCCTCGAACCGACCGTCCCCCTCGTTCCTGAACAGGTAGTGTCGCGGGACCTCGTTCTCGCCGAGGCTCATCTCCGCCGCGTACACGTCGAGTCGGCCGTTCCCGTCGAAGTCGGCGAGCTGTAGCGTGTGGGGACAGAACAGGTCCTCTGCGATCACGGTCTCCGCCCAGCCGTCGTCCCGGCGGTCGAACCACCCGACCCGTCCGGGGTGGGTGCCGTAGGTAGGCGAGTCGCCCTCCGCGAGCACGACCTCGGGCTCGCCGTCGCCGTCCACGTCGCCGACCGCGACGCGGACGTCGTCCCAGCCGGTGGCGATCGGCTCGCGGTCCCACTCGTGGGTCCCCTCGCGGCGGCGGTAGAGGTCGGTGCCGACGACGAGCTCCGTCCGACCGTCCCCGTCGACGTCGCCGATCCACACGCCCTCCGCGTCGCTGTCGCCGTCCACGACGTGACAGTTCCGTTCCGGCCACGGCCCGCCCGTCGGGTCGTCGGGAACGTCGTAGTAGAACACCGCGCCGGAGCGCTGTGACAGCCCGACCACCTCCGGGTCGCCGTCGTCGTCCACGTCGCCGAACGCGAGGTCGTGGTACTTCTCGAAGCGGTCGGTCACCAGGTGTCTCTCCCACCGCGACCGGGGGTCCGCCGGCTGTTCGAACCAGTAGACCGCGTTGTAATGGATTCCCTGACCGGCGAGGACGTCGACCCGGCCGTCGCCGTTCACGTCGCCGAGCGAACAGCCGACCCCGAGTTGCGGCACGTCGGCGATGGCGTGCCGCTCCCAACCGGGGTTCTCGTACCAGAACAGCGTCGGCCCGGCGAGTCCCGTCGCCTGCTTGATCCCCTCCACGCTCGGCAGGCGGGTCCGGCCGCCGGCCACGAACAGCTTCGTTTCCGGCCCCGTCCCCCCGACGATGACGTCCGGGCGGCCGTTGCCGGTGAGGTCGGTCGTCAGACAGATCCCGAGCTTCGTCGTCGGAGGCGCGGGGTCGATGACCTCGTGGCGAAAGCGGGGTCGCTGTGTCTGCATGGATTCCCGCTGGACCGCGGTCGGCTTTGTTATCGATCGCTTACGCGGCCGGCTCGGGTGTCAGATCGCCCCCGCGAAGTTCCGGAGCGTCTCCCGGAGCTCCCAATTCAGTTGCGTCTCGAGCAGCAGTACCGCGACCCCGTACACCGCGGCGCCGGCCGCGACGAGGACGACCAGCTCGAGGAACACCCACGGGAGCGTCAGCGTCGCCTGTAACCAGAGGACGACGCCGCCCATGAGGAGGCTCGCGAGCGCCGGGTACGACATCTCCCGGAGCAGTCGGCCGAGGCTCGTCTCGACCGAGTCGATGACGAGGTACACGTCGATGGGCATCACCGGGAAGACGTAGACGCCGAGGACGGCCGCGGCGGCCCCGACGATCCCGAACTCGCGGGTGGCGGGAATGATGATGATCGCGGTCAACACGAGCCGGAAGGCGCCGAGTTTCGCCATGTAGTCGGGTCGGCCGAGGGCCTTCCAGACCGGGGAGTAGGCGGAACCGAGCGCGATGAGCAGTCCGTACACCGCGACGAGTTGCATCACCGGCACCATCGGCAGCCAGTCGGGGCCGAAGACCGCCTCGACGAACGTCGGGGCGACCGTCGCGATGCCGACGGAGGCGGGAAAGGAGATCACCATCGTCACCTGAAGCGTCCGGTAGAACGCCGACCGGAGGGCCGGAATGTCGTCTTGAAGCTTCGAGTAGGCCGGGAACGCGACGCTCGAAATGATCTGTGAGATCTCCGTCGCCGGCGCCTTGGCGAACTGGTAGGCGACCTGATACAGCCCGAGCGACGCGGCCGACAGCAGCCACCCGATGACCGCGTCGTCGCCCTGGTTGATGAGGAAGTAGATGCTCTCAGAGCCGGTGATCCACTTCCCGAACCCGAACAGGTCGCGGGCGATCTCAACGTCGAAGTCCGGCCACGGGCGGTAGCCGTGGACCGCGTACGACGTCAGCATGCGAGCGGCGTCGGAGGCGACGTAGCCGAGCACGAGCGCCCAGACGCTCTGGGTCGCGAGCGCGACGGCGAGCGCGACGACGAAGTTCGTCAGCGAGCCGCTCATCGTGTAGAGGAACTCCTTGTGGAACTCGAGGTTCTTCCTGAAGTAGACGATGCCGGGGTTCCGGAGACCGAGGAGCAGCGGCGTGAGCGCGATGACTCGGAGGATCGGGGTGGCCCGCGGTTCGTCGAAGAACCCGGCGACGAAGGGCGCGATGACCACGAGGATCCCGGCGAGCAGGAGGCCGCGGAGGATCTCGATGCTCCAGTACGTGTTGAGGTAGTCGTCGACGTTCCCGGACGCCTTCTGGATGAGCGCCTGGTCGAACCCGATGTTGGAGAAGCGCTTGAACGCCGTCAGCGTCAACAGGGCGATCCCGAGCAGCCCGAAGTCGGCCGGCGTGAGCATCCGGGCGAGGATCGCGATCATCAGCAGTTGGAGGCCGCGATCGAGGACGTTCGTGATCGTGGCCCAGATGCCGCTCTTGACCGTCTGTTCGGTGAGGTCGCCGCCCGGAGTGAGCCGCGTGAGGAGTCGACGAACCGAGGAGAGAACTGACATGGTGCGGTGAGTTGGTCCGTCTCCGCAGACCCGTGTTTCGGGCATTGTTATGTACGCGTTACCGGCCCGTCGAGGGGACGCCGGACCGCGTCGCGTGGTGTCGAACCCGGGGTCACGCCGGGCGCCGTGACGAGCGGCCCGCGGTAACGACCGTCCTAACAATACGGTTCCCGGGGCACGTCCATCCAATGGAGACACCGGACCGACCGTTGGTCAGCGCGATCGTGATAACCCGCGATCGGCCGGCGAAACTCGAGGACGCCGTCGCCAGCGTCCGGGCGCAGACGTACCCGAACATTGAACTCGTCGTCGTCGACGGGTCCAGCGAGCCGGTCGAGTCGCTCGCGCGCCGCCGCGCCGGTGACCGGCCGGTCACGTACCGGCGCGACGACGGCCGGGGACCGGGCGCCGCCCGGAACGTCGGGATTCGCGCCGCTGACGGGGAGTACGTCGCGTTCCTCGACGACGACGACAGGTGGCTCCCCGAGAAGATCGAGCGGCAGGTGTCGGCGTTCGAGCCCGGCGTCGTCGCCGTGTACACGGGGCAGTTCGCCGTGCGCGACGGCGAACGCGTCGGCGGCCGCTCCCCGTCGCTGTCCGGGGACGTCACCGAGGCGCTGCTCCGCGGGGCCCCGTGCGTTCCGACCTCGGCGTTCATGGTGCGCCGGGCGGCCATCGACGACGCCGGTGCCTTCGACGAGGCGCTCCCGATCTGGGAGGACCGCGAGTGGTACGTCCGGCTCTCCGAACACGGGCAGTTCCGGTCGGTCCCAGAGGAGCTGGTCCGGCGCGGGTTGGGGGAGTACGACCAGCTCACCGACGACTTCGAGGCCGCCCGTGACGTGGCCTACCCGCGGTTCCTCGACGCACACCGGGCGTCGGCCGCCGAGTACGGCGCCGGCTGCGAGCGGATGCTCGTCGCGTCGCTCTCGCGGAAGCTCGGCGCGACCGCGCTGGAGAACGGGCGCTACGGGGAGGCGCGCCGCTGGCTGGCGCGCTCGGTGCGTCACGACCCCGGACAGCGGCAGACGTGGGTCTACCTGTTGGTGGCGCTCGGCGGGGCCCCGGCGTGGCGGGGCGTGCGAGGGCTGCGACGGGCCTACGAGTCGCTCGCGGGCCGGTGGACGACGGCGGCGGTGTCGTGGCGGGGTCGCGGTGACGCCGACCGGTCGGGCGAGGAAGGGAACGGCTGACGGCGCCGCCTTCAGACCGTGACGCTCTTCGCGAGGTTGCGCGGCTTGTCGATGGAGCGGCCGCGGCGTCTGGCGGCGTGATAGGCGACGAGCTGGAGCTGGACGTTGGCGAGCACGCCCACGAGTTCCGGGTGGGTGGACGGGACCGACAGGACGTGGTCGGCGATCCCCTCGAGGTCGGGGGTGTCCCCGCTCGCCACGGCGATGACCGGACCGCCGCGGGCCCGGATCTCCTTGACGTTGCCGAGCGTCTCCGTGTCGTCGGAGCCGCCGTTGAACACCGCGAACACCGGCGTGTCCTCGGTGACGAGCGCCAGCGGGCCGTGTTTCAGCTCGGCGGCGGTGAACCCCTCGGCGTGCTCGTAGGTGATCTCCTTGAATTTCAGTGCCCCCTCCAGCGCGACCGCGTGGCCCGGCCCGCGACCGATGAAGAAGTACGCCTCGGAGTCGGTGAACGCGTCGGCGATCTCCTCGGCGGCGGGGCTCTCGACGACCTGTCGAACCTGGTCGGGCAGTCGCGTCAGTGCGGACAGGAACGCCTCCGCGTCCGGCGACGGCGTGCCGACCACGTCCCGACGGATCCGCTCGGAGAGCAGCGACAGCGTCGCGACCTGCGAGGAGAAGGACTTCGTCGCGGCGACGCCGATCTCCGGGCCGGCACGGACCAAGAGGGCGTCGTCGCACTCCCTCGTCAGCGACGACCCGACGACGTTCGTGACCACCAGCGTCCGCTCCGCCCGGGCCGCCCTGACGGCCGCGATGGTGTCCGCGGTCTCGCCGCTCTGTGAGATCGCTATCACGAGCGTGCCGTCCTCCGCGGGCGGCGGGGACGACGCGTACTCCGAGGACATGAAGGCGCGCGCCGGAACGCCCCGGCGCGCCAGCAGCGCTTCGGTGTACATCGCCGCGTGGTAGGAGGTCCCCATCGCGACCAGATGGACCCGGTCGACCCCCTCGAACTCGCCCGCCGGGAACCCGTCGAGGTCGACCGTGCTCCCGGCCGAGTCGGTCCGGCCGCTGACGGACCGTCCGAGGGCGGTCGGCTGCTCGTTGATCTCTTTGAGCATGTAGTGGTCGTACCCTCCCTTGCCGGTGTCCTTCGGGTCCCAGTCGACGGTCTCGGTCGCGCGGCGGACGCGCTCGCCGTCCGCGTCGGTGACCGTGAAGCCGCTCGGGGTGACCCGGACCACGTCGCCGTCCTCGAGGTACGCGACGCGGTCGGTGAACTCCAGGAACGCGGGCACGTCGCTGGCGAGGTACTGCGTCGAGTCGCCCGCGCCGACCACCAGCGGTGAGTCGTTCCGCGCCGCGTACACCGCCTTCCGACCGCCGATGACGGCGGCGACGGCGTAGCTCCCATCGATCCGATCGACGGCAGCGCGGAACGCCGCCGCGGGGGCCGCTCCGTCCGCGAGCGCCGACTCGATCAGGTGCGGGATGACCTCGGTGTCCGTGTCGCTCTCGAAGACGTGTCCCGCCCGGGAGAGCTCCTGACGGAGCCGCTGGTAGTTCTCGATGATCCCGTTGTGGACGACGGCGACGTCGTCGAGACAGTCGGTGTGCGGGTGTGCGTTCGCGTCGGTCGGCGGCCCGTGGGTGCTCCACCGGGTGTGACCGATGCCGACGGCCCCGCCCGACGGGGCCGCCGCGAGCGCGTTCCGGAGCGTGTCGATGCCGCCCGCACGTTTGCGAACGTCCACGCCGCAGTCCCGCTGGACGGCGATGCCCGCCGAGTCGTAGCCGCGGTACTCGAGGTTGTCCAGTCCGGCGAGCAGCTCGTCGACCGCCTCGTCGCTCTCGCCGATCCGAGCCACGATGCCGCACATTACCTCGTCACCCCGTCGGCCTCGCCGCCCGCACACGCCGTCTCGGGTAGTCGGCGCGCACCGTTCGTGTTCGTACAGGGACCGATTTCCATGCCGTCACATACCCAGAGATGTACTTTGTTATGGACCGGATTTCGCTCCGGACCGCGAGTATGTGGCTGATACCCCGTCCAGCGCTCCGCCGTTCTCCGTGGGTTTTAACGTCTCTTTCGGCCGTCCTCGCGCGAGCGAGGTCGCGCGATTTCCGGGTGAAGCGGACGGTCCGAGCGGCCGGACCCGACACGTCGGTGTCCTCCGGCGCGTCGCGACGAGGACCGGATTCTCTCGTTTATTCAGTACACAAACAGTCTGTGAAAATATAGAAGAGTTAAGTAAGAAACATGAAATTACCCGGTAAGGCCCCTCACACGTAGACTCGTCACCAACGTAGCAAGATAACAAATATCCCGACAATGATGAACGAAAAGACAACAAAGACGCATAGTTCTGTGACAAATTGGAACAGAGGTGTGAAATGAACGCCGATCCAGAAGCCGAAACTCGCCCGGAGAGTCAGGCCGATCCGGAGTCGTCGGGACCGGAAGCCGCCGGTTCGAGCGTCGAGCCGTTGAACATCGAGCAGGCGCCGATCGGGTTCGATCAGCTGTTCGAGATCCTGAAGAACCAACGGCGCCGACGGGTGCTGCGATACCTGATCGAAGACGAGAACGAGGGGGTGACACTGGACGAGTTGGCCGAGGAGATCGCCGCGCGCGAGACGGGCAAAGACATCAGACAGATCACCTCACAGGAACGCAAGCGCGTCTACGTCGGGCTCTACCAGTGCCACCTGCCGAAGATGGACGACTACGGCGCGATCGCGTACAACAAACCGCGCGGCCATATCGAGACCGCGGACAACACTGACCTCTTCGAGCGGTATCTCTCCGTCGACGAAGACGCCGACGACTCGGGGTGGACCGAGTACCACTCGACGCTGTCGCTCGTCGCCGCCGTCGTCCTCGCCGTCCCCGTCGTCCTCGGCGCGATCGGATCGAACACCGTGTTCCAAGTGACGACGGCGCTCCTCGTCGGGGCGCTCGTCGGCGTGTCGGCGTTCCGGTACTTCGAGTAACGCGACACCGGTCTTCCGGGTTCCTACCGCCCGGATAGCGCTCGCGTCAGGGGAAGTGACTGCGACGAAAACGCCCGTTAGGAGCGTCCTACGAGGAGATAATCCGGTCCATAACTATGTCCCGTTTGGGAAAGAGACGGGACATGAACGGAGACGGAACCGACGAACGGGACCGGTACGCCTGGCGATGAGTTCCGCCGAGACGGAGCCGTTGACGCCGGACGGCGTGTTCGAACTACTGAGCAACCACCGGCGTCGGATGGTGCTGTACTACCTCCGGACGAACGGCGGGTCGGTCGACATGCAGGAGCTCGCCACGGAGATCGCGTCGATGGAGAACGACGTTCCCGTAGACGAACTGACGAGCCAACAGCGCAAGCGCGTCTACGTCTCCCTGTACCAGACGCACCTCCCGAAGATGGCGGAGATGAACACCATCGAGTACGACAAAGACAGCGGGGTCGTCCGGCTCGCCGAACGGGCAGACGACATCGACGAGTACCTCACGACGGACGACCGGACGACGTACCCGTGGCGATTCCATTACTTCCTCCTCACGGTGGTCGGGGCGACCGCGCTGTCGCTGTCGGCGCTGAACGTCGCCGTCTTCGGGGCCGTCTCGCTACTGGTAGTAGGTGTCGCCACCCTCGTCGCGCTCGTCGCGTCGATCGTCGGGCAGTACTGGCGGATGCAAAACGACACCGAGCAGGTTCCGGTCGAACTGAGCCAGTACGACCAGTGACCCGCCCGAGAGCGGTCACGGGTTCCGTTCCGGCCGTCGGAGGGCGAGGTGCGGTCGTTCCCGACTTCCACCCCAGTAATTTTCAAACCGCGTAGGTGTAAGCATAGGAACACGAAAAGCGCGGTTCGAGTAAGCACGAGGGAGGATCGAATATGTTCTTTATTATTAATTACTAAGGGCGTCTCCACCGTTGTATGAGCAGCGTTCACAAGGAGATCTGTGTCACCGTGAGCGAAACCGTCTCCGACGCGCTCGGGGAGCCGGTGGACGCGCTCCCACCGCTCTCGGAGGCGATCGACACCGACGGACTCGACGCGGTGGTGACGGAGGACCGTTCACACGACGTGACGATCGCCTTCTCGTACGCCGGAATGTCCGTGTTCGTCTGTGCCGACTCCACGGTGTACGTCCGGCCGCAACGGACTCCGGGCGAGCGCTCGCCGGACACGAGCGCGTGAGCGCCCCCGGAGTAAACGTGTCACCTAGATACTCACAACAAAGTTATACACCCGCGTCGAAAGGTAGGGGCATGGAACAGGACAGGGTGTCGGAGCGCGGAGCGATCGAGGCACGCGAACGATACGATTGGTCGGACACGAGGCCGTCGGACGCGGTCGTGGAGGTCGTCGCAGACGTCGTGGCCGGCGGGCCCGTCTCGTTCGGCCCGCTGTACGATCGCATCGATCCCGACGCGCTGGACGACATCTTCCGGTCTGACGGCGACGACCGACCGGCGGCCGGAACCCGCGTCTCGTTTCCCCTCGCCGAGCGGACCGTCGTCGTCCACGGCAGCGGAACGGTCGTCGTCCGCACGGCGGCCCGGGACGACGCCGACGAGTGACGAGCGGCGTTGCGCCGCCCGGACCGTATATCAATCTGACATGTCGCGCGTGACGCGACGCGGTCGACCTCCCCGGATCGGCGGCCGGTCCCCGAAAACCGATGAATTGAGTCGCCTCCCGACCGACCCGCTGGAATTCATAAGAGTTAGTAGTGGGTTCGCCCGAGTAATATGTATCTGAATGAACGAAGTGGATCGAGATGTCTCCGAGTTCGGCGCGGCGGGGACGGACGAATTTCGGACAGCGTACGACTGGGAGTCGACGGCACCGAGCACCGGTGTGGTCGAGGCGGTGTCGGAGGCGACGAACCGCGAACAGCTGGACCTGCCGCAGCTCTACGGCGCTCTCGACCCGGACGCGCTGGATTCGCTGGTTCGTTCGAGCGACGGCCCGATGTCGCTCGCGTTCTCGTTCGCCCGCTGCGAGGTGACCGTCCTGAACGACGGTGAAGTCGCCGTGAAACACAGTTCTACTGACCCTCAAAGCGAGTAACTCGGCGATATCGTCGTCCGTTTCCGTCGCTACCCCGCTAGCGCCTGCCTCGTCGAGCGCCCCCCGCTTCAGACTCGCCGCAGTCGGTTTCCCCGTCGAGTCCGTCGGTCGTCGCGGTCGTGTAAGCCGTCTATAACAATCAGTTCGGCGGTGGTCTCGCCGATATCCGATGGATCGGGACTCACCGACCCCGAGATACGAGGCGTACGAAGCGGCCGTCGTCAGCGACGACGGGCGGTCGACCGAGTGTACGATATTCCCGAGGGACGTCGACGACGAACGCCGAACGACCGCGTGGATCACCGCCCGCGAGGAGGCCTACTGCTCTGCGGCCACCATGCGGTGACGCGCTCTCGACTCCCGCCCTCCGAACCGGTTCCCCGCTCCGCGTACTGACCCGTGAAACGCCGTTTGATCGGTCGCGGAGACCGGTCTGACGCCAGCCGTGAGACCGGCGGTGTGACCGCGTCTCCGGCCCGCGTCCGTCCGGCCGTTCGGCACGCGAGTCCGCGAAGCCGTCGCCTCCCGCGATCGGTGCCGAGTATCGACGGACTACCGACCGGAACGGACTTATTACTCAAGTTACCTCGGCTTAATGGGTGGGTATGGAAAGCTCCATCACGGAAGCCGACAAGCGGCGGATCGCGACGTTCGTGTCGACCCCGAAGTACGAACGCGACCCCGAGATGCTCGTCCCCGACGACGAGTGAACTCGTCGTCCGGCGTCCGGCGGGCCGCGTTCAGCGAGGGGATCGGACCTGTTCGCCGTCGACGAGGATCTGTTCGGTCCCCGTGACCTCGACGACGTGGTTCGGCGTTTCGAACCGGAGGCGCCACGAGTCGCTGTCGTGGCTCACGAGGTCGCGGATCGCGTCGGTGGAGACGTGGTCCTCGATGGAGACGTCGAGTTCGTGTGGCTCCACCGATTCGACGTCGGCGAGGGCTCTTGCTACCTCCTCGATGAGGGCTTGAGTCACGACCGTTAATTCCCTTATTTATAATCATAAGGTTGTCCATTCGGACCGCCGTCAGGGATGCGGGACGGAGAACGACCGGTCGTCGGCCGACCGTTACTCTGTTAATGAAAAAAAGTCCGGGCGTGAGGAACTGGTCACTTGATACCCGTGGGCACCGACCGCTCTGTCGTGAGTGAATCACGTCTCGACGCCGCGCTGTCTCTCGTCGCTGACCGCCAGCGAAGACGGGTCATTCGGCGGTTGCGAACCGACTCGGACGGGGAGACGACGTTCGAGGAACTCGTCGACGACCTCCACGACGCGGACGCGACTGAGTCGCTCCCGGCTGATACGGACCGAGAGGGACTCGAGATCCGACTGATCCACAGCCACCTGCCCAAACTGGCCGACCACGGCCTCATCGAACACAGACGAGACGAGGGCGTGATCCGGTACCGACCCGACGAACGCGTCGAAGCGGTGTTAGACGCCCTTCCGACCGAGCACGAGCCGACGCCTTACGGCACGTGATCGAGGGTGTCGACCCGATCGAGCGCGTCGCTCAGATCGCGTCCTCGCGCTCTAACCGGTAGGTGAACATCGCCTTCAACACGACCGAGAGACTGTTCGCTTCGCCTTCGCCCCAGATGGCCGTCTCCGACCGCGGGTCTGACCTGGACGCGTCCGCGCCGTTGACGAGCGCGCTGACGAGCGTCTTGCGGCGGTCGATCATCAGCAGTCGTCCCGCCGACGTGTCCGACCAGACCCACAGGGACTCGAACATCGTCGCCCCGGGGATGTCGTCTCGAATGCGCTCTTGAACGGCCGGCGAGACGCCGCCGAGCTTGACCGAGACGCCGCGTCCCGCGGCCTCGCTCAGTCCGTCGATCACCTCGTCGGTGAGCAGGTCCTCGACGGTCATGTACACTATCTCCTCGTCCGCGCTCGCGAAGAACTCGAGGACGCGCTCCGTGACCGGCTGCCGGCCGTCGACCGTCCAGACGCCGCGCTGTTCGGTCCGGTGGTCCACGGGTTCGAGTTCGCTCAGGGCCGCCCGGAGGACGCCCGCCCGATGTCGGAGCTCGTGTTCGAACGTCCGACTCGCGGTCTCGGCCGAGGTGGCGCGGAACTGCTTCGGCGACGACTGGAGCACGTCGACGAGTCCCCTCTCGTGGAGTTCGTCGATGGCGTCGTACACCCGCGTCCGCGGGACCTCCGACGCGCGACTCACGTCCTTGGCCGTCCCGGACTCCAGCGCCGAGAGCGCGACGAAGGTCCGCGCGGCGTACGCGCTCAGCCCGAACTGTTCGAGCTGTTCGACGGCTGCCGACTGCGGGTCTTCGATCGGCTCGTCGTTCATCGGTAGTGTCGAGTGTTGAGAACCCGGTCACCCCGAAACGAGGTGACCGGACCGGGCACGCAGCAGTAGGGTGGTTGGGACACTCGACTGGACTGCGTGCGAGTAATGACCCGTGCCCCACGTAGTTATCCTTTTTGTGATTAACTGAGTTATTCCGGGGGAATATACCTGTGGGCGTATTTCGAGCTGACACGGAGCGTCACGGGTTTAGTCACTATGAACGTGACAACCTCTCTGGGCCGGATATCGTTCAGGCACGCGCCGTGCCGAGAGCTGGGGCGAAGAGCGCGCAAAACGGACTCGTTCGTCACTCCGATAGTGACAATGCCTATCCCTTCCCGGGGGTAATCCTCATGCGAATCTCGGGGGGATCCCGAGAGGTTGGGACACATGGATACGTCAAAAAACGTGGAGGAAGCGATCGAGATCCTCCAGCAACTCGGTCTGAAGGAGTACGAGGCCCGATGCTTCGTCGGGCTCGCTCGGCTCAACACCGGCACCGCGAAGAAGCTCAGCGAGATCACGGAGGTCCCGCGGACCCGCGTGTACGACGCGATACGAGTGCTGGAGGCGCAGGGATTAGTCGAGATCCAACACTCGAGCCCGCAGCGGTTCCGCGCCGTTTCGCTGGAGGAGGCGACGGAGACGCTCCGCGGCCAGTACGAGGAGCGCGTGGGGCGGCTCCGGAACGCGCTCGACACCATCGAGACCGTCGAGGACGACGAGGAGTCCCCGGTACAGGAGATCTGGGCGATGACCGGTCGGGACGCGATCGAGAGCAGGGCGGACCAGCTCATCGGCGCGGCGGAAGAGGAGATCGTCCTCGTCGTGGGCGACGGTTCGCTTCTCACCGACGACCTCATCGAGACGCTCAACGGCGTCGACGACGACATCGATCTGGTCGTCGGGGCCCTGTCCGAGCCGCTTCGGGAAGAGATCGAAACGGCCGTTCCGAACGCCACGACGTTCGTTTCGGGGCTCGAATGGTTACGGGACCAAGACTTGCCGGCCGACGAGACGGCGATCGGGCGGCTCCTCTTGGTCGACCGCTCGACGATCCTCGTCAGCACGATCATTCCCGACAACAAAGAGGAGCAGGCGATCTTCGGCGAGGGGTTCGGGAACGGCCTCGTCGTGATCTCCCGGCGGCTCATGGCCCAGGGGCTGATCCCCGCTCGCGACCCGCAGTAGCGGTCCGACACGTCGACGTCGGCCGACCCCCTCACCGCCGGGCCGAACTGGTTCGCCCCGCCGAGCAACCCTCGCCCCGACGCGGCGGTTTAAGAGCCCCGAGCGACAGGGGCGAGTATGAGCGAACAGCAGTCGCAATCTGACGACGACGAGCGGCGGCGCCGCCGGGAGGACACCGACCGATTCGCCGGCGGAAAGGACGAAGACCTCCGGAGCAGAGACGTGACCGAGGGACCGGACAAGGCGCCACACCGGGCGATGTTCCGCGCGATGGGGTTCGACGACGAGGACCTCTCGTCGCCCATCGTCGGCGTGCCGAACCCGGCGGCCGACATCACCCCGTGTAACGTCCACCTCGACGACGTGGCCGACGCCGCGCTCGACGGGGTCGACGCGGCGGGCGGGATGCCCATCGAGTTCGGGACGATCACCATCTCCGACGCCATCTCGATGGGTACCGAGGGGATGAAGGCGAGCCTGATCTCGCGGGAAGTGATCGCCGACAGCGTCGAACTCGTCTCCTTCGGCGAGCGCATGGACGCCCTCGTGACGGTCGGCGGCTGCGACAAGAACCTCCCCGGGATGATGATGGCCGCCATCCGCACCGACCTCCCCAGCGTGTTCCTCTACGGCGGCTCGATCATGCCCGGCCAACACGACGGGCGCGACGTGACGATCGTCCAGGTGTTCGAGGGGGTCGGGACGTACGCGCAAGGGGACATGGACGCGGACGAACTCGACGATCTAGAGCGCCACGCCTGCCCCGGCGCGGGCTCTTGCGGCGGGATGTTCACCGCGAACACGATGGCCTCCATCGCCGAGGCGCTCGGGCTGGCGCCGCTCGGCTCCGCCTCGGCGCCCGCCGAGGACCCCGAGCGCTACGCCGTCGCCGAGCGCGCGGGCGAACTCGTCATGGACTGCATCGAGAACGACCGCCGCCCCTCCGACATCCTCTCGCGGGAGTCCTTCGAGAACGCGATCGCGCTCCAGACCGCCATCGGCGGCTCCACGAACGGCGTCCTCCACCTCCTCGCGCTCGCCGCCGAGGCCGACGTCGACCTCTCAATCGACGACTTCGACGAGATCTCGCGGCGGACCCCGAAGGTCGCGAACCTCCAGCCCGGCGGCACCCGCGTGATGAACGACCTCCACGAGATCGGCGGCGTGCCGGTCGTGCTCCGGCGGCTGCTGGAGGCCGACCTGCTCCACGGCGACGCGATGACCGTGACCGGTCGGACGCTCGCCGAGGAGATCGCGGAACTGGAAGAGCGAGGGGACCTCCCCGAAGATTCGGAGATCGAGGCCGACTTTCTCTACACCGTCGACGAGCCGAAAGAGCCCGAGGGCGCGATCAAGGTCCTCGACGGCAACCTCGCGCCCGACGGCGCGGTGCTGAAGGTGACCGGCGACGACGAGTTCTACCACGAGGGTCCGGCCCGAGTGTTCGAAGACGAGGAGGAGGCGATGGAGTACGTCCAGTCCGGCGGGATCGAGTCCGGAGATGTGATCGTCATCCGCAACGAGGGGCCCCGCGGCGGGCCCGGGATGCGCGAGATGCTCGGCGTCACCGCCGCCGTCGTGGGCGCGGGCCACGAGGACGACGTGGCGCTGCTCACCGACGGCCGCTTCTCGGGCGGCACCCGCGGCCCGATGATCGGCCACGTCGCACCCGAGGCCGCCGTCGGCGGCCCGATCGGACTCATCGAGGACGGCGACCACGTCACGGTCGACATCCCCGAGCGCGACCTCGAAGTCGACCTCTCCGAGGAGGAACTGGCCGCCCGCCGCGACGAGTGGGAGACGCCCGAACCCCCCTACGAGGGCGGCGTCCTCGCGAAGTACGCGCGCGACTTCGCGTCGGCGGACCTCGGCGCGGTGACGAACCCCCGGCTCACGCGCGAGCGCTGAGCGGACACGGAGTTCCGGCGCCCGTTCCGTAGCCGTGCCGCGTTGCCGGCGTCACGCCGCGTCCGAGACGGTCGCGTCGCCGGGCACGTCCGACGCGTCACCCGTCGCGTGCTGCGTCCACTTCTTCTCCACGTCCTTGTTGGCGAGTACGATCGTTTTCCCGTCCCCAGAGCGGATCCGCGTCTTTCGCAGCCCGATCCCGATGATGGTCCCGGTGACCGAGGCCGTCTCGACGACGTCTCCGTGGTTGAAATCCTCGTCGCGCAGGAGGTACACGCCGGCGACGGTGTCGGCGATCATGTCCTTGAGCGCGAACGCGACGCCCAAGCCGATAAAGCCCGCCGCGGACCCGAGGCTGGTCGCCACCTCGCCCATACCGACGATCTTCAAGAGCGCGAGCGCCGCCCCGAACCAGAGGAAGATGCCGACGATGGCGACCGAGAGGTCGACGACGAGCTCCTCTTCGACGGGGTAGACCCGCCGGAACGCGGCCTGCGTGACGAGGAGGATGACTTTGATAACGACGTACGCGAGCGCGAGGAAGACGATCCCCGAGATGATCCGCGGGATCGCGCCCACGACGCCGGTGATGAACTCGTCGAACACCGCCTGAACGGTCTGTTCGGCGATCGGCTGTGTCGGTTCGGTTCCCATTTCCATCGTATCGGCGGTGGCTCGGGGGAAACCGTTTGGGGTCGGCGCGAGGGTCGCCGAACGCATGGTGGCAAACCGGGGAGGAATTCGGACCGGCGGTCGGACGCCCCGTCAGCGGACGAGCACGACCGGCGCGGGAGCGCGCTTCGAGACGGCCTCGGCCATCGCCTCGTCGCACTGTCATCTGTGGTAACTTGTGCGTAATCGGTGACGAGACCGTCTGAGACTCGCCGCTCGGGATCGAGCAACGAGCGGAAACGAGGAGGAACGCGGCGAATCGAACGGGGAACGGAGGCGGACTCCGAGAAAGCGACCGATGGACCCGAAACGGACTCCGGCGAGGCGGGCGAGGGACGCGGAACGGTCTCCCGCGGCCGCCCGCGGAGCGGACCCAGCGCTACTGCCGCTCGCCCCCGTCGGTCTCGGCGGTCCGGACCGAGTCGGCACACCAGACGTTGCTCCGGCGACCGGCGCGCGAGAGCTCCATGCGTACCACCGAACCGACCGGCAGGTCGGCGACGCGCTCGCGCGCGTCCTCGTCGGCGTACTCGACGACGTGGTACGTCTCGTTCCGCGGATGTGCACGGACCGTGGTACATTCATGATCGTTCTGCTCGGAAATGACGGTGTACGCGTTTGGTTGCGACATCTTACTTCCAGATAATTGGACATCCTACTTTAACTCTCCGTATATTCACTACGGTCGTGAGGGAGGTGGTTATACGAATATAAGGTGTCCAAGTGCCGAAACGATCAGTCTCGACGCGGCGCCCGTGGCGCGTGCGGCACCGCCGCTCGGCGGTCGGGGGACCGGACGCCGCACTCCGCCTCGGTCGAGCGCGGATCACCACGCCTATCTCCGGCGGTCTCGGATCGCGGCCATGGAGCAAGGCGACGAGGCGAGCGGCGAGACGGACCCGGACGCGGGCGGCGTGGCGCTGTTCGTCGACGGCCCGAACGTGTTGCGCGACGAGTTCGACGTCGACCTCGACGACGTGCGGCTGGCGGCCGAGGCGGAGGGGCCGCTCGTGACGACCCGGCTGTACCTCGACGAACACGCGACGCCGGGGCTGATCCAAGCCGCCGAGGCCCGCGGCTTCGAGGTCGTGATCACGAGCGGCGACGTGGACGTGCGGCTCGCGGTCGACGCCGCCCGGTTCGCCGCCGAGGGGCGGATGGAGACGCTCGCGATCGCCTCGCGCGACACCGACTTCAAGCCGGTCGTCGAGACGGCGAACGGCTACGGGATCCGGACGCTCGCGATCGCGCCCGGCGAGTTCGGCCGCTCGGACGCGCTCCGGAACGCGGCCAACGGCTCGGTGACGCTCGACGGCGACACCGACGCGGACGCCTCCCCGTCCGCCTCGCGGTAGGTCCGCCCGCCACACCGCCGACCTACCGTCGTTTTCCGTGCCGTACTCTCCCGACGACCAGCGCGCCGACCCCGCCGGCGAGCCCCGCGATGCCGACGACGACGACGGCGGTCGCCACGCCCCCGTACCGCGCGGCCGCCGCGTCGACCCCCACCCGCGCCCAGCCGAGGTTCGGCACCGCGAACAGCGCTTTCCCCGCGATCCACTCCTCGCGGACGACGGGGGCGATCCCGGCGCTCTGGTCGTACAGCTCGTTCGCGTCGCCGTGCGTGACGTAGCCGTCGTACGGCGCCGGGCAGGTCGTCAACTCCGCGCAGTCGCCGCTGAGGAGGTCCTGATCGGCCCGCTCCGTCCAGTCCTCGCCGGCGTCGACGTGGAACGCCAACCGGTGGAACACCGGTCGTCCCCCGGCGCCCGGCACCGCGTACACGACCACGTCGCCGGCGCCGCCGAGGCGCTCGGGGGCGTCGGGGTCGGTGGCCGCCGCGAGGTCGCCCCACGGGGCTCGGTCGGTCGCGGTGACGACGACGAGGTCGCCGCGCTCGACGGCCGGGGTCATGCTGCCGCTCTCGACCGCGACGAACGGGGGCCACGTCCCGACGAGCGCGCCGATCACCACCGCGACGAGGAGGACGGCGACCGCCGGCGCGACCGCGGCGGTGCGGTCGGAGCGAGGGCTGCTCACGGCCGATAGGGGGGCCGGCGACCGCTTGAGCCTGTCGCCCGAGGTTCGCGTGACCCCGCTCGGCCGGGGGCCGCTCTGGCCGCGATTCCCCGATGTCACAAAAGCTTAGGTTCGGCCGAGAGAGGGTCAGGTATGACCGATCGGTACCCCCCGCTCCACGAGGCCCACGACGCGCGCGGCGCGAAGTTCACCGACTTCGGCGGCTGGCAGATGCCCGTCGAGTTCGACTCGATCCGCGAGGAACACGCCGCGGTCCGCGGGTCGCTCGGCGTCTTCGACGTCTCGCACATGGGCGAAATCGAGGTGGCCGGCCCGGACGCGACCGAGCTGATGAACCGGCTCACGACGAACGACGTGAGCGCGCTCGGCCCGGGCGACTCCCAGTACGCCGCGATCACCGACGGGGAGGGCGTGATGCTCGACGACACGGTCGTCTACCGGCTCCCCGACGGGACCGAGGCCGGCGAAGCGGCCCCGTCGCTCGCCGAGCGATCGGGGACCGACGTCGTCGACCTCGACGCGCCCGACGGCGACCCGGCGTACCTCTTCGTGCCCAACGCGGGCCACGACGCGGACACCGCCGAGCGATGGGTCGACCACCGCGACGAGTGGGGGCTCGACGCGACCGTCGCCAACGTCACCGACGACTGGGCGATGCTCGCGGTCCAAGGCCCCGACGCCGCCGACGCCCTCGACGAAGGGACGCCGACCGACCGCGTCGTCGGCCTCTCGAAGTTCGAGGCGACCGTCGCGCATGTAGCGGGCGTCGAGAGCTGGGTCGCTCGCACCGGCTACACCGGTGAGGACGGCTTCGAGGTGATGTGTCCCGCCGACGCGGTCGAGCCGGTCTGGGACGCGTTCGTCGGGGAACCGCGCGACGCACAGCCGTGCGGACTGGGCGCGCGCGACACGCTCCGCACCGAGATGGGGTTCCTCCTCTCCGGTCAGGACTTCGACCCGGAGAACGAGCCCCGCACGCCCTATGAGGCGGATATCGGGTTCGTGGTGGACCTCGACACGGAGTTCGTCGGCCGCGACGCGCTGGCGGCGCAGAAGGAGGAGGGCGTCACCGAACGGTTCGTCGGGGTCCGGCTCACGGAGCGCGGCGTCCCCCGCGGCGGCTACGCCGTGACCGACGGGGACCTCACGCGCGTCGGAAAGCTGACCTCGGGGACGATGAGCCCCACGCTCGATCAACCGATCGGACTGGGCTACCTCCACGAGTCCTACGCCGAGGCCGGGACCGAGGTCAGCGTCGTCGTCCGCGGCGACGAGAAGCGCGCCGAGGTCGTGATCCCGCCGTTCCTCGACCGCTAGCTCGCTCGCTCACTCCGCCGACTCGACCCGCCGCTTCCGCTTCTCGACGACCTCGACGTCGGCGATACGGGTGTCCGGGTAGCCGCCGTCGGCGTCCTTCTCCGCCGCCTTCACCATGTCCCAGATGGTGTTGAGTCCGGTCGTGACCCCCTCTAACGCCTCCATCTCACAGCCCGTCTTCCCGGTGGTCTCGACCGCGACGGACAGCTCGATCCGGTCGTCGCCGACGGCGAACTCGGTGTCGACGTTGGTGATCGGTATCTGGTGACACATGGGGATCGTCTCCCAGGTGTGTTTCACGGCCTGAACCGCCCCGATACGCGCGGTCGCGAGCACGTCGCCCTTCTCGACCGCGTCCGCCTCGACCGCGGCGACCGTCGACTGCGTCAGTCGGATCTCGCCGCGCGCGACGGCCCGGCGGCTCGAATCGGGCTTGTCGCCCACGTCGACCATCTGAACGTCGCCGTCGTCGTCGGTGTGGGTCAGCGAGTCAGCGTCGCCCGCTCCGGACCCCGCCTCGTCCCGTTCATTCGCCATTACGCATCGCCTCCGGCAGCCGGTCGGGTAAGTCCGTCGCCACCAGTCCGGCGCCGTTCGCGTCGGCGGCGGCGTCACCGGCTCGCCCCACTGCGTACGCGGCGGCCGCGGCCGCGCCGAACGAGTCGGTGACGGCCGCCAGCGCGCCGACGGTCCCCGCTAACACGTCGCCGGTCCCGCCGACGGTCATGCCCGGGTTCCCGGTGCGGTTCAGTCGGACCGCCGCCCCGTCGGAGACGACGTCGACCGCTCCCTTCACGAGCAGCGTCCCCCCTATCTCGGTCGCGAACGCGCGGACCAACTCGGCGCGTTCGTCCGGGTCCGACGCCGTCTCGCCGCCCATGCCGACGAGTTCGCCTTGGTGGGGCGTACAGATCAGGCCGGCGTCGGTGTCGACCTCGGGGACCACCCGGAGCGCGTCGGCGTCGACGACGGCGCGTCCCGCGTACTCCGTCAGGAACTCGTGGACGAACTCGCGGGTCCCGTCGTCGGTCCCGAGGCCGGGGCCGACAACCGTCACGTCGTTGTCGGCCGCGAGCGACGCGACCCGGTCGACGTGCGACGGGCCGAGGCGGTCCCCGGGGAGCGCCCGGACGATGACGTTCGGCGAGAACCCCTGAACCGCGCTCGCGACCGACTCGGGGCACGCCACGCGGACGAGGTCCGCGCCCGCTCGGAGGGCGGCGAGCGCCGAGAGGGTCGGCGCACCGGTGTACGGCCCGCCGCCGACGACGAGCACCTCGCCGTTGTCCCCCTTGTGCGAGTCGGGGTCGCGGTCCAGACCGAGGAGGTCGCCGGGCCCGGTGAACCGCTCGGCCGCGGCCGGGATGCCGATGTCCGCGACCGTGACGGCGGCGTCGAGCGCGGCCAGCCCCGGCTTCTCGTCGTGGAACGTCACCACGCGGTCGGCGTCGACGGCGACCGAATCGCCCTCCCCCGTCGGGTCGCCCGTGTCGGCGTCGATACCGGAGGGAACGTCGACCGCTATCACCGTCGCGTCGGTGGCGTTGATCGCGGTCGCCGCCGTGCGTTCCGGCTCGCGGAGCCCGCCGGAGACGCCGGACCCGAGCATCGCGTCGACGACGACCTCGGGGTCGCGACCGCCGGGATCGGTCACGTCGAACTCGCTCGCGTCGGTGACGGCCTCGGTCGGTATCTCGGCGCTCGCGAGCGCGTCCCAGTTCTCCCGGGCGATGTCGGTCCGGATCGTCTCCGGTCGCCCGAGCAGGTGGACGGTGACGTCGTACGCCGACAGGAACCGCGCCGCGACGAGCGCGTCGCCGCCGTTGTTCCCGCGGCCGCAGACCAGCGCAACGGCCGCGCCCGGGTCCGCGACGGCTCGAACCTCGCTGGCGACGGCGTTGCCGGACGACTCCATCAACTGTTTGCGGGGCACGCCGAGCGCGGCCGCGTTGGCGTCGACGGCCGCCATTCGGTCGGTCGTGATCATGGGGGTCGGTTCGGGCGCCCGACGATTAAGCGGGCGGGTCGCGGTCGGTGCGCCCGCCGGCGAACCGGTCGTCTCGGGAAATGAAAATGTTGAAGCGGTCCGGTGGAGAACCCGCGATCAACTGTGGTATCGGCACTATCGGTCGACGCGCCGACCCCGGCAACGGCCCCTTCGACGGCCCTCACCGGCGCGTTCCCTCCACTCCGAGTCCGCCGCGACGAGCGCGGCCGACCGCGACCCCTCCACCACCAGACGCCATCATGAAAATCGGCTTCTTCACCGACAGCTACTTTCCCGGGATCGACGGCGTCACGTACACCATTCAGGCGTGGCGGGAGCGCCTCGAGGCGCGGGGCCACGACGTGTACGTCGTGTACCCCGCGAGCAGCCACGACCCGGACGATCACGAGATACCGGTCCCGTCGCTGCCGAACCCATTCTACCGCCAGTACCGCTTCCCGACCTACAGCCGCCTGTCGTCGCTGCCGGACCTCGACGTCGTCCACTGTCACGGGCCGGCCTCGACGGGCCTGATGGGGATCCGGTACGCGAAGCGGCACGGTGCCACGTCGGTGTACACCCACCACACGCCGATCGAGGACTACTTCATTCAGGGCCTCAAGTCCGAGCGGCTCGCCTCGCTCGCCGGCAAGGCGTACGTCGCCTACGAGAACCGCTTTCTGAACGCGTTCGACTGCGTCACGGCCTCGACCTCTCGGATCCGCCGCGACGTGGAGCCGTACCGACTGCCGGTCGGCATCGAGATGGACCGGTTCCGGCCCCGACGGAACGCCCGCGTCGACGCGCTCGCGACCGACGGCGGCCCGACGGCGGCCGACGCCCCGGTGGTCGGGTACAGCGGCCGGATGACCCGCAAGAAGAACGTCGACGAGATCCTTCGGCTCGCGGAGCGACTGCCGGAGCTCCGGTTCGAACTCGTCGGGGAGGGGCCCGTCCGCGCGGAGTTGGAGGCCGACGCGCCCGCGAACGTCCGGTTCCACGACTTCCTGCCGCGAGCGGACCTCCCCGACTTCTACGCCGCCCTCGACGTCTTCGTCACGGCGTCGACCTGCGACACCCTCGGCCTCTCGACGCTGGAAGCGAACGCCTGCGGCACCCCCGTCGCCGCCGCGGACGTCGCGCCGTTCGACGAGACGATCGGCCCCGAGAACGGGGCCCGTTTCGCGCTGGACGACCTCGACGACATGGAGCGCGCGGTCCGAGACTGCCTCGACCGCGACAGGGACACTCGCAGCGCGGTCGAGCGGTTCTCCGTGTCACAGACGATAGACGAGCTCGAATCGATCTACGGGGTGACCGCCTAGATGGGCGCGGACAACGTCGACGCCTTCCAGCGGCTCGTGTTCTCCGTCCCGGGGGTACGGGTTCAGGCGGCGGCGCTCGTCGGCCTCAGCGGGGTGTACGGGCTCGCGACGTTCGCGTCGATCTGGCTCTTCACCCCGTTCGCGCCGGACCCCTCCCGGATCGTTCCGGTGGCGGTGCTCATCTTCCTGCTCCCCTTCGCCGTCGCCGCGGAACTGTTCCCGCGCGTCCTCGACGGCTACCCGCGGTCGTGGAGCTACTTCCTCGCGCTCACCTCGCAGTCCGTCCTGTTCGTGTACGCGCTCGTGCTCTCGGGCGCGAACAACGTCGGGAACGCCTGGAGTATCATCTGGCTCAGCTTCATCACGCTGTACCTGATCAACATCCTCGTCCTCGTCGTCTCGACGGGCATCGACCGCTCCGACCGGATCCTCCTCCTGTCGCTCGTCGAGCCGGCCGCCCTGATCGGCGCGTTCTACGCGCTGGGCGGCAGCGACTTCGGTTTCACGACGTACCGACACGTGTTCGCGTTCGCCTCGCTGCTCATCGCCGCGGGCTTTCTCGTCTTGGTCCTCGTCGTCGTCGACTACCTCATCAAGAGCAACACCGACGTCTCCGCGTTCGAACTCACCTCCGGCCTCCTCCGGAACGACCGTGAATCGCTCGACCTCGGCGTCGAGGCCCGCCCGTTCGTGGAGACGTTCGCCGTCGACAACGGCGACCGGCTCACGCTCGCCGCGCCGTGGGTCCACCCCGGTCCCCTCGGCGGGTTCGGCGGGGGGCAGTTGAGCGGAAACGTGATCGACGCGCTGAACGCCGACCGCGGCGAGCGGAGCGACGGCGGCGGAGACGACGGCAGGCGCGGCGACGGCGGCGACGGCGGCGACCGCGTCGGCGCGGACCCGCCGGAGGGCTCGGCCGGCTTCTTCTTTCACGTCCCGTGTACGCACAAGGAGGACCTCTCGAACCCGGCGGACGCGGAGCGGATCCTCGACGCGGTCGCGGAGCCGGACCGCACCGACCGCGCCTCGCGGCTCGTGACCGAGTCGTACGGCGAGCGTGAGGGGTACGCGGACATCCGATTCCACGGGCGTCGGATCGGCGACAAGGAAGTGATCGTCCTCCACGGTGAGGGGATAGACGACTACGACACCGGGGTGTTCATGCGCGACGTCGACCACGACGAGGTGCTCCTCGTCGACCAGCACAGACACGACATCCAGAACGGTCCCGACGTGGAGATCCAGTACGGCACGGACCGGGCGGACCGGCTGAAGCGCGCGTTCGACGACTTCCGCGACACGCTCGCTGACGCCCCGCTCGGCGACTACGCCGCCGGCTTCGCGCTGGCGGACGCGGACCAGCACGCGCTGGCGTTCGTCGAGTCGGTCGACGGCGAGGAGACGCTGTGGATCGGCGTCGACACGAACGGGCTCACGCCCGACGTGCGCGCGACCGCCGACCGCTACCGCGACGAGTTCGACGCGGTGATCCCCTTCTCGACGGACACCCACGCCTCGATCCACGAACTGGCGAACATGCGCGAGTCAGACACCGACGCCATCGAACGCGCGATCGACCGCGCCGTCGACGACGTCGCCCCCGCGACCGTCGGGCTCGCGAGCCGCCGGACGGGGCCGGTGAAGCTCCTCAAGAACGACTACAACGGACTCGTGTTCAGCGTCAACATCCTCATCCGCCTGACGGTAATCTCCCTCGTGACGCTGTACGCGCTGCTCGTGTTGTGGCTGTTCTTCTGAGGGCGGTACGGAAGTTGTTGCTGCGAAAAGCTGTTGTCGAATGATCATTAATATTCACTATGGCCGGTCCGCCGATAGATCGGTGTGGGTACACATGGCCAGAGGACCACGAAGTAGGGACGCCGCCGGACCAGCAGAGTTGCTGTTGGAGGGAGACGGCGTCGACAGAAGCGGCGCGGTGTGTATGGCATACGACCGATGTAGAGGCGGGGTCGATAGACGGCCGAACGAGCCGGATCAGGTTTCCCGAGACGGTAGAGAGCGCTCGGTTCGAAGTGCTACTCGACGGCGCGTGTATGTCCGGCGTCGAACTTCAGGACTCTGTCAACCTCGACAAGGTGGCGTTGCGAGAGAGCGACCTTTCGAACGCGGAACTCGAGGAGGTATCTCTCTCCGAAGCGGATCTGTCCTTCGCTGACCTATCCGGGGCAAACCTGTCGGGAGTCGACCTCACGAAGACGGAATTACAAGGTGCTGACCTGCCCGGAGCTGACCTCAGCGACGCCGATCTGTCTTCGGCGAATCTTGACGGTGCTTTTCTACCGGAGGCGATTTTAAAACGAACGCGGCTCAACAGGTCGGTTCTGTCGGAAGCCGATCTCTTTGGAGCGAACCTTTCGTACGCCAGAATGTTTTACACCGACCTCTCAGAAGCACACTTGCTTGAAGCTGAGCTCCAAGAGGCGAGGGTGATCCGAGCCGACGCGGGGAGCGCAGAGTTCGGCGACGCTGATCTCTCTGGGGCGTCTCTCATCGACTCGGACCTGTCCGAAGCCACGTTCGGTGGTGCGACCCTGTCGGAAGCCAATTTCAGTCAGGCAGACCTGTCTAGGGCGGACTTATCCGGTACCGATCCGTCGGGGACACGTTTTAAACAGACTAGGTTCGCCGAAGCGGACCTGCGGGGGGTTGACTTCTCCACGACGAACCTACGAGGCGCCGACCTCTTGCGAGCGGACATCCGTGGAGTCAGCGTTGACGACGCGGATATCGACCGTGAGGCCGTCGTCGGGGGCGTGCCGCCGGCTCTTGACGACGCTGATCATTATGACGCGCTTGCGAAAGCGTACCACCATCTTAAGTCAGTGTTCAGCGATAAGGGGATCGACCGACTCGCCCGCAGCGCCCGTTTTTCGGAGAAAAAGGCACGGACGATGGAGGCATTCCATCGTCGGCAGCTGGTCGCTTGGGTCGGGATGACACTATCCAGGCTATTGACCGGGTACGGAACCAGAGCCTCCCGAGTCCTCGGACTGACGGCGCTGTTGTTTGCCCTGACGACCGCTTGGTACGCCGTCGTTCCGACCGTTGGCGGCGGCTGGGAGGGCGGAAGTGTTTACTACAGCGTGGTTACGCTAGTCACATCGCCGCCCCATCCGCCGCAGGTAGCCGGGATCGTCTTCGGCGCGCTCACGGAGGCAGTAGTTTTCGTCGAGACGTATCTGGGGACGGCACTCATCATCTTGCTCGGTTACGTACTCAGCAATAGGGATCGCATCTGATACCGAGACGCTCTGCGCGCTACTCGAAAGCCTTGACGCCCAGCGCCGACGCCGACGCGCCCCCGATGACCATCGGGATCCAGTAGACGGCGCCGCGGAAGACTAAGACGGCGGCGGTGATCGACGAGGCGGCGACGCCGGTCGTCGGGACGAGCAGGCCGACGAGCGCGGCCTCGATGCCGCCGAGCCCGCCGGGGAGCGGCGTCGCGCCCGCGACGTACGACAGCGGGACGACGAACACTGCGATTAGCGGGGAGATCGGGTGGCCGATCGCGGCGAACGCGACCGTGAGCGCGGCCGCCTGAAAGAGCCAGCCGACCAGCGACAGCGCGACGATCCCGACGAGTCGCCGCCTGTCGGTGCCGACGCGCTCGATGTCGGCGAAGAAGTTCCCCAGCCGGTCGGCGAGGCCGGCCTCGATCGTCTCGGCGTCGAACCGGTCGAGGCGCCCGAGCAGGGGACCGACGGCGCCGGGAACGCGGTCGACGACCGCCACGCGGTAGCGCCAGACGACGGCGATGGTCGTCACGATCGCGGCGATCAGCGCGACCGCGCTCGCGACGGCGACGACGACGCGGTCGCCCACGGCCGTGGTGGCCGCGTACGACCCGACGCCGAGGAACACGAGCGACACCGAGGGGACCACGTTGAGCACGTCGACGCTCGCGATACCGACGAGCCCCGTCTCGTAGCGCGCCTCGCCCACCTTCGAGATGAGCGCGGCGGCGACCGGCTCGCCGCCCGCCTGTCCGAACGGGGTGACGTTGTTCGCGAAGGCCGCCCCGCTGTAGACGAGGAACGCGGTCCAGGGCGACATGGGGACGTCGAGCGCGCCCAACACGGCGCGCAGCATGAGGCTCCACGCGGCGAGCCAGCAGAGCCCGAGTCCGGCGGTCGCGACGACGAGGGGCGGGTCCGCGGCCGCGAGCGCGTCGACGACCCGATCGACCCCGACGACGACGAAGAGCAGGGCGAGGAGCGCCACCGCCCCGGCGCCGCCGAGGATCAGCGCCCGCCGCTGTGGGCCTTCCATAGACGTGGTGACGCGGTAGCGAACTTGAAACGTCTGCTTCGCGCCGGCGGGACGGGGCGATCCGGTCCGGTGGGTTCGGTCGGTCGTGCCCGCCGCGCACGCGGAAACCGAATGAGAATACATACGTACCGGCGGGCCGACGGCCCACCTAATGGAAGATCAGCGGTTCCTCGAGTCGGAGTGGGATTACTGTCTGGTGCTCGACGCGTGCCGGTACGACGTGTTCGCCGACGTGTACGACGAGTACCTCGACGGGACGCTCGAAAAGCGGAAGAGCGTCGGCTCCTCGACGCCGGAGTGGGCCTACCGCACGTTCACCGGCGACCACGACATCGCGTACTTCTCCGGGAACCCCTTCATCAACGACCTCGGGATCCCGCTGAACGAGCTGAAGTGGGGCGCGAGCTGCGACTACGAGTGGACGGCCTCCGAGCACATCAGCGACATCCACGACGTCTGGAAGAGCGACTGGGACGACGACCTCGGGACCGTCCCGCCGGAGGGGCTCGCGGACGCGTTCCACCGCAATCAGGACGCCGTCGAGCGCGCCGACCGCACCGTCCTCCACTACATGCAACCGCACGCGCCCTACCTCTCTCGCGGGAAGGGCCAGAAGCTCAAGCAGATCCAGAAGGGGATCAGAGAGCAGGGAGAGGAGGACGGCGGAAGCGACGACGACGGCGGGCTGCTCTCCTCGCTCAGCGACACGGTTCGGCCGAAGATCGAGAGCCGACTGGACGACAGCGAGTTCGCCCAGAAGGCGGGACTCTGGCTCGAACTCGACCCGAAGGACCTCGTGAAGGACGGCACCCGCGTCACGGCCCTGAGCATGTACGAGGAGAACCTCCGAATTGCCTTAGAGAGCGTGTCGGAGCTCGTCGAGGAGCTCGACGGCGACGTGGTCGTCACCGCCGACCACGGCGAGGCGTTCGGCGAGGAGGGCGTCTGGGAACACCACATCGAGACGTACATCCCCGCGCTGATGGAGGTCCCGTGGCTGGAAGTCGAGTAAGCGCGCGGCCCGGACACGCTCGCACCCGCCTCCGCCGATGAAGGTCAGCCACTACTTCGAGTTCGAGGAGCACGTCACCGGCGGCATCGCCGCCTCCGTCGACCACCAGCGGAAGATGCTCGACCGGGTGGGGGTCGAGTACACGACGGAGCCGACCCTCGACGCCGACGTCCTCCACCTCAACGTGATGGGCCCGCGATCGGTCTGGCACGCGCGCCGCGCCCGGCAGGCCGGCGTGCCCGTCGTGGCGCACACCCACGTCACCGCCGAGGACTTCGGTGACAGCTTCCGCTTTACCAACGCCCTCGCGAAACCGCTGAAGCCGTACCTCCGGCGCGCGTACGGGCTCGCCGACCTGCTCGTCTGTCCCTCCGAGTACAATCAGGACCTCATCCGCGGGTACGCGGACGTGCCGACGACGGTCGTCTCGAACGGCGTCGACCGCGAGAAGCTGGCGGGGTTCGAGTCGCTCGAAGCCGAGTACCGCGAGCGCTACGACCTCTCCCCGCCGACGGTGTTCCTCGTCGGCCACGTCATCAAGCGCAAGGGGTTGGAGACGTTCGTCGAGACCGCCCACCGGATGCCCGACGTCGACTTCGTCTGGTTCGGCCACATGGACCGCTCGCTGAAGGGTCGAGAGACGAGGCGACTCGTCGACGAAGCGCCGAAGAACTGTACGTTCACCGGGTTCGTCGACGACGTCCGGGGCGCGTACGCCGCGGGCGACGTGTTCTGTTTCCCGACCCACGAAGAGAACGAGGGCATCGCGTTGCTGGAGGCGATGGCGGCCGGGAAACCGGTCGTCGTCCGCGACATCGAGACGTTCTCGTGGCTCGAAGACGGCGAGGACTGCCTGAAAGTGGGCGGCGGGGACGACGGGCCGGGCGACGACGTGGACAACGACGCCAGTGGCGTCGACGACGGGCCGGGCGACGACGTGGACGGGTTCGTCGCGGCCATCGACGAACTGCGCGACGCCGACCGGCGAGCGGAACTCGGCGCGAACGCCGCCGCGCGCAGCGAGGCGTTCTCGCTCGATTCGATCGCGGAGCGGTACCGGTCGCTGTACGCGGAGTTGGCGTAGGAGACGCGGAACGGTCGTCTAACGGCGCCGATCGGAAATTTGCGAAAACCGCAGTTGGTATGTCGGGCTACCGTCTCCGTAGAGGCAAATGACTCGAGTCAGCGTAATCGGTTGTGGGAACATGGGCGGGGCCCTGCTCAAGGGGCTCGCCCGCGCGGAGGGGTATCACCTCACGGCGATCGACCTCGACCCCGAGGCGCTCGCCGCGGTCGAGGACGCGGCCGACGAGACGACCGACGACGTGGCGGTCGCGCGCGACGCGGACATCGTCGTCCTCGCGGTGAAGCCCGACGTGGCACCGGCCGTGCTCGACGACCTCGACCTCCGGGCCGACCAGCAGATCGTGACGCTGGCCGCTGGGCTCCCCCGCGAGTTCGTCGCCGACCGGACCGACGCGTCCGTCGTCCGGATCATGCCCAACCTCGCGGCCGAGACGGGTGACATGGCCGCGGCCGCGACGAACGTCGGCCTCACCGACGAGGTCCGGGCGATGCTCGACGACGTCGGCGAGTTCGTCGAGGTCGACGAGTCGCTGATGCACGTCTCGACGGCGGTCAACGGCAGCGGCCCCGCCTTCGCCTTCTACCTGATCGACGCGATGAAACAGGGCGGGATCGACGGCGGGCTCGACCCGGAGCAGGCGGAGACGCTCGCCGCCCAGACGTTCAAGGGCGCCGCGGAGACCGTGCTGCGAGACGACCGGAGCGTCGACGAGCTGATCGACGCGGTCTGCTCGCCGAACGGGACGACGATAGAGGGGATGGACGTGCTGTGGGACAGCGACGCGGACGCGGCGGTCGAGGCCGCCGTCGCGGCGGCCGAGCGCCGGTCCCGCGAACTCGCCGAGGCGTTCGACGATGGCTGAAGACGTGAGCGTCGAACGCGTCGGGTCGGCGGACCCCGAGGGGGTCGCGACCGCTCGGGAGCGGGCGGCGGCCGCCGACCGGGTGATCGTCAAGGCCGGGACGAACTCGCTGACCGACGCGGACTCGCGGCTCGACCGCGTGAAGCTGGACAAACTCGTCGCCGACGTGATGGACCTCCGCGAGCGGGGAACGGAGGTCGTGTTGGTCTCGTCGGGGGCGGTCGGCGCCGGGACGGGGCGGCTCGACGTGGGGCCGGAGTCGCGCGACGGCGTCGACTCCATCGCGGAGAGTCAGGCCCTCTCGACGGTCGGTCAGGGGCTCCTGATGCGCCACTACACGCAGAGCTTCGAGCGGTTCGACCAGGACGTGGCACAGATCCTCGTGACCGGGACCGACCTCGACGCCCCCGAGCGGTTCGACAACTTCACCAACACCGTCGAGACGCTGCTGTCGTGGGGCGTCGTCCCGGTCGTCAACGAGAACGACGCCGTGGCGACCGACGAGCTGCGGATCGGCGACAACGACATGCTGTCGGCGTCGGTCGCCATCGGGCTCGACGCCGACCTCCTCGTGACGCTCACCGACGTCGACGGCGTCTACACCGGGAATCCGAAGCGCGACGCCGACGCGGAGCTGATCGAAGCGGTCGACGACGGCTACGACCGCTTACGGGAGATCGTCGGGGACGGCACCGAGACCGACTTCGGCGGGATTCGAACGAAAGTCGAGGGCGCCCACGACGTGAGCCGCCACGGCATCCCTGCGATCATCGCCGGGTCGGCGGAGCGCGACGTGTTAGCGCGGATCGCAGCGGGTAAGCCGACGGGCACGCTATTCGTGCCCCAGACGGGTGACGACGATGAGTGAGACCGACACCGACCTCGAACGAGGCACCGACGAACTGGCGCGGCGGGCGGAGCGCGCCGCCCTGCGGCTCGCGAACGTCGACGAAGCGACCCGGAACGAGATGCTCCGGTCGATCGCCGACGCGATCCGCGAGCGGGAGGAAGCGATCCTGGCGGCGAACGCCACCGACGTCGAGGCGGCCGAGGCGATGCTCGCCGACGGCGAGTACACGCAGGCCCTAGTCGACCGCCTGAAGCTCGACGAGACGAAGGTCGAGTCGATCGCGTCGATGGTCGAGTCGGTCGCCGAACAGGACGACCCCCTCGGCGAGACGCTCGCGGCGCGCGAACTCGACGAGGACCTGGAGCTGTACCGCGTGTCGGTACCGATCGGCGTCGTCGCGACCGTCTTCGAGTCGCGGCCGGACGCCCTGGTCCAGATCGCCGCGCTCGCCCTGAAGTCCGGCAACGCGGTCGTCCTCAAGGGCGGCAGCGAGGCCAGCGAGTCGAACCGAGCCCTGTACGAGGCCATCGTCGATGCGACCGCCGACCTGCCCGACGGCTGGGCCGCGCACATCGAGGCCCACGAGGAGGTCGACCGGCTGCTCGAACTCGACGACCGAGTCGATCTGGTCATGCCGCGCGGCTCCTCGGAGTTCGTCTCCTACATCCAGGAGAACACGCAGATTCCGGTCCTCGGTCACACCGAGGGGATCTGTCACGTGTACGTCGACGCGGACGCCGACCTGGAGACGGCGGCGGACGTGGCCTTCGACGCGAAGGTCCAGTATCCGGCGGTGTGTAACGCGGTCGAGACGCTGCTCGTGAACGAGTCGGTCGCCGCCGAGTTCCTCCCAGAGATCGTCGACCGCTACGAGGCGGCCGGGGTCGAACTGCGCGGCGACGAGCGCACCCGCGAGGTCGTCGACGTCGACCCCGCGACCGCCGACGACTGGGACACGGAGTACGGGGACCTCGAACTGTCGATCACGGTCGTCGACGACGTGTACGACGCGGTCGAGCACGTCAACGAGCACGGCTCGAAACACACCGAGTCGATCCTCACCGAGGACTCCGACACGGCCGAGACGTTCATGACCGGCGTCGACGCCGCGAGCGTCTTCCACAACGCCTCGACCCGGTTCGCCGACGGCTACCGGTACGGGCTGGGCGCGGAGGTCGGCATCTCGACGGGCAAGATCCACGCCCGCGGTCCGGTCGGTCTGGCGGGACTCACGACCTACAAGTACTACCTCGAGGGCGACGGCCACCTCGTCGCGAGCTACAGCGGCGAGGACGCGGCCCCGTTCACGCACCGCGAACTCGACGGCGCGGAGTGGACGCCCGGGCGGCTGTCGGACCGGTAACTCGTTCTCTCTCCAGCCGTCTCGACGTCGCTCGCGCCGGTGCGAGCGCTCCGCGACGACGCGGGAAGTGTCGGAGTCCGGGAGCAGCACCGATGCTACTAGGGCGTCTCGGGCGTATTGTCAGGTGTGACCACGCCTGACGATTACCGAGCGGGCTTCCGCACGCAGCGCGAGGAGGTCGACGACGCCCGATTACCGGTCGACGGCTCGTTCCCGGACTGGCTCACCGGTGACCTCGTCGGCAACGGTCCGGGGCGGTTCGAGGCCGGCGACACGTCGCTGCGCCACTGGTTCGACCCGCTGGCGATGATACGCCGGTTCCGGATCGACGACGGCGACGTGACGTACGCGAACCGGTTCGTTCGTAGTCGCGACTACGAGTTCGCGGAGGACGGCGGCGGCGTCCGCACGCCGTTCCCCGGGACGCCGCCGGACCGGCCCGTCTGGACGCGACTCCGACAGGTCCTCGACGGGACGTTCCCCGACAACCCCGTCATCGGCGTCCAGCGCCTGGGCGACGAGGTCGCCGCCGTCACCGAGTCCCCGACCGCGCTGACGATCGACCTCGACACGCTCGAGACGACCGGCCGCACGGACCTCACGGCGGGGCTCGACAGCGACCTCACGCTCGCGCACGTCCACTACGACCGCGAGGAGGACGCGTTCTACAACCTCGGCGTCTCCTACGGTCGCGAGACCGTCTACACGCTGTTCCGTCGGCCCGGTGACGGCGGCGAACCGACTCCCCTGACGCGGCTCCGGTTCGAGGCGGCACCGTACATCCACTCGTTCGCGCTGACCGAGCGGTACGCCGTAGTCACGGTGAACGCGTTCGGACTCGACACGGCTCGCCTCCTGCGCGGCGCAGTGACCAAGGAGACGTTCCTCGACGCGTTCGAAGCCTTAGACGCCCCGCTTCGCTTCCTCGTCCTCGACCGCGAGACGGGCGCCCGCGAGGCGACGGTGACGGCACCTCCGGCGTTCGTCTACCACCACGCGAACGCCTACGAGCGCGACGGCGAGGTCGTCGTCGACCTCGTCGCGTTCGAGGACGAGCGCGCCGTCTCCGGGCTCGAACTGTCGAACCTACGGAGCGGCGATCCGGACCTACCGAGGGGCGACCTCTACCGCTACACGCTCCCCCTCGACGGCGGCGACGCCGAGCGCGAGCGGCTCCACCGCGGACCGGTCGAGTTCCCAGTCATCAACTACCGAGCCGTGAACGGCGAGCCGCACCGGTACGTCTACCTCGCGGAGACGGACGGGGGGTCGAGCCTGCCGACGGACGTCACGAAGGTCGACGTCGAGCGCGGCACGGTCCGCCGCTGGCGCGAGACGGGCGCGCACCCGGGCGAACCGCTGTTCGTGCCGGCCCCCGACTCGGCCGGCGAGGACGACGGCGTGTTGCTCTCGGTGGTGCTCAAGCCTGACGCGAACCGTTCGGACCTCGTGTGTCTCGACGCCGAGACCCTCAGCGAACGCGGACGGGCACGGCTCCCGCACCGACTTCCGTACGGGTTCCACGGCCAGTTCTACGGCCCGTCTTTCCCCGGTCGGAGCATGAACTGAGCGGTGTTTTCGCCGCCGGCCGCGGGCAGCAGTTATCCGCGCCGAACCCCTAGCCGCGTCCGTGCCCACGACGTGTGCCCTCTGTCGACGCGTCGTCCGCGACGAGCGGATCCCGGACCCGCAGGTCGTTCAAGAACACCACCTGCGGCCGGAGGAGCGCGCCACGAGCCCGACGGTACTGCTCTGTCGGCCGTGTCACGATCAGGTCCACGCCGTCTTCACGAACGCGGAGCTCAGGGCCGATTACGACACGATCGACGCGCTCCGTTCCGCCGACCGCCTCGACGGCTACCTCGAGTGGATCCGGGGGACCGACAAGCTACGGATCAGTGTCGACACGAGCACCGACGTGCGCGACCGCCCTTGAGCTGATCGCCGTCAGCGACCGGACAGCGGACTCAGCGACGGCCGCAACCGACGGAGCGACGCGTCGGCGAGCGCTCGGCTCCGAGCGAGCGTTCGGCTCGGCGCGCTGGTCGCCGTCCGACCTCGCCCTCGAATAGGGGCGGAACCCGTCCGAGAACCACGTCCTCGGCTCCGGCACGAGACCAGACAGTATCCCGACCAGCAGCCCGAAATACCCCGCCAGCCCGCCGAGCGTCAACGGGTGGGCCGTCCCGGGGCCGCGACGGTCTAAGAGGAGCGTCCCGACGACGAGCGCGAGCGGCGAGGCGACGCGAACCGCCGGCCGCCGCCACAGCCGTCCCAGGCGCTCCGGCCACCGGGCGAAGGCGATTTCGACGCCGATCGCGCTCGCGACGCCGACGGCGAACGGAGCGGGACGCAACAGCGTACGCGGCGTGCGCCCGCTCCGTCGCCCGCTCAGCCAGACGGCCGCCGCTGCGAGCCCGGCCGAGACCGAGTCGGTGAGGCGCGTCGACATACGTGGTGACAGATCACGTGGACCCGCTCGGCTCTCAAGAAGTTCACGGTCGTCGCGCTCGCGGTCGCCCCACCGCCACGGGGTCACCGCGTTTTTTTATTATTCACGCGTCTGTATCGAATATGGCGACACCCGGTGAGTTCGGTGAGTTCGGTGGTCGACACGTTCCGGAACCGCTCGAAGAGCCGCTGGACGAGTTAGCGGCGGCCTATGAGGCCGCGGTCTCGGATCCGGAGTTCATGGCCGAGTTCCGCGACCTGTTGGAACACTTCGCGGGACGCCCGACGCCGGTGTTCCACGCGGAAACGCTGAGCGAGCGGTACGGCGCCGACATTTACCTGAAACACGAGGACCTGCTCCACGGCGGCGCCCACAAGCTCAACAACACGCTCGGGCAGGGACTGTTGGCCAAACGGGCGGGCAAAGAGCGGCTCATCGCCGAGACGGGCGCCGGGCAACACGGCACGGCGACGGCGATGGTCGGCGCGCTGCTGGACATGGAGACGACCGTCTACATGGGCCGGCACGACATGCGGCGACAGGAGATGAACGTGTTCCGGATGCGGCTGATGGGCGCCGACGTCGAGCCGGTCGACCGCGGGAACGAGGGGCTCGCCGAGGCCGTCGACGCCGCGCTGGAGGACTTCGCCGAGAACGTCGACTCGACGCATTACCTCGTCGGGAGCGTCGTCGGTCCCGACCCGTTCCCCCGGATGGTGCGCGAGTTCCAGTCCGTCATCGGCGAGGAGGCGCGCGAACAGATTCAGGAGCTCCACGGCGACCTCCCCGACGCCTGCGTCGCCTGCGTCGGCGGCGGTTCGAACTCGATCGGCCTCTGGCACGCGTTCAAAGACGACGACGTGGCCTTCTACGGGGCCGAGCCGGGCGGCAAAGACGAGTCGAACCACTCCGCCCCGCTGTCCCGCACGGCGCAGGACGAGCCGCAGATCTTCCAGGGGATGAAGACGAAGACCATCGGCGAGGACACCCGCAACCACTCGATATCGGCGGGGCTCGACTACCCGGCGATCGGCCCGGAGCACGCCGCGCTCCAGGAGATGGGGCGCGCCGAGTACCACGCCGTCTCCGACGAGGAGGCGCTGGCCGCCTTCCGCGAACTGAGCGAGGCCGAGGGCATCATCCCGGCGCTGGAACCGGCGCACGCGCTCGCGCTCGCCGCCAAGCTCGCCGAGGCCGACCGGCACGACACGATATTGGTCAACCTCTGTGGCCGCGGGGACAAGGACATGCAGACGGCGGCCGAGCACTTCGACCTCGGGGACTGAGACCGCCCCGGAGCTAGCGGCCCGTCACCCCCAGCCGCCTCACAGCCGTTTCTCGTAGTGGACGAGTTCGTACGCCCCGGCCGTGGAGCGGCCGACCTCCTCGTACCCGTTGTCGGGATAAAACGAGGTGGCCGCCGACTGCCGCGTCGACGTCGTCGCCAGCAGCGACTCGAACTCGGCGGCCGCCGCGCGGCGCTCCAACTCTCCGATGAGGGCCCGACCGATTCCTCGTCGCTGGCACGGCGGCGCGACTCGCATCCGGTGGAGCTCCGCCGCCCCGGGGCGGTCGCGCTCGTCCGCGTGGCCCTCGCCGTTGGGCAGGAAGCCGCCCATCGCGACGACGACGCCGTCGTGCGTGGTCAGCGCCTCACCCGCCGTCTCGCCGGCCCAGTCCGCCGGCGCGGCCGCTCCCGCGTCCTCTTCCGGCGACGAGTCGGCGACGCCGACGACGAACGCCCCGCCGGAATCGAGGTACGACGATCTGACGGACCGGAGGTCGTCCGTCCCGGGGACGTCGTCTGGGTCGACGCCGGTCTCGCGCATCGCCCACCGGTGGAGTTCCCAGATCGCGTCGTCGTCCGGCGGCTTGTACGACCGGAACCCTAGGCCAGTCGGTTCCATCTCATAGACCGTCGCGTCGGTTCACACATACCGATACCGATCGATCCAGCGGCCGGTCGTCTCGACGGAGCGAACCGGCCCCGGGCGGGCCGGGGTCGGATCTCTCGGTCCCGCGACTACGGGTCCGCCTCGCGGCGGTCGAGCGACCGCCGGTTCAGTTCGTCCACCAGCGGTCGCCCCGCTTCGAGCATCCGCTCCGCGGTCTCGACGGCCTCGCGGAGCTCCGACGCGGAGAGGTGTTCGTACGCCGGCCGGCCCGCCACGTGGTCGTACCAGACGTCGTCGAACAGGTCGTCGAGAACGATCCTCGCGAAGCAGTGGTCCTCGCTGACCGGCCAGTCGCCGCGGGCCCGGGCCGCCCGCGGTAGTTCCGTCTCGACGAGCGCTCGGTACCGCCGACGTAACTCGGACAGGTCGTCCCCGCCGAGGGTCCGCTGTCCCATGCCGACTACTTGATTCCCGGACCTTTGAACCTGTCTCGGAGCGGGTCGTCGGACAGCGGACGGAGACGCGTCACGACCGGTGGCTCCGGCGAGACCGGCGTCTCGGTCACACGAGCAACCCCGAGGCGAACTCCGCTGGGCGGCGGTTTTTTCTGGTATCCGAGGCGCCGATCAGCGATTTCGAGTGCCGGACAGCGCCTGTTCGGCCGCTTCAGCGGCGATCGACGGCTCGCGAGCGAGAAGCCGGCGTCTTCGTCACCGGCCATAAGCCCACTAACTGGCCGTCTTAACCGCGTTCGGCGGGTATGTGTGGCCATGAGCGATTCGGACACGACACAGCGGATGCGCGTGCGCGGAACGAGTGACGGCGAGTCGAGGTTCGTCGCGGAGGCTCGCGGCCACAGCCTGGTGATGGACGACCCGGAGGCGATGGGCGGCGACGACACGGGCGCGATGCCCGTCGAGTACCTGCTCGCCGCGTGGACCGGCTGCCTCAACGCCACCGTCCGAGCGGTCGCGCCCGACTTCGACCTCGAAGTGGAGGGCGTCGACGTCGAGGTCGCCGGCGAGTTCGACCCGCGGAAACACCTCGGGCAGGCAGACGACCCCCGTGCTGGCTACCAGGGCGTGGAGGCGTCGGTCGACGTAGCGTTCGCGGACACCGTCCCGGACGAGACGCTCGCCGAGTTCAGGGCCGCCGTCGAGGAGCGGTGTCCGGTGAGCGACAACCTCGCGGCCGAGACGCCGACCGACGTCACGCTCGATAGAGCGTAACCCGTAGCCAGCGCGGGGAGCGCTCACGTCCCCCGCGACCGCTCGTGTCGGTTATCGATCCGGCCGACGGGAATCGAGACGGACCGTCCGCCCGGCGAGACACCTGTCAGTCCCACGAGTGAGGCGGCGTATCAGGATCCGAGCGCGGACGACGGAGACCGCGGTGGTTCGGTCGGAGACACCGGGAATCGCTGAACGGCCGGGTCGGCGGCGTCTCGCCGGACGGCTCACGACCCGATCCGCACGCCCCAGTTCCGGACGGCGCGCTTGAGCGAGTCGGACGCGCCGGGCGGGACCCCGCTGACGAGGAGGAACCCGACGAATATCACGGCGAATCCGGCGAGCGAGAGGGGAGCTATCGTCTCGCCGAGCAGCGCCCAGCCGGCGACCGCAGAGACGACGGGGACGAAGTAAAACAGGAGGTTGGCCTGACTCGCGCCCGCCTCGTCGATCAGCGCGAAGTAGGCGAGGTACGCGACCGCGCCCGAACAGACGCCCACGTACAGCAGCGCCGCGAGCGCCACCGGCGGCAGCGTGAGGCCGGTGACCGATTCGCCGGCGGACAGGCTGAGCGCGTGCGAGAGGACGGCCGCTATCGGGACGCCCCAGACGGTCCGGGCGGTGCTTGACATCGTCGCCTTCGCGCGCCGGATCACCACGGCGCCGAGCGCGCTGGTCACCGCGGCACCGAACAGCAGCGGGACGCCCAGTCCGCCCGCGGCCAGCGCGGACGGGTCGGGATTCGCGACCAGCCCGACGCCGACGAGACCGAGGACCGTCCCGGCCGCACCTCGGGCCGAGAGCCGGCCCTCGGACAGCAGGAGTGCGGCGAACACCGGCGTCAGGATCGGATTCAGGCTGAACACGACGGCGGCCACGCCGCTGGTGACGTACTGTTGCCCGACGAACAGCAGCGCGTTCGTGAGTCCGATGACGAGCACGCCGGTCGCGAGTATGCCGAGAACGTCGCCGGCCGTCCGCGGCCGCAGGTCCGACCGCGACAGCTTCGTCGCGGCGAAGACGCCGAGCACGACCGCGCCGATGTCGAACCGGACCGCGACGAAAAACAGCGGCGGGAGGTGTGCGAGGCCGGCCTTCGCGGCGACGAACGTCCCGCCGAAGAGGAGCGCAGAGACGGCGAGCAACAGACCGCTGCGTCGCGTGAACACGCTTAGGCCACCGCGACGGGTTTCTCGCTGATCTGTTCGGGGCACTCGGAGGGGGACATCACAGTAGATCGGAGGGTCTCGGGCCGTATAACGGATCTCGGAAAGGATTCCGAAGCGAGAAACTCACCGCGGTCGTGAGAGGCGATCACGGCGTGAAAGGGTTTCTCGTCGGGGAGAACCGACCCGCCGCGACCGCGGCGGCGAGCGAAGTCTGTTTCCCGTCGCGCCCGTTACGCGTGGTATGGACGCGCCGATCGAGGAGATAGAGTTCCTCGCCCGTTCGAAAAACCGGGTCGAAGTGTTGCGGTTGGTGGCGGCGGAGCCGCACACCCGTGCGAGCCTCGCTCGCACCACCGGCGCGTCGCAGGCGACGCTCGGGCGCATTCTGGAGGACTTCGCCGACCGGTCGTGGGTCAGACGCGACCCCGACGGGTACGTCGCGACGGCCACCGGCGAACTCGTCGCCGACGCCGTCGCCGACCTGCTGTCGGTACTCGAGACCGAGAACCTGCTGCGGGACGTGGTCGGCTACCTCCCGGAGTCGGAGTTGGGATTCGACCTGCGCGAACTCGCCGACGCGACCGTCGCGGTTCCGACGCCGACGCACCCGAGCGCCCCGCTTCAACGAGTCATTGACGCGATGGAGCGCGCCGGCACGCTTCGAGCGTTCTCGCACGCGCTCAACGAACAGAGCCTGTCGACCGCGCTGTCACGGGTTCAGTCCGGCGGGCTGGTGTTCAAGACCGTCCTCTCGGAGAGCGCCATCGAAGCGCTCGCGGCCGAGGACGCGCTCTGGAGTCGCCTCCGCGATCTGGCCGCCGAGGACGGCGCCGAGATCCGCGTCCGCCGGGCCGACATCCCGCTCGCCGTCACCGTGGCCGACGGGACCGTCTCGATACTCGTGCGCGACGCGGACGGCGTGTTACGAGCCTCGCTCCACACCGACGCGGAAGCGGTGCGGGCGTGGGCCGACGACCGCTTCGAACGCTACTGGGAGGAAGCAGTGCCCTTCGATCCCGCGACGTTCGAGCGGTGAGCTGACGCTTCGCGTTCGGCGACTGCGCGGACGCACTGGTTCGCCCTTTCCGTTACCTACGCAGTCGGGCTCTCACCGATCCGATCTCAATGCGCGTGTAGCCCCGGAACTGCCTTTCTCCATAATCTCGGAGGATAGATCTGATGGGTGCCTTCTATTTTCTACTTAAATATATGGAGTAATACACCCACTCTAGCTTCGCCTTCTATTTTTCATTGAATCCGCAGAGTGTGTTAGGACTAGGTGAAGACAAGACCGGCACTGTGTCGCTTTCGGGGGCTTCTGAAACACACATTTGGAAGAGAAGTAAGACAGCAGATGTCGTAGGAAGTTGATCTAAGCTGCCGACGGCGAAAGATGATTTTCCGCCTTTTGTGATATCTTGGTCCGGACACAGTTATGCGATCCAACGGAGCAAAACAATCCTTGATCGATACTGTCCAACTCGAACCTACTCAAGCACAAGTCAACTACTCACTGTGCCTATTCATCCTCGGTATCTGTTGCGGCCAAAATCTCAGGATACCGGTTCCGTATCGTCATCTCGCTTACGTCTGCAGCACGGGCGATATCTGCTTGTCGGAGAGACTCATCGCACTGTTTGGCAGCCGCGTACAGTGCTCCCGCGGCGATGCCTACCGGATGTTTCCCGCTGTGTACGCCGTTTTCAACCGCTATTCCGGCGAGACGTCGTGCCTCTCGCTCTGTCGCGTCAGTACACTCCACGTCAGACGCGATCCGTCCGATGAACGAACGGGGGTCTGTCGGGGCAATTTCCAACCCCAGTTCGCGTGAGACGTGTCGGTATGCCCGCTCAACGCGAATCTGTTCGACGCGGCTCACTGTTGAGACCTCGTCGATAGAGCGCGGCACACCGTCCATGCGACTCGCCGCGTACAGCGCCGCAGTGGCGACGCTTTCAACGGCTCGACCCGTAACGAGTCCGTCCGCAAGCGCGCGACGATAGATGACGCCTGCTGTCTCTCGGGTGCTGTCGGGCACGCCAAGCGCGGAAGCCATGCGATTGATCTCACCGAGTGCATGCATGAGATTCCGATCCGCAGATGAGCGTCGTCGGAAGCGCTCATCCCACCGTCGGAGGCGACGCATCTGTTGTCGCCGTTCTCCTGACAGCGCGTTCCCCTTCGCATCGGTGTCTTGCCACCCGATCATCGTTGACAACCCCTTATCGTGTAAGAGGTTCGTGCTCGATGGCCCGACGCGAGAGTCCTGACCGCCGGCGCCGTTCGGCGTGTATAGTTTGATGTTCGTATCAAGCGTCGCGTCTGAAACGACGAGTCCACAGTCGTCACAGACCGCATCCACGTCATCATCGGCTCGACGAAGTCGCCCGTGACACTCCGGACACGTGGTCCGACTGTGCTGTCCGTCCCTATTCTCCTCCGAAACGGAGTCGGTAACAGACTGTCCGTCGCCGGTTTCGCTCGACGAGGCCCTGTCGGTCCCGTCTCTGCGAGAAACTGTGTCCGGTTGCCCTCCGTCAGTGTGCTCGCTCATCACGTGGCATCACTCTCGTGACCGGGATAGCGCAGACGCGACCGACCGCGTGTCTGGCCTGTACTGGTCATCACGCGCCTTGAGCAGGTGTCGAGTCGCTGATTCTGATACCATGCGCGGTCACTCTCGTGGCGACGGCAGACGGAACCGACCACACCGTATCAGTGGGTACCGTCATCCCATCGATCGCGAGACAGACGAGTTTCCCTCGCCCGCGACGCGCCGCAACGACAAACTCGAAGCGACGAGAGCGGGCGTCGACCGCCGTCACGTGGATCGTCGAGGGCCCGTTCGCACTCTCCCACGTCGTTGTGTCGACGATATTGAGGTCGCCTGCCGGCGTAACGACCGATGAGCCGCAGGCTGGACAGGAGCCTTCGTGCGGCGTCGTTCCAAGGTACCCATAGTCGGTGTCACACGCGAAGCAGTGTTCCATAGTTCGCTGTTAGCGACGGGCTCGCACTGTCTCTGCGATGTTCGCCTTATTGGAACACCCCGGGCAAGCGACTACGTCACCGCCGTCTAACCCGAACACGGTCACAAACTGCTGGGAGACGTGTGCTCCGCAGTGGGCGCACTCCGGCATCGAATTACCCCAACGAGCCCTCCATCTCCAGCTCGACGAGCCGGTTCAGCTCGACGGCGTACTCGATCGGCAGTTCCTCCGTGATCGGCTCGATGAACCCGGAGACGATCATCTGTTTCGCGTCGTCGTCGTCGAGGCCGCGCGATTGGAGGTAGAAGATGTCCTCGTCGCCGATCTTCCCGACGGTCGCCTCGTGGGCGACGTCGACCTTCGACTCGTTGATCTCCATGTACGGCATCGTGTCCGAGGTCGACTCGTTGTCGAACATCAGCGCGTCACACTCCACGGCGGTCGAGGAGTTCTCGGCGCCGTCGGCGATGTGGACGAGCCCGCGGTAGTTGGTGCGGCCGCCGTCCTTCGCGATCGACTTCGACTCGACGGTGGACTTGGTGTCCGGCGCGTTGTGGTACACCTTCGCGCCGGTGTCGATGTCCTGGCCCTCGCCGGCGAAGGCGATGGTGATGTGGTTGTCGGAGGCGCCGCGGCCCTTCAGGATCGTCGACGGGTACAGCATCGTCGCCTTCGACCCCATCGACCCCGAGATCCACTCCATGCGCCCGCCCTTCTCAGCGATGGCGCGCTTGGTGTTCAGGTTGTACGTGTTCTTCGACCAGTTCTGCACCGTGGAGTACTGGACGTGGGCGTCCTCGCCGACGAACACCTCGACGCCGCCCGAGTGGAGGTTGAACGCCGAGTACTTCGGCGCGGAGCAGCCCTCGATGTAGTGGACCTCCGAGCCCTCCTCGGCGATGATGAGCGTGTGCTCGAACTGGCCCATTCCCTCGGAGTTCATCCGGAAGTACGCCTGGACCGGCATGTCGACGGTGGTGTTTTCGGGGACGTAGACGAACGAGCCGCCGGACCAGATGGCGCCGTGAAGCGCCGCGAACTTGTTGTCACTCGGGGGGACGCACTTCGTCATGAAGTGCTCGCGGACGAGCTCTTCGTGCTCCTGGACGGCCTCGTCCATGTTACAGAAGATGACGCCCTTCTCCTCCCAGCGCTCCTGCATGTTCTGGTAGACGACCTCGGACTCGTACTGGGCGCCGACGCCGGAGAGCGCGTTCTTCTCGGCCTCGGGGATGCCCAGTTTGTCGAAGGTGTCTTTGATCTCGTCGGGGAGTTCGGTCCAGTCGTCGACGCCGGCGCGGACGTCGACGTCCGGCCGGATGTACGGGATGATCTCGTCGACGTCGACCTCGCTCAGGTCCGGCTGGCCGGGCCAGTCGGTCGGCATCGGCATCTGCTGGAACTGTTCGAGCGCGCGCAGTCGGCGCTCCAACATCCACTCCGGCTCGTCTTTGTCCTCCGAGATGACGCGGACCGTCTCCTCGGTGAGACCCTTCTCGCTTTTGAAGGCGGACTTCTCCTCCTTCTTGAATTCGAAGCGGGCCTCGGTGTTCGTCTCTTTGAGATCGTCTTGTTTTGAACTCATCAAAGTATTCTTCAGAGACTACGAATATAAGTGTGGTGCGCTGGAACACACGTTAGTAACTTATAATGGTTGCTTTAACGAAACTGAATAACTTTGCGTAGTTTAATTTGGTTTCTATAGTTAGTAGAATTTAATATGTGGAGAGAGTTATTCCGTACAGACAGGATCACATCCACTCGTTAGCGAGAACGACTCGACAGCACTCGATCGCCGCTTCGATGTGGCGGTCAGCGACCACGTCGCCCGTTTCGTCAGCCGACTCAAGCAGTGTAGCAACCTGCCGAACCCGTTTCTGTCTGGTTTGCGTGTCAAGATCGTCACTGGTAGCATCGCGGGCGACGGCTTCAGCCTCCCCGAGCCATCGGTTCGTCGCTGGCGGTACTGGGCGATCTGCGGTCGCGGTTAGATGGGTCGCCAGCGCGTCGACCGCGGCCCGCGGCTCGGTTGGGATGTCGATTTCGTCCGTCATCGTTGGCGTATAGGCATCCACTATGAAGAATTGTTGCCCCAAGCTACACTCCAGATGCTTGAGGACGTCTCCAGCCTAGCAAGACCCCTTGTTAGCCGGTAGTAACGTGTCCTCGATATCTGTCCGGTCTCGTTCGATAAACACAACAGACGACGCGAACTCATACGCAGCCGAAAACGACTGTGATCGAGTCGCTCCTCCGGATTGACGTCATGCTCTTCGTCCTCCTCGGCGTGCTGGACGGCGCACACTGTATCGTGATGTGTTGGACCGTTGGTGAGATGTACGCGAAGCAGATGACGCCACAGCCTGACGGCGGGACGGTGACAGCCAACGACGGACGTGCCGGACATCTCACGGCCTCCGAGGTTCGCCGGCGCTTCCTGTTCGTTCTCGCGGGGACGACGGAACCGGTTCGACGACGCGACCCACGAATATGTCCACGCCGCTGCCCACTTCGTTGTCAGCGTTGATTCCACACGACTGACCGGCTGAGCCCTCGCTCCCACGGAGGAGTTATTTTGTATAGCGCTATTCAGTTTATTCGTCGCGTCCGCAACAGCTATCTGTTGCTAAGATAGCAATAGAATACTCCTCGACCTCGCCGGACTCCGGAATAATTACCCTCGGCGCTCACGCAGCGACAGCTATGGTCGACTCCGACTGGGGTGACTGGCTGCCGCGCGCGGTGGCCGACGCCGACCCCGACACCGTGGCGCTGTGGTACCTGGGCTGTAACGGCTTCGCGATCAAGGGGAGCGAGGGGACGGTCCTCTGGATCGATCCCTACGTCGGCACGGGAGACCCGCCGCGAACGGTCCGGATGATCCCGATTCCGTTCGATCCGGAAGACGTCGACATCGCGGACGCGGTGCTGGCGACCCACGAACACACCGATCACGTCCACGGTCCGTCGCAGGCGCCGATTCTGGCGAATACGGACGCCGACCTCGTCGCGCCCGACGACTCGCTCGCGGTCGCGCGCGAGGAGGAGCAATGGACCGACGAGTACGCGGTGAGCGAGGCCGCCTTCACCGAAGTGACCGAGGGCGACGAGCTGCGGATCGGGGAGTTCACCGTCCACGTCGTCGCGACCCACGACCCGGACGCGACGCATCCGGTCGGCTACCTGATCAAACACGACGCCGGCACCGTGTTCCACGCCGGCGACAGCAAGCCCGCGCCCTCGTTTTCCGGGCTCGCCGAGCGGTTCGACATCGACCTCGGAATCTTGGCGTTCGGGTCCGCGGGGACGATTCCGGACAAGGAGACGGGGGAACCGGTCCGTACCAAGTGGTACAGCGACGAGAACGAGATCGCCGAGGCGGCCGCGGACCTCGGGCTCGATCGGCTGGTTCCGACCCACTGGGACATGTGGAAGGGACTGACCGCGGACCCGACCGCGCTTCACGACCACGTCCGGAGCTACGACGCGCCGAATCGACTAGAGATCGTGGAGATCGGCGACCGGATCGACCTCTAATCGGGAGTCGAGCGGCCGTTTTCGCGGCGTTTCGGTTATCAACCACGAAACGCGGCCCGTGGAATTTAAGCCCTTGCTCCGGGACGTGCGGGTATGAGCGAACGGACGGCGGAAGCGGCCACGACCGTCGACGAAGACGGGATTCGCGTCGAGAAGTCCTTCACGGACGACGCGTTCCCCGTACCCGCTGTGAGGTACTCCCTCTCCTCGCACCGCGAGGACCCCGTACGGGTGCGGATCGTCGACCGGATTCCCGAGTCGTTCCCGATGGACCGCGTCGGGTTCCACCCGGAGTACGAAAGCGAGAACTGGACGGCGTACAAAGACCACCGGGTCGAGTTCGAACGGGTGATAGACCCCGACGAGACCGTCGAAACGGTGTTCGGGATCCGCGACGAGGACCCAGACCTCGACGGGTTCCTCGGCACGCCGGTGATCGAGCACGTCCCCGTCGGCGAGGAGATCGAAGACGTCCTCGGCGCCGGTGAGACGGACGCGGTCAGGGAGGTCCTCTCCGGGGACCGCGCGACGCTCCCCGGGATGGCCGAAGATGACGAACTACTGCCCGAAGACCCGGCCGAAGGCGAGGAGCCGGCCGAAGAGCGGACTCCGGAGTCTGCCGACACGGAGGCCGAACCCGAGGGAGTTGACGAAGAGAGCGAACCCGAGGGAGCTGGCGAGGAGAGCGAACCCGCCACACCAAAGCCGCGGACGGTTTCCGACGAGGGCACGGCCGCCGTGACCGCACACGAGGGGGAACCCCTCGGCTCCGAGCCCGAGGCGGAGTCCGAGGACGCAGACGAGGCGGCTGAGGCGGCCGGTACCGACGCTGACGACGTCGAAGAACACGTCGGCGACGAAGCCGCGGAAGGAGACGCGCACGACGACGAGGCGCCGGAGAGCGACGGTGCGCCGGAAAGCGACGAAGCGCCCGACGAAGAGCCGGACGACAGCGCCGCTCCGCGGCTGCCCGGCGAGGGCGGCATCGCCGCCGCGCTCGCGGCCGAGATACGGTCCGGCGCCGCCGACGAGGAGGACATCGACGCCATCGAGGAGGCGTTCGACGCGGCCGTGCCCCGCAGCGTCGACGTGCGTATCGCCCGACTCCAGTCGAGCGTCGCCGACATCGAGGCGTACGCGGACGCCCTCGCGGAGTTCATCGACGAGGAGGGCACCGCCAGAGAGATACTCGACGGGATCGACGAGCGCGTCGACGCGGTGGAGTCCGAGGTGGAGGCGCTCGACGACCGTCTCGAAGACGCCGACGCAGAGCGCGATGCGATCGATTCCGACGTGGCCCGCGTCGAAGACACCGCCGCCGCTGCTTCGGAAACGGCGAACGCCGTCCAAGAGCGCGTGGACACGGTCGAAACGGACGTCGAGGCGGTCGAAGGCGACGTCCGCGACGTTGAGGCCTCCGTCGAGGACGTCGAGGGCGACCTCGAAGCGGTCGAAGTGGAGGTCGCTGCCGTCGACGAGTCGGTCGAGTCCGTCCGGGACGCCGTTTCGGCCGTCGAGAGCGACATCGACGGACTCACCGCCGACGTCGACCGGATCGACGACGAGTCCGACGCCGTCGCGGAGTCGGTCGACGACCTGGGCGACGACGTCGAGACGCTGTACGAGGAGGTCGACAAGGCGGCCGAGCGCGCCGAAAACGCCGAATCGCAGGCCGAAGAAGCGGTCGATCAGGCAGACGTCGCCACGGACCGCGTCGACGACGTGGAGTCCGACTTGGAACGGTTCGACGAGGAGTTCGACGACCTGTGGGACGACCTCGCGGAGGTCGACTCGCGGCTCACCGACATCGAGGACCGGCTCGGCGAGGACCTCGACGACGTGGCCGCCGAGTTGGACGACATCAACGACCACCTCGACGAGCTCGACGAGTTCCGCAAGCGGCTGAACGAAGCGTTCGGCCCCTGAGAGAGGTTCTCGGCGCCGAACCGCCCGCCCGAAGACGAGGGCGTTGGAACGGCCCGAAAACGCAACCCGTTTTACGCGCCCGACCGCACATCGGTCAATGACTGACCCGGTTCCGGTCGCCGTCCCCCGGAAGGGACGCCCGCTCGAGGCCGTCTTAGAGCGGTTCGCGGCCGTCGCGGAAGCCGACCGCCTCGACCGCCTCGCGGACGGCGTGAGCAACACGCTCCGGTACGAGAAGGCCGTCACGAAGGGATCGGTCGACGCCGACGACGGACCGTACGAGCGACTCGCGGAGTACTCGGACCCCGCGACACCGGCGGAACCGGAGTTCACCCTGATGCGCGACGACCGGAACGGGAAACCGCGCAGAATCGTCTTCGACGCGGCGACGGTCGATCTGGGCGACGTGACCGTCAAGCTCGTCGGTCGCGAGGAACCGTTCCGGGCGCTTCGAACCCACGAGTTCGCGCTGGGATTCGACTCGGCCGACCTCGTCTTAGAGGAGGTCGTCGGAATCAGAGGCGCCGGCCTCGGCGACATTGCCGACATCAACGACCGGATCGACCCCGTCGACACCGACGTGCGCGTCGTCACCGGGCTCGGCGACACGGTGTATCACACCCTGATGGGGCGGGAAGACCGGCGAGCACCGAACACGACGTTCGACCGGGAGTACCTCGCCGACTACGAGGGACCGCTGTGTATCTCGCCGCGATACGAACGCCTCGTCACGGCCGTGCTGGGGACCGACGCGCTCGACGGCGTCGAGTTCGTCTATCCCGACCCGGACGAGGAGGAGGAGGCCGCCATCGCTCGGGTGGGCCTCGGCGTCTACCTCACGGTGACGGGGACGACGGCTCGCGAACACGGGCTGGCGGTCGGTGAACACCTCTTCCCCAGTGAGACGGTCTTGATGCGTAACGCGGCCGAGACGGACGAATCGGTCTCCACCGTCCTCCGAGCCCTCGAACGGGAGACCACCGACTCAGAAATTCGCGTCTGACTCGGAGAGCGTATAGCGGAATAAGATATACTCGTCGGCACTGTGGTACGCTCGGTACGGACGAGTTCCGGGAGCCGAGTCGACAGGAAGCGACTTCGTCGGTTCGGACGGATCTCTGCTCCCGTCTATCACCTCCCCGACTCGATGACGGGCGCTCGCGATCGCGACTCAGAGTTGAGCGAGTCGCGCGGACCGATATCGATTCCGACCCCCTAGATGCGACGCGAACAGGTATGTATTATATCTGGATTTCTAGTACCCGTTTGCCTCAACTGAGGCCCCATAAATAGAGATAAATATTCGATGCGGCGGCTTCTGCGGCACCTTACACGAAGATAAGTGACCTTATCCCGAAATCTGGGATACATTGAAGTCGGACCCGCAAGAACCGTTGACCAAGACAGATGGGAGGCGATCGACAGTCGGTGAAAACCTACGTGCCGGCGGAACAGAAGGAAGTGTGGCGCGACCACGCAGACGAGCTCGGCATGTCACTCAGCGAGTTCGTCAGGACGATGGTCCAAGGCGGACGCAGGGGGTTCGCCCCGGGCGAAACGGAGTCGGAAACGGAACCCACATCCGAGGGCTCTACCCCCGGGGGTCGCGACCTCGAAAGACGTGTCCGCGCGGCTCTCGAATCCGGCCCTCGTTCGTGGGACGAACTCGTCCAGGCGGTCGTCGGAGACGTGGAAGACGATTTGGAGCAGACGCTCGACGACCTCCAGGATCGAAACCGCGTTCGGTACAGCGGCCGAGACGGGGGGTACGTGTTGACCGATGAGTAGCGCGAGGGCGGATCCCGATCCCGACGACCCGGTCGGCTACTTCCTCGAAGACCTCACCTACCACGGGAAAACGGATCGGACCAGAGAGGCGTACGAACGCGTCCTCCGGCGGTTCGAGAGGTTCCTAGAGACCACGGAACCGAGCGGTGCGACCCACCGGGACTGTATGTCGTTCGTCCACTCCTTGCGAGGAGAGGTCGCCGACAGCACCGTTGCCACGTACGCGGCGTATCTCCACCGGTTCTACGGGTACATGACGGAGGTGGGCGCGTTCGAGGGGAATCCGATGACGCTCGTGATGGAGGAGATGGACGAGACCGTCGACAAGGACCCGGCCCGCCGCGACGTCTCGATTCCGGCGATGCGGTCGTTCGTCGGCGACATTCGACATCCGCTTCACCGTGCGCTCGTGGTGACGCTTTTGAAGACCGGCATGCGGGTCGGCGAGCTGTGTAATCTCGACTTGCGGGACGTATCGGTCGCCGACTCGGAACTCGAAGCCGCGTACCCGCTCGGCGGGCGCCCGGCGCTGTCCGAGCGACCGGACTCCCTCTTCGTGACCGCCGAGGCGACCGTCGGGGAGGAACTGAACGGCGAGGTCCGCACGGCAGCCAACAAGCGCAAGCGCGGGACGGTGATCCCGGTCGACGACGAACTGCGCCGGACCCTGAAGGCGTGGCTCGCGGTCCGACCGGACGTACCGTCACCGGCAGAGCCGCTGTTCGTCGGTACCGCGGACGGGTGGGGTGAGCGCTTGGAACCGCAGGCGGTCAGACACGTCGTCGAGCGGTACGCGCGCGACGAGGGGTGGTATCGGACGGGTGGCGGCGCCGACGAGAACGTCACCCCACACTACTTTCGCCACTTCTTCACGACACACCTCCGCGACCGAACCGGTGACCGCGGCGTGGTGAAATACCTCCGGGGCGACGTCGCGGACGACGTGATCGACACGTATACACACAACTGGGGGGACCAAGTCCGAGAGACCTACGAGGCGAACGTCTACCGGCTCGGGGTGTGAGGTCGACGAGTAGCGCGAGTGATGAGATAATTTACCATAATTATCGGATAGGAGGTCGTCGGATAGCGAACGCGTAAACTGTATGCCGCTATATAGAGTTGGCGGGCCCTCCGAACGCGACGGCCGGGTCCTCAAAGGGGGTGACGAGGCCCGGCTCTTCGGTTTCGTTTCGGACGGCGACCCGAGTCGGTACTTCGCACGGAGAGCGCCTTCGCGGATACTCGCCGTAAGCCGGGATGGTAGAACCGTCCGGCCGATTGCTCAGGCGGAGTTGTGGTGAAGAGGCCGACCTACTCCATCCCTGTCATTTGGATGCCCTCGACCAGTGACCTGTCGATGTCGTCGTACTCGAGCGTTCGCCCACCGTGATCGTCCGCGAACGTTTCAGCCTCACCGTCGTCGGAGAACGGCAGAAGCTCCGGTCCCATCCCTCCCATCACGTCCGTTTCGACGGCGTAGGTGAGCCCGGTCGCATCGGCGAAGGTCTCCGGTGCGGTCGGCGCCGGCATCTTCTTCCGTTCCGTTCCGTCGGGGATCTTCCAGTCGACGCGAGAGTAGTCCGTGACGTAGATCGCGGTCGCCTCCGCACCGTCGGCCACCATGTCGAAGTGATACGGAAAGAGCCCGTGCGCGAGCGTGTGGAACCAAGCGAGGTGTGCGGTGTCCTCACCGTCTTCGGCGGGTCCCTGTCTGGGTTCCGGGCGTGCGTCGGCGTAGAAGACCTGGCCGTTCGGTCCGCCGTGGTCTCCGATCACCATTCCCCCCTGGTAGTCCGTCTTTTGACCCGACAGATCCACGGGTTCGGGAGCCGAGTCGGGAGAGCCGCCGAGACAACCGGCGAGACCTATCGCGACTCCGGTACCGATCGCGTGAACGGTGTGTCGACGCGATACCGAGCGCTGGCCGAACTCGAGACCCATACGCGACAGTTCGACCACGCACCGAATACCATTCTGGTGCGGCCGTCGAACGCCGTCCGCGTATCGAGGCGAGCGACCCGCGTGTCAGTGGCCCATCCCGCCGAGCGGCTGGTAGTGCGGGAACATCGGATGCGGGAGGTGTACGCCGAGCGCCATCAGTCCGTGCGCGAACAGTACGTACCCCAGTATGACGAACGCGACACCGAGCAGCCGGTGGACGCGACGCCGGTGCGCGACGTCGACCGACTGGATGACCGTTCCGTAGAGGAAGACGGCGGGAATCGTCCCGATGCCGAGGGCGCCGAGAGCGACCCCGCCGGTGATCGGGGAGCCGCTCGCGAAGGCGAACAGGTACGCGGGGTACAGCATCGGGCAGGGAAGAAGCGCGTGAACGGCGCCGAGGCCGACGATGCCCGGGCTGTTCACGTGACGGTGAACCCTCGCCGCGAGCCACGACGTTACGCGCTGGACGCCGGGGATTCGGATATCGCCCCCGCTTCCCCCGATGACGTACCGAGCCCCGGTCAGTACGATAAATCCGCCCACCGCGAGGCCGACGGTACCTCGCAGGAGGTCGGCGATCGGCGTCAGCTGGTCGGCGGTGACGAACACGGCGCTCCCGACCGCGCCGAAAACGGACCCGAGAACGGCGTACGTCGTCGCCCGTCCGACGTTGAACAGGAAGTGTTGTCGAACTTCGTAGGTCGTGAGATGACCGGCACGCCCGTCGGTGACCGACGCGGTTCCGCCGTCTGGCTGCGGCGTCATCTGTTTCGAGTACAGCGTGACGAGCGGGCCGCACATCCCGATACAGTGTGCGCCCCCGAGGACGCCGATGACGACGAACAACACGACGTCGATCCGGAAGATCGATTCGATCATAGGTAGTATCGACCCCTGTTCGGTTTCTGTCGTCTGGTGCGATCTTCGACGGACGAACCCGGTCACGCCTCGCGACGAGTGCCGGGGTGCGGCACTCCGTGAACCCCGGAATCACGCGCGTTCGAGAGTCACACCAGATTCGATAAGTCATCGCGGAGCGACGCGACCGTGTGGCAGTTTTCGCACGCGACGACGACCGGTCACGGCGCGTTCGGCTCGCGGTCGCCGCGGTCATGGCCCTCGGCGTGGTCGCGACCGCGGGCGCGTTCGTCGCCGATCCTGCCGAGTCGGCCCCCGATCCGGTGGCGTACGACGACACCACGGAGCTCGGACTCTCCGCAGAGGGCGACGAGGTAATGGCCGGAAACGCGACGATCCCGCGGACGCAGGTGTTCTACTCGCAGCTACAGTACGTCGTCGGATACAACGGGATCGGCTCGTTCACGGCGTCGCTGTCGGACGGGCGGACCGAGCGTCAGTTCGGCTATCCGCTCGTCGCGTACGTCGAGACCTTCGATCACCGAAACCCCGAAACGACCGATGACGGGCTGTTCGCGGCGACCGGAGCCGGCGGATGGACCCCGGTCGATGCGGCGTACTACGTCGTCGGCAGCGACGCCCACACGCCGGCCGGCGAGGCCGTGATTCCCTTTCGAAGCCGAGCGGCCGCCGAGTCGTTCGCCGACGCTCACGGCGGGGGAGTGGTCGGGTGGGAGTCGGTCCGCGACCGCTCGTTCGACGTCGACTCGGCGGCGGCGGTGCGCTCGCTCGCACCGGGCCGGTGGCGGGCGGCCGACGATCGGATCGCCGAGGCGGAACGAACCGCCGACCGCCCGGTTTCGGTGATCGTCGGCGAGGACGCGCCGTCGATCGACGCGGCGGTCGCGGCGGCACCGTCGAACTCGACGGTCGTCGTCCCGGAGGGCGTGTATCACGAGACGGTAACGGTCAACGAGTCCGTGACCATCACCGGGGACGGCGCACGGATCAGCGGCGACGGCAACGGATCGGTCATCACCGTTCGCGCGGCTAATGTCGCTATTCAGGGACTCCGGATCGACGGTGTCGGAAACCGGACGCGAGATCCGGAGGCGGCGGGCGACTCCGGAGACGGGGAGAGCGAGGCGTGGGACGCGTACATCCAGAGCGGATACGGTGGCGGTGACGCCGGGATCAAAGCGATCGACGCGCCGGGGCTCGTCGTCGACGACGTCGCGATCGAAACGAACGCGAGCGGGCTCCTGTTGCGAGAGGGATCGCACGCGGTCGTCCGTGACCTCCGCGTCGACGGATCTGACACGTGGCAAGACGGGTTCATGGGGCTTACCGGGATGGAGTCGCGTGTAACCGTGACCGACAGCCGATTCGAGGGCGGTCGCGACGGGATCTACCTCCACCGCGCGGACGGCTCGATCGTCCGGAACTCGACGTTCACGAACAACCGGTACGGCGTCCATCTCATGTACACCGGCGACGCGCTGGTCGCGGACAACACCGTTCGCAACGAGCTGTTCGCGGGGGTCACGGTGATGACCCGGCCCTCGGGGAACGCGATCGTCGGCAACGACGTGCGCGACTCCGGTGCGGGGATTCAGTCCTCGGGGACGCGGACGTACGTCGCGTACAACACGCTCGTCGACAACGAACTCGGCTTCTCGACGAGCGCGCGCGGGTCCCTGTACGAACGCAACGTGGTCGTCGGAAACGAGCTCGGCGCGCGTGCGACGACGATCGTCCCGTCGAGTCGCGTCGTCGCGAACGACTTCGTCGGAAACGACGACCACGCCGCCGCCGGTGCGGGCGCGCTCCGCGTCTGGGCGGACGGTGATCGCGGTAACTACTGGGAGGGGGCGAACGTCGGGCCGCGCTCGTCCGACGAGCGAGCGTACCGTCCGACGTCACCGGTCGACGCCGCGCTCCACCGCGAGGCCGCGGCCGTCACCCTGCGAGAGTCGCCCGCAGCGGTCCTGCTCGACCGACTCCGCGGTACCGTTCCCGGTGCCCGCTCCGGGAGTATTATCGACCCGGCGCCCGCGTCTGAGCCGTACGCCCCCGAACGAATCGACGCGGTGACGGGCCCCGGCTCCGAACGCGCAGGGCCGCTCCACGCGGACTGGCGCGCCGAACTCGGACCGCCAGATGAACGAGAGGCGGCTCACTCGAACACGACCGTCCGAGAGTCGACGAATCAGGGGACTACCGCGGAGTCGAGAGGGCACCGATGACAGAGAGCGCGCTCGCCGAAGTCGTCGGCGTGACCCGGACCTACGGCGGGATCCCGGTTCTCGACGACGTCTCGCTTTCGATCGGTTCAGGCATCACCGCCGTCGTCGGGCCGAACGGCTCCGGGAAATCCACCCTGCTCGGCGTTCTCGCGGGAGCGGTCGAACCGACCGCCGGGGCGGTGCGGTACGCCCACGGGGGCGGAGGTGGCGCTGACACCGGCAAGCGGATCGGCTACCTTCCGCAGGGGGTACCGCTCCGCGGCGAGTTAACGGCCCGCGAAACGCTCGGCTTCTACGCGGCGCTCGTCGGTGACGAACCCGACGCGGCGCTGGCGGACGTCGGACTGGCCGACGCGGGCGACAGACGCGTCTCGGCGCTTTCGGGCGGGATGCGGCGTCTACTCGGGGTCGCGCAGGCGACGCTCGGCGAACCGGCGGTCGCGGTGCTCGACGAGCCGACGAGCGGGCTCGACCCGGAGATGCGCGAGCGGACGTTCCGGGCGGCGGCGACTCGCGCGAGCGACGACACCGCCGTCGTCGTCAGCTCCCACGACCTCGACCTCGTCGACGCGTACGCCGACGACCTCGTCGTTCTCGATCGCGGCCGAGTGGCCGCCGCGGGGGCCCGCGATCGCTTGCTTATCGACCACGGGGTCGACGACGTGGAGAGCCTGTACCGCGTCGTCGTCGGTGACGGATCTGGCGCCGAAAGCGACGGCGAAACCGGTGGCACAGACGGCGACCGTGGTGTCGCCCACACGGACGAGACCGCTTCGGAGTCGCTCCACGTCACGGGGGTGTCGGACCGATGAGTCGGTTCCTCGCGGGCGTCGGGACCGTGTTTCGTCGCGAACTGGTAACCGTTCGCAGGACTCCCGGCTACGCCGTGCTCGCGGTCGGACTTCTCGTCGTACTCGGTGGTCTCGTCGCGGTCGGCGGAGGCGGGGAGACCGGTTTCGTGCCGGCCGTGGTCGACCTGCTGCTCCCGTCGGAGGTGCTCGTCCCGCTTCTCGGTGTGGCGCTCGGGTACCGTGCCCTGCTCACCGACGGCGCAAGCGGTGAGTTCGTCGTTATCCGGACCTACCCCGTAAGCACCACCGGCTACGTTCTCGGCGTGGTACTGGCGCGGACGGCCGCGCTCGTGGCGGTCGTCGGTCTCCCGTTCGCCCTCATCGGGCTGTTCGTCTGGCTGACCGCGGCGCCGGAAACGGGAATATTCGCGACCCACAGCGGAGTGGACTCGCCGCTCCTGTTCGTGCGGTTCGTCGCGTTCGTTCTCCTCCTCGGGGCAGCGTACCTGTCGCTGTCGGCGGCGGTATCGGCGCTGGCGTCGAGCCGCCGGAGCGCGGTCGCGATCGGTCTCCTCACGCTGCTCGCCGGCGTCATCGGTGGTGACCTCGCGATCCTCCGGTCGCTGGCGGGCGGCGCCTCCCCGGGCGGCATCGCCGAATCGCTCGCTTTGACCCCGAACGGGGCGTTCCGCGGACTGGTCTTCGAACACGTCATCGGTGTCGCCTTCGCCCCCGACGAGCGGTTCATCGGGACGGGCCGCGCGCTCGGCTCACTACTCGGCTGGATCCTCGCCGGGACCGCAACCGCAGTGGCGACGTTCGCGTACGCCCCGCAGATCGATGTCGTCGCCGAGCGAGTCCACGAGCGGTTCAGCGGCTAGGCGAGCGAGACGAAACGCGACCGTTCGCCCGACGACCACCGCCCGTTCAGTCAGAGGCAGCGTCGTTGCCGACCGATCCCGGCGCATGCGTGTACACCGTGTAGAGGACGATCGCCGCGATCAGGAAATCGAGGCTATGCCCCACGAAATGGTGGATCGGCATCGGTACGATACCGAAGATCGTTCCGGCGCCCACGACCGATCGGAACAACAGCACGCCGACCGCGACGGCGATCAATCGGTACTGCGTTTCTCGCCGTCGACGATACGCGACGACGCTGACGGCGAAGAGGATCCCCGTGCCCACTCCGGCGACGAGCGCGATCGTGAGAAGCAGTAGCGACCCCTCTACGGACCACCCATCGATCACGGACAGCAGGAGGCCGATCGGCCGCGTCACAACGGCTATTGAACCCGGACGAATAAGAAAACGACCCTTCGACCGGGCCGTGGGGTTCCGAACCGGTCTCTCGGCCGAGATCGCGGTTTCGCCGGTTCCCAAGCAGGGATAACGAACGCGTACGCTTTATTCGGGTACCGGTTACGGCCACCGATCACAGATGTCGGACACCCGGACCCAGATTCGACGCCACGTTCGCGACACTCCCGGTGTCCACTTCAACCAGGTCGGCCGCGATCTCGATATCGCGACCGGACAAGTACAGTACCACCTCCGCCGTCTCGTGCGTAACGACGAACTCGCGGTCGAGCGGATCGGCGGCCGCACGCACTACTTCGACCCGTCGTTTGACCCGTGGGAACGACGGGCGCTCGCGTTCCTCAGACGCGAGACGCCCCGCGAGATCATCGTCCGGCTTCACGCCGACGGCCCGAAGCGACCGAAGGCGCTCGCGAGCGATCTCGACCTCGCACGGAGCACGATCTCTTGGCACGTCTCGACGCTCGCCGAGAACGGAATCGTCGAGAAGTCCGACGATCGCCCGATGACGCTCGCGTTGAACCGTCCGGACCGCACGGCCGAACTGCTGGGAGTAGTGTCGCCGTCGCTACCGGACCGCCTCGTCGATCGGTTCGTCCGGACCGTCGACGAGCTCTTCGACTGACCGCCGTCTCGGCAGGTCGAACACACGCGCAGATCGGACACAGCGTGCGCATTCGGGGGTCACACCAGACGCCTCAAGTCCTCAGATCTACCACGGTAGCACATGGACCGACGGACGTTCTGTAAATCGGCCGGAGCCCTAGGCGCGACCATCGGTACCGCCGGTTGTCTCGGCGTGCTCGGTGACGGCGGTGCCGACGGAACCGTTCTCAGTCCGCCCGAACAGGATCTGAGCGAGGCCGTACACCCGAGCTACGGCGACGAGATGCCTCAGTTCACCGTTCCGGACCCGATCACGAACGAAGAGATTTCGAGCGGCGAATATGAGGGCGAGCGGGCCGTCCTGTGGACGTCGTTTTACACGAACTGCCCGGACGGCGTCTGTCCCGCGCTCATTCTCCGGCTCCGTCGCGCACAGGCGGCCGCCGCCGAGGGTGGATACGCCAACGAGACCGCGTTCTTCGCGCAGACGTTCGATCCCGAGCGCGATACCGCGGGCGTGCTCCGTGAGTACGCCGGCCGGCAGGGTGTGAACCTCGATGCGGGCAATTGGCACTTCCTCCGCCCCGAGAGCTACGAACGAGGCCAAGAGCTGCTAGACGAGAACTTCGGGCTCGTGATCGAGAAGGCGCCGGCCGATCAGTCTGACGACCTCGAGTACCGGTTCCCGCACTACGGGCTGATCCTCCTCGCAAACAAGCAGGGAATCGTTGAGCGCGCGTACCCGAGAGGCCCGCGGACGGACATCGAACGCCTCGTCGCCGATGTCGAACGTGTAGCCACCGCATGAGATCCGCTCTGCGCCGAACGGTAGTCGCCGAACGTATCCTTCTGAGCCGTTCCCGACGAGCAGGCACAGACTAGATAGATCCGTCGAAGCGGTGCCGAACCGCTTTCGGGGCCTGAGGAGCCTGGGCGAATCACCCCGCAGTCGGACGGCGTGTCGGAGCGGCATGCGCCCCGTTCGACCGCAACCACCGATTTCACGCCGGACAGATAGGAGTGTGACGCCGGTATCCCGTCTCTCGTCGGGGAGACCGTGTCACTCATGTCGCCGCAGCGACATCGGCTAGACGACGAATGGCGCTCCTCGAAGTGACCGCCCTCACCGGCCTTTCGGTCATCGCCGGAACGGCGGTCGTCGCCCTCCTCTGTATCGGGCCCCGACAGCTGTCTCGCGCGATGACTGACGTGGACGACCGGCTCCGAGACATCGCCCCGTACCTCGGAGCGGCGCTCGCGCTGCTCGCGGTCAAGCAGATCACACAGGGGTATCGAATCCGCCTCTCACGCGCGCTCGATTGGAACATCACCGACGAACTGTACGCCCTCGAAGGCGAGTTCGTGGCGACGCTCCAGGGGCTGACTCCGGAGGCGACGCTGGAGTTCTTCACGGTGAGCTACATGGTCGGGTTCGCGTTCCTCCTCGTCGCGGCACCGGTGACGTACCTCCTCTCGGCCGGGAGCGGACAGCGGCGTCTGAAGGAACTGCTCGTCGCGTACATGCTCAACTACGCGGTCGGGACGGTCTGTTACACGCTGTTCGTCTCGTACGGCCCGCGGAACTACTTGGAGACGGTGTCGGGGTTGATGTACAGCGTCTACCCGCAGACGCAGGACCTCACCGCGGCGGTCGCCTCCAACACGAACGTCTTCCCGTCGCTTCACACGTCCCTCTCCGTGGCGGTCCTGACCGTCGCGTGGCGCTCGCGACGGACGCACCCCCGGTGGACGCCCGTGGCCGCGGTCGTCGCGGCCGCCGTGGTGTTCTCGACCATGTACCTCGGTATCCACTGGCTGGTGGACGTGGTCGCCGGCGTCGCACTGGGCGTCGGATCGGTGTCCGCCGCGGTACGGATCGTGAGCCGAGTGGAGGCGTCGCAGTCGACGCCGACTCGCGGCGGGGGCGATCCGGCCGGCCAGATCGGCGGCGACGACTGAGCGCCGTCCCGGCGTCGGCCGACGCACGGCCCTGAATCACCGATTCGACCACACCGAAAACGCTAGTCGACTGGCCGGACGCTCGTCTCCGGAACTACCACGAAAAGGCCGACGCTGGGAGGCGCGGTGACCGCGGCGGAAACGGGAAACAGCGGGCCCCGACGGGCCTGCGATCACTCCTCGTCGAGGAGGCTCTCGACGAGGTCCTCGGGGTCGAACCGAGTGATGTCGTCGTACCCCTGTCCGGTCCCGAGGAAGAGAATCGGCTTGCCGGTGACGTACGCGACGGAAATGGCGGCACCGCCCGAGGAGTCGGCGTCCGCCTTCGTGAGTATCGCGCCGTCGATAGCGGCGGCGTCGTCGAACTCCTTCGCGCGGTTGACCGCGTCCTGTCCCGCGACCGCCTCGTCGACGAACAGCGTCATATCCGGGGCGACGACGCGGTCGATCTTCTCCAGTTGCGACATCAGGTCGTCGCTCGTGTGGAGCCGTCCCGCCGTGTCGCCCAAGACGACGTCGACGTCGTTCGCCTCGGCGTACTCGACGGCGTCGTAGATGACCGCCGCCGGGTCGCCGCCCTGGTCGTGGCTGATCAGGTCGCGGCCGAGCCGGTCGGCGTGTTCGCGGATCTGTTCGTTCGCGCCCGCCCGGTAGGTGTCACCGTTCGCGAGCACGGTGGAGTAGCCGCGGTCCCCGAGCCACTCGGAGAGCTTCGCGATGCTCGTCGTCTTCCCGACGCCGTTGACGCCGGTGAAGACGATGGTGACCGGCTTGTCCGCCTCGGCGATCCGCCCTTCGAAGTCGAACTGCCCGACCGCGATGACGTCCAAGAGCGCGTCGTGGAGCGCCGACTCGACGAGTTCGCCGGTCGTTTCGACCTGCTTGCGGGACTCGCCGAGCATGCTCTCGCGGACGCTATCGAGGATCTCCTCGGCGACGCTCATCTCCACGTCGCTCTCGAGGAGCGCCATCTCGAGGTTCCACAGCGGCTCCTCTAGGTCCTCCTCCTCGATGATGATCCGACCGGTCGCGAACGCCTTGGCCCGCTGGAACGTGCTCGGCTCGTCGGATTCGGCGTCGCTTTCGCCGTCGGAATCGTCGCTTTCGGCGGCCGCGACGGCGTCGCCGCCCGAGGACGAGTCGTCGGTTGCGGCGTCGCTCTCGGAGGGCGCCGATTCGGCCGGCGCCTCGTCGTCGGCCTCGGTCGACTCTTCGACGTCCTCGCGGAAGCCGGAGAGCTTGTCTTTCAGTCCGTCGAACACGGTCTGATCCCCGTCTTACTCCTCTTCGTCCTGAGCCTGCTGCATCTGCTGCATCTGCTGTTGTTGCATCTGCTGTTGCATCTGCTGGGCCTGCTGTTCGAGCTCGCTGCTCTCGGTTTCGAGCTCGTCGACTTCCCCTTCCGTCTCCTCGATGCGCTCGTCGAGCGCCTCCTGTTTGCTTCGGAGGACGTCGATCGCGTCGTCTTGCTCCTGCTCCGCGGAGTAGTTCCCGCCGAGCGAGACGATGACCTCGTCGATGTCCTGAACTTCCGCGCGGAGGTACGCGCCGCCGCCGAGCGGAACCTGAACCGTCGAGCCGGTCTCGAGGGTCTCGATGGCCTCGATGGCGTCGTCGATGTCCGCCTGCTCCTCGCGGAGGTCAGCGATCTCGGCTTCGAGCTCTTCGATCTCCTCGTCGAGGGCCTGAAGCTCCTGGGAAAGCTGCTGGAGCTGCTGTTGTCCGCCACCCATCATGCTTCGGACACCTCCTCGATATCGATCTGGGTGCGCTTGCGGTTGTGCTGGCTCCCGACCGTGGTGTAGATCCGCTCGCGGGCGAGGTCCTCGTTTTCCGCCTCAACGTCCTTCGTGAACGGCTGGTCGCCGTCTCGGCTCTGGAACCGTCCACTCACCGTGTAGGTACTCATGTTCCCCGATCCGGCAGGCACAGGGAAGTATCTTCCTAAAAAGCGACAGCCCCCTCTGTCGCCGCAGACGCCGCTCTCAGCCTGTCACCGACGTGAGGCTCACCCCGTGAGGTCGGCGCGACGGAAGCGAACGACGGAGAGCGCGACGAGGCCGACCGCCGCCGCGAGGAGGACCGCCGCACCCGTCGCGTCGTACTCGCCCGTGACGAGGACGGCGGAGGGGTCGTAGTGCGCCGTCGGGCTGAGGTCCCCGAACCCTGCGTAGTCGGTGCTCGCGACGAGCGACTCGAACATGAACAGGCCGAACAGCGCGCCGAGCGCGACGCGCTGGGCGACTCCCGGCCGCGAGACGAACGTCGACACCGCGAGGCCGAGCGCGACGCACGTCAGGTGGTACGGCACCGCGAGCGCGTGGACCGCGACGAGCCGTTCGACCGCGATCGTCTCACCGACCGCGAGGACGCCGACGTACGCGACGACAGGGAGGACGACGTTCAACAGCGCGACGAGCGGTACCAGTCCGAGGAACCGCCCGATCACGACGTCGCGGCGCGCGACCGGCGCCGACAGTGTGAGATCCATCCGCCCGGACGCGACATCGGCGGAGATGGTCCCACCAGCGAGGTACGCGAGGTAGAGGCCGACCAACAGCAGCCACGCGAACTGGTAGAACTCCACCGCGAGGAACCCCTCGATAGAGGAGAAGGCGACGATCCCGAACGCCTCCCGAAACGCCGGCGGCAGCGCCTCGACGTAGGCGTCGAGGTCGATGCCCGCGGTCGACAGCGACGGGTAGAAGGCGAGGAACAGGAGGAGGAACGCGGAGAGCAGCCCCGTCAACACAAGGGACCCACGGGCGCGTCCCGCCGCGTCGTACCGGGCGATGGCGAGCCACGGCGCCGGTCGGTCGCTCATCGCTCGTCACCTCCGGAGTCCGCGACCGCGTCCGCGGGCGCCGCGTTCGAGGGCGCGTCGCCGCCGCCCGTCCCGCCGCCTCGGTTGCCTCCGCCGCGACCGGTCGGCCCCGGAACGTCGCCGTCGTAGAACGTCATGAACGCCTCTTCGAGCGGGGCGTCGACGACGTCGAGGTCGCGCACGGTGTACCCCGAGAGCAGGTCGATCAACGCGTCGTACTCGCCGGTCCACGTGAACGAGACGGTCTCGCCGACGCGGAGGTTCATGATGCCGCGACGCTCGAAGTCGGCGTGCTCGACGTCCTCGGCGACCCGGAGGCGAACCTGCTTGCCGCCGCGCGACCGGAGTTCGGAGACGGACTCGACCGCGACGAGGTGGCCCTCGCGGAGGACGCCGACGCGGTCACAGAGCGCGGCCACCTCGCCGAGGACGTGCGAGGAGAGGAGCACGCTCGCCCCGTCGTCGACGCGTTCGCGCACCAAGGCGGCGAACTCCTCTTGGAGCAGCGGGTCGAGCCCGGAAGTCGGTTCGTCGAGCAACAGCAGGTCCGGGTCGTGCATGAACGCCGCCACGAGCGCCACCTTCTGACGGTTTCCCCGCGAGAGGTCGGCGATGCGCCGCGACTCGTCGAGACCGAACCGGTCGACGAGGTCGGCGCGACTCGACTCGCCCCGGAGCGCCGCCTGATGGTCGAGGAACGCCCCAGCGGTGCGGTCGCGGTCGAGTCCCGGATCGCCGGGGAGGAACCCGATCCGCTCGCGGGCGCGACGCGACGCGACCGGGTCCGTCACGTCGTGGTCCAGCAGCGTTCCGCCGCCGCTCGTCGGCGACAGGAACCCCAACAGCGTGCGGATCGCGGTCGTCTTGCCCGCGCCGTTCGGGCCGAGAAACCCGAAGACTTCGCCGCGTTCGACGGTGAACGAGACGTCTTCGATCCCCCGGACGTCGCCGTAGTACTTGGAGAGCTTCCGACACTCGATGGCGGGCATACCGCCCACAACTCCGGTTCGGCTCTTAAAAACAGGCGATGACTGCGAGGAACGGCTCAGCGGTCGAGGCGCAGCGAACCGCCTCGAACCGGACGGAGACGGAGCGGCGGTGTGTCAGTCGATGAAGCCGAGCGTCTCCTCGATCCGGCCGAGTTCGGGGCCGGTCGTGTCCTCGCCGACGACGTACCCCTCGTCGGTGGCGACGAGGCCGGAGCCGACGAGCGGCGCGCCGTAGTTGATGGTGCCGAGGTCGGCGCGAACGTCGAGCGCCTCCTCGACGGCCTGGAGTTCGTCCTCTGTCGACTGGGGGTGACAGAGCACGCCCGTGTTGTTGGCGACCGCGGCGGTGCCGACGGTTCGAACGCCGCCGAGGTCGCCGCGAGTCACGGGGACGTCGAGGGCGTCTTTGATCGTCTGGATCGCATCGCGTGAGAGGTCCGGGTGGACGTACGCGCCGTAGTCGTTCGCGAGCACGACGTTTCCGGCGGCGTTGATCTCGCCGGGCAGCTCGCGCACCGGGACGCCGGCCGCGTCCGCGATCCGGTCCTTCTCGCGTTCGGTCGCGCGGGCGGAGACGAGGACGCCCTCCTCGTTGCCCGTCGCGAGCGAACCGACGGTGTTGGACCTCCCGACCGTCGTCAGCAGCGGCTCGGCGCCGAGTTCCGCCCCGAGGTCATCGGCGAGGGCCTCGTCGACGTCCGGCCGGATCAACAGGAGGTCGTCGACGGCGCGGGCGAACACGCCCACGTACGACGAGCCGGTGAAGGTCGCCCGTAACACGTTACTCTGCGTGCTCGGCCTCGACGACCGGTTCGCCGTCCTCGACGAACCGAGCCGCGCGGACCCGCACCGTGCTGGGCGGGTTCTGCCGCCCGTTCGTCCAGACCGCCTCGTTGACGGAGCCGTCGATGATGACCGCGTCCTCGTCGACGGAGAAGTGCTTCGCGAGGTGCTGGCGCGTGATCTTCATGGCGTAGTCGGCGCGCTGCTGGACGGGCTTCTCCTTGGCGTCGCGGAGCGGGACGGTGACGACGCGCTCCTCGAAGTCGTTCGTGGACATTTACTCGTCCAGGTCGTTCCGGCGCCAGTTGCGCCGCTTGGGGTTTCGCGTCACGTTCATGTCCGTCTTCATCATGACCCACGCGGGGACGCGGGTGTTCTGGCGCTCCGCCTTCGCCAGACGCTTCTTTTGAGCCTTCGACTTGTCTCCCATAGTGGCGCACACTTTCCACGGGGCGCATAAAACCCCTTCCATACGGGTCGCGCCCGAGCCGCCTGAATCGGACCGGAACGCCGCCGGAGACCGCTACAGTTCCCGCTCTGCGATCCCCGCGTATATCTCGTAACAGCGGTCGAGGACGTCCACGCTCGCGCTCTCGGTGTCGGTGTGCGCCTCGCCCGGCTCGGAGGCGCCACAGACCAGACACTCCGTGCCGGCCCCAGCGAGCCACCCCGCGTCGGTCGCATGCGGCTTGGTGACGTGTTCCGGCGCGTCGAGGCCGCGCTCCTCGTGGACCGAGCGGGCGACGTCGAGCGCGGCGTCCGCGAAGGCGGCGTCGCCGCAGGCCATCGGCGGGAGGTCCTGATCGACGACGAGTTCGACGCCCGGCGTCGCGTCGGCGACGCCCGCGAGGTCGGCGCGGCCGCCCGGGACCGTGCGCTCGTCGACCGTCGCCTCGCAGCGCTCGGGGATCACGTTCCACGTCTCGCCGCCGTCGACGATCGTGACCGCGAGCGACCCCGACACGTCGTTGCCGAGGACCGTCGTTTCCGGCGTGTCGAGCCCGCGGACCCCGTCGATCGCGTCGCAGGCGCGGTAGATCGCGTTCTCGCCGGCCTCGGGCTCCGAGGCGTGGGCGGCCTCGCCGCGCGCGACGAGCCGCGACCCCCGCCGTCCGCGGTGGGCCACGACCACGTCCGTGACGCCCGGCTTCGAGTAGTTCGTCGACCCCTCCGCGACGAGCGCGCGGTCGGGCGCGAACCCGGCATCGATGGCGTGACGCGCCCCCTCGCCGCCGACCTCCTCGCCGACGAAGGAAGCGAAGACCAGTTCTCGGCCCGCGGGCGGCGTCGCGTCCCGGAACGCGCACATCGCGGCCGCGACCGACCCCTTCATGTCGGCGGTCCCGCGGCCGTAGATACGGCCGTCCCGGCGCTCGACCGCGTACTCGCCGTCGAGCCCCTCGCCCGTCGTCTGTCCCGGCGCCGGCGGGACCACGTCGTGGTGACCGACGAGCGCGAGCGAGTCGGCGTCGGGGTCGTCGGTCGCGCCCGCGAACGCGAGCACGTTTCCCGCGTCGTCGCGCTCGACGGTCGCGTCCGTCTCCGCGCGCAGCCAGTCCTCGATGGCGTCGCCCGCGGCCGTCTCGTCCTCGTGTGAGGGGATCGAGACGAGCCGTTCGGTCAGGTCGGCGAGTTCGTCCATGCGGCCTCTGGAGGCCGTCGGCGCATAAGCGCGTCCCTCGCGGCGGTCGTCGCCGGCGCGCTCTCCGCCGGCAGGACAGCGCGTCAGGTGGTGAACAGCTCGGTGTCGTCGGGCACCGCGAACAGCCCGAGCCGGACCCCGGCGTCGAGCCAGCCGTACCCGTACGAGTACGACGCGAGCGCGTTCACCGGGTCGCCGTCCTCGCGGAAGTGCCGGCCGTCGTCGAGGTACGACTCGGCCATCTCGGCCACGTCCGCGGCGGCCTCCCCGAGCGGGGTGTCGGCCGGCGGGCGCGGCTCGGCGACGGCCAGCGCGTCCGCGAGCATCCGCTCGTACCGGTCCGTCTTCTCCTCTAGGTCGGCGGGCATACGCGGTGATTCCCGCGAGCGGACAAAAAGGGCGTCGGGGTGGTGAAATTTATGTTCGACGCGAACCGGGCGTGACACGATGCCCTCCGACGGCTCGCCGAAGCCCGACCGCGACCCGTCGCCCCCGCTCAACCCCGCCGGTCGCGGGGGTCTGGCGCTCGTGATAGCGACGAACCTCCTCCCGCTCGCCGGCGTCGTGGGGTTCGGCTGGCGCGTCGGGGAGCTGCTCGCGGTGTACTGGATCGAGGTCGCCGTCCTGGTGGTGGCCTACGCCGCCGCCGCGATGTTCGCGGAGCGGCCGATCCGGCTGGAGGACCGCTCGTTCTACATCACCGGCTACGACGAGGACGCCGAGCGAGACGAGGTGTGGGAACGCGAACCGAGGCCGATTCACCTCGTCTCGTGGCTACCGCCGGTATACCGTCGAAACGCGCGCGTCGTCAGCCGCTCGCTCGGCATCTTCGCGTTCCTCCTCTTTCCCCTGGTCCCCGTCGGCTGGGACGCTCTCTCGTATCTCACGCCCACCGTCGGGCTGGCGGCGCTCGGCGTCTGCGGCGCGCAGGTCGCGGAGGTCAGGAGGGAGTTCTTCGCGGAACGCGCTTACGAGAGGCGGTCGCCGTACATGGTCGTCGAGGCGGCACAGCGCGTCGTCTTCTTCTACTTCGTCGTCGGAGTGGCGACGGTGATCCCGGTCACCGCCGGCATCGCCGTGATCGAGGCGGCGCTCGCCCCGGGGCTGCTAGACGGCCTCGCCGACGCGTTCGGCGTCGAGGTCGTCCTGCTCCCGTACCTCCTGCCGATCGCGCTCGGGAAGGCGACGGTCGAGTGGAGTCGGCGCCGTGCCGTCCGTGAGGACGACCCCGACGGGATCGCGACGTGGTTCACGGGCGAGGACCCGCGGCGGGAGTGGAGAACGGAGGAGGACACCACCGGCGACTGGTGACGGAACGGCGCGGAGCGCGGCGTCGAAAGCGCAACGCCGATACGCACGGCCGCGAAACGGCGCCTCATGTACGAGGCCGTTCACGCCCACCCCGACGGCGAGGCGACCGTCGCGCGCCACGCCGCCACCGCCGCTCGCCACGGCTACGACGGGATCGTGGTGCGATCGCGCGACGCGCTGGCGGCGGCCGGCGACGGGGGCGGCGCCGTCGCGACCGGCGGCGACGGGAGTCCCGTCCGCGACCCCGAGGCCGTCCGGGAGGAGTACGGCGTCGACGTCGTCGACGCGGTGGAGATCGACGCCTCCGACCCGACGAGCGCGTCGGGCGCGGTCGGGAACTACCGCTCGGACCGGACCGTGGTCTGCGTCGTCGGCGGCGACGACGCCCTGAACCGGTTCGCGGTCGAACAGGAACGCGTCGACGCGCTGGTCCGCCCGATGGCCGGGGGCGGCGACTTCAACCACGTGCTCGCGAAGGCCGCGCGCGACAACGGCGTCCACGTCGAGTTCGACTTCGGGCCGGCGCTCCGCGCGACCGGCGGGAAGCGGGTCCGGGCGCTCGCCGACCTCCGGAAGCTCCGCGAGATCGTCGACCACTACGACGCGCCCTACGTCGTGAGCGCGAACGCCCGCTCGCACCTCCAACTGCGAGCGCCCCGGGAGCTCGTCGCCGTCGGGGAGGCGGTCGGGTTCGACGCCGAGGCCGTCCGCGAGGGGCTCCGGGCGTGGGGCGACCTCGTCGAGCGGAACCGGGAGCGCCGCTCCGAGGGCTTCATAGAGCCGGGGGTCCGACTCGGTAGGTATGAAGAAGACGGTTGAAGAACACGCCGAGCGGTTCTCCGAGAAGGCGGGCGAGTACGACGAGTCGAAGAGCGACGAGTACCACGCCTGCGCGGGGCTCGTGATCGACCACGCGGCGCCCGAGCCGGACGACGTGGTGCTCGACCTGGGGGCCGGAACCGGCGCCATCGCGCTCGCGCTCGCCGAGGACGCCGAGCGCGTCCTTGCTCGCGACATCAGCGAGGGAATGATGGAGGAGGGGCGCCGGAAGGCCGAGGCGCGCGGGCTCGACAACGTCGAGTTCGCGTACGGCGAGTTCCGCGAGCCGAACCTCGACCCCGACCAGCGGGTCGACGTGGTCACCTCGAACTTCGCGCTCCACCACCTCGCGGACGACGAGAAGCGCGAGGCGATCGGCGTGATGGCCGAGACGGGCGCGCGCCGGATCGTGCTCGGCGACGTCGCCTTGTTCGAGGAGCCCGACCCGGACGCGCCGTTCTACAGCCCCGAGGTCGACGACCCCGCGACGGTCGGGACGCTCGTCGAGGCGTTCACCGACGAGGGGTACGCGGTGACGACCGTCGAGCGCGTCCACGATCAGGTTGCGGTGATCGTCGCCGATCGACTCCGGGATCTCTCGGCGTGATCCGGGTCCGATGAAACACCTCCCGAAACACCTCCGGCCGCGGTGGCGGTACCTCGCCGTCGGCGTCGAGACGTGGCCGGACGCGGAGATCGGCCGCCGCGCGTTCCAGCGCGCGCTGTGGTACAGCGCCGGCAACCTCCTCGGCGACGCCGGCAGCGCGGACGCCGACCTCACGCTGCTGTCGTTCGCACACGCGGCGGGGACCGGCGAGGCGGTCGTCCGGGTCAGACACGGCCACGTCGACGACGCGCGCGCCGCGGTCGCCTGCGTGAGTGAGGTCGACGGCGAACCCGTCGGGATCCGCGTTCGCGGGATTTCGGGGACGGTGCGTGCCTGTGAGGAAAGATATATGGGTCGTGCGGCCCCCAATTCGACACAGCGAGACGTCGCGTTCGAGGGCGCCGAACGGACCGCGACCGTGCGCGGCGACGCGTGCGACCTCCGGGTCGACTCGGGTCACGTCGGCGCGACGACCTTCGACATCGAGTGATATCATGCAGGGCCAATCCCAACAACAGGCGTACGACCGCGGCATCACCATCTTCTCTCCGGACGGCCGACTCTACCAGGTCGAGTACGCCCGGGAGGCGGTGAAACGAGGAACGGCGAGCGTCGGCGTCCGCGCCGAGGACGGCGTCGTCATCGCGGCCGACAAGCGAGCCCGCTCCCCGCTGATGGAGCCGGAGAGCATCGAGAAGCTCCACAAGGCCGACGACCACGTCGGCGTCGCGAGCGCCGGCCACGTCGCCGACGCCCGCCAGCTCATCGACTTCGCGCGCCGGCAGGCGCAGGTGAACCGACTGCGCTACGGCGAGGCGGTCGGCATCGAGACGCTGACGAAGAACATCACCGACCACATCCAGCAGTACACGCAGGTCGGCGGCGCGCGCCCCTTCGGCGTCGCGCTCATCGTCGGCGGCATCGAGAACGGCGAGCCGCGCCTGTTCGAGACCGACCCGTCCGGCACCCCCTACGAGTGGCAGGCGCTGTCGATCGGGTCGGACCGGAGCGACCTCCGCGACTACCTCGAGGAGGAGTACGAGGAGGGGATCGGGATAGACGAGGCGGTGGGCCTCGCGCTCGACACCCTCGCGCAGTCCAACGACGGCGAGCTGTCGCCCGACGGCGTCGGGGTCGCCACGATCACCGTCGACGATCCGGAGTACACCGAACATCCGGCCGACGAGATCGAGGAGATTCTGGAGGAGCGCGGCCTACTCGCGAGCGACGAAGCGGAGGAGGAGTCGGCCGACGAGGCCGCGGACGACGAGCGTAGCGACGCGGACGGCGACGAGGAGTAAGGCGCCCCCGCACCGAGTTGTTATTCAGAGGTTCGGACGAACCGCGAGCGACGCGGTCGGTCGGGAGAGTTATGCCGACGGAGGCAGACCGGAAACGCGTGCAGAAGACGGCACTCATCACCGGCTGTTCCTCGGGCATCGGCCGCGCCGCGGCGCACGCGTTCCTCGACGAGGGATGGACCGTGTACGCCACCGCGCGGAACCCGGCGGACATCGAGGCGCTCGGCGAGGCGGGGTGTGAGCTCGCCACGCTCGACGTCACCGACCAGGACGACATCGACCGCGTCGTCGAACGCGTCTTAGACGAGGAGGGCGCGGTCGACGCGCTGATCAACAACGCCGGCTACGGGCAGTTCGGGCCGGTCGAAGACGTATCGACCGAACGGGTCCACGACCAGTTCGACGTGAACGTGTACGGCCCGCATCGACTGATCCGGGCGGTGCTCCCCGCGATGCGTCGCGAGCGCGACGGCACCATCGTCAACGTCTCGTCGGTCGCCGGGCGGGTTTCGATCCCCGGCGGCGGCGTGTACAGCGGGTCGAAATTCGCCCTGGAGGCGATGTCGGACGCGTTGCGAAGCGAGGTCGCAGACCTCGGCATCGACGTGGTCGTCGTCGAGCCCGGCCCGGTGAAGACGGAGTTCTCTGCCCGCGCGGAACGGGAGGCCGATCCCGAGGAGAGCGACGGAATCGAACGGACGGAGGCCTACGAGGAGTTCTACGCGATGTTCGAGGACGCGAAGCTGATCGGCGGTGACGGCCCCGGGTCGGTCGAGCCGGCGGTCGTCGCGAACGCCATCTACGACGCCGCGAGCGCGACCCAGCCCCCGGCGCGGGTCCAGCCCGGTACGGTCGCTCGCGTCGGCGTCCTCGCGCGGTTCCTCCCCGACGCCGTGCTCGACCGCGCGTACGGCCTCGTCAGGAACTTCACCTCGTAGTCGCCGGCGGTTCGGTCGGGGTCCGACCGGCCGTCACCCGTCTGACCCGTCATCGTTCGGGGCGTCGACCGCGAACGGACTCTCTCCCTCCCGCCAGTCCCAGCCGGGGAGCCGCGTCTGGAACCCCGCGGCGAGCGCCGCGTCGAGGTCGTCGGCGCCCGCGGTCCCAGCCCCTTCCGCTTCCGGCGCGGTCGCGTCCTCGGTCACGTAGAGGTCAGCGACGTGGAACGTCGCCTGCGCGAGCAGCGAGAGCGGTCGCCCGCCGGCGATCGTCGCCGCGAGCTCCCGCCCGAGCACCTCGTCGACGACGAACCCGGGGTAGTCGCCCGCCACGTCGAGGTCGCGGAGGAGCGCGACGCAGGCCGCGACGTTGACCGCGACTTCGCCGTCGGCGAAGACGGCGTCGACCTCTCGCCGGTACGCCTCCGGAGCGACCGCGTCGACGTGCGTGTCGAAGCGTCGGCCGAGTCGGTCTCGGGTGTCGTTGAGGATCGGAACGACCGTGTCGGCGCGGTCGCGGACCCACGCGTGTTCGTCGCGGACCGTCTGCGGGGTGACGCGCATACGTCGGGGTGCGGCCGCCTGTGGCTTGCCTTTTGCGAAGAGTTTTATAACGGCGGGGCAGTAGCGTGAGTTAAGCGGGTTTTCGCTGGCTGTTCCCGCACGGAACAACTACGGATAGTACTTCCACTATGCCTACCCCGTCACGGTCGACCGATCGGCGACGAGTCAGGTGCGACTCGACGACGGCGGCGGCCCCGACGACCCGCAGTGAGATATGAGTCAAGTCGACAAGCAACTCGATACGTTGAAATCAGAGATCGAACAGGAAATTCCGAACGACATCACGGTCACCGATGTCAAGTACGAGGGGCCGGAGCTCGTCGTCTACACCCGCGACCCCAAACGCTTCGCCGGCGACGGCGATCTGATCCGACGGCTCGCGTCCAAGCTCAGAAAGCGGATCACGGTCCGCCCGGACCCCAGCGCCCTCTCTCCCCCGGCGCGAGCCGAGGACAAGGTCCGCGACGTGATCCCCGAGGAGGCCGGCGTGACCGACCTCGACTTCCACGAGGACACCGGTGAGGTCGTCATCGAGGCCGAAAAGCCCGGGATGGTGATCGGCCGCCGCGGCTCGACGCTCCGGGAGATCACCCAAGAGGTCGGCTGGACCCCCGAGGTCGTTCGGACCCCGCCGATCGAGTCCTCCACGGTCTCGAACGTCCGCGGCTTCCTGAAGAACGAGCGCGAGGAGCGCCGCGACATCCTCGAACGCGTCGGCCGCCAGATCCACCGCGAGGAGATGTCCGACGACGAGTGGGTGCGGATCACGACGCTCGGCTGCTGTCGCGAGGTCGGCCGCGCGGCCTTCATCCTCTCGACGCCCGAGACCCGGATCCTCATCGACTGCGGCGACAAGCCCGGTGCGGAAGGCGAGGTGCCCTACCTCCAAGTGCCCGAGGCGCTGGGCGCCGGCGCGGCGACGCTCGACGCGGTCGTGTTGACCCACGCCCACCTCGACCACTCCGCGCTGGTCCCCCTCCTCTTCAAGTACGGCTACGACGGCCCGATCTACACCACCGAGCCGAGCCGCGACCTGATGGGCCTGCTCACGCTGGACTACCTCGACGTCGCGGCGAAGGACGGTCGCACGCCGCCGTACGAGTCCGCACAGGTCCGCGACGCGATCAAACACACCATCCCCCTAGAGTACGGCGACGTGACCGACGTGGCGCCGGACGTGAAGCTCACGTTCCACAACGCGGGCCACATCCTCGGCAGCGCTGTCACTCACTTCCACATCGGCGACGGCCTCTACAACGTCGCGTTCTCGGGCGACATCCACTACGAGGACACCCGCCTGTTCAACGGCGCGGTCAACGACTTCCCGCGCGTCGAGACGCTCGTCTTGGAGTCCACCTACGGCGGCCGCAACGACTACCAGACCGACCAGGAGGACTCCGAGGAGGCGCTCAAGGAGGTCATCAACGAGACGTACGAGCAGGGCGGCAAGGTCGTCATCCCGGCGTTCGCCGTGGGGCGCTCGCAGGAGATCATGCTCGTCTTGGAGGAGGCGATGCGGGAAGGCGAGATCCCGGAGATGCCCGTCCACCTCGACGGGATGATCTGGGAGGCGACCGCGATCCACACCACCTACCCCGAGTACCTCCGCGACGACCTCCGCGACCGCATCTTCCACGAGGACGAGAACCCGTTCCTCGCCGACCAGTTCAACCACATCGACGCCGGCGAGGAGGAGCGACAGGAGGTCGCCGACGGCGAGGAGTGTATCATCATCTCCACGTCGGGGATGATCGAGGGCGGCCCGATCATGTCGTGGCTCCGCCACATCGGGCCCGACCCGGACTCGAACCTCGTCTTCGTCGGCTACCAGGCGCAGGGGACGCTCGGCCGCCGGATCCAGAACGGCTGGGACGAGATCCCGGTCGACGGCTGGGGCGGCGGGAGCCGCGGGGACACCCTCACGCTGGAGATGGGCGTCGACGTCGTCGACGGATTCTCCGGTCACGCCGACCGGCAGGGGTTAGAGAACTTCGTGAAGACGATGAACCCGCGCCCCGAGAAGGTGCTCTGCGTCCACGGCGACGAGAGCTCCGTTCAGGACCTCTCCTCGTCGCTGTACCACGACTACAACATGCGGACGTTCGCCCCGAAGAACCTGGAGACGTTCCGGTTCAAGTAAGTCCGCGGGGTCGCCCGCGGAGCGAGCGGTCAGTCTTCGCTCTTCTCGACGCGCTCGGCCACTTTCCCGTCCCGTCGGTCCCGTTCCCGCGCGGCCGGGTCGCGCTCGTCGGGGTCGCCGTGACCGCCGCCGCCGGGCGTCCGGATCGAGACGGTCGCGCCGGCCGCGACGTCGACCGAGGTCTTCGCCGGGACGGGGTCGCCGTCGACCAGGTTCCTCCCGGTCGCGCCGTCCTCGCCGCCCGCCAGCCCGGGCGGACCGGTTCGCCGCCGCTCGGTCAGTACGGACACGGTGGCGTCCGTCTCGACCGTGACGGTTCGTTCGATTCCGAGGCCGCCGCGGAACCGGCCGTCGCCGCCGCTCGACGGGCGCAGCGCGTACCGCTCGACGCGGAGCGGGTAGGCCGTCTCCATCGCTTCGACCGGCGTGTTGAGCGTGTTCGTCATCCCGACTTGGACGCCGTCCATCCCGTCCTTGCTCGGCCGGCCGCCGAACCCGCCGGCGATGGTCTCGTAGTAGGTGAACTCGCCGGCGCGGTCGCCGATGATCAGGTTGTTCATCGTCCCCTGTCCGGCGGCGGGGATTTCGTCGGGAACCGCCTCGGCGAGCGCGGCGAGAGTCACGTCGGTGACGCGCTGGCTCGTCTCGACGTTCCCGCCGACGACCGCGGCCGGCGGCTCGGGGTCGAGCAGCGATCCCTCGGGCGCGGAGACGGACACGGGCTCGTAACAGCCGTGGTTCGGCGGGATCTCCGGGTCGGTGATCGCGCGGACGACGAAGTAGACCGCGCTCTTCGCGACCGAGAACGGGGCGTTCAGGTTGCCGGGGACCTGGTCGGCAGTCCCGGCGAAGTCGACGTCGATCGTCTCGCCGTCGACGGTGACGGCGGCTTCGATCGGGATCGGCGCGTCGGTGATCCCGTCGCCTTCGAGCGCGTCTCGCGCCCGGTACGTGCCGTCCGGGAGGTCCGCGATCTCGGCCTCGACTCGCTCGCGGGAGTAGTCGATAACGGCGTCGAACGCGTCTAAGAGCGTCTCCCCGTGTTCGTCCAGCAGCTCGCCGACCCGCTCCTCGGCGCGGGCGTTGGCGGCGCGCTGGGCCCGGAGGTCCGCCTCGCGTTCGTCAGGGGTACGGACGTTGGCGAGGATCAGGTCGCGGACGGCCTCGTTCGGCTCGCCGCCGTCGACGAGTCGGACCGCCGGGAGCCGGAGTCCCTCCTCGTATATCTCTCGGGCTCCGGGCGGCATGCTTCCCGGTGCGGCGCCGCCGACGTCGGCGTGGTGCGCGCGCGACACCGCGAAGCCGACTACCTCGTCGTCCGGTGCGACCGTCGAGACCAGCGTCACGTCTGGGAGGTGGGTGCCGCCGGTGAACGGGTCGTTGACGATGAACACGTCGCCGGGCTTCGGGTCGCGCTCGCGGACGGCCGCCACCGCGTCCGGCATCGCGCCGAGGTGGACCGGGATGTGCTCCGCCTGCGCGACCATGCGGCCCGACGCGTCGAAAAGCGCCGTCGAGCAGTCCTGTCGCTCCTTGATGTTCGGCGAGTACGCCCCGCGGATCAGCACGTGGCCCATCTCGGTCGCCACGCTCTCCAGTTGGTTACGGAGGATCTCGAGCGAGACGGGGTCGATGTCGGGGCCGCTCACGCGTCTCCCACCTCCGCGATCAGCGCGCCGTCGCCGCGGCGTCGCACGGACCAGTCCGGCGGAACGACGACCGTGCTCTCGTCGCCCTCGACCACGACCGGCCCCGCGACGGGATCGCCGCCCGGGAACCGCTCGCGGTCGTACACCGCGGCGTCGTGCGTACCGCTCGGGAACACCGCCTCGCGAGTGGTCCGCGGGGCGGCGTCGTCCGGCGCGTCGACCTCGACAGCCGGCGCGCTCCGGGGAACGGTCGCCGTCGCGCGGCAGTTGACGAGTTCGATCGGCTCGTCGGCCCGGTAGCCGTACGCCGACTCGTGGGCCGCCGCGAACCGCTCGGCGACGGCCGCCGGGTCGAAGGGGGGATCGACGTCGACCGTGAGTTCGAAGCTCTGTCCGGCGTACCGGAGGTCCGCGGCGTACCCCACGCGCGCCGCGTCCGCGTCGCTGACCTCGCTCGACAGCCGGTCCGTCAGCTCCTCGTAGCGCGCGTCGAGCGCCTCCGCGTCGGCCTCGCCGAGCGGTCGCTGGTGCGTCCGCACCGCGTCCCGCGTCTCGTCGGCCGCGAGCAGGCCGTACGCCGACAGGACCCCGGAGGCGTGCGGGACGACGACGCGCTCGACGTCGAGGCCGTCCGCGATCGCGACCGCGTGCATCGGCCCCGCCCCGCCGAACGCGACGATGCCGAACGCCCGCGGGTCGTACCCGCGCTCGACGGTGACGGAGCGGATGGCCCGCGTCATGTCCGCGTTCGCGACGCGGTGGACGCCCAGCGCGGCCTCGACCGGGCCGTCCATCCCCGCCTCGTCGGCGAGGTCGGCGAGGGCCTCGCGGGCGGCCGCCGCGTCGAGCGAGAGGTCGCCGCCGAGGTCGGTGTCCGCGCCCACGTAGCCCAACACGAGGTCGGCGTCCGTGACGGTCGGCTCCGTGCCGCCTTTACCGTAACAGGCGGGTCCCGGATCCGCGCCGGCCGAGCGCGGCCCGATCCGGAGCGCGCCGCCGGCGTCGACCCACGCGATCGACCCGCCGCCGGCGCCCACGGTCTCGACGTCGACCATCGGCGTCCGGATCGGTCGGTCCGCGATCACCGAGTCCGTGGTCCGTTCGACCGCCCCGTCGCGGACGAGGCTCACGTCGCTGGAGGTGCCGCCCATGTCGAAGGTTATCAGCCCGTCGCGCTCGGGGCCGTCGCCCGCTGCGGTCGCGCTCGCGCCCACGACGCCCGCGGCGGGCCCCGAGAGCACCGTCGTCACCGCGTTCCGCCGCACCGTGTCGGCGTCGGTGACGCCGCCGTTGGCCTGCATGATCTGCGGCCGCGGGAGGCCGAGGGCTCGCGCTCGCTCGGTGAGGCGACCGACGTAGCCGTCGATCGCCGGTCGGACGTAGGCGTCGACGGCCGTGGTCGACGTGCGCTCGTACTCGCGGAACTCCGGCAGTACCTCGTGGGAGGCCGAGACGGGGACATCGAGCCGCTTGCGCAGTCCCTCCGCGACTCGGCGCTCGTTCTCCGGGGTGACGTAGGCGTGAAGCAGACACACCGCGACGGACTCGACCTCCGTCTCGCGGAGGTCGGCCGCGAGCGACTCTATCGCGTCGTCGTCGACGGGGCGTTCGACCCCCTCGGGCGTCGCCCGCTCGGCGACCTCGAATCGGCGGCGACGGGGGACGAGCGGCGTCGGTTTCTCGGCGTCGAGGTCGTACAGCGACGGGCGCGTCTGCCGACCGATCTCCAGCACGTCCCGGAACCCCTCGGTCGTCACGAGCGCCGTTCGCGCGCCGTCGCCCTCCAGCAGCGCGTTGACTGAGACGGTCATCGCGTGGGAGAACTCGGAGACGGTCTCGGGGTCGATCCCGGCCGCCTCGCACGCCTTCTCGATGCCGGCCACGACGCCCTCGCTCTGGTCGTCGGTGCTCGGCACCTTCGCCGTGACGAGTTCGCCGTCGAGCGAGAGCGCGACGTCGGTGAACGTCCCGCCCACGTCGACGCCGACGGCCCGCCCGTCCATCTACGACACCCCCGCGGCGTCGGAGCGGATCCGGACGCCGAGAGTCGCGGTGTCTCGGTCGCGTAGCATGGGGGGACTCGTTACCGGACGGACTTAACACCGTGCCGTCCGCGGTCGTGCCCGCGAACATCTTCGGGGACAGACGGAGGGGGAACGCGTCCAGGTCTCTTGTTATGGGTGCCGTTCCGGGCGGTCTCGGCACGGTGAGTCAGCCACCATTGACCCTGCCGCTCCGCCGCTTCCTCGCGGGGCTCGGCCTCCTCGGCGCGGCCCTGATCGTCGGCGTCGGCGAGGAGGGAGAGGAGGCCGTGCCGGCCGAATGAGTCACGGTACGGCGTCGACGCCCCACGCCGCCCGAGGCCAGTTTTAAGCGACGGCGGGGTGACTGCGTCGTATGCGCATCGCGCTCATCGCACACGACGAGCTGAAAGACGAGATGGTCGCGTTCGTCGAGGGCCACACCGACGTGCTCGACGGGTGCGAGCTCGTGACCACTGGAACGACCGGGAAACGCATCAACGACGCGACCGGCCTGTCGGTCAACCGGCAGGCGTCGGGACCCTTCGGCGGCGACCTCCAGATCGGTGCGATGATCGCGAGCGACCGGATAGACGGGGTCGTCTTCCTCCGCGATCCGCTGACGGCGCAGGCACACGAGCCCGACATCTCGGCGCTGCTCCGCGTCTGCGACGTGAAGGACGTGCCGCTGGCGACGAACGTCGCCTCCGCGGAGCTGCTCGTCGAAGGGCTGCTCGGCCGCGATTCTCCGGATTGATACCGGTGCCCGCGACGATATAAGTGCGGCTCCCGAAGACGCCAGCAATGCCACGTCGCCCGCGACTCCGTACCGTCGCCGTCGCGCTGTCGCTGCTGCTCGTCGCAGCGACCGCCGGCGTCGGCGTCGGTGGGGCGGCCGGCCACCCCGAGAGCCACGGTGCGGCCCTCGTCGAGCCCGCTGGCGGCACTCTCGCGAGCGTCGGGTCCGCCGACCCCGGGCCTGCGACGGTCGGACCGGGAGGCGACGCGAGCCGGAGCGAAGTCGGTCGGCTCACGCGGTGTTTCAGCGGCGACGGGTATCCGATCTCGATCGGCGGCGAGGGCGGCGCGACGATGGCGACTGTGATCCACCTCTCCGTGTTGACCGACCCCGGCGCGGGCAACGAGTTCGGTATCGAGACCGCCGGCGAACTCGACGGCGAACCGATCGTGACGCTCGCGGCGGGCGTCAGGCTGACCGGTCGGGAGGCGATCGCGAACGGTTTCGACCCCTTCGCGGCGTTCGACGTGTTGTACGCCTACGACCTGCGACTGCCGATGTTCGAGGGATCGATCGGAGACGCGGGCTACGAGGACGACGGCTCGCCGATCGATTCGAGCGCCGGCGCGGTCGCCTGCTGACGGTCGAGCGGCGCCGCTGATCGATTCCGGACGCCGTCGAACTCCTATCGCTCGCGAGCGTCGTCGCCGCCGTCGACGCCCGGCGGTCGAACGCCGCGAACGAGCGCCAACACCGACTGCCGCGTCGCCTCGAAGCCGTCTCCGGTCGGGTACGCGCCGCCCGCGAGCAGGTACTCGCCGCGCTCCCACACCGCCAGCAGCGCCTCTATCGGAACGCGGTCGCCGTCGACCTCGCAGTTGGCGTGGAACACGGAGAGGGTCGCGCGGGACGCTCCCGGGTCGTCGACGGCGAGGTCCCGGTCGTCGCGGCGTCCGACGTCGACGATGCCGCGGTCGGCGAGCCGGTCGCGGAACCCCTCTCGGGCCCGCGACTCGACGAGGCGAGTGAGCGCGGGGTTCGGGCGAGTATCGGGGGAAATGCGGAGTCGGCTCGCGAAGAAGAACGGTCGCGGCGGCGGCGTCTCGCGCTCGTACCGTACCGTTCCCGCGGTGACCGAGACCGGCCCCGCGGCGAACGGGTGCTCCGTCGTCTCGTCGACGAGAGTCCAGTCGTCGAGGCGGTCACGCGAGACGACCGGTGGCTCCATGGGCGCACCACTGTGCCGACGGAAATAAAACGGAGGGGCGGTGGTGAGGCGTCACTCGTCGTGACGGGATCGGAGCGAGGGAGGGCCTGAATCGGAGCGACGGAGGGCTCAATCTGAGCGACGGAGGGCTCAGTCGCCGGTCAGTGGTCGTCTTCGCGCCACTTGTGTTCGCACTCGGTACAGACGAAAAAGCGGGTCTCTGACTCGTCGGCCGAGCGGATCTGTTGCATGTACCAGTACGCCTGGTCGTTGTCGCACTCGGGGCACTGGGCGGTCGTCGTCGGGAGTCCCTTGTCCTCGGCGTCGCTCACGTCGACGATCTCGGACTCGACCTGCGACTGGGTCGTCCACTCGTCGTCGTCCGCTTCGCGTCCGCTCTCGTAGCCGCAGGAGTCACACACCCAGTGGTCCTCGCCCGCGCCGGATTTCATCATGGATCCGCACTCGTCGCAGAACTTCATGCCCGAACCTACCGCGGATCGTATATAAACGACGGGATCGCGAACGAGCGACGCGCGCGACCGTGACCGCGTCACTCGCCGCCGTCGACGTGCTCGGCGAGCGCGAAGCGGACCCGCTCCTCGTCGGGGCCCTTCGTCTCCCGCCCGGTGACGACGACCTCGCCGATATCGCTCGTGTCGCCCACGTGAGTGCCCGCGCAGGCCGTCCGATCGTAGGGCTCGTCAGCCCCGTCCGCTCCCCCGATCTCGACGATCCGGAGCTCGTCGATCGAGTCGGGAAGGAGGTCGATCCGCGTCCGGTCGGTGTCGAGGGTCGCCTCGGCGGTCTCGCGGTCCATCGTGTAGCTCGACACCGGCCGCCCGTCCGCGACGAGCCCGTTGAGCCGCGTCTCGATCCGGTCGAGGTCCGCGTCGGTGAACCGGTCGTGGGCGGCGTCGAGGCGCGCGCGGTCCCGGTACAGCTGATTTCCGGTCGTCGGCGCGTCGAACTCCGCGAGCAACAGCGCCGACAGCAGGTGCTGGGCGGTGTGGTACCGCGAGTGTGCCGCGCGCCGCTCGGCGTCGACCTCGCCGCGGAGCGACGTGCCGGACCCCGGCAGTTCAGGCGCGTCACCCTCGCTCCCCTCGACCGGTCCGAGCTCGTGATACACCGTGTCCCGTTTCTCGACGCCGACCACGTCCCAAACCCGGTCGTCGTCGGCCGCTCGCAGCGTGCCCGTGTCGTGCGGCTGGCCGCCGCCGGTCGGGTAGAAGTGCGTCCGGTCGAGGACCACTCGGGGCGGGTCCGAGAGGGCCCGCTCGACGGTCGCTTCGAACGTCGTCACGGAGTCGTCGTCGAGGTGTAGTTGCTCGGTCACGGCTCCCGAGAGGGGCGCCGCGAGGTTATATCGATCGGCCGCGTCGCACGGCCAGATCTCAACCGCGATAGACGGGTGTCCACGTTTATCAGCGCACCCGACGTATCATTCGCCATGTTCGGGGGTGAACGCGCGCAAAGCGAGGTGCTCGGCACGGTGCTACTCTTGGGCCTGACGGTGGCGGTCGTCGGCACCACGGTGGCGCTGGGCGGCGCCGCGCTCGACGACTCCCAACAGAGAGCGGACCTCCAGCGCGTCGAGGGAGCGATGACGCAGGTGGACTCCAAGGCGAGCCTCGTCGCGCACGGCGAGTCGCCCTCACAGCGCGTGCGGATGGGTCTCGGTCGCGGCGCGGACTTCCGCGTGAACGGGGACGCGGGCTGGATGCGGATCGAGGTGACGACGAGCGAGAACCCGAACGCCACGAACAAGACCGTGCCGCTCGGCGCCGTCGTCTACGAGCGCGGCGATGAAACCGTCGCCTATCAGGGCGGCGGGGTCTGGCGGTCGAGGGGCGAGAGTTCGGAGATGGTTTCCCCGCCCGAGTTCCACTACCGCGGCGGGGGCGGGACGGAGACGCTCACCCTCCCGCTCGTGCGGATCGAGAACGGCTCCGGGTCGCTCGGCGACGAGGTCCGCATCACCGAGACCGCCGGTCGGTCGGAGCGCGTGTTCCCCTCGCCGAACGGGTCGAACCCGCTCCTCGGCGGCAACGTCACGATCACCGTCGAGAGCGACTACGCCGACGCGTGGGGGCAGTTCTTCGAGACGCGGACGAGCGCGACGGTGACGGACGTCTCCGACCGGCGCGTGGAGGTGCGGCTCCGGACCACCACGGTCCACCCCACGCTGAGCGCCGGCGTCTCCGCGACCGGGCGGTCGACGTTCGACACCGGCGGGGTCGACCGGCTGGACGCCGACAGCTACGACTCGACCGTCGGGTCCTACGACGATCAGACGCCGGCAGACGGGGCGGTCATCCAGACGCGGGACCAGTTCCGCCTCACCGCCGGCGGCGGCGGGAACACCCAGTCGATCACGATCCGCGGGGACCTGATCGCCGAGTCGTACAACATTCCGCCCGGACAGGAGGACAAACTCAACGTGACCGGCGAGCGCCGTACTGAGACCGCGTTCGACGAGCCCGCTCCCGTCGACGGAGCGATCACTCAGCGCATCGAGAGCGTGAGAGACCGGGACCTCGCCACGACCGGGGATTACCGCGGCAGCGGTATCGACCTCTCGGGCACCGAATCCGAGACGATAGACGTGGACACGTACGTCGACGGCGACGTGACCGTCGCCGACCGAGCGACCCTGACCGTCACGGACGGGGCGACGCTACACGTCGCGGGGGGTCTGACGCTGGCTGGTGACGAGGGGCGCGTCGCCGTCGACACGGGGAGCGGTGACGTCGAGGTGCTCGTCGAGGGCTCGATGAACGTCACCGAGAACGCGACCGTCAGGGCGGCCGGCGGGGGACAGGCCTTCGTGTACGTCGACGACTCGCTGACCGTTCGGGACAGGGCCTCGGTGACGAGCGCCGCCGACACCCGCTTCGAGCTGCAAAACACCGCCAGGATCGACCTGAAGGACCGCGCCGTGGTGGCCGCCGACGAGGACGTGGCGAGCAACCTCTGGCTGTACTCCAGCGGCGATCAGATAGACGTCGAAGCGAACGACACCGGCGGGGTTCAGTTCGGCGGCGTCTTCTACGCCCCCCAGAGCGACGCGGAACTCGACGGCAACATGACGATCAAGGGGTCGTTCACCTTCGAGCTGTTCGAGTTCGACGACGCCGAGATCGACATCCACTACGACGAGTCGCTGGAGACGGAACAGCCGTTCAAGGGGAACTCGGTGCCCGTGGTGAGCCATCTCCACGTCTCAGTCCACGGCGTGAAGATCGAGTCCGACTGAGGCGAACGCGCTCTTTTGACCGGTCTGAAGGCGTCTTTCAGTCGGAGAAGTCGATCCGCGTCGAGGTTCGGTGGATCACGAACCGCTCGTAGTGGTCGGCGTCGAACGTCACGGTGAGGTCGGGACCGCCGCCGGTCGATACCGAGACGTGCTCGTGCTCCGACGCGAGTCCGCTGTAGTACCGTTCCCAGACGGTCGCCTGCGTCGAGTTGATCGCCAGCGTGACGTTGTCTGTCGGCGTCCGGTCGTCGAGCGCGGTCTCGCGGACGCCCCGCTGACCGACCACGAGGACCGTCTGGTCACCGGCCGTGGACTGCGCCGGCCCGCCGAGCCCGTACAGCGAGTAGACGACGGTGTCGCCGACCAAGAGGTCGGGCGGTTTGATCATGACGCCGTCGTCTCCCTCCATCCTGAACACGGCGCCGTTCTCGTAGACGATGCGCGTGTCGCCCGCGCCGCGGTAGGTGAGCGACCCCGTCTCGACGATACTCCCCGCCGTCGCGGTGTCGTTGAGTCGGAACGTCGACTCCTGCTCCAGCCGGAGTTCGCCGCCGCCCAGTTGGACCTCGGTCGCGCGACTCGGCACGCCGTCCCGGCTGATGTCGTCGAGGTTGTCCTGAAGCACGTCGAACGCGCGCTCGACGTTGTTGTCGCGTTCGGCCACCTGCGCGTCCTCTAAGCCGCCGAGCCCGACGGTGAAGGTGACCGCTATCGTCGACGTGATCAGCGCGAACACCAACACGAACCCGATCGTCTCGCTGACGCCGCGGTCGTCGGCGCACAGCCCGGCGAACGGGTCGCTCCGGGTCACGCCGCTTTCACCACCACTTCGCCGTCGCTCCCGGCGTCGGGGTCCCAGTAGATCAGCAGGTCGCCCCCGTCGACGGTCGCGTTCCGAACGGTGACGTTCCTGCTCGTGGGGAACGGGACCGTCACCGCAGTGCCCGGCCGGTCGCTCTCCAGTGTGATCGTCCCGCCGGGACCCGTCGCCGTCACGTCGATCCGATAGCCGGTGCCGGCCGCCCGCCTGGGAAGTGCTACCGACCGGTTGACGGTGAGGTTGGAGCGAGGCGTCGTGCTCGCGACGAGTCTGTCGACCGTCCCGACATCGGCCGCGACGCGCTCGCCGATGACGGTGAGTTCCCCCTGTGCGGCGCGCTCGCGCTGCGTGTCGACGAACGACCCGCCCGCGACGAACAGCCCCGAGAGCAGCAGCGTCGAGATCGCGAGCGTCATGACGTAGCCGACGGTGACCGACACCGCGCGGTCGGTGCCGCCGGGGCGCTCACGCATCGCGCTCACCCGGCGCGAGCCGGATCACGTCGCCGTACTCCAGTTCCGGCGTCCGGTAGGTGATCTCGACGTAGACGCTGTATATCGCCTCGGTCACGTACGGGCGGGAGGGGCGACCGGGGTTCGTTCCGCCGTCGCGCTCGTCGACGACGAGGTGGTACGTCCCGCGCGCCGCGTCGCCGTTCTCGTAGCGGAGGTCGAACCGGTCGTCGCCGGTCTGGACCCCCTGAGCCCACACCAGCGCGTCGAACCGCTCGCCGTTGACCGTTCCGCCGGTGAGGTCGACGGTGTGGTTCCCGTCGGGCCGCGGGTCAAACGTCTCGGACACCGCCGTCGTCCCGTTGTCCACCGTCACGGTGAGGTTGTCGCCGCTCGGGTTCGACAGCGCCGCCGACCAAGTCTCGTTGGTCCCCCCGGTCGAGCCGTCGGCCACGACGGTGAACGCCGTGCCGGCCGAGCTCGACAGCGAACTGGGCTTGACGGTCAGCCGGTAGTTCCGCGCCCGGGTAGCGTTGCCCGCGACCGTCCAGTCCGTCGTCGTTCCGTCCGGTGCGGTCATGTTGCGGAACCCGCTGTCGGTCTCGTTTTGCGCGATGAAATACCCGGAGACGACGGTGGAGTTGTTCACTCGCACCTCCCCGACCGCACCGTCGCGCGCCCGGAGGTCGGCCACGGTGCGGCCGTATCGCCTCGCGCTCGCGTTGAAGTTATCCGTCAGGTTACCGGTGCTGTTCCGGTGTTCGCGGTGGAGGATCCCCGCGAGGTCGTCGACCGCCCCGTCGCGGAACTCGATCGCTTCCGCCCCGCCCGCGTCGACTCCCCGAGTCGCGAGGTTCTCGGTGTAGATCACGGTGTTCAACAGGAGGACGACGGCGACGAAGAGGACCGCGAGCGTCAGCCCGGTGATCAGGATGATCTGCGCTCGGTCCTCGTCGCGGTCGGCCTCGCCGTCCTCGCGGTCGGATCTGCGGTGGACGTTCACATCTGCCATGCGGTAATGCGCACCTCCGCGACCGTGTACAGCGTGTCGCCACCGCCGACCGGCGCGGCGAAGTACCGGCGGGAGCCGTTCTCCGCGAGCGTGTACTCGCCGCCCGCGCCGAACCGGTCGTCGCCGTACAGCGCCACCTGCGTGCTCGCGGTCGCCGCGTTGTCGCTCGGCGTTCCCATGTCGATCAGCCGCGTCCGGTCGACCCCGTCGCCGTCCGCGGCCGGGTAATACACGTCGACGTCGAACGCGATCCGCCTCGCGTCGAACGCCTCGCGAAGCGGGTCGTGAAGCGGGTGCGACGCGTTCGGTAGCCCGGTGTAGTAGCGGTTCTCCGCGCCCACGAACCCGTCGTCGTAGTACAGCAGCGCCGACTTGAGATCGCCGCTCGCCTCGGTCGTCGTCAACACGTCCTGTGCGGCGATCGCCGCCTGATTCTCGACGTGCTGGTTCGACGTGCTCGCCGAGAGCGGCGTCACCGCCGTCGCCTGCGTCGCGAAGATGAGGCCGGTGACCAAGAGCAGCGCGGCCGTGAACGCCTCTAAGGTGTGCGCCTGCCCGCGGTCGTCCGGAAGGTGTTCGACGAACATCTCACCACACCCGGAGCGTGAGCCGATGCGTTTCTCTCCCGACGTCGTCGCGCGGATCGACGTCGACGGTGACGATGCGACTCGCGGCCGCGACGCTCTCGCCTCGGGGCGGCGCGGGACCGGCGCGCATCTCGACGGCGTCGCCGCCCGGATCGAGCTCCGCGACGGTGCCGTTCCGCGTCACCGTGAGGTTGAGCCCGCGGAAGTCGTCGACCCCGAGTTCGGCGTGGAGGTCGTCCGCGTTCGCCGTCCAGTCGCAGCCGGACTCGTTCGCCGCCGTCGCCGGGTCCGTCCCGTCGAAGAAGGCGAGCGTACAGGCGTGTGACAGCGTCGCCGTCGACCCGGCGCCGACGAGCGACGACTCCGCGAGGCGCGCGGCGCCGCGCTCGGCGACGATGACGGTCGCGCCCTCGCCGACGGCGTACGGCTCCAGAAGCGACGGGACGAACGCGAAGGTGAACCCGACCGCGACGAGGAACACCGACATCCCGACGATGAAGTCGAGGACCGTCTGCGCGCGGTCGTCGGCGCCGAGCGGCCGCCGCCGACCGCCGGAGCGCTCACCCGACATAGATCCACACCCCCAGCGCCAGCGTCATCAGGATCACGGCGTACTTGACGCCGGACGCCAACTCAGCGTCGCGGATGTAGCCGCTGATGAACCCCGAGAGGATCGCTTGGATCGTCACGGCGTGGAAGAACAGCATCGAGAGCACGTCCGGGTCGATGCTGCCGCCGCCGCCGCCGAGCCCCGCACCCCCCGTCCCGCCGCCGCTGCCGCTCTGCGCGACCAGATCGCCCATCACACTGATGAACTGCGTCTGGAGGATGGCCATCACGCCCAGCAGCGTGATGTACGTCATCACGATGATCGCCACCTGCATCCGAGTTCGGGACTTGCGCTCGCGCTCGATGTCGTCTTGGTTCTCCGAGGCCTGTGCCGCCGTCGTCAACACGTCGGTGATCTGTGAGGAGGCCTCCTGGGCCTCGGTGATCAGCTTCACCGTCCGGGCGAGCCGCGGCACCGCGTACGCGTTGTTGAACTCGACGAGCGCGTCGCGCAGGCTCATCCCGTAGTTCACCTTCGCGTGGATCACCTCGAACTCCTCGGAGAGCTTCCCGGTCGACGTCGACGAGACCGTGCGCACGGATTCGAGCAGCGTCTGTCCGGTGTCGTTCGCGGACGAGAGCTTCCGGAGCGTCTCGGAGAGCTTCCCGGTCACCGCTCGCCGCGAGCGCTGGTGCCACTCGTAGAAGAATCCGAGCGGCACCAACACGACGTACGTCGGCACGTACACCCATATGAACGCCGACCAGACGGGACGACCGACCCAGCCGTCGACGGTCGTCGGGGCCGCGCCGGCCGCGGCCGTGACGCCGACGAGCGCGAGCGCCGCCGGGACGGTCAACGCGAGGGTGTAGAACGGGTTCTCGCGCAAGAAGAGGTGCGGCGCGGAGAGGATTTCCTTCGTCTTGTAGGTCCCCTCGCGGTCGCGGATGCGGTCGAAGACGCCGAAGCCCCCGACGAACGATTCGATGAGCCCGAAGTGGAACAGTCCCTCCTTGCTCGTCTGTCGGAGCCGCTCGCTCCCGCCGTCGGGCTGGAGGTAGCCGTCGCCGGGGTCGTCCTGTTTCACCGTCGAGACCAACACGAGGAAGCCGGCGCCGACCAGCGGGATGAGCAGGTACACCGTCGCGTACAGGAGGCGGTCGTCGGCCTCGCCCATCATCCCCATGATGACGAGGATGATGATGAGAAGCAGCGGGAACAGAGAGAGCGTCATGTACATCTCCCCGAACAGCTCCAGGGTCTCCAGGGTCATCTCGCGCTCCTGTTTCGACGTGCGCAGGTGTTTCTCCTTTTTGTCCTTCAGGAACCCCTCCATGTCGCCGCCGGAGTTGACGATGGAGAGCATGTCGGCGAGGAACTGCGAGAGCTCGTCGGAGGGCGTCTCCACCGACTGCTGGCGGATGGCGTTCCGGTAGTCCGTCCCGAAGTACTCCGTCTCGTTGACGATGCTCTGGAACTCGCGAGACACCTCGCCGTAGGTGTCCTCTGCGGTCGCCATCGCCCGCAGGATTTCGAGTTGGTTGAGCCCGCCGACCGACAGCGCGTACATGAACGAGACCGAGTCGGCGAGCAGGAGGTTGATCTCCCGCTTCCGCGACGACGACCGCGAGTACGGGACCGCGACGACGCCGCCGAACCCGAGCGCGAATCCGATGGAGCCGAAGATGAGCCCGCTGAGAAGCACCGCCGACGGCACGACGAGCGACCGAAGCAGCGACCGGATCGCAGACGTCGGCGCGGGGAGCCCGAGCGAGAGCATCTCGGGTTCGATCAGTCCGAGCGAGAACACGCCGTAGCCGACCAGAGTCCCCAGCGCCCACAGCGACCCACCGACGAACAGCCCGACGGCAAGCGCCAGCGAGACGTACATCTCGACCTGATCGGGCATCCGCGCCTCGACGAGCTTGCGCTCGACGTCGCCCACGAAGTCGCCCTCGGGGTCGAAGAGCCGCTCGAAAATCGGGTAACACAGCTCCGCGAAGACGTTCGCGTCGACTCCGCCCTCGCCCGTGTCGACGTCGAGACTCACGGCTGGACCCTCACGACGGACATGGTGTCACCCGTCCTCCGCGGGTTCGACGGCGCCGAACCCCCAGTCGTCGATGTCGTCGGCCGCCTCTTCTCCGTCCGCGTCCGGGCCGTCCGTCTCGTCGTCGGCCGAGCCGTCGGAATCGTCCGCAACCTCGTCACCGCTCTCCGCGTCGCCCTCGTTCGGCGCCGCTTCTCCCTCGCCCGTGCCCGTTGCGTCCGCCGGTCCGGCCGCGCCATCGTCACGGGCGTCGGCGCTCGGAGTTCCCTCATCGGTGGGGTCCTCGGCGACGCCGAATCCCTCGCTCACGTCGGGCGTCGCGTCCGCTCTCGACGGCTTTCCGGGAGACGACAGCACGTCGACCCCCTCCTCGAACGGCTCGTCGAAGTCGATCGCGCTCGGCGCGCCCGAACCGTCTCCGGCGGCGGTCGGCGCCGTCTCGGAACCGTCTCCCGAGTCGTCGCGGGCGCCCTCCGGCGACGATGCCTCCGGACCGGCCGTTCCGGTCGCCGCATCCGCATCGGTCGACCCGGTTACGGTGTCCGGGTCCATGGCCCCCGAGTCCATCGGATCCGAGCCCATCGGAGCCGGTCCGGCCTCGGCAGCGTCGCGGGCGTCCGAGTCCGCCGCGTCCGAGTTCGCCGCATCCGCCGCGTCCGCCTCCCGAGCGGTCTCGGCGAGCGCCTCGCGGTCCGCCGTCGGGGTCGCCTCGACGTCGCGGGCGGTGTTCATCTCCAAGAGCGCGTCGGCGACCGAGTCGGGCACCTCGCCGCGGTAGGTCTCGAACAGGTCCTGGGCCGATTCGAGGATCGCTTCGACCTCCGCTTTCCCGTCCTCGTCCGGCGTCGGCCGGGGCACCAGCTCCTCCTTGTCGCGGTCGACGTTGATCAGCACGGACTCCATCTCGCGGAGGTCCTCCAGCGACCGTTCCAGTTCGTCGTTGGCCATCAGCGCCAACACCGTCTCGGGGTCGTTGATGAACGCCTGGAACGTCGCCGCCACCTGCGCGTAGCTGTTGAGTCCGCGGTCGATGAGGTACGCCAACACGACGCGCCGCTTGCGAAGCTCCGCGTCGAGGGTGGCTCGGCTCCAGCCGCGGTCGAACATGATGTCTTCGAGGGTGTTCGAGTCGCCCATCTGGAGGAACTCGTCCGTCTCCGCCTGCCACTGGAACACGTCCTGAACGTTGATCTCGTCGTTTTCGGCGTCGTAGTGGTTGATCTCGGTGATCGACTTGTTGCGTCGGACCTTCTTGCCCTGAACCCGCGTCGACGTCTGGATGGAGACCAGATCGAGGGCGGTGAACATGGTCTTCGAGACGTTGATCGGATCGGTGGTGAACCGCTTGAGCACCTCGCCGACGGAGTCGGCGTGGAACGTGGTGTAGGTGGTGTGGCCGGTCGACATCACCTGGAAGGCGGTCCGGCCCTCCTCGCCGCGGATCTCGCCCATCACGATGTAGTCGGGGCGCTGGCGGAGCGCGGCCTCCAGCAGGTCGAACTCGTCGATGTCGCCCTTGTCGTCGTCGGAGAAGGAGGGGCGCGTGACCGAGGCGATCCAGTTGCGCTGGGGCAGTTCGACCTCGCGGGTGTCCTCGATGGAGACGATCTTCGCGTTGGAGGGGATAAAGAGGGAGACCGCGTTCAGGCTCGTCGTCTTCCCGGAGGCGGTCCCGCCCGCGAAGATCAGGCTCTTGTGGTTCTCGATCGAGAGCCAGAGGAACGCCATCTCGTCGAGCGAGAACGTCTTCCAGTTGATCAGGTCGATCGGGGTGAACGGCACGTCGTTGAACTGCCGGATCGTGTAGTTGGTCCCGTGGTCGGAGACCTCGCGGCCGAGCGTGAGCTGGGCGCGCGAGCCGTCCGGCAGCGTGGCGTCCACCTGCGGTCTACGCTTGGAGATCCCCTTTCCGGACCGTTGTGCGAGCTTCACGACGAAATCGTCGAGTTCGTCGGTGCCGTGGTGGATGTTCGTGATGATCTGCTCGTACTCGGAGTGGTAGACGAAGACGGGTGAGTTGTATCCGTCACAGGAGATGTCCTCGACGTTGATGTCGTACTTGACCGGGTCGATCCGCTCGTAGCCGACGAAGTCGCGTTTGAGGTAGTACAGCAACTTCTCGACCTGGTGTGTGGAGAGCGTCTCGGCGTCCTCCGCGAGGACGGCCGGCTCCGGGCGGGCGCTGATCGAAGGCGGATCGGCCGGCGACTCGACGGAGAGCTCGTACCCCAGTGACTCCGCTATCCGCCCGGCGATCCCCTCGGTCGGGTCGATGCCGAAGCGGTCGACCAGCGTGTCAGCGATCCCGCGCTCGTCGTCGCTCTCGTAGAGGCCGTACCGGTCGAGTAGCGTGTGCGCCTCCTCGACTATCACCTCCTCGCGGAACGCCTCGTCGCCGCCCGCGATCGACTCGTCGGCGTACTTGATCGCCGTCCGGAGCTTCCCGGTGAGGAACTCCGTGAGGTCGGCCTCAATTTCGGTCCGGTACGGCTGAACGGCGTAGTACTTCGCCTCGTTCTCCTTGGTCGACCGGAAGACGATGACGAACGCGTACGGCTTGTTGACCCAGTAACGCTCCTCCTCGCGGAAATGCGTCTTCTTCGGCATCGGAACCGCCTTCTCCAGGTCGTAGCGGTTCGCCAGCGTGGTGTGACCGTCCGCGGTCGAGAAGAACGCGTCCTCGTCGATGTCGGGGTTCACGTCCACGGTCCGCTCGTCGACGAGGTCGGCGAGTTCGTCGGCCGCGTTCCCGCCCGCTCCGAGTAGTTCCTCGGTACGGTCAGGGTCGAAGCCGAGCGCCTCGGTCTTGTCTTCGTGGGTGAACGACAGCGGCACCTCCTCCCCCTCCTCGTTCTCTTCGGTCGGCGGGTTGCCCTCCTCGTCGAGGAAGTACTCGTCGCGGTAGTCGTCCCAGGTGTAGTACCCCTTCAGGACGGGGACCGAGTAGAGGTCGTAGCGAGCGGCACACAGGTCCCAGAGGACGTCCCCCACGGCCGCGGCCGCCCGGAACCGGTAGTCGGTCTCGTCCGGGGCGAACCCGAGGAGGTCCGCGGGGTCGAGGTCGACCCGGTCCCACTCCTCGTCGGTCGGCGCTCGCGAGGGCACCGATTCGACGCGGTCGCCGGGGGCAACGACGAGTCCGGACACGCCTCCGCGTCCGACCGCGTCGGCGAACACGGTGTCCGGGCCGTCATCGGCTGGGATACCCGCTCCGTCCGGTTCGTGCTCGTTGTCGTCGCCCGCGGTCGCGTCGGAGTCGTCAGGTCCTGCCGCGGTCGCGTCGGAGTCGTCAGGTCCTGCCGCGGTCGCGTCGTCGGCGGCAGGGTCCGCCGCGGTCGCGTCGTCGGGTCCGGACTCCGGCACGTCGCGCTCGGCGGCATCGGCGTCGTCTTCCACGCCGCCTGCGGCCTCCTCGGCCGTGTCACCGGGCACAGCGTCGTCCTCCCCGCCGGACTCGGAGTCACCGTCGACACCGTCATCGGCACCTTCCGCATCAGTGTCGGTCGCGGTCGTCGGCCGCGCGGCCCGTCGCTCGCCGGTGGGGACGACGGCGGCACCGCCGAGGACGACGGCGTCGGAACCGACCACGAGCGCCCCCCGTTCGGGAGTACCGTGACCGGGGACCGGTGTCTCCCCGTCAGCCTCGAAGGGTTCGTCGACGCCCGCGGCCCGGATCACCTCGTCAGCCCCGTTCGGGAGGTGGAGCGCGACCGCGTCCGCCGGGACCGCCGGCGCGTCGGGCACGTCCGCGTACACTCGTTTCGCGGCGTCTCCGTGCCCTCGCTGCGAGAGCAGGGACCGCCAGCTGTACCGGTCGGTGACGACCGGCGGACCGAGGTCCGCCGGCGCGTCCTCGTCGCCTCGCGATCGACCGTTCGCTTCGTCCTCCGGACTCTCGGTCCCGGCTCCGTTCGACGGGTCCGTGCCCTCGTCCACCGTCTCTACACCCCCATCTGCCGCTCCCGCGTCCGCGTCCGTCACATCCGCCGCTGCCGCGTCCGGTTCCTCGCCGTCAGTCGTGGGCGGGTCGGACGCCGAGCTGTCGCCCTCCGCGTCGGATTGTTGGGCGGATCGCTCAGCGTCCTCGTCAGCCATGTGCGTCTCTCCATCGCTTCCGTTGAAAAAGCTGTCTGGCAAAACACCGTGTTTGATAATCGACCGGGACGAGCGGTTTTAATCCCTCGCGGACCGACCGGCCCGTGTGTCACGCACCGAGCGTCTCGGAAGGCTCCGGCGACTCCGGCGCGCCGAGGTCAGACGCCGAGTTCGGGCGGCGGTGGCCGAGGAGCTGCTCGGTGTTCCGCGGAGCCTCGCCGTCGTCTGCGCGTTCACCGCGTTCATGCTCGCGGTCGGTGCCGGCTACTACGCGCCCACCGCCGACACCGTGCCGCGGCTCCTCTGGCCGCTGTACGCGGACTCGGCGGTCGCGGTCGCGCTCGGCGGCGTCGTTCTCGGCGCCATCGTACCGACCGTCCGACGCGGGGGCAACGTCACGGTCGACGCCCCGACCTCCCGGGCGCTGGCGTACCTCCAGACGCTCGCGTTCGTCTGGCTCGTTCAGTTCGGAGTCTGGCCGCTCGTCTCGCTCAACCTCGCGTTCGGCGAGTACGTCGCGGCGCCGGACGCGTGGATCTACTACTGGGGCGTGATCGGAACGCATCTGCTGTTCGTCGGCCTCGCCCTGCTGTTTCCGGCGTTCGGTCGGACGACGCGGGGCGCGCTCGCGGCGGCGCTCGCGCTCGGCGTCGTGAACGTCGTCGTCGACTACGGGTTCGGGTACCACCCGCCGCTGCTGTACGAGCCCGGTCTCGGACTCGCGCTCGCGACGCTCGCGATCGCGGTCGGGTCGGTCGCGCTCGCCTCGCGTTCCTTCCGGCGGTTGGACGGGTGATAGTCGAGTCGCCGACGGACCGATTCGGCCCGATTCCCAACCGATTCGGCCCGATACCCATCCGATTCGGCCCGACAGCTATCGGACTTCGACCGGCGTACCGGTCGACGCGCTCTCCGCGAGCGCGTCGATGATTCGCATGTTCTCGACCGCCGCGTGGCCGTCGGTGAGCGGTGCCGACCCGTCGCCGACGCGATCGGCGAAGTGTTCGACCTCCAAGCGATACTGGTCGATCGGATCGAACGTCTCGACCCCGTGGCGGCCGTCGATCTCGTATTCGATCGTCGTCGGCTCGTCTTCCGGCGCGTCGAACGCCTCCTTGACTTCGATCCAGCCGTTCGTGGCGTCGATCCGGTAGCGTTGGATCAGCTGCGTGTCGAATCCGGAGGCGACGCGCGCGGACCGACCGTCCTCGTACTCCAAGACGGCGGCGAGCTCCGTGTCGACCCCGGCGTCGCGCGTGTCGCCGGCGTGGGCGTACGCTCGGTCGGGCACGCCGAGGACGGCCTTCGCGAGCGACACCGGGTAACAGCCCACGTCCATCAGCGACCCGCCCGCGAGGCCGGGGTCGAGCCGCACGTCGTTCGGGCGACCGTACAGCGGGAAGCGGAACGTCGACGTCACCGTTCGCACGTCGTCTAGCTCCCGCTCGACCAGTTCGAGGACGCGTTCGGTTCGCGGATGGTACCGGTACATGAACGCCTCCATGAGCGTGACCCCCCGGTCCGCGCAGTGATCGACGACCTCGCGCGCCTCGGCGGCGTCGACCGAGAGGGGCTTCTCGCAGAGCACGTCGAGACCGGCGTCCGCGGCGCGTTTCGTCCACTCGGCGTGGAGTCCGTTCGGCAACGGGATATACACCGCGTCGAGGCCGTCGTCCGCGAGCAGCGCCTCGTAGGAGCCGTGGCTCCGCGGGACCGACTCCGCCGCCGCGAACTCCTCCGCACGGCTCCGGTCGCGTGAGGCGACCGCCCCCACCTCGTGGTCACTCGCTCGGATCCCGGGGATCACGGCCTTCCGGGCGATGTTCGCGGTCCCGAGTACGCCGAAGGAGAGTCCGCCGGTCGACCGGCTCACGCCGCGACCACCGCCGCGTCGCGGATCGATCGGTTCACACTCGCCGCTTCGGTGGCGCCGTCGGTCCGCGGACAGGATGCGTCCATGGGTGTCGTCCCAACGTCGTCGACCGCTCCTCTTAGTCGTAGCGGGACGAACGATCGGCGCGCTGATCGGGAACACGCTCTCGGAGAATTCGCAGGAACGGGCACGGCGGGATCCACGCAAGCGAGCGAAGTGAGCGAGCGCGGAGTCAGTCGCGCCCGGGATGAGCGGAGAACGGGCGCGGCGGGATTCGAACCCGCGATCGAGAGGTTAGGAACCTCTCGCCCTGTCCGCTAGGCCACGCGCCCAAAACGGGTGGAGAAAACGATACAGCAGTGGTCGGCGTCAGAGAGAGTCAGGCGCTGGTTTCCTTGTCGGTCTCGGTCTCGAGCTCGTCGAGGTCGTCGTCCTCCTCGTCGAGCGTCGAGTCCGCCTTCTCGCCGTCCTGCATGTCCTTCAGCTCCTCTTCGACCTGCTCGCGCCCCTTCCGGAACTCGCCCATCGCCTGGCCGGTCGACCGGGCGAGCTTCGGAATCTTGTTCGCACCGAACAAGAGGACCAGAACGAGCAGGATGATGAGGAGCTCCGGCCCCGCCGGAATGCCGCCGATCAGTGGAATCGAACTTACCATGTCTATCCCGCAGTAGCCCTGTGTCGACTATAGTCTTTTTGCCTCGATCGGACCGCCGCCGCCGAAACGGTGATACGCCCGGCCGACGACCCTGAGATATGCCAGCTGTCGGCGACGACGCCCCCGACTTCACCGGATCGCTCGTGAACGGCGACATCGCGCCGTTCGAACTCTCGGACCACCTCGGCGAGGAACCGATCGTGCTCGCCTTCTTCCCGGCCGCCTTCTCGAACACCTGTACCGACGAGATGGAGGCGCTGCGGGACGAGTTCGACCGCGACGACTGTACCCTGTTCGGCGTGAGCACGGACCTGCCGCACGCGCTCGGCGCGTACCGCGCACAGTACGACCTGCCGTTCGCGCTCGTCGGCGACTCCGACCACCACGCGATCGAGGCGTACGACGTGATCGAGGACTTCGAACACTACGGCGTCGAGACGGTCGCTCAGCGGGCCGTGTTCGTGATCGACGCGGACGGGACCGTGACGTACCGGTGGCTCGCGGACAACGCCGGACAGGAGCCGGACTACGAGGCGCTCGACGAGGCGGTGGCGGACGCCGCGGCCTGATTCGGCGTCACCGGACCGAACCGCACCCGCGCTCAGGCCGGGTCGCGCAGGGCTTCGAGCGCCTCGGGGTTCTCCATCGACGAGAGGTCGCCGGGGTCTTCGCCCCTGTACACCGACCCGATGGCGCGACGGATGATCTTCCCCGACTGCGTCTTCGGGAAGGCGTCGACGAACAGCAGCTCTCGCGGGCGGAACGGTTTGCCGTGTTCGTCGCCGACCAACTCGCGCAGCTCCTCGCGCAGCGCGTCGCTCGGGTCGGCGTCCGGTTCGAGCACGACGTACGCGACGACCGCGGTTCCGGTGGTGTCGTCCGGGACGCCGACCGCCGCCGCCTGGTTGACGGCGTCGTGGTCGATGAGGACGCCCTCTATCTCGGCCGGCCCGACCTTCCGCCCCGCGACGTTGAGGGCGTCGTCGGCCCGGCCGTGGAGGAACCAGAAGCCGTCCGAGTCCTTCTGCGCGAAGTCGCCGTGATCCCACAGATCGGGCCACGTCGACCAGTACTCGTCGAGGTAGCGCTCGTCGCCTGACCACAGCGACTTCGTCATCGAGGGACAGGAGTCGCGCGCGACGAGGTAGCCGCGCTCGCCCGACTCCCTGACCGACTCGCCGCTCTCGTCGACGATGTCGATGTCCATTCCGAGCCCCGGGCCACCGAGCGTACAGGGCTTCAGCGGTTGGTTCGGCATCGGCATGAGGAAGCAGCCGCAGATCTCCGTCCCCCCGGAGATGTTGATGATCGGGCAGTCGCCGCCGCCGACGGCGTCGTAGAACCAGCGCCACGACTCGGGGTCCCACGGCTCCCCCGTGGAGCCGAGGATTCGGAGCGAGGAGAGGTCGTAACCTTCGACCCACTCATCTCCGTGCTTCCGGAGCGCGCGGATCGCGGTCGGCGAGATGCCGAACTGCGTGATCCCGTGGCGGTCGATCATCTCCCAGAAGCGGTCCGGCTGGGGGTGGTCGGGCGCGCCCTCGTACATCACCACGGTCCCCCCGAACGCGTGGTTGCCGATCAGCGTCCACGGCCCCATCATCCAGCCGATGTCGGAGACCCAGAAGAACCGGTCCGCGGGCTTCTGGTCGAAGCCGAAGTGGATCTCCTTCGCGCACTGCGTGAGGACGCCCGCGTGGGTGTGAACGATGCCCTTCGGCGTCCCGGTCGTCCCGGACGAGTACAGCAACATCGACTCCTGATCGCTCGGCAGCCGCTTCGTCTCGTAGGTCGACGACTGTGAACCGACGGCCTCGTCCCACGTCCGGTCGCGGTCGTCGTCCCACGGGACGGGGTCGACGGCCGACGCCTCGGACCCCTCGGGGCCGCGTCCCGCCGGCGTCGCGCCGAGGCGGTCGTAGACGACGACCTCCTCGACGTGGCCGGCGTCCGCGATCGCTTCGTCGGCGGTCGCCTTCAGCCGCACCTCGTTTCCGCGGCGATAGAACCCGTCACCCGTGAACAGCACGTCGGGCTCCGCGTCGTCGATCCGGGTGGCGGTCGCCTCGCGGCCGAACCCGGAGAAGATCGGCACCGCGATCGCACCGATCTTCAGGCAGCCGTAGAGGATCGAGACGACCTCCGGGACCATCGGCATGTAGAGCCCGACGGTGTCCCCGGTCTCGACGCCGGCCGACGCGAGGTAGTTCGCGACGCGGTCGGTCTGACGGCGGAGCTCGTGGTAGGTGATCTCGCGGACGTCGCCGGGTTCGCCCTCCCAGATCAGCGCGACGCGGTTGCGGTTCGGCGAGTCGACCGCGGCGTGGCGGTCGACGACGTTGTGCGCGACGTTGACCTCGGCGCCGGGGTACCAGTCGGAGAACTGCGGGCCCTCCGCGTCGTCACGGACGGCGTCGTAGTCGGTGTAGAACTCGATGTCGAGGTAGTCGACAATCTCGTCCCAGAACCAGTCGACGCCGGACGCGGGTTCGCCCGCGATCTCCGAGGTGGTACGCTCGATCAGCGCCTCGTAGTCGTCGATCCCGTACTCGCGCATGAACGCGGCGACGTTCGTCGACTCGGCGAACGCCTCGCTCGGTTCGTGTACGACCTCGTCTGTCCCCTCGTACTCGTCCATCTCGTCCGAGGGTTTTCCCGGCGACAGTAAGTAACTTTCCTGAAAGACCTACCGCGGGTCCGCGCACTCGCCCGCGACCGAGACCGTCTCCGCGTCGACGGCGACCGTGGCGTCGTAGCGCAGACAGGTCCCGGCGTCCCACGCCAGTCGCCCCCCCCCAGTCCGGTCCCGTCACCGCGACCTCGTGACGGCCCGTCGCGCCCGCGACCACCTCGTACGCCCGGGCGACGCCGGGGTCGATCCGGTCCGAATCGTCTTCGTAGGCCGTTCCGTCGTCGCCCTCGACGACCACGTCGACGTCGACGGGGTCGTCGCCGTCGTTGCGGACCGTCAGGTCGAGTCGACTCGGGTCGGGGTCGCCGGAACCGAGACAGCCGGCGACCGCGCCGGCGACGGCTCCGGCGCCCGCGGCGAGGAGTCGGCGTCGTTCCATGGCTGTCACTCGTCGTCGCGTGACTTCAATCCCCAACGCGGTACACGGCGAGCGAGGTGCGAGAGGCGACCGTCGGAGCGGGGCGAAAAGCGGTCACCGCGGCGAAGACGAGCCGTCGCGAGCGGCTTACTCGGCGTCGACCGCGGCGTCGAGGTCGGCCGAGCTGTCGTCTGACTCCGCCTCGGACGCGTCGGTCTCGGACGCGTCGGACTCGACGGCGGCGTGCGTCGCCTCCGGAACGATGTCGACGGAGGCGACCTCGTCGTCGGGGTCGAGGTTCATCACGATGACGCCCTTCGTGTTGCGGCTCACCGTCGATATCTCCTCGACGCGCGTCCGCATGATCTGGCCGTCCGCGCTCATCGCGATCAGGTGGTCGCCGTGGGTGACCGCCTCGATGGCGACGACCTCGCCGTTGCGATCGCCGGTCTTGATGTCGACGAGGCCCTTGCCGTTCCGCGACTGCGGCCGGTACTCGTCGAGGTCCGAGCGCTTCCCGTACCCGTTCTCGGTCACGGTGAGCACCCAGTTGTGGTACCCCTCGTCGATGGCGGCGACGCCGGCGACGGCGTCGCCCTCGCGGAGGTCGATCCCGATCACGCCGCGGGCGGTGCGGCCCATCGCGCGGGCTTCCGACTCCTCGAACCGGATCGCCATCCCGTGTTGACTCCCGATGACGATGTGGGTGTCCCCGTCCGTGACCTCGACGTCGACGAGTTCGTCGCCGTCCTCGAGCCGGATGGCGCGGATACCGGTGGACCTGATGTTACCGAACTCGTCGACGGCGGTCCGCTTGATGTAGCCGTCGCGGGTGACCATCGTGAGGAACTCGTCGTCGTCGAGGTCCTCGGTGTTGACCACCGACTCGATCTCCTCGCCGTCGTCCAGATCGAGGAGGTTGACCGCGGACTTCCCGCGGGCCGTGCGGGACATCTCCGGGATCTCGTAGGTCTTCAGCTCGTAGATCTGCCCGTGGTTCGTGAACACGAGGAGGTAGTCGTGAGAGTTGGCCGCGAACACGGAGGAGACGCGGTCGCCCTCCTTGAGCCCCGTGCCGATGATCCCCTTCCCGCCGCGGTTCTGCGCGCGGAACTCGTCGAGGGGCATCCGCTTGATGTAGTCGTCCTCGCTCATCACGACGACCTGCTCCTCTTCCGGGATGAGGTCCTCGTGAGTCACGTCGCCCACGTCCTCGATGAAGCTCGTGCGGCGCTCGTCGTCGTACTCGGCTTTGATCTCTTCGAGCTCGTCGACGATCACCTGATCGAGCTCGCCGGGGTTCGCGAGGATCGTCTCCAGCCGCTCGATCCGGGCGGTCACGTCCTCGTACTCGGACTCGATCTCCGCGGTCTCCATCGACGTGAGCGAACCGAGCTGCATCCGGACGATGTGTGCCGCCTGCGCCTCGGTGAACTCGAACGCCGACTCGAGGGCCGCCTTCGCGGCGTCGCGGTCGTCGGAGTCCTGTATCGTCTCGACGACGCTGTCGACGTTGTCGAGCGCCTTCAGCCGACCTTCGAGGATGTGCGCGCGGTCCTCGCGCTCCGCGAGTTCGTGTTCGGAGCGCCGCCGGACCACGTCGCGCCGGTGCTCGACGTAGTGTTCCAGGGTCTCCTTGAGGTCCAACACCCGCGGCGAGCCGTCGACCAGCGCGAGGTTAATGACGCCGAACGTGCGTTCGAGGTGGCTCTCCAACAGCTGGTTTTTCACCACTTCCGCCATCGCGTCGCGCTTGAGCTCGACGACGATCCGGATGCCGTCGCGGTCGGACTCGTCGCGGAGGTCGCGGATCCCCTCGATCGAACCCTCGTTGACGTCGTCCGCGATCCGCTCGACGAGTCGGGACTTGTTCTGCTGGAAGGGGAGCTCGCTGATGACGATCCGGCCCTCCTCCTCGTCGACCTCGAACTCGGCGCGGACGCGAATGCGGCCGCGGCCGGTCTTGTACGCCTTGTGGACCGCGTTCCGGCCGACGATGTTCGCGCCGGTCGGGAAGTCGGGCCCCTTGACGTGTTCCATCAGGTCCTCGACGGTACAGTCGGGGTCCTCGATCAGCGCGACGGTCGCGTCGATCACTTCGCCCAGGTTGTGGGGCGGGATGTTCGTCGACATCCCGACCGCGATGCCCGAGGAGCCGTTGACGAGCAGGTTCGGGAACGCCGCCGGCAGCACTTCGGGCTCCTCCAGCCGGTCGTCGTAGTTGGCCTGGAAGTCGACGGTGTCGCGCTCGATGTCCGCCATCAGCTCCTCGGCGATGGGGGCCATCCGGGCCTCCGTGTACCGCATCGCGGCCGGCGGGTCGCCGTCGACGGAACCGAAGTTCCCCTGGCCGTCGACGAGCGGGTAGCGCATCGAGAAGTCCTGCGCCATGCGCGCGAGGGTGTCGTAGATGGCGCTGTCCCCGTGCGGGTGGTAGTCGCCCATCGTCTCGCCGACGACGGACGAGGACTTGCGGTGCGCGGAGTTGCTGGTCACGCCCGCCTCGTTCATCGCGAAGAGGATGCGGCGGTGGACCGGCTTGAGCCCGTCGCGAACGTCCGGCAGCGCGCGTCCCGCGATGACCGACATCGCGTAGTCGATGTACGACTGCTCCATCTCGTCTTCGATGCGCGCGTTCGTCACCTGCGCGGCGGGAACGCCCTCGGGGTCAGTGTCGGGTACGTCGGAGCTCATATGTCCACCCACTCCGCTTCGGTCGCGTGCTCTTTGATGAACTGCTTCCGCGGTTCGACCGCGTCACCCATCAGCACGTTGAACATCCGGTCCGCCGCGGCGGCGTCGTCGATGGTGATCCGCTTGAGCCGACGGTTCTCCGGGTCCATCGTGGTGTCCCACAGCTGGTCGGGGTTCATCTCGCCGAGGCCCTTGAACCGCTGGACCTGCGTGGGGTTGCCGTCGCACTTCTCCTCGACGATGCGGTCGCGTTCCGCCTCGGTCATCGCGTCGTACGTCTCGCCGCGGTAGCGGACGCGGTAGAGCGGCGGCTGGGCCGCGTACACGTAGCCGGCCTCCAGGAGCGGCTTCATGTGTCGGTAGAGGAGCGTCAGAAGGAGCGTCCGGATGTGGGCGCCGTCGACGTCGGCGTCCGTCATCAGGATGATCTTGTTGTAGCGCACGTCGTCGATGTCGAACTCCTCGCCGACGCCCGCGCCGATCGCGGTGATGAGCGCGCGGATCTCGTCGTTCTCCAGGATGCGGTCGAGGCGGTGTTTCTCGACGTTGAGTATCTTGCCTTTGAGGGGGAGAATCGCCTGGTTCTCGCGGTTCCGTCCCTGCTTCGCGCTGCCGCCCGCGCTGTCGCCCTCGACCACGAACAGCTCAGCCTCGGTCGGGTCGCGGGTCTGACAGTCGGCCAGCTTTCCGGGGAGCGCCGTCGACTCCAGGGCGGACTTCCGGCGGGTCAGCTCCTCGGCCTTCTTCGCGGCCTTCCGGGCGCGCGCCGCCTCGGCGGCCTTGTGAACGACCTTCTCGGCGGTGTCGGGGTTCTCCTCGAAGAAGGTCCCGAGCTTCTCGTGGGTCGCGGACTCGACGATGCCGCGGACCTCGCTGTTGCCGAGCTTCGTCTTCGTCTGTCCCTCGAACTGCGGGTCCGGGTGTTTCACCGAGACGACGGCCGTGAGCCCCTCGCGGACGTCTTCGCCCTTGAGGTTGGCGTCGAGGTCGTTGACGAGCCCGCGGTCGTTGGCGTAGTCGTTGACCGTCCGGGTCAGGGCCGTCTTGAAGCCGGTGAGGTGGGTCCCTCCCTCGCGGGTGTTGATGTTGTTCGCGAACGCGTGGACGGAGCCCTGAAGCTCCTCGGTGGCCTGCATCGCGACCTCGACGTGGACGCCGTCTGACTCGTCCTCGAAGTAGATGACGTCCTCGTGGATCGGCGAGCGCGTCTCGTTGAGGTACTCGACGAACTCGCGGATGCCGCCGTCGTACTGGAATGTCTCCTCGGTGTCGTCGCGGTCGTCGACGAGCCGGATCTTGACGCCGGAGTTGAGGAAGGCCAGTTCGCGGAGGCGGTTGGCCAGCGTCGACGTCTGGAAGTCGGTCGTCTCGAAGATGTCCTCGTCGGGCCAAAAGCGGATCCGGGTCCCGGTCGACTCGTCGGCGTCCATGTCGCGGACGCGCTCGAAGCCGTCCTCGGCGGGTTCGCCGCCAGCGAAGCGGTGGCGAAAGACGCCGCCGTCGCGTTTGACTTCGACCTCTAGTCGCTCGGAGAGGGCGTTGACGACGCTGACGCCGACGCCGTGGAGCCCCCCCGAGACCTGGTACGACTTGGAGTCGAACTTCCCGCCGGCGTGGAGGACGGTGAGGATGACCTCCAGCGCGGGGCGGTCGTACTCTTCGTGGGTGTCGACGGGGATGCCGCGCCCGTCGTCGCGGACCGAGACGGACCCGTCGTCGTGAATGCGCACCTCTATCCCCTCGCAGTAGCCCGCGAGGGCCTCGTCGATGGAGTTGTCGACGACCTCGTAGACGAGATGGTGGAGCCCCCGACCGTCCGTGGACCCGATGTACATCGCCGGTCGCTTACGGACGGCCTGTAGGCCTTCGAGGACCTGTATCTGGCCGGCTCCGTATTCGCTCTGCTCTGACATAGGAACTTACTCCAGCTAATTGCTGTCGGCTTATAAAGCCGGCGCACGCGCGCGGGCGTGAGAGGCCCCGAAGCTTCGCGAACGGTAAACTGTGGGGCGTAGCGCCCGCCGTCGCACGGTCGAGCCCGTGTGCCGATCGCTCCCACAGCTACAAGCCCGGGCCGCGAGTAGCTGTCGTCGATGCTACCGATCGCGGACTCCTTCGAACACGTTCACCGCGGCTGCGAGATCCGGTACGGACGGGGCCGAATCGCCGGTCTCGGCGACTGGCTCGCCGATCGCGGCCTCGACGACGCGCTCGTCGTCTGCGGCTCGAACACGGGCGCGAACGACGCGCTGATGGACCCGGTCCGAGTGGGACTCGGCGAGCGGCTCGCCGGCGTCTTCGACGGGACCTCGCCGGACAAGCGGGTCGAGACCGCCTACGACCTGCTCGACGCGCGGGCCGAGGTCGGGGCGAACGTCCTCGTCGCGGTCGGCGGCGGCGCCAGCCTCGACATCGCGAGGCAGGCGACGCTCCTCGCGGCCGACGGCCGCGACCTCGGCGACCTCCGCGCCGACGCTGAGGCGGGGAACGACGCGCTCGGCGACCTCGCGCCCGGGAGCGGCCCCGCCTTCCCGTCCGTCGTCGTGCCGACGACCTTCGCGGGGGCGGACATCTCCACCGGCGGGTCGCTGGAGGTGTTCTCGGCCGAGGAGTCGCCGACCGGGCAGCCGATCAGCGTCAGCGGGGGCGGCGCGTGGCCGATCGCGGACGTCGCGGACCCGGACCTGTTCGAGACCACGCCGACCTCGGTGCTGGCGGGGTCGGCGATGAACGGCTTCGACAAGGGGATCGAGACGCCGTACGCCCGCGACGCCTCACCGGTGAGCGACGCGGCCGCGGTCCACGGGCTCCGGCTCCTCGCCGACGCACTCCCCCGCGTCGCCGGCGACAGGCCGGACGGCGAGGCGACCGTGGACCGCGCGGTCGTGGGGTCGCTGCTCGTCCAACTCGACCGGAAGATTAGCGTGATCCACGCGTTCGGCCACGGGTTCGCCCGCCGCTACGACGTCCAGCAGGGCGCGATCCACGCGGTCGTCGCGCCCCACGCGCTGGCGTACCTCTTCGACGAGGTCGACGGGAGTCGCCGGGCGCTCGCGACCGGGTTAGGGGTCCGGACCGACGGCCGCGGCGACGACGCGATCGCGGAGGACGTCGTGGAGGCGGTCGCCGACGTGCGCGACGCGCTCGACGTCCCCGCTCGGCTCCGAGACCTGCCCGAGACCGACGAGGCGGACCTGCCGGCGATCGCGGAGTTCGTCGCCGATGACCCGCCGATGGAGCGCGCGCCGGGGGAGTTCGACGCGACGGTCGAGGGGGTTCTCGGCGTGTTGCGCGCGGCTTGGTAGGCGGCTCGTACCGCGCTCACGCGGCTCCGTTCTACGACTCGGCCGCGTACGTCTCCAGCGCGGTCAGGCGACCCTCCGCGACGTCGAACACGTCGACGAACGCGAACAGCTCCTCGCCGTCGGCGTCGAGCAGTCGGCCGTGGACCGCCACGCCCGGACCGGACGGATAGACGCGCTCGACGGCGTGCGTCGTGTCCGTGTTCGGTCGGTCGTCGCGCATGAACGCGACGAACCGGTCGCGCCCCTCGAAGGTCCGGTCCGGGCGTCGCTGGACGAAGTCGGGAGCGAGGACGGACGCGAGTCGGTCGTAGTCCCCGGCGTCGAGCGCGTCGTAGTACGCCCGAGCGAGGGCGCCGGGGTCCGACGCTTGTGGCGCCGGACCCGAGTCCGGGACCGCCGGGTCCGGGTCTCCGGCCGGCTCGTCGCCGCCCGCCCCCGAGCCGGGAGCGGACGGGTCAGGCGGCGAGGGCATCGAACTCCGCGGCCGAGGTGCGGGTTCCCTTCGAGATGACCACGTCGCCGCCCCGGAGGGTGGTGTCGATGTCGGGAGCCAGCAGCCACCCGTCTTCGGGGCGTCGGATCGCGAGCACGCTCGTGGAGACGTCCGTCGCGGGCACGCCGTCGGTGATCGCCGTCCCGTCGAGGTCGCTCCCTTCCGTGACGACGGTCCGCGTGATGATCTCGTCGGACTCCTGGACCGCCATCTCGACGACGGGATGGACGTCGAGGTCGCGACGGACGCCCTCGGTGATCGCCAGCGCGGCGTCGGATATCTCCTCGGTCGCGACGCCGAGGTGGATGAGTCCGCGCAGCGAGACGGGGTCGTCGGCCTCGCGGGCGGCTCGGAGGGTCCACGCCTCGAACCGCGACTGGAGCGCGTCCACCTCTATCTCGAGGTTGCTCACCTCCTCTGCCAGCTCCTCGTTGTCGAAGAGGACGGAGCCGTACGCCAGGTCGACCGCGAGTTCGGAGAGGTTCTTCATCAACACGATCGAGTCGACCGCGCGCTCCAAGTCGTCGATCGCGGGTTCGGCCGGCGGGTTCGGCTCGAACGGCTCCCCGCTCAGTTCGGGGAAGACGTCCGCGACGCCCGCCTCGGGGCCGCGAAGCAGTGTCACGTCGCCCGCCTCCAACCGGGTTGTCGGCCCGGGGTTGAGTATCCAGTCGTCGTCCCGGCGGATCGCGATGACACGGACGCCCGTCTCCGATTCGAGGTCGATCCCGTTCAGGGTCCGGCCGGCGTACGCGGATTCGGCGGCGACGGTCCCGCGGACGAGCGTCTCGACGCCCTCCGAGAGCGCGCCGCGCATCGCGTCGGGGAGGCCGATCTCCTCGGTGACGATCTTGGCGATGTCGCCCGCGGCGTCGGCTATCTTTTCGGCGGCGGAGATGACCCCGAGAACGGGGGCGAGCGTCTCCGCGTCCTTCGGGTTGCGCGCGGCGAGCATCAGGCTCATCCGGGCGCGCATCTGGAGCACGTCCATCCGGTGTTCGAGTTCGACGACCTCTTCGGCGACCGTCGGGCTCGCGTGTAGCACCGCCGAGTACGACAGGTCGATGAGCAGCTCCGACGTGTCCTTCATCTCGACGAGCAGGTCCTTGACGCTCGTCGGCTCGTAGCGGACCGTGCGCTCGTCGCCGCCGTTCATGTGCGTCCCTCTCCGGGCCCGAGTAAAAGGCTTGCTGCGGGGCCGACCCGGAGCCGCGACGGGGCGGCGGGAGCGGACCCTCGGCTCGGGGGCGTCAGGCGGCGTCGCCGGCGACGTATCCCGCGGGCTCGCCGCTGGGCTCCGAGTCACTGTCGGCCGGTTCGGAGTCCCCTCGGACCGGCACAGCGAGGTCGACGAGCGCGAGCCACTCCAGCAGTCGGGCCGCGCGGTCCCGCCACGCGGCCTCCCAGTCGGGGTCGCGAGCGCGGTCGTGTCGCGGCACGGCGTCGCGGGTGGCCGCGAAGAGGTCGGCGGCGGTCAGGGGGTCGGCGGGCGAGGCGTCCCGGAGCGCAGCGAGCGCCTCCGGGACGAGCAACACCCCGTCGCGGAGCCCGTCCCGGACGAGTTCCGGGGTCGGCTCGGCGTCGGCGCGGACGAACCCGCGCGGCGTCTCCTCGACGAGTCCGAGCGTGCGCAGGAAGGCGAGCCAGTCGTTGGCCGTCTGACGGTCCGCGAGGTCGCGGCGCCGCCGCAGCCGAGCGCAGCAGTCGTCCGTGTCGCCGGGGACGAGCGGGACCGCGCGCTGGAAGGCGCGGAGCGCGTCGAGTCCGGTCGGGGGGTCCGGGACGGGTTTGAGTCGCATCGGTGAGGCGTGGCAGTCGTCGGGTCGGGGTCGCGACGCGGCGGTCAGCGGTAGCCGAACGACTCGGCGAGCAGTTCCTCGTTCGTCTCGCCGACGGTGTAGACCGGACCGTCGACCACGTCGACGGTGACCTGCGCCGGGGCGAACACGCTCTCGGGCACGTCGTAGAAGTCCCAGTCGGCGTCCTCGAACACTTCGACGAAGGGGGTTCCGTACTCCTCGCTGGCGGTCGAGACGATCTCGTCGAACCGGTCGTCGTCGCGCGCGACTTGGAGGTGGACCTCGCCGCCGTACGCTAAGGCGTCGTTCGTCCGGCCCATCGCCTCGGTCTCGTCGCGCGTCGAGGGCGCGAGCGGCGCGGCGCCGGAGGCGTGAAGCACGTCCGTGGGCTCGTAGCCGACCTCCAGCAGGCGGAAGACGGCGAGTTCGGCGGCGCGGGCCGCGGTGGTGACGGAGCCGGCCGTCGAGCCGGTCGCGAAGGTCGGGAGGAAGACGCCCTCCGCGTCGACCTCGGCCAGTTCGGCGACCTGCTCCGCGACCTCCTCGTCAGGGAGCGTCGTGGACTCGATCGTCAGGGTGGCGAACTCCGATGAGTCGTAGTAGCCGACGCGCTCGAACTCGGTCTCGCGGCCGACGAGGGCGCGAGCCGGGCCGGAGCCGAGGCCCTCGAAGCCGCCCTCTGTCGTCAGTTCCCAGCCGGCCTTCTGCGAGCAGAGCAGCGCGACTGCGGGGTGGTCGGTCGACAGCTCGACGTACTGGCGGGGCGCGCCGGCGAGTTCGCCCATCCGGGTTCGCAGGTTCGCGAGCCCGGCGGTCTGGATCTCCGCGAGCAGCAGGCCGGCCTCGACGCCGCCGGCCGCGTCGACGCCGAAGTCGACGACGGTGGCGCCGTTGTCCAGTTCGTAGCCGACGACGTCCAGCTCGCCGGCGAAGTCGAGCGCCTCGTCGACCAGCTCGATCGCGGTCCGGTTGATACTCTCCATACGACGGCCTACTCGCTCACCGTTTAAGGGGTTTGGCTGTTCGACCGGTCACCAGAAGCCGTCGGAATCGCTCGGGCCGCCGGCCGCTCCGGGACCGCCCGGGCCGCCGGGACCGCTCGGCCGTGGATCCGGGTCGATCTCGACCAGTTCCGTCTCTGCGCGTGGGTCGATCTCCCGGCCCTCCTCGTACCGGACGAACGAGAGGTAGAACGGCTCGCCGCAGCCGTCCCCGTCGGCGTCCGGCTCGCGGGAGGGCTCGTCGCCGCCGACGTCGGTGCCGCGCACGCCGTCGTGGGGGTCCCAGTCGACGCCGTCGCTCTCGCCGCAGACGAACCGGACGCCGTCGGCGTCGACCGACTCGACATCGCCCTCGCCGCCGTCGCCCTCGTCCGCGTCGAACGGCTCGGTCGGCGCGACGTACGTCCATCCCTCCAGCGGGTACGGCGTCACCGACTTGTCCGCGAGGTACCCCTCGCGTTCGAGCGCGACGAGCGTCCCGCAGTGCGGACAGTAGTACGTGACCGGATAGCTCATGTCGGTGATTAGGGACCGAACGATAAACAGCCGTCGCCGCCGCGTCAGGTATTTGATCGATCGGCCCGTCGTGTTCGGTATCACACGGAATCCCTCCGCGGGCGACGCGGCCCCTCCTGACGACCGAGACGGATCGGACGAATCGGACGGCGCGGGCGACGCGGCCGAGGCGGACGACTCGACCGACGCGGCCGGGGCGACGAACGGCCCCGTCACGAGACGGCGGCTGCTCGGCGGGGCCGCGACCGGCGTTGCCCTCCTCGGCGGCGGCGGGCTCTACGTCGCGAACGAACTCGACGCCGGGTTCGCCGGCTACGAGGCCCCCGAGACGCAGCCGATAGTGAGCACCCGCGGGCGCCTCGACGAGAGCGACCCGACGGCGCGGTCGGGTTCGTGGGCGTTCGGCGACGCCGACGCCGTGGTGCTGTTCGTCCACGGGCTCGGCGCGGACGCCGAGTCGGCTCGCGATCAGGCGTACACCGCTCGGCTGGGACTCGCGGCGGCGACGGAGGGGTCGACCGAAGCGGACGCCCTCCCCGTGATCGGCTACTCGTGGGCGTCGGACGTCGACTGGGGACCGGCGAAGGCGACCGCCGACGAGAACGCGGCGCCGCTCGCGGACTGGCTGGTGCGGTGGGCCGACGAGGACGGACGACCGGTCCACCTGTTCGCGCACTCGCTCGGCGCCCGCGTGACGGGCGCGACGCTCGGCGAACTCGCCGACCGTGGCCGGACAGCCGTACTCGAATCGGTGTCGCTGTTCGGCGGGGCGATCCCGCACGACAGCGTCGCCGAAGGGGGGAGGTACGGGCCGGCGATCGACGCCCTCGACGCTCCCGTCTACAACTTCCACAGTCGGGAGGACCGAGTCCTCGGCTGGGTGTACCGGGCATCGGACCGGACCCGCGCGGTCGGCCACGGGGGAGTCTCGGACGCCGCGGCCACGCCACCCGACTACACCGACGTCGAGGTCACCGACCTGGTCGCGGACCACTACTCGTACTTCGAGCCGGAGACGGGCTGTCTGCCGCGAGCGGTCGGCCGGATCGGGCTCGACTGAGTCGGCGTCGGCGCGGGCGTGGTCGGCGTGGCCACGTCCGTCGCCGACCCCGGAACCCCTTTTACCGGCGCGGTCGACCCTTCAGGCATGATCGACGAGACCGTCGCCGAGATACGGGCGATGCGGACCCACAGCACGTCGGCGGTGGCCGTGAAGGCGACGCGCGCGCTGGGCGACCTGCTCGAACGGGAGTACGTCACCGTCGACGAGTTCGAGCGCGACCTCGAGCACAACGCGGGCGTGTTGCGCCGGTCGAACCCCTCCCACGCGGCGCTCCACAACGCAATGCGGGAGGTCGAGCGCTCCATCGTCGGCGAGGCGACGAGCGTCGAGAGCGCGAAACAGCTGTTGGAGGACGTGATTGCCCGCGTCACCGAAGACATCGAGACGGCGAAAGGCGAGGCGGCCGCCAACGCGGCCGAGCACATCGACGACGGCGACACGCTGCTCGTCCACGACTACTCGACGACGGTGCTGGAGGCCATCGAGAACGCGGCCCGCGACGGCGCGCACCTGACCGTCTACGTCACCGAGGCGCGCCCGCGGACCCTCGGCCGCAAGACCGCTCGCGCACTCGCCGGAATGTCGCGCGTCGACACGCGGATGGTCGTCGACAGCGCGATGGGGTACGCGCTCCGGGACTGTGACCGCGTCGTCCTCGGAATCACCTGTATCACGGGCGGCACCTACTACAACCGGATCGGCACGTTCCCCCTCGTGGTGACCGCGCACGAACTCGGCGTCCCCGTCACCGCCGTCGGCTCGGGCGCGAAGACCATCGAGGAGTTCCGGTTCGAAAACGAGTTCCGCGACGCAGTCGAGGTGATGCGCGAGCCCGTCGAGGACGTCGAGATCGAGAACCCCAGCTACGACGCGACGCCGATCGGCATGATCGACACCGTGATCACCGACGACGGCGTCCGAGACTGAGCCGCGACCGCTCGACCTCGACGGAACGTCCGTCGTTTGGTCGGCCGCGCTCGATGAAGGTGGTACTAAGCCGAAGGACCGAAATCCCGCCGGAAACCGGAGAAGCGCGCCCAAAGAGATTAGTGTATGAACCGTGTTAACGCACCTAATGACCATGTCACCGGGATCGACGGCGGTGTTCCAGATCCCCGATCAGGGGGTGACGGCGGCGGGCTGTTCGAGCGGCTGGTGCGAGGTGGCGGCGGCCGTGACGGAGCCGGGCGCGATCACGGCGGTCGCGCTCGTCGGTCTCCTCGCGCTGCTCGCGTTCACGTACGTCCGCGACGCGGAGGCGGCCTGTCGCCGCGAGCGGCGTCGCGTCCTCGACGAGCGAGACGCGTTCGAGACGTTCGCGGACCGGGTTGCCGAGATGGACACCGTCTCGGCCGCGACGGACTCGACTCCGGCCGGAGTGCCCGCGGGCGCGCTCCGCGGAATCGGCCGGGCCGAGGGCGGCGGTCATCCGGGCGGCACGTCCGGCGGCGGGGACGTCACGCTCCGCCGGGTGATGACCGCGTACGACGACACCGTGTTGTCGCTGCCACACTACCGTGAGGAGTACGACGAGACGGCGACGGAGAGCCTGGCGGCCGAACTCGGGCCGGACACGACGACCGCGCTGGCGACGGACGGCGGGCTGTCGAGCGGCGCGCAGTCGGCGCTCGTCGATCGGAGTCGCCGCGCGGCCGACGCGCGCACACGACTCGCCGAAGCCATCGAGGAGGAGATCGACGAACTGGCCGACCGCGAGACGACGCTCTCGGGGATCGACCGCAGCCGGCGCCGGCTGCTCGGCCACTTGGAGGGGATCCGGTCCGGGAACGAGGCCGACGCGGCGCTCGACGTCTGGAACCGACTGAGCGACCTCGAAGACGAGTGCGACCGGCTCGCCGCCGACCGGCAACGCTCGCTCGACGATCCGCCGATGAGCGCGGGAGCATCCATAGAAGAGACCGAAAAGGCGTTTTACGCGTATCTCTACGACCGCACCGACGGCCCGCGCTACCCGGTGCTGGCGCAGGCGGCAGAGCTCGCCGAGAGCGTCCGCGCGGACAAAGACCGCGTCGCGACGCGGATCGCCGGCGACCGCTGACGCCCCCGAACGCAGTTTTACCGGCAGGTTCGCGCAAACACGTCCGTTCCGAGAGGCGCTCTCGTCACCGTCTACGGCGAGGCGCTCTCGTCACCGTCTGCGGCGAGGCGCTCTCTGTGGAGTGACACTGAGGCGACCGTGACGATTTCCGCGACGACGGCCCGACGGGGAGAAACTCCAAACTACCGGATTGTTTATGAGGATAGGGCGGAACTGAGGGCGTATGAGTTGGCAGAAGGCGGAACGAGCGTTCACGGACGACGCGATCGCCCGAGAGACGCTCCCGCGCATGTTCGAGCGCACCGCGGAGCGACACGGGGGGCGCGTCGCCCAGCGGTACAAGGGGGGAGTCCACGACCGGTCGCTCGTCTCCGCGGGGGTCGTGCCGCCGGCGGCAGCGGGCGAGTACGCCGACCTGACGTACGACGAGATGCGCGAGATCGTCCGCAACCTCTCGGCCGGGTTCCGCGAGTTGGGCGTGGACGGCGACACGCGGCTGGCGCTGTACGCGCACACCCGCATGGAGTGGGCGCATACTGACTTCGCGGCGCTGTCGGCGGGCGCGGTCGTGACGACCGTGTACGCCTCCTCGTCGCCGAACCAGTTACGATACCTGCTGGAGGACCCGGGGGCGACCGCGGTCGTCGCCGAGAACCGAGCGATGCTCGACGACGTGCTGGCGGTGCGCGACGACCTCGAACACGAACTGGACGCGATCGTGACCTTCGACGACGTCGACGCGGCGGAAGTCGACGACGACGTGTACACCTTGGGAGAGGTCCACGAACTCGGCGCCGACGCGTTCGACGAGGCGACCTACGAGGGGTGGATCGACGCGCTCGACGTCGACGACCTCGCCAGCCTGATCTACACCTCGGGGACCACCGGGAAGCCGAAGGGCGTCCGGCTCACGCACGGCAACTTCCGCGACAACGTCTCGCAGTGTTACCGGCGGTTCGCCGACCGCCCGGACCGGGACCCGGAGGCGCCCGGCATCTCCGCGGAGACCACCACCCTATCCTTCCTCCCGCTCGCGCACGTCTTCGAGCGGATGTCCGGCCACTACATGATGTTCACGGCGGGCGCGACCGTCGCCTACGCGGAGAGCTCCGACACGCTCCGGGACGACTTCCAGCTCGTCCGACCGACGACGACCACGAGCGTCCCTCGCGTCTACGAGAAGCTCTACGACGCGATCCGCGAACAGGCGAGCGAGTCGCCGGTCAAAGAGCGGATCTTCGAGTGGGCCGTCGACGTCGGGCAGACGCACCACGAGACCGACGATCCGGGAGTCCTCCTCGACGCCAAGCGCGCGGTCGCCGACCGGCTCGTCTTCTCGTCGGTACGGGAGGCGATCGGCGGGAATTTCGACTTCTTCATCTCGGGCGGCGGCTCGCTGTCGGCCGAGCTGTGCTCGCTGTATCACGCGATGGACCTGCCGATACTGGAAGGGTACGGACTCACCGAGACCTCGCCGGTGATCAGCGTTAACCCGCCGGAGGAGCCGAAGGTGGGAACGATCGGCCCGCCGGTCGTCGACACGGAGATAGCCGTCGACGACGGCGTGGTGGGCGAGGAGGTCGCGGACGTCGACGGCGACGTGGGCGAACTTCTCGTCCGCGGCCCGCAGGTGACAGAAGGGTACTGGAACCGTCCGGACGCGACCGCGGAGGCGTTCACCGACGCGGAGGTTCTCGGCGACGACGTCGTGACGGCCGGGACGCCGCCGGACCAGCGGATCGGTCCCGGCAGTGGGGGAACGGACGAGACTGACCCGGCCGAGGAGCCGTGGTTCCGCACCGGCGACATCGTCCAGCTTCGCCCCGACGGCTACATCGCGTTCCGCGAGCGGGCGAAGCAACTGCTCGTGCTCTCGACGGGGAAGAACGTCGCCCCCGGGCCCATCGAGGACCGGTTCGCGGCCAACGAGTTCGTCGAGCAGTGCGTCGTCCTCGGGGACGGTCGGAAGTTCGTCTCCGCGCTCATCGTCCCGAACTTCGAACGGATCGAGAAGTGGGCGGAGAACCGCGGGCACGACGTCGCGGACGACCGCGCCTCGCTCTGTCGCGACGACCGCGTCCGCGAACGCATTCAAGAGGAGGTCGACCGCGTGAACGAGGAGTTCGAGTCATACGAGCGCATCAAGCGGTTCCGGCTCGTGGAAGAGGAGTTCTCCGAGGACAACGACCTGCTCACCCCGACGATGAAAAAGAAGCGTCGGAACATCCTCGACTGGTTCGCCGACGAGGTGAACCTGATCTACGAGGGCGAATAGCGCCTCTCGCGGTCGACGGAACTGACAACGGCTATACGGCGTGATTCGGTACATACTCGAACGGTGTCACCGATACCCCCTCAATACGGCTTCGCCGTTCTCGGCGGACTCTGTACCGGCCTGGGGGTCAGACACCTCGCGTTCGGCGGCGGTGGCGTGGGACGGCTCCTCGAGTCCGCGCTGATCCTCTCGCTGTCGGGAGCCGCGTTCTACACCGCTTACGACCTCCCGCGCTGGGACCTCTCCGAGTCGGGTCGGTGGCGCGCGGTGCGGATCAGCGCGCTGGCCGCCCTCTCGTTCGCCGCGCTCGCCGGGATCGTGTGGATCATCTGGCTGATCGACCACCACGCGTTCAAGCTGTCCTTCCTGCTGTCGTTCGCCGCGAGCCTCGGCGCCGCGGTCGGATCGCGGGCGAGCCTCTACGCGGTGAAATCCGAGGAGAAGCTCACCGAGGCACAGGAGCTGGCGACGCTCCTCTCGATCAACGACCGCGTGTTGCGACACAATATCCGGAACGAGCTCTCGGTCGGGCTCGGCTATCTCGACGGGATCGAGGAGACGGAAGACAGGGCGGAGATCGCAGAACGGGTGGGGATCGTTCGGAACCACCTGGAGGACCTCGTGGAGACGAGCGAACGAACGCGACGCATCGCGTCGATCTGGCGGACCGACACGCTCCACTCGATCGACCTCGTCGCGGTCGTGGAAGAGCGCGCGTCTCAGTTGACGGCGGAAGACGACGAGGCGACGATCCGGACCGAGCTTCCGGACGACTGCGTCGTTCGGGCACACCCGGCGCTCTCGCTCGCGATCGAGGAGGCACTCCGCAACGCCGTCGAGCACAACCCGGACGGCGTCGCGATCACGGTCCGCCTGTGGCGGGACGAAGACGGCGACGTTCGCGTCGACATCGCGGACACCGGACGGGGCATTCCCGAGAACGAACGCCGGACGCTCCGGAACGCCGAGGAGACCCCGCTCGAACACACCGAGGGACTCGGCCTCTGGATGATCTACTGGACCGTGACCCGGTCCGGCGGCACGGTCGAGTTCGAGGACAACGACCCGCAGGGAACAGTCGTTCGGATTCGGCTCCCGGGTCAGAGCGGTTCGAACGGACCGAGCGACGGCGAAACCGAGACGTGGAGCCCGAGCGAGACCGACGACCGGTGAACCCGGAACGGGGGGAACGGCTACGGTAGTCGCTACGCGGAGGAGACGGTCGACTCCGGGCGCTCGTCGCGCTCGGCGGAGTCGTCGTCGACCGCGTCGGGGTCGGCGGTCGCGTCCGCCGTCACCGGCTCACCGAACGCGTACACCGTGTTGTGGCCGGTCACTTCGACGCGGAGGAAGTCGCCGACCTCGATCCCGCGATCGCTCGCGCCCTGGACGATGATCTGACGGTACGCGCCGTCGCGACACTTCACCGAGTCGCCGGTTCCCTCCTCGACGACGAGCACGTCGTAGGTCTCGCCGACCATCGACTCGTACGCCTCGCCGACGACCTCCATCTTCAGCTCGGACATCGCCTTCGAGCGCTCCTTCTTCACGGTCCCGCCGAGCCCCTTCATGTCGGCGGCGTCGGTGCCGGGCCGCTTCGAGAAGCGGGTGACGTTGATCTTCTCCGGGCGGACCTCGGCGAGGAGGTCCATCGACAGCTCGTGGTCGGCGTCGTCCTCGGTGGGGAAGCCGACGATGAAGTCGGTCGAGAGCGTCCAGTGGTCGAGCCGGTCGTCGAACGTCGCGACGACCTCGCGGAACTTCTCGACGCGGTGCTGGCGGCGCATGTCGGCGAGCACGTCGTCGGAGCCGGACTGAACGGGGGCGTGGATGAAGTCGTACAGCTCCTCGTTTGCGGCGAACACGTCTGCCAGCTCCTCGTGGATGCCGTGGATCCCGCCGGGGTTCGCCATCCCGAGCCGGACGCGGAACTCGCCGTCGATGTCGCAGATCCGGTCGAGCAGTTCGGGGAGCTTCCGGTCCCCGTCGTCCCAGCCGTACACGCCGGTGTCCTGCCCGGTGACGCGGATCTCCTTGGCGCCGGCGTGGACCAAGGCCCGCGCCTTCTCGACGTTCTCCTCGACCGAGGGAGAGTCGACCCGCCCGGTGGCGAACTTGGTGATACAGTACGAGCAGTTGCTCATACAGCCGCGCGCGATGGGGAGGATGCCGACGACGCCGTCTAAGACCGGCTCGGCGTCGGGCGTGACAGTGGGACACTCGCCGTTGAGCACGTAGGTCGGCACCTCGTCCCAGTGGAGGATCTCGGCGTCGACGTCGGCCTCGGCGAACATGTCTCCCTGCGCGAGCGCCATACAGCCGGTGACGACGAGTTCGGCGGTCGTCTCCGACAGCTCCTCGGCGCGGCGGAGCATGTTCCGTTCCGTTTTCTCGACGACGGTACAGGTGTTGAGGATGGCGACGTCCGCGTCTTCGGGGCCGTCGGCCGGGCGGTGACCCCCGTCGCGGAGGGCGCGCTCGATCTCCCGGCTCTCTCCCCGGTTCGAGCTACAGCCGTACGTTTCGATGTGGTACGTCGCCATCGGAGTGCGTTTAGTACCGGTTCCGAGGGCAAAAACGCGACGGATCGGCGCGTCCCCGAGTCACAACGGAGGCCCACGGCCGGGACGGCAGACCGGAGACTGACGGGGGGACGCTGAAGGAGAAAACGTGAGTGACAGCGGTCGTCGGTGCGGACGACGGGCGTTCAGTCTTCGGCGACGGCCGCGGCGGTCGAGTCCGTCTCCGGCGCCGACGCCGACTCGGCGGGAGCTTCCGGCTCTTCGACGGCGTCGCGGTCCGCGGGCGGGACGGCCTGATAGACTGAGCGGCGGGCGTCGCGCGGACACAGCCCCTCCTCGACGAGGCCGACGTCGGTGAGCTTCTCGACCGCGAACCGGACGGTGCGGGTGGAGAGCCGAGTCTCCTCCGCGAGACCGGTCTGGTCGAACCGACCCTCCGCGTCGAGCACGTAGTAGACCAACTTGGCGCTCGGCGGGAGCGGTTCCAGCAGTTCGCGGGTGCCTTCGTCCATACGTTATCTACAGGAGAGAATCGCGCATAACCGTGGCCCGCCTGTGCGGCGTCCGCGCACGGCAACCGGGTTTTTATATATCAGTTTCCGGTGCGGAACTCGAACCGAGCGCCGGTGTCGGGGTCGCCGTCCGAGTCGTCTGCGGGTCCGCCGGCGTCGATCGACATCGACCACCCGTGTGCGGCCGCGATCTCGCGCACGATGGCGAGCCCGAAGCCGGTTCCGTCGGGAGAGCCCGAACGGCCGTACGTCGTCGCCTCGTCCGGATCGATGTCGAAGCCGGTCCCGTCGTCCGCGACGTAGAACCCGTTCGGAAGCGACCCCACGGAGACCGTGAGATCCGCCGTCGCGCCCGGCTCGTCTCGGCTACCGGCGGAGCCGTGCTCGACGCCGTCGTCGGGCGGAGCCCGACGTTCAGTGGAACCGTGTTCCACGCTATTCGTGAACAGGTTCTCCAAGAGGGTCCGGAGTCGCTCCGGGTCGGCGTCGACCGCGGACGTCGCCGCCGAGAGGTCGAGCGTCGCGTCCCCGGTGTCGACGGTGCGCCACGCGTTCTCGGCGGCCGCGTCGAGCGAGACCGACTCGATCTCGTCGACCGTCCGCCCCTGTCGCGCCAGCGCGAGAAGGTCGTCGATCAGTTGCGTCATCCGGTCGTGGGCGTCTTCGACCCGGTCCAGTTCGTCGAGGACGGCCGGGTCGTCGGTCAGCGACCGGGCGAGGTCGGTCCGGCCGGTGGCGACGTTGATCGGGTTCCGGAGGTCGTGTGAGACGAGTCCGGCGAACTTCTCCAGCCGGTCGATCTCCCGCTGGAGGGCGGCGTCGCGGTCGCGGAGCTGTTCGGTCCGTTCGGCGTGGTCGAGCGCGACCGTCACGTTCGCGGCGAGCACGCGGGCCAGTTGGAGGTCGGTGTCGTCGAAGAAGCCCGGCTCTCGCGAACCGAGGGGCATCACGCCGTGGTCGCCGAGCGGCACGACCAGGAGACCCCGGAGGTCGCCGTACCCGACCGCGGTGTCGACCGCGTCGAGGTCGTCGACGACGATCGGCTCGCCGGACTCGAACGCCTCCCAGACGCGACCGTCGGTGTCGCCGAACGCGGGCCTGTCGCCGAAGGCGGCGGTCGCCTCGTCACTTATGGCGGTCGGACGGAGGAGGTTCGCCTCGGGGTCGTACAGTCTGACGCCGCTGTTCGGGAACTCGAGGATGTCGATGGCGGCGCGGGCGGCCAGCGCGGCGATCTCCTCGCGGCTCTCGCCGCCGAACATCTCGCGGGTCGTCGCGTGGAGCTTCCGGAGCGTCCGTTCGACCCGCTTCTGCTCGTCGATGTCGGCGTAGACGGAGTAGACGACCGACTCCTCCGGCTGAACCACGGGGATGGCGTGGAGGATGAAGTTCCGGAGCCCCTCGGTCGTCCGCCGCTCGACCTCCAGTCTCGCGGGTTCGTCCTCGGCGATCAGTCGTTCGTGGTCGAACCCCGCCGCGTCGGGCGGGACGACCGCGTCGACCGTCGTCTCGTAGCTCGACTCGTCGGCGTCGTGTCCGAACGTCTCGACGAACGCGTCGTTCGTCTCGACGAGCGTTCGGTCACCGTCCTCGGCGACGGCGGTCCGCGCCATCGGGAGCGGGAGGTTGTCGAACAGCGCGGCGAGGCGGTCGCGCTCCCGCATGAGGGCGTCCTTCGCCTCGATCTGCTCGACGGCGTCGGCCGCGTGGGTGGCCAGCAGTTCCGCGAACTCGACGTCTCGCGCGTCGAACGCGGCGTAACCGTCCGAGACGGCCTGTAAGACGCCGTGAGGCCCGATCGGGACGCTGATCGCGGACCGCACGTCGTCGGCCACCGGATCGGCCACCTCGGCCCCGTCCCGCCTGTCTCCCCGAACGGACGGCCGGTTCGCGTTCGTCGGGTCCTCCATGTCGTCGGGGTCGGCGGGGTCGGCGGAGACGTTGTCGACCACCATCGTGCGTTCCTCGGCGATCGTGGTCCCCACGACGCCCTTGCCGACGTCGAACGACCGGACCTCGGCCTCGGTGACGCTCTCGGAGAGCGCCACCGGAACGACTCGATCGCCGCGGCGGCGGGCGACGACACAGCGGTCGAACGCGAGGATTTCCTCGGCCGCGTCGACGGTGCGATCGAACACGGTCGCCACGTCGGTGACCGACGCCAGCTCCGTCGCGAACTCGTGGATGGCCGTGACCTTCGCGTTCACCTCCCGGAGGTCACGCTCCGCCCGACGCCGGCCGAGCGCGTTCGCGACGCTGTTCGCGAGCATCTCGTAGCGGTCTCGACCCGCCCCCTTCTGGAGGTAGTCGGTGACGCCGGCGGTGATCGCCTCGCTCGCGATCTCCTCGCTCCCCTTCCCGGTGAACAGCACGAACGGGAGTCCGGGGTCGACCTCGCGGGCCGCGTCGAGGAACTCCAGCCCGTTCGAGCCCGGCATGTCGAAGTCGCTGACGACGCAGTCGACGCGCTCGCTCCGGACCACGTCGAGCGCCTCGTCCGGGGACACCCGCGTGACCGTCTCGATGCCGTCCACGAGTCGTTCGACGTGGGTCGCGGCGAGGTCCGCCGCGCCCGGTTCGTCGTCGACGAACAGCACCCGGCCCGGTCCGTCGCCGCTCCCTCCCGATCCGCCCGACGCGGCCGAGTCGACGTCCGTCGGCGGGTGACCGGAACCGGTGTTCATGTGGCCGATAGACTGGCCACTGGTAATTTTACCTTTCGCTCCGGCTACCGAAACTGAAAACGGGAAATCGGCGCGCGGGGAATAACGCCGGTCGACCGGCGAACGCCTACAGGAAGTCCTCGACGTGGTCGGCGACCTCCTCGGGGGTGTCGCCGACGGGGACGCCCGCGTCGTTGAGCGCGTCGATCTTCGACTGGGCGGTGCCCGTGCCGGAGCCGGAGACGATGGCGCCCGCGTGGCCCATCCGCTTGCCCGGCGGCGCCGTGCGGCCGGCGATGAAGCCGGCGACCGGCGTGTCCATGTTCTCGCCGATGAACCGCGCGGCCTGCTCTTCGTCCTCGCCGCCGATCTCGCCGCACATCACGACCGCGTCGGTGTCGGTGTCGGCCTCGAACGCCTCCAGCGCGTCGATGAACGAGGTGCCGATGATCGGGTCGCCGCCGATGCCGATGGCGGTCGACTGGCCGAGCCCGCGCTCGGTGAGGTTGTCGACGACCTGGTAGGTGAGCGTGCCCGACCGCGAGACCAGCCCGACGTTCCCCTCGGAGAAGATGTTGCCGGGGAGGATGCCGAGTTTCGCCTCGCCGGGCGTGATGATGCCCGGACAGTTGGGGCCGAGCAGGCGCGTGTCCGTCTCGCTCAGGCGCTTGTTCACCTTCGCCATGTCCTGGGTCGGGATCCCCTCGGTGATCGCCACCGCGAGGTCGAGGTCCGTGTCGAGCGCCTCGAAGACCGCGTCGCCGGCGAACGCCGGCGGCACGAAGATGACGGAGGCGTCCGCGTCCTCGGCCTCGACGGCCTCGTCGACGGTGTCGTACACCGGAACGCCGTCGACCTCCTGCCCGCCCTTGCCGGGCACCGCGCCGGCGACGACGTTGGTGCCGTACTCGATCATCTGGCCGGCGTGGAACTTGCCTTCCCCGCCGGTGATCCCCTGAACCACTACTCTGGTGTCGTCGTCGACGAAAATGCTCATTGGGTCACCTCCTCCGCGTTCTTCACCGCACGCTGGACCGCGTCCTCCAGCGTCTTCTCGACTTCCACGAGGTCCGTGTTCAGGATCTCCATTCCCTCCTCGGCGTTCGTGCCGGCGAGCCGGACGACGACCTTCTTGGGTATCTCGTCGAACTGCTCTAAGGCCGTATTGATCCCCTTGGCGACCTCGTCGCCCCGGGTGATCCCGCCGAAGATGTTGAACACGACGGCGTCGACGTTCTCGTCGGAGAACACCATGTCGAGCGCCTGCGTGACGCGCTCGGCCTTCGCGCCGCCGCCGATGTCGAGGAAGTTGGCGGGTTTGCCGCCGTAGTAGTCGACCAGATCGAGCGTCGTCATCACGAGTCCGGCGCCGTTGCCGATGATACCGACGTTACCCGACAGGCGAACGTAGTCGAAGCCGTACTCGCCGGCCTTGCGTTCGAGGTCGTCCTCGTAGGACGCCTCGGCCATCTCGGCCAGTTCGGGCTGGCGGAACAGCGCGTCCTCGTCGATGTTCATCACGGCGTCCGCGGCCACCACGTCGCGGTCGCCGGTGATCATCACGGGGTTGACCTCGATCTCCGAGGCGTCTTTCGACTCGTAGAGGTCGTACAGCGTCGAGAGGATCGACGCCACGTCGAGGGCCACGTCGCCGTCGACGCCGGCCTCGTAGACGACCTTCCGGGCCTGATACGGGTGGAGCCCGAAGGCGGGGTCGACGTGCTCGCGCGCGATGGCGTCCGGGTTCTCCTCGGCGACCTCCTCGATGTTCACGCCGCCCTCGGTCGAGACCATCAGGACGGGCTTCCCCTCGCCGCGGTCCATCGTGACGCCGACGTACAGCTCGTCGACGAAGTCGACGCCGGCCTCGACGAGCACCGAGTCGACCGTGTACCCCTTCAGGTCCATCCCGAGGATCTCCTCGGCGTACTGCTCGGCCTCCTCGCGGTCGGTCGCGATCTTGATCCCGCCGGCCTTGCCGCGGCCCCCCACGTGGACCTGCGCCTTGATCGCGGCCGGGTAGCCGATCTCGTCGACGGCGTCGAGCGCCTCGTCGACGGTCGTCGCCAGCCGGGACTCGGGGACGGGGATCCCGGCGTCGGCGAAGATAGTCTTCGCTTGATGTTCGTGTAGTTTCATCCGTGTTGGATCGGTAGCGACTGCGGCTTAAATGGTGCCGATCCGGCGCGAGCGACGGGGGCGATACCCCTTTTTGTACTCCGAACGGTTGCGGTCCGTATGGACCCAGCCGAGTTCCTCGACGGGGGAGCGGTGAGCGTGTCGGCAGAGACGTACGCGGTCTGCCGGACCGACCGAGACCACCCCGCCGCGTTCGCGACGGTCCGGGAGGCGGACGAGACGACGGTCGTCGTCGAGCAGGACGACCTCGACGCGGTCGAGGCCGGCGACGCGGAGCGCGACTGGAAGCGCCTGACCTTCGAGATGGACCTCCCCTTCGAACTCGTCGGGTTCCTCGCGGCGGTCGCGACGGCGCTCGCCGAGGCGGAGGTCTCGGTGTTCGTCGTCTCCTCGTACGCGACCGACCACGTGTTCGTCAAGGAGGGAGACCTCCCGGCCGCCGTTCGGCGACTGGAAGCGCTGGGCTGTGCGGTCAGCGACTGAGCGCGGCTGTCCGCGCCTCCGGGACAACGCTCCGGGCGGTCCGCGCCGTCGGAACTACGCTCCGACCGGGTCGGGCCGAACTACGCCGCTTCCCCCGGCACCCATTTGCCGCTCGGGCGGGTAGTGTACTCAGGAGTTCGATTCCGGTATGATGCCACCAATCGTTCGTCGATGTCCGGAGTGCGGTACCAGGGGCTGGAGCCGCCGCTTCGCGGTCGTCGGCGGCGAGGACGGCCGCCGGTCGGTCGAGTGCCCGTCCTGTGGCCACCGGTTCGAGCCGATCGACAACTCGCTTCTCAACTGACCCGGCAGCGGCCCGCCGTCGCGGTTCCCCCGGCAGCGACGACTCAGCGCCGTCGGACGCCCACGAAGTAGGCGGGGTTACTGCTCCAGCGCCGCTCGAAGGTGGTCCGGAACGCGAACGCGACCTCCCACCCGCCGGCGTTCCCGAATCGAGTCCGTATTTCGTCCGGGGTAAGGCCGTAAATTTCGCCGTTGCTCCGCCGCGCGTCGCCGAGGACGCAGTAGAGTCCGCCGGGGCGGACCACGTCGGCGAGGCCGTCGATGAACCGGTCGCGCTCGCGGTCGCCGAGGATGTGGAACATCGCGGAGTCGACGACGGTTCGGAACGAGAGGTCGGCCGCCCGGAGCCGAGAGATGTCCAGCGCGTCCCAGACGAGGAACTGCGCGGCGATACGCCGCCAGCGCGCCTTCTCGTCGGCCTGTCGTATCGCCAGCGGCGAGAGGTCGACGCCGAGGACGTCGCACCCGTGTCGGGCGAGAAACAGCGACAGCTCGCCCGTTCCGCAGCCGACGTCGAGGACCGGGCTCTCGACGAGTCCGGCGTCGAGAAGCTCCACGAAGGCGCGCTGCGGCCGACCGATGTCCCAGTTGGGGACGCCCGCGTACGCCGCGTCGTAGACGTGCGTGATCGGTCGCTCTCGCGCGGCGTTCCGGCGGCTCATCTGCCGGCCCGTCGACCGCTCGAATTCGCGGGCCCGGTGGCCGTGGGTCTCATACTACCGACCGATCCGCCCCGTGACAATCAGTGTACCGGGGGTCCGGGCGTGGCAGGCGGTCCCCGCAGGGACGGCGGCCTCGCCGCGTCCACTCGGTGACCGGTCCGCGGTCTCAGTCCTCGTCGCCGAGGATGACGCGGTGCGTCATCGCCTCGGGGTCGAGCACCTCGTCGGCCTCCTCCTCGGTGAGGTACCCCTCACTCACGGCGACCGCCTTGACGGACTTGTCCTCGGCCAGCGCCTTCTTCGCCACCTTGCTCGCCTTGTCGTAGCCGATCGCGGGGTTCAACGCGGTCGCGAGCGCCATCGACTGCTCGACGCGCGTCTCGCAGTGCTCCTCGTTGGCCTCCAGCTTGGCGACGAAGCGCTCGCCGAACGTCGCCGCGACGTTCGAGAGCAACTCGGCGGACTCGAGGAAGTTGTGCGCGATGACCGGCTTGTAGAGGTTCAAGTCGATCTCGCCGCGCGCCGCGCCCGCCGAGACCGCGGCGTCGTTGCCCACGACCTGCTTGTGGACCTGATTGACCGACTCGGCGACGACCGGGTTGATCTTGCCGGGCATGATCGAGGAGCCGGGCTGGTTCTCCGGCTGTTCGATCTCGCCGAGCCCGTTCCGCGGGCCGGAGGCGAGCAGCCGGAGGTCGTTCGCCATCTTGTTGAGGCTGCCGGCGACGGTTCGGAGCGCGCCGTGCCCCTCGGCCATCGCGTCGTGGGCCGCCTGCGCCTCGAAGTGGTTCTCGGCCTCGCGGAACTCCGTCCCGGTCTCGTCGGAGATGTACTCCGCGGCCAGCGCCGGGAAGTCGGGGTGCGTGTTGAGGCCGGTCCCGACGGCGGTGCCGCCCAAGGCGAGCTCGCGCAGGTTCGACTGGACGCGCTCGGCGCGTTCGATCCCCTTCGCGACCTGCGTCCGGTAGCCGCCGAACTCCTGTCCGAGACGGACGGGCGTCGCGTCCTGGAGGTGCGTCCGACCTGTCTTGACGACGCCGTCGAACTCTGCCTCCTTGGCCTCCAGCTCCGCGTGGAGCGTTTCGAGGGCGGGGACGAGGTCCTTCTCGACGGCTTCGAGCGAGGCGACGTGCATCGCGGTGGGGATCACGTCGTTGCTCGACTGGCCGTAGTTGACGTGGTCGTTCGGGTGGACGACGCGGTCGCCGATCTCGGCGCCGGCGATCTCGGCGGCGCGGTTGGCGATCACCTCGTTGGCGTTCATGTTCGAGGAGGTGCCCGAGCCGGTCTGGAACACGTCGACCGGGAACTGGTCGTCGTGTTCGCCGGCGATGACCTCGTCCGCGGCCGCGACGATCGCCTCCGCGGTGTCCTCGTCGAGCAGACCGAGGTCGCGGTTCGCCTGCGCGGCGCCCTTCTTCACGACCCCGAGCGCGCGGATGAACCGCCGGCTCATCGGGATCCCCGAGACGGGGAAGTTCTCGACGGCGCGCTGGGTCTGTGCCCCCCAGTAGGCGTCGGCCGGCACCTGCATCTCGCCGAGGCTGTCCTCCTCCGTGCGGTAGTCGTCACTCATGCGCGGAGGTACCGCGGAGCGCGTGTAAAAGGTATTGAATGCGGCGCGTCGCGGTCGGTTTCGGAGCTCGACCAAGCAACCGGCGAGACGGGGCTCGCGGGTTCAAACCGAGCAAATTCGACGAAAATCGGCGCATCCGTCTCGGAGGTATAACCCTCGGCGTCCCCTCGCCCCTCGCGCACATGAGTCCGAACGACACGGCGGCCGGCGACTCGGCGGACGGGTCGTCGGTCCGCGAGGCGTTCGACCGAGACACGGTCGAGTCGGCGAGTAGACTCCTGATCGGCGCGCTGGCGATCGTCGGCGCGCTCGCGGTCGTCACGCTCCTCCCGGGCGTCGACCGACTCGTCCCGTTCGCGCCCGTGACGTTCGCCGCGGTCGCGACGGGTATCGTCGCGGTCGCCGTGGCGGGTATCCTCCTGTACGCCGCGCCCAAGTTCGCGCTGCTGACGCGGGCGGCGCTGGGCGGCCGAGTCGCGGACGGCGACGCCCCGCCGGACCGGATCGCCGAGAACGCCGGCGGGATGGCCTACTGGCTCGTCGTCTTCGGCGCCGTCCTCGTCGCGTACCGGGGGCTCTCGGGCGCCGTCGTTCCCCTCTTGAACGACGCCGCGTGGGCCTACGACGCCGCCTTCCTGTTCGTCGCGCTCGTCCCCGTCGTGTTCCTCGTCGCCCGCCTGACGGTCACGGTCGACCCGCTGGCCGAGGCGGTCGCCGACCGGGTCGCCGGCGACGAGGAGACCGGGGACACCGACGGCAGCGGTGCCGGCGACGACAGTAACGGAGCGGCCGCGACGGAGGCCGGAAACGACTCCTGACCGACTGACGAGCGGATCGCTGTCGAATCAGGAAGAACCGAGTCGGTAGAGAGCGTCTGAGGCCGTGAAATTCGACGGAGACGGATCCGGATTCAGGCCTCGTCGACCGGGAGCAGCCCGGCGTCGCGGAGGGCCTCGTCGAGGCTCCCGTCGCCGTGTTCCGCGTAGGCTGCTGGCGTGTAGGTCTTGATCTCGAGGGCGTGGACGGACTGGGTCATGTGGTCGCCGACCGCGTCGTAGACGCGCTGGTGTTGGTCGACGAGCGAGTCGCCCTCGAAGACGGGGGAAACGACGACGGCCGCGAAGTGTGCGTCCTCGTCCTCGTCGTTGTGGATCCGGGGCGCGGTCACGCGGGCGACGGCGTCCGCGACGTTCGCCTCGATGAGGTCCGCGACCTCGTCGGGTTCGATTGACATGCCCCCGCTCGGTCGCGGACGGGCAAAAGTCGACCGGCCCGCCGCGACGCTTCGCACGCGGGAGAGACCCTCCGAGGACCGCGTCGAGCCCGACTACCGTTCGAAGACGAGCCCGTAGTGGAACGGCGGGAGGTCGACCTCGCGAACGAGCGTCAGGTCGCCGGGCGTGCCCTCGACGGCCTCGCGGGTCGCCGCGGGCGACAGCCGGAGGTCGGTGGGCGGCCCGCGCGGTTCCCCCGTGATCCGCGTTTCCGCGCGCGGTCCGTCGCGCCAGTTGACGACGACGAAGCGACCGCCGGAAGCGAGCGCCTCACAGATACCGGATACGAACGACTCCGGGTCCGGAATCCCGTGAAAGGCGTTCAACAGGAGGCCGACGTCGACCGGCTCCGGGAGGAGGGCGGCGAGGTCGCGCGCGTCGCCCTCGACGGCCGCGACGTTTGCGATCCCCTGTGCGTCCGCGAGGCGTTCGAGTTCGGTCAAAAGAGCCGCGTCGACGTCGACGGCGTAGACGGTCCCGGGGTCGGCGACGCGCGCGGCGGGGAGCGCGAAGTATCCGTTCCCGCTGCCGATCTCGGCGACGGTGTCCCCGGACTCGATGCCGAGTTCGCGAAGCGTCTCGCCCGGCGTCGGCCACACGCGGCCCCACCAGTCCCAGTCCGGCTGTCCCGTGTTCCGGAATCGCCCCATGCGATTCATAGCCGCCAGCCGACGCTTAGGCGTTGCGAGTGCGGCGACGCTGACCCGGGCCTCCGAGCCGGGCCCCGCCCGGCCCTCAGACGCGGTCGAGCCGCGAGAGCCCGCGCCAGATCGCGTCGACGAGCCGGGACTCGGGATCGCCCTCCGACTCGGCGGCGTTCCACCCGCGCGCGACGGCGTCCTCCAACGCCGCGAGCGAGTGGTTCTCGAAGTTGTTCATCCCGCGGAACGACTCCAGCGCGTCGCGGGCGTCGCCCCCGAACTCCGCGGTCGCCTCACCGTCGTAGAAGCCGAGGTCGGCGAGCGCCGACTGGACCGCGACGGCCGTCTCGCCGGTCAACTCTCGGGTGTTCTCCGGCGCCTCGCGTTCGAGCAGCGTCACGTCGTATATTTTGAAGACTCGCTCCAACTCGTCGATGGGGCGCTCGTGGTCGTCGACGCGCACGTCGACCCAGCGGTCGTTTCTCCCGTCGTAGCCGCCCTCGGGCTTGGCGACGTACAGCGCCGCGGACTGCTCGCCCCGCTTGTCGCCGCCGGCCTCGTTGCCCGCGTGGAGCGCGGCGATCAGCCGCTCCGGCAGGCCGGCGTCGGTCTCCTCGAACGCCGCGGCCATCGCGTCGAGCGTCTCGGCGTTCTCCAGGATGTTCCCCTGAACGGCGTAGTGGTCGCCCTGCCGGTCGCCGGCGTGGTCGTGGCACTCCTCGCCCGTGAACGCCGCCGGGTCGTCGTCCGGGTCGACGCCGACGATCCCGACCTGTCGCGAGGGGGACTCGTCGTCGTCGGCCGTGAGTCGGTCTATCGCTTCGGCCGGGTCGTGGCCCTCCCTGAGCAGGTCGAGGCCGTCGGGACCGTAGGCGACGTTCGCGAAGCTCTGCGTGGCGACCGCGCCGGCGTCGGCGCTCACGAAGGGCACGACGGCGCCGACGCTGACGAACTTCGACTGGACGGCGACGCCGACCGCGCCCGTCTCCGGGTCGCGGGCGGCGATCGAGAAGGTCGAGGGACGCGGACTCATGCGAACGTACTGTCGGTCGCCGCGATCATAAATCCGGGCGTCGCCGCGCTCGACCGGTCGGGTCGCCGGCTTCGTCTCGGTCCGAGGTGAACCGCCACGAGACCATCGCGGGGCGCTCAGCGTCGCGCTTCTGAACGCTTATGCCGGCCGACCCACTTCCTTCGGGTATGAGCGACGACGACGCCGTCGATGTCGAGTCCCCCGACGACGCCGACGCGGCGAAGGCGAACGGCACGGCGGAGGCGACCGCCGAGGGCGACGAGTCGCCCGCATTGGCCGCGGCTGTCGCCGAACACGACGAGGCGCTGGCTCGCGAGGTCGCGGCGCTGGAGGCCGACCTGGCCGAGGCCCGCGAGGAGCTCCGCGAGCGCGACGAGGAGGTCGAAGAGCTAACGAGCAAGCTCGCCCGGGTCCGCGCCGACTTCAGCAACTACAAGGAGCGCGCGAAACGGAAACAGGAGGACATCCGCGAGCGCGCCTCGGAGGGGCTCGTCGAGCGGCTCACCCCGGTACGCAACGACCTCCTCCGCGCGCTCGACCAAGACGAGGGGAGCGACCTCCGGCCGGGCGTCGAGTCGACGCTGGAGAAGTTCGACGAGGTGCTCGCCGAGGAGGGCGTCGAAGCGATCGAACCCGAGCCCGGCGAGTCGGTCGACCCCGCCAGGCATCAGGTGATGCTCCGCGTCGACAGCGACCGTCCTGAGGGTTCGATCCACGAGGTGTACGAGCCCGGCTACGAGATGGGCGACCGCGTGCTCAGCGAGGCGAAGGTGACCGTGAGCACCGGCGACGAGGCGTAAGGCGCGACGGGTACCGCGGACCGCGTTTCACGACCGAACCGTCGCCTCGTAGGCTTCCGCCAGTTCGTCGAGCCCCGCGTCCGGCTCGGCCGTGTGCGGCACTGACAGCGGCGAGACCGACACCTCGCCGTCGACGACGGCCCGGCGGTCGGTCCCCACGGGGTCGGGTACGTCGCCCTCGTTCATGCGGCCCCAGATCGGGTCGCTGAACCCGACGCGACCGTCGCCGTTCCGTTCCGCGCGCATCCCGTACCACGTCGAGGGGGTCGTGACGCGGAGCGGCGCGCGGTCGTCGTCCGCGATGGGCGCGTTGATGTTGAGGTAGTCCGCGCGGTCGAACACGCCGGCGTCGGCCGCCTCGTCGAGGAGGAAGCGAGTCGCGCGGGCCGCGTGGGCGAAGTCGGGGCCCTCGAACGAGCGTTTCCACCAGTCGTCGCCGCCGGGGACGTACATCGAGGTCGCGACCGCGGGCACGTCGAAGAACGACGCCTCGACGGCGGCCGAGACGGTCCCCGACCGGCCGAGCGTGTAGGCGCCGAGGTTGGCTCCCTCGTTACAGCCGGCGACCACGTAGTCGGCGTCGGGGACGAGCTCGTCGAGTCCGGCGACGACGCAGTCGACGGGCGTGCCGTCGACCACGTAGCCAAGCTCGTGGTCGTCGACGGCGACGTCGGCGGAGAGGAGCCGACCGACGGACGACTGGTCGTCGGCCGGCGCGACGACGGTCACGTCGTACTCGCCAGAGAGGGCGTCGTAGAGGGCGCGAAGCCCGGCGGCGTCGATGCCGTCGTCGTTGGTCAACAGGATCCGGTCGACGCTCATACCATTGTCACGGGCGGTTCGGGCAAAAGTCCACCGTCGGCGGCGCGCGACGGGGCCGACGCGTGACTGCCACGGACGCGTGACGGGGCCGACGCGGTGGGCAATCGCGTACCGAACGGAAAAGCACACGTACCGCCGGGCCGACCGCCCGATATGGGATTCGGGGACACCGCAAAGAAGATCCAGACGCTCGCCGACCGCGCCGAGCGGACGTACAAGAAGATCAGCGAGCTCCGCGACGAGGTCGACGAGACGCAGGAGACGGTGATAGACACCTCCGAGCGCGTCAAGACGCTCGAAAACGAGATGGCCGAACAGCGGGCCGTCCTCGACGCCGTCGCGGAGGAGGTCGGGGTCGACCTCGACCGCGTGAGCACCGAGGCGCACATCACGGACGCGGAGGAGACGGCGGCGGACGGCGACGACGCCGACTCAGTCGCCGACGGCGCGTAGGGTTCGAGTCCGGAGGCGTCGGCGCTTACTCGTCGCTCGCGTCGCCGTCCGCGTCCGCCCGCGACACCACTTCGGCGGGGACGCCCGCGACGGTCGCCTCCGCCGGCACGTCGTCCGCGACGAGGGAGTTCGCGGCGACGCGCGCGCCCTCGCCGATAGTAACGCCGGGGAGCACGACCGCCCCCGCGCCGATCATCGCGTCCTCCTCGACGACCACGTCGCCGAGCCGGTACTCCTCGGTGAGGAACTCGTGGCACAACAGCGTGGCGTCGTAGCCGATGATCGCGTCGTCGGCCACGGTGATCCGTTCGGGCCAGAACACGTCCGGCGTCGACTCTAACCCCCACGCGACGCCCGTCCCGACCGTGACGCCGATCCGGCGCAGGAGCCAGTTCTTCAGCCGGAGGCTCGGACAGATCCGCGCGAGGACGATGACGACGTAGTTGCGGACGACCGCGAGCGGCGACTTCGCGTCCGGCCACGACCAGAGGGAGTTGCGGGGTCCCGGCGTCGGGACCCGGTCGAGTTCGTCGCTGCGAGGCGGGTCCGCGTCGTCGCGCGTCGCGTCCGCGTCGTCGGTTGTCACGTCGCCCCGTTCGGACGGCGGGGATAAAAGGGTCGCTGGTGGTCGGGCGTCGGACGGGCCCTCAGTCGCGGAGTTCGTCCATGTGGTCGATCCGGCGCTGAACGAGGTCGGCGGTCCCGATGTCGTGGCGGATTCGGACCCGGTCCCCGGCCGCCGCCAGCGCGTCCTCGGCCTGCGCCTCGGCGGCCGCGATGGAACCGCCGCGCCCGACGACCGCGAACGCCCGCGACGTGGTGGTGTAGAGCCGGCCGTCGCGCTCGTCGACGCTCGCGTAGTAGAGGAGCGCGTCGCCCGCGCTCTCCTCGTCGACGGCGATCTCGGCGCCCGCGTCGGGGTCGGTCGGGTAGCCGTCCGGCACCGCGTACTTACAGACGGTCGCCTCGCCCGAGAACGTCAGTTCGGGCAGAGGGTCGCCGTCGCGCGCGGCGGCCAGCACGTCGACGAACGGCGTGTCGAGGACGGGCAGCGTGTTCATCGCCTCGGGGTCGCCGAAGCGGGCGTTGAACTCGACCACTCGCGGGCCGGTCTCGGTGAGCATGAACTGGCCGTAGAGGACGCCCTTGTAGTCGGGGAGCGCGTCGACGACGGCCTCCAGCACGTCGACGGCGGCGTCGTAGTCGCCCTCGCCCATGAACGGCAGCGAGAGCCCGGTGTCGGAGTACGAGCCCATCCCGCCGGTGTTGGGCCCCTCGTCGCCCTCGTAGGCGCGCTTGTGGTCTTGGACCGCGGGCGTCGTGCGGAGGTCGCCGTTCGCGACGAACGCCTGGATCGTGAACTCCTCGCCGACGAGACGCTCCTCCAAGACGACCCGGTCGTAGTCGGAGTCGCGCAGGTACGCCTTGGCCTCCTCGCTCGTCACCTGGTCGCCGATCACCTTCACGCCCTTGCCGCCGGTGAGTCCGGCGGGCTTGACCGCGAGGTCGCCGTCGTACGCGTCGATGTACTCGCAGGCCGCCTCGGTGTCCTCGAACACCTCGAAGTCCGGGCAGCCGGGGATCGACGCCTCCTCCATGAACCGGCGCTGGTACGCCTTGTCGGTCTCCAGTCGGGCCTCCTCGGCCCGCGGACCGAACGCGTAGACGCCGGCGTCGTCGAGCGCGTCCGCGACGCCCGACTCCAGCGCCGACTCCGGGCCGATGACCGCGACGTCGGCGTCGACCGCGGTCGCGTACTCGGCGACCGCCGCGGCGTCGGTCTCGTCTATCGTCTCGAACCCGTCCGCGAGCCGGCGGATCCCCGGGTTGCGGACGCTCGCACAGGCGTACAGCGCGCAGTCGTCGGCCACCGCGCGGGCGATCGCGTGTTCGCGGCCGCCACCCCCCACCAAGAGAACGGTCTCCGTCATGCCCGACGGGTGTCCGCACGGTAGTGTAAGTGTTACTCTCTATTCGCCGCGAGATGTACACGTCCGTGGACAGAAGCGGCCGCGACACCGCTCCTCGGCGCGGTGCGGTCGGCTTTTGCCCCGCCGGGCCGAATCGGGCGTATGTCACAGCCGACCGAGCGGAACCGCCTCGACGGGGAGGCGAGTCCCTACCTCCGACAGCACGCGGACAACCCCGTGAACTGGCAGCCGTGGGGCGACGAGGCGTTCGAGCGCGCCCGCGAGCACGACGTGCCGGTGTTCGTCTCCATCGGGTACTCCTCGTGTCACTGGTGTCACGTCATGGCCGAGGAGAGCTTCGAGGACGAGTCGGTCGCCGCGCTGCTCAACGAGGAGTTCGTCTCGATAAAGGTGGACCGCGAGGAGCGACCCGACGTCGACAGCACGTTCATGACGGTCTGCCAGCTCGTCACCGGCGGCGGCGGGTGGCCGCTCTCGGCGTGGTGTACGCCCGAGGGCAAGCCGTTCTACGTCGGGACCTACTTCCCGCCCGACGCGCGCCGGAACCAGCCCGGATTCACCGACCTCTGTGAGCGGATCGCCGACTCCTGGAGCGACCCCGAGCAGCGCGAGGAGATGAGGCGACGCGCCGATCAGTGGGCCGAGAGCGCGCGCGACGAGTTGGAGTCCGTCCCGGCGCCCGACGTCGACGGCGACGCTGATCCGCCCGGTTCGGACCTACTCGAATCGGCCGCCGCGAGCGCGTTGCGAGGCTACGACGAGGAGTACGGCGGCTTCGGGAGCGGCGGCGCGAAGTTCCCGATGCCGGGGCGGCTCGACCTGCTGATGCGAGCGTACGCGCGGAGCGGCCGCGACGCCGTCCTGTCGGCCGCGACGGGCACCCTCGACGGGATGGCCCGCGGCGGGATGTACGACCAGATCGGCGGCGGATTCCACCGCTACGCGGTCGACCGGCAGTGGACCGTCCCGCACTTCGAGAAGATGCTGTACGACAACGCCGAACTCCCGATGGCCTACCTCGACGGCTACCGGCTCACCGGCGACCCCTCGTACGCCCGCGTCGCGGGCGAGTCGCTGGCGTTCCTCGACCGCGAGCTCCGCCACGACGACGGCGGGTTCTTCAGCACGCTCGACGCGCGCAGCCGACCGCCGGCGGGCCGGAGCGGAGGCGGTTCGGACGAGGGCGACGAGCCGGAAGCCGTCGAGGGCGCGTTCTACGTCTGGACTCCCGACGAGGTCGACGCGGTCCTCGACGAGCCCGCGGCGTCGCTCGCGAAGGAACGCTACGGGATCCGGTCGGGCGGCAACTTCGAGCGGGGCACGACGGTCCCGACGGTCGCCGCGTCGGTTGCGGAGCTCGCCGCCGACCGCGATCTCTCGCCCGAGGAAGTCCGAGAGGCGCTGACCGAGGCGCGCACCGCGCTGTTCGACGCCCGGGAGTCGCGCCCGCGACCCGCCCGCGACGAGAAGGTGTTGGCCTCGTGGAACGGGCGGGCGATCTCCGCGTTCGCGAGCGCCGGCGGGGCCCTCGACGAACCCCACGCGGACATCGCCCGGGAGGCGCTCGACTTCTGCCGCGACCGACTGTACGACGCCGACGCGGAGACCGGCGCGCTCGCCCGGCGCTGGCTCGACGACGACGTGCGGGGACCGGGGTACCTCGACGACTACGCGTTCCTCGCGCGGGGCGCGCTCGACACCTACGCCGCCACCGGCGACCCGGAACCGCTCGGGTTCGCGCTCGAACTGGCCGAGGCGCTCGTCGAGGAGTTCTACGACGACGACGGGACGATATACTTCACCCGGGACCCGGACGGGGAGAACGCGGAAACCGGCGATTCCGGCCCGCTCATCGCGCGGCCGCAGGAGTTCACCGACCGCTCGACGCCGTCGAGCCTCGGCGTCGCGGCCGAGACGCTCGCGGCCCTCGACGGGTTCCGGACCGACGGGGAGTTCCGCGAGATCGCGGAGCGCGTCGTGACGACCCACGCGGACCGGGTCCGCGGGAGCCCGCTCGAACACGCCTCCCTCGTGCGGGCGGCCGATCTGGTCGAGACGGGCGGGATCGAGGTGACGATCGCCGCCGACGAGGTGCCGACCGCGTGGCGCGAGACCCTCGGCGAACGCTACCTCCCGGGGGCCGTGATCGCGCCGCGGCCCGCCACCGAGGCCGGACTCGACGAGTGGCTCGACCGGCTCGGGATGGCGGAGGCGCCGCCGATCTGGGCGGGCCGCGAGGCGACCGACGGCGAGCCGACGGCGTACGTCTGTCAGGACTTCACCTGTTCGCCGCCCCGGACGGACCTCGACTCGGCGCTGGAGTGGTTGGGGACGCGTGACCGGTCGGAGTAGCGACGACGTTCCGGACCGCACCCGTCCGCAACCCGCCGGATCGAGTCGATAAGTCACGTCGTAATTAAATATCCCCGTCACCACGCTCACTCCATGTACGATTTCGTCGTCGTCGGCGCCGGACCGCCTGGCTCCCGGTTCGCTCGGCGCGCGGCCGAGAGCGGCCACGACGTGATCGCCTTCGAGAAGGGATCGGTCGGCGAGCCGCTCGCCTGCTCCGGACACGTCTCCGACGACGTGTGGGAGTACGTCCCGGACGGCGCCCGCGACGAACTCCACCAGAACCGGGTGTACGGAGCGCGCTTCCACGTCGGCGGTCCCGGCTCGCGGTCGTACCCCTTCTACAAGCACGACCCCGTCTCGAACGTGATCGACCGCGTCGGACTCGACCGCACCCTCGCGGACTGCGCTCGGGAGGCCGGCGCCGACCTCCGGGAGAACCACGCGGTCGTCGGCGTCGAGGAGCGCTCCGACCGGGTCGTCGTCGAGGTCCGGACGCCCGCGGGCGACGTGGAACGGGTCGAAGCCCGGATGGTCGCCGGCTGCGACGGTCCCACGTCGCGCGTCCGGCGGGCGCTCGACCTACCGGAGCCGGGCGAACTGCTCCACGGCGTCCTCGGGTTCGACGAGACGCCCGACGACGGCGACCTCGTCGACGTTCACCTCACCGCGCCGACCTTCTTCGCGTGGCGGATCCCCCGCGGCGACGCGGGCGTCGAGTACGGGCTGGCGGCGCCGCCGAGCGAAGACGTATCGACGCGTTTCGACAACCTCACCGACGCGTACGGCGCGACGACGGACCGCCGCTGTTCGGGAGCGATCCCCGTGGGGCCGCCGGCGGAGACGACGAGCGACCGGGGCTTTTTGATCGGCGACGCCGCGGCGCAGACGAAGCCGTTCACCGGCGGCGGCATCCTCTACGGGATGCGCGCGGCCGACGTGGCGGCGTCGGTGATCGACCCCCGCGACCCGGGGACGCTCGCCGACTACGAGTCCGGCTGGCGCGACGAACTGGCGACAGAGATTCGGCTCGGAAAGGCGATCCGGCGGTGTTACTCGCTCCCGGAGCCGGTCCAGCGCGTCGGACTACGGGCGCTGTCGGGCGAGATCGGGGTCCACATGGACGAGCCGTCCTCGTTCTTCTCGCCGTCGAACCTCCGGGCGTTGTTCTCGCGGAGCGACCCGCCGAAGTGACGCGCGTCCGGGCCCCTCTGACACTAGCCGCGCCGCCTCACGGTCGGTAGTCACGGCACCGACGGGCCCAGTCCCGCGAGGTCGAGCGCCCACCGCACGGCGGCGATGCCGACGAGTAGCGCTCCCTCGGGACGGGTGAGTTCGCCCTCGCTCCACAGCATCGCGAGCGCGACCAGAACGAGCGCGGTCACCCAGAGTAACCCCTGTATGGCCGTCGACGCGACGGTCGGCGGCCGGATGATCGCCGCCAGACCGAGGACGCCGAGCAGGTTGAACAGGTCGCTCCCGATGAGGTTCCCCACGGTGACGCCGGCCGACCCCCTACGGGCGGCCACGACCGACGTCGCCAGCTCCGGGGTCGACGTCCCGGCGGCGACGACGGTGACGCCGATGACCCACTCGGAGAGGCCGGCCGCGCGGGCGAGGTCCGCCGCCGACCCCACTAGCAGTCGGCCGCCTCCGACGACGAGTCCGAGACCGACGAGCAGGAGCGCGACGTCCCTGCGCCGAAACTCGCGGCGGTCCCTCGTCTCCTGTTTCAGGGACTGCTCCGAGACGAAGAGGTAGACGAGGTACGCGACGAGCAGGCCGACGAGCACGGCCCCCTCCCAGCGGGCGAGCTCGAGGTCACGGAGGAAGCCGAGAACGAGGAGGCTCCCGCCGACGAGAACGGTTCCGTCGCGGCGGATCACCTCGGGAGCGGCCGCGACGGTGACGCTCGTCATCGCGACGCCGCCGAGGATGAACCCCAGGTTGAACAGGTTCGACCCGACCACGTTCCCGACGGCGATGTCGGCCCGGCCCGTCAACGCGGCGTCGACGGTCACCGCGAACTCGGGGGCCGACGTCCCGATAGCGACGACGGAGAGACCGATCACCAGGTCCGAAACCCCGAGTCGCTGAGCGATCCGCGTCGCGCTACCGACGAGGCGTTCGGCGCCGAGCCAGAGGGCGGCGACGCTCCCCGAGATCAACGCGAGGTCGACTGCGACGGCCGTCGTCGATGCCATCGAACGCAAGCTGACGCGACGGCGTGTTAAAACCACACACCGACCACGAGACGGGCCCGCGACCGCGCGGCGTACCCGGCCGAAGAACGGCTCGAAGCCGCTACCGAATTCGCGCGCTGCGTCGCCGGGAGTCCGGGAATTTCGACAGATCCCGATTCCGGCACGGCAGCGAACGCGCGGAGCGGCGACGAACGGGAGTGCCGCGCCGCTCGGACGCTACTCGTCGACGATGTTCGCGAAGGAAACGTTCTCGCGGACGCTCGTGATCTCGACGGTCGGCTCCTCGCCGGGTTCGGCGTCGGGGACGATGACGACGTAGCCGCGTTCGATCTTCGCGATGCCGTCGCCTTTGTCGCCGAGCGTCTCTATCGTCACGTCTCGGACTTCCCCCTCGGACACCGGCGGGTCGGGCTGAACGGCGCCGGCGGCCCCGCGGGAGGTGGGACGCTGTTCTCCGTCGGACGGGCTCGCGGCGTCGTCGCCGGCGGAAGCGGACCGAGTGCCGCCGTCGCTCGCCTCCGTCGCCGCCTCGGAGCTCGCTCCGGCGCGGTCCAGTACGGCGATCCGATACGTTTCGCCGACGCTGACGCTGCCGTGTTCGATCTCCGAGGCGGGAACGGTGACGACGTAGTCGTCGCCGCGGGACTCCACCTGACCGGTGTACAGACACGCGAGAGAATCAGTGATTTCGACCATATCCCTTTTCTAGCGCACGGGGATGAAAAGCCACCTGTTCAGGCCGTGCTGCGGACGAAGGTAAACGTTTACCCTGTTCCGAATTAATCAGCGCTCATGAGCCGAGACTACGAGTCGCTCCACGACCCGAACGCGGAGTACACGATGCGAGAGCTCTCCGCCGAGACGATGGGGACCACGGGGACGCGCGGGGGCGGCCGCGACGTCGAGATCACGGACGTTCAGACGACGATGGTCGACGGGAACTTCCCGTGGACGCTCGTCCGCGTCTACACCGACGCGGGCGTCGTCGGCACCGGCGAGGCGTACTGGGGCGCGGGCGTCCCGGAGCTGATCGAGCGCATGAAGCCGTTCGTCGTCGGCGAGAACCCGCTCGACATCGACCGCCTCTACGAGCACCTGATCCAGAAGATGTCCGGCGAGGGGTCGATCGAGGGCGTCACCGTCACGGCCATCTCCGGCATCGAGGTCGCGCTCCACGACCTCGCGGGCAAGATCCTCGACGTGCCCGCCTACCAGCTGCTCGGCGGGAAGTACCGCGACGAGATGCGCGTCTACTGCGACTGTCACACCGAGGAGGAGGCCGACCCCGAGGCCTGCGCGGACGAGGCCGAGCGCGTCGTCGACGAGCTCGGCTACGACGCCCTGAAGTTCGACCTCGACGTTCCGAGCGGCTTCGAGAAGGACCGCGCGAACCGCCACCTCCGTCCCGGCGAGATCCGCCACAAGGCGGAGATCGTCGAGACGGTCACCGAGCGCGTGAAGGACAAGGCCGACGTCTCCTTCGACTGCCACTGGACGTTCTCGGGCGGCTCTGCGAAGCGCCTCGCGGACGCCATCGAGGAGTACGACGTCTGGTGGCTCGAAGACCCCGTGCCGCCGGAGAACCTCGAAGTGCAAGAGGAGGTGACGAAGAACACGGTCACGCCCATCGCGGTCGGGGAGAACCGCTACCGCGTCACCGAGCTCCGCCGCCTCATCGAGAACCAGGCGGTCGACATCGTCGCGCCCGACCTGCCGAAGGTCGGCGGCATGCGCGAGACCCGCAAGATCGCGGACGTGGCGAACCAGTACTACGTCCCGGTCGCGATGCACAACGTCGCCTCGCCGATCGCGACGATGGCCGCGACGCACGTCGGCGCCGCCATCCCGAACTCGCTCGCGATCGAGTACCACTCCTACGAGCTGGGCTGGTGGGAGGACCTCGTCGAGGAGGACGTCATCGAGGACGGCTACATCGAGGTGCCGGAGAAGCCCGGCCTCGGCCTCACGCTCGACATGGACACCGTCGAAGAGCACATGGTCGAGGGCGAGACGTTGTTCGACTGAGCGAAGCGAAGTCGGATTCGAGAGACGAGCGGAGCGAGTCTCTCGGCGTTTGACGAGGCGTAAGCCGAAGTCAAGCGCGAAGGCTTCCTTTTCCAGTCGGCTCGGACGCCTCACGCGTTCTCGACGATTTCGTCGAGAACGACCGCGTCGAGCCCCCGTCTGTCGAGTTCTCCTTCGACCTCGCCGGCCCGAGGCGCGATCTCGTCCGGCTCGTGGCTGTCGGTCCCGACGGTGACGCGAACGTCGGCCTCGACGAGCCGGTCGAGGAACGCCGGCGCGGGGTGGAACTGGCCGTAGTCGCTGAGTCGGCATCCGGCGTTTATCTCCGGAACGGTCCGGGAGTCTCGGAAGGCGTCGGCGACCGCGGCGTAGTGGTCCTCGGTCGCGAACCCGCGGAGGTGGGCGTTGCGCTCGATCAAGTCGGGATGCGCGGCGACCGCGAACAGCTCCGAGTCGATCAGCGCGGTCAGCTTCTCGAAGTAGCGGTCGACGAGCGCGCGCCGCTCCGACTCGGGCTTCCCGGCGAAATGCGCCTCTGCGTGGACGTTCGTCCCGTCGAGGTCGTGGACGCTGCCGACCGCGTAGTCGAACCCGGCCTCGTCGAGGAAGTCGCCGATGGCCGCCTCGTGGTCCGGGTCGTAATCCATCTCGACGGCGTCGAACACGTCGATCGCGGCGTCCTCGCGGACCGCGTCGATCGCCCGACGCCGGCGCTCGTAGGTCAGATCGAGGTTGAACCCGAACGCGCGCCGGTGTCGCCGCGCGCCCGGATCCGGCGAGACGGTACAGTGGTCGGCGAACCCGATCCCGTCGAGTCCGGCGTCCGCGGCCGCGTCGACCATCCAACGGAGGAACGCCCCGTCCGAGTAGTTCGTGTGGGCGTGGAAGTCGTACACGGAGGGCATTCGCGCCGGGGCGACTCGAAGGTTCGGGTCGCGGTCGGAGCGCGACGGTGTGCCGACGGCTACCGCCGCTGGCCGAGGAGCGCGTTCGCGGCGATCACGAGGAACGCGACCCCCGCCATGCCGGCGATGACGAGAAAGGAGGTCCCCCATCCGAACAGGTCCGCGACGAGGCCGACGCCGACGGAGCCGGCCGAGCCGATCACGGTGTAGACGGTCCGGATCAGGCCGAAGCCGGCGCCCCGCTCCGCGTCACCGAGGGCGTCCATGAAGCGGGGGTCGATGGCCGAGAAGAAGCTGGAGCCGAGGCCCGCGAGCACCACGGCGATCCCGAGGGCGGCGAGCTCGGGAAGGGCCGGCAGCCCGACCGCGAGCGGGAGCCGGACCAGCTCGGGGAGCGCGACCAGCGCGCCGAGGCCGAGCGCGCCGCCGAGGAGCGACCCGCCGATGCTCGCGTCGCGTCCGAGCCCGTCGGAGAGCCGCCCGATCCCGACCTGCGCCCCGGCTCGGACGACGAAGAACGCGGAGAAGACCCCGCCGGCGAACGCGGGCGAGTACCCCCTGAACTCGACGAGGAACGTCGGGAGAAAGGAGATGACGCCCTGTGCGACGTACGTCCCGAGCGTCGCCACCGCGAGCGGCACGAGGATCTCGCGCCGCCCGATCAGTTCGAGCAGCGGGCCGACCCGGAGCCGCTCCGCCATCGGCTGGTCCGGGCGCCGCGGCTCGGTGGGTCGGACTCGGCGGGCGAACAGGGCGAAGATCGGAACGCCGACGAGCGCGGCAAGGGCGACCCCCGGCCGCCACCCGAATCGGAAGCCGACCCAGGTCGCGGCGACGGGCGCGACGAGCCCGGCGAGCGGCCCGCCCAGCGAGTGGATCCCGACCGCGGTGCCGAGGTCGTCGAACGTCCGGGAAAGCAGCGTGGTCGCCACCGCGTAGTGGAGCCCCGCGGCGAGCCCGAGGAGCACCGCCGCCAGCACGAACGCCGGGAACACGGGGACAGCGGCGAGCAGGAGGCTCATCGCCGTCGTCCCGCCGACCGCGACGAGGATCACGCGGCGCTCGCCGAATCGGTCCGCGAGGACGCCGCTCGGGAACTGCGAGAGGCCGTAGGCGAACCACATGCCGGAGAGGGCGACCCCGACCGCCGTGTTCGAGACCCCGAAGTCGTCGATGATCAGCGGGACGACCGGGCTGATCGCCAGCCGGGCGAAGTAGGTCACGAAGAAGGCGAGCATACACAGCGTCAACACCGTGTGGCGGTAGCGCCAGTTCACGCCGATCGCGGCCTCCGAACCGCACCTGTTCGTCCCGCCGCCGACGTTTGCGACCGCAGAGGGTCCACTGTCCGGTTCACGTCTCGTGTCCGGCGTCGCCCGCGACGGGTATAAACCGTCCTCTATCGGAAACCGGGCCGGTCGCTCTCACCCACGCGCCCGCCGGCCGGTCAGTGGTGTTCCGGCTTCGACCCGTCGTTCTCCGGATTTGGCCCTTCGTTCGCCCCCGACCGGTCCGCGAGTCGCTCAGCGATGGCCGCTCCCGCGGTCCGGGGGTCCGCCTCGCGAACGGTCACCGGATCGCCGACCGCGACGTGCCCCGGCTCCAGCACGTCACAGCAGAGGCCGCCGCGGTTCCGCAGCGCGGACGACAGCCCGCCTTCCCCGGCGAGTTCCTCGACGCGTGCGCAGGGCGGCCGACGCCGCGTCGGTCGCAGGAGCGCGCCGCCGACCGCGACGGTCGCGTCGAGGAGGTCGTCCATCTCGGCCCCGAACCCGTCGACGACGACGTTCCGGCGATGCCGACCGTCGGTCACGTCGATCCCGGTCTCCTCGCGGACCGCGGTGAGCGCCTCCGCGGCGACGAGGGTGACGGCGCAGCCGTCGAGTTGGAAGTGACCGTCGCCGCTTCGGTAGCGGTCGCCCTCGACGCCGCCCGGTCGGATTTCGACCGCGTCGCGGCGGACCGGCGTGGCGCCGGCCTCGGGTGCCGTGACGAGTGCGTCGACCGCACCGGAAGGCGAGCCGGAGTCAGGGGCCGACCCGTCGAGTGTCACGGCGGGCCTCCGAGGAGCTCCCGGTCGTCGGGCTTCAGCCACTCGCGGTGCGCGTAGTAGATAGCGGCGACCGGCGGCGCGGGGAGCGCGGCGAGCGCGTACACCCACTTGAAGAGCCCGAGGTCGACGACGCGTCGCTCGGCGAGCGAGAGTGCGTCGAGCAGCAGCGTCGCGGTCGCCAGCGGCGCGAGGAGGTATCCGTGCGCGAAGGCGACGGTCGCACCGATCGGCGTGCCTGGCGAGAGGAACGCCCAGTCGACCGCGTACAGCAGCGTCCAGAGGGCGACGGTCGCCGCGAGCACGGCGAGCCACGGGCCGTCGAAGCGTCGGTCCGAGGCGTTCGGCGAGTCTGCGGAGCCGCCGTCAGTCCCCTCGGTGGCCGGTTCTGCGCGCGTGTTCACGAGCCTATTGAGCGCCGGACGCTAATCAACGTCCGGGTGGTGCGGTCGCGGACGATCGCGGTTCGACCGATCACTCGTCGAACGTGCCGGCCGTCAGGTAGCGCTCCCCGCTGTCCCAGAAGACGGTGACGACGAGGGGCTCCTCGCCGGCGAACTCGCCGGTCTCGCGGAGCTCGGCGGCCACGTCCTTCGCGGCGAGGTTCGAGGCGCCGGACGACTGCCCGACCAGAATCCCCTCCTCGCGGGCGAGTCGTCGGCACTCGAGTTCGGCGTCTCCGAGTTCGACCGTGTGAATTTCGTCGATCAGGTCGACGTCGAGGTTCGGTGCGACGAAGCCCGGACCCATCCCCTGAAAGGAGTCGTTCCCGGGCTCTCCGCCCGACAGCACGGCGTTGTCGGCGGGCTCGACGGCGTCGATTCGGACGTCGGGGAACGCCTCGCGCAGGCGCCGACCGATGCCGGAGAGCGTGCCCCCGGTGCCGACGCCGGCGACGAGCGCGTCGGCCGTGCGGTCGCCGATCTGGTCGAGGATCTCCGGGCCCGTCGTCTCGTAGTGGGCGCGGGGGTTGGCTGGGTTCTCGAACTGGCGGAGTTGGACCGTGTTCGGCTCTCGTTCGAGTTCGTCGGCGCGGTCCTTGGCGTCCGAGATGGTGCCGTCGACGAGTTCGACGGTGGCGCCGTACGCCTTCATCAGCCGGCGGCGCTCGATCGATTTCCCCTCGGGGATGACGAGGGTCACGTCGTAGCCGCGCGTCGCGCCGACCATCGCGAGGCCGATGCCGGTGTTGCCCGAGGTCGGCTCCACGATGCGGTCGCCCGGCTCGATCTCGCCCGCCTCCTCCGCGGCCTCGACCATGTACAGCGCGGGGCGGTCCTTCGCCGAGCCGCCCGGGTTGCGGGACTCGACTTTCGCCGCCACCGTGGTTCCCGCGGGCGCGTCGACCCGCACCAGCGGCGAGCCGAGCGTCGACAGGATGTCGTCGTCCATTAGTCGACACGAGGCGGCCGCGACCCAAAGGCCCCCCGGACTCCGGCAATCGAGGTCGGTAGCCGGGAAAGTCGCAACCGGGCGGCGCAAGCGCGACGACGGCGGTCGCGAGTGAGCTACTTAGTAGTGCCCGTAAATCCCATTTTAGGCGTCGACAGAGACGTAGCCGTCGCTATCAAACTATCTCACAAAACCCATTTTGGCCGTTTTACGACACTTAGAGACGAATAATAACAGCACTTATTTGCCGTCACCCGTCCAATAATATTGTGTCTAATACACAAAACAGTTCAGCGAGGCAGGCCGGATCGCTCGGTCGACTCCAGTGGCTCGCAGTGGCGTTGGTCGTCGTCACCGGTGTTCTCCACTTGTACGCCGGCATCGTCGAGGGACGAGCTCCCGTCGCGCTCGCAGGCGTAGGTTACGCCGGGGCGCTCGTGCTCTTCTTCCGCGGCTACCGGCGGCGACTGCTCTACCTGATCGGCGTTCCGTACACCGCCGTCCAATTCCCCATCTGGATCGTGGCGAAGACGGAATACGGGGTGGTCGACTACGTCGACAAGGCGGCGCAGGTCGCCCTGATCCTCGTGTTGGTCTACCTCTATCTCAACACGATGTCCGAGCCCGACCGAGGGACCGCGACGGCGGCAGACTGAGCACGGATTCGTGGGTCGCGAACGCGCGCGCTCGGACCCGCTGACGGCGTCTACCTTCCCGCGGCCGTCGTGCGTCCCCGCGGTTGCCACCGACGCGCCGTTTACGTGTCCCGACGACGTAACGTGGGCATGACGCTCGAAACACTCGTGCCCGCGACGGACCTCGACGCGGACGCGTTCGACGATGCGGTCGTGGCGGCGCTCGCGGCCGACGACTACGTCTTCAAGGTGTGGGGCGGCGACTGGTGTGGCGACTGCCAGCGCCAGCTCCCCGAGTTCGGCGCCGCGCTCGCCGCCGCCGAGGTCCCCGACGACCGCATCGAGGCGTTCCCGGTGACGAAGGGGCCGAACGGGAAGGAGGGAGAGGGGGTCGACGCGTACGGCGTCGAGCTGATCCCGACGGTCGTCGTCGAGTCCCCCGACGGCGAGGAGCTCGCCCGCTTCGTCGAGGAGGCGGACGTCTCCATCGCGGAGTCGCTGGCGCGCCAGCTCGCCGACGTCGAAGCGACCGCCTGAGACGGCCCTCCGGAGTCAGTCGTCTGCCGCGTTCGCGTCGGTCGCGTAGTAGACGACGGCCATCGTCACGCCCATCGTGACCGCGTAGACCGTCGTCGAGGTGTCGAGGACGACGCCGACACCGAGGACCGACGCGGACGCCACGATTCCGGTGAGGAGGGCGTACCGAACTCTGGAGAGCCCGCGCGCCCAGTCGTCGGCGCGGCGGTACAGTTGGCGGGGACTTGTCATGTCTCGTCATGTCGCGCGACCGACGACTATCTTCCGGTCGATCCGCGACCGCAGTAGCGAGCGCTCAAGTCCCTCCGGCCTCCACGCGGCGTATGGCACGCGTCACAGTCTGGAACGAGTACCGACACGAGCGCGAGAGCGACGTGGTCGCCGATGTCTACCCCGACGGGATCCACGCCGTCATCGCGGACGCGCTCCGGACGGCGGGTCACGACGTGCGCACCGCGACCCTCGACGAGGGCCCCGATCACGGGCTCACGGAGGCCGTCTTGGACGACACCGACGTGCTCACGTGGTGGGGTCACGCGGCCCACGACGAGGTGCGCGACGCGGTCGTCGACCGGGTCCGCGAGCGCGTCCTCGACGGGATGGGCCTGCTCGTCCTCCACTCCGCGCACTACTCGAAGATATTCAAGCGCCTGATGGGGACCAGCTGTTCGCTGAAGTGGCGCGAGGCCGCCGAGCGCGAGCGGCTGTGGACGATCGAACCAGGGCACCCGATCGCGGACGGGATCGGTGAGACCATCGAACTGCCGGAGACCGAGATGTACGGCGAGCGATTCGACGTCCCGGCGCCGGACACCTTGGTGTTCAACTCCTGGTTCGAGGGCGGCGAGACGTTCCGCTCCGGCTGCTGTTACCGACGCGGGAGCGGGAAGGTGTTCTACTTCCGACCGGGCCACGAGACGTACCCGATCTATCACGACGAGGACGTCCGGCAGGTCCTCCGGAACGCGGTCGACTGGGCCGAACCGGGCGGCGGCCCGACCCCCGAGTTCGGCAACGCCGACCCGATCGAGGACATCGACACGAGCGACGACCGGACGGTCCACTAGCGCGGGACCGTCGTTCTCGGTCTCAAGCCACGTCGCGTAGCTCGATGAACGCGGACATCATCGCCGACTCGGCCTTCCGGAGGTGTTCCGAGGCGGTGCTCGGAGCGGCGTCGATCCGCTCGGCGACCTCCTCGACGGTCCCCGACCGCGGGAACTCGTAGTACCCGCTCTCGACGGCGGCCGCGAGCGCGTCGAACTGTCGGTCGGTCAGCCCCGGGTCGAAGAGGTCCTGTCGCCAATCGTACTCCCCGATCCGGAGGACGTCGCTCCCGATCCGGTCCGGTAGCTCGGCGAGCGCGTCTCCGAGCGGGCCGCGTTCCCCGATCAGCGTCAGGCGCACGGTCCCGCTCGGGCGGAAGTCGACCGGCGGGACGACGACGATGCCGGTCCGCTGAAACGGGTCGAACATGGCCTCGTCGACCGCGTCGCGCCGCTGCGTGAGGAAGACGTAGTAGCCGTCGTCGTCGATCCGAGTGACCTCGAACTCCCGGATCCGGTCGACCGCCCGCAGCGCGTCGGTGTAGACGTTGATGTCCCCCTCGACGTAGAACAGGAACGTGTCCGCCGTCTCGTCGAGAACGGTGCCCTGTAGCAGGACGTCCCGCTCCACGGCGTCGGACTCGTCGACGAGCCGGTGCATGGGATGCATGAGGTCCGGCGGATAGCGGAGTTCGAGCCGGAGGTATCTCACGCCGCGCAATCGCGCCGGCGCGATTATAAATGCCCGTGCTGAGCCGGCAGAAGATTCGGGGGTCGCGGCCGCCTCCGTCCGTGTATGTCGACCGAGCTGCTGCGCGACGCCGACGAGGGCGACGGAACGGCGGACCCCTTCTCGCCGATCCGCGAGTTGGTGACGGGGCGCGAGGAGCACGTGAACGCGCCCGCCGCCCGAATTCGACCGGACGCGGTACAGGAGGCCCTCTCCGCCCTGCGAGCCGAGGGCGACTACGACCACCTCGCCTGCGTCACCGCACAGGAGTACGAGGGCCGCTACGAATCGATCTACCACCTGCGCTCGTACGACGACCCGACGCGGGAGGTCAGCGTCGTCGTTCCCGCCGACAGAGAGGACCCCGTCTCGGAGTCCGCGGCGCCCGTGTTCCACACGGCCGACTGGCACGAGCGCGAGGCGTACGACCTCGTCGGGATCGAGTACGATGACCACCCCGACCTCCGACGGATACTGCTCCCCGAGACGTGGCAGGGGCACCCGCTGTCGACGGACTACGACAAAGACCGGCCGCAGATCGCCGCGCTCTCCGAGAACGAGCCGGTCGAGCCGGGGGCCTCGGCGTCGGTCGAGAGCGACACCATGCTGCTCAACATCGGGCCGCACCACCCGGCCACCCACGGCGTCCTCCACCTTCAGGTGACCCTCGACGGCGAGGACGTGATCGGCGTCGAGCCCGACATCGGCTACATCCACCGCTGCGAGGAGCAGATGGCCCAGTCCGGCACGTACCGCCACCAGATCATGCCGTACCCCGACCGGTGGGACTGGGGCGGTGGCGGGCTGCTCAACGAGTGGGCCTACGCGCGCGTCGCCGAGGACCTCGCGGACGTCGAGGTGCCCGAGTACGCGCGGGTGATCCGGACGATGAGCGCCGAGCTGAGCCGGATCCTCTCGCACATGCTGGCGATGGGCGCGTACGCGCTCGACGTGATCGGCGACTTCACCGCGACGTTCATGTACGCAATCCAGGAGCGCGAGCGCGTTCAGGACATATTAGAGGACCTGACCGGCCAGCGGCTGATGTTCAACTACTTCCGGCTCGGCGGCGTGGCGTGGGACCTCCCGGAGCCCCGTGAGGAGTTCCTGGGCGGAATCCGCGAGTTCCTCGACGGCCTCCCGCGTCGCATCGAGGAGTACCACGACCTGCTGACGCGGAACGAGATACTACAGCTCCGAACGATAGACACCGGGACGCTCCCGCCGTCGGTCGCGAAGGAGTACGGGACGACCGGCCCGGTACTCAGGGGCTCCGGGGTCGACTACGACCTGCGCCGCGACGACCCGTACGGGTACTACGACGAACTCGACTGGGACGTCGTCACCGAGGACGGGTGTGACAACTACAGTCGGCTGCTCGTCCGGATGCGCGAGGTCGAGGAGTCCGCGAGGATCGTCGGGCAGTGCGTCGACCTGCTCGACGACTGGCCCGAGGACGACCGAACCGTTCAGGCGAACGTCCCCAGAACGATCCGCCCGGACGACGACGCGGAGATCTACCGCGCCGTCGAGGCCGCGAAGGGAGAGCTCGGCATCTACGTCCGTGCCGACGGGACGGACAAACCCGCCCGGTTCAAGATCCGCGGTCCGTCGTTTTCGAACCTCCAAGCGCTCCCCGAGATGGCCGAGGGCGAGTCGATTCCGGACCTGGTCGCGGCGCTGGGGAGCCTCGACACGATCATGGGCGAGGTCGACCGCTGACCCGGTCGCTCCCCGACGAGCCCGCGGCTCACGAGCGTAGAGCGACCGCCGCTACGGCGCGGACGTTGAAAGGCGGCCGCCCCACGCGAACGCGAGACGACCGGTTTGTGTCGCACGCCGGCGGCCGGTCACGTGAACGTGGTCCGCCCGAGGGTATAAACCCTCCTTCACGTCGCCGCGAGCGTCACGCGACGGCGCCGCCGCGTGCCGGCGGAGCGACTCAGTCCGGTCGGTGGACCTCGCCGTCGCGCTCGTCGGCCCCTTTCCGGCGGACCGCGGCGGCCGCGTTGTTCGCGTCGTAGCCGAAGAACACGTCCTTCGCGTACGCCTCGGCCACCTCGGTCGCGTGGATCAGGTCGTCGACGTCGACGTCGACCGCGTACAGCTCCAGCGAGAACGGCGTCTCCGGCGGCGCGCCGTGGACGTCGTAGTCGCCGCCGAGCCGGGAGCGGAACCCCCGTGCGATCGTCTCCAGCCAGTAGGTCGTCGCGTACTCGGTGTCGTACAGCGGGACGACGAACTCGTCGACGTGGTCGGCGAGCCGGTCGAGGTCGAGGCCGGCGCGCTCGTAGAGGTGGTCGGGATACGGGTCGGGATACAGCGTGAGCAGCAGGCGTCCGGGGACTAACTCGGCCGCGTCCGCGACGAACTCGGTGATGACGTCGGCGCGCCAGTCGCCGAAGTCGTCGCGGTCGCTCTCGGTGAACAGGCGTTCACAGCGGTCGCAGTGGCAGAATCCCTCGCGGGGGAAGCCGACGTCGTCGAGGCGGACGTCGCCGTTCTCCGCGGCGCAGTCGGAGATTATCTCCATGAGCCCCTCGCGGTACTCCGGGTGCGTCGGGCAGATGTACGCCCAGTCGAAGTAGTCGCGGTCGCGGGTCGCCGGCTCGCCGCGCTCGTCGACCGGGACGAGCTCCGGGTTCTCGCCGGCGGCGGCGTTGTCGCCGAAACACGACACCATGTTCACGGCGTTCGGCAGCGGCTCGGCGGCCCGCCCCGTGACGTCTTTCACCTCGTAGAAGCCGAGGTCGAACGGCTCCATCGCGACCTCGTCGGCGTTCCGCGTGACGACCCCGTACATGGGGCTTGCTAGGCGGTAGGTCGGTAAAAACGGCGGGTCTCGTGACGGTCGGCGCGGGGAAGCGGACCGGCGTAGCGACGTAACTCAGCGGGTACTGCGACCCCGTGAGGGGGCTATTCAGCGGTCGGCCGGATCGCGGAGGGCGGGTCCGACGACTACTCGACTTCGACCGGCTGCTTGTCGCCGGCGAAGAGGAAGTACGCGAGCGCGACGAGCGACAGCACGAGGACGAGCTTGGCTTTCTTGCTCATGGACCGACGTTCGCACGGCGGGCGCTAAAACTTACCGGAGGGCCGGCGACCGCGCGGCGGGTCGGTCGTCGAACGGCGGCGGCTCAAACGTCGATGTGGTCGGCGATGTCGGCGCGCAGGATCGTCGCGCAGTAGTCGCAGCGCACGCCGTCGGCGACGACGTCGAAGCGGGTCTCGACCGGTTCGCCGGCGTTCGTGATACAGTTGCGGTTCGGACACGAGAGGACGCCGGTGACCCCGTCGGGCCGGGTGACGCGGTTCTTCTCGACGACCTCGAAGTCGCGGACGATGTTGATCGTGGCCTCGGGCGCGATGAGCGACAGCACGTCGACCTCGGACTGCGAGAGCTCGCGGTCCTCGACCTTCACGATGTCCTTGCGGCCCAGCCGGTCGGAGGGGACGTTCATCCCGACGGAGACGCCGAAGCCCTCCCGACCGTCGATGCCCAAGATCGCGAGGACGTTCAGCGCTTGGCCGGCCTCGACGTGGTCGATGACCGTGCCGTCTCGGATCTTCGAGACGCGGAGCTCGTGTTCGCTCATCGGTCCACCTCCGTCCCCTCGTCGCCGTCGGGATTCGCGTTCTCCAACAGGGTGTCGAGCAGCGCCATGCGCACCGGGATCCCGTTGTGCGCCTGTTCGAAATAGCGCGCGTGGTCGGTCTCGTCGACGTCGGGCGCGATCTCGTCGACCCGGGGAAGCGGGTGCATCACCGTCAGGTCGTCCGCCGCGGCCTCGAGCGTGTCGGCGTCGATCTGGTACTCGCCCGCGACGCGGTGGTACTCGTTCTCGTCGGGGAACCGCTCCTTCTGGATCCGGGTGACGTAGAGCACGTCGAGGTCGCCGATGACCGGCTCCAACTCCTCGTGTTCGCGCACCTGGGCGCCCGTCTCGTGGAGGTCGAACCGCACCGACCGCGGGAGCCGCAGCGACTCGGGGCTGATGAAGTGCTGGTTGGCGTCGAACTCGGTGAGCGCGGCCGCCAGCGAGTGGACGGTCCGCCCGTACTTCAGGTCGCCCATGATCCCGATCGTGAGGTCGTCGAGCCCGTGGTCCTCGCGGATCGTGTGGAGGTCGAGGAGGGTCTGGGACGGGTGCTGGCCCGCGCCGTCGCCCGCGTTGACGACCGGAACGTCGACGCGTTCGCCGGCCAGCGTCGCGGCGCCCTCGCTCGGGTGACGGAGGACGAGGGCGTCCGCGTACCCCTCGATGACGCGGACGGTGTCCGACAGCGACTCCCCCTTCGAGACGGACGAGGAGTCGACGTCGCCCATGCCGATGGTGTCCATCCCGAGGCGCTTCCCCGCGCTGTCGAAGCTCATGCGGGTCCGCGTGCTGGGCTCGAAAAAGCAGAGCGCGAGCACGCGGCCGGCGTGTCGGTCCGCGTAGGCGGCGGGGTCGTCGGCGACCGCTCGGGCCCGGTCGAGCACGGCCTCGATGTCATCCCGCGAGAGCTGGGTCGCGGTGATGAGGTGATCCTGACGCATCATCCGAGAAGGGTATCGGCAGTATCTTGAATCCCTCGGCTCGGGCCGCAGAACCGATGTTCACGGACGTGAACAGTCGTCGAGAGGTGCTTTCGAAATCCGTAACGCGGGGAGAATCCGTCCGCGCCTCGCGACGGCCACACGGCTCCCGCCGCCGCGCATAAGCCGCCGCGGACCGAAACGGGTCTATGAGCGAAAACGACCCGGCCGACCTGCTCCCGAACGACCGCGTGAAACAGGCCGCCCTCGACGGCGACGTGACACAGCTCCACCGCGGGAATCAGTACGGCGAGCCGGGCGACACCTTCGAGATAGACGGCGTCGCCTTCGAACTGACCGAGGTCGCGGAGCGGACGCTGGGCGACATGACCGACGAGGACGCGAAACGCGAGGGGTCGCCGTCGCTGGAGGCGTACAAGGAGCGCATGGTCCGCGCACACGGCGGGAACTTCGACTGGGACGACGACGCGGACGTGGTGCGACACCGCTTCGAGCGAGTCGAGTAGGCGTTCGTCGCCGGCCCGACACGGTCGGGCGATGTGTCAGGCGTCGCGACCGTACCCCATTATTTATACTGTAAGATATTGGATGTAGAGAGTATGGCAGCCAGCGACGAGGCCGGCGTCGTCGAACGTATCGGATTTCGAATGTCGGAGGCCGTCGAGCGGTGGATGCCGAGCCCGTTCGTCTTCGCCATTCTGTTGACGTATATCGTCTTCGTGGCCGGATTGGTGACCACCGATTCGGGACCGACAGAACTGTTGGAGTTCTGGTACGGCGGGTTCTGGGCGTTCCTCGGATTCTCGATGCAGATGGTGCTCATCCTGATGACCGGGTTCGTCATCGCGTACCACCCGAGAGTCAACGCGATCTTACAGCGGCTCGCCGAGATTCCGAACACCGGCGCGCAGGCGGCCGCGTTCGTCGGGTTCATCTCGATGTCGCTGGCGTGGGTCCACTGGGGGTTCAGCCTCATCATGGGCGCCATCTTCGCCCGCGAGATGGGGAAAGTCGCCCACCGCAAGGGGATTAACGCGCACTACCCGCTGCTCGCGGTCGCCGGCTACATGGGGCTCGGCCTGACGTGGCACTGGGGCATCTCCGGGTCCGCGCCGCTCCAGTTGACCGACGCGAACAACATCGGCGAGGGGACCGGGTTCGAGTTCCTCTCGTCGACTATCCCCGCCGCCGAGACCATCTTCCACCCGTACGCGCTCACGCTCACCGTCCTCTCAATCCTGTTCGCGAGCGCCGTGCTTTACGTCCTCGCGCCTTCGGGCGACCGCACGAAGGGGATCACTGAGTACGTCGACGAGGCCGAGCTGTTCGACTCGGCGGCGGACGGGGGGCGCGCAGCGGACGACGCGGCCACCGACGGAGGCACCGACGCCGCCGACGCGTCCGACCCGGTCGACGAGCCGCCCGCGGCGGTCGACGACGTGCCAGCCGAGCGGCTGAACAACAGCCGGATCCTCGGGGGCCTGATCGCGCTGTCGGGCATCGCCATCCTCGCGGTCCAGTTCGCCGGACAGGGACTCGGCGCGTTCACGCTGAACGCGGTCAACTTCGGGTTCCTCTTCGCCGGGCTGCTGATCTACCAGCGCCCGGCGTACTACCGCGACCGGTTCAACGAGGCGGCGGGCGCCGCGGCCGGTATCGTCCTGCTTTTCCCCTTCTTCGCGGGTATTCAGGGGATCATGGCCGACTCCGGGCTCGCGCTGCTACTCGCCGAGGCGCTGCTCAGCGTGTCCACGGAGGCGACGTACCCCGTGGTCGCGTGGATCGTCGGCTCCGTCGCGAACCTGTTCGTCCCCTCGGGCGGCGGCGAGTGGCTCGTCGTCGGGCCGTCGGTCCTCCAGGCCGCACAGGAACTCGGCGTGCCGTACGGACAGGCCACCATCGCGTACGCGGTCGGCGACGCGCACACGAACCTGCTGAACCCGTTCTGGGCGCTGCCGCTGCTGGCGATCACGAACGTCAAGGCGCGCGAGATGTTCGGCTACGCCATCGCGATGCTGCTCGCGTTGATCCCGTTCCTGGCGGTAGCGCTGTACGCGGTGCCGTACTGAGGTCGAACCCGATTTTTCGTCCCGAGAGCAGACCAGACGTAGCCCGATCGCTACGTCGGCCGGAACACTGGCGCGCCGAAACTGCGCAGAATACCGTGGCGGCGGGGCCGCTCCGATCGGCGTCAGAAGCGCAACGGGCGAACTGTCGCAACGAAACCGAACAGGTATCAAAAGTTATGTGTCTAGGGACGGAGAGGTATCGCTACGGCCTTCGACGCCTACCATGGATTTCGAAACGGAAGCACACGTCGACGAATACGTCATCGATAGCGACGACACGGCGGTATTCGCCGCGTCCGACGGCGAACTCACGTACACCCGACCGGGTGAGGAGGGCATGGTTTCGATTCCCGTTAGCGACGCGAACAGCGTCGAGTTCGACCGGAACACCGGCTTTCACCGGCACACGTTCCTCGGCCTGTTCTTTCTCGTCCTCTCGCTCATCCTCACCGTCGGCACGGCCCTCCTCGTCTATCAGGGACACGCCGAAACCCGAACGGAAGTCGCGCTCGCGGCGTTCCTGTCTCTTTTCGCGATAGGCGGCTGGAACACCACGTACGACTTCCTGTCTCACTCGAACCGCGACGTGATCGACGTGTACATCACCACCGAGGCGAAGACGCACGTTCTCTGTGGCGAGATCGGAGACGCCGAATTCGTCAACGCGTGTCAACAGCTCAGTGATTCCGACATTCCCACCTCGAACCGTAACCGGAAGCTCGAAGCCACACTCAACTGACGCCCGCGACATCTCGCACGGCGAAGGCGAATCGAGAACGAGGAGAGCCGACGGGCGCGGATCGGCCCTTCAGTCGTCGTCCGCGGCCGCGCCCTCGTCCGCGGCGGTCGCCGCGTCGTCCTCGATGCTCGGCGGGTACTTCCCGCGGTCCAGTACCAGGTCGGACTGCGGGCGGGCCATACAGGTGAGCGCGTACTCGTCGGCCTCCTCGTCGGTGAGGCCGCGGGCCGCGGGCTGGGTCACCTCGCCCTCGACGATTTCGGCGGAGCAGGCGAGACACATTCCGACGCGGCAGGAGTACTCCTGAGCGATCCCCTCCTCGATACAGGGCTGAAGGATCGTCTCCGTGTCGGCCACCTCTATCGTCTCGCCGGTGCCGACGAACTCGACGGTGTACTCTGTCATGACGCCGAATACCCGCTGACCGGTCAAAAAGGGTTCCCCTCGAACGCGTCGCCGTCGCGGGGACGGAAGACGAACGAAGAGCGGCCGGCGGGGGGAGGAAGCGGTGTCGGTTGCTCGACCCATTCCAAGGGAGCCTCAGCGGACGGTGTCGGACGACCGCTACATGAACTAGGGCCTGACGAGCATAAGTTGCTGTAGTACAGTCCTCGAAAAATGGAACAGCGGTGGACCTCTTTGGCGAGCTGCGTCGACACTGAGACGTATGAACCCGACCGCGCTTGTTCCCGCTGTTAACGCGGGGTGGATCACAGCCTTGTCCCCCGAACTCGCGAGCCGGGCACAGTTCGGGTGGACGATTTCCGTCCACATCATCTTCGCGTCGCTCTCGATCGGTCTCGCGCCGTTCATCGTCTACTTCACGTACAAGAGCGTGCGAACCGACGAGGAGCGATTCGAACGGCTTCGATCGTTCTGGCTGCGGGTGTTCGCGGCCGGCTTCGTCATGGGGACGGTCACCGGAATTCCGATGAGTTTCCAGTTCGGGACGAACTTCCCGCAGTTCTCGGAGGTCGCCGGCGAACTGATCGGTGGCCCGCTGGCGTTCGAAGCGAAGATGGCGTTCTTCCTCGAAGCGGTGTTCCTCGGGGTGTTGCTGTACGGTCGTGAGCGGGTGAGTGACCGGAGCTACGTCCTGTCGTCCGTACTCGTGGGGGTCGGGGCGTGGCTGTCGGGATTTTGGATCCTCGTGGTCAACGCATGGATGCAGACGCCGCGGGGCTACGAGATGATCACCCGCAACGGGATGGAGGTCGCCAAGCTCACCGACCCCGTTGCCGCGTTCTTCACCCCTCGGATGACGTGGATGTACGTTCACATGATCAACGCGTCTGTCATCTCGGTCGCCCTGTTGGTCGCCGGCGTCTCGGCGTACATCATCTGGAAGAAGCGCACTGCGACGGCGTGGAACACCGCATTGAAACTGGCGGTGGTGGTCCTGCTCGTCTCCGCGCCGCTACAGGCCGTTCACGGCGACGCGTACGGTCGCCACGTCGCGGATACACAGCCGCAGAAGTTCGCGGCTATGGAGGCCCACTACGAGACCGGCACGGCCGACCTCCACCTCCTCGCGTTCCCGAAGAGCGTCGACGCGTTCACCGACCCGAAAGCGGAGAACCTCTTCACGGTAAGTCTCCCCGGGATCGGGTCGTTCCTAGCCAGCGGTGGTGATTTCGACGCCGAGGTGCTCGGACTGAACGAGTACGAGTCGAACCCGCCCGTCGCCATCGTGTTCTGGTCGTTCCGCATGATGGTCGGGCTCGGCTTCCTCTTTATCGGGCTGGCCCTGTGGGGCGGTGGTCTCATGTTCCGCGGCCGGCTCTCCGACAGCGATCGGTATCTGAAGGCGATGATACTCGCGTCGCCGCTCGGCTACGCCGCGCTCCTCACGGGGTGGTACGTCACAGAGGTTGGACGCCAACCGTGGGTCATCCAGGGCGAACTCAAGACCAGTGAGGCGGTCTCCTCGACGCTGACCGGTACCGAGGCCACGCTGACGCTGGTCGGGTTCGTCGTCGTGTACGTCGGACTCGTGGCGACCGCGCTCTACGTACTGAAGTGGCTGATCCGCGAGGAACTCCGGACGCTGGGGAGGGAGGGGTCGAGTAACGACCACTGGCACGGTCCACTACCGGGGATGATCGACGATGACTGACCCGATGATCCCCGTCGACGCGTACCTCGTCGACTCGCTACCGGAGATTTGGTTCGGCGTTGTGCTGTTCGCACTGGGAATGTATCTCGTGCTCGACGGGTTCGACTTCGGGATCGGACTGCTGTATGCGACCCGCGAGACGGAACACGAGCGTGAGAAACTCCTGTCGGCGTTCGGGCCGGTGTGGGACGCCAACGAGGTCTGGTTGGTCGCCTTCGGAACGATGCTGTTGGCGGCGTTTCCCCGGGCGTACTCGCGACTGCTGGCGGACCACTACCTGCTCGCGATCGGGTTCGTGCTCGCGCTGTTGTTCCGCGGACTGGGACCGGAGTTGCGTGAACAGCGTCACGACAGGCAGTGGCAACGGTACTGCGACTACTTGTTCGTCGTCGGCAGCTTCTTCGCCCCCCTGCTGTTCGGGACGCTCGCCGGCCGATGGGTGTTCGACGCGGCAACGCTGTCGCTTCCGGCGCTGCTCACCGGTATCGGCTTGGTAGCGGTCTCCGTCGCGACGGGCGCGGCGTTCATCGCGGCCAAGGGAGGACCGGTTCTCGCGTCGGACCTGCGCCCGTACGGGGTCGGCGCGACGATCGTGTACCTCGGTGGCGTCGTCGCCCTGCTGGCGACCGTCGTCCTGACGGACGCCGGTGGCGCCGCCGACACCGTCCGTTCGCTGCCCGCCGCTGTGGTCGTGGGACTGTCGGTCGGTGCGGGTCTGGGTGGGATTCTCCTCGCCAGACGCGGTTCGTATCGCGCGTGGGTGGCGAGCGCGTTCGCGCTTCCGGCGCTGTTGACAGTGTTACTCGCGCTCTTTCTGTACCCGACGATCTATCCGCCGACCGGTCTGACCCTCAGGGCGGCGGTCGTCTCGCCGCTCGCGCTGAATCTCGTGACGGTCCTCGGGCTGCCCGTGTTGGTCATCGTGTTGTGGTATTTCACCTACCTCTATCGCGTGTTTAGCGGTCCGATCGACGCCGAGGGGTACGGGAGCTGAACGCCGAAACACCGCTCTCGCTCCGAGCCATCACGGAGCGAAGGTAATTGGTTCACCGGGCGCGTCACGTAGACGGGCCGAGCGGTTCGACCGCCGTGTCGGGCCACCGCGGCCCGGATGTGCGAGCGGTCCCGCGCATCGCAACGACTAATCCCCCGCCGAACGCTTCCCGATGTATGACCGGCAAGGCCACCGCGCGAGCCCACCCGATTCAGGGGCTCGTCAAGTATCACGGGATGCGCGACGAGGAACTGCGGCTCCCGTACCACGACAGCATCAGCCTCTGTACCGCGCCGACCGCCACGACGACCACCGTCGAGTGGCAGCCGGACGCGAGCGAGGACGCGTACGTCATCGGCGGCGAGGAGGTCGACGGCCGCGCGGCCGAGCGCATCGACATGGTCGTCGACCACGTCCGCGACCTGGCCGGCGTCGACGCCGCGGTCCGACTGGAAAGCGAGAACTCCTTCCCGTCGAACATCGGCTTCGGCTCCTCGTCGTCCGGGTTCGCGGCCGCCGCGCTCGCCTTAGTCGAGGCCGCCGGCCTCGACCGCACCCTCCCGGAGGTCTCCACGATCGCTCGGCGCGGCTCCTCCTCGGCGGCGCGGGCGGTCACCGGCGCGTACTCCCGGCTCGACGCCGGGCTCAACGACGAGGACTGCCGCTCCCGTCGGCTCAACGTGGGCGTGAGCGAGGACGGGTTCGACCCGGAAGAGGACCTCCGGATCGTCGCCGCGCACGTCCCGGCGTACAAGGAGACGGAGGAGGCCCACCGCGAGGCGGCCGCGAGCCACATGATGCAGGCGCGGACCGCGCACGTTCAGGACCAACTGGTCGAGATGACCGACGCGCTGCGCGAGGGCGACTTCGACCGCATCTTCGAGACGGCCGAACACGACTCGCTGTCGCTTACCGCCACGACGATGACCGGCCCGTCGGGCTGGGTGTACTGGCAGCCCGAGACGATCGCCGTGTTCAACGCGGTCCGCGAACTCCGCGAGTCGGGCGTTCCCGTCTACTTCTCGACGGACACGGGCGCGTCGGTGTACGTGAACACCCTCGCCGACCACGCAGACGAGGTGGAGTCGCGGATCGCCGAGATCGGCATCGACACCGACGTCTGGGAGGTCGGCGGTCCCGCGCACGTCCTCGACGAGAGCGACGCGCTGTTCTGACGGTCGCCCGCGGCGTCGCCCCGTCCCCGGCGAGGTGATTTATCAGTCCGGCGGGTGAACCGTGCCGTCATGTCGACGATCTCCGAGGCGATCGTAGCGTTCGACGGGGCGACGCCCCGCGTCGTCGCCGACCTCCGGAGCGTCGCGTTCGAGATCGAACACGTCCGCGACGACGTGGAGGACCGGTACTCGAACGCCGACTTGGAGAAGGCGTACCAGCTAGTGATGTCGAATCAGATCACGGGCGACGAGTTCAAGAACCTCGTCGGTCGGACCCAGTACCGGGCACAGACGTTGTTCTTCGACGACCTCGTGGTGTTTCTGTTCCCCTCCGACCGGTACGACGCGGTGTTCGCGTCCTTCGACTACGACGAGGCGTTCCCGGTGACCGAACTGGTGAGCGCCGTCAGCGAAGCACGCTCGGACTGACTCCGTCTCGGACGGCCGCCGGGCTACTCGTCCGGGTCCTCGCCGCGCGCCCGCTTGTACATCGCCAGCGCGTCCTCACGCCGCTCGGAGTGGTCGACGATCGGAGCGGGGTAGTCTGGCGCGGCGTTCGCGCGCTGAGTCGGCGACAGCTCGTGCCAGCCGTGAACGACCTCGGGATCGACGCCGCGTAGCTCGGGGACGTACTCGGCGATGTACTCCGCGTCCGGGTCGTACCGCTCGCCCTGCGTCATCGGATTGAAGATGCGGAAGTAGGGCTGCGCGTCGGTCCCCGTCGAGGCCGCCCACTGCCAGCCGCCGTTGTCGTTGGCGGTGTCGTGGTCGGCCAGCCGCTCGCGGAAGTGCTCGTAGCCGTGGCGCCAGTCGACGAGGAGGTCCTTCGTGAGGAAGGAGGCGACGATCATCCGCACGCGGTTGTGCATGAACGCCTCCTCGCGGAGCTGCCGCATCCCGGCGTCGACGATGGGGTACCCCGTCTCGCCGCGCTTCCACGCGGCTATCTCCTCGGGGTCGTCGCGCCACTCGATCCCCTCCTCGTACTCCTTGTAGTCCTCCGTCACTACCTCCGGGTTGTGGAAGAGGACCTGCGTGTAGAACTCCCGCCACGCCAACTGCTGTTGGAACTCCTCGACCTGTCCGGGCGCGTCGTCGGGACGCGCGTCCGAAGTCGCCTCGCTCATCGCCTCGGCGGTCGCCGCGTACGCCTCCCTGACACCGATCTCGCCGTACTTCAGGAACGCCGAGAGCCGGGAGGTCGCGTCCTTCGCCGGGTAGTCGCGCTCGGCCTCGTAGGCGAACACCGCCTCGTCGAGGAAGTCGGCGAGCCGCTCGCGGGCCGCCTCGGTCCCCGCGGGGCCCACCGCGGCGTCCGGCTCCGCGAAGCCGAGGTCGGAGGGAGCGGGCAGGTCGCCGACCGCGGCGACCGGCGGCTCGTCGACGCCGCCGTCGGCGAGCGTGGGGTCGCTCTCGTCGACCGCGCCGACGACTTCGACCGCCTCCGCGAGCCGATCGGGGTCGACGAGCGCGTCCGCGTCGGGCGCCGGCGCCGGCTCGTCTTTCGCGCGGTCGGTCCACTTCTTCCAGTAGTAGCTGTACACCGAGTACGGGTCGCCGGCGTTCGTCCGGATCGCGTCGGGGTCGTGGAGAACCGCGTCGTGGTGGGCCTCGCGTGACACGTCGACCGCGTCGAGCGCCCGTCTGACGCCGGCGTCGCGCTCCCGAGCGAGCCCGGAGTAGTCGCGGTTCCAGACGACGCGCTCGGCGTCGAGCGCCTCGGCGAGACGCGGCAAGACGGTCTCCGGGTCGCCGCGCGCGACGAGCAGGTCGCCCCCGCGCTCCCGGTAGTCGTCGCGCAGCGCGGCGAGCCCGTCGAGCAGGCGGCGCACCCGCACGTCGCTCGCGTGGTCGAGGACGTCCGGATCGAAGACGAAGACGGGCGCGGCCGGCCCCCGGTCGGCGTTGTCGATGCCGGCGCCGGCCGCGACCGCCAGCCCGACGTTGTCCGCGACTCTGAGGTCCCGTCGGTGCCAGAACAGCTCCATGGGATCCCCACGGGCGCGTCCACCGTGAAACCACCGGGACGAACGGCGGGAGGCCGGAGACCGCGGACCGCGTCAGCGACCGGCGTCCGTTCCGGTGAGCGATTCGAGGAGGCGGACGGCCGGAGCCTTCGCGAGGGGATCGTTCCCGTTGCCGCAGTGGGGCGACTGGACGCAGGCGGGACAGCCGCCCTCGCAGTCGCAGGTGTCGATGAGCCGCGCCGTCCGGGTCATCAGCTCCTCGATTCGGCCGTGACCGCGGCGCGTGAGCCCGACGCCGCCCGGGTAGCCGTCGTAGACGAACACCGCCGGCCCCTCGGTGTGAGGGTGGTGCGGCGTCGAGATGCCGCCCACGTCGGCGCGGTCACAGAGCAGGTGGAACGGGAACAGCGAGATGATCCCGTGTTCGGCGGCGTGGATCCCGCCGTTGAACGCGTAGTCGCCGCCTGGAACGTCCGCGCCGCCGTCGGGGCCCTCCCCCTCTGTCGGAGCCTCGTCACCGCCGTCCGGCGCGACTTCCGGGGACCCGTCGCCGGGGAGCGCGTCTCCGAGGCGTCGCATCTCGCGTTCGACGTCGGTCGGGACCGGGAAGTACAGCGACTTCGTGCGCAGCGTCGTCTCCGGGAGGTCGAGCGTCGACTCGCCCAGCGACTCCCCCGTCGCCGCGTCCTTCCTGACGAACCCCGTGATCTGCTCCGTCACCGTCACGTCCGCGAAGCGGACCGGCACGTCCGGCCGGGCCGAGAGCGTCCGCTCGTCGAGGTCGGCGTTCACGACGATGTCCTTCTCCGAGCGCACCTGCGTGTAGTAGTCCGCCCACGACTGCTGGAGCTCGGCGACGTCGCGGTCCAGATCCAGTTCGACCACCTCGTACGTGCGGCCCTGCTGGTGGTAGATGGCGCCGGGGTGGGCGTCGCGGAGCGCGTCGGCGAAGCCGAGCGTGGCGACCGTCTCCCCGCTCGACCGCTCGATCAGCGATATCTCGCGCTCCTCGGCTGTCCGGAGGTTCACCGACTGCTGCGGGCTCGACGAACCGGCGTGGACCCAGCGCGTGCCCGCCGCGGCCTCGCGTCTGTTCAGGACGCCCTCGTCGGTGAGGTCGGCCACGACGCTCGGGAACGAGTCGCCGAAGAAGCGCTCGTCCTCGGGCGAGAGCCAGTTCTCGTCGGCCGCGCAGGCGACGTGGCCGGGCATCAGCTGGCCGTTCTCCGGGTCGCAGATGGCGTCCTCCGGCGGCGCGTCGAAGAAGTCGCTCGGGTTGCGCATCAGGTACTGGTCGAGTTGGTCCTCGCCGCCGACCATCACGACGAGGGCGGGGTCGTCGCCGCGGCCCGCGCGTCCGGCGCGCTGGTGGGCGGACATCCGCGTGCCGGGGTAGCCGTCGAGCACCACGGCGTCGAGGCCGCCCACGTCGACGCCGAGTTCGAGGGCGCTCGTCGACCAGACACCCCGGAGGTCGCCGGCGTGGAGGTCGCCCTCTATCTCGCGGCGGCGGTCGTCGGTGAGCGCCGCCTGGTACGCGCCGACCTTCCCGGCGAGGTCGCGCTCGCCCCGGTCGCGGAGGTCGCTCGCGCTGTCCGTCGCGTACTGCTCTGCGGTCTGCCGAGCGCGGGTGAACGCTAGCGTCTGCTGGCCCGCGGTGACGAGGTCGACGAACAGCCGCTTGCTCTCCGTGTGACTCGACTTGCGGCGCCCGCTGCCGCGCTCCTGCCAGTCGTCGTCGTACTCCGGCGGGTTCCACAGCACCCAGTCGCGCGGCCCGCGTCCGGAGGTGTCCTGGTCGACCAAGGCGATCCCGTCGGGGTCGCGGCCGGTGACGGTCGAAACGTGGTCGACCGGGTTGTTGATCGTCGCCGAACAGCAGACGAACTGCGGCGACGAGTCGAACCGCTCGCAGGTCCGCGCGAGTCGACGGAGCGTGAGCGCCACCTGCGAGCCGAACACGCCCCGGTAGCTGTGGACCTCGTCGATCACGACGCACTCCAGCGAGGAGAAGAACCAGTCCCAGAGGCGCCCGGCGTACGGCAGCAGCGCGTAGTGGAGCATGTCCGGGTTCGAGAGGAGGACGGTGGGGCGGCGGTCGCGCACGTCGCGCTTCTCCGACCGCGAGAGCCGACCGGTGTACGAGTCGACCGAGACTCGGCTGCCGAAGCCGAGGTCGGTCGCGAGTTCGGACAGCGACTCCTCCTGATCGGCGATCAGCGCGTTCTGCGGGCCGACGTAGAGGGTGCGGCCGCCGTGATCCATCGCCGCCTCGAAGGCGGGAACGGTGTACGCGAGCGACTTGCCGCTGGCCGTCTCGGTTGCGAGGACCACGTCGTCGCCGTCGCGGACGGCCTCGATCGCCTCGGCCTGGTGGCGGTAGAGCCGATCGATCCCTCGGTCGGCGAGCGCGCCGGCGAGCCGCGGTTCGAGGTCGACGTCGGCGAACTCGGGTGAGCGCGCCGGGAGCCGCCGGTGGTCGGCGATCTGTCCCTCGTAGAAGGGGCGGTCCCGCAGCCACTCGATGGCGTCGTCCACGGTTACGATACCCTAGTGACGGCGAGCCGTAACCGTTGCGGTGGGCCCGACGGGAACGCCGCCGAGCAGTCCGGAGGGCGGACGCCGCGCGTCAGTCGTCCGCCGGTGACCGGCCCGGCCCGGAGGCGGCGGACGGCCGTTCGAGGAGCGACTCCGTCGGTCCCTCGCGGGCGAGCGGCGGCCAGCGCACCTCGGTCGCGACCGGCTCGTCGAGGTCGAGCCGCATCAGGAGGTCCCCGCGGCGCTCGACCACCTCGAACCCGACCGTCCCGTAGACCGACCGAGCGGCCCGGTTACCGGTCTCGACGTGGAGTTCCAGCGCCTCCCGACCGGCCGCGGCGGCGGCCGCGATGACGTGCCGACACAGCTCCGTCCCCACGCCGCGGTCCTGCGCGTCGGGGTGGACGAAGACGGCGAGTTCGGGCGTGTCCGCGGCGGTCGGCGTGTACATCGCGTGGCCGTACAGCTCGCCGTTCCGCTCGGCGACGACGTCGTGCCCGTCTTCGAGCATCGTCTCGATCCAGTCGGCGCGCCGACGGCGGCTCACCGGCGGGAGCCCCTGCGCGCGGTCGGCACGGTCGAACCCCTCGTACATCTCGGCGAGGAACGGCTCGTCCGCCGCGACCGCCGGTCGGATCGTCCAGCGCGCCCCCTCCTTGTCGACGAACCGCGGACAGCGCGGCGGACAGTGTGGCGTCCCTTCGCACTCGCTGCCGTCCCACCCGTCGCAGGCGACGCTCGCGGTATCGGGAGTCATGTTTCACGGTTGGCACCCCCTCGTGTTATAGGGTGACAACGACTTTCACGGCGTGGGAACGGTCGGTCGGCGGTGCGCTCCGCCCCTGCCGCGGACCAGCGGACGGCCGCGCTCCTGCTCAACCGCGGATCAGCACGATGCCCTCGCGGAACACCGCGTGGTTCGGGAGGACGTGTTCCTCGCCGTCCGTCTCGATGTGCGTGACGAACAGGTCGACCTCCTGAACGACGCCGCGCTCGCCCGCGACCCGGACCTCGTCGCCGATGCCGTACGGCTGCCGGAGGAGGAGGAAGACGCCGGCGGCGGCGGACGCGACGAGGTCCTTGGTCGCGAGCGCCGCGAACAGCACGACCGCGAACGCGTACGCCGCGAGCAACACGATGAGCGCGAGCGTCTGGACGCCGACCTGTCCGAGTGCGATGAGCGCGGCGACGTACACGACGCTGTAGTTCACGAGCGTCGGGACGACGCCGAGTTCGGGGAGCTTGACCCCGCGGAGGCGCTCGGCGACGAGCAGTTCGATCTTATCGCCGACCACGACCCCGACGATGAGGACGACCGCGGCGACGAACAGGCGCGGGAGGAAGGCGGCGACGCCGGACCAGAACTGTTCGAGGTAGTTCACGTCGGCGACGGTGAGCGCGACGATGACGGCGACGGCGACGATGAAGTAGCTCGATAGCTGTGCCAGGATCCGCACCGTCGAGGTGTCGAACTCGCGGGCCGTCCGCTCGAAGGCGGTCCCCTCGATCACCTCGGGGACGCCCGCCCGGCGGAGCAGCCGGCGGTTGATCACGCCGACGAGGTACGCCAACGCGAGCCCGACAACCAGCACGAACAGCGCCAGCCAGATCCGCTCCGGGACGGTACGCACGAACTCGGAGAGGAAGCTCGGGACCGCGGACATCTGTCAGTACTCCTCCGGATCGATCTCCAAGATGAGTTCGCCCGCCTTGAACGCCCGAACGAGCCCGTCCGACTCGGAGAGGACGATGGCGGTCGAGTTCGTGTCGCGGGTGATCGCGGCCCCGGACATGTGGCGCGCGCCGAGCCCCTTCGGGATGTCGACCCCCTCGGCGGCGGGTTCGAGGTACCGGTACGCCGAGACGATCTTCCCCGAGTCGGAGACGACGAACGCGCCGTCGAGCCGCGAGAACTCCTTGAGCATGACGTTCACGATGGGGTCGCCGACGTGGACGTGGGACTTCTCGAAGGGGTTGTACGAGAGCGGCCGCGACTTGTTCATCACCTTGCCCGCGTCGCCGACGACGAACAGCGCCCCGACCGGCTTCCCCTTCTGTCCCTTCTGTCCGAGTTCGATCGCGACCTCGAACACGTCGCGGATGACGCTCGGCTCCGCCCGGGAGTTGGCGAACAGGTCGTAGATGCCGGTGTGTATCCCCTCGTCGACGGTGACCCGAACGATCGCGTCCGAGCCGCCGTCGAACACCGAGGCCACGCAGGCGACCTCGTCGCCCTGAGAGACGAGCCCCTCGTCCATCGACCCCTCGATACCGAACCGGATCCGGTCTTTGACGTTGTCGAACGGGAGCGGGAGTTCGACGAACGTCTCGGCGTCGACGTCGTTGTCGGGCGCGACGACGACGACCTCAACCCCGTCGTCCGCGAAGCGCTCGTAGAAGGAACTCGCCGGCGAGAACAGCAGCGTGGCGTCGACGTCGTCGACGAGGTCCGTCAGGTGGTCGGTGAGCGAGGCCATTATCACCCCTGACTTCCGGAATCCGTATAGTCGTTGCGTCGGCGTCGTGCGTTCGTCTGACGCGGCGGTGGCCTGCGTCTGACGAGACGAGGCGGTGACGACGCACCCGACCGCGGGGACAACGGTCAGAGTCGGTCCGCCGACGGCGACGCGCGCGGTTTTTATTCCGTCCGCGCCGATGGACCGACATGGCGACTCGCGAGGCCCTCTGGGGGTACCGAGACCGGTTCGGCGACGCCTTCGGGCGGACGTACTTCCGGCGGTTCGGTCCGGGCGTCGTCTCCAGCGTCGGGATCGGGACGTACCTCGGCGAGCCGACGCCCGCCGTCGACGAGGACTCGCGCGAGTCCATCGCGTTAGCGCTCCGCTCGGGGATCAACCACGTCGACACCGCGGCCAACTACCGGTGCGGCCGCGCCGAGCGCGTCGTCGGCGATGCGCTCCGAGACGCCCCGGTCGACCGCGAGGCCGTGGTCGTCGCGACGAAGGGCGGGTTCCTCCCCTTCGACGGCGAGCGGCCGGCCGACCCGAGCGCGTACGTCCGCGAGCGGTTCGTCGAGCCGGGGATCGTCGACCCCGACGACCTCGCGAACGGCGCGCACAGCCTCGCTCCGGCGTTCCTCGAGTGGTCGCTGGAGCGGTCGCTCGACCGTCTGGGGCTCGACGCGGTCGACTGCTACTACGTCCACAACCCGGAAACGCAGCTCGCCGTCCGGTCGCGCGAGGCGGTGTACGACGCGCTCGAAGCCGCCTTCGAGACCCTGGAGCGCCGGCGCGCGGCGGGCGACGTCGGGGCGTACGGCGTCGCCACGTGGGACGCCTTCCGGCTCCCCGCGGACGCCGACGGCGCCCTGTCGCTCGCCGAAGTGCTCGGTCGGGCAGAGGCGGCGGGCGAGGCGGTCGGCCCGGACGACGACCACGGGTTCGAAGCGATCCAACTCCCGTTCAACGTCGCGATGGCTGACGCGTTCACGCGGGCGAACCAGCCGGCCCCGCCCGGCTCCGACGACGAGGGCCCGGTTTCGGTTCTGGAGTTCGCCCACGAGGCCGGGCTCTCGGTGGTGACGAGCGCCAGCGTCGGGCAGGGAGACCTGACCGTCGACGGCGCGATCCCCGCCGACGTCGACGCGACGCTCGCGGGGGACACGCCCGCTCAGCGGGCGCTCAACTTCGCGCGGAGCGCGCCCGGCGTCACCTCGTCGCTCGTCGGGACGAGCGACCCGGACCACGTCCGCGAGAACGTCGCGGCCGGCACCTTCGACCCGCTCGGCGCGTCGGCGTTCGACGCGGTGTTCGAGTGACGGGCCGCCGAGCGCCGCGCCACAAGAAGTTTATCGGGACCGATCCAAGCGGCCCGCATGTCCCCGACGCGACGAGCCCTCCTGAGTAGCGCGACACTCGGCGCGGTCGGCGCGCTGGCCGGCTGTCTCGGCGGCGCCGACGAGCCCGAGTCGGAGTCCGTCCAGCGGCGGGCCTCCGGGACCGACACGGACCCGACCGTGCTGAAGGTCCGGAACCCGGACGGCGACGCCGTCCTGGTCGACGGCGCCGAAACCGACGGTGCGGGCGACCCGCTCTCGATCGGGCGCGAATTAGTCACGAGCGCGGACCGGGCGGCGAGCCTGCTGGTCGCCGGCGGCGTCGCCGACGCCGACCGAAGGCGAGTCCGGTCGTTCCTCGACGAGACGAACTTCGACGCGGAGACGGTGTACGTCGCGCGGGCCGGCGTGTACTCGTGCCAGCGCCTCCACATCGATTCCGTCTCCTGGCAGCCGCAGCGGGTCGAGTACGAGTACTGCCGCGAACTCAGACCGCCCGACGAGGCGTGCGAGGCCGGAACGCGGGTCGCCCTAGCGCTGATCTTCCGACTCCCCGTCGTGCTCGACGGGCGGCTCTCGGGGAGCGGTTCGAGCGGGATGTCGCCGTGTCAGACCACCGCGACCGACTACGCCGTGATCGACGGCAACGCGACCGTTCCCGGGAACGAGACGGCCATCGACGAGGGAGGTGACGCGGCGTGACGCGACGGCTCACCCGACGCGAGGCGCTCATGGCCGGCGGCGCCGCCGCGCTCGGGGCGCTCGCCGGCTGCTCGGGGGTCGGGAACGAGCCCCGGTTCTGGACCGATCCGCCCGCGCTCGCCGTCGACGCGGTCCCGAACGCGTTCGACGCGTCGCCGCCGGAGCGACCGCGAGTGGTTCCGGTCGATTTCGACCCCGAGGCGACGGGCGCGTTCGCCGATCGAGTCGAACGGCTACTCCGTCCGATCCCGGAGCCGTTGACCGCGGAGACGCTCCCGAACGGCGAGATCCGCGAGCAGATCGAGACGGAGCGGGCGGCGGCCCGCGAGACCCTGCCGGTTTCGGGGGAGTCGTCCGTTCCCCTGCTGGCCGCGGAACGGTACGCCACGGCGCGGAAGCACGCGGCGGCGGCCGTCGGCACGTGGGCCGCCGTGACCGTCGAGGGCGACCCCGAAGCGGTGGCCCCGGCCATCGGTTCGGTCCGACGGCGGGCGTACGAGACGCTGGAGTCGCTTCCGGGCGCCGCGTCCGACCCGATGGCGGGGGCCGCGGTGTACGGGCCGATCGAGCGCTGGTACGACGAGTCGCGGCGCCGGACGCTCGTGGGGGGAAACACGGGTCCGGCGGGGCGCGCGAACCCGATCCGAACCGGCGAGGCGGTCGGGGACGTCGAGCGAGTCCAGTCGTACGTCGAGGCGGGCCGACACCTCCGCGACCGGTACCGCGCGTCGCTCGCCGCGTCGGAACCCGTCGGCGACGCGCTCCGTCGGGCGGCCGAGCGGATCGGGGCCGAGATCGGTGAGACGCTCCGGGAGGCTCACGGGGAGGACGTCGACAGAATCCGGTCGAACCCCGGCGCGGAGGCGTTCCTCGACGAGCGACCGATACCCGAGGACGCCCCGAGCGTATCGCTGCTCTCGAACGCGCTCTATCGGACGTTCGAGGACCTCCGGTTCGACCCGATCCCGGTGGACGACTACGTCCCGGACCACCCGGCGACCGCGTTCACGCGGACCCTGCTCGCTCGCGCTCGGTTCCGCGGGATCGACGCGATCGCGTCGCGCATCGAATCGGGCGAGACCATGTTCCCGGCGAACGCCGACGCCGTCGCCGAGGCGCGCGACGACGCGATTGAGTCGGCGGCTGCGCTCGCGGCGAGCGAGAGCCCCTTGGACCGGTGGCTCGCGGCGCAGTTCCTCCGGGCGTTCGCGGAGCCGGACGCCGACCTCGCGAGCGAAGACCGCAGCGCTCGCGGAGTGGCCCGTGCGTACGCGTCGTATCGCTGGATCGAGACCGTCACGAGTGAGTCTCGAACGGTGACGGAGTCGGTCGCGGACGCGTTCGAGTCGTGAGCGGGCGCGACCGCTCGGCGGGAGCGACGCGAGGAGAGGGCGACGGCGAAGGAGGGAGAAACGGTGACTGCGGCGGGACGTCCGTCAGCGGAGTTCCTTGAACCGGCTGCCGCACTCCGGACAGATGCGGACCGAGAACACCTCGTCGGGGTCGTTCTCCTTTTTCAACACCTGATCGCACTCGGCGCAGTTGAGCCGCTCGTAGGTGTCCTTTATCAGGTCGCCGTCGCGGAGCCCCTTGCGCGTGGATTTCATACACCGGCGTTCGTCATCGGGGCGGATAAAAACCCCGTCCGACGTCGGGCTGACGGTTCCGGCGAACTAACCGCTGTACTGACACGTTTCTCGCGATCGGCGGTGGGCGAACGCATCGGTCGAAGCCGGGTTCGAGAGGGGCCGAGGCGCCCGGGATCGCCGGCGATCGCTTTCGCAACGCTTGTGTTCCGGCGCGGTGAATCGAGGCCGTGTCACGGACTCGGCTGTTCGGATCGCTTTGCGCCCTGGTCTTCCTCGTCAACTTCGCGCGGGTCGTGTTCGCACCCCTCGTGGGGCAGTTCATCGGCGAGTTCGGAATCGGCGAGGGGACCGCCGGGCTCATCGTCACGCTCGCGTGGCTCGGGTCGGCCGCGCCGCGGCTCCCCGCCGGCTGGGCGCTGACCAGATTCGCGCGCCACCGCGTGATCCTCGTCTCCGGCGCGATGCTGACGGCGGGCGCGCTCGGCGTCGCGCTGGCGCCGGGCGTGCTCGCGCTCATGGTCGCCGCGTTCGCGGTCGGCTGCGCGTCCGGCGTCTACTTCGTGGCCGCGAACCCCTTCATCGCGGAGCTGTTCCCCCGACGCGTCGGTCGCGTGATGGGGGTCCACGGGATGGCGAGCCAGCTCTCCGCCGTCATCGCCGCGCCCGCCGTCACCGTCGCGCTGTGGTACGACTGGCGGTTCGCCTTCTACGGGCTCGCGGTCGCCGCGGCCGCCAGCACGGTCGTGTTCGTCGTCCTCGCGGCCCGGACCGACCTGCCGGACGCCGGCGGGAGCGACACAGACTTCCTCGCGGCCGCTCGCGGCGAGTGGAAGCTCATCCTCGCGGGGGTCGTGATGATGGGGCTCACGAGCTTCGTCTGGCAGGGCCTGTTCAACTTCTACGAGCTGTACATGATCGCCAAGGACCTGCCGCCGGGGACCGCGAGGAACCTCCTGACGGTCATCTTCGCGGCCGGCGTGCCCGCGTTCCTCGTGTCGGGCGACCTCGCCGACCGGCTCCCGCACGTCCCCTACATCCTCGGGATAATCACGGCGTTCATCGGCGGTATCGTCCTCGTCGTCCTCGCCGAGGGGCTGGCGGCCGTCATCGCGGCGAGCGTCGTCGTCGGCTTCTCCATCCACATGCTGTTCCCGGCCGGCGACACGTACCTGCTCGCGTCGCTGCCGGACGAGTCGCGCGCGTCGGCGTACGCCATGTTCTCCGCCGGGATGATGTCGGCGCAGGCGGCCGGCTCGTGGGTCGTCGGCGAGGCGGTCGAGGCGGGCGCGACCTACGACGCCGTCTTCCTCGCGCTCGCCGGCGGACTGACGGTCCTCGTGGTCGTGTACGCGGTGTTACACCGCCTCGGCCGCGTCCCCGGCGGCGCGGCGGGTTCGACGCCGGCGGCCTGAGGTCGTCGAGGCGAAGCCCGCAACGGGTCGGAGGTACCGCACCTGTTTTGAGCGTCCCGCCCGTGTGATCGGTAGATGGAGTACGTTCAAGAACGCGTGACGACCCTCCACGCGTTGACCGACCACCGGCCCGACGCCCCCACGGACCGAGCGGCGGTCGTCGTGCCGATGACCGAACGCGAGTACGGGACCCTCGCCGCGGAGCGCGTGCTCTCGACGCTGGAGACCGTCGACCCCGCGCGGGTGATCGTCCCGCTTCGAGCGTCCGCGGAGCGCGCCGGCCCGTTCGCGGACTGGCTCGACGGGTTCGACCTCGACGTCGAGACGCTGTGGTGTGACGGCCCCCGTCTCGCGTCGCTGCTCTCGGCCCGCGGACTCGACGGCGAGCGCGGCAAGGGCCGCGACGTGTGGCTCGCGCTGGGTCGCGCGCTCGACGAGGAGTTCGTCGTCGTCCACGACGCCGACACGAAGACGTACTCGCCGGCGTTCGTGAACCGCCTGCTGTTCCCGCTCGGGCGCGGCTACTCGTTCTCGAAGGGGTACTACGCCCGCGTCGAGGACGGCTCGCTGTACGGTCGGCTGTTCCGGCTGTTCTTCCGGCCGCTCGTCCGGGCGCTCGGAGACGCGGCCCCGGGTCGCGAGCCCGACGTGCTCGCGTATCTCTCCGCGTTCCGCTACGCGCTCGCCGGCGAGTTCGCGGCGACGAGCGACCTCGTCTCGCGGCTCCGCGTCCAGCGCGGCTGGGGGTTGGAAGTCGGGACGCTCGGCGAGGCGTTCGGCCACGCCGGCTTCGCCGACAGCGCGCAGGTCGACCTGGGCCGGTACGAACACGACCACCGGTCGGTCGACGGTCCGACCGGCCTCGCCGACATGAGCCGCGCGGTCGGGGCGGCGACGCTGCGCGCGGTGGAGGACGCCGGCGTCGACGTCGACTACGACGGTCTCCCGGGGCGATACCGCGAGGCCGCGGAGACGCTGGTCGACGGCTACGCCGCGGACGCCGCGTTCAACGGGCTCTCGTACGACGGCGACGACGAGCGCTCCCAGGTGGCGACGTACGCCGAGGCGCTCGGCGAGCCGGGTCCGGACACGCGGCTCCCGGCGTGGCAGCACGCCCCGGTCGATCCGGACGAGGTCCGCGAGGCCGCGAGCGCCGACCTCGCGGACGTCCGCGGCGACGGTGCGGTCGGGGGGAGCCTCGGACGCGACGGCGACGCCGCGGTGTCGGGCTCGACGGTCGACACCGACGGCGGCGAGCCGACGACCGGTGACGGCGGGACGGAGCCGGCGCCGGGGGAGGACTGACGATGGCCGACGGTCCGAGCGTCGCGGCCCGGGACGACCTCGCCGGGGTCGTCGACCTGTTCGCGTGGCTCACTCGGACGGAGCTCTCGCAGGCGCTCTCGGAGTTGGCGTTCAAGAGCCGGACCGAGGTCGACGAGGACGCCATCGACGCCGCCATCGACCTCGCGGTCGCGGAGTACGCGCTGGTTCCGGCTCCGGCGGCCGCCCTTTCGAGCGAGGGCACCGAGTCCGCGTCCGAGCGGGAGACCGCGCTCGCCGTCGGTCCCGCCGCGTTCCCGACGCTTCCGGAGGGCGCAGCGGACCTCCCGCACATTCTCGACATTCCGTCACGGGAGGTCGACCGCGAGGCGCTGTCGGACGCCGTCCTCGAACGGCTCCGCGAGGAGGCAGTGGCGGCGATAGGCGACGGGGACGACGACCGGCTGGAGACGCTCGCGGACGTGACCTACGACGTGGAGGCGTGGGCGCCTGTCGACGTCGACCCCGTTCGAACGCGGATCCTCGCCGAGGTCGACGAGGAGGCGTGAGTCGGCGGGCGCCGCGGTCGCCTCAGCCGGAGAACTCCGACTCGCTCACGCGGACGACGACGGTCTCGTCGACGTCGCGGAGGTCGTACTCTGGCGTCTCGCCCTGCCGGCGCCGGACGAACAGCGGTTCGACCGGCCGGCCGTCGACGAGGCCGAACACCTTCAGGCGCTGATCGGTCTCCTCCGGCGGGACTGCGCCGTCTCGCACTTCCCGGGCCAGGTCCCGCGAGAGCCACTCGTCGGCGGCGACCGACGGCTCCAAGACGAGCGCCTCCTCGACGAAGCGGACGAGATACCAGTCGAGGTCGTTCAGCAGCGAGACGGCGGCGCCGAGGCTCACGGTGTCGACGGCGACGCTGTTCTCGAAGGGCTCCTCGATCCGGTAGGTTGCGAGCGCGTCCCGCGCCGTCTCGCGAGAGAGCAGCTCGTAGGAGAGCTCCACGTCCGGGTCGCCGAGGAGACACACCCGCGTCACACGTCGGCGGTCGCGGGGCGCGGTGAAATCGGTTGCGGTCGGTGACGCTACCAGGAGATCCGCTCGCGGTCCTTCCAGAGGTGCCCCGCGGGGCTCCCCCGCGCGAACCGGGCGAGCCAGACCGGCGTCTCGGCGCCCTCGGAGGGCGTCCGCGGCGCCTCGTCGCCGCCCATGTCCGTCCGCACCCAGCCGGGAGAAACGGCGTTGGCGATGAGTCCCTGATCGCCGTACTCGCCGTCGAGGTACGCCGTCAGCCCGCCGACGCCGACCTTCGAGAGCCGGTAGGGCGGATACCCGCCGTCCATCTGTCCGTCGGTGAACCGGCCGAGCCCCGACGAGAGCGTCACGACGCGACCGCCGGTCCCGTCCAGGAGGAGCGGCAGCGCGTGCTTGGTCAAGACGACCGGGCCGCGGAGGTTCACGGCCATCGTGAGGTCGAAGTCCGCGGTGTCCATCTCGTGGAGGGGTCCCGACCGCGCGAACACGCCCGCGTTGTTGACGAGGACGTCGAGCGAGCCCTGTTCGCGCTCGATCCGGTCGACCGCGGACCGTACCTCCTCCTCCTCGGTCACGTCCAACTGGACGGCGTGCTGGTCGGACGCGGTCACGTCGTCGGGGTCGCGCGCTCCCGCGTAGACGGTCGCTCCCAGGTCGGCGAGTTCCGCGGCGATCTCGGCGCCGATCCCCCGAGTCGCGCCCGTGACGAGGGCCACGTCGTCGGTCAGGTCGGCCTTGAGATCGACGTCTGTCGAAGCGTCTGGCATGCCGTTCGGTACGGCGCGTCGACAGTAGAAACCCCGGATCGGCGCGGCTCGGACCGGGTCACCGGTCCGACCGTGTCCGCGCTCAGAACGTCGAGACGTCGCCCTCGATGACGCTGCGGGTCACGTCCGTCACGTCGGCCAGTTCGCGGTCGACGATGGCGAGGACGTCGTCCTCGATGTCGCCCAGGACCACGTCGTCCTCGGTGACGATCTGCGCGTCGGCGACGTGCGGCTCGTCGATCGGCCGGCCGATCTGCGAGAGCAGTCGGACCTGAAGGTCGCGGATGCCGTCGACCTCGCTCGTGACCGACTCGGCGATACGCGTCGACAGCAGGTTGTAAATCTTCCCGATGTGGTTGACGGGGTTCTTCCCGGAGGTCGCCTCCATCGACATCGGGCGGTTCGGCGTGATGAGCCCGTTCGCGCGGTTACCGCGACCGACCGAGCCGTCGTCGCCCTGCTCGGCGGAGGTGCCGGTGACGGTGAGGTAGACGGAGCCCTCGTCGTAGTCGTCTGCGGTGTTGACGTCGACGTGGACCTCGCGGTCGGTGTACTCGCGGGCGAGGTCGTCGACGTACTCGCGGACGGAGTCGACCGCGTCGTCGTACTCCTCGAGGCCGTCGACGTACGCGTCGACCATCGCGGCGGCGACGGTGATGTCGATCTGGTCGCCCTCGCGTTTGCCCATGATCTTCACGTCGGGGCCGAGTTCGGGGTGATCGTCGTGGTACGTGGTGTTGAGCGCGTGCTCGGCCTCGTGGACGATGGTCTCCGTCTCCGTGAGCGGGGCGTGACCGACGCCGAAGGAGGTGTCGTTGGCCATCGGCACTTCCTGGGTCTCCTCGCCGAAGACGTCCTGAAGGTCGCCGGAGCCCTCGCCGAGCCTCGCGTCGACGACCACGTCGGTGCCGTACTCCAGTTCGGGGATCGCCTCGGAGAGGTAGTCGCGGGCGGCCGCGAGGGCGGTCGAGTCGACCGGGAGCTGTTCGCCCTCGTACTCCTTCGTGGCGCGGCCGACGATGAGGATGTAGATGGGCTCGACGACCTCGCCGCCGCCGAACGCGGGGGCCGCGCGGCCGGCGACCAGCTGCGTCTCGTCGGTGTTGTAGTGGAGGACTTTCCCGACGCGGTCGAGGTAGAGCTGCGAGAGCGCCCGCGAGACCGACTCCGCGACGCCGTCGCAGATCGAGTCGGGGTGACCGATCCCCTTTCGCTCGACGATTTCGACCTCCTGGTCCTCGACCGCTTGCCGGTCGAGGCGGCTGACCTGTATGTTCCGGTCCATTAGCCTCCGGTACTTCACCGCTGACAGTATAACTTGCGGAAACGCTCCGTCGCGGTTAAATTACCTCAAGTAATCAAATGCCCCCTCGACGGCCGATCGTGCCCGCGCCCTGCGGAGACGCAAGCGAGCCTTTGTGTCTCGCCAACGACTTTCCGTCACCTCACGGTGTTGTCCGTATGGACGGACCCACACCCTCTCGGCGCCGGCTCCTAGCCGGTGCGATCGCCGGCGGCGTCGGCGCCGTCGCGGGCTGTCTCGGAACGACCGACGACGATCCGGGCGACGGTGACGGAGCGACGTTGCGTCTCTCGCTCTCGCGGGTCGACGGCTCGTTGCGGGAGCGCTACGTGCGGGACAGCGACGATCCGGCCGAGCGCTGGGACGAGGCGGCGCTCGACGCCGCGCTGGCGGGCGACTCGTACACGATCCGACACAGAGAGCCGTTCTACGCGGGTCCCGAGAAGCCGGCGTACGTGGCTCACAAGGGCACGTACTACCGGCTCGGTTCGCTTGTCGTCGACGAGGTCGCCGAGACGTATCCGGTGTTGCGGCTCTACGAGACCGACGGAGCGGTCGAGTCGGCGGTCGCGGCGGACGAGGAGGGTGACTTGCCGCTTGTCGACCGACGCGCGGTCAAGATCGCGCACTTCGCGGCGCGGGCCCGCGGGAACGTCGGCGGGTACGCGGTCGGACTGGTCGAACGCGGCGGGTACGCGTACCGCGACGAGTCCGACCGCGCCGACAGCGAACTGCTCGACGACGACGGTCCCGATCACGTCACGTACCGAGAGACCACGTACCGCGTCGACATCGAGCGCGAGCGCTTTCACGATGCCGTCTACCGGCCGACCGCGCAACCGGTCGCGGAGAGTCCCGAACGAATGGAGACGGTCCTCCGAGCGCGGCTCGTCGGTCCCAGAATCGAGTCGGACGAGCTCTCGGAAGCGGCCGGGCGGATCATCGACCGAGCGGCGGCCGACGAGTACACCGAGACGCACCCGTACTCCGAGGCGTACGTCGAACTGCTCCGGGCGCTCGACGCGCGACCGTACCTCGACGGTAACATCAGGAAGGACGCGGGCGTCGGCGAACACGACAAGGAGATGATCCGGCACGGCGAGGCGTACTACGAGCGGTACCTCCGGCTGTCGGGTTCGGGGGACGGCTGACCGGCCGCGCTTCTCGGGACCGTCTCAGCGCGCCGCCTCGTACGCCTCGCCCATCACGTCGAGCGCTTCGCGGAGTTGCGCCTCGTCGGTCGCGTACGAGATGCGGGCGTGGCCCGCGCCGTGTTCGCCGAACGCCTCGCCGGGGACGACGACCACGCCGCGGTCGAGACACTCGTCGACGAACCCCTCCGGAACGCGGGGCATCGCGTAGAACGCCCCCTGCGGCGTCGGGCAGTCGAGGCCGATTTCGTCGAAACCGTCGAGGAGGAGGTCGCGGCGGCGCCGGAACGACGCCGTCATCTCGTCGACCACGCCGCGGTCGCCTCGCAGCGCGGCTTCGGCGGCGTACTGCGCCGGGGCGGAGGCGCAGGCCTGCGCGTACTGGTGGACGCGGAGCATGCGCTCGACGCGGTCCGCCGAGCCGTACACCCAGCCGAGCCGCCAGCCGGTCATCGAGAACAGCTTCGAGGCGGAGTTGACGACCACGACGTTGTCGGTCTCGGCGTACTCGATCGGCGAGTGGTGTTCGCCGTCGAAGACGGTGTACTCGTACACCTCGTCGGAGAGACAGAGCACGTCGTGTTCGTCGGCGATGCGGGCGAACTCGCGCACGTCGGCCTCGGAGGAGACCGCACCCGTGGGGTTGCCGGGGGAGTTGACGACGAACGCCGCGGTGTCGTCGGTAATGGCCGCCTCTATCGCCGCCGGATCGATCGTGAGGTCGTCGCGCAGCGGCACGGGGACCGGCTCGCCGCCGGTCAGCTTCGTGAGCGCGTCGTAGGAGACGAACCCGGGGTCGGGGATCAACACCTCGTCGCCGGCGTCGACGTGCGCCTCCAGCGCGATGTGGAGCGCCTCGCTGCCGCCGGCCGTCGCGACGACGTTGCTCGGGTCGAGGTCGATGCCCTGGTCGGCGCGGTGTTTCTCCGCGATCGCCTCGCGCAGCGACGGGGTGCCCTTGTTCTCGGTGTAGGCGTCGGCCTTCCCGGACTCGATGGCGTCGACCGCGGCACGGCGGGCGTGCTCGGGCGTCGGGAAGTCGGGCTGACCGAGCCCGAGGTTGATCGCGTCGTCGCCGGCCGCCTCGAACACCTCGCGGATGCCGCTGATCGAGATCCGCTCGACTCGCTCGGAGAACGTCGTCATACTCGTGTGGGCGCGCCGCCGAGAGTTAGTTCTTGTCACGTCGGATCGACCGACCGTCGGGCGAGTCGACGCGTCCGCCGGCGGCCGGCCGCGCGGTCACCACCGACGCCGCTCCCAGACGGGTCGACGGCCTTCGCGGCCGGCGTCGCGGCTGAGCCGCCCGTCCGCGTCGGTCGGCAGCGCGAACCGACCGTCGAGGACGCTCGGCACCTCCTCGGGACGAGCGCGAAGCAGTACGTCGTCGACCGCCCGGAGCCGGAGCATCGGTCGCCCCGGCCCCATCGGCACCTTGACCGACTCGATCAGCTCTCGCTCGACGAGCGCGCGCCGGTCTCGCGTGAACTCCTGCGCGGGGGCGATCCCGACGCCGTCGACGCCGACCCACCGGCGGAGGTCCCGGAACAGGTGGTCGTGTCGCGCCGCGAGCGCGACGAGGAGCGTCCGGTCCGTGGGCTCGGTGGTGCGCCCGAACTCGCCGGGCGCGAGCGACTCCAAGACGGCGGCGAGGTCGTCGGCGAAGCGGTCGTCCAGCGTCTCGCGGGCGGCCGCGAGCAACCGCGTTCGCGACGGCATCCCGACGGGAGCGGCCGCCGCCGCGTCGAACCGCGACTCGGCGGCCGCGCGGACGCCCGTGATCGCCTCTCGGGCGCCCGCCGCGGAAGCACCCCCGGAGCCGTCGTCGACCGCCGTCGTCGCGAGCGTTCGGTCACCGGGCGGACCGACGACGGCGTCGACCCGATCGGGGCTCGCGAACAGCGTGCCGCTGGTGCCGTGACCGAGGGGTTCCCCGGTTCGGAGTCGGATCGCGTCCGTCTCGACCGCTTCGGCGACCGCGCTGCCGAGTACGAGCGCGCGGGAGAGCGCGTCGACCGCGCCGGGGCGACACGCGACCCGCCACGGCGCCCCGGACGACCGCTCGCGGGCGGCCAGCACCGACGGGAGCAGGCGGAGGGGAACGCCGACCGCGACGACCGCGGAGCGTCCCGCCAGCGCGGTCTCGACCGACTCGGTGAGGGGGTCGTCGTCTCGGGGGAGGGCGTCGGCGACCTCCGGCGCGGCGCCGGAGCGACCGCTCCGGGCGTCGACGGGTGGTGCGGGTTCCGTTTCGGCCTCGTCGTCGGCCACAACGTCGCAGACAGTCGCGATCGGAAAGAGCGTTGTGCCGGATCGGCGAGGTGCTGCGGTCCGTGAAGCGGGTAGCGACCGCGGACCGCGCTCAGGGCGCTCGACCGAAGACGAGGTAGCCCGTGTGACCCACGCCCGCGGTGGAGGGACGCGAACCGCGGTCGGAGAAGTCCATCTCGCGTTGGATCGTTTCGAGCGTCTCGACCCCGGTGAAGCCGGCCTCGCGGGCGGCGAGGGCCGCCTCGCGGGTGCCCTCGACGAAGGGAGAGTACACCGCGAGGCGACCGCCGGGCGCGAGCAGTTCGTCGGCGCGCTCGACCACGGCCGGCGCGTCGCCGGTGTCGAGCGTCAGGGCGTCGAACGGCTCGCCCTCGGCGAGCGCGTCCAACTTCTCGGTGAGGTCGCCGGTCCGCACCTCGACGCGGTCGTCGACGCCCGCCGTCGCCATGTTGTCGCGAGCCACTTCCGCGAAGTCGGCGTCGACCTCGTAGGTGGTGACGTCGGCGCCCGCCCGCCCGAGGTACGCGGCGAGGATCCCCGTCCCGGTGCCGGCGTCGAGGACGCGGTCGCCGCCGGACGCGCCGGTGTGGCCCATCACGAGCCCCACGTCGCGGGGCATCATCGGTGCGCCGGTGCGTTCGAGGTGGTTGAACAGGTCCGGGCCGCGGAGCGCGCGGACCTCGAAGACGGTACCGAGGTGCGTCTCGACCTCGTCGCCGGCAGCGACGTCCTCGGGGACCTCGAGCACGCCGAGGTCAGTGCCGAACTCCTCGCCCGGCTCGAGTAAGTACTCCCGGTCCTCGTGGACGAGCAGGTACGCGGCGTCCGTCACTGGAGGTTCGAGATCGCCCGCGCGGGCTCGCCGTTGGCCGCCTCCAGCGCCTCTCTCGCGTCCGCCTTCGAGACGCCGGCCTGCTGGGCGACCAGCGCGATGTCCTCCTCGGGGATGCCCTCGTCGTCGCCGGCGTCCTCGTCGCCCTCGTCGAGGGCGGGGTCGGCCGCGTCCCCGCCGCTCACGCCGGCGTCGTCGACCTGGTTGGGCGAACCGACGATCTGGTAGGTCTCCTGGCCCTGCGCGTCCATCTTGGTGACCTGCGCGCCGTCGAAGACGAGGTCGCCGTCTGCCGTCTCGATGACGACCCGTTCGGCGTCGATGTCCTCGACGTCGATCCCCATCTGTTTCATCATCTGTTTCATCTTCCGCGGGTTCATGCCGCCGCCTCCAAACATGGTCGACGATTCGGCCGGAGGACACAAAAAGGGTGTCGACACGTGGCGCTCGACCGGCCTACCGCCGGGACGAACGAATCGCGACGCCGTCGGGACGGACGGATCGCGTTGCCGGCGAGCCGGACCGCGACGGCGGGGTTGATACGTGCCGCGCACGAGGCGAGAGTATGTACCTCGCCGACCACACGTGGCCGGAGTTGGGCGACGCGCTCTCCGATGGTTCCGTCGCGCTCGTCCCGCTCGGATCGACCGAACAGCACGGCCCGCACCTCCCGCTCGCGACCGACCACCTGATCGCCGAGGGGCTCGCGACGGCCGCCGCAGATCGGTCCGACGCGGTCCGGACGCCCACGATCAACGTCGGCGTCAGTCCGCACCACCGGCAGTTCCCGGGAACGATGTGGGTCGATCCGCCGGAGTTCAGGGACTACGTCGAGTCGTTCACGCGGAACCTCGCGTACCACGGCGTCGACCGCGTTGTGTTCGTGAACGCCCACGGGGGGAACGTCCAGCACCTCCGAGAGGTCGGCCGCCGGCTCCACGAGGACGAGGCCGTCTACGCGGTCGAGTGGATGTGGGACGAGTCGATCCCGGAGCTGGTCGACGACCTGTTCGAGCGTAACGGCCCCCACGCCGGCCCGAAGGAGACGGCGATGATCACCCACATCGCCCCCGAACTCGTCCGCGAGGACCGACTCGAAGACGCCCGCGACGGGGGGCTGGTCGACCTCGCCGACGCGGAAACGATGGTCCACGGCGCTCGGACGTTCTACGACGCGGTCGACAACTCCCCCAACGGCGCGTTCGGTGACCCGACCGACGTGACCCCGGAGAAGAGCGAACAGCTGTTCGAGGCCGCGACGGACCAGCTCGTCCAGCTGGCCGAGTGGATCGGCGACCGCGACCGCGACGACCTGTTCCCCGAACCGCGGGTCGAGCAGGAGCGCCGTCGATAGCCGAGACCGTTTCCCGGTCGAGATCACGACGGACGGAGTATCCCTCGAACGGAGACGTCTCTAAAAACGGATGTTTTACTTTCCAACGGGTTTTTGCTATTTGACACGAATCGCGGAGTATGGAACGCCGTCAGGTGCTCCGATTTAGCGGAGCCGCGCTAACCCTCCCACTCGGCGGCTGTGCGTCGATACGAGGAAGGGCGGCGGAATCGAGGTTCACCTTCACCCGGACGGGTGAACTGCCGGTCGAAAAACGCACGAGCGAGTTCGCTCGCTCGTACCCCGGCCAGGAGCCGTTTGCCGAGGTGGTTTTCGGAGCGGAGCCGAAAGGCACTGACGACGTACACGGGGTGGAGATATACAACGACTGTGAGAGTCCGGTCGAGATCTCGCTCGCGGTCGACGACGGAGGAGAACGAACGCTGGTGTTCGGGGGTGAAGGAACCATTTCAACGAACGAATACATGGTGATCGCGATTTCGCGCCCCGCGACGTACGTCAGCGAACTCGAAGTACGTGGGGACGACGTGGCCCTTCAGAAGACGTTCGACGTGCCAGAGAGCGCGTGGGAAGCGGGACCGGCCGACGATAAGGGGATTAGTCCGGAGCATAACGTCCATATCCAACGAAACGATATCGAAGTGAGGTTCGTCGGAGAAGAGCGGTGAACTCGGGAGACGTGGAAGGACGGGACCCCTCGATAGGGAGAGCACGTCGGTCCAGTTAACGGGGGCTACGAGAGGGACGCCCCGACGGAACAGCGCTTCCACCGAGAAGGGTGCCGAACAGATCGGAGTTCAACGGCGCCGAAAGTTCCTAACCGTCCCCGAGGCTCTCCCCGAGCGCCGCGTCGGCCTCTTCTCGTCGCCCGTCTAAGACCGCGAACCGCTCGCCGCGGCGGCGTTCGAGCCAGCGCAGGAGCCGGGCCGCCCAGTCGAGCTTCCGCGCCTTCATCGGGTCGACGTCGGGGTCGTCGAAGTCCCACCCCGGGAAGACGAGTTCGCCGGCGCCAAGGTGATCGGCGAGGAACGCGGCGCGGTCGCCGTCGGTGAACCCCCCGAAGTTCGCGACCACGCCGACTGGGGCCGCCTGCGTGGTCGCCAGCGTCCACTCGTCGGCGAAGCGCGGGAGCCACTCGCGGACCGCCGGGACGTTGTCGCCGTGAGCGTGTGCGGCGACGGGGACACCCTGCCGGGTCAACGCCGCCGCGGTATCCGGGTTCTTGTCGAGGTCGGTGACCATACAGTCGACCGTGACGCCGCGATCTGCGAGCACGTCGGCCGCCGTGGAGGCGGCGACGACGACGTCGGCGTCGCGGGCGGTCGCGACCTCGTCGCCGAGGCTCGGGGCCGCGCCCGCGACCGCGACGGTCTCGCCCCGCCAGTCGTCGAGCCTGTCGAGCGGGAACGGTGTCGCGAGATCGGCGGCCACGTCGCGCGCGCGCTCGTCCGCGCCCCGGTCGAAGCCGAAGTCCGCGAGGATCGACTCGTAGACCGGCTCGAAGGTCTCGAAGTTCATCGGCGGCCTCCGGCCGGCAGGGCCGCCGCAACGCCTGTCGGGGACGACGCGAGACGGCGCCGCCGCTCGTCGGTCGAGATATGGTATGGCCCGGAGTGGCACAGAGTACCCCTACCCGCGTGCCCCTCCGGCGTCCGGTCGATCGGTTGTCTACACGAGGGCATAAACTTTCTCTTAACTCACGTGGAGGTCGATTCCGTCGAGTGCGGCGTCGAGCGGCTTCGAAGCGCCGGAAACGGCCTCTCGAACCGAATCGACGGCCGCTGGCGTCCCGATCAGGAGGCCACGGCGGTCCTCGGGGGCTCCGGCGTCGGTTCCGCCGTCGGCCGCCGAGGGAGCGGTCTCGGTCGCCGCCGGATCGCCGAGCGCGAACGCGGCGCCGGTCGCGTCGCCGCCGACGGTCGCGGCGCGCAGCGCGCCGACGGCCGGGTCGTCGAGGCCGGTCAGTTCGAAGGTGTGAACGACCGCGCTGCTCGCGACGCTCCGGCCGTCGTCGGTGACCCCCGCCGCGCCGAGCCGGTCGAGGTGGCGCCGGGCTTCGGCGACGCTCGTCACGTCCAGTTCCTCGACGGCGACCCCGTCGGCGCCGCCGCCGGAGCGGTAGCGGTCCCGAGCGAACTCGGCGCCGACCAGCGCGGCGTCCCGCGTCTCGGCCACGTCGTGCGTCCGGATCACGTGGGCGCCGCGCTCGACCGCCATCGACGTGGCGGCGAGCGAGACCGGCAGCGCCGCCTCGGTGCTGCGGCCGGCGATGGTCCGGAGGAAGCTCTTGCGGTTGATCGACACGAGGAGCGGGCGACCGTAGCCGCGGAACTCACGCAGGCGGTGGAACGTCTCGCGGTCGTCCTCGTGGGTCTTCTCGACCGACCAGCCGCCGAACGCGGGGTCGAGGATCGTCTTGTCGGTGAGACCGTTCATCGACAGGGCCTCGTAGATCTCGTCGACGTCCTCGATGGCGCCCGGCCGTTCGAGGTCCGGCGGCGAGGCCATCTTCGAGACCGCCACGTCGTGTTCGCGACAGACTCGCGGCATCTCGGAGTCGGCGAAGCCGCAGATGTCGTTGACCATGTCGAAGCCGCGCGAGATCGCCTCGTCGGCGACCTCGTGGTACCGCGTCTCGATCGACCAGACGGCGTCGCCGGAGGTGGATTCGAGAGTCTCGACCGCGGTGTCGAGCCGGTCCAGTTCCTGTTCGGCCGAGAGCACGTCGAGGTCCTTGTTGGCCGACTCGAGGCCCACGTCGACGATGTCGGCGCCCTCGCCGATCAGTTCCTCGTCGACGTACGCGGCCGCCTCGCCGGGGTCGTCGTACACGCTCGGGTCGTAGGGAGACTCCTCGGAGACGTTGAGTACGCCCATGATCCGGGGCGGGTGATCGTCGCCGATTCCGAGCCCCGCGGCGTCCACATTTCGCATACGATCACCACGGGCGCGAGCGACATAAACTGGGGGAGTGACCGCCGACGTCGAGGCAGGACGACCAAGTGGTGGTCTGCGCGGAGCGGCGCCCGAGCGTCGGTCGGAGACGGACCGCAGATCCCCCCCGAAACCGTCGCGAGACGTGTCAGTGTGAGACACGACGGCAGTCGTCGGACACGTCTTAATGCCGTCGAGCACGTATCTGAAGCATGTACACGAAATCAGAGAATCGACTGCTCGGACTCGCGTTGGCCGCCCTGCTCACGACGATAGGGGCCGAACTCCTCGGGAGTCAACCCCTCGTCACGGTCGGCGTCGGCGTCTTCGCCCTCGCGGTCGTGGCGCTGTTCGCGGTCATGAGCGTCGTCCTCGCGGTGAACGTCGCCCGTGGTTCGGACCTGATAGCGCTCGACGCGGCCGCGGCCGAGCGACCCCGCTGAGACGCGATCACCGGTCGAACGACAGCGAGTCCCCGACCGACACGTCGTGCCGGTCGGTCCACTCGTAGGGGACTTCGAGCACGTACTGCCCCGATCCGGGATACCGCTGTTCCTCGCCGTCCTCGTTCGGCCCGGGTTCCGGCGCGTTGTGGATCTCGACTATCTCTCGGTCACCGTCGGCGTAGACGATGTCGATCCCGAAGCTCATCCGTCGCATCACGTAGGTGAGCGAGTCTCGGGGAGCGTCGTAGACGAACAGCATGCCACCGTCCTCGGGGAGCGACTCGGCGTCGCTGAGTCCGAGGAGCCGTTTCTTCCGGGAGTCCGCGATCGCGGCCGTCACCGCTCCGAGTTCGTCGCCCTCGGGCGTCTCCGCGGTCACGGTGGTCGTCTCGTAGTCCGCGTACGTGCCCGTCGGCCACTCGGGATCGGTCCCGTCGCCCGTTGAATCGTCGCCCGTCGAGCCGTCGCCCAGACACCCGGCCGCGGTCCCGACGGTCGCGGTCGCGGTCAGCCCGAGGAGGCGTCGCCGTCGCATGGTATCGACGAGGGGCCTCGCGTATATAAGCGACCGCGTCGTCGCGGGGATCGAGAACGACGGCCGGGGCGACGAGGCTCCGTCGCCCCGATCACCTTCGCGAGGATTATGCCCGTGGACCGACAGCTACCGACATGGCCGGTTCAAGCGACCGCGAGACGCCCCGAGGTGCCCCCGACAACGGGGCCGTCCTCGGCGGCGCGGCTATCGTCGTCGGCGGGGCCGTCTCGCTGTCTGGGCTCCTCTTGTATCAGGCGTCCGCCGCCGGCGGGAGTCACGTCTCCGGGGTCGGGCTCGCACTGCTGTTCGCCGGCGTCTTCGCGGTCGAGCGAGTCAGCGGTCGCCTCGGACTCTCGACGGAGACGCGCCACCGGGTAGCGCTCGGCTTCGGCGCGCTCGCGGTGGTCCTGAGCCTCGCGTTCCTCGTCGTCGACTACCCCGGCTTCTCCGGGGCGGTGGACCGACCGGGCAACGAGTCGGCGGCGGCCGCGATCCGGTTCTACGCCACGGGGCTAGCGCGTCTCGCCGCGTAACGGGCGTAACCGTCCGGGAAGGACGCGCTTTTATCGCCGCCGGAGCGTAGCGTGTGACATGGCGAAAGTGAGTATCGGCCTCCGCGGCTGGCGCTTCGAGGAGGACGAGATATTCAGCGACGACGGGGAGCTGAAACCCCTCGACGAGATTCCGGAGGACCCGCGAGAGCGGCTCGTACGGCTCGTCTCTCTCGTGGAGGAGCCCTGCGACGTCTGTTACCTCGAGCACGGCGAAGAGGATATCCACCGCTGTCGGGAGGCGGAGATCGTGTACGGCGAGCCCGAAGGGGAGGTGCTGCTCTGTCCCGAACACGAGCCCGACCTGATTTACTGGTTCCGCGAGGCGGGCGGCAGCGAACACAAGGGGTCGGTCGAGTTCGCCGACCGCTTCCACGAGTGGGTCGCCGCCGGCAACGAGTCGCCCGAGGGGTTCGGCTCCGTCGAACACGTCGAGGAGGACCCCGGCGGCCTGCCGGAGCTCCCCGACCAGCAGGAGGTTCAAGAGCGGATCGAAGCGGACTTCGACGGCGACCGGATCGACATCCTCGAGCTCGCGGGCCAAGAGCCCCGAGACGAGGACGAACAGCTGACGGAGTCGGACCTCGCCGACTCCGATCTCGACCTCTCGACCGACTATCCGTCCGACCGATGAGCGGCGACGAGGAGGGGACGGAGTCTCCGGGGGGCTCGGACGACGACGACGCGGAGCCGCCGAGGGAGCGGAAAAAGCCCGTCGTGGTCGTCGTCGAGCCCGAGACGCCGGGCAACGTCGGCACCATCGCGCGAGCGATGAAGAACTTCGGCCTCTCGGAGCTCAAGCTCGTGAACCCGCCGGAGATCCCGGAGGACGGCGAGGCGTACGGCTTCGCCGGCCACGCCCGCGAGGACGTGCTGCCGAACGCCGAGGAGGTCACCTTCGACGAGGTCGTGGCGAACTACCACACCGTCGGCACCACGGCCATCACCGGCGAGGACGACCGCAGCCACGAGCGGTACCCGTTCAAGACGCCCGCCGAACTACGCGAGTCGCTGAAGACCGTCGACGCTCCCACCGCCATCGTCTTCGGCCGTGAGGGCCGCGGGCTCAACAACGAGGAGCTCTCCCGGCTCGACGAGGTCTGCTCGATTCCCGCCAGCGACGACTACCCCGTCCTCAACCTCGGGCAGGCGGCGACGGTGCTGTTGTACGAACTCCGCGAGCTCTCCGTCGACGAGACGCAGCTTCCCGACACCGAGGTGACGCGTGCGCCGGAGAACGACGTGGAGCGCTTCCACGAGTTCTTCGACGAGTTCCTCGCCGCGACGGGCGCCCGCGACCACGTCCGCGAGAAGAACGCCCTGCTGATGCGCAGACTCCTCGGTCGCGCGCACCCGACCGAACGCGAGATCCACTCGCTGCTCGGCACTTTCCGGAAGGCCAACACGAAGCTGGACCACGCCGACCACCTCGCGGCGAAGTACGACGAGCCCGTCTACCCGCCGGAGGGATAGCCGTGCGCGGCTCGCTCCTCGACGACGACCTGCTCGCCGGCGTGCGCGACGTGTCGCCGCTGATGCTCGGCATCGTCCCGTTCGCGCTGGTCGCAGGCATCGCCGCCGTCGACGCCGGGCTCGGTCTCGCGGAGGCGGTCGGGATGTCGGTGATCGTGTTCGCCGGCGCCTCCCAACTGGCCGCGTTGGACCTGCTCGGTGAGAACGCGCCGCTGGCGGTCGTCGTCGGGACGGCGGTCGTGATCAACCTCCGAATGCTAATGTACTCGGCGTCGATCGCGCCGTACTTCTCGGAGTACGGCCGTCGACTGCGCGCGGGGCTCGCGTACCTGCTCACCGATCAGGCGTACGCGCTCTCGGTCGCCGAGTTCGAGGAGAACGCGTCGCGCAGCCGGTGGCGCTACTACCTCGGCGCGGCCGCGTCGCTGTGGATCGTCTGGCAGGTCGGGACCGTCGCCGGGGTCGTCCTCGGCGCCGGCGTGCCGGACTCGCTGGGGCTCACCTTCGCGGTCCCGCTCGTGTTCCTCGCGCTGCTGGTCCCGGCGATGAAGGACCGGCCCACCACCGTCGCCGGCGTCATCGGCGGTGCGGTCGCGGTCGTCGCGGCCGGGCTTCCGCTCAACCTCGGCCTGCTCGTCGGCGCCCTCAGCGGCGTCGCGGCCGGGTTAGTGACGGAGGTGACGGGACGGTGACGGGCGGTCTCGGCGCGCTCGTCGCGTCTCCGCGCGCTTGGGTCGCCATCGCCGCGATCGGCGTCCTCACGTACGCGATCCGGCTCTCCTTCATCCACCTGTTCGGGCGGATCGACGAGGTCCCGACGCGGATCCAGCGTCCGCTGCGGTACGTGCCGCCGGCGGTGTTGGCGGCGCTCGTCCTCCCGGATCTGATGACGCTGCGGCCGTCGGTCGCCGCCACCCTGCTCGACGAGCGGCTCATCGCCGGCGTCGTCGCGGGCGCCGTCGCGTGGCGGACCGAGAACGTGTTCGCGACCATCGCGACCGGCATGACGACGCTGTGGCTGTTCCGGTTCGTCCTGTTCGCGTGAGGCGCGTGGGTCGGCTCCGGGCCGCGGATCGCGTTCAGTCGCTCGGATCGTCTCGGGCGGCTTTGCTGAAATCCCCAACGTGTGAGATCCGTTCCTGATCGTGTGAGTATCGAGGGCGTAGTCGGCCGCTCACCGAGGTCCGATGTCTCGGTGAGCGGGCGAATTACCCTCTTCTCAGTTCAGACGGTGCGCGGTCGCGCGACCGGGTCCGTGAATCACAACCCGCCGAGGGTGACTCCAACTCCGAACAGCGTGATGAACGTGCCCGCGACCCTGCCGATCGTAATCGACACGACGCTCATCTCGATGTCAGCCGCCCTCCGTTTCGTTCCCCACGATTTCACGACGCGATTGAACTTGTCCACGAGGGGGTGATTTATCACGGCCAATCCACCCGTTAAGATCAGTACGAGCCCCGTCCCGACCAAGAGAAAGTCAGCCACGGAAACCGTTGAGCGCGCTTCGAATAAGTGCCTTCTTGCCGATTTCCCTTCGCTCGCAGCACCCCCGTGAGCGGTGCCGAACCTACTGATGTGCCTGTTCGTCTCCGGACGTACGCCTGACCGATACGCGCCCTCTATTCGGCACGCTGTTTGTTCCAGATTCGAGGGATTCAACGGTGTCTCTCGGTCGTACTCACTCGAATCGATCGGGTCGAAGCCTCGCGAATGCGAAGACGACGACGCCGGCGAGTCCCGCGGCGACGAGCGCTCGCTCGACGGTCACGAACCCGCGGACCGACGAGACCGCGTAGGAGGCTGCCGCGACGACGCAGAGCGCGTAGCCGACCGCAGCGACGCCGAGGAGAGCCGGCCGGGCCGTCGACGAGTTCCAGAGGCGGACCCGCGTCGCGACCGCCGCGGCCGCCCCGAAGAGGAGGCCGACGGGCAGCCCGACGAGCGCGGAGAACTCGATCGTCGGCTCGAGGAGGGCGGTGAGCGTCGCGCTCACGGCGAGGAACGCGGTCACGCCGACTCCGAGCGTCGCGACGAGTCGCCAGTTCATGCCCACCCGATCGCGGCGAGGGGGGATAAACGGTCGCGTCAGCGCTCGCGCTCGGTCGCGCGATCCGACGGCCGGTCGCGCGTCTCGCCGGCGCCGCGTTCGGTGGGACGCTCGAACCGAGAGCTGCCGTCGGCCTCGCGCTCGCGGGCGGCGGCGATCCGCTGGGCGCCGTCGGCGAGCGAGTCGAGCGCCGCGAACAGACGGTACGAGAGGTATGGACCGACGGTGAGCACGAGGACGGTCCAGACGCCGAGCAGGATCTGGCCGACGATCAGCAGTGAGTAGACGAACACGAACAGGCTCACCGCCGTGAGCGCGGTACCGGCGCGCGTGCGGAGGGCCTCGGCGGGAGAGAGCGGGTCGTGCGGCATAGGCACCGCTATCGCCGCGAGCCACTTAAAAATAAACGCGGAACCGAACGGCTCGGGCCGACCGGAACGCGGCCGTCCTCAGTCGTCTGCCGGAGCCGCGGAGTCGCCCGCGGAGACGCCGGTGCCGGGGCCGATGTCGATGCCCAGATCGGCGAGCTTCTCGTCGGGGACGACGCCGTCGACCCAGCCGCGGGTCTCGTAGTACTCGGCCTTCAGCTGGTCGAGTTCGACGAGTTCGCCCTCGCTGGCGCCCGTGCCGGGAATGGCGTCCGGGTGGCCCTCGACGAAGCGGTTCGGCAGCGTGTCCTCCGCGCCGGCGAAGCCGACGAGGTTGTTGTAGTAGCGTTCGAGGTTGTAGATGCGCTCGCCGGCCTCGAACAGCTCGTCCTCCGAGAGGTCGCGGCCGGTCATGCCGTTGTACTGGAGGACGTACTCCTCGATACCCTCGGCGAACGCGCTGAACTTACAGATGTCGAACGAGTCCGAGACCGCGTGGAGGTCCTGGAAGGTGGCGGTGAGTTCGCCCTTCCCCTCCCACTCGTACGGGTCGACCTTCTCCGGAATGCCGAGGATCTCGGCGGCCGGCGTGTACCCGCGCAGGTGGCAGGCGCCGCGGTTCGAGGTCGCGTACGCGATCGCCATTCCCTTCATACAGCGCGGGTCGTAGGCGGCCATCGTCTGGCCCTTGACGGAGAGCTTGTTGCCGTGCGCGTCCTTCGCGTCGGCGACGCGCTCCGGACCCTCCGCGAGGAGGTCGCCGAGGTCCGAGGAGCGGTGACCGATCTCGTCGAGGAGGTCGATCATCGTCTCGGAGTCGCCCCAGTCGAGGGTGCCGACGTCGTCGAGTTTGCCCTCCTCGCTCATCTCCATCGCCATCGCCATCATGTTGCCGGCCTCGATGGTGTCGATGCCGAGGTCGTTACAGCGCTGGAGCATCAGCGCGATCTCGTCGCGGTCGGAGTGACCCGAGTTCGGGCCGAGCGCCCACGCGGACTCGTACTCGTACGACTCCGTGCGGACGTTCATCTCCTGTCCCTTGTGCTCGACGTTGACCTCGACCTCCTTCTTACACGCGACCGGACAGGAGTGACAGGTCGGCTCGTCGACGAGGATGTTCTCGCGGACGTTCTCGCCGGAGACGCGCTCGGCCTCGATGTCGACGCCCTCGGCCTCGTTGTACGCCTCGGTCGATGTGTGTTTGGCGTTCTTCGTCGGGAGCCCGTCCATTTCCTCGGTCGCGTTCATCAGGACGTTCGTCCCGTACATCGAGAGCCCGCCCTCGTTGGGCGCGGTCACGTCGGACTCCCGGATGACCTCCATCGCCTGCTGATATCCCTCCTGGAACGTCTCCGGGTCGGCCGGCTTCGGCATGTCGGTCCCGCTTTTCACGACGACCGCTTTCACGTTCTTGGCGCCCATGACGGCGCCGGTGCCGCCGCGGCCCGAGGCGCGGTCGTCCTCGTTGATCACGCAGGCGTAGCGGACGCCGTTCTCGCCGCCCTGTCCGATCGCCATCACGGAGAGGTCTCGACCGACCTTCCCGTCGACCTCCTCGCCGATCTGGTCGATGGTGTCGTGGACGCCCTGTCCCCAGAGGTGCGAGGCGTCGCGTACCTCGACGTCGCCGTCCTCGACGAACAGGTAGACCGGCTCGTCGCTCTCGCCGTCGAGTAGGATCCCGTCGAGGCCGGCCCACTTGAGTCGCGCCCCGGACCAGCCGCCGTGGTGCGAGTCGGTGACCGTTCCGGTCAGCGGCGACTTCGTCACCAGCGCGATCCGGCCGCTCATCACGGTCTGCGTGCCCGTCAGCGGGCCGGTCATGAACGCCAGTCGGTTCTCCGGACCCATCGGGTCGACGTCCGGGCCCTGATCGAAGACGTACTTGACGCCGAGCCCGCGCGCGCCGATGTACTTCTCCGCGTCGTCGTCGTCGATCCCGCGGTAGCTGACCCCGCCACCGCCGAGATCGACCTGTGCCACACGGTCTCTGTAGCCGCCCATTTCAGTCATGTAATGCTCGTTCATTATAGACGGACCACAGCGTGTTAGATGTTCACCTCCGAGAGCAACCGGAAAGGGTTACGTCGCATGGTATCCCGGTCCGTCAATTTTTATAAATAAACCGCGCACGCCGCGGTGAGATAGTCGCCGACCGCGGTGCGGTGCGGACGGTTGCCACGCCCCGGCGAGCGGACGGTGCGAACGAACGGTTTCGGCCGAGATCGCGGTGCGACCGCGAGAAGTGGCGGAGTCGCAGCGCATAATTGCCGGCGAGTCGAACCCCGGGCGTGACCGACCGAGACGACCGCGAGCGAGCGGTTCGACGCGACCGGGCGGTCGGACCCGACCGGACAAAGGCAATCGCCGCCGCGCTCGCAGTGTTCGTCGGGTCGGTCGTCCCGGTCCCGGCGGGGTCGTCGACGAGTGGAGACGGCCTTCTCGACCCCGTCGTCGCGACGCTCCCGGCCGGCGTCGGTCTGACGGAACCGTTTCACTTCGCCGGGTACGCGCTCATAGCGGCCCTGCTCGTTCCGGTCGCCCCGCGAGGTCGTCGGGGAGTCGCCCTCGCGGTCGTCGGCGCGGCCGCGTTCGGGTTCGGGATCGAACTCGTTCAGGCGCCGATCCCGTGGCGGTCGTTCGCGTGGCGCGACGCCGGCGTCAACGCCGTCGGTGCGGTCGTCGGCGCGGCCGTCGGCACCGTCACCGAAGACCCGCAGGCACCGACGAGCGGCTGAGACCGATCTTGCGGCGTCGCCGTGGTCAGCGCCCCGGCGGACCCGCGCGGCCTCGCCCCCGCCGCCGCACGGTCGCCGTCAGGTCGGCGTTCAGCCGCGAGCGCTCGAAGTAGATCTGCTCGTACTCGCTCGACTCGTACTCCGCGTAGAGGTCGAGCGGGAGCTCGTCGCCGTCATCCGCGTCCTCGACAGTGTCCGCGAGGTCGCCGTCGTCGACGCGGACGACCAGCCGCTCGTCGCCCTCGTCGAATGCGACGTGTTCGGCGTCGAGGTGGTCGCCCTCGGGCGTCCACACGGTGGCGGTGTCCTCCGCGACCGACTCGACGTCGTCGGGCGCGTCGAACTGCGCGACCACCTTGCCGTTCCCGTCGACGGTGACGGCGGCGTCGGGGAGGTCGCGGTCGACGCGCTGCATCCGGCCCTCGGGCTCCGGCGCGATCGTCTCCTTCTCCTCTAGGTAGTTGACGACGGTCGTCGCCTGAAGCTCTCCCGTGTCCTCGATCACCTTGTCTTCAAGCGGGTAGCCGCTCCCGCCGTTCGCGATGTAGCTGTTGACGGCCACTTCGTACGTCTCGTCGGGGTCGAGCGGCTCGCCGCCGACGTACACGTCGCGGACCAGTTCGTCGGCGTCCTCGTGGGGGACCCACTCGAAGCGCAGGCCGCTGGTCTGCTGGGAGATCTCCTCGCCGAAGCTCTGCCCGGTTTCGCTCTCCAGCGTGATGACCTGACTCTCCAGCGTCTCGACGAGCTCCTCGCCGGTGAGCTCCAGCGAGACGACGGTGTTCGGGAACGGGAGGGTGTTGAAGATGTCACCGCCGGTGATCTCGCCGGGGCCGTACACCGAGTCGGAGCGGATGCCGCCGGCGTTCGTGATCGCGGCGTCGGCGTCGACGCGCTCGCGCATCGCGTCCGTGATCAGGTTCCCGTAGCCGGTCTCGCGGTGGTAGTTCGCTCCGAACGTGGCGTTGAGCGGCGTCTCCGTCTCCACGACCGGCGAGTCGAGGCTCACCTCCGCACGGTAGTCGTTGATGATCTGCGACGCGGTGGGGTCCTTCTCGATGTCGTCGGTGACCTCGATCAGCCGCCCGTCGAACCCGGTGACCTCGCCCCCTTCGATCGTCAGTTCGATCTCGCTGAGGAAGGCCGCGCGGGCCCGCGCCTCCGAGATGATCGACCCGTCGACCGCTTCGGGCGGATAGCGCTGCTCGTCGTCGCCGACGACCACGACGTCGATGTCGTCGTCCGCGTCGGCCTCCGCGAGGAGCTCGGCGTCGTCGATACCCGTGTGCGCGAGCGCGATGACGGCGTCGACGTCCTCCGCTTCTTTGAGCCGCTTCGCCTCGGCGGGCCCCGTCTCGGTGTAGTCCTCGATGGTGACGCCCTCCGCCTCGAAGTCGATGTTCGTCTTGCCGGTCGTCGCGCCCTGGTCGGCAAGCCCGATGAGCCCGACGCTGACGCCGCCGCGATTAACGATTTCGGAGGATTCCGTCCCGTCGAACGCATCGCCGGTCTCGCTGTCGACGAGGTTGGTCGCCAGCCAGGGGAACCCGGAGTCCGCCGTCACGTCCGAGATGGGGTCGAACCCGTAGTCGAACTCGTGGTTTCCGATCACGTCGGCGTCGGGGTCGACCTCGTTGAGCACGTCCACCGGTGCGCGCCACTGCGAGATGGGGCTGAGCGCGTGCGGGCCCACTTGGTCGCCGCCGCCGACCACGACGACCGGGCCGTCCGCCGCCGCCCGGCGCTGTTCGATGAGCGTCACCAGCCGCGGGAAGTTCTTGTCCTCCGCCGCCGCCGTCTGAATGTCGTTGTACGACAGGACTGTGAGCGTCGTCGCCCCGTCCGCGGCCGTCGCCGATCCGGAAACGAACGACCCGCCCAGTACGATTCCACCCGCTCGCAACACGTCACGCCGTCCGTAGTCACGGTCCCGTGACATCAGTTTCTTTCACTTAGCGGCGTTTCTAAAATCTTTCTATAGATTAGTATATATTTGTATTGATGAGACTTTTTACAACGCTACTCGAATGCTCGATCAGGATTCGAGGCCCGGAAGCGGCGCCGCTCCGTCTCCAACCGGCGACTGGTCCCCCGAGGCCGATCACCCTTCTGAGACCGACCGGTCGGCGATGACGACACCGCTTTACGCGCTCGTCCGCTTTCCCCGACAATGAGCCAACCGAGCCCCGACGCGTACGAGCAGGGGCGCGGGATGGACGCGCACAACGCCGTGATGCGCGACATCCGCGCCGAGCGCTCGGAGACGTACGACCCGACGGAGCCCACCCGCGTGTGGATCGACGAGGACAACACGCCAGACGGCGTGGTGAACTCCCTGACGATCATCTTAAACACCGGCGGCTGTCGGTGGGCCCGCGCGGGCGGCTGTACGATGTGCGGCTACGTCGCCGAGTCGGTCGAAGGCGGCAGCGTCGCCCACGAGGACCTCATGACGCAGATCGACGCGTGTCTCGACCACGAGGCCGAGGAGGCGGACGAGCCGGCGGAGCTGATCAAGATATACACGTCCGGCTCCTTCCTCGACGAGCGCGAGGTGCCCGCCGAGACGCGGCGCGCCATCGCCGAGACGTTCGCCGACCGGGACCGGATCGTCGTCGAGTCGCTGCCGGACTTCGTCGACCGCGAGAAGATCGCCGACTTCGCGGACCACGGCATCGCGACCGACGTGGCGGTCGGACTGGAGACCGCGACCGACCGCGTGCGCCACGACTGCGTGAACAAGTACTTCGATTTCGCCGACTTCGAGGACGCCTGCGCCGAGGCCGCCGCGGCCGACGACGACTTCGACGCGGCCGTGGGGATCAAGGCGTACCTTTTGATGAAACCGCCCTTCCTCGCGGAGCCGGAGGCCGCCGCCGACATGATCGACTCGATCCGTCGGTGCGCCGACGTCGAGGGGTGTCACACCGTCTCGATGAACCCGACGAACGTCCAGCGCTACACGATGGTGGACGAACTGTTCTTCGAGGGCGGCTACCGCCCGCCGTGGCTCTGGTCGGTCGCACACGTGTTAGAAGCGACTGCCGACGTGGACGCAATCGTCGTCTCAGACCCCGTCGGACACGGTTCCGACCGCGGGGCGCACAACTGCGGCGAGTGTGACGACCGCGTCCAGACCGCCATCAAGGACTTCGACAAACGCCAGGACCCGAGCGTCTTCGACCAGGTGTCCTGCGAGTGCGAGGCGACGTGGGAGTACGTGATGGAGGCGGAGACGAGCTACAACATGCCGTTAGCGCGGTAGCTGCGGCGCGACGAGACCGCGGCGCGACGAGACCGCGGCGCGACGAGACTACGGGGCGTCGAAGGCGAGCGGGTCTATTCCGGGACGATGGTGACAGTTCGCGATCAATACACTTCCGGTTTTAGAAATGAATGATCTGTTCTGCGGGATTTCGTGATAGACACCGTCATGTGAACCCCGATCATGCCGAACGATCAGGTCGAAAAAGACCCTTATAGCTTCGGCACCTACGGGTGTGTATGAACGCAGACGCCAGCGGTCCCCGGTCCTCCCGCGGGAAGTCGGTCCTCTTCTGTGCGGAGTGTCACTTCGAGAGCGCCCTCACGGACGGTTGGCTCGTCGTCAGCGACAGCGACGGGCGCACGATCGTTTGTCCGGAGTGCGGCCACGTCGCCGACCACCGCTCCGAGCGGTCAGCGCCGACGCCACAGCCCGCCGACTGACCGAATCGAACCGAGCCTGTCCCTCTTTCCCTCCGCTTTCGACGGAGATCCGTCAGTTCGCTTCCGGGGCCCGCTCTGCGAGCACCGGGATCGCGTCCAGTTTCTCCTCGTCGAGGGCGTCCCAGTCGACGCCGTCCGGTCGGCCGTGCGGCGTCTCGGTCCGGATGGTTCGCTCGGGCGTGACCACCACGTCGAGCGGGACGTCGTGTGCGTCGGGCTTCGGGAGCACCGTCGGTCCGTCCGCAGCCGACACGTCGCCGCCGACCGCCGACTCGGGCCCGTCGAGGACGGAGAGTTCGTGAACGGTCGTCGCGACCGTCGTGTCGCTGTCGACCGCGTCGAGTTCGCGGAGGACCGCCCACTCGAGGTCGCTGTACCCCTCGCCTTTGCCGATCCGGGCGCCGTCCGTCGCGACGCCGACGGAACCCGCGACTATCAGGTCGACGTGCGGGTGATCCTCGGGAGCGGTGGGCGTCCCGTACTCGGAGATGCCGGAGACCGTGGTCGCGTCGTCGATCTCGTCCGGCGGGATCTCCGTCGGGTCGAGCCGGAGGAAGGGATCCGGGTCGCGGAGCCGGGGCTGCGCGACGTAAACGGTCTTGCCGGCGCGGAGCGCGGCCCGACGGACCGGGAGCTGCGGCGCGTCGGGGTTGGCCTTCAGCGTCGCGGCCGACCTCCACGCCGCGGTCGCCGTGAGACGGTCCGCCGCCGCGTCGGCCCCGGCGAAGTTGGGGATGCGGTCGTGCGGCGGGAACGGGAACCGGGCCTGATCGCCCTCGTCGAAGGCGTCCCACACCGCGTCGCGGACGGCCTGTTTGTCCATGTCGACCGATGGAGAGCCGCCGGTAAGTAGTCGCCGCCGCGACGCGCCTTTTAACCCGTTCAGGCGCACAGGGGCGGACATGTTCGAAGACCGGCCGGACCGCGACGCCGAGGTCGTCCTCGTGGGGCGCTCGAACGTCGGCAAGTCCACGCTGATGCGCGAGCTGACGGGGCACGATTTCTCGACCGGGAGCAAGCCGGGCGTCACTCGACAGCCCAACCACTTCGACTGGGCCAGCGAGGGGTTCATGTTCACCGACCTGCCCGGCTTCGGGTTCATGTCCGGCGTCGAGGACGAACACCGCGAGCAGATCAAGACGGACATCGTCCGCTACCTCGAGGACAACGCGGACTCGATCCTCGCCGGCGTCGTCGTGATGGACGGGAAGGCCGCGGTCGACATCATCGACCGCCACACCGAGCGCGGGAACATCCCCCACGACGTGGAGATGTTCGGCTTCCTCGAAGACGTCGGCGTCGAGCCCATCGTGGCGGTGAACAAGACCGACAAGATCGACGACCTCGACGAACGGCTCGACGAGATCTGCGACCGCCTCGGGCTCTACCCGCCGTGGCAGCAGTGGTCGGACCGCGTGGCGCCGATGTGCGCGAAGCGCGGCGACATCGAGGCGTTAGAGGAGTGTCTCCGAACGCGGTTCCACGACCACAACCGCGACGACCTGCTGAAGTTCGTCTCGTGAGCAGCTGAACCGGAGAGCGGCGAGATTTACGAAGCCCCAGCCGCGCGCGCCGCAGTTCAGTTTGTACCCAATCGAGTCCAGAACCGTCGGGCTCGCGCCCGCTCAGAACTCGAACCCGACCGCGTCGCGGCCGGGCCGGAGCGGGCTCTCGGGGTACGGCGGCTCGGCGTCGGGGTCGTTGAACGCGCCGGGCGCCACGTCGTTCGGCGCGCCGGGGTAACAGAGGGCGGCGAGCGTCTGGATCGCGGTGCGCCCGCTGGCGAGTTCGAACTGCCCGCCGCCGTACATCTCGATCCCTTCACGCTCGCAGTATTCGATGGTCTCGAACAGCGATTCGAGCGTGCCGAACCGCGAGGGCTTGATGTTACACCACCCCGGTTCGACCGGGAGCGACTCGAGGCTCTCGACGCCGTCGATCGGGTAGTCGAACGAGAGGCGGTCGGCCTGCGGTTCGACGAGCGCGCTCGTCTGCGGGGTGAACGCCGCGTCCTCGACGACCGCGGCCGGGAACGCCGCGAACACGTCGCGGTACAGCTCCGGGTCGGGCTCGACGTCGACCTCGGTCCCCTCGTACCAGCCCTTCAGATCGAGGACGCGGACGGCCTCGGTCTTTCGGAGCGTCTCGAACGCCGCCTCGGGCCACTCCGGCGTCGGGTCGAGCTTGAACTCGAGGTCCGCGTCGAGCGCGAGCAGGTCCTCGACCCGCTCGGTCGACGGCGGGTCGCCGAGCCGCGTGGAGACGACGAAGCGGACCGGGTCGGGCTCGATCCCGAGGCACTCGCCCAACGACTCCTCGCGCTGGCGGAGCGCCAGGTCGAGCGCCGCGCTCTCGACCGCCCAGCGGCGGTAGTTGCGAGAGGTTTCCTGTTCCGGCGGCTTCTCGCGGAACAGATCGATCTCGTCGAGCCGATCCGACAGGGAGTCGATCGTCCACTCGCCCTCGATGTCGATCGGGTCCGTCCCGACGAGCGCGTCGTGGTCGGGCGTCTCGTAGGTCACGTCCTCGCCGCGGCCGACGACGCCGTCGCCGGTGAGGCGGAACTCCGTGGTCGTCCGCTCGAAGCCGCTCGTCGTGTTCGCGACGTACCGCCGGCGGCCGACGGACTCGATGGTCACCGGGAGGTCAGCGATCCGCCTGTAGTGGCTCATGGGACCACAGACGGGGCGCCGTGACTTAAATCGAAACGGCGAGGAGACCCGAGACGGCGCGACTCGAGGAGGTGGCGGCCCGGCTCAAGCGAAGGTCTCGGGCGCGGCGTTCCGAAGCGTCGCGATCCGAGTAGCGAGCATCCAGAACAGCGGGACCACGGTGAGCGCGACCGCGCCCGCCGCCGCGACCTGTAACACGGTCGTGGTGAGCCACGGCTCGGCGTCGGCGTACGGGAGCGACGTGTGGGTCACCTCGCCCGTCAAGGGGACGAAGTAGTCCATCAGCAGGTCGACGGTGTACCACGCGGCCGCGACCGCGACCGCGCGGAGCGGGAAGTCGGTGATGCGGTGGAGGACGAACGCCTGAACGACCATTCCGAGGTGGCTCACGAGGAGGAACGCGTACAGCGCCGGGCCCGAGTTCGCGAGGAACTGCGGGGAGAAGACGATCAGGACGTACGGCGTCCACAGCCCGAGCTTGACGTTGCCGAAGAAGGCGAGTGCGGCGAGCGTGTCGCTCGATCTGCCGAGCGCCCACGCGCCGAGCGCGACGGCGATGAGCAGCGTCGCGCCGGGGCTGTCCGGAATGAAGATCCACATCTCGGTCGGGAGGGCCTGAAACTGGAACCGATAGTACCAGAAGCCGAAGGCGGTGCCGACGAGGTTGATGGCGACGATGACCCACGCGAAGCGGAAGGCGACGTCCTCCAGCCACTCCGGGAGGGGCGCGACCCACCGCGGCAGCGACTCGCGGTCCGGCGGATCGCGTCCGAGCGCGCCGACGATGTCCATACCGCCGGCTCGGACCGGGCGGGCAAAGCCGTGGCGGTCGCGGCGGACGCGGCCGGGGGACCGAGCCCGAATCGGCGGCCGTGGCGGGGTGAGATCGGGTCGCGAGCCGCGCCGGCGTAGGGGGTCCGCCGGCCGCCGCGAGGAAAAGGGCTATGAGCGCCCGGCGGGAAGGCGGGGCCATGCGCCCGCGAACGCTGCTCGCGCTGCTACTCGTCGTCCCCCTCGTGGACGCGCTGTTTCTGATCGTGGTCGCGACGCGGCTCGGGTGGGCCGTGACGGTCGCGCTCGTCGTGTTGACGGCCGTCCTCGGAATGCTCCTGTTGCGCGCCGAGGGGCGCGCGACCCTCGCACGCGTCCAGCGCAAGCTGGCGCAAGGGACGCCGCCGACCGACGAACTGCTCGACGGCGGGCTGTTGATCGCCGCGGGCGCGTTCCTGCTCACCCCCGGGCTCGTCACCGACGCGGTCGGGTTCCTGCTCGCGCTGCCGCTCTCGCGGGTCCCGATCCGGATGGCCCTGAAGAAGTACGTCGTCGTCCCGTACATCGAGAAGGAGACGGACGGCTTCTTCTCGGGGAACGTGTACGTCGGCGGCTTCCCGAACGACGGCGAGGACGGCTTCTCGATGGGCGGCGCCGGCTTCCCCGGCGGCGGCCCCGGCGACGGTTCAGACGGGTTTTCGGGCGGTGACGGGGGCGGCCACGACGCCGGCGACGCGGCCGGCGGGAGTTCGGCGGCCGACGACGACGTCGTCGACGTCGACTTCAGCGTCGAGGAGGAGGAGCGGACCGGAACCGACTGACGACGCCGGCCTCCAGACGCCGCGTGAAACCGCCACACGGCGGGGCGACTCGCGAAAGGAAACCCTTAAAATCCTACCCGCGCAACGATTGAATGCGCTCACCTGGGCCAATAGCTCAGTCAGGTTGAGCGCTCGGCTGATAACCGGGAGGTCCACGGTTCAAATCCGTGTTGGCCCACCTACAACGCGCACGGTCTTCGGCCGTGCGGGATTGGTGGGCTGGGACTCCCCAGCCACCCAATTTCGTCGTTATACACCGCTAGAGGCGCTGATAGCGTGTCTTGTCCGAGCAGGAATTACCGCGGTAGTCACCACCGCCCCCCGATCCGCGGTGGCAGAGGCAATCTCGGCACGAACGGGAGCGGCTCGACATCGGCCGAGGTAGCCGTCTCACCGCGACGTTCACCGTTCGACTGAGTTCAGTCGTGAGCGCGTTTGTGGCCCGACGACCTCCTGAGCCTCGGTCGACGCTCGCAACTAACCATTTGTACACCGCCCGTGAGAGAGGGGTATGGAGCAGCTGACGTGTTACGACTGCGGGGAGACGTTCCCCTTCGGCGACGCGGCGCGCTGTCGCTGCGGCGAGCCGCTCTGGTTCGAGACCGACGCCGCGGGGTTCGACTGGCGCGACGCGAGCGGAGCGACGGCGGGCGGCGTGTCGCTCGGCCGAGACACGCTCTGGCGCTACGAGTCCGTGCTTCCCGCGACGGTGCCCGACGGGCTCGCCGCCGCCGCGGGCGGAACGCCGCTGTTCCGCGCCCCGTCGATGGAATCGCCGGACGGCCCTCGGGTTCACCTCAAGGTTGAGGGCGTCAACCCGACGGGGAGCTTCAAGGACCGGGGGACGGCCGTCGGCATCAGTCGGCTCGAGGGCCCGGTCGGAACGGTCTCCCACGGCAACATGGCGCTGAGCGTCGCCGCGCACGCGGCGGCGGTCGACCGGGAGGCGATCATCCTCGTGGCCGAGGACACACCCGACTCCCGGCTCGCGATGATCGCCCAACACGACCCGCACCTGTTTCGAGTCCGCGGCGACTACGGGCGGCTCTACGACGACACCCTCGAACGCGACCTCGGCGCCGCGTTCCTCAACTCGGACGCCCCGCTCCGTGTGGCCGGACAGAAGACGGTCGCGTACGAGATCTGCGAGGCGTTCGCCCCCGACGCGCCCGACGCGATCGTCTTGCCGGTCAGCAGCGGCGGGCAGGCGAGCGGCGTGTGGAAGGCGCTTCGGGAACTGGACGCGGCCGGACTGCTCTCGGCGGTGCCGCGGATCTACCTCGCGCAGGCCGCGCGGTGCGACCCGATCGCACAGGCGTATCGACGCGGGGCGTCGCGCGTCGAGTCCGTCGAGGGCGAACCGACCGCGGCCGTCTCGATCAACAACGCCGATCCGCCGAGCGGGAACCGGGCGCTGGCCGCCGTCGCGGAGACGGGCGGCGGCGTCGTCTCCGTCGCCGAGGAGGTGATGATCTCCGAGCGGGACCGGCTCGCGGCCGACGCCGGCGTCTCCGTCGAGCCGTCCTGCGCCGTGGCCACGGCCGCCGTCCGGGAGCTCACCGCGTCCGGCGAGTTCGGTTCCGACGACGACGTCGCCGCGATACTGACCGGATCGGGGTACAAGTACGGGACGTCCGACACCGATATCTCGTCCGTTCGGGAGGTCGACCGGACCGACGTCCCCGACGCGGTCCGCGAGGTAGTGTCCTGACGGTCGAGCGCGCCGACGTCGCTCGGGGAGGTGCTCCGCGGGACCGGCCGCGCCCCCGTGTCAGTAGCTCGCCAGCGTCTCGTTCCGGGTTCCGGAGAGGTACCGCTCGATGTCCCCGTCGCGCCACCCGACCGGAGCCAGCACGCTCTCGACGGCGCGCACGGCGGCGTCCTCGTACCACGCGGCGTCGTAGCGGTCGACGTCCTCGAACGCCAGTCGGACGCGCGCCGGACCGCGGGCGTCCGCGTCGACGACGACGTACCGGACCGTCTGCCCGGGGGCCAGTCCGGCCCCCTCGGTCTGCGCCCGTTTCAGCGCGGCCACGGTGAGGGTCTCGCGCGAGTAGTCGCCGACGGTCTTCGACACGCGGTTGTCGACGACGAGGTCGGCGTGGTCCGCATCGCCCGCGCGCAGTTCGCGGAGTCGCCGCCGGAATGCGTCGCACACCGCCTCCGGCGAGCGCGTCTCGTCGAAGACGCGGAGCGCCTCGCGCTGGACGTCCTCGACCCACGCCGGGGTCGAGCGCTGCCGGCCCTCGATCCCGCGGGTCTTGACCGCGTCGCCGAGCCCGGTCTCGGGGTACGGCGCGCCGCGTCGCCTCCCGAAGTAGCGCGTCAGCGCGCCCGACTGCGAGTTTCGGGTCGGACAGAACGCCACCCAGTCGAACGCGCACTCGTACTCCAACTCGACGCCGGCCTCCTGGCTTATCTCGTCGGCGACCGCGGTCAGGGGGCGCTGCTCGCGGCCCTCGGCGGGCGTCACCCAGATGGAGTCGACGATGCCGTGGAGGACGCGCCACCCGGCCGCCTCCAGCGCACCCTTCGCGTCGAGGAGGATCTCGCGGGCGTACGCGTTGATCGCCTCGTGACACTCGATACGGCCGAACTTCGCGTTGCTGAACCCCTGATACCCGAAACAGGAGACGAGGATCCACTTGATCGCCGACGAGGCGGCCGCCAGCCGCTCCCGCTCGTCACCGTCGGCGTCGGCCAGGTCCGCTTTGATCTCGCTCCGGGCGTCGATGAGGGGCCCCAGCACGTCCGGCAGGTAGCCGTCGCGGTCGCAGACCGAGTAGCCCAGTTCCGGGACGTCGTCGGTCTCGCAACACCCGCACCGGACGGTCTCGGGCGAGAGGTTGCGCGTCCGGATGATGTTCGGGTACAGCGACGCGAAGTCGAGCTCGTGGACGTCCTCGTGGACGCCGACCTCCGGGGCGAGCGTCGTTCCGCCGCGGTCGGCGTCGTCGAGCGTCGCAGCCGACTTGAACAGCTCCGGGCGCCACGCCCGCCAGGGGACGACCACGTCGCGGCGCCGCGCCTCGCGGATCTGCATCGCCGTCAACACCCGACCGATGGAGGCCCAGCCGAGCTCTTGGAGGGGTAATCCCGAGCGTTCGACGAGGTCGAGACACCCCTCGAGTCCCGACTCGTGGTAGAAGAAGGAGTTGGACTCGTCGACGACGACGCGCCCGGGCACCGCGTACCGCGCGGGCGAGTGGCCCACCCGCCCGTAGGAGGTGTACGTCGACTCGCCGGCGAGCTTCGCGTACCCCGGTCGGCGGCCGAGTGCGAGGTCGACGCCGACGGCGTCGGCCGCCTCGAACAGCAGCGGGACGAGGTCGGCGGTCGACGCGATCAGCACGTCCGGGTCGCGGTCGTCGAGGGCCGCCCGGACGCCCGCGACGACCTCGCCCGGCGACGACCCGACCCGCTCGCCGTCGACCGTGAGGTGCGGGAGCGACTCGACGCCCGACTCGTGGCGGGGACGTTCCAAGCGCATGGCCCGGAGATCGCGGACCTCGCGGTCGGGCGCGGCCGGCGCGTCCGTTTCGAGGCAGTACCGGAGTTCCCGCGTGAGATCGACGTCGTAGCAGGTGTACGCGTCCGGGCGGTCGAACCCGCGGACCCGCTTCGCGATCGTCCGGACGGCGTCGATCGACGCCGCGTCGACGCGGAGGAGCGGGCGGGCGGTCGTCCGGAACGTCTGGCGGTGCGACTCGACGTCGAGCGCGTCGACCGCCGCCTGCCCGTCGAGGAACGACCGGAGGTCACACAGCGCGTCAGAGAGCCCGTCGCGGGCCGGCGGCGTCGGGTCGGGGCCGCCCGCGCGCCCGTAGAGGTCGTCGACCGGGTCGCCGACGAACAGCGTCGGGCGGTAGCTCTCGCGGACCTCGCGGTCGGCGCCGTCCGACGCGAGCCGCCACTCGGCCACGCGACCGTCGTCGAGGAAGTCGACCGTGAGGACCACGGCTACGCGTCGTCGAGGGCGTCGACCCGCGACTCGAGCTCGGCGATGCGGCGCTCCTGTTCGAGCGCGACCGCCATCCACACCGGCGCCAGCGGGTCGGCGTGGTTGAGGTGGCCGGCGGCGTCCGCGCGGTCGCGGGCGTGAGCGAACAGCCGGTCGAACCGCTGCTGGTCCCCGCGGCGCAGCGCGCGGCGGAACGGCCCCCACTCGTCTTCGAGCGCGGTTAGCCGGTCCCGGTACGTCGGGGTCGTCCGGCCCATCAGCGGACCCCCGTCGCGGCGGCCGGGCGGTCGAGCGCCGCCGACTCGTGCATCCGGGCGCGGTGTTCGAGGACCTCGCGCCAGTACGCGAGCGTCGTCTGTATCCAGCCGTCGGCCCCGTGGTACACGAGGGTCTCCGCCTCGCCCGCGGCGCCCTCGAAGCGCGGGCCGAACGCCGTCGCCCGGCAGGTGAGGTGCGTCGCGGCGGCGCGGCGGAGCGGGCGCGAGAGCTCGTCGTCGCGGCAGCGCGTCACGAGGACGGGGGCGTCGTGGAGGCGGGCGACGCGCGCGACCGACGCGACGGCGCGGACGAACATCGCCTCGGCCAGCTCGCCGTCGACGTCGGCGTCGCGGTAGCGCGCGTCGAGGCCGGTCGCGAGGACGACCGACGGCGACGCCCGGGCCGCGAGCCGGCCGGCCAGCCGGTCGAGCAGCGCCGTGTGCTGGTGCGCCGTGAACCCGCGGGCCACCTCGACGCGGTCGAGGACGCGGTCGGCCGGCGCGAGCTCGCGGAGGCGCGTCGTGTTCGCTCGGTTCGCGCCGTCGACCCAGAACGCCGGGCCGTCGCTCCCGAGCACGCGGTCGAGCAGCAGCGCCTGAACGGGCGCGACGCCGAGGTCGTCGTCGACGTCGACGAGCGTGACCCCCGGCGCGAGGTCCGGGAGGTCCGCGATCGGTCGGTCGGAACGAGTGGACATGTGCGTGCCGACGGGAAGACGGTAAAAAGGGGTGAGCCATACGCGGGGAGTGAAAGTGGAAGTGGCGAGCGGCGGGTCGCGGTCAGTCCTCCCGCGGGTCGGCGTCGTCGTACCGGCGGACCAGCGCGCCGACGTACCAGAACTTCAGTGCCATCGCGAGCGCTCCGGCGAGGCCGGCCCGGAGGGGTCGGCGACGGTACGCGGCGACGAACGCGTACACCGAGACGGGAACGTTGAGCAGGTTGAGCCAGTTCGGGTACGCGCGGTCGAAGACGCCCGCCTTCCGCTCGCGCGTCCACCAGCGCTCGGCCAGCACCACGCGGGTCATCCAGGCGTCGTCGTCGTCCGGCGGGGAGAACAGGATCGGGTTCACCGCGGTGAACAGGAGCGCGGCGCCCGCGAGTCGCCATCTCCGGTGATAGACGGCGAAGAGGAGCGCCGGCAGCAGGACCGTGCGACTCCAGCCGCTCTTCGGATTGGAGTGGCGGCGCCAGAACCGCTCTTCGAAGTCGTCCGGCAGGGTGGGGGCCATGCGTGAGCGTTTCTCCGAGCGAGCAAATAGCTTCGTCTGCGTCGGGAAGTGTCGAGGCGTGTGTGGTGATTTTCGACCGTCTCGGCGAGTTCGCGGCGGCTCGCCTCCCGCCGGGAGACGCCGACGAGGACGTTGTCATGGCCGGATCTGCCACGGGCAAACCAGCGCACGAGGTCCTCGGCGTGATCGGGGCGGAATTAGGGGTCCGTTGACGACTTGTTCTAGAAGTCGGGGAGTCTCGTCCTGCGATTCCTACGTTGAATCGCTATCTCCAAAGATTCCGTAAAACTGTGCTACACGGTACACAGCGAAGGCAGTGAACACGAGAGGCATCGCTGTAAAGAAGATCAGGATTACCTCTTCGCGAGTGAGTAGACCAGTGATCGCCGTCCGAGCGACTCCGGGTAGTCCTGCGAGGACAATAGGGATGAACAGGAGGATACTGAACAGTAAGGCGGCTGTGAGCTGCGTGTACGGCCACGCGTTGTCACCGACTTCTCTCGATGACATCAGATCCCCACCTCGCTGGGAGTCTTGCGCTCTGTAGGTAGTTGCTCAACCATCCCCCAGTCCTGTTTCGCCCATTCTTGCGAGCGGAGCACGCGGTTGTACGCAGATTGGAATTGGTCCGGATCACCGTGTGCTTCGACGTAGCGAAGGCGGTGTAGCAAGCCGTCCATATTCGCGTTCTGGATCCCGAGGCCGGGACGTCGATTCACTTCAAGCACCATTGGACCATCGTCCTCATCGAAGACAATATCCACGCCAGTGAACCCTAGGCCGCTCGAGATGGCTGCCTGCGAAGCCATCGTGAGGACGTCTTCCCAGTCGGGAATGCTGAATTCGAGATCGGCTCCCGAATCAGGGTGGGAGTCAATGAATTCGTTGCGGGTCTGCTGGTACCCACCGGACGCTTCACCAGTTGCAATATCGATAGCGACGGCGACAGCGCCCGTGTGAATATTCGCAGTTCCATTGGACTCCTCGGTCGGGAGTCGAACCATCGACATCACCGGAAAGCCGAGGAGAGTAATGACTCGAAGGTCGGGGACTCCACCTGTTGTTCGGTCAGCTAGCAGTCCATCAGGTGTGATGAACCCCTCGACGAGGGCCTCTCTCCGAGCGCCATAGTCACTGACACCACCGACACAGATATTTCGCGTATGGGCCACGATTTCATCAGCCGTTAGCCGCCCACGGTTCGTGAGGAACTCGTTGGTCTCCTCGTCGCGACCACGAACAGCGAGTACGTCACGGCCACCGGAGCCATCAATCGGCTTAATAGCGAACTTGTCCTGTGTCTCGAGAAGCGTCTGAAGTTCCTGGAAATCGGACTCATCCTCAGCGATGAGATAGGTGGCAGGCGTGGGAATCGAAAGCCCGTGAAGAGTTCTCTTTACCTTGCCTTTATTGAACGTCGACATGACCGACGCGGGGTTGTATTTGCTGATGAACTCTCGATTTCTGATGCGCATCGTGAGAATATTACCGGCATTTTTTGCTCCAAGAGAGCGCCGTAACGTTCTGAATCGGAGGTATTCGCCGAGGCGAGTATCAGTGGCCGTCCCGAGGAAAATGTTGATAGCTACAAGTGCGACCCACAGCTCCGGAGAACGGATGACGAATCCGACGAGTGGCTCGTAGCTGATAATAAAGAACGCTACAGCGATACTGACAAGCGTAGCAGCGAGGCGGCGTGCCGCAGGCGGCCACCCGGTTTCGGTGAGACTCCCGACGAAGCGCTCAGCGTACCAAGTGGTCAACACCACCGGAAATAGAATAATCGCCTGAAGCGATGAGAGATCTTGGAGTTGGCCAGCGGCTTCGATTACAAATAAGCCAATAGCTGCGACGACGAGGAGTGACGCCACACGGTGGGCGGTTCCGAGATCCAAGTCACTGATTGCGACACGAGCGAGTGACGTGATGATGAAGATATAAGCGATAACGATAAACCCCCAAAACGGTCCAATAATCACCCACGAAAAGGAGAGAATTACTGGCCCGAACACGCCGAAGGTGCTCATACCGAGTTCATTCCGAAGGATCGCGATAATCGTCCCGGCGACCATCAGCTGGAACGCAAAGTCGAGATCTCGAGCTACCGGCACGAACAGATCAGAATTGGCCCGGAGAAACACTGCTACGACAGCAAGCCCGAACAGAAGCACCAAACTCGGGAGATGCTGTTTGAGATCTAGATCCACGAGTTCCCTACGAATATGTCGCAAAGTATAGTCAGATTACTCTCTTCATTCTGGGGCGATATGGTCCTCTCACGCCCATTCACGGGAACGCACCTGATGTACATTATATACCTATCAATTAGCGTAAGAATACTTAAAGTAATCTCTTCCTAATCATCGTTACTGGAGTAAAAACACCATATGCTAGTCGAGACGCCAAGCCGGTAGTCACTCAGAGCACCTGTCGGTTTCAGAAAGTGAACTCCCCTTACTGACCGATCACTCTCTCCCGTAGACCGGCCTCGGTTTGTACCTCATTCACGCCGTATTCAACACGACTGCCGAAACCAATCACCGATTGAGAGATTCACGATAACGGGATGTATAAGAAGTCGGGAAGTCGGGAATCAGCGATGCTCGTCGATCCACTCGCGCGTGGAAGTCGTCGGCGCCGCACAGGTCAGCGATCGAGTGGAGCGTCCCGGTCGGGATCTCGTCTTCCGACGCCATCGGCACAGTTACCACGCGAACCTCGTCCGTGTCCGGTAACTCGTACCGCATCCTCAGGTGGCTCTCGACTCGACCGACGCAATCCTAGCCGGAGCGTGGAGAACAGACGCGATCTCGCGTCCGAGAAACTCGTCCGAACCATTCACTTCGTGAAGTCAGGAAGCTCCTCGTCGCCGGGTTCCGAGTCGTCGAGGTCCCACTCTTCGAGATCCCCGTCGGTGACGGGCTCGCCGCCGCCCTCGTGGAGTTCGATCGCCTCCGCGAGCATCCGGAGGGCTTCCGCCTTCGTGTCGCCGAAGGAGGCGACACCGGGTACGACTGCCCGGCCGGGTTCGGGACCTCGAAGGTGTCGAGTCGGGCGCTGTCGTACGCGAACAAGGTCGACCGCCTCGACGAGTTCGCCGAGCGCTCCGGGGACGTGGTCGCCGAGAACCTCGACTGGGCCGACGTCTTCGCGAAGTACGACGGCGAGGACACCGTGTTCTACTGCGACCGCCCTACGTCGGCTACGAGGACTACTACCTCGTGAACGCGATCGACCACGAAGCGCTCGTCGACGGGATGGCGAGACTGGAGGACGACTGGGTCTGCTCGTACGAGGACCTGCCGGAGACGTTCGAGGACGTGTACGTGCTCGACCGCGACGAGAAGCGGTTCATCAACAGCGGGAAGCGTCGCTCGACGAGCGGGCGGACGGACTGATCGCGTTCTGCCAAGCGAACGGGATCCACATCGATGAGCGCGAGGCGCACCTCCGGGTCCGAATGGGGAACCTCGCGGACGAGTCCTAGTCAGGGCTGGTGACGCGGCTCAAGCGATACTGGGTCGGTGCGGGTCGCGATCCGGAGCGACTGAAAGAGGCGGTGTCGCACTACCGAGACGCGTCGGGTCCGAAGATCCGGCCGGTGCGGAGTGCGTGGGGGAAGGGGCAGACGCTCCGGTAGCGCGGCCCCTCGTGAGTGGCAACACTACCCAGATCCTGTTTTCGCCACGATCGGTCCTCTCGACCGGTTGGTTCGCGACGATCTCGACCGCAACACAAGCGCGGATCCGGACTCGACGAGCTGCTCGCCGACACCGAACCGACACCGAGGGGTCGGTTGGCGGTTAGGGGTGTGGCTAAGGCCACATAGCTAAGATACCACCCCGCTTCACCAGGGTTATTGGGCAGTTAAATAGAAATAATATAAATATGACAATAGTTGGTTGCCATCTCAAATGACTCTACAGACTTTACTGTCTATTGGGCTTCCGTCACGAGGTGAATCCTAATCGGATAGAGAATCATCATCGATTGTGGCTATGTTGTGAGACTGATGGATACTCAATTGGATGCGCTTTGACTTCCCGGCGCTTGGGTTTTTAACAATAATTCTCTCGTCGGCAGACTTGTTGTCGGGATAACCGATGACACGAACTATGAGAGTCGATAAAACGATAGATCTGGTCAGAACAGCCATTGTAATAACCGTCGGTGCTTGGGTGTTGCTCCAGATGCTGGTGATGTTGTACTAACTTTGGCCGAATAAGCCAAATGGGGTACAGCACCCCTTCTTGATCCTAGAAAAGGATCGCCACCGTCTGGAGCAGGACCCAGACGCCCACGATAATTACGATGGCTATTCGAAACGCCTCAATTGCGGTCTCAGATGTCATTGCGTACAGCCGCCGGCTTTTAGCCGGCGACAAGACGGTCGACGAGTGATACCCCATTAAAAACCCAAGCGCCGGGCTCGGCGAAAAATTGGGTCGGAAATAACACCTTGGATAATTAGGCTTATTCGACTCTGTTGAAATCCTCGATCGGAGATATATTGTTGAAGACGTGCTGAATACAGCGCGCACATGTATCAGAACGCGTAATGGGGATGGGTATAGTCTGTAAGAAGGAAATGTGCGATCTCATGACTCTGTAAGTCCCTCAATTAAGGATTGGACGGCTTCTTGATCTGCTTCCCAGTCGTCTTCAGACTCAATGACATACTTCTGTTTTCTCTTCCAACTGCCTTCCTTCTGTTTCCAGAGATAAATACTGATTTTGCGCCCACTGAATCCCTCATACAGCACCACTGCTTTCCACCAGTTACTCGACTTGTAGACAGTTCTGCCGTCAAGCTCATTCAAATCCTCGTGAATCGGAAACTGGTCAGACATCCGTTTTATCCTCTAACTTCTCGACGACACGGTTGGCGGTCAACTCCGCGATTAGGGCTGCCGATGATTCAGAGGTATCATCCGTCTCCTGTAGCAACTCTTTGAAATTGACCTGACCTTGGAGTTCTCGGGCCTGTTCCGCGAGTTCTTCTCGATCGTCATGGCTCAACGATCCCGTCTCTTCAAGCGTTGTACCCCAGCGCGGGATTCTGGGCCGCGGGTCATGATAAGCATCCAGCAAATGATGAAGAAAGCCATCCCAAGTGCTGTTGTCTGGTTTTGTGTCGCTGAGTCGCTCGTGGGTGTCCGGACTGACTTTGATGTTTTTTCTGTCTGCCATTGTATCCCACCTGTATCCCAGAGAGCAGACTACAAATAGTTTGGGATAATATTGTATCCCAAAATTGACGAGGAGAATATAAAATAGATCATCAAACTAGCTTTCTCGAATAGAACATGGCCTCTGCTGAACACAACCTCTGTATCTCGCACGCCGATCCTCACAGTTCATAAGAATTTCAACAGTGCCAGTATGTACATTACGGCCTGATTCTTCCCGGGTTGATTTGCGCCTCCCGAGAGTGACTCCGATAGTGCGTGTCCCCTGGATTCGTCCAGTTCGTGATTTCTAAGTCCCGGGCCTTCACAGTCCGCGACGACACGACAGTTATCTCTCTCCCTTCCGCTCGGTACCACACGAGCGCATACCCGCCGTCAGCGTTCGCGAGCGTCTCGTGCTGGTCCTCCCAGAACTTGAACGTCGGTCGAACTCCGTTCACCATCGACCCCTTCACGTCCCACGGACGGCCGTCCTCGTCGGCCGCGTCGAACTTGAGCCCGTCCACGACCGGATAGTCGAGCGTGAGGGGGTAGCGGTCCGTCGCCCACGGCTCGACGAGCTTCTCGTACCGACCGACGGTCGCCGGGTCGTAGCTCACCAGCAAGGTACTCTCCCCAGATTCGTAAATCCGACAGCGCTCGCGACGCTCGTCCGCGCCGACCGCCGAGTCGGTGACCGAACGAGGCGGGACAACAGTCAAGGCCGCGACCCGAGTCGGCAGGGACATGGCAGTTTTCGAGGTGACGGGCGCGACCGTGGTCTTCGCTCTCATCGCGCTGGTGCTCGTCGCGTTCGTCACCGAGGTGGTGCCCAACGACGTCACGGCCATCGGCGTCGTCGCGGCGCTCGTCGTCCTCGAACCGTGGACCGGCGTGGGTCCGCGGGCCGCCATCTCGGGGTTCGCGAACCCCGCAACGGTCACGATCATCGCGATGTACATGCTCAGCGCCGGCGTCCAGAACACGGGCGTCGTCGAACGGCTCGGGGTCTACCTCGCCGACTTCACCGCGGGCAGGGAGTTCCGCGCGCTCGTCGCGACCGTCTGTACGACCGGCCCGATCGCGGGATTCGTGAACAACACGCCCGTCGTGGCCGTCTTCATTCCGATGGTCACGGAACTCGCGGAGACGACCGAGCTCAGCCCTTCGAAGCTCCTGTTGCCGCTGTCGTACGCCGCCATCCTCGGCGGGACGCTCACGCTCATCGGCACGTCGACGAACATCCTCGCCAGCGACTTCGCTCGCCTCCTCATCGACGGCCGGGACGGGATCGGCATGTTCGAGTTCAGCGGCCTCGGGCTGGTCCTCCTGACGGTCGGGCTCGCGTACCTCCTCACCGTCGGGTGGCGACTCACGCCGGCTCGGGTTCCCGTGGACAGCGACCCGATCGCGGAGTTCGAAATCGCCGACTACCTGACCTCCATGCGGGTACGGGCGGATTCGCCCCTCGTCGGCCTCTCCGTCGAAGAGTGTGACCGCGAGTATCCGGACACCCGCGTCCTCCAGGCGCGCCGGGACGGCGCGGCGTACGCCGGTCCGCACTCCGACCGCCTCATCGAGGCCGGTGACACGCTGATCGTCCACGGGTCGCTACAGACGATCGATCAGTTCCGCAAGGAGGCGGCCCTCAACAAGCGGGTACAACAGCGAGTGACCGAGGAGACGTTCGAGTCGACTGCCACGGAGGGCACCTTAGCGAAGGCGGTCGTCTTAGAGGACTCGCCGTTCGTCGGCGAGACCGTCACCGAGACCGGACTTCACGACTATCACGAGACCAGCGTCCTCGCCATCCGCCGCGGGAGCGACCTGTTCCGAACGGACGTCGACGACCGGACGCTACAGGCCGGCGACCTGCTACTGGTGCGGACGACGCCGGCGTCCATCCGGTACTTCACGGAGACGGGGGACCTCCTCGTCGCCGACGAGCGCGCCGTGGAGCGCCTGGCCGACGCGGACGTCGACGAGATCGCGCCGCTCTCTCCGAAGGCGCCGCTCGCGATCGGGATTCTGGCCGGCGTCGTCGGCCTCGCTGCGCTCGATGTCCTCCCGATCGTCATCGCCGCGTTGATAGGGGTCGTTGCGATGGTCGTCACGGGGTGTCTGACCACCCCGGACGCGTACGACGCGGTCTCGTGGAACGTCATCTTCCTGCTGGCGGGCGTCATTCCGCTCGGTATCGCGCTCGAGGCGACCGGAGGCGCGGCCCTCATCTCTAACTTTCTCGTCGCGACGGAGGGGTCCCTCCCGCTCGTCGGTGTGCTGTTCGTTCTGTACGCCGTTTCGGGGGTGCTGGCGAGCGTCATTACGCCGGTGGCGACGGCGGTGTTGATGATTCCGGTCGGGGTCGACGCGGCGTCCCAACTGGGCGCGAACGAGTTCGCGTTCCTGCTCGCGGTGATGTTCGCTTCCGCGACGTCGTTCATGACGCCAGTCGGCTACCAGACGAACCTCATGGTGTACGGCCCCGGTGGGTACAGGTTCACCGACTTCCTTCGGGTCGGTGGCCCGCTCCAGTTGCTGCTCGCCGTCGTCGCGACGGTCGGGATCACCGTCCTTTGGGGCCTTTAATCGGCGTGTGGGCGGTCGGGTATCAGGCCGATTCGTGGTCGAAGGCTCTGTTGAAATCCTATTCTTCAGACACAAACTGAGCTGAAACAGCTGGTCGCAGAGGAATGTATGCTTACTGGTTGGTTCTGATAGGAGAGGCGTCGAATTTTCGGGTGTTCTGCGAAAGCAGATTTACGACGAGCTTCGTTCAGCGGTCATCAATACACCGAGGGTATTCTCATCGTGTTCAAGATGGGCACATCAGGGAGCGACCACACCGTTATCCGGTTCCATCGCCTACGGAGAGATATGCCAGATGACGAAGAGCGACGCGAACCAGAGCGGAAACGGGAGGAAACACGTGACCGCGATCAGGAAGACAAAGCAATGCCCGGCGACCCTGACGAGCGGCTTGGTGAACTTGATAACGAACTCGAAGCCGAAGAATATCCGACCACGACGAACGAATTGGTCGAGGCCTACGGCGACTACGGCATCGAAACCCAACACGGGACGAAAACTCTCGAAGAAGTACTTGCCTCAACGGACGACCAAACGTTCGACTCCCCTGATGACGTTCGCAGTCGAATACTGGGAATGATACACCGGTAGGGAATGCGCCCGACCATCTCCTCCTCCCGCTGGTCGCTTCCAAATAAGAAGACGTAGTCTCTACATCCTCAGTTTGGAGTCGAACTGGAACTCCTTGATGAGGAATGCATCCTCTATACTGAGCGATTGAGGATATGAAAATATCAACTAATGAGGATTTCAACAAAGCCTGCTCGAAGGGATCCGACGGGTTCCCGTCCTCTCCGGAGACCAGCTCGGCCGCTCGGCCGGTCGGTGACGGGGCGCTGTTCAGCTGAGCCGTCGTCGACGCCTCCGAGCCGTTCGCGTCGGAAAGCGCTCCGGTCGCGACGTCCCCCCGACTCACGCGCTTCGCGTTCCCGGGTAGCAAGACGCGTCCGCACGAGTGGGTGTCTCGCCGTGGCCGTTCCGCGAGTAAGCGTCACGGGCAACGTGGCGGGCACCGTCGCGCTCGGCCGCGTTGCGCGCCTCTGGTGGGCGCCCCCGACCGGAGCCTAGGGGCTCGCGCGGAACTCGCCGTGTTTCATCCCGAAGAAGAACGCGACGACCGAGAAGACGATCATCGAGGGCAGGACCATCATGAACACGGTCGAGGGCGTCATCACGCTCGTGAGCCCGATCGAGGCGACGGCGACGATCGCGGCGAGCGGGACGACTGACCGCGGGAAGTCGAATTCCATACCGGTCGTTGTGGCTGGACGGACAAAACCGTTGATAAACCACAGGCGCGGAGAGCCGATTCGCGAACGGCCGTACCAGGCGCTGTCTCCGGACGCCGAAGCGCGTCCCCCGACTCGACTCCCTACCGCTCGGCGAGTAGCTCGTCGAGCCGGTCGCTCCCGGCGTCGACGTATCTACCGTAGAAACAGAGCGTCCGCGACGCGGCGAGCGCGTCGGCGAGCACGTCCGCCCGCTCGGGCAGCCCCACGTCGAGGAGGAGCAGCCCCCGGGGCGTCTCGACGGCGACCGGGTTGAGCCGCATCTCGCGGTCGCCCGTCGAGACGTCGAGCGGAAGTCCGGACAGGCCGGGTGCGAGTTCCATGCGATCGCCACCGCCGCGACCGGAATGGAACCAGTGGCTCCGGCGGGACGGAGGCGTCACGGCTCCGCGTCTGTCGACTCGGGAGGCCGGCCGAGTCCCCAGCCGCCACCTGGCGGGGACGCCAGACCGGGCGCGCACCGAGCCCGTCGCTGAGGGATTTCGGTCGTCCGGTTCGCGAGGAGGCGACCCGATCCCGCCCACAGACGTATGGTCGTCGGCCCTGTTCGGTGACACGTGACTGACGAGACCGGCGCGGACGACGCGGGTATCGGTGCGGTGACCGAGTGGAGCGGCGGGTTCAGTTGGATCGCACACCCCGAGGAGGACGCGGAGCGAGCGAGCCACGCGCTCGCGACGGACGCCGGCGTCTGGGTGATCGACCCCGTCGACGCAGACGGGTTAGACGACGCGCTGGGGGAACTCGGCGACGTTGCCGGTGTCGCTGTCCTTCAGGACCGACACACGCGCGACGCCGCGGCGGTGGCGGACAGACACGACGTCGCGGTCTCGGTGCCGGGCTGGATGGAGCTGACTCGGGAGAAACTCGACGCGGACGCCGAGGCGACCGGAGAGACGCTCGCCGGAACGGACTACGCGGTCCGCGAACTGACCCGCTCCGACGAGTGGGAGGAGGCCGTCCTGTGGAACGGGTCGACGGCGACGCTCGTCGTGCCGGAGACGCTCGGGACGCTCCCCGCGTTCGGAGCCGAGGGCGATACGCTCGGTCTTCACCCGGCTGTCGAGGAGGCTCCGGAGCTGCTCGCCGCGTGGGAGCCCGAACACGTGCTCGTCGGGCACGGGGTGAGCGTTCACGAGGGGGCGAGCACGGCGCTCGCGGCCGTGTTCGACTCGAACTGAGTGACCGAGCGGCGGTCGCGGCGAGCGCTCCGCGCCCGGAGGAGACGCGCCGCCGGTCGGCTCATCGGCCCGGTCGTGTGGCTTGCCGACATAGCCGGACGACTCGCCGACACAGCCGGACGACCCCTCGGCCACACCGACCGAACCGGCGACCGGGCCGCAGCTACCGTTCGGCGAGCGCCGGGTACGCCAACTGAAGCTCCCCGTCGAGCGTGTAGTCGCTCCCGAGAACGCCAGACCCCGTGAGTTCGACGGTCGCGCGGATCCGCAACTCCGTGTCCTCGCTTGCGGCGGGGATGACGACGAGACCGAGCGTGCTGATCGTCTCGTCCGCGAGGTCGTCCAAGTCCGTGATCTCGACGACCGTGCCGGGCCGGCGATCGGGCGTGTACAATGAGATCGACGGCGGCGGAGAACTGTCCCCCTCGACCGGAGAGACGACCGCGACTCTCGCGGGCGATCCCGTCGCCGGATCGGGGGTCCAGACGTTCAGCCTGATCGACGAGACGCGCGTCCCCTCTCGGTGCCAGATCTCGGTCGAGAGGTCGATCCGGCCGGAGTCGACGGTCCCGTCCACGCCGACGTGGCCCACCTCCCCGTCGTCCGCCTCGAAGACGAGCGTCTTCCGCCCCGGCGAGTCCGCGTCCACGGTCGGCTCGGAGATCGTCTGCGTGTCCGAAACGGCGCTACAGCCTGCCGCCGCGGCGACGCTGGCGGTGGACACCGCCGCGAGATACGTCCGCCTGTTCATGTCGAGGACGAGGGGTACCGGTTCGAAAAGGACGGTGGTGGGTCAAACGCGCCTTTGTGCGTCGCCGACGCCGGAACGACGCACTCCGCATTCGGACGGGGAAATAGTTCTCTGGGTTATGTCGGACATTAGATGTATATTCGCGGAGAGCCGCAGGTACGACGTGACGTCTGAGGGCGTGACACTGGCCGTCGGCACGGAGTCGTATCCCGGGCGGTTCGAGGGTCGGACGAGCCGACCTCTCGACGGTCGCTGTGAGACGCCGCGATCGGCCGCGACGGGCACGGGTCGCTCGTTTCGAGATCCCGGAACGACGACGACCACAGCAGTTTAGACGCCGTTCTCCGTGGGCCGGACATGGACCTCTTCGAGAACGGCGGGACCTGTTCGAACGGGCACCGCTTCGCGTCGCCGAAGCGCGCGGGCGACGGCACCTACTACTGCCCGACCTGTAACGCGAAGAACGTCACGCCGGGCACGGACGGCGTCGAGGAGGGCGGCCGCTGTCTGAAGGGCCACCACTTCGCCGCGCCGACTGAAGTCGGGAACGGGACCTACGTCTGTCCGGCCTGCGAGTCGAGGGACCTCGACCCGACGACCGCCATCGAGTCCGGCGGCGTCTGTCAGAACGACCACCAGTTCGCGTCGCCCGACCGGACCGACGCCGGGGTCTACCGCTGTCCGGAGTGCGAGACCGTCACCGTCGAACCGAACTGACCGGCGAGCGACGGAGAGCGACGACCAGAAGCCCCCACTACGTTTAACCGGTCCGGGCGAGTCAGTTTGATCGATCATGAAGAAGCTGATCAACGATCCGGACGACGTCGTCGACGAGATGCTCGACGGGATGACCGCGGCGTATCCCGACCGCCTGCGACGCCTCGACGGAACGCAAGTGCTCGTCCGCGACGACGGGCCGGTAGACGGGAAGGTGGGGATCGTCACCGGCGGCGGCAGCGGCCACGAGCCGACCCACGCCGGGTACATCGGTGACGGGATGTTAGACGGCGCGGCGGCGGGCGACGTGTTCTCCTCGCCGACGGCCGACGAGTTCGAAGCCTTGATCGGCGCCTGCGACGCCGGCGACGGCGTCCTCGCTGTCATCAAGAACTACGAGGGCGACGTGATGAACTTCGAGACCGCCATCGAACTCGCGGAGATGGAGGGCGTCGAAGTTGAGAGCGTCGTGGTCGACGACGACGTGGCGGTCGAGGACTCGCTGTACACCTCCGGCCGGCGGGGCGTCTGCGGGACCATCCTCGTCCACAAGGCCGCGGGCGCGAAGGCCGCGCAGGGCGCAGACCTGTCCGAGGTGAAACGCGTCGCCGAGAAGGTGGTCGACAACGTCGGGACGATGGGCACCGCGCTCACCTCCTGTACCACCCCCGAGAAGGGCGAGCCCACCTTCGATCTGGGCGACGACGAGATCGAACTCGGGATCGGGATTCACGGGGAGCCGGGCACGGAACGCACCGGGACCATGAGCGCCGACGAGGTCACGGACGAACTGACCGAGGCGGTCCTCGACGACCTCGACCTCGACGAGGGACAGGAGGTGCTCACGATCGTTAACGGGATGGGCGCCACGCCGCAGATGGAGCTGTTCGTGGTCAACCGCCGGCTTCAGGAGCTGCTCGGCGAACGCGGCCTCGAAACGCACGACGCCTGGGTCGGCGACTACATGACTTCCCTCGACATGGCGGGCGCGTCGATCACGGTGTGTGCGGTCGACGAGGAGCTGAAGGAGCTGTTCGCGGCGCCGGCCGACACCCCGGCCATGTCCGTCCAATGACCGAGGACGGCGCGACGGTCGTCGCGGCGGTCGAGGCCGTCGCAGAACGCATCGAGGCGGAGCGCGACCACCTGACGGAGCTGGACTCCGCCATCGGCGACGCCGACCACGGCGGGAACATGGCGCGCGGCTGGGCCGAGGCGGCGGCGGCCGCGAGCGACCTCGACGACCCGGACGCCGAGACGGTCGCGAAGACGGTCGGCAAGACGCTGATGGCCGAGGTCGGCGGGGCCTCCGGCCCGCTGTTCGGCGGCTCGCTCGTGTTCGCGGCCGGCGACCTCGAAGACGGGATCACGGCCGAAACCGCGGTCGCGTTCGCCGAGACGTACCTAGAGAAAGTCGAGGACAGAGGCGACGCGCGCGTCGGCGACCAGACGATGGTGGACGCGCTGACGCCCGCGGTCCACACGTTCAAGAAGTCGATCGAGGTCGACGACCTCCCCCCGATCGAGGCGCTCGCGAAGGCGGTCGACGCCGCGGAGCGCGGCGTCGCGTTCACCGTCCCGCTCCGCGCCCGGAAGGGCCGCGCCTCGTATCTCGGCTGGCGCTCGGTCGGCCACCAGGACCCCGGCGCGACGAGCACGCTGTTCATCGCGGAGGAGCTCCTCGCCGTCGCCGCCGACCGACTCGGCGTCGACGTGCCGGAGACGGACGCCTCCTCGCCGACGATCCCGGACGAGGACCCCGACGAGGCGGAGCCGGAGGGAGCCTGATGGTCGGGATCGTCGTCGTCTCACACAGCGAGCGGGCGGCCGAGGGGATCGCGGAGATCGCCGCCGAGATGGCGGGCGACACCCGCATCGAGCCGGTCGGCGGCGACGGGAAAGGCGGGATCGGCACCGTCCCCGACGCGATCGAGACGGCGATCGACGCCGCGGCCGGCGGCGACGGGGGCGGCGGCGGCGGGGAGACGACGACCGACCCCGTGGTCGTCCTCGTCGACCTCGGCAGCGCGGTGATGAACGCCGACGTCGCCGTCGAACTGAGCGACGCCGAGGCGGTGATCGCCGACGCGCCCGTCCTCGAGGGCGCGGTCAACGCGGCGGTGGCGGCCACCGACCCGTCCGCGACGGTCGATTCCGTCCGGGAGCAGGCCGAGGCGGCCCGGGACATCGAGAAGCTGTAGGGCGGGGCGACGCTCTCTGTCTCGGATTATTCCGCTCGGTCGTCGAGATCGAGCACGTCCGTTACCGCTCGTCGCGTCTCGCAGGCGAGCGCGTCGTCCGCCAGCGCCGCCGCGGCGCCGCTGTCGACCGCGCGGACCCGGGCCTTCACCTCGGGCACCGTCACCGCGCTCATGCTGAGTTCGTCGAAGCCGAGCCCGACGAGCAGCTCGGTCAGCGCCGGGTCGCCGGCCATCTCGCCGCACATTCCAACCCACGCGTCGGCGTCCGCGGCGGCCGCGGTGGTGCGGTCGAGCGCGCGCAACACCGCAGGGTGGAGCGGGTCGTGGTAGTCGGCGACGGCGTCGTTGCCGCGGTCGGCGGCCATCACGTACTGAGCGAGGTCGTTCGTCCCGACGCTCAGGAAGTCGAGCCGCTCCGCGAGCGCGTCGGCGACGAACACCGCGGCCGGCGTCTCGATCATCGCCCCCAGCTCCGGGACCGCGTGGTCCACGCCCTCGGCCGCGAGGTCGGCCGCGACCGACTCGACGGTCTCGACCGCTCGCTCGACCTCCTCGACTCGGCTGACGAGGGGGAACATCACGGCGAGCCGGTCGCCGTGTTCGGTGGCGGCCGCGCGGAGCAGGGCCCGGAGCTGCGTTTCGAAGAGGGCCGCGTGCTCGCCGAGCGACAGCCGGACGCCGCGCCGACCGAGGAACGGGTTCTCCTCCTCGGGGAGATCCAGGTACGGGACCGGCTTGTCGCCGCCGATGTCGACCGTTCGGACGACGACGCGGTCGTCCGGAAACGCCGACAGCGCGGCCGTGACCGCCTCGTACTGTTCAGCCTCGGTCGGCGGTGACTCGCGGTCGATGAAGAGGAACTCGGTGCGGAACAGCCCGACCCCGTCCGCGCCGCGCTCGGCGGCCGGCCCCAGTTCGGTCTCGCCGCCGACGTTCGCCGCGACCTCGATCGGTCGCCCGTCGGCGGTCTCGACACGCGCTGTAATCGCGTCCGGACCGTCTTCCTCCGCCGCAGCACGGTGCTCCTCGTCGGGGTCGACGATCACTCGTCCGGCGTCGCCGTCGACGAGGACCGTCTCCCCGTCGGCGACCGATTCGAGCGCCTCGCCGACGCCGACCACCGCGGGGATGGCGAGCGACCGCGCGATGATCGCGGCGTGAGACGTGCGGCCCCCTTCGACCGTCGCGATCCCGGCGATGGCGTCGGGGTCGAGCGCGGCGGTGTCACTCGGCGTGAGCCGCTCCGCCAGCAGGACCGTGCCGGTCGGGAGGGCGCCGAGGTCGGCGGGGGATCGGGCGGGGCCGGAGTGGACCGGTCCGTCACCGGGGTCACCCGGTCCGTCGTCCGGTTCGGGGCGATCGGTCGCGGTCGCTCCAGACGGCTCGTCGGCTTCCGCGTCGAGGAGCGCGCGGAGCAGTCGGTCTCGCACGTCGCGGAGGTCGTCGGCCCGCTCGGCCATCCGGCCGTCCATCTCCTCGAACTGCGCGACCGCCTCGCCGAATCGGTCGTCGACGGCGTGGACCGCGGGCGTCCCGTCGCCGATCGCGCCCTCGACGTCCTCGACGATCGTCGGGTCGTCCAGAAAGCTCTCGTGCGCCTCGAACACCGCGGCCTCGTCCTCGCCGACGCGCTCGGCCGTCCGGTCGCGAGCGTCGCGGAGGGCCGCCCGAGCCGCGTCCCGAGCCGCCCCGTACCGCGCGAGTTCGGCCTCGGTGTCGACGGACTCGGGGGCGGGGCGGTCCGGGAGCGTCAGGTCGGCGTCGGGTCGGTACCAGCGCGCCGTGCCGACGCCGGAGCGGGGCGTGCTGCCGACGCCGTCGAGCCCCCTCACGACGCGTCACCCGCTTCCGGGTCGGCGTTCCCGGAGTCACCCTCCCCCTCGTCTCCGCCGTCGAGAGGCGACGCGAGAAGCTCGCAGACCGCGTCCAGCGCCGCCCCGGCGTCGGGCCCCTCGGCGACCACGCGGACCGACTCGCCGTGTCCGACGTTCAGGCCGCTCACGGCGAGTATGCTGTCGGCGCGAACGAGGCCGTCGGCGCCGTCGGCCGCGCGTCCGACCGACACCTCGGCGTCGAATCGGTTCGCCGTCTGTACCAGCTTCGAGGCGGGTCGCGCGTGGAGTCCGGCCTCGGGTTCGACCGTCACGGTGCGTTCCATGCGTTGGGAGTTGGACGCCGACGGTAATAGCTGATCGGCGTCTCAGGGCGCCGCCTGCTTCGTCGAGACCAGTTCGATCACGTCGCGGTGAGAGAGCTCGTTGTCGGTGCCGACCTGCCGGCCGCTCCGGCAGTCGGTGCCGTGGAGCAGCCCCTCGCCGATGTCGGAGTGGATGTGGTACGCGAAGTCCTCCGTGGTCGACCCTTCGGGGAGGATGAAGCAGTCGCGGAAGACGCCCTTCTCGTCTTTGCTGCCGTTCGCGGAGCCCGGGAAGACGGCGATACAGCCCAGCACGTCGAAGACGGCCGACTCGAGCGCGGCCTGAACGCCGGTGCCGTCGTAGTCCGCGACGAACTCGCCGATCTGATCGAGGCCCGCCGCCTGCTCGCCGGAGACGTCGCCGACGACGTCGAACGCGTCGTCGCCGGGCGTGTAGTCGACGACGCCGGCGTCGTCCGCGTTCTTCAGCGCCTTCTCGGCGTGGGCACTCGCGGGGACGAAGGAGAGGTGGTCGTAGTCGGGGTCGGTCGTGATCGCCTCCCAGTTGGCCTGCGCCTCGGGGGTGTCCATCTTGTTGGCGGCGATCACCATCGGCTTCGTGCGCTTGCGGATCTCGCGGGCCAGCTCGACCCGGTCCGCCTCGTCCCACGTCTCGGGGTCGAGTTCGAGCCCCTGCGCGAGGATGGTCCGTTTCATCCGGTCTTTGTCGGTCCCGAACGCGGACATCTGGTCGGCCAGTTCCGCCTCGATGGCCGCGTCTGCGCCGTGATACCGCGTCTCGAACTTCTCTAAGCCCTTCTCCAACACGTCGAGGTACCACGCGTCGAGCTCCTCTTCGAGGAAGTCGATGTCCTCGCGCGGGTCGTGGCCCTCGGTCGCCTCGCCCTCGATGTCGGTCTTCCCCGAGAAGTCGACGACGTGGATCAACACGTCGGTCTCGTTGAGGTCGGTGAGGAACTGGTTGCCGAGCCCGCGGCCCTCGTGGGCGCCCGGGACGAGCCCGGCCACGTCGACCAGCTTCACGGGGACGAACCGCGTCCCCTCGCGGCAGACGCCGACGCTCGGCGTACAGGTCTCGTCGAACTCGGGCGCGGCGCAGTCGACGCGGACGTACGCCTCGCCGACGGTCGGGTCGATTGTCGTGAACGGGTACGCGCCCTCGGGCACGTCGTTCATCGTCGCGGCGTTGAAAAAGGTCGACTTCCCCACGGAGGGCTTGCCGACGAGACCGATCCGGTAGCTCATTACCACCGGTGGGCGACGCGGCGTAAAAAGCGATGCGAGACGCGCCGTGGCGTGGGGATCGGTCACGAGGGCGCTCGACGGACGCGCAGCGAACGGCGCCCAGCTCTCGACCTCAGGCGTCGCCGTCCGACTGGCCCGGCTCGCCGACCGCCTCGACCGGTAGCACGTTCTGAAGCGCCGCGAACGCGTCGGTGGCGCTCTCGAAGCGCTCTTGATCGACGTCGTCGATCAGGCCGCCGAGGTCGGCGTCGCCGTCGGCGAAGAGCACCGTCGTGCCCGCGAACGAGTCGGCGAGCGCCTCGCGTTCGACGGGGTACGACCGTTCTTCGAGAGTCGGTTCGAGCCGGGACAGGTGGATTTCGTCGGTCATACTCTCATATCGGCGGGACGAGGCATAAACGCGCCCCTCGTCACGGTCGGGTCACCCCCGTTGAGATCCGCCGAATCGGGGACGGGTGTCACTCCGCGTCGCGCAGTCGTCGTCGTTTCGATCCCCGCGTTCGCAGCGGCGGCCGTCTCGATTCCGATGGCGGGCCTCGGTTCCTCTGCCGGTCGCGAGGGGGCAACAAAAGCGGGGTTCGACAGAACCGCACTGCGAAGGCAGAGCGCTACTCTGCCGGGTTTCTCACCGGAACGTCCGTGTGCCAGTCGATACTGGAACACCGTGGGTAGTTCCGGAACGCATCGACATTGACCGACCTAGTCATGGGGGCGAATGATACGCGGAATCGTCGCCCCGAGGACCAGCGCACCGAACACGGCGAGAACCACCGTCGGTGACGTGCCGGTCAACGCGCTCGGGAATGCCGCAAACATGGCACTACATTATTAACACGTTATTTAAGAGAAACTGTATCGCTGAGCGTGGTTGGCCCCCGCAGCATCCGGAATAGTTATTATTCTGTCACAGATATTCGGAATATGTCCCCCTCGGACGGCGCTTTCCCCTCCGGTGAGCAGACGCTCGTGCGACGCCTCCGTCACGAACTCGGCGAGTACCTGTACTTGACGCTCGTGTATCGCGACGAGACGAGCGAGCTCCTGTACGTCTCGGCCGCTGCGAAACGCGTCCTCCGGCGCTCCGATGAAAGGATAACCGAGTCGCACCCCGCAGTGGCGAAGATTCGACGATGTTGTACCGAGGGGACCGCGAGACGGACGCTCCCGTTCGGCGACCATCGATGCTCGCTGCTGCTGTACGACGAGTGGCTCCTCCTCCATTACCGAGAGCCGTCGTCCGGGGTGATCATCGGCGTCGACGCCGCGAGCGCGTCGAACCTGCGGGACTTTCTCGCCGACGTCTCGCCCGTGGTCACAGAGGTCTTGTCGGCGCGCTGATCGCCCCGCAGCGGAGTCGGTCGGAACGGCGAGAAGGGAGGAGAGGGGAAGAGGGGCGTGTCTCCGCCACGGGTCGTTCCCCGGAAACACTGGCTCCGCGGAAAGCCTCGGGTGATGGCGGACCGGTGGACGTGCGAATCTATCACAAGGGTTCAAACAGTCACAGAGTAAACGGTAGCTATGGTCTCGTACGCGATTCTGGCACCCTCGCTCGTCGCCGTCGCGATCCTGTTGTTACTGAGCGCGTTCTTTTCGAGTAGTGAGTCAGCCATCTTCTCGCTGCCGGATGAACCGACACGGACCGGTACCGAGGACGGTACGAGAGAAAGCCGCACGCTCGACGAGCTCCGCGCGAATCCGCATCGGCTCCTCGTTACCCTGCTGGTCGGTAACAACATCGTCAACATCGCCATCACCAGCATCGTCACGCTCCTCGTTGCGCGGTTCGTTCCTGCCGAACTCACCGTCGTGATAGCTACGCTCTCGGTGAGCGTTCTCATCCTCGTCTTCGCGGAGATCGTGCCGAAGTCCTACGGGCTTGGTCACGCCGAGTCGTGGAGCCTTCGCGTCGCTCGCCCGATCTCGTACGTCGAACGCGCACTGGGACCGCTCGTCGCGGTGTTCGAAGTGGTCACTCGGTGGCTGACGACGCTCATCGGGGGCGACCAACAGATCGAGAGACCGTACCTCGACGACTGAGTTTCGACGGCGCCGCCGCGTCGCTACTGACCCGTCGCGACCGAGTCACGGCGGTCGTCCGAGATCGCCGCCGACCGACTGGGAACTCCGTCGTGAAACCGGCAAGAACCGCAAAGGGTTATCAGTGGCCGAGTCCATGGTACACGTGAACATGCCACTATACGACCGGATCTCGGTCCCGACCGACGGCTCCTCGGAGGGGGAGTTGGCGGTCTGTCACGCGCTCGACCTCGCCGCGGTCCACGGGGCGTCGGTGCGAGCGATCTACGTGGTCGACACCGCCCGGTACGCCGGCATGCCGATGGAGACGACGTGGGAAGGGGTCGGCGACCTGCTCTACGACGACGCGGAGGCCGCGCTGTCGACGGTGCGAGAATTGGCCGCGGACCGCGGCGTCGACGTCGAGACCGCGGTCGTCGAGGGGACGCCGAGCCGCGAGATCATCACGGACGCCGAGGACGCCGGCTGCGACCTCGTGGTGATGGGGACCCACGGTCGCGGCGGGATCGACCGACTCCTGCTCGGCAGCGTCGCCGAGAAGGTCGTCCGCGGCTCGTCGGTCCCGGTGTTGACGGTCCGGATCGGCGACGGGGACGCCCCGAGTGCCGCCGAGTCGGCGGCCGCGAGCGGGACGGACGGACCGGCCTCCGACGCGACCGAAACGGGGTGAGGATCCGGGGCGGTCGCGCCGCGGTCGACGCCTCCTGCCGGCTCGCTTCTCACTCCGCGTCGCGGAGGTGTTCGCAGTCGCCGGCGTGGACTCGCTGCCGACCCTCCCGGGTCTCGACGACCAGCGCGCCCGGTCCCGCGATGTCGACGGCAGTCCCCTCCACCGAGCCGTTCGCGGTGTCGACGCGAACGCGCCGACCGATCGTGCTCGAACGCTCGCGCCACGCCGGCAGGATCCGGTCGAGGCCCTCGGGCGAGCCCGTCAGTTCCGCGAAACGTTCGAGCAGCGTGGCGGCGAATCGCCGTCGGTCGACGGGGGTGCCGCACTCCGCCGACAGCGACGTCGCGCCCTCGGGCAGCGTGTCGGGGTCGATGTTGGCGTTGACACCTGGCCCGACGACGAGCCAGTCGACCCGGTCGGCCTCGCCCTCCATCTCGGTGAGAATTCCCGCGAGCTTCCGCCCGCCGCGGCCGGCCGACTCGCCGTCTCCGCCGCCGACGAGCACGTCGTTCGGCCACTTGATGTGCGCGCCCACGCCGGCCTCGCGGGCGGCGTCCGTCGTCGCCACCGCGGCCGCGAGGGTGAAGAGCGGCGCCCGCGCGGTCGGCACGTCGGGACGGGTCAGTACCGACAGCCAGACGCCGCCGCTTGGCGCGACCCACTCGCGGTCGAGGCGACCGCGACTCCCGGTCTGCTCGTCGGCGATCACGGCGATGTCGGTCGCACCCTGTCCCGCGAGGTCGCGGGCGCGCTCGTTCGTCGACGCGATCCGGTCGTGGTACTCCACGGAGTAGGGGGCGTCGAGCCCGAACGCGATCCCCGGGCCCGAGTAGCCGGGGTCCGCGGGCGGGACGTACCCGCCGGCCGTCGACTCGACCGCGAAGCCATCCTCGCGGAGCCCCTCGACGGCCTTCCAGACCGCCGCCCGCGAGACCCCGAGCGATTCCGCGAGGGAGGGGCCGGAGACGGGTCCGTCGTCGGCCGCGAGGGCGTCCAGCAGCGCGCGCCGCGTGTCCATGTCCCTCGATCCGGCGGCCGCGCCGAAAGCCGTTCCGGGTCCCGAACGCTCGGTGGGGTCCCGAACGCTTTGTGCCCGGGGCGCGTACGTGTCGGCCATGGTCGAGTCCGACGACGACCGCGGGGACCGAGAGACGCGGACGGTCGGCGCCGAGGAGGCGGTCGCGCTCGTGGTCGTCGACGGCGACGAGCGATTCGAACTCGAGGTCGATCGGGGGCGAAATCTCCGGCGGGTCCTGCTCGACGCCGGCCTGTCCCCGTACGCGCGGGCGACTCGGCGCCTCAACTGCGGCGGGCGGGGAATCTGCGCCACCTGCGGCGTCCGCGTCCGCGACGGACCGCCGCCCGACCACTGGCACGACCGCCTCGCCGACCGGTTCGGCTATCCGCGGCTCTCCTGTCAGATCACGGTCGAGGGCCCGATGACAGTCTCGCTCGTGGACAAGCGCGTGTGGGGCGGCCGACGGTCCGATCCGGAGCGAGAAGCGGGATCACCGGACGGCGAGTGAGCGCCGAGCGCGTCCGGGTCGGACACCTCGTTTCCGGTGAAACGGCGGACGGTACCGTGTCACATGACATCCGGCGTCGAGCGGGGCACAAAAGCCAAGTCCGCGGGGCCGAACCGTCGGGTATGCAACCCTCCAAGGAACGCGAGTCGTCCGAGGACGACCCGATGGACGACCTCGACGACCTCCTCGACGACGACCTCGCGGGCGGCGAGGGTCAGTTCGACGCCGAGGCGGGCGGCGCCGAGACGGGCGGCGCCGCGGCCGCCGAACCGACAGCGTCGACCGCCGGGGGGACCGGGCGGGTCGGCGTCTCGGGGCGGTGGTTCTCGGCGAAGGCCTTCGCGCTCGCGCTCGTGACCGTCGCTGTCGGGGCGTTCGCCGGGAGCCTGATCCCGCTCATCGGTGGGACGATCGGGACCGCGGGCGGCGTGTTCCTCGCCGCGTTCCTCCTCGGACTCGTCGTCTCGACGCGCCGGTACGTCGAGACCGGGGTCGCCGGGGCGGCGGCGGGCGCGACGAGCGCGGTGACGAGCGTCCTCGGCGTCGGCTTCCTGCCGATCGGGATCGACTACCTCTCGCAGTGGGGGCTCCCGCTCGTCGCGGTCGGCGGAGGCGTCGGGCTGGTGCTCGCGCTGCTCGGCCACTACTTCGGCCGAGACCTCCGGGCGGGGCTAAGCCGGGACGTCGAGTGACGGCGTCGGCCGCTACCCGCTCGGCCGGTCGAAACCGACGTAGTCGGCGATCTCCCGTCGTTCCAACACGAGGAACCCGGCGAGGATCGCGACGAACCCGATCAGCGCCTCGCCGTCGATGAGCTGTCCGAGCAGGGCCCAGCTCCCGACCGCGGCGACGACGGGCTCCGCGTAGCCGACGAGGTGGAGCTGCGCCGGGCCGACGGCGTCGAGGAGCGCGAAGTACAGCAGGAAGGCGAACGCGCCAGACAGCAGCGTCAGGTACGCGAGCGACGCGATCGACGACCCGTTCCAGACGATCGCCGCGGGCGACTCGCCGATCGCGGCGGCGGCGCCGAGGAGTTGCCCCGCACCGATGAGCATCGCCCATCCCTGGAGCGCCGCGACCGGGAGGTCGGTGCGGAGCGGGCGCAACAGGACGGCGCCGAGCGAGAAGGCGACCGCCCCGGCGAACGCGAGCGCGACCCCGACGACGGCCGCGCTCCCGAGACCGGCGGCGGTCGGGTCGGCGACCACCACCACGCCGACGATTCCGAGCGCGAACCCGCCGATCTGGACCGGGCCAAGTCGCTCGTTCGGGAGCAGTGCGGCCGCGAAGACGGCCGTCAACACCGGCGAGAGGCTCACGACGACCGCGGCGACGGCGCCCGAGATCCGGAGCTCGCCGACGTAGAGGAACCCGTGGTACGCCGCGATGACGAAGGTGCCCGCGACGGCGACGCCGAGCCACTCGTCGCGACCGCTCGGGAGCCAGCGGTCCGCGGCGACCGCGGCGTAGCCGAGGACGATCGCCCCGGCGACGGCGTATCGAACGCCGGCGAACAACAGCGGCGGAAAGTAGTGGAGGCCGACTTCGATGGCGACGAACGAGGTTCCCCAAAGCGTCGCGAGGAGGATGAAGGCGGCGACGATCGATTCCGGAGTAGAGAGGAAGTTCCTGAACCTCATTGAGTATGTGTTCGAAATTCGCGGTGATAGTTAAACTACACTCTTAGATATCCGGATATTCGATATGAACAATCAGACATACGAATCTGATCCGATTCGCTCCCGAAATACGTCGATATCTTGGATTCAAATTCAAGCCTGTCGGCCGACATATACAACCGAACGGAGGTCGATCCGGTGGTATGGACGAGCGCGACGTGCGGCTGCTGAAGGCGATCGCCGACCTCGGCACGGGGAGTCCGGAGCGGCTCCACGAGGAGACGGGGATTCCGGTGTCGACGATCCACTACCGGTTGAACAACCTCCGCGAGGACGGCGTCATCGAGAACGACCTGTACGACTTCGACCACGAGGCGCTCGGACTCGGCGTCACCGTCATCGTCGAGGTGCTCGCGAGCTACGAGGGGCCCTACGAGGAGTTCGCCGACGAGCTGTTGGCTGTCGAGGGCGTCACGGAGGCGTTCTTCACCATGGGCGAGACGGACTTCGTCGTCCTCGCGCGGCTCTCGTCGTCGGACACCGTCGAGCGGCTGATCAGCGACTTCGAGGCGATCCCCGAAGTCGAGCGCACGAACTCGACGTTCACCATCGCCACCCTGCGCGACGAGTCGCGCGCGCCGGCGACGTACGACCTCGACACGCTGATCGAGGAGCTAACGGACTGATCCCGGGACTCAATCCGTATCCGGGACCAGCGAGGCACCGACCGAGCGCTCGACGTACAGGAGCGCGACGAGTCCCAAGATTACGACCCCGTAGGCGACGGCGGCGAACAGCGCGTCCTGCGTCGTCGAGTACTCCGTGGTGCGGAAGATAATCACTTTCCGAACCATGGCGATGACGCCGGTGTAGATCACCAGCCTGACGATCCGCCGCGTGTCGCTCTGCTCGATGTACGCGACGACCGTCTGGTACACCTCGACGATGATCAACAGCAGCAGGCCCGTCTCGATGAAGCTGATGACTACGTCCGGGTCCGTGATCTCTCCCGTCGGGACGGACTCCGCGATCTGGAGGGCGAGGTCGACGACGCCGATGCCGAACAGGAGCGCGAACAGCGCCGCGGCGGCGAGTTCGACGCCGTGGACGAACCGGCTCGTCGCGTCTGAAACCTTGTCGCTGCGCGTGCGCGGGGCCGACGTGTCGTCGGCCTCGTCGATGGTGAGCGAGTCGGTCGAGCGATCGGTCGCGGACGAGTCGTCCATCTAAGATGTCCCTCAGGCAGACGGACGGTCTCGCGACACCTAAAGAACGGGGGCAACTACGTCCGGATCGCGGAGCGGAACGCGGAGCCGCCCGGGACCGCTACGACCGTTTGCCGATCTCCTCGCGCAACACGTCCGAGACGACCTCGCCGTCGGCCTTCCCGCGGAGCGCGCCCATCGCCTCGCCCATCAACCCGGAGAACGCGCCCATCCCCTCGGCTTCGATCTGTTCCGCGTTCCGCTCGACGACCTCGACGACCGCCTCGCGCACTTCCGCCTCGCTCACGCCCGACAGTCCCGCTTCCTCGACGGCCTCGGCCGCCGACAGGTCGGGGTCCTCGGCGAGCGTCGTCAGCACTTCGGGGACGCCCTCCTTCGCGAGGTCGCCGGCCTCGACGAGGTCGAACAGCGCGAGGAAGTGGTCGTCTGTGAGGGCCTCCACGGGCGCGCCGTCGCGCCGGATCTCCGTCGTCGTGGATTCGAGCGTCGAGGCCGCGAAGGTGGGGTCGACGCCGCAATCGACCGCGGTCTCGAACAGCGGGAACCGCTGGCCGAACGCGACCTGCTCGGCGAGGCCGGCGTCGAGGCCGAACTCCGCGGCGTACCGCTCGGCCTTCTCGTCGAGCAGTTCGGGGGCCTCCACGTCGGAGGGGTCCGGCTCGACCGGCGGCACGTCGGTCTCGGGATACATGCGCGCGGCGCCGGGCAGCGGGCGGAGGTACCGGGTCGTCCCGTCGTCGTTGGCGCCGCGGGTCTCCTCCGGGATGCCCTCGACGGCCGTCTCCGCGCGCTCGGCGGCCGCGTCGATCGCGAGGTCAGCGGTCTCGGGGTCGGCCGCGACGATGGCGACCGCGTCCTCGTCGCCGGCTCCCACGGCGTCGCGGAGGGCGGCGACCTCGGCCTCGGTCACGCCGTACGCCGGCAGTTCGTCGGTGTGGAAGACGCCGCCGGCGCCGTGGCGCTTCGCGTGGTCGGAGAGTTCGGTGCCGAGCCGGCGGTCGGACTGGATCTCGCGGCCGACGAGGCCGTCGAAGCCGTGGAGCGGGACCGCGGTGACCTTCCCCCCGGAGTCGAGCGCGCCGCGGATGACCCCGGACTCGGTGTCGGCGAAGACGTCGGTCACGTCGTGACGGTCGCCGACGCTCGCCTCCCGCTCGACCAGTTCGTCGCGGATTTCGAGCAGTTCCGCCTGCCGACCGACCTCCCCCCGGACGATGTCCTCGATCCCCTGGAGGTCCTGGACGCCTTTCACCTCGACGCGGGCGCCGTCGGCGATGGAGACGTTCACGTCCTGGCGGATCGTACCGAGTCCGCGCTTGACCGCGCCCGTCGAGCGTAGCAGCATCCCGATCCGCTCTGCGGCCAGCCGGGCGCCCTCCGGGCTCCGGATGTCCGGGCCGGTCCCGATCTCGACGAGCGGGACGCCGAGCCGGTCCAGCGAGTAGACGACGCCGTCGTCGGTCTCCTCGACGCGCTTCGCGGACTCCTCTTCGAGCATGAGGTCGACTACCGACACCTGCCCCGCGTCCGTCTCGATGGCGCCGTCCTGCCCGAGCAGGATCGAGCGCTGGAAGCCGGAGGTGTTCGAACCGTCGATGACGAGCTTCCGCATGACGTGTGCCTGATCGACCACGGAGAGGTCGAGCAGGTCGGCGATCTGAAGCGCCACGGAGAGCGCCTCGCCGTCGACGCGCCGGGGCGGCTCGTCGTCCTCCTCGACGAGGCAGGTGGTGTCGTACGCGAGGTAGGTGAACTCGCGGTCGACGCGGCTCTCCTCCATCGCGGCGTCGTCGAGCTCGCCCAGTTCGCTCTTCGTCGGGTGGAGCTTTCGGGTGATCGACCGGTCGGCCTCGTCCGGGTCCCGCTCGACGGTCGGAGAGTCGCAGAACAGCTTCGTCTCCGTGTCGAGCTGCTGGTGGATCTCCAGCCCGGCGACGAGCCCCAGCTCCTCGTAGTCGTACTCGGGGGTCGCGTCCGTACTCATTACGCCTCACTCCGACGGCGCGCGACTAAAAGGGTGGCAGTTCGCGCGAGCGATGCGCGGCCGGAACCGGTGACGTTGTTTATAAATCCAGACGCGGTCGGCGTCGCCGGCGGCGAAGCCGCCGGTGGCCGCGAGTCACACGCGCGAGCGGCGAGGGCGGGGAGGCGTGAGGCTGCGGTGGGGTCGCGGGCGGGCGAGTCCTAAATCGGTAGCCGGTGGGCCGGCGGAGGTGACGTAAGGATCGCGAGGACCGACGCGGCTGAGGCTTCGGAGATGAAACGATCGATCCGAACGCAGCGGCCCTGTTGAAATCCCCACCCGGTGATATGTTCTCGGAGCCGTGCCGAATACAAAGCGCGTATCAACCGAGTAGAGTCGGCCGTCGACGGACCGATCGCGTGCCGCGAAAGTAGTCCCCGAACGGATTTACGTGGACGCCGCATTCGATTCGATCGTGAATCTGGGAGCACTGTTCATCGGATTCTTCGCGGCGGCAACTGGACTCGCTACGGCCCTCAGACCGCAGGGGGTGATCGACGCCACCTGTCGGGTCAGCCCGCTCTGTAGGTCCCCGAGAGAGTTGAGTCCTGCCGGACGAACGTACAATCGGTTCGTCGGTGGAGGACTCGCGTTCGTTGGCGTCCTGCTAATCGCAGGGGGTGCCGGCGGTACGTTCGGCTGAGCGTGTCGAACTCGTACGGAGAAGAGTCGTGAGCGCTTGCCGATGCCTGTCAGCCCATTCAGTTCCGGGTTGCTTGTGATGAGACACGCGTAGTCGTTCTCACGGTGGCAGATCGGGAGTACCGCCGAACCGTGCTGAATGTAGAGCGCGAATGTCGTACGAGGTGTGGCCGATCTGCGAAAACAGGTGATCGCTCAATACTGGTGACCGATACGTCGACCAGTACAGACCTTGGCTTTAGACCTGTATAATACTCGATCTGATGTTTTCGACGGTCTCATCGTCCAGTTCGAGGTCGGGGTGTGAACTGTTCGCGTGTTCTTCGGCTTGAGCCATAACCTCTTGTTCAGTCTCGGCTTCGATAGTCGCGCTACATCCGTCTATGGGGCACTCGAGTCTATTCATGGTCCAATCGTGAGATATGTGTTACCCCATAATTGGTATTAGGTCTCTAACGGAATATACGCACAGTCTACCGGGCCGACTCGGCAACCCTCAACGACAATTGGCAGGGTTACTGGCGACAGGGTGCGTACTGAACACACCCTCTGTATCGCTCAGGTCGCTACTGACAGCTGTTGAGTAGCTCGTTGATGCCGCGATACAGACAGGGCGCGAGTCAGTCTCCAAATCTCCTGTTAACAAGTAACAAATATAAGAAAACTTATGATATCGTGTACCCTCTACTGTTTGATTATGTATTCAGAGAGACGCAACAACCTCCGAAATACTGTGCCACGTACGACCGTCAGCCGTCGGTCACTACTCGCAGCGAGCGGGGTTATTGTAGTTGGGGGACTCGCTGGCTGTCTGAATCAAGTTGCGTCGTCAGTGACGGACACGGGCTCGTCGCCTGCGGCAGTGTTCGCAGGGACAGACTGGAATGATGATGACACGGAAGTCACGTTTATGATGGCTCCGGGGAGCCCGCACGTGAGTCGGTTGACTCCGACGGTCTCTGGCGGGCAGCTTGGGGATGTCGAGTTGGAGGGGTGGGTTACGTCTTCTGCGGTGATGGCTCAGGACTACAATTCGTCGCGGAGCAACAAGCGGAAGACGCGAGCGGGTGATACGGATTCAGATTCGGATGGGGATGGTGTCGGTGACGGTTCTGAGGAGGACGCTGACCTCGTCGCGTATCTGGGTGGTGAACCGATTGTCGCTGAGCGGTTCTCGGTGTGTTTGCCTGACGCGGAGGTTCCGGGTGGGAATGGGAGTCTCCGTGAGGAGGTGACGCCGGAGCGGCTCATCGCGTATCTGACGGGCGAGTCAGATGGTGAGGGTAAGGTGTACTCGTGGGGGAAGTCGGAGTATGCTGCTGGTTCGGATGATGGTGGTGATTGTGATGATACTGACTCGTCCGCTCATCCGGGGGCGGTGTGCGGGACGACGCCTCACTTCGTTTCGGAGATGACGGGGCCTGTGGCGACGGGTGGGCGTCTTGAGGTCGTTCGAGGTGGTGACGGGACGGTGACGGTCGTCAATTCGCCACCGACGGCGGAAGACAAGTCTGCGAAGGTGTGTGCTGCGGCGGATGATGACCCGTGTGGTCCGGGTGTCTGGGCTCGTACAACGGAGTCTGGGTCTGGGTTGGGTGTGTTGGTGTATCAGGTGCTGGTGCAGCCGCCGCAGTGTCCGCGTCCGTTCCCGGCGTTGTTGTACGTCCAGCGGTGTGAGAGCAACGACCAACTCGTGTACACGGGTGGATGGGTCATCGACGACGCTGCGCTGTACGAGGATTCGGTGACAGTGTTGTCGATGGCCGGTCCGACGGAGGTGGTTGGTATCGAGTGCTGTTTCGATTACTCGGCTGACGCTGATGGTGACGGGTTCGGTGACTTGGTGAAACGGTCGGTGTCTGGTGAGCGTGCTCGGCGGGGGGCGCGGTTGGATTCCGGGACGGTAGCGGAGTTGGTCGAGACGGGTGTGCTTTCGGAGTCGGGGGGTGTCGACTACACTCTTCGGAAGCGACCGGGACGAGAGGCCGGGGATGAGGTCACCTTAGAGGTGACGGGCGACGAATACGGGTTCGTGACGCACGTGGCGGTGGATGCGCCAGTGTTACACTTGGTGAACGCGGCGAGTGTGTCAGAGGAAGTGAAATTCAAGTCGGGGGCTGAACTGTCGAAGAGCGTGAACTGATTATCCGTGTGGCACCACGGTACTCCCGGTGACGACCTGAGTTCTCGAACGGTATCTCTGTGCTCAATCCATCCTCTGTATCGGTCAGGTCGCTACTGACAGCTGTCGGGGAGTTTGTGGATACCGCGCCGAACGCGGAGCGCGGGTCGGTCGCGAGTGAGCGGTGTCGGTCGACTCGGTCGATCGTCGAAGGTTTGTAATCGAATGACCGAAAGCGTTCGTCGATCGGAAGATGAGCATCTGTTTCGGTGTGTCCCGACGGGACGTTGGGGCGGGCCTCGCCACCGCCGGGTCGGCGTACGTCGCCGCCGCGCTATTTGCCCTCTTCACTCTCCTTTCGCGATCCGGGTCCCGGGGAGGCCCCATTCCGACCCCCGGGATGATCGTCACGCCGGTCGCTGCGCTGACCGTCGCGACTGTCGTCTGGCGTGTGACGATGCCGGACGAGCCGAACCCGCGCTACGGTGCCGTAGCCGGCGCCTGCTCGGGGGGCGCCTCCGTACTCGTATTCACGACTCTGATAGGCGTCACAGCCACGCTAATCGAGTCTTCCGCTGGCGCACCGCCAGACCGACGGTGTTCGAATCCATCTCGTTCGTCGCCGTGATCGTCGTCTGGGGGTCGCTGTTCACGCTTCCGCTCATCGCCCCGATAGCGGCTGCCGTGGGCTACGGATACGGACGGTACCTGCCGGCGGACAGAGCTGATCTTCCGTCAACGGTTCCCGTTCGTTCCGGCTGCCTCGTCGCGTCACCAAACAGCACCGAACGCAGTCGTCACTCGTCGCGTAGCGGTCGGAAGGAATTGTGCGTGGGTGCTGTCGTAGAGACAACACCGTGCATCGTTCGGGGGTGTACCCCTGCGATGCGTGGGACCGGATTTGAACCGGCGGACCTCTACAGGACAGCGCCCTCAACGCTGCGCCGTTGGCCTGGCTTGGCTACCCACGCTCGTGGTGTTCTGTCGCGTCTCCACCTACCTTTCCCCTGATTAAAAGCCCTTCCATTCGAGGGTGCCGTGCCGGAGTTTCCCAGACCGACGGTCGACCGCAACCGGCACGGGTTTGGGGGTCGCCTCCGAACGATCGGTCATGTCCGATTGGGCCCGCGAGAACGTCTCGGTGTTGACCGCCGTCGCCTCCGCCGTCGCGCTCGCGCTCGTCTTCGCCGCGGTCGGCGGTGTCGTCCCGAGTTCGGCGCTCCCGCGCGCGAGCGACGCCGTCCTCGCCGCGATTCCGCACTTCAACGCCGTCGTCTCGGCGACGGCCATCGCGACTATCCTGCTCGGCTGGCGAGCCATCGCGCGCAACAACGTGACGCGCCATCGTAACTTCATGGTCGCCTCGTTCGCGCTGTTCGTCGCGTTTCTCGGCGCGTACCTCTACCGGCTGATCCACGTGGGGACCACGGAGTTCCCTGGACCGGAACTCGCCTACTCGTACGTCTACCTCCCGTTTCTCGCGGTGCACATCCTGCTCGCCATCGTCTGCGTCCCGTTCGTCTTCCACGCCCTCTTCCTCGCGGCGACCCGTCCGTACGAGGACCTGTACCAGACTCGCCACTCACAGGTCGGCTTCGTCGGCGCCGTCCTCTGGCTGATCTCGTTCACCATGGGGATCGGCGTGTACCTCATGCTGTATCTCATCTACTGAGCGGCGGCCGGTCGAGACGTGGTGAAAAAGACCGATCGGAAACGGTTCTCGAACCCCTCGGCAGACCTGCGCTACGCGTTCCGGTCCGCCTTGCGGTGTGCCGCGTAGAACAGCGGGACGAGCAGCGCGCCGGCGAGACCGAAGCCGAGCGCGAGCGTTCCGATGTCGCTCGCGGAGAGGCTGCTGCCGCCGCCGGAACTCCCCTCGCCGCCGGAGCCGCCCTCGCCGCCGATGAGTTGGTCGTCGACGGCGCCGACCGCGACCGCGCCCTTCATACCGACCGCCTGGTGTGGCTCGCAGGCGTACCGGAACACGTCCCCCTCGCTCGCGTCGGCGAACGTGTGCTCGAACGTCGTTCCTTCCTCCTCGGCCGGCGACCCGCTCGAGAAGGCCTCGTTCTCCTCGACGACGTTGTGGCCACCGCCCGCGCCCGTCCACTCCCAGATCACGGTCGTTCCTTGGTCGACCAAGATCGCGGGGGGATCGAACAGCAGACCGTTCTCGCCGGCGCCAACCGAAACGGTGACCTCGCTCTGTCCGCGGAGGTCGCGGGTCCCCTCGTAGTTACCGACGTTCTCGAACCAGTCGCCGTAGCCGGCCGGACCCCCCGAACCGCCCGACCCGCTACCTCCCTCCGCCTGCGGGTCGACGAGGTCGTCGTCGACGGAGCCGACCGCGACGACTCCTTTCATCCCGACCGCCTGGTGCGGGCCGCAGTAGTAGTTGAACGTGTCCCCGTCCGCGGCGTCCGCGAACGTGTACTCGAAGGTGGTGCCCTCCTCGCCGACCGCGGACCCGCTGTCGAAGGTCCCGTCGTCCGCGACGATGTTGTGGTTGCCGCCCGCGCCCGTCCACTCCCAGACGACCGTCGCGCCCGGATCGATCAGGATCGCGGCGGGGCCGAACCGAAGCCCGTTCTCTCCGGCGCCGACCTCGACGGCGACCTCGTCCTGCCCGCGGTAGTCGTGGGTGCCGTCGTAGTTGCTGACGCCCTCCAGCCAGCCGTCGTACTGTGCGGCCGCCGTCCCGCTTCCGGCGGCGACTCCCGTCGCGACCGCCGCCCCGGCGGCCCCGGCGCGGAAGAACCCGCGGCGGCTCATCGACGCGGCGTCGTCACCCTCGGCAGCGGCGTCGGCGTTCGGTGTCATGTTCGCACGTCTCTGCGTGAGCGTATTTAAGCCCCCGATACGTCCCGCGGGGCCGGACCGCAAACGAACGTGTGCGGGTCGCGTCCATCGTCGGGAGGACGCGGAGGTCCGCGACGAGTCGTCAGTCGTCCGCCGGCGTCGGGTCCGAGACCGGTGCGTCGACCTCTCGGTCCGTCGCTTCACCCTCGACGTCGAAGGGGTACTCGCCGGTGACGCAGCCGAGACACAGGTCCGCGCGGCTCTCGCCGACCGCCTCCGCCACCGAGTCGATGGAGAGGTACGACAGCGAATCGGCGCCGACAGTCTGTCGGATCTCCTCGGTCGAGGCGTCGGCCGCGATCAGCTCCTCGCGCGTCGCCATGTCGATGCCGAAGTAGCACGGGGCGACGATGGGCGGCGCGCCGATCCGGAGGTGGACCTCCTCGGCGCCCGCCTCGCGGACCAGTTCGACGAGCTGCGTCGAGGTCGTCCCGCGGACGATGGAGTCGTCGATGATGGTGACCGACTTGCCCTCGACGGTCGATTTGATCGGGTTGAGTTTCAGCCGGACCGCGCGCTCGCGTTCGTCCTGCGTGGGCATGATGAAGGTCCGACCGACGTACCGGTTCTTCATCAGTCCCTCCGCGAACTCGACGCCCGGGTCGTCGGCCGCTCGGGACTCGCCGTCGGGCGTGGTCTCGCCGGCGGCGTCGGCGTAGCCCGAGGCGAACGCCCGCCCCGAGTCGGGGACGGGCATCACCACGTCGGACTCGATACCCGACTCCTCCCAGAGCTTCCGGCCGAGCGACCGTCGAACCTCGTAGACGAGGCTCTCGTCGATGACGGAGTCCGGGCGGGCGAAGTAGACGTGTTCGAAGAAACAGTGGGCGGTCGCCTCGCGCTCGACGAGCTGATACGTGTCGTAACCGGTCCCGTCGGGGTCGAGGACGACGAGTTCGCCGGGACGAACGTCGCGGATCAGCTCCCCGTCGAGCGTGTCGATGGCGGCGGACTCGCTGGCGAGCACGTAGCCGCCGTCGATCTTCCCGAGACACAGCGGGCGGTTCCCGAGCGGGTCGCGGACGCCCAACACGGTGTCGTCGTGGGTGATCGCGAGCGAGTAGGAGCCGTGGATGCGGTTCATCGTGTGTTTGACCGCCCGCACGAGGTCCTCTTCGAGGAGGTTGCGCGCGAGGTCGTGGGCGATCACCTCGGTGTCGCCGTCGGAGGTGAACGCGTGGCCCGCGGCGGCCAGTTCCTCGCGCACTTCGTCGGCGTTGACGAGGTTCCCGTTGTGCGAGAGCCCGAGCGAGCCGGACTTGAACGAGACCGAGAACGGCTGTGCGCAGCTCTTGTCGAGGCTCCCGGCGGTCGGGTAGCGGACGTGGCCGATCCCGGTGCCGCCGGACAGCGACGCGAGGTCCCCCTCCTCGAACGCGTCGCCGACGAGGCCGCGCTCGACGTGGCTGTGCTGTTGGAACCCGTCGTGCGTGACGATCCCCGCGGACTCCTGCCCGCGGTGTTGGAGCGCGTACAGCGCGTAGTACAGCGGTCGCGCGGCCTCCCGGTCCGCGAGCGAGACGCCGACGACGCCGCATTTCTCTCGTGGTTCGTCGCCGCCGTTGTCCCCACCGGCGTTCATGTAGGCGTCGGGAGGGCCGCAGCCGATAAAAATCCTCGTGTTCGTGGCGTATCGTCCGCAATCACCCAGCGAATTATACAAGAATATGGATACTCACGGCGCAACCGTCACTGGGCATCGTCGCCCCCGACGAACTCGTCGAGGCGCGCGAAGTAGTCCTCACGGGGCACCTGATACGCCCCGCGGTAATCCACGTCGCCGGCGACGAACCGTTCCGCGACGTCGACCGCGCCGGCCGCGCCCGCCTCCCGGCTCTCGTAGGTCTCCGTGACCGCCTCGATCTCTGGCTCCAAGAAGCAGACGACGTGCCACTCCTCGGTCGCGTACTGGCCCGAACCGGGCCGGGCGTTCCGGGCGCCGTTCGTCAGATAGATCGTCGGGAGACACTCGTCGGGGAGGTCGCCGCTCCCGAAGACGTCGGGGCGATAGACGAGGATCGCCCGTCCGCTGGGCTCCTCGTTCCACAGCCGCCACCCCTCCGGCAGCGATTCGAAGGCCATGCGCCTCCTCGGTCGCGGAGGCTTGAAAACGTCGCGCTCGGCGGAAGGGAGTCGGTCGGCGGTCGACGACGCGCCTCAGTCGACGATGTCCGACCCGCCCGGCGGCAGGAACTCCTGAAGCTGGTCCGCGCTCGCGACCTTGCGGACGAACGACTGGTCGGTGAACCGCTCTTTCAGGTTCCGGTAGGCCATCATCGCGGCGTCGTTTTGCGCGTACATTCCCGGCTCGAAGGTGACGTGCGCGGCCGCGCGGTCGACGATCGCCGACGGCGGGCCGCCGATGGCGCGGGTGACCGGCTCACACTGGACGCCGACGGCGATCCGGCAGGGTACGTCCTCGAAGTACGTGCGGTCGCCGCGGATCACGAAGCTCCCCTTCTCGATGTACTCGCCGCTCTCGGGAGTTTTCGACACCTGGTCCGGTTCGACCATGTACGCGTCGCCCGCGCCGCGGCCGTCCTTCCAGTCCGAGGAGTACGAGACCGCGAACTGGGCGGCCTCCCGCAGGGTCTGCTCGGAGAAGTCGACCGGCTCCGACGACTCGGAGGGCCCGGAGGCCTTCAGCAGCGTCACCGGTCCGCCGTGCGCCTGCGTGTGGAAGAACCGGTCGTGTTTGCTCATGTACTTCTTCACCAGTTCCTCGTTCTGGTCGGCGTTGCGCCCGCCGATGACGAGGTAGCCGGCGTCGGTGTGAAACCACCGGAACCGCTCGAACCAGTCGTCCGGGCTCCGGATCGGAATCGACGAGCGGGCGAGCCAGTCGGTCTCGTACGCCTCGTCTTCCTCGGCGTCGCCGTCGTCGCCACCGCTCCCGTCGTCGGCCGCCTGCTGTTCCTCCCACTCCTCCTTTCGTTCCTTGACGGCCTCCAGCTCCTCTCGGGTCGACTCGATCGCCGCCTGTGCGCCCGCCTTCTTCTCTTCGACCCGCTTCGCCTCCTGATAGAGGCGGTCGGCGTTGACCTCGACGCCCTCGCTCGCGTCGAGTTCGATCCGGGTCTCGGTTCCGCCGTCCTCGTCGCTCTCGTCGGCGAGTTCGACCGTCACCGTCCCCTCGCCGCCGTCGACATCGACGACGGCCTCCGCCGCCGGGATCCCGCGGTCCGCGCCGTCGGCGAGGGTCTCGCCGATCTCGTCCCACGACACCTCGTTCTCGCGGGCCTCTCGCACGGTCGATATCACCTCGTCGACGAGGTCGTAGTTCGCATACAGCAGTTCGGCGCGTTCGCGTTCCGCCTGCGCCTGCTCTTCGAACCCCTCGATCGCGCCCTCCTGCTGTTCGATGATCCGCTCCTGTTTGGCGATCTCTGCTTCGAAGTCGGGACGGGACGCGCTCGCGTCCGCGGGCGCCTCGCCCTCGTCGGTGTCCTCGCTACCGAGGCGGTGGAAGTACTCGTCGACGGCGGCGTTGAAGGAGTCGAACCCGACACTCGGCAGGCCCTCGTGTTCGGCGAGCGGGAAGGGCGTCACGTCGACGACGCGTGGGTCGGCGTCTCCGTCCCCGTCGCCGTCGACGGACTCCTCGTACACGCGCGGGTCGATGTCGCCCGACCGGAGTCGCTCGCCGATCCGGGAGAGGGCGTCGTGGAGCGCGCCGAGTTGGTCGTCGGTCGCCTCGCCGATCGGCGTCTCCTTCGGCACGCCGGCGCGGGTACACACCTCCTCGGCGTAGAGCCCGCCGAGGTTCAACTGGGTGGCGAGGGTCCGTACCACGTCGCTGTCGGACTCGCGCATGTGCCGCTCGAACCCGCCGCGGCTCACGGTGAGGGGGTTGAGCCGGGAGGCGGGGTACTCGTACTGCGAGCCGGGCGCGACGGTCCGAGACTTGAGCCGAACGGTCGAGAGCGCCCCCACCACCTCGCCCGTCTCGTCGAGCGCCGCAACGTTGCCCTGTCCGAACAGTTCGGCGACGAGCGTCGTGTTCTGGTCCTCGCGCTCGAACTCGAAGGTGAGGATGCGGTCGAACTCGTACTGCGAGACGCCGGCGAAGTCCGCGCCCGACATCCGGTTTCGCAGCATCTTCGCGAAGTTGGGCGGGCGTCCGGGCGCGTCGGCGACGTGGTCGGGGTCGGCGGCGTGCGCGCGCTTGATGTCGCCCACCTCGATCATGAGTTCGACGCGGCCGCGGTCGAAGTCGCGGAGCTTCAGCCGGAGCAGGTCGTCGTCGTAGAGGTACGCCTTGTCGACCTTCGCGCCCTCGTACCGATTGAGCTCGGTGACGAGGGCCGCGAGGTCGATGCTCGACAGCTCCCGCTTCTGGTCCATACTCCACGGAGACGGTCGGCCCGGAAAAAGGCGTGTCGTTGTGGGATTCGACGCGGGGGCCGGTTCCCCCGCCCTTCGATTCCCGCGCTTCTACTTCCCGTTCGAGAGTCGCTCGACGGTGTTCAGGGCGTTGATGATCCCGGCGCCGAACTCCGAGTCGCTCTTGCCGTTCGCGTCCTCGGCGCCCTTCTGGATCGCCTGCTCGACCCGGCTCGCGTTAGCGTCCGGTTCGAGTTCGCGGACGAGCGCGGCGAGGCCGGCGACCTGCGGCGCGGCCATGGAGGTACCGGCGATGAAGTCGTAGCCGGGGAGGTCCACGCTCGACTCGAGATCCGTGGGCCACGTTGAGAGGACGGCGTTGAGCGGGAAGGGAATGTCGTCCGGCTCTCCCGTCTCCCCGAGCGTCCGCGGGATCGTTTCGTAGTAGCCGCCGGGCGCGGCGATGTCGATGTCGCTCGTGCCGAAGTTCGAGTAGAAGGAGAGCGTGTCGGCGGGCGAGGTCGCGCTGACGGTGAACGCAGCCGGAACGCTGTTCGGAAGGGTAAAACCGCTTCCCTGGAGGCTCCCCGAGGCGTTCCCCGCGCTTCCCGTGATCACGGTCCCGCGCCGAACCGCGCTCTGGAACACGGTCTGGACCTCCGCTTTGAGCTTGTTCAGCTCCGATCCCGGCTGCTGGACGCCCGGGATCCCGAGACTGAAGTTCGCCGCGTCCGCGCCGATTTCGGCCGCGTAGTCGATGCCGGCGAGGATGTCACCGAACGCCGCGCCACCGTCCGCCGGGAACACGCGGACCGGAATTAGTTCCGTGTCCGGCGCGGTGCCGACGACGCCGGATTCGCCCGTGGCGCCGACCGTCCCCGCGACGTGTGTCCCGTGGTAGCCCGAATCGTCCGGACCGATCTCCGGGACGTCGTCGTCGACGACGAACGCCCGACCGAGATCCTCGTTGACGTTTCCGAGGTCTGGGTGGTTCAGGTCGATCCCCGTGTCGATGATGGCGACGCGCGTGTCCTCTCCGGTCGCGTACTCGTGGGCCTCGAAGACGTCGGTGACCTCCTTGTCCCACTGGAGGTCGGACAGCGCGGCGCCGTCGCTCGGCGGGGTCTCGTCGTCCGCTTCGGCGTCGACTTCCGGCTCGTCGAGCTCGAGCGTCACGTCCGGGTTCGCGTCGTTTACCCCGCCGATCGACTCGATGTCGGCGGCGGCGTCGCTCGACCCGACCACGACCAGTACGTCGCCGTCGGCGAGTTCGTGACGGACCTCGAACCCCGCGTCCGCGACGGCGTCAGCGACGCTGTTTCCGTTCGCGCCGACGAGATACTGCGTCCTCCCGTCCGCGGCCGATGCAGTTCCTGTGACCGCCGCCGTCGCGGCGAGTCCAGCGACTCCCTTCACGAACGTCCGTCGTTCGAAATTCATGTGAGTAGTCCTCGTGTGACGAGGTACCAGCTATGGGGACTTGTTGAACATAAAACTTCATGAATTAATTGTTCTGTACTTATCACGGACAGGGAGTACAAAACGATCAACGACGGCAGGCAAACGTGGGGAGGCGACGAGACGCGGACGGAAACGGAAGCGTGGAGAAAGAAGAGTTTCGACCGAAAACGGACCTACAACCGCTTCGACACGTACGGCCCGTCCTGCCGGTAGCCGAGCTTGTTCCGGTAGTACTCGCGGGCGCCGATGCCGGAGATGACCGCGACCTTATCGTAGCCCGCCTCGCGGGAGAGTTCCTCGGCGCGCTCGAGGAGCTTCGTCCCGTACCCCTTGTGCTGCCAGTCGCCGTCGCCGCCGATACCGACTTCGGTGCCGTACACGTGGAGTTCGCGCACAAGCGCTGCGTCTTCGAGCTCCGGGCGGATGGGGTCGCTCTCGGTGCCGGGCGCGCCGGGCTGGTCCGGTGCGAAGGAGGGGAACCGCAGCCGACAGAACCCGACCAGGAGGTCGCGGACCGGGTCCTCGAAGGCGATGAAGTGTTCCGTCCCGCCGCCGCCCTCGTAGGTGGTGACCGAGAGTTCGACGTCGTCCGGGTCGGGGTCGGCGTCGTTGTGACCGACCTCGCGGGCGCGGATGTCCTGCTGGACGATCCCCTTCTCCTCGGCGCGCTGGGCCGCGAGCTGGCGGAGGTTCGACTTCTGGACGCCGGCGTCGATGAAGTCCGCGGGGATGTCGCGCTGGACGCGCTGGAGCCGCGTGTACTTCGGGATGAGGTCCATCACGTCGGCGACCAGGTCCGCCGCCTCCTCGCTGGTGAGCGGGTCGAAGTCGTCGCGGCGCCAGCGGTCATAGACGCGGGTCCCCTCGACGACGAGCGTGGGATATATCTTCAGGTAGTCGGGGCGCCAGTCGGGGTTCTCGAACAGTTGCCGGAAGTCCTCCAGGCACATCTCCGGCGTCATCCCGGGCTGGCCCGGCATCATGTGGAAGCCGACCTTGAACGCGGCGTCCCGGAGGCGACGGTTGGCGTTCCGGGAAGCCTCGTTGCCGTGACCGCGGTGCATCTCGCGGTTGATCCGCTCGTAGGTGGTCTGGACGCCGACCTCGACTTTCGTGCCGCCCAGATCGAGCATGCGGTCGATCTGCTCGGGGTCACACCAGTCGGGCTTCGTCTCGAAGGTGGTCCCGATGTTGCGGATCGGGTTCGTCTCGTTTTCGGCGATCACGTCCTCGAGGTACTCGAACTCGGAGTCTTCGGGCGCCGGCGCGAAGGACTCGCCCTCGGCTGGCTCGGGCTCTTTATCGAGGTCGTAGTCGTTCATCGCCTGGAGGGCGCGCTTGACGAACCACTCCTGGTAGTCGTGCGAGCGCGCGGTCATCGTCCCGCCCATCAATATCAACTCCACCTTGTCGACCGGGTGGCCGATCTTCCGGAGCTGTTCGAGGCGGAGCGTGACCTGTCCGTAGGGGTCGTAGTCGTTCTGCTCGCCGCGGGCCGCGGCGGGCTCGTGGCCCGTGTACGACTGCGCCGAGGAGAACTCCGAGGCCGGTCCCCCGGGACAGTAGAGGCACTTCCCGTGCGGACAGAGCTTCGGCGAGGTCATGATCGCGACCGGCGAGACGCCGGAGGCGGTCCGGACCGGCTTGCGCTGGACCACCTCGATCACGTCGTCGCGGTGTTCGGCGGGCGCGTGGTCGAGTATCTCGGTGTTTTTCGGGACCTTCGGCGAGGAGAACTCCGAGCAGGCGTCGAGCTTGGCGCGTTCGAGGTCGTCGCGCTCGATCTCGCCCGCGAGGATGCGCTCGACGAGGTGCTCGCAGGTGCGGACGAACGCCTCCGAGTCGGTCTCGTCGGCGCTGCCGGCGGCGTCGTCGGACTCGGCGTCGCTCGCCGCGTCGGTACTCATTACCCTCCGATCCGCGAGTTTCGGTGTTAAGCGTGTCGCACCGATACGTCTGAGGGGTGCGTGTTTCTAAACGATCAGTCAACACGAACGCCACTGAAGCCCCAGCCGTGAGGCGGACGCACGCTCGTTGCGGTCCTCGCTCGTTCGCTTCGCTCACTCGCTGTGGTCCTTACGTCGCCTGCGTCCGCCTCACGACTGCCCCTTCGAGCCCCACCCCACCGCGGCCTCACAGCACCTCACGCCTCCCCAGCCTCGTCACCGGACTACGTCCGGTTTCAAGCGAGAGCGAAGCTCTCGCCCTGTCGCTGGCACCCTCCGCTTCGCTCCGGGGCCAGCGACTCCCTCGCACGCGCTCCTCGGCCGCGATGCGGCCTCGCAGGCGCGCGCCGATAGATAGGTGTCAGTATTCGTCGCCGCTCGGATCCCACGCTTTTAGCTTCGGCGCCTCGAATCGCACCCGTGTTACGGAAGGACCTCCTGCGCGTCTCCCGGGCCGGCGGCGGCTACCGCCCGCAGTTCACGACCCGGGAACACCGCCCGCTCGCCGCCCAGGTGCTCGGGGCGTTCCGGTCTCACGTCGGCGAGCGCAGGGGCGACCTCGACGACGCGCTGGCGGCGCTGGAGGCCGACGCCGCGGCCAGGAACGGGGACTTCAAGCTCGTTCGCGGGCTCGCGGCGCTCGTCGAGCGCGAGTGCGAGTTCGAGACGCGCGCGCCGGTGCCGCCCCGCCGCGTCCGGCGAGCCGCCTTCGAGGCCGGCGCGGCCGTGGGAGTCGCGAGCGAGGCGGACCGCGAGACCGCGATCGAGCGCGCGGCCGACGCGCTCGGGGTCGAGCCGTCGGTCGTCGACGACTCGCTGTACGCCGACCGCGACGTTGAGCAGGTGCTCGTCGACGCCGACGTGCGGTGGGACCCGGACGCGTTGCTGGCGCAGTACGACCTCTCGCTGGCACAGACAGCGCTGTTCGACGCCACCGAGGTCCGAGTGCGCTCGAACGACCCGAAGCGGCTCGTCTCGGCGGTGAAGCGCCTGCGGCTGATGTACGAGGTGGAGAAGACGGCCGACGGGCGCGAACTCGTCGTCACCGGCCCCGACACGCTGTTCTCGCGCACACGACGCTACGGGACCGCCTTCGCGCGACTGCTCCGGACGGTCGCCGAATCGGCGGAGTGGTCGCTGGAGGCGACGATCGACGACCGCGGCCGCGAGCGCACGATGCGCCTCTCGGACGGCGACGTGACCGTGCCGGACGTGGAGCCGGTCGCCGAGCCCGACTTCGACAGCGGGGTCGAGGCCGACTTCGCCGGGCGGTTCCGCGGGCTCGACCTCGACTGGACGCTCGTCCGCGAACCGGAGCCGCTCGAGACGGGGACGAGCGTCATGATCCCCGACTTCGCGTTCGACTACGAGCACGCCGACTTCCGGCTGTTCTTCGAGGTGATGGGATTCTGGACCCCCGAGTACGTCGAGAAGAAGCTCGGGCAGCTCGCGGACGTGGAGGACGTTGACCTGCTCGTCGCGGTCGACGAGAGCCTCGGCGTCGGCGAAGCGATCGCCGCGCGCGACCACCGCGTCGTCACCTACTCCGGGACGGTGCGCGTGAAGGACGTGGTCGACGTCCTCGACGAGTACGAGGCCGAGTTCGTCGCGGACGCCGCCGCCGACCTCCCCGAGTCGCTGTCGCCCGACGCCGACGCGATCGGGCTCGACGACCTCGCCGACGAACACATGGTGAGCGTCGAGGCGCTCGAGGGGAAGGCGTTTCCCGACCACGAGCTGGTCGGGCGCACCCTCGTGCGGCCCGCGGTGTTGGAGGCCGTCGCTGCCGAGATAGAGTCAGGGATGTCGCTGTCGGCCGCCGAGGCGGTTCTCGACGACCGCGGCGTCGACGACGCGAGCGCCGCGCTCTCGCGGCTCGGCTACCGCGTCGAGTGGGAGGGGCTCGGCGGCGGGACGGTCCGAGAAAAGGACGCGTAGCCGTGCGCGAGCAGAGGCGATGTGGGGCGAGATCGTAGCCGGCGTTGGAGCGTGTTCAGGGGAAATTGCGGCGGCCATCGCGAGAGGCCGCGCCTCGACGGGTGGCGGACGTGGCGACGAATTTGGTTCTTCCGGGCGGAATCACGCCCGTCTCACGTGAGTTCGGACCCGTCCGCCTCGGCGGAGAGGTTGAGCTCCGCGACGAGGCGGGTGGTGATGACCTGTTCGATGATGTCGAGTAGCTGTCCGTCGTCGGTGACGTAGTCGGCGAAGAGACCGAGCGGGATTTCACCGCCCGCCACGTCGTGATGTCCCCCGCCGCTGCCGACGTCGCCGAACGCGTTGTTCAGGACCTCGCCGACGTGGACGCGGGGGTCCGGCGATCGGGCGCTGATCTGAATGGATTCCTTGACGAGGCCGAAGACGATGGCCGTCTTGACGCCCTCTAACCGAACGAGGTAATCGACTGCCTGTGGGAGCGAGTCTCGCTCGGTGGTCCGGCCGACGTGGGAGATGAGCACTGCGCCGTTCGTCCGTCGGTTGTCTATCGCGGTCGATATCGCGTCGATCGTTCCGCCGCTGACCGACGGGCTCGAGAGCTTTCGGAGCAGTTCCGGGTCCCCGTGGTCGTGGAGGTACCCCGCCGCCTCGTATTCGACGGTGGTCGCCCCTCGGAGGAAGTCGAGGGTGTCCGAACGGATGGCGAACAGGAGTGCCGTCGCGAGGTCGCTGTCGAGGTCGACCTCGAGGGCGCGGACGTACTCGGTCAGGATCGTCGCCGCCGCGCCGAGTTCCTCGCGGTGATCGACGAACCGGGCGTCGATGTCCTCGGCGGGGTGGTGGTCGATCACGATGTCCACTGGCGTGTCGGGAGGGACCGTGTTGTTCCTGCCGGGGATCGAGTGATCGACGAAGGCGAGCAGCGAGCCGGGCGGCCGGTCTTCGACTTCGGCGGTGTCGAACGGTTTGAGATCCACGTTGAGGAGGTTGACGAAGGCCCGGTTCTGTTGGTGAGAGATGTCACCGCTGTAAAAGATGTGGCGCTCGTCGATGCCGGCGGTGGCCGCGATCCGCCCCAGGGCGAGCGCGCTCGCGAGACAGTCCGGATCGGGGTTGTTGTGACAGACGATGTTGATCTCGCTGCTCTCGCGGAGCATCGATCGGAGTTCCTGTGAGCGGCTCATACCTCCCACGTACGACCGCGACACGGTTAGTACTGTATTCCGGATCGAACGCGCGAACCGCGTCTCACTCCACGACCGGCAGGTCCGCGCGGCTCCCCTTCGGAACCACCGACCGCAGTTCGTCGTACAGGTACAGGCCGACGCCGATCGGGACCCGCTCGCCGGCGACCTCGTGGGTCGCGATCAGGTACCCCCAGTCGCCGTCCCACTCCGGGAGGTCCTGGTCCTCGCCCCTGGCGAACCGGGACGCCCGCTCGGGGTCCAACTCGATCACGTTCTTCGTCGCGCGGTGCCCGAACCGGGAGACTGCTCGCCCGGTCGGCTTCCAGTGGTCCTGTCGCGTGCGCAAGAAAGTCATCCCGATCGCCTCCACCTCGCTGGGGTCGGTCGCCTCGCCGTTGAAGATCCAGACCTTCCCCGCGCCCTTCTCCCAGAAGGAGTACGACTCGAAGGCGCTCGGCGCGATGTCGAATCGCTCCTCCCACCAGTCGAGGACCTCGGCGCGGCTCGCGCGCCCCTCGACCTCGCGGTCGGCCGGCGTCGCCGGCAGGCGGTCGAACCGCTGGCCGTCGTTGGTGGGAGCGTCGGCCTCCGCGGTCCCGGCGTCGTCGCTCACGCGCCCACCTCCGCGCCGTCGCCGGCGTCGTCGGCCGCACCGCCGACGCGGAGCTTCGCGCAGAAGAACCCGCCCGTGTCGTTGCGGTGGGGATAGACTCGTTTCGCGCGCGTCACCGTCGGGTCGTACGTCTCGCCCTCCCACTCGGTCACGCCCGTATCGGTTTCGAGCGGGAGGTCGAACTCGACGAGCTCGCAGTCCTCGTTCGCGAGGGCGTGGTCGAGGACGGCCTCGTTCTCCTCGGGCGCGAACGTACACGTCGAGTAGACGACGGTTCCGCCGGGGCGAGTCGCCTGAACGGCCCGGGAGAGGACGCCCTTCTGGATGCCGGCGACCGCGTGGACGTGGTCGAGCGTCCACTGATCGACGACGTCGGGGTTCTTGCGGCAGGTCCCCTCACAGGAGCAGGGGGCGTCGACCAGCGCGCGGTCGAACTCGTCGAACGCCAGCGGCTTCGTCGAGAAGTTCCGCGCGTCCTGGTTGGTGACGACCGTGTTCGTGATTCCGAGTCGCTCGGCGTTGTGTCGGAGCGCCGAGAGGCGCCCGAGGTTGTTGTCGTTGGCGACGACGGTGCCCTCGTCGTCCATCGCGTCCGCGATCTGAGTGGTCTTGCTGCCGGGCGCCGCGCAGGCGTCCCAGACGCGGTCGCCGGGCTGCGGATCGAGCGCGAGCCCCGGCAGCACGGACACCTCCTCCTGCCCGTGCGTCCAGCCGTGGACGTGCGGCCAGTTACCGCCGGGCTTCCCGTCCGGCAGCCGGAAGAGGCCGTCGTACCAGTCGACCGGTTCGTAGGCGACGCCCGCCTCCTCGAACGCCTCGCGGACTCGGGCCGGCGTGGCGGCGATCTCGTTCGTGCGCACGACCGAGGGGAGGGGACGGTCGCACGCCGCCCGGAACGACTCCGCGTCGTCGACGAGCGGCTCGTATCGGTCGAGCGGATTCATGGCTCTCCTTTCGCGTCGCGCCGTTAGACGGTTTCGGGACGCGGGCGGGCCGAGGTGGGTCCGCGCCGCACCTTTAGGTCGGACCCCGTCGTAGCGTCGCGCATGGCGCGCATCTCCGTCCTCGACGACGACGTCTCGCTCTCGGAGCCGACCCTGGTCGAGGGGTTCCCCGGCGTCGGCCTCGTCGGGAAGATCGCGACCGACCACCTGATCGACGCCCACGAGATGACCCACTACGCGAACGTCCACTGCGACGGGCTCCCGCCCGTGGCCGTCTACCGGGAGTCCGACGCGGCCGCGACGACGCCGGTGCGGCTGTACGCCGACCCCGAGAACGACCTCGTCGCGCTCCGCAGCGACGTGCCGGTGAAACCGGGCGCGGCGACGGAGGTGGCCGCGTGTCTCGGCTCGTGGTTCGACGAGGTCGACCTGTTCCCCGTGTTCCTGTCCGGGCTCGCGCGCGAGAAGGACGAGTCGCCCCCCGATCTGTACGGGATCGCCACCGGCGACGGCGGCGAGGCGCTGGCGCGCGCCGAGGTGACCGATCCGCCCGAGTCAGGCCTCGTCTCCGGGCCGACGGGCGCGATGCTGGCGGCCGCGCTGGAGGCCGGGAGAGACGCGGTGGGCCTCGTCGTCGAGTCGGACCCGCAGTTCCCCGATCCCGAGGCGGCCCGGCGTCTGATACTCGACGGGATCGACCCGATCGCCGGCGTCGACACCTCGACCGACGGGCTCGTCGATCAGGCGACCGAGATACGGGAGGCGAAACAGCAGCTCGCCGAGCAGATGCGACAGGCGAACGAGGACAGCTCGCGGGCCGAGCCGCTGAAGATGTTTCAGTAGCGGGCTCGTGCCGATCGGTCGACCTCGCTTAGTCCGCCGAGCCGGTCGCGGCCTCGTCCTCCAGCTCGTCGAGGATCGGGCGGTACTTCAGCTGGACCTCGTCCCACTCGCGGTCGGGGTCCGAGTCCGAGACGATACCGACGCCCGCGAACAGCGTGGCGCGCCGCCGGCTGGCGACCGCGGAGCGGATCGCGACCGCGAACGCGCCGTTGCCGGCGGCGTCGATCCAGCCCACCGGGGCGGCGTACCAGCCGCGGTCGAACGGCTCCGTCTCGCGGATCGTCGCCAGCGCCCGGTCAGGCGGGAGCCCGCCGACCGCGGGGGTCGGATGGAGGGCCTCGACGAGGTCGAGCACGTGGCGGTCCCTGTCGAGTTCGGCGGTGATCGGGGTGTGGAGGTGCTGGACGGTCGCGAGCCGGCGGACGCGGCGCTCGCCCGCGGAGATGGACGCCGCGAACGGCTCGAGTTGCTCGCGGACCGTCTCCGCGACCAGTTCGTGTTCGTGGACGTTCTTCTCGTCGTCGAGGAGTTCGCGCGCGAGCCACTCGTCCTCGGTCGGGGTCTCTCCCCGGCCGGTCGTCCCGGCGAGCGCGTCCGTCTCGACGGTCCGGCCCCGCAGCGAGACCAACCGCTCGGGAGTGGCGCCGAAGAAGGCGCTGTCGCCGCCGGGAGGCTCGAACCAGTAGCGGTGACAGTCCGGGTACTTCTCGGCGAGCCGTTCGAGCGTGGCCGCCTGCGGGAACTCGGCGGCGAGATCGGCTTCCAGCGCCTGCGCTAACACCACCTTCTGGAGGTCCCCGTCGCGGATCGTGTCGACCGCTGCGTCGACGCTCTCGCGCCACGCCTCGCGGCTCGTCGTCCGGCGGCTCTCGCGGATGCCGGGGCGGGGTGGACGCGACGACCCGGATTCGGGTGCCGACGGATCATCCGATGCGTCGAGCGCCGCGAACCGGTCGACCTCGCGCGCCAGTCGGTCCTCGACCGCGCCGGCGTCGACGTCGTCGCCGACCGCGTTGATCGTCAGCCACGCCCCGTTGTCTGCGAGCGTCAGCTGGACGCGGGGTAACACGAACCGAGCCTCCGGAAACGGCTTCCACGGCTCGCCGTCACAGGCGCCCTCGTGGAAGGCGAACCCGCCGAATACGCGGGGGCGGGCCGCCTCGGTTCCGGCGTGAACGTCGCCGGCGGCGAACAGCTCCGTCGCGGCCTCGCGGATCGACGCGAACCGGTCGCCTCCGGAAGCGGTCAGCGTCGCCGCCTCGCCGCCGCCGAGCACCAGCGCGTCGTCGGGCGCGCTCCAGGTCGTCCGCGGGGACGGAAGCGCGTCGAACGCCGCCGCGAACGCCGGCTCGTCGACCGCCGTGGTCCGGCTGACGAGGGGGGGCGACGACCGCGAGCGCGCCTGTTCCATGAGCGTGAACTCGGGGCCGCGGACCCTTTATCCTGACTATCGGGGCGGGGACGACGGGGAAAACGAGTCCGTTCGGACGGCCGTCTCAGCTGTAGCGCTCCTCGTTCCACGGGTTCGCGGTGTCGCTGTACCCGCGCTTCTCCCAGTAGCCGAGCTCCTTCTCGGTGAGGAACTCGACGCCGGAGACCCACTTCGCGCCCTTGTAGGCGTACTTGTGCGGCGTGACGACGCGGATCGGCCCGCCGTGGTCGGCCGGCAGGTCGTCGCCGTCGTAGCCGTAGGTGAGCTGGACGCCCGGTTTCAGACAGTCGTCGAGGGGGAGGTCCGTCGTGTACCCGTCGAGGGCGTGAAACATGACGTGTTCGGCGTCGTCGCGGACGCCCGCACGCTCGGCGAGTTCCGCGAAGGCGACGCCGGTGAACTCGCAGTCGAACTTGCTCCACCCCGTCACGCAGTGGAAGTCCTGTCTCTGGGAGACGGCCGGGAGGTCACGGAACTCCTCGAGCGAGAAAGAGAGCGATTCGTCTACGGCGCCCCAGACTTCGAGTTCGAACGTCTCCGGGTCCCACGCGGGGGTCCCGGTCTTCGAGAGGACGGGGAAGCCGTCGGTCTCGCGCTGTCCGGGCGGGAGCCGGTCGTCGCCGTACTCGCGGTAGAGGTCGGTGAGGTCCTCGACTGCGTCGACGCCGGATGCGGTCATGGCCTCTGTTACGGACCGGACCGACGTATGAATGTCGCTCTCGCGCGGCGCCTCGACACCGACCGATCGGCGGGAGACGGCGGTGTTCGAAATAACCCAACGCGTGTTTTACTGAATGAAAATTACCTTTTGAGCTTTCGTTTTAACTTTTCAAATACGCGGAGATGCGACGCCACTTTTATATGCTCCATCGCATAAGACCCGGACAGCAAATGCCACGAGTGGAGATAACCGTGCCGGAACATCTGGAGATGCAGATCGCCCAGATGGTCGAGGAAGGTGAGTTCCTCAACCGCGAGGAGGCGGTCGAGGAACTGCTGTCGACTGGCATCAAAGCGTACAAGACCAGCGGCCCGCGGGATGACGACGACTCAAGCGGGTTCGAGGACGAAGGGATGATGGGCCACGAAGACGAGTACGTCTTCTGACCGAAGTCGGGGTCGCGCCGCCGATACCTGCGCAGGAACCGTGCGTACCGGCCTCAACAACGCTTAAAGGGCCTACGACCCGTATCTCGCGGTATGCACAAAGACGAGCTGCTCGAACTCCACGAACAGATGGTGACGATCATGGAGCACTTCCGCGCTCAGGAGACGGTCGACGGCTCGCTGTTCGACCCGTACGACGAACTCGAAGTCGACCCCTCTCACGTCCACAAGTCCAAAAGCGAGCACAAACACGCCGTTTTCGTCCTCGGAAACGCGCTCGCGAACGCGATGAGCGAAGACGAGTTCTCGCCCGCGGGCCGCGTCGGCAAGCGGATGGAGGAGCTCGCGGACGACGCCGAGAACAAGATCTGAGTGCGGCCGCTAGCCCGTGACCGCGTTATCCGTGACCACCTTATTGATGTGCGCGCGGCCGCATCTGACGTGACATGGTCGCGGACGCGCTGACGTCGGACGTCGTTCACCTCGTCGCCGGGGGCGCAGGACTCGCCGTCGCGCTCGCCGCGGTGTACCTCGTCGACCGCCCGAGCGGCGACTGGACGCGCGCGCTCCGGTCCCGGCTCCTCCTCGGTGTTCCGTGGGGCACGCTCGTCGTGATCGCCGGGGTGACGGCGGTGTACCTCTTCGTCCAGTCGGGTATCGAGAACCCGAACCGGCCGGTCGTGATCCCGTTCCGGTCGTGGTCGTACTTCTACCCGGAGGGACTCTTCTGGTCCAGCTTCGCGCATTCGAGCCGCGGGCATATCACCGGCAACCTCCTGTCCGCGCTCGTCGCCGGCGGGCTCGCAGAGTACGCGTACGGTCACTTCCCGGCGGGGCGGTCGGTGGGCGACGGAGGCCGCCTCACCGACCGACTCCGGCGTCGACTCGGTCGGGCGCCGGCGACCGTCGGCCCCGGCCCGAAATCCCGAGGACTCGGGGAGCGTCCACAGGGGATCGCGAGTCGGCTCCGGCGCCTGCCGACCCGGATGGCCGGCGTCGACTCGCCGACCGCGAACCCCTACGTCAGGGCGTTCGTGATCGTGCCCGGCGCCGCGGTCGCGTTCGGCCTCGCCGCGTCGCTTTTCGCCTTGGGACCGGTTATCGGCTTCTCCGTCGTGGTGTTCGCGTACTGGGGGTTCGCGCTCGTCACGCGTCCCGTCACTGCCGTCGTCGCCATGGCGGGGACGACGCTCGTCGGCGTCGTCTACGACGCCCTCCGAACGCCGGTGGCGTTCGCGGAGGCGTCCCCCTCCTTCGGGGCCCCGAGCTGGGCGAACATCGCGATCCAAGGGCACGCGATCGGACTCATCGGCGGTGCGCTCGTCGCGGTCGTGCTCCTCCGCCGGCGGCGGCTCCGAGCGAGTACCGTCGGACTCGACGGCGACCTGACCCGGAGCGGAGACGCCCGCGTCGCGGGCTCGACGGGGCGATCCGGGCTCGTCGTGTTCGGCTGTCTGCTGCTGTTCGGCGCGTCGCGTCGGCTGTGGGCGGTGTACTGGTACCTGGGAAATCAGCGGTACGAGCTGTACCGCGCGGTCGGCGTCGGGCTGCTCGCCCTGCTGGCCGCCATCGTCGCCGCCGCGGCCGTGTCGCGCGACGAGCCGGTGTGGCCGGACCGGGCGGTTCCGGCGCCGGAAACGCTCCGAGAGAACGTCCGGTCGGCGACGCCGGCGGCCGTCGGACTCCTGTTGCTCGTCGCGGCGCTGGCGGCGGTCGCCGGCCCGGGGGTCGTCCCGAACCTCGTCACCGTCGACGACGGCGACCTCCCCGGGGATCCGATAGAGGTGGAGGGGTATCAGGTGACCTACGCCGAGAACGTCGAGAACGAACTCGTGAGCGTCATCGAGGTGGAGGCGCTCGGGCGCTCAACGTCGGTCAACACCTCGGGGGTGATCGTGAGCGACCCCGACCGGGAGATATGGACGACCGCCGTCTCGACCGGGAACCTCGCGTTCTGGGGGTACCGCGCCGTCGACGTGGGGGGGACCGGCTGGCGAGAGACCGTCTGGGTCCAGCGCCTCGGCTGGGTCGCCGCGAACGGCGGGCCGACCTACCGGGTGGACGCGGTCCGAAACGAGACCAGGCGGACGCTGTTCACGAGCGAGCCCGCGCGGGCCGAGCCGCGGATCGACGGCCGGAACGTGACCGTCGCAGCCACGGCCGGCGGATTCGACCTGCGGGTCGCCGGTCCCGACGGCAACGCCAGCGCCCCGATCCCGCCGGCGAACGGGTCGGTGACCCTGCGCGGCGTCGCGTTCGTCCGAGAGGGCGAAGTCGTCTTCGCGGAGCGCGGCGAGACGCGCGTGCGGATCGCACAACGGGAGCGGTACGAGGGACGGCAGTAGCGGCTCGGAATCTCAGGGTCGGAAGTTAGAGCTCGAGTCTCACCGGGCCGGAACCCCGACGCGTCGGGCTCAGGTCCACTCGATCCGGTACACTTCCGTGTCGATGTCGCGGGCGTCGTCGGTGTGGTGATCGAACTGCGCGTCGATCCGGAACTCGGCCGCGAAGGCGTGCGTCACCTCGCCGCCCTCGTCGGCGGCGAACGCCTCGACGAACTCGCGGCTCCCCGCGTTGTGGACCGAGTAGGAGACGTCGGCGAGGTCGCTCGCGGTCGCGAGGAACGCGCGGTCGGCGTTGCGGTTCCCGTCTTGCGCGCCGAAGGGCGGGTTCATCACGACAGTGGCCGGTTCGGCGACGGCGAGCGGCGGACGGGTGGCGTCGCCGCGGACCCAGTGGACCGGCGCGCTCGCGGCGATGCGACGCTCGTTGGCTCGGGCGGTCGCGAGCGCGTCGCCGTCGAGTTCGAGGCCGACGACGCGGGCGGGGCCGCGGAGGGCGGCGGCCAGCGCGAGCATTCCTGTTCCGGCGCCCAGATCGATCACGGTCCGCCCGTCGACGTCGCCGTGGAGGTCGGCGAGGTGGACGACGTGGGCGGCCAGCTCGGGCGGCGTCGGGTACTGTTCGAGGGCGGCGTCGGGACGCTCGAAGCCGGCGACGACGCCGAGCTTCGTCGCGAGCGACCGCTTCGACGCCATGGTCAGGCCGCGTCGTGAGCGTCGACGCGGACGAGTTCGACGCCCTCGCGGTCGGCTCGCTCGGAGAGCGCCGCGAGCGCGGTGCCGGCCTCGTCAGCGTCGTCGTCGACCGCGACCTCGAGGCGACCGGCGCCGAGGAACGCCGCGGCACGGACGAGCCCCCGGAGGCGGTCGGCCTCGCGCTGGCGCTCCATCGTGCTCTCCGCGTCGAACTCCGCCGACGCCGCGACCGCGGCGGGCTGGTAGCCGCGGGCTGCGAGCCCGCGCTTGAGGTCGCGGAGCTGTTCGGGGGCCGTGCTGTCGAGGTCGGCCGCGTCGATGACGACGGGGTCGACGTCTGCGGGGCGACAACCGCGAAGGGTGCGCTCGATGCCGGCTGACTGGGTCGTGCTCATACAACCGTATTGGCATAGGTAATACAAAAGTCTTTATCAATGTTTCATAGTAATATATGTCGGCGGTGACGAGACGGATCGCGACGGGATGTACGCAGCTGTCAGCACGGAGAGGGGGAGCGAACGGCCCGCCGTTCGGGTCGGATTTCGACCTCAGTCGCGGTCACGTTTCGTGGGTCACGTTCGCGGCGCGGGAGCCGCGTCGCACCCCTCGGTGATCCGGCGAGAGGTTTCCGTTTCGTGCCGCATCCGGGTCCTAACTGGTGATAACGGCCCTTCAGCAGCCGGGCAAAACGATCAGGATCGTTTATTTTGGTGGACAAGGCTTAAATGTGCGACTGACCACAAACCTTTTAATGGAACGTCCGAGTCGCCAGCGACAACAGGAGCGGGACACGGAGCAGGAAACGGACGAATCGACGGTCTCCTGTCCGGAGTGTGACTCGAAGGACATCGTCACGGACGCGGACCAGGAGCTCGTCTGCGAGGACTGCGGGCTGGTTTTGGACGAGCGGAACATCGACCGCGGGCCGGAGTGGCGCGCGTTCAACCACAACGAGCGGCAGTCGAAGTCGCGCGTCGGCGCCCCCATCACGGAGACGATGCACGACAAGGGGCTGACGACGACGATCGACTGGAAGGACAAGGACGCGTACGGCCGCTCGCTCTCCTCCGAGAAGCGGTCGCAGATGCACCGCCTGCGCAAGTGGCAAGAGCGGATCCGGACGAAAGACGCGGGCGAGCGCAACCTCCAGTTCGCGCTCTCGGAGATCGACCGGATGGCCAGCGCGCTCGGCGTTCCCCGCTCGGTCCGCGAGGTAGCGTCGGTCATCTATCGACGCGCGCTCAACGAGGACCTCATCCGCGGACGCTCGATCGAGGGCGTCTCGACCGCCGCCCTCTACGCCGCCTGCCGGCAGGAGGGGATTCCCCGCAGCCTCGACGAAGTCGCCGACGTGTCCCGGGTGCCACAGAAGGAGATCGGTCGGACGTACCGATACATCTCCCAGGAGCTCGGACTTGAGCTGAAACCGGTCGACCCGAAGCAGTTCGTCCCGCGGTTCGCGTCCTCGCTTGAGCTCTCGGAGGAAGTCCAGTCGAAGGCGACCGAGATAATCGACGTCTCCGCCGAACAGGGGCTGCTCTCCGGCAAGTCGCCGACGGGCTTCGCGGCGGCCGCCATCTACGCGGCGTCGCTGTTGTGTAACGAGAAAAAGACCCAGCGCGAGGTCGCCGACGTGGCGCAGGTGACCGAGGTCACCATCCGCAACCGGTACCAAGAGCAGATCGAAGCGATGGGATTTCGCTAAGCCGGACGGGCGCCCGGAACGGCTCGAACTGGCGGTTCCAGTCGGGAACGGCGGCGGGGTGAGTCGAGAACGGCCTCGTGCCGGGACGAGTCCCGTCGCGCTGTGTCCGGTCACGACGCCTCATTCGCGCTGTATCCGGTCACGACGACCTGTGTTCCGCTCTCGACTCGGTGGCGTCCTCGCTTTCCTTCGGTCTCCCGGTCTCGGATAGTTGGATCGGGTTTTTAATCGCACCCGCTGTAGCTCACACCGACATGTACTCGGAGATTCTCGTTCCGACCGACGGCAGTCCGGCGTCGGACGCCGCGATCGAACACGCGGTCGACCTCGCCGAGAAGTACGACGCGCGCCTCCACGCGCTGTACGTCGTCGACGGCGCCGCGTACTCCAGCCTGGAGGCCGGCGCCGAGGTCGTCGTCGAAGCGCTCGAATCCGAGGGGAAAGAGGCGACACAGCGCGTCGTGGAAGCCGCCGCTGACGGCGGCGTCGACTGCGTCACGCACGTCACGTCGGGGACCGCGTACCAGTCGATCCACGACTACGTCGACGAGCACGATATCGACGTTGTCGTGATGGGTACCCACGGTCGCCAGGGGCTCGACCGGTACCTGCTGGGGAGCGTCACGGAGCGCGTCGTCCGCACCTCTGACGTCCCCGTACTGACCGTCCGACAGTCCACAGATGCGTAACCACACCGCGCTCGGCGACCGCGGGTGACACCGATGCGGGACTGGCTGTCACACCGGGTGGTCTCGTCGCCGGACGACACCGCCCTCGTCCGCGCCGAAGACGGCGAGGCGTGGAGCTACACCGACCTCGACCGCCTCGTCTCCGAGACGGCCGGCCGACTCGTCGCGCACGGGCTCGGCGAGGGCGATCGGATCGGCGTGCTCACGCCGGCCTACGTGGGGACCGTCGGACTCGTCCACGCGACGATGCGGATCGGAGCGACGTTCGTCCCGCTCGGGCGCGAGCTGACCGTTCGCGAGATCGCCGCCCGGATCGACCGGACCGACCTCGACGCGGTCGTCTGCGCGGAACCGACCGAGACGACCGCGACCGACGCCGCCTCGCAGATCGAGGGGGTCCCCGTCTACTCGGTCGACGATCCGACGAGCGCGGGCGTGACCGGCGTCCACGAGGTCGACCCCGCGGCGCTCGACCCGCCGGCGTGGTCGTTCCCGGACCCGCTCTGTATCCTGTTCACCTCCGGAACGACCGGCGATCCCAAGCCCGTTCCCCTGACCGCGGGCAACGTGTACAGCTCCGCGGTCGCCTCCGCGTTCCGCCTCGGCGTCGAGCCGGACGACCGGTGGCTGGTGTCGCTGTCGCTCCACCACATGGGCGGGCTCGCGCCGGTGTACCGATCGGTGCTGTACGGGACCACGCTCGTCCTGCGCGAGGGGTTCGACGCGGGCGGCACCGCCGACGACATCGACGCGTACGACGTGACCGGGGTCTCGCTCGTTCCGACGATGCTCCGGCGCATGCTCGACCGGCGCGGGACCCTGTCGGACTCGCTGCGCGCGGTCCTGCTCGGCGGCGCTCCGGCCCCGGCCGAGCTCTTAGAGCGCTGTCGGGACTACTCGATCCCGGTGTACCCGACGTACGGAATGACCGAGGCCGCCTCACAGATCACGACCGCGACCCCGCGGGACACCCGCGACCGGATCGGAACGGTCGGCCGGCCGCTCTTCGGCACCGACGTGACGGTCGTCGGCGACGGCGGCGAACCGGTCGACCGCGGGGAGACCGGCGAGATAGTCGTCGACGGCCCGACGATCACGCCGGGGTACCTCGCGGGAGCGGACGACGCGTCGACCGACGACGCATCGACCGACGACGACGGGGGTGACGAGGCTGACGCCGCCGACGCTCCAGCCCCCGACGAGGTCGACCTGAACGGGATCGACCCCGCGGACCTCGACCGGTCCGATTTCGGTCCGTACGGGCTCCACACCGGCGACGTCGGCGAGTTCGACGAGTCCGGATACCTCCACGTCCTCAACCGCGTCGACGACCGGATCATCAGCGGCGGGGAGAACGTCGAACCCGGCGAGGTCGCCGACGTCCTCCGGGAGTACGACGGGGTCGAGGACGTGGCGGTGGTCGGGCTCGACGACGACGCGTGGGGCGAGCGCGTGGCGGCGCTCGTCGCCGTCGGCGACCGGCTCTCGTCCGGGTCGGCGGATGCCGCCTCCATCGACGGCGAGTCGGCCGAGGAGGGCGAGCCAGCTTCCCCCTCGGAGGGCGGGGTCGAATCCGGTGCCGCAGGGATCGAAGCGGTCGGCGCCGAGAGCGAACGCATCGGTCCCGTACCCGTCGACGAGGCGGCGTTCCTCGACTTCGCCCGCGAGCGGCTGGCCGGGTTCAAGATCCCGAAGACTGTCGCGTACGTCGAAGAGCTACCGCGGACCGTCTCGGGAACGGTCGACCGGGAGGCGACGCGAGCGGTGCTCCGAGAACGCGGCGCGGACCCCCGCGGCGACGACGACGCGGACCTCGAAACCGCGGGGTTCGAGCCGGCGACCCCGGCGGAGCCGCCGGACGAGTTGGAGTCGGGAGCGGAGTCAGAGGCACAACCCGACGCGGCGGCCGTCTCCGACGACTCGGCTCCCGAGGCAGCTCCGACCGAATCGCCCGACGAGGTCGAGACCGTTGACGGGGACACCGACGACACCGATGAGGACGGCGACACCGACGACACCGATGAGGACGGCGACACCGACGACACCGATGAGGACGGCGACACCGACGACACCGATGAGGACGGCGACACCGACGACACCGACGAAGTCACCGACATCATCGGGATGGCCGAGAGCGACGGCGACACCGATGTCGGCGATGTCGATGATTCGGACGACGGCGAGGCCGGGGACGAGTCCCCCGCGAGCGGCGACGCGGACGACGTAGTCGGGGACGGGGATGTCGTGATCGGTGAGGCGGAGGGCGCGACCGGCGGCGGGAACGGCGGGAGCGGCGGGAGCGGCGACGCGGACGAGACGGAGTAAACCCACCCGTCGTTGTTCGTTGTTCCACGAACGTTTTGACCACGGGGCACTCACGTGGTGTATGGAGTTGCTCGACGACAGCATCGTGCCGGAGCGCGCACGAGACGTCAAGCAGGAGGCCCGCGAGTTCGCCGACGAGTACATCGCCCCGAACGCCGAGGCGTACTACGATTCCGGCGACTACCCGTGGGAGGTTCTGGAAGCCGGGATGGACGCCGGACTCATCGCCCAAGACATCGGCGAGGAGTACGGCGGCAAGGGGTTCGACCTCGCTCAGGTGCTCGCCATCGCCGAGGAGTTCTACCGCGCTGACGCCGGTATCGCGCTCACGCTCCAGCTCGCCAGCTTCGGCGCGGAGATGGTCGAGGACTACGGGACGGAGGAACAGAAGGAGAAGTACCTCCGGCCGGTCGCCGAGAACGAGCAGATATCGGGACTCGCGGTCTCCGAGCCGCAGACCGGCTCCGACCTCGCGGGCATGACCACGAAGGCGGAGAAAGTCGAGGGCGGCTACGAGCTGACCGGCGAGAAGTACTGGGTCGGCAACGCGGTCGAGGCCGACTGGCTCACCGTCTACGCGAAGACCGGCGAGAGCGACGACCGGTACTCGAACTACACGCTGTTCATCGTCGAGACCGACTCGGACGGCTACGAGGCCGAGCACATCCCGGAGAAGATGGGGATGCGCGCGTCCAAACAGGGTCACATCGTCTTCGAGGACTGCTTCGTCCCCGAGGAGAACGTCGTCGGCAGCGAGGGCGGCGGCTTCTACGCGCTCGCGGACTTCTTCAACCACGGCCGGGTCATCGTCGGCGGGCACGGCCTCGGGCTCGCGGCCGCGGCCATCGAGGAGGCCGAGGCGTTCATCAGCGACCGCGAGGCGTTCGGCCGCACCATCGACGACTTCCAGGCCGTCCAGCACACCATCTCGGACATGCGGATCGGGTTCGAGTCGGCGCGCGCGCTCAACTGGCGCGCGTGCGAAAAGGTCGCAAACGGCGAGGACGCCGGCTACTGGGCCGCACTCGCGAAGACGAAGTCGACCGAGGTCGCGACGGATTGCGCCGAGATGGGCATGAAACTCCACGGCGGCCGGTCGAACTTCACCGACCGCCGCATCGCCCGCGTCTACCGCGACGTGCGCATTCCGGTGATATACGAGGGCGCCAACGACATCCAGCGCAACCTCATCTACCGGCAGTCGCGCTGAGAGCGGAACCGGACACCGTACTTTTTCGACCGGCTGCGGCCTCGTTCCGCGCAGATCAGTCCCTACAGTCGCTCCGCCAGCCGCCGCAACGCCGCTCCGCCGCCGGTCGCAATCGGGTCGCCGTGCCCCACGCAGGCGACCTCGAACGGCGGGGCGCGTGCCGCCAGTCCGCGTACGCTCGTCGCCACGGCGTCCGTGTCGTAGCTGATCACCCACCCTGACGGCGACAGTTCGCCGTCGGACTCGGAGGCGAGGTCACCGAGGAATCCGACCCCCAGTTTCTCGCTGACGTACGCGACGTGTCCGGGGGTGTGGCCCGGCGTGTGGTACGCCGTGAAGGAGCCGACGGTCTCGCCGTCCGCGATCGAAGCGACGTCGAGGTCGGCCGGATCGGTGACGAGTCCCCCGAGCCGCTGGATGAGACCTTTGTGATTGCGGAGCGGCGGCCGCCGGGCTCCCCGGAGCAACTGCGCGTCGAAGCCGTACGCGTGGACCGGCGCGTCGAGGTCGGGAGCGAGCGCCGCCAGCTTCCCGACGTGGTCGAGGTCGTAGTGGGTGAGCAGCACGCGACCGATCTCCGAGACGGCGACGCCGGCCTCCTCGAGGCCGTCGCGGATCGCCGCCTCGTCCCACGGCGTGCCCGCGTCGACGAGGGTCGGCACGTCGTCGAAGACCAGGTACGCGTTGACCCCGCGACACTCGAACCGCCAGACGTCGTCCGCGATCTCCGTCGCCATGTCGATCGGATAGGAACCGGAGCGGAATGAACGCTGTCGTGGCGGTGGCGGGCGGGGTGGACCGCGGGGGCGGGAGGGCAGCGACGAGCCCCGCCGACGAAAGCGCCAAGACGCCGGGGCGACACGACGACGTATGCGACTCCAGGACTACTGGGGGATCGGGCCCAAGACGAGCGAGCGGCTCGCCGAGGCCCTCGGGACCGAGCGTGCGACGGAGGCGATCGAGGCGGCCGACGTCCGCGCGCTCGTCGGCGCCGGTCTCCACCGCGGCCGCGCGACCCGCATCCTCCGCCGAGCGAACGGCGAGGCGGGGATGGACGTGCTCGCGACGAGCGACGCGCGCGCGGTGTACGACGACCTCCTCGCGCTCGCGGCCGACGAGGCGCTGACCGGACACGCCGCCGACCGGATCCGGGTGTTGACGCCGCTGCTCGACCGGGACGCGGTCGAGTCGCGGCTAGACCGGGTCGTGGCCGCCCGCGACGCGTGGAGCGGCCTCAACGAGTCGGACCGCGAAGCCGTCCGCGAGGCGTTCGCCGTGTACGACGAGGCGGACGGCTCGGACCTGGCCGCGGTCGAGACCGCCGTCGCGCTCCGCGAGGCCGGGGTGACTGACGGCCCCTTCGAGGACGTCGGCGCGCTGGACGGCGACCGCCTGCGAGACGCGGCCGACGCGCTCGCCGACGTGCGGGGGTCGATCGACCCCGCCGGCGGACTCGACGGGGACGACATCGCCATCGCGTCCGGCGCCGACGCGGAGTTGGACCGACTCCGCGAGCAGCTGTCGGCCGCGCGCGACCTCGCGGACTCCGCGTTCGACGTGCTCGAATCGGTCCGCGACGGGAGCCTCCGCGACTTCGAGGCCCTCGAAGCGGGGACGATCGACCACGTCGCGCGCGAGACCGGCGTCGAGCCGGCGACGGTCCGGGCAGCGGCGCCGGACGAGGCGCTCGACGCGGCCGACTTCGTCTCCGGGACGCTGCGAGCGCTCGTCGTGGAACTGGAGGCAGCCGTCGACGAGCGCGAAGCCGCAGTCGCGGCCGACATCCGCGAGCGGCTCGGCGACGACCCGGCCGCGGCGGGCGAGGGCGACGACGACGCGGCGGCCGGCGACACGACCGTCGCCCGGGCCGCGACGGCGGTCTCGGACGCCGCCTTCCTGCTCTCTCTGGGGCGGTTCGCGGCCGAACACGGCCACGTGCGGCCGACCCTCGTCGACGACGGGATCGCCGTGCGCGGGGCGCGGAACCCCTTCCTCGGCGGCGACGTTCAACCGGTGTCGTACGGCGTGGGATCCCACTCGCTGGCGGACGCAGAGGGGGTCGCGAGCGCCGACGCGCCGCCGACGGGCGACCGCGTGAGCGTCCTCACGGGAGCGAACTCCGGCGGGAAGACGACGCTCCTCGAGACGCTGTGTGCGGTGGCGCTGCTCGCGTCGATGGGGCTCCCCGTCCCCGCCGACGCGGCCGAAGTGGGGACCTTCGACCGCATCGTCTTCCACCGGCGGCACGCCTCGTTCAACGCCGGCGTGCTGGAGTCGACGCTGAAGTCGGTCGTGCCGCCCTTGGTCGCCGACGGCCGGACGCTGATGCTCGTCGACGAGTTCGAAGCGATCACCGAGCCGGGCCGCGCCGCCGACCTGTTGAACGGGCTGGTGACGCTGACGGTCGACCGCGGCGCGCTCGGCGTCTACGTCACCCACCTCGCGGAGGACCTGAGCCCGCTGCCCGACGCCGCGCGCATCGACGGCATCTTCGCGGAGGGCCTGACGAACGACCTCGACCTCCGCGTCGACTACCAGCCGCGGTTCGAGACCGTCGGAAAGTCCACGCCGGAGTTCATCGTCTCCCGACTGGTCGCGAACGCGGGCGACCGCGGCGTCCGCGCCGGCTTCGAACACCTCGCGGGCGCGGTCGGAGAGGAGGCGGTCCAGCGAACGCTCTCGGACGCCGAGTGGACCGCAAACGATGACTGAGGGGACGGGCGGCGACGGGGACGACGACCCCGCCAAGTCCGCCGACACCGGTCCCGAGCGGATCCGATCGATCGCCGTTCACCGGGACGACGTGGCGAACGCCCTCGAAGCCACGCTCCGGAGCGACCGCGAGGTCGTCCTCCGCGCGACGCCGCCGTTCTCGGGACGGATGCGCGCGCGACTCCACGCGCTCGACGCGGGCGGTAGCGGGGGCAACGGGACCGACGATCCCGAGCCGATCCACATCGATCCGCGCGATCTCGTCAGCGACGCACCGCCGTACCCCGAACCCGACGAGACGGCCGCCGAGTTCCCCGACGCCGACCTCGACGACCGACGTGACCGGCACGCCGCGGCCGTCGAAGCGTGGCGTGAACGCGTTCGCGAGCGCGTCGGCTCGTCGGTCGAGATAGCGGTCGACGGCAAGTCTCGCGCGGTCGACGTTGTCGCACTCGGATAGCGGCGGACGCCGGGAGAACCGCTCGCGGCCGAGCCGACTACAGCCGCAGTCGCTCGACCGCGGTGCCGGCGCGTTCGAACTCCGCGTCGGTCGCGGCCGCGACCACGACGGTGCCCGCCTTGGTCGCCGCGTCGAGGTCGACCTCGAAGGCGCCGTCCTCGGGCGTGACGAGACGGGACGTCTCGCGGGTGTGGACCGCCACGCGCTCGGCGTCCGTCTCGCCGGCGATCACGACCGCGTCCTCGACGAAATCGGCGGTGGCCGTCAGGTCGGGACCGTCCGGCCGGTCGCGCTCGACGTAGCGGTCGCGGACCGCGGTCGGCGTCTCGACCGGCTCGCCCGCGTCGACGCCGTGTGCCAGCCGGATGTAGCCGGCCATCGACCACGCGAGAGGGGTCGCCCCCCCGGTGCCCTCGCCGAACTCCCAGCCGTACTTCGTCGGGTGTTCGCGGTCCCACACCTGCTCGGGGAGCATCAGCCCGGAGTTACCGAAGCCGGCCATCGTCTCCAACAGCGTCTCCGGTTCGAGCGCCTCCTCGTCGGTGCCGCCGAATGCGTCCGGGCCGTCGGCGCGGGCGCGGAGCTCGTACTCGCCGCGCTCGCCGGTGAAGATCGGCCACAGACGCCCGCGGCCGTCACCGGTTCCGGCCCACGGCGCGCCGGGGTCGCCGACCGCTATCTCGCCGTACGCGTCGCCCACGTATCGGTACCAAGCGGCACCGTGAGGCGTGTCGACCCGGATCGAGTCGTCGACGACGGAGACGGAGTTACGGATCGCCTCGTCGTCGGCCGGCTTGATTCCCAGCCGGACGAGTTCGAGGAAGCCGCCGTCGACGATCTCCCGCTCGTCGTACGTCGGGCCGTCGTTGGCGATCGTGCGCGGCCGCCCGGACTCGGGGTCGCCGTCGGCCGTGATCCGGAGGTAGTACGGCGTCTCGCCGTGGCGGTCGGTGCCGGTCGCGGTCGCGGTCCACTCCTCGACGTGCGCCGCCCAGTCGTCCGCGAGGGACAGCCACGCGAGCGCGTCGGCGCGGAGCGATTCCGAGTCCTCGTCACCGGCCGCCTCAGCCCCCTCGCCAGCGAGCCGATCGGCCTCAGCGAGGGCCAGCGCGGCACCGCAGACGAGGCCCGCGATCTCGGCCGCAATGCTCGACGGCGAGTAGCCCGCCTCCTCCTCCCAGCGCTCTTGGGCGGTCTGTGGACCGTTGGCGGCGATGTAATCGAGCGAGCGGCTGACTTGGTCGTAGGTGTAGCCGGCGTCGTCCAGCGTCACGCCGTGCTCGTACAGCTGCCACGCCATCACCGAGGGGAACGCGATGTTGTCCATCTGCTCGCCGCCCCACCGGGTCCGCCCGTCGATGTAGGTGTTCTGCGGGAGGAACCCGTCGTCGTCCTGTTGGGTGTTATAGAGGTACGCGAGCGCCTCGGCGCCGCGGTCGAGCTCGCCGATCTCGACGAGCGCCGTGAACACCTGATAGAGGTCGCGCGACCAGACGAAGTTGTAGCCGTAGCCGCGGTCCTCGGCGGCGTACTCCGTCTCGCCCCACGGGACCGAGGGGCTCGCGATCCCCGCACCGTCGTGTCGTTTGTCCTCGACGGCCGCCAGCGTCATGAGCGCGAACCGGTACTGGGCCGCGAGGTCGGCGTCGCCGGCCACCGAGTCCGGAAGCTCTCGGTCCGCGAGCCACGAGCGCCACGTCTCGGCGTACGCGTTCGCGGCCTCGTCGAAGCCGCGGGAGAGCGCTCCCTCGGCCTCGCCCAGCGCCGCCGCGGTGTCCGACGACTCCGCGAACCCGAGCGCGACGGTGTCCCTGACCGCCTCGCCGCTGCCGACGAGACCGGCGAGGACGACGTTGCCGACCGCCTCCGACGACTCCGCGCCGCGCTCGCCGTCGCCGAACAGCGTGTCGACCGCCTCGCTGCCGGCCGTGAGCGCGCTCGCCCAGTCGAAGCCGTCACCGCTGGCTAACGCGAGCGCGACGTCGAACGGCTCGCCCTCGTCGTCGACGAGCTTGCCCGCGTCGCGGTCGGGATCGTCCTTTCGCGCGAGCAGGTGCGAACCCCCGTCACCGTCGACGCGCTCGGCGCGGTCGTCGGTGCCGACGTTGGCGACGGTGGCGTCCACGAGCGCGTACACGTCGTACTCGCGGCTCCCCTCGAACCGAACGTCTGCGAGGATCGCGGTCCCGTCGGTGTCGACCGCGTACTCGACCGAGAGGGTCCACGTGTGGCCGTGGCCGTCGCCCGTCTCGCGGATCGTCTGGACGTACGCGAGCGCGTCGTCGGCCGCCGGCTCGGTCGTCCGCTCGACGGTCTCCGTCGTCGTGACGTGGTCCGTCTCTTTGAAGGTGCGGACGGCGTACTCGGAGTCAGGGTCCGCGACGAGGAAATCGAAGGTCCGGACGTTCATCACGTCGATCCGGGGGAACCGCGCCTCAGTGAGCGCCCCCTCGGTGAGCGTGAACCACACCGGAACCGGGTCCTCGGCCTCGTAGTCGGCTGGCGTGCCGACGCCGAACTTCCTGCCGGTCGTCCAGTGGGGCGCCGCCTCCGGACCGGTCTCGCGGTCGTGCGGGACCGGGAGCTCCCCGTGGCTCGCGAGCGTCACCGTCGCGTCGATCCGCAGGGCGTGCGACCACGCGATGGGGGTCGCGCTGTCGAGGTCGCCGTCGTCGAACGCCTGCTCCGCGAAGAGCCCGGCCTCGTTGACGAAGTGGCCGTCGGGTTCACAGAGCGCGTACAGCTCGCGGGCGTCGGCGAACAGCGGACCGGCTGCGCCCCCCCGCTCTTCGACGACGCCGGCGAGCGTCGCCGCCGCGGTCGCGCCCCACAGCGTCGCGATAGACCACACCTTGGGGGCGCCCTGTTCGGCCGTGCGCCACTCGTCGCCGGTGAACCTGACGAGCCCCTCCACGGCGGAGGTCTCGCGCCGGAGGGCCTCGATCGACCGCCTGACGTGGGTGTTGACGCGGTCGAGGAAGCGGTCGAACTCGCTCGTCGCGACCGACTCGACCGGTCCGCGGCCCGACCCGTCGGTGGCCGCTGAGCCGCCGGGGACGTCGTCATCGAGCAGCGCGTCGTACTCGGCCGCGGCGGTCGCGAGCGCGAAGGTGCTGGCGTCGGCGCGACCGTCCTGCCCCTCGTCGCTGGCGCGCTGGAGGAACCGCTCGGTATCGGGGTTCCAGCGGCCGTCGAGGCCGGTCAGCGCCGCGTCCGCGGCGGCCGCCGCGTCGGCGCGGAGTTCCTCGTCGACCGGCGCGCGCGCGACCGCGGCGAACGCCCGAAGGTACTCTGCGCCGGTGTGGGTGAACCGTCCCAGCGCGTTCTCCCAGCAGTTCTGACAGCGACGGGGGAGCCCGTCGTCCTCCGTCGTCTCCAAGAGGAAGCCGACGGCGTCGGCGATGGTCTCGTCGATCCGGTCGCGCCACTCCGCGGGAAGGTCCGCCTCGCGGCGTAAGGTGGCGAGGTACGCGACGACCGAGGCGGGCTGATCGAGCTGGTCGTTCGGGCCGGGCGTCCCGTTCGCGCCCTCGATCCGGGCGTTCGCCCAGCCGGGAGCGACCTTGCCGGAGTCGGCCCACACGCGGTGGGGCCACGAGCCGTCCGCGTCCTGCGTCCGGCAGAAGAAGCTCGCGGTCGCGAGCAGTTCCTCGCTCGCGTCGAGGCCCAGCTCCTCGCTCGCCCCCAGCAGCGCCGTCGACACCATCGCCTCGTCGCGGAACCACGTGTAGCCGTAGCCGCCGGAGGTGGAGTAGAACGGGTCGAACTCCGGGGCGGCGATCCGAGCGCCGGACTCCGCGGTGAGCAGGTCCAGCGCGCGTAGGTCGCTCGCGACGACTGACCGGCGCGGGGTGTCCGCCGGCACGTCCGGGCCGCGGCCGTCGGCCGCCTCGCGAAGCTCGTCGGCGTCGGGGTAGGCCGTCGCGATGTTGGAGACCGCCTCGATGCGCCGCTGTCGGTCGGTTCCGTCGGTGAGCGCGTCCTTGGCGTCGTCACCGGTGTCGCGGGCCTCGCGGCGGTCGACGACGGCGCGCCCGGCGAGCGTGACGCGCTCGATGCGCCCGTCGCGCTCGAAGGGAGCGCGCACGACGACGTCCGGAGTGAGCCGCGAGTCTTCGCGGCGGTCTATCTCGCCGCGGTGCGGGAAGCCCTCGCCCCCCTCGCCGAGCAGTTCCGGGATCGTCCGCAGCCGCTGGCCGTGGGCGTTAGAGAGCCCGGTGGAGGCCGTGAGGAAGTCGTGTTCCGTGCGGTGGTACACTTCGACGACGCCGCCGCCGTCGGGACCGGCCTCCTCGTGGACCATGTTGCCGACGCGCCCTTCGACCATGTCGGGCGAGAACGCGTAGGCGGCGACGATCTCGGCGTCGGCCGGGGGCGACCCGCGGAGCTCGACGTGCGTGAGGTGCGTGTCGCTCACCACGAGGTCGAACTGGTGGATCGTGTAGCGGCCCGCGTCGTACTCGGTCTCGACGAGGGGCGTGTCGCCATCGTAGTGCTGGCGGGTCGTCTCGAGGTCGTCGAACCAGCGGACGCCCCGCCCGGCGGTGATACCCATCCGGAGTCGGTCGGCGCCGCCGACGCCGGAGAGGGAGTACGAACAGTCGTGGACGGTTCCGTCCGGCCCGACGTGGACCAGCCGGCCGTCGTCGCCGGTAAACGCACCGGCGGTCATCGAGTGTTCCGCCGGGTAGCGCTCCCCGCGCCGACGTTCGTGTTCCGTGAGGGCGGTACGCAGTCGCATACCCGCTCTGCGACTGCCGGAGTAAAAGCCTTGACGACCGCGGCGGAGACTGACCGGGAAGCGATCGGGGTGCGGATCCGTCCCGATCGGGTCGAAACAAGAGCAACACCGAAGGGGCAGGGGGGAGATAACCGTCACATGCACCACCCCGGACCCCCCCGCTTCCTCGCGACCGGTGAGACCACGGAGCTGGCACCGAGAGACCCGGACCCCGACGGCGAGTACGCGTGGCGCGTCGCGGACGCGCCGCCCGAGAGCGAGTCGACGGTCGGGGACTCGCCCGTCACGCAGTTCACCCCTGACGTCCCGGGTCGGTACCTGATCGGCCTCGACGCGCCGGACGGCGACCACCTGCTCACGGTCCGCGCGTTCGCCGCGAGCTACGCCGGCGTCGACGTCGCCGGCGGGAGCGGGACCGCGATTCGCGACCGCGACGTGACCGACGAGCCGGTCGACTACGCCGCTCGGGAGTCCCACGACGGCGTCGGTCGGCCGCGCGTTCGCGTGGACGCGGACATCGAGTTCGAAGACGGCGCCGGCGAGGAGCGCGATCACGCCGGATCGGCCGTGTTCACCGCGGACCCGACGCCGAATCCGGACTCTGAGCTCGACGCCGGCGACCTCGAGGTGACGTTCGTCGTGGACGACCGCGACGTCGAGAGCGCGGTCGCCGACGGCCGGACGAACCCCCGAGACTCGCTCCGGGTGAGCAGGGACGGCCGCGAGCTCCGCGTGGCGCTCGACGCGGTGCCGGACCGGCTTCGGGTCCACGCCGTCGCGGTCGCGCGGGACCCGGACGGCGACCCGCGGGTCAGCGTCGCGGACGCGGTCGCGGTCGAGCGGGGCGACACCGGTGAGCCGACGGTCGACGACGCCGGCGGCGAGTCGGTGTTGACGCCGGACGCTCCCGACTTCGAGACGGTGCGACTCAACGACCCGCCGGCGTGGACGGCCGACGCAGCCGTCTACGAGGTGTTCGTCCGCACCTTCGCGGACGCCGACGAGGGCGCGGCGTTCGACGCCATCGCCGAGCGGATCCCCGACATCGCGGACCTCGGCGTCGACACGCTGTGGCTCACGCCGGTCCTCGGACACGACGGGAAACCCCACGGCTACAACATCGTCGACTTCTTCGACGTGGCTCCGGACCTCGGCGACCGCGACGACTTCGAGGCGCTCGTCGAGACAGCTCACGACCACGGGATGCGGGTGCTGTTCGACTTCGTCGCCAACCACACCGCCCGCGACCACGAGTGGTTCGAGGACGCGTACCGGAACCCCGAGTCGCCGTACCGCGACCGGTACGAGTGGCAGGAGTCGGGCGAGCCGGGCACCTACTTCGACTGGGAGCTGATCGCGAACCTGAACCACGCGAACCTCGAGGTCCGCCGGTTCCTGCTCGACGTGATCGACGAGTGGGCGCCGCTCGTCGACGGGTTCCGCTGTGACATGGCGTGGGCCGTCCCCGACTCGTTCTGGCGCGAGCTGCGTGACCGCGTGAAAGACATCGACCGGCAGTTCCTCCTGATGGACGAAACGATCCCGTACATTCCCGGCTTCCACGAGGGGATGTTCGACGTCCACTTCGACGCGACGCTGTACTTCCAGCTGCGACAGGTGGGGCGGGGCGCGGAGCCCGCGGAGTCCGTCCTCGACGCGGTCGACCAGCGCTCGGATATCGGGTTCCCGGATCACGCCGAGTTCCTCCAGTACATCGAGAACCACGACGAGACGCGCTACCGCGTCGAGTGCGGCGACGCGGCGGCGGCCGCCGCGGGCGCGGCGATCATGACCCTCCCGGGCGTCCCGATGGTGTACGCCGGCCAGGAGATCGGCCAGCGCGGTCGCCGGGACGCGATCGCGTGGGACCACGCCCGCGAGGAGGTACGCGACCGCTACGAGCGCCTGCTCGCGACGCGGCGGGACCACTCCGCGCTCGGGGCGGACGGCACCGTGTCCCGCGTCGGGTACCACGTCGCGAGCGGCGATCTCTCGGAGCAACCGATCGCCGCCAGCGGCGACGTTCACCCGAACGACGTCGTGGCGTTCCGCCGGAGCGACGACGGGGAGGCGCTCGTCGTCGTCCTCAACTTCGCGCCCGCCGACGCGAGCGTCGCGGTCGACGCCGCCCACGGCGAGCGCGACCTCGTCACCGGTGAGGAGTGCGTCGTCGAGGACGGCGACGGGACCGAGCGGATCCGGGTCGACGACGTGGCGATCGTCCGCGAGACGGAGCGATGAGCTACGGGGGCGACGGCGGCCCCGTCACGCTCGAAACCGCAGACGCGATCGCGTGGCGGGCGGACCGCGACGGCGACTGAACCGAGTCCGGCTCGCACCGCGTCGCGACCCGGGCCGGACACAACGCTTGAGTCGGTGGGGGTCGCAGGTGACCGTATGCGATTCGACCGCTCCGACGGCGTCTTCTGTCACGTCACGTCGCTGCCGGGGGCGTACGGCATCGGCGACCTCGGCGAGGGCGCCCGCGAGTTCCTCTCGTTCCTCGGCGACGCCGACGTCGACCACTGGCAGATCTGTCCGATCGGTCCGACGCTCTCCGTCGCCGGGGAGTCACCGTACCAGTCGCCGTCGGCGTTCGCCGGCAACCCGCTGTTCGTCGACCCCGACGGGCTCGTCGACGACGGGTGGCTGGACCCGGCGGACCTGGAACCGGTCCCCGATTTCCCGACCGACCGCGTCGACTACGACGCGGTCCGCGAGTACAAGCAGCCGCTGTTGCGGACCGCCTTCGAGCGGTTCGAGGAGCGGGCGACGGAGGCCGACCGGGCGGCCGTCGACGAGTTCCGCGAGCACGAGCCGTGGCTCCCCGACTACGCGCTGTTCCGGGCGCTGTCGGACGCGCGCCCGGAAGACCTCTGGACCGGGTGGCCCGAGCCGCTGCGGACGCGCGATCCCGAGGCGCTCGCGGCGGCGCGCGAGGAACACGCCGAGGAGGTCCGGTTCCGCGAGTTCGTCCAGTGGACGTTCGACCGTCAGTGGCGCGACCTGCGCGCGGTCGCCGCCGAGGAGGGGGTGTCCATCGTCGGCGACGTGCCCATCTACGTCGCGCTCGACTCCGCCGACGTGTGGGCGAGCCCGGAGGCGTTCCAACTCGACGCGGAGAACCGCCCGACCGCGGTCGCGGGCGTCCCGCCGAACGCGGGCGACACCGGCCAGCGCTGGGGGAACCCGCTGTACGACTGGGAGCGACTCGCCGAGGCGGAGTACGACTGGTGGCTCGACCGGTTCCGCCGGCTGTTCGAGCTCGCGGACGTGGCGCGGCTCGACCACTTCCTCGGGTTCGCGAAGTACTGGGCGATTCCGGCCGACAGCGACGACCCCGCGGACGGCGAGTGGCGCGACGGGCCGGGGCGCGACCTGTTCGAGACGGTCGAGCGCGAGCTCGGCGAGGCGCCGTTCATCGCCGAGGACCTCGGGTTCGAGGAGCCGGAGATGGACGAGCTGATGGCGGAGTTCGGCTTCCCGGGCATGTCCGTCCCGCAGTACGCCGACTGGTGTACGGAGGGCAACGAGTACCAGCCGATGCACTACACCGAGGGCGTCGTCGGCTACACGTCGACGCACGACACGGACACGTGGGTCGGCTACTTCGACGACCTCCCGGAGCGACAGCGGGACTGCTTCCGGTACAACGTCGGCGCCGAGCCGGACGACCCGGTCGAGTGGGCGATCATCGACGACGTGTGGGCCTCGGACGCGATCATGGCGATGACGACGCTCCAGGATCTTCTCGGACTCGGCAGCGGGGCGCGGTTCAACGAGCCGGGCACGCTCGCGGGGAACTGGGAGTGGCGCGTCACGCGGGACGCGCTCGACGACGCGATCGCCGACCGGCTGTGGGAGCTGGCGGGCGATCACATCCGGTAGGCCCGTGGTCGGACCCCTCCCGGACGTGCCGGCGGTCCACGTTCTGGTCATCGCAGCGGCGACCGGGTTCATCTGGCTCGGGAGCGGCTGGTTAGAGGAGGCCGCCGATACCCTCTCGGGGTACTACGGGCTCCCGGCCGTGGTCCAGGGGTCGATCGTCGTCGCGGTCGGGTCGAGCTTCCCGGAACTGGTGAGCGTGCTCGTCACCGCGCTCACCGGCGTCTTCGACATGGGCGTGGGCGCGCTCGTCGGGTCGGCCATCTTCAACGTCCTCGTGATCCCCGCGGCGTCCGGGATCGGCGGCGACGGCGAACTGGAAGCCAATCGGACGATCGTGTACAAGGAGGCGCAGTTCTACATGCTCGCCGTCTCTGCGCTGGTCGTGACGTTCGCGCTCGCGGTGATCTACTTCCCCGTCTCGACGGACCCGATCGTCGGGAGGATGCCGCGCTCGCTCGCGGTCATCCCGCTCGGGCTGTACGGGCTGTACCTCTTCATCCAGTATCAGGACGTCGACGACGCGGGGGAAGACCGGATCCGCGACGGGGTCGACATCGGTCGCGAGTGGGCGAAGCTGGCGGCCGGACTCGGGCTCATCGTCGTCACCGTCGAACGGCTCGTCGCGTCCGTCGAGTCGCTGGGCGTCACCTTCGGAATCCCCGAGTTCCTCGCCGGCGTCACGGTCGTCGCGGCCGCGACGAGCCTGCCGGACACGCTCGTGAGCGTCCGGACGGCGCGCGAGAACCGCGGCGCGACGAGCCTCGGTAACGTCCTCGGGTCGAACACCTTCGACCTGCTCGTTGCGATCCCGCTCGGCGTGTTGATCGTCGGCGAGGTCGCCGTCAACTTCTCGACGGCGGTGCCGATGCTGGGCGTGCTAACCGCTGCGACCGTCCTCCTCTTCGTGACGCTCCGGACGAGCCTCACGCTCTCAGACCGCGAGTCGTACGCGCTGCTCGCGGCCTACGGCGTGTTCGTCGCGTGGGTCGTCGCCGAGACCGCCGGGGTAACGAGCGTTCTCAAAGGAGTGTGAACCCGAGCGGCGCCCTCGGTCGCCCGCTTAACGTCTCGGACGGAGGGCGGTCAGTACGAGTCTCGGCCGATGATGAGGTACAGCACGATACCGAGCAGCGGCGCGAAGAACACGACGAGCGCCCAGAGGACGGGCGGGTGTTCGCTTCGCTGTTGGGCGTCCGAGTAGGTCCACACGATCATCGCCAGGTGGATCACGAGGAACACGAGGCTGATCAGAAGCGCGATTCCGGCGGCCGCGCCTTGGAGGAGCAACGGGGACATCTCGGTCGACACCAGAACGTCGGCGGTGAAGTGTTTTCGGGATCGGAACGCTCCCCCGGCGAAACGGCTATTCACGACGAGTGCGAACGAATAGCATGGCCAACGCGGTGCGCGCGGTCGGCGCCGGGGTGGAGTGTCTCGGGGGCATCGGACTGCTCGCGCTGTCGCGAGCGGTGGACGGCGAGGTCCGGGCGGGGGCGCTGGCGGTCGGGTTCGCGACCGGGTACTGTTACCGACACGCGCGGGCGGCCGCGGGCTGTCGCCGGTTCCGGGGCGGGCCCGGACGGAGCCTCGGCGTGACGCTGACGTGGACCGCGCTCGGGGTCGCGGTCGACCGCTCCATCGACGACCCGGCGGCGGGCCGAGGGTTCGCAGCCGGCCTCGCCTTGGGATCGGCCGGCTACTGGCTGGCGCGACGTGACGAGTGAGTATCCTCCGGGGACGGCCCCGGGCGCGAGCGGCCTCTCGGCACCTCCGCCGGAGACCGAACCGTTTTGATCCCGCGGCGCCCGACTCCGGTATGACGCTCCCAGTCGACGCGGACCGGCTCCGCGCGGACATCGAGGAAAACGCGGCGTTCGGCCGCGTCGAGACGGAGGATCCGGAGGCACACGCGCGAACGAATCGGACGGGGACCACGGCGAACCGGGACGCGAGAGACCGACTGGTCGAGCGCCTCCGCGACGCCGGTCTCGATGTTGCGGTCGACGCCGTCGGGAACGTCCTCGGAACGTGGACCCCGGCGAGCGCCGACCCGAACGCCGCCCCCGTCGTCTCGGGCAGCCACCTCGACAGCGTCCCCGAGGGCGGCATCTTCGACGGCCCGCTCGGGGTGTACGCCGCGCTGGAGGCGGTCCGGGCGATGCGCGACGCCGGATTCGAGCCGGACCGACCGGTCGGCGTCGTCAGCTTCACCGAGGAGGAGGGCGGCACCTTCGGAAACGGACTCCTCGGCTCGACCGTCGCGACGGGCGAGACGGCGCTCGACGAGACGCTCTCGCTGACGAACGACGACGGAGCGACGCTCGATGCGGCGCTCGACCGGATCGGCTACCGAGGCGGCGACGCGGTCGACGCCGCCACGCCGACCGACGCGAGTGGCGACCCGACGACGCTCGACCCCGCCTCGTGGGACGCCTTCTACGAGCTCCACGTCGAACAGGACACGAACCTGGAGGCGGCGGGCGCGGCGGTCGGCGTCGTGACGACCATCACCGGAATCACCCACTGCGAGGTGACCGTCGGCGGAGAGGCGAACCACGCGGGCGCGACGCCGATGGACGAGCGGACCGACGCGCTGGCGGCCGCGAGCGAGTTCGTCCTGGACGTGGAGGCGGCCGCGAACGAGGTCGTCGAGACCGCGTCGCCGTCGGCGGTCGGCACCGTCGGGTCGCTGTCGGTCGAACCGAACGCGACGAACGTCGTTCCCGGCCGCGTCGAGGCCGGCGTCGACGTCCGTGACATCGAGCGCGAGTCGATGGAAACTGTCGTCGCCGCCGCGCGCGACTCGCTCGCGCAACTGGAGCGCGAGCGCGGAGTCGAGACGGAGTTCGAACGGCCCTTCGACGTCGCGCCGACGCCGATGAACGACCGCCTGCGCGACGCCGCTCACGAGGCCGCCGACGCGGCCGGACGCGACGCCCTCGACCTCCACTCGGGCGCCGCACACGACGCGATGCGGATCTCGCGCGTCACCGACTCGTCGCTCCTCTTCGCCCCCTCGCGTGACGGCGTTTCGCACAACCCTCGCGAGTGGACCGACTGGGACGACTGCGCCGCGGCGACCGAGGTGCTCGGGGGGGCGATGGCCGGTATCGCCGGCGGGAAACGGTGACCGAGGTGAACGGGAGGCTGCGGCGCTCGCTCCTTGACCGCGCCTCGGCTTCGCGCGACGGCACAACGGTTTTGCCGGTCGGCCGTGAGCGACGAGCGTGAGACGCCCGCTCGGACTCGCGTCGCTCGCGCTCGGTCTACTGGCCGGCATTGCCGGCACCGTCGCGGGGACGACGGCGGCGCTCGCGGACTGGCCGCCGATCGGCGGGTATCCGGCGGCGGTGGTCGTCGGCCGGTCGCTGCTGGTCGTCGCCGTCGCGGGCGTGGTGTACGGAAGCTACCTGTTCGCGGTTCGCGTGCTCACGCGGTCGGCGAGCAAGCGGCGAGCGCACGACGCCCGGAACCTGCTCCGGCTGACGTTCGGAGTCGTCGGGACGGTGGCGACGCTCGCGGTGGCGACGGAGAACTGGCTCGGGCTCCTGTTCTCGCTGGGCGTGATCGGGTTCGCGATCACCTTCGCGCTCCAACAGCCGCTCCTCTCGCTGATCGCGTGGGTGTACATCGCGGTCAAGCAGCCGTTCGGCGTCGGCGACCGGGTCCGGATCGACGACGCGAAAGGCGACGTGATCAGCGTCGACTTCCTCGTGACGACGCTGTGGGAGATCAACGGCGAGCTGGTGACGACGAACCAGCCCTCGGGTCGGGTTGTCACCGTACCGAACAGTGTCGTCCTCTCGTCGAACGTCGTCAACTTCGGCGGGGGCGGGTCGCCGTACGTCTGGAACGAAGTGGCGGTCCAGGTCGCGTACGAGACCGATCTGGAGTTCGCACGCGAGGTCATGACCGAGGAGGCCACCGACCTCCTCGGAAAGGACATGGCGAACGGAATCGCCGCCTACCGCGAGGCGCTCGCGGAGACGCCCGTCGAGTTGGAGGTACACGACGGCCCGACGGTCAACGTCAGCCAACGGGAGTCGTGGGTGGAGCTTCGCCTTCGGTACCTCACGCACCCGCGGCGCGGCCAGCGCGTCAAAAACCGACTGTACGAGCGGATACTCGACCGCTTCAACGAGAATCCCGACCGCGTCGCGTTCCCGGTTAGCCGGAGCCGGTAACGAGGCGCCGGCGGTGAACCGCTCCGTCCCCGAGGTCGGGGCCGGACCTCTCGCATCGAAGCTGACACGAGAGAGAAGGATATATACGAGTGAACGGTACTTCCGGGCCACGGAGGATGGAAGGAGGAACGGCCGTCTCAACAAATTCCGCCTCAAAAGGCATTCTACGTGTTTTCTAGCCCAACAGATAGCGACACCTTTATATACTCTCAAGACTAACTATACGTTAACAGCTGGCGATTCGCGGACCTCGCTGTATTTTCGCCGGGGGATCGTCGGAGCACACCCATGACAGAGACGAACACCTACAGCGACGGCGGCACCGAGCGGGAACGACTTCCTGAGGCCGGCGACGCCTCCGCGAAGGACGAGCACTCCCGACTCAGGTCGGCGGAGTCGCTCGACGACGAGGAGACGACGGAGACGACGACCGAGCAGACCACGGTCTGCCCCGAGTGCGAAGGGCGACTCGCGACCGACACGGAGCACGGTGAGACGGTCTGTAGCGACTGCGGGCTCGTCGTCGAGGAGAGTTCGGTCGACCGCGGCCCGGAGTGGCGCGCGTTCAACTCCGGCGAGCGCGACAGCAAGTCCCGCGTCGGTGCGCCGACGACGAACATGATGCACGACAAGGGGCTCTCGACGAACATCGGCTGGCAGGACAAAGACGCCTACGGCAAGTCGCTATCGGGGCGACAGCGACGACGGATGCAGCGGCTGCGGACTTGGAACGAGCGGTTCCGCACCCGCGACTCCAAGGAGCGCAACCTCAAGCAGGCGCTCGGCGAGATCGACCGCATGGCCAGCGCGCTCGGTCTCCCGGACAACGTCCGCGAGACGGCCTCGGTCATCTACCGCCGCGCGCTGTCCGAGAACCTCCTCCCCGGCCGTTCGATCGAAGGCGTCGCGACCGCGGCGCTGTACGCCGCCGCCCGGCAGGTGGGGAATCCGCGAAGCCTCGACGAGTTCACCGCGGTCTCGCGCGTCGAGAAGATGGAGCTCACGCGCACGTACCGCTACGTCATCCGCGAACTCGGGTTACGCGTCCAGCCCGCCGACCCGACGAGCTACGTTCCGCGGTTCACCTCGCGGCTCGACCTCTCGGACGAGAGCGAGCGCCGCGCCCGCGAACTGCTCGAAGATGCCGCGGACGCAGGGATCACGAGCGGAAAGTCCCCCGTGGGGCTCGCCGCCGCCGCGGTTTACGCCGCCGCGTTGCTCACGAACGAGAAGGTGACACAGAGTCAGGTCTCCGACGTCGCCGACGTCTCCGAGGTCACGATCCGGAATCGGTACAAGGAGCTGCTCGAAGCGAGCGGCGCCGTGAGCGCCTGAGACGCGCGATGGGGTGCCATCGAACTCGCGGCGCGCTCGACCGAGACGCGCGACCGATCGACCGCCACCTACGTTTTTAACGCGGCCGGCTGTACACGGGGACATGGTTGACGCGTTCGTTAGGCTCGTCTGTCCGGAGTGCGGCAAGGAGTGGCAGGAAAACCCCGCTGATCTTCAGGACCTCCGGTCCAATTTCAGCTGTTCGGCGTGTCATGCGACGCGACGCCTGACCGAGTTCATGCGAACGGAACGCGACCTCGAGGCGGTCAAACAGTTCCAGTGATGCCGGTGACACGGGCCGTTTCGGCCTGACCGCCTCGCTCGCCCTGGCTCGGCACGTCCACGCCTCTTTCCATTCGGTACGTCGGTCTCACTGGCGCCGTCGCTCGCGTCACGAGTCCCGCGTAGTTGTGCGTATAACGATCCTGAAGGATCATCGAGAAAGCTTGTTTCGCGGCCGCTACTCGCAAAATACGCGAGGCGTGTGGTAACGTGACTCAAGATAATAATATAAACCTCCGGTAGCAAAGGACTGGTACTCATGAAGAAGCAGGAACTCATCCATCTTCACGGTCTCCTCGCGGAGGTACGAAAACAGTGCGAGTTCTGGGACGACGACGTTGATCTCGAAGCGTACGAAGAACTCGGCGTCAAACCGACATCGATTCACAAGTCGAAGACCGACCACAAAGCGGCCGTTTTCAAGCTGACAGAGGGAATCACTGAGCCGATGGAGTCGTCCGAATCGGAGCCGCTGGCTCCGACGGCCGACTGAAACGTCTACTGCGTACTACTCCTCGCCGCCCGTACCGAACGCTCCGTAGCGTAGCCGCTATTTTCCGGACGGCCGGTGGCGTCCCGGTCGGCCTCGACGCCGCCACGTTCAGTGTCAGGCGTCGCCTCTGCCGGCTCACCGCTCCGGATCGTTTCCGGCGCCGGACGACGCCGCTCCATCTTCGACGGCAGTCGCGTCGGCATCGCTCTCGTCGGTATCGATCTCGGAGACCGACAACACTTCGAGCGGGATGTTACGGAGGCGCTTCCCGATCTCCTTGCGCGCGACACGGCTCGCGTGTTCGCCGCGGTCGACGTTGAACACGTCCATCTGGAGCTCCAAGGCGACGAGCGCCTCGTCGGCCACGACGAACGCCGGGTCGAGTCGCTCTCCGCTCGGGGACGTTCGCGTTCCGGCGTCGATCTCGACGTAGTTGAGATCGGGGTTGAGCATCTCACCGGTCTTCGAGATGGCGATCCGGACCGCCTCGTCGGCGGTTTCCACGTCGTACACCGGAACCGCGGCCTCGACGACGACTCGACAGTCCATCACGTGTCAGTTTACCACACGAACGAGTATCAAACTTCGGCCCGGGCCGACTCACAGAGATCCGCCCGATCACTCGCCGCCGGCGCGGAGGTAGTAGAAGACGTACGTCTGCGCGTATCCCGCGAACTCGCCGCCGAACCGCTCGCGGATCGCGCGCGAGGTCTCGGTGTATCCCCCCTGATCGCACTCGGGGTAGTACTCCTCGATGGTGGTTCGAATCCAGGTGTCGAGCGGCACGGCCTCCAAGAAGCCGAGCGAGAACAGCAGCACGCAGTCGGCGACCTTGTCCCCGACTCCGACGAATCTGGTGAGCGATTCGCGGGCCTCCTCGTACGGCAATTCGGCGGTCTCCCGGGGATGGGCCTCGCCGCTCGCGACCATCTCCGCCGTCCGCTGGACGTACGGGGCTCGATATCCCAGAGAGAGGTCACGGAGTTCGTCTTCCGTGCGCGCGGCCAACTGCTCCGGCGTCGGAAAGGCGCGATACGTCCCGCCGTCGAGCGGAACCGCGTCGCCGTACGTCTCACGGAGTCGCCGCTGCATCCCGTGAATGCGAGCGACGCGCATCTGCGCCGAGCAGATGAAAGAGATAAGACAGGGGAACACCGGGTCGCGGGTCAGCCGCAGTCCCTCGTAGGCGTCGTAGGCGCGCCGTAACAGGGGCAGATCTGGGGTGGCGTCGAGGATCGCGTCGAGGTCGTCGTCGAGCCGGAGGAGGTGGGTCAACAGCGGCTCTGCGTCCGTCGACGCCTCCCACTGGAGCACGCCGTCGTGGACGCCGCCCTCCTGTCGGACCCGGACCGCGGCGCGCTCGTCCGTCACGCCGGGAATCTCGTCGACGACGGTCTCGTACCACGCGTCGCCGCCGTGGGCGTGGAGCTCCGCGTACGTGTCGCCGTCCGCACGGTTCCAGAGGTAGCTCTGGCCGCTCTCAAGTGTCGCCTGGAGGTCGAACGGTCCAGCCAGATCGCCGATGTCGATCGCCCCACGTTCCATCGTGATCCGTCACGGTGCGCGGGGGCATGCCGGTTTCGGTCCGCGCGACCCGGAGACCGGGCCGGTCGGCTGCCACCCGGGGAATCGGTCCCGGACCGCCGCCGTGGACGGCCTTTTATCCGCCCGACTCGTATCGGGGGTATGCCGACGTACCGCCGGACGACTCGGGTACCGGCCCCGATCGACGACGTGTGGGATTTCCACTCAACGATCGACGGACTGCGGGCGCTCACCCCCGACTGGATGTACCTCCGTATCGATGGGGTCGAGGGGCCGGACGGCTCGCCCGATCCCGACGTTCTCCTCACCGGGTCGACGATACAGATGTCGATCCGCCCGTTCGGCGTCGGGCCGAGACAGCGGTGGACCTCGCGGATCACCGAGCGGGAGCCGGAGGGAGAGGCGTCGCCCGAGCGCTCCGCCCGGTTCGTCGACGAGATGGAGGACGGCCCGTTCCGCCGCTGGGAACACACGCACGCCTTCTACGCCGACGGCGACGAGACGCTGCTCGTCGACACGGTCGCGTATCGGCTTCCCCTCGGACCGCTCGGCGATATCGCCGGCCCGGCCGCGAAGGTCGGGTTCGAAGGAATGTTCCGCGACCGACACCGGCGAACCGTCGAGCGGTTCTCTGAGAACTGAACGCGCCGCGACGCCGGCCACGAAGAGAGACCCCTACGGTGACGCGACACGAGTCGCGTCGGCGCCGAACGTGAGTTCGAAGACGGCCCCGTCGTCGTTTCTCGCCTCGATGTCCCACTCGTGTGCCTCGACGATCCGGTCGACGATGGCCAGCCCGATACCGGAGCTGTCGGCCGAAGAGACGCCCGAATCGAAGACCGTATCGACGAGGTCGACCGGGATCCCGGGACCGTCGTCCGCGACGTACACCCCGTCGACGCCGCCGTCGGTGGTGGTCGGACCGATCTCGATCGAGACGTTTCGTCCCCCGTGATCGATCGCGTTCCGGAAGAGGTTCTCGAACGCCTGTCGAAGCCGACTCGGGTCCGCCTCGACGCGGCCGACTCCCTCGGCGATCGTGAGCGTCGCGTCGGGCGCGCGCACCGACCGCCACGCGTCCTCCGCGATGGCCTCGACGGGAACCGGTTCGGTCTCGCCGATCGCTTCGCCGCGCCGCGCGAGCATGAGGAGGTCGTCGATCAGGGTCTCCATGCGGTCGACCGCGCCGCTCATGGCGTCGTATCGCGCGGGCGCGAGTTCGTCTTCGGACAGGGAGAGATAGCCGGCGATGACGTTGAGCGGGTTCCGGAGGTCGTGTGAGACGACCGCGCTGAACTGTTCGAGTTGGTCCGCCTGTCGTCGGAGTGCCTCTCGGCGGTCGTTGCGCGCGAGCGTGTGTGCGATGAGGTCACCGACGGTGCGGTACAGGTCGACTTCTCCGTCCGTCCAGACCCGACCGTCGTCCGACTCGAACGCGACGATACCGTTCAGTTCCCAGTCCGATACGAGCGGTACGTGGACCGTTGCCGGCGGTCCGTCGACCCTGCCCTCTCCGAGCCCGTCGTCGGAGGCCGCGACAGGAGCGGACGAACGCGCGACGTTGCCGAACGTCGAAAGCTGCTCCGGCTCCGGGAAGTCCTCGAACGGCCTCGACACCGGGTCGAATCCGTCCGGACACCAACTGTACGTCGGTACGAACCGGTCGTCGCCCTCGCGGTAGCAGACGATTCGATCGAGTTCGGCGTGCTCGCCGACGTTTTTCATCGTCCACTCGATCTTCGTGTCGACCTCATCGGTGCGCGTACTCATCAGCGTCGTTCCGGCGTCGAGAAGTACCTCGGAGAGGCGAGCGACATCCTCGTCACCGAGCCGAACCCGATCGGGGTCCACCGCGGCCGCGAGACGCTCGGCGATGGGGTCCGAAGAGTCGACGGTCCCGGGGGTCGAGCCCCAGCCAGTAACGTCGACGACGTCGTCGACGCCGGTCGATAACAGGGCCCGGACGGTCGACATCGTCGCGTCCTCGACGAGCGCGATCACCGGAACGTTCGACGGTAACATGTCGAGACGCTCCTTCACGGCACCGTCTGTCGCCGCCGCTCCGGTGACGACGACGCCACACGTCGCGTCGAGCGCTCCGTCGCTTTCGTCGCCCGCGTCGAAGTCGGCCGGTGAGAACGCGCGGAACGTCGGTCCGTCCGGCCCTTCCCACGCGGCGTCCACCGCGCGGGACACGCGCTCGCCGGCGTTTTCGTTGTCGCCTACGAACGCGACGACGGTTCGCCGGTCCATACCCCACCCAGCCCTCCGATGGGCTTCAACGTTTACCCCAAAATATCGACGTTGAAAACGTTATACCCGGTCGACAGTCGCCGTGACGTAGATTCCCACGAGGACGACGCACCCGCCCGCGACGGTGGACGGCGTCGGCGTCTCCGACAGCAACGCGAAGGCGAGCAGCGTCGCACCGACCGGTTCCCCGAGCAGCGAGACGGAGACGACGCTCGACTCCAAGTGTGCGAGCGCCCAGTTGAGGACCGTGTGACCGAGCAGCCCCGGCCCCGCAGCGAGTCCAGCGAAGAGGAGCCATTCCCGGGGCGGATATCCGGTGAGCGGGTGTCCCGCCGCGAGGACGAACGCGAACAACACGAGGGCACAGACCCCGTACACGACGGTGACGTAAGGGATCAAAGCGATCCGTTGGCGCAGCGACCGCCCGGCCAACACGTATGCCGCGGCGGAGACCGCACCCGCCAGCGCCAGCGCGTTTCCGTAGAGGGGTCGAGGACCGATCGCCGTGCCGCTGAGGAAGTCGCCGAGCGACATCGACGCCATCCCGGCCACTGCGACCGCGATCCCCACGGCCATGCGACCGGTGACGCGTTCGCGCAACAGCAGCCACGCTCCCAGCGCGACGAACACCGGTTGCGCCTGAACGAGCGTGACGCTCGCGGCCACGCTCGTCCACCGAAGGCTCTCGAACCACGCCGCGAAGTGGATCGCGAGCGCGATACCGGACAAGGTCGCGAACGCGAGGTCCCGAGATCGTATCCGGGCGAACTCCCCGCGGTACCGCCACGCCGCGACCGAGGCCAACGGGAGCGTGGTGAACAACACGCGGTAGAAGGCTGCGACCGAACTCGGGGCCTCACTCAACCGGACGAGGATCGCGCCCGCACTCACCGCAGCGACTGCGGCCGCTAGCCCCACTTTCGGCGATACGACCGGCTTCGAACTCATCCAATCTCGCTATCGTTCACGGGGCGGACGCTTAGCGGTTTCGAGGGGCCACGCCCCCTTCCCTGACGAGGCGCCATCGTTCTGCGTTCGACGCGCGACGGCGACGGAGATTTCACTCCCGGGCGCGAACGCCGTCCCATGTGTGCGGACACGTTCGGCGTCGGCATCCGCGTCGCCGAGTCTGAACTGCGGGTCGTCGTGGGCGTCCCGTCCGACATCGACGCCGGCTGGACGGACCCTGAGTCGTTTCAGTCGCTCGTCGCGGAGACCGTCTGGGAGCAGCTCGACCGACGCCAGACGTTGGAGGCGATTGCCGCGCGGTACGACACGGGTGAGACCGCCTCCCTCGGGACTGTAACGCTCGAACCAGACGGTACCGTCGTAGAAACTGACCTCAAACGCATCGCGACGGTCGACGACCGAGACAGTACCGAGGACTGATTGGCGGGGACCGGTGTGGTCCGAACTCAGTCGTCAGCCGTGTCCGCTTCGAGCGCGGTCCCGATAGCCGTGGTCCATTCGGGCCGGTACGCGGTGAGATCATACCGGGTCGGCCCCACTGTTTCACCCCACGTATCGAGCGCATCGAGCGTCACGAGTCCCGACAGCGCCGCCCCGAGAGTTCGCGGTGTCGTCTCCGGCTCGGTCAGCGCGGCGTGGACTTGCTTCGACTGAGGGTAATTACGATCGCACGACTCGATCCCTCGCTTGGCCTCGGCCCAGTGTCGACGAACGTACCCGAACGTCGTCGGGTCGTCTCGCGCGAGTCGCTCGATCGCCGCCGTCGCCTCCGCGTCGGCCCCGACGACGGACTCTACGTGGGAACTCAGTTGGGAGACTAGTTCTCCTGAACCATCGTGAGAACAGCCGACGTCGACCCGGTTCACCCGCCTCCCGAACCGCTCGCGGAGCCGACCCACGAAGGTGACGACCGATGCGACGTCCGCCCGGTGAGCAAGGGGCGCAAGGTCGTCGATCACCACGTCCACCGTCCCCGTAGGGGCGCCGTCGACGTGCTTCCCCAGGGCGTCGAGTACGCGCTCGTTCTCGGCGGTACGACCGAGCACCGTGTACGCGAGTCCGTCTCGGGGCATGACCTGTGTCGACGCGGCTGCACCACTCCGGACGACGTCGTTCACGTCGATCACCGCCTCCCGATTCGGCGGCCCCTGAGGCGTTCGATTCCATCCGCTCCGCCACGCCTCGACATCCGTCCCAAACAACACGGACACGACGCGGTTCGAGACGACTCCGTCGCGAACCGACGGGGGATCGCCACAGCACAGTCTCACCACGGTGTCCGTGTCGTTCGGTACGTCCATGATACGTTAGCTTCAGCGACAAAAGTGATAAACTTACGGTTAGAACTATCAGTACTGATATGACTCGCGGCGGGCGACAGGTCCGAGATGCCTCGCGAGCAGTCCGCTACTGCCTTCGATAAAAACACTGCCCGCTACTGATTACGGCCGGACAGAGTTGGACGTACTTTCGAACGGATACAGTCGCTAGTGGAGTAGATGTCTGGCGAGCGCTCTCGCTCGCCGAACGAAATGATACGGTGGGAGCGGTATTGCTCCCGTATGAATGGGTAGGCGGCGACTCGTGGTTCCCAGAGGATCGCTCACTCCAGTACTTCACGATACGCTGGCGGGCTTAACTTCCGTGTTCGGAATGGGTACGGGTGTTTCCCCACCGCTCTGGCCGCCTTCATGCCAACTCTCGGGCTCGAACCGAGACTTCCTGTCTGCCAGGAAGACGCCTGTGTTGGTCTGGTTCGATACCAACCGTGTAATACGTGCGATCCAGATACCGCCTGAACTCATGCGAGTCGTGGCGCGTCAGCGCCAATGAATGTGGCTCGGTCTGTTAGTGC
>NZ_BAAADQ010000001.1:0-427941 GCF_039522565.1 Halorubrum ejinorense | reverse complement strand
GGGTCGGTCCTGCTCATCGGCGGCGCGGCCGGCGCGGGCGGCACCGACCGCTCCGCACGCGCCGCGCTGTTCGCGGCCGCGCTCGGCGTCGTCGACGCGCTCCCGTACGGCGTCGGTCTCGCCCTCGCACCCGCGTCGGTCCCCGAGATGGCGGCGAACCCGGCGACGCGGGCGGCCCTCGTTTCCGGGATGCCGGCCCCGATCGTCGCCGGCGCGGTCGTCGGCGGGGCCGTGGCCCCCGTGGTTCAGGCGACGGTCACGGAGGACACCCTGACGCTCCTCGCCGGCTCGGCCCTGTTGCTCGCGGCGCTCGCGGCGGGGGCGTCAGACCCCGTCCCACTGGTCACCGGCGGGGTCGGCGGCGCGGTCGCCGTCGGTGTCCTCTGGGCGGTCGACCCCGACCGCTGGCGTCCCTGAGTTCGGGCCCCGATCGGCCGCCCGCCGATCAGTTCCCCGGCCGCTCGCTTTCGGTCTCCAACTCGATGTCGCGGTCCGCCTCGCGGGTCGCTTTTTTCGGGCGAGGTCGACGTTGTCCGAGTCTCACGTCCTGTCCGTCTCTCGTTCGCGTCCGGATCCCGGTCCGCGCTTCTCGCCGAACTGCTCGGCGGAGTCCTCGCAGTCGGACTAGGTGGGGGTTTGACGCCGCCAGTTGGGCACTGTCGCGACCACCCGTAACCGGAAATCACCGGCGCAGTCCCCGCCTCGGCACCGCCCGTTCGTGGATCGGAGGAACGTCTCCGCTCTCCCAATATGAAAGTGAGCTTGTCATACTACAATCTTGTTGGTAATACTTATCCCAGTGGAGTCTGTGAGGTCCGATACGGTTCACACGGCTACACTCACGTTACGCTGTAAGACCGTCTCCCGAGCGACACGACTGCGGTCGGACCCACCAGACTGGGACCAGAGAGCGGCAGCGGCAATCCAACGCAATCGGTCACGTTCGAGATGACCAAGATGAGTGAAAGCGAAAACGCAACCACGAACGCGAGTACAGGCGCAGACAGAGAGACGGACATCTTCTCGGAGCGAAGACAGCTGAAGCCCTACGAGTACAGCGAGTTTCTCGACTACGTCGAGGCGATCCGGAACAGCTACTGGGTACACACGGAGTTCAACTTCGACGGAGACGTCCAGGACTTCAAGGTCAACACGACTCCCGCTGAGCAGACCGTCATCAAGCGGACGATGTTGGCTATCGCGCAGATCGAGGTACAGGTGAAGACGTTCTGGTCGGACATCTACGCGGAGATGCCCAAAGCCGAGGTCGGGAACGTGGGGATGACCTTCGCGGAAAGCGAGGTGCGGCACATGGACGCCTACAGTCACCTCCTCGACGTGTTAGGAATCACGGACGACTTCGAGCAGGTGACCGAGGAACCGGCGATGAAAGAGCGGATCGAGTATCTCGACGAGTACTTGGAAAAGAGCGAGAGCGACGACGAACGGGAGTACGTGATGAGCATCCTGCTTTTCAGTACGTTCGTCGAACACGTGTCGCTGTTCAGCCAGTTCCTCATCATGACGAGCTTCGACAAGCACGAAAAGAAGTTCAAGGGAATCGCGAACGCCGTCGAAGCGACCAGCAAGGAGGAGCAGATCCACGGGCTGTTCGGGGTCGAGCTGGTGGAGACGATCAGAGAGGAGAACCCGGACCTCTTCGACGACGACTTCGAGGAAGACGTCCGAGAAGCCTGTCAGCAGGCCTACGAGGCAGAGACGGAGATCCTGGACTGGATATTCGATGACGGCGAACTGGAGTTCCTGCCCAGGGCGCACGTCGACGCGTTTCTGCGAGACCGGTTCAATCAAAGCCTGGAAAACGTCGGCGTGGAACCGATATTCGAGACGGACGACGACCTCCTTGAGGAGACGCGCTGGTTCGATGAGGACATCATGATGACGAAGGATAACGACTTCTTCAGCAAGCGGTCGACCACGTACAACAAACACACGCAGAGCGTTACCGCCGAGGACATGTTCTAACAATGGCACAAACGGCACTCGAAAGCGTTGAGCAACGGCATACGGAACCGTTCTACTGGCTGAACGAGGACAGTCGGGAGTTTCTCAGAGAGGGATACCTGCTCGAGGGCGTCGAAGCGGAAGAGAGAGTCAGACAGATAGCGGAGCGCGCCGAAGAGATTCTGAGCGAGGAGGGGTTCGCGGACAGGTTCTACGAGTACATGAGCCGCGGCTTCTACAGTCTCGCCAGCCCGGTGTGGTCCAACTTCGGACTGGACAGAGGCCTTCCTATCAGCTGCTTCGGCAGCTACATGGATGATAACATAGAGAGCATCCTCTACACCCAAGCCGAGGTGGGCGAGATGACCAAGCAGGGCGGCGGCACGAGCGGGTACTTCGGTGAGCTGCGGCCGCGGGGCAGTCCGATAACGAACAACGGCAAGAGCAACGGGAGTTACAGTTTCACGGAGCTGTTCGATACGATAATCAACGTCATCAGCCAGGGCGAAACCCGGCGAGGGCAGTTCGCCGGCTACATCGACGTCGAACACGACGACCTGGAAGAATGGCTTAACATCAAAACCGAGGGTGACCCGGTACAGGACATCTACTACGGCGTCATCATCGGTGACGACTGGTTTCAGGCGATGGTCGACGGCGACGAAGAGAAGCGAGAGATCTGGGCGAATATCATCGAGACCCGGATCAACATCGGCGTCCCGTACATCATCTTCCGGGGGAACATGAACGAGGGGAAGCCGCAGGTCTACAAGGACAAGGAGTACCAGATTAACGCGTCCAACCTGTGTACCGAGATCGCGCTGCCGGCCACGGCGGACGAGAGCTTCGTCTGCTGTCTCTCGAGCATGAACGCGCTCCACTACGACGAGTGGAAGGACACCGACGCAGTGGAGACACTGACGCGGTTCCTGGACGCGGTGATGGAGGAATTCATCCAGCGCACGGAGGGAGTACGGTTCATGGAGCGGGCCGTGCGGTTCGCGAAGAGACACAGAGCGATAGGGATCGGCGTCCTCGGGTGGCACAGCTACCTCCAGCGCAACATGATCCCCTTCGACAGCATGGAGGCGATGGAGAAGAACGGGGAGCTGTTCCGGACCATCAAAGAGCGGAGCTACGAGGCGAGCGAGGCGCTCGCCGACGAGTTCGGGGAGCCGGAGGTTCTCGAGGGCTACGGCAGGCGGAACACGACGACGATGAGCGTGGCTCCGACGAAATCGAGCAGCGTCATTCTGGGTCAAGTCAGTCCGAGCATCGAGCCGCTGAAATCGAACTACTTCGTGCGAGACGGTGCGAAGCTGAAGTCGACGCAGAAGAACAGATTCCTTCAGGCGATACTGGCGGAGCGAGGCGAGGACACGCGCGACGTCTGGGACAGCATCGCGAACAAAGACGGGAGCGTTCAACATCTCGACTGTCTGACGGACGAGGAGAAAGAGGTGTTCAAGACCTTCGCCGAGATACCACAGATGGCGATCATAAACCAGGCGGCACAGAGACAGAAGTACATCGACCAAGCACAGAGCCTGAACGTCTCCATCGACCCGAGCGAAGTGAGCGTCAAGGAGATCAATCAGCTCTACATCGAAGCGTGGAGGAAAGGAGTCAAGAGCCTCTACTATCAGCACAGCGTGAACGCCGCACAGAAATTCAGTCGAGATATCCTCGAGTGTAGAGCCTGTGAGAGCTGATCGCCACTCGTAGCGGCTCGCCTCCCGCCTCAGTCACTCCGTCCCCGGCTCCGGATCGATCCCCCGGTCCGCCTCGTGGTCGACGTCCGGTAGCCGTGAGTCGGGCTTACGTCCCCGGCCGCTCGCTTTCGGTCTCCAACTCGATGTCGCGGTCCGCCTCGCGGGTCGCTTCCTCCTGTTTGGCGAGGTCGACGTTGTCCGCGTCTCGGGTCTCGTCGGTCCGGAGGTCGCTGTCGGCCACGGTGTCGAGCTGTTCGAGGGCGCTCTCGATGTCCTCTAACCCGAGCAGCTTCTCCGTCTCCTCGTCGAACTCCTTGCTGTCGAGCCCCTCCATCTGCTGGACGTCGGAGCCGGAGAGCGCCTTGCCGTAGCGGCCGACGAGGCTGGTGAGCTCCTGCGGGAGGACGAAGGTCGTGGACTCGCCCTTGCCGATCTCTTCGAGCGTTTCCATCCCGCGCTCGATGATGGCGCGCTCGCCCATCGATTCCGCGGACCGCGCCCGCAGCACGGTCGAAATCGCGTCACCCTGCGCTTCGAGGATCTGCGACTGCTTTTCACCCTGCGCGCGGATGATGTTCGACTGCTTGTCACCCTCGGCCTGCTCGACCGCGGAGCGCCGTTCCCCCTGCGCTTCGAGGATCATCGCGCGGCGGCGGCGCTCGGCGCCGGTCTGTTGCTCCATCGCGCGCTGGACCTCCTGTGACGGGCTCACCTCGCGGACCTCGACGGCCTCGACGCGGATCCCCCACTCGTCGGTGGGCTCGTCGAGCTCCTCGTTGATCCGGTTGTTGATCAGCTCCCGCTGTGAGAGCGTGTCGTCGAGTTCCATGTCGCCGATGACGGCGCGGAGGGTCGTCTGCGCGAGGTTGGAGACGGCGTTCTTGTAGTCGTCGACCTCGAGGAACGCCTTCTTGGCGTCCATCACCTTGATGTAGACGACGGCGTCGGCGGTCACCGGCGAGTTGTCCCGCGTGATCGCCGACTGGCTCGGCACGTCGATCGTCTGCGTCCGCATGTCGAACGCGTACGTCCGCGAGACGAACGGCGGAATGAGGTGAACGCCCGGCTCGAGCAATTTCCGGTACTCGCCGAAGACGGTGAGCGCCTCCTTGTCGTAGGCGTCGACGATCTCGACGGCGCTCACGACGGTGATCGCCGCCAGCAGGATCGCGAGCGCGCCGACGCCGGCAGCCAGGCTCTGGCTGAGGAGGGCGAACCCGACGAGCAGCGCGACGCCGAGCGCGAGGTACTGCCAGACCCCGTCGGGGATCTCCGCCAGCAGCTCCTCCATCTCGGTGGACTCGCCGCGGGGACCTTGTGTTCCCATACCCGAGATAGCGCCCCGACGTTGTTAACGGTTGGCACGTACACCCCCGATCGACCCGGCTCGGGCTCGCCCCGTCGGCACCGCTCGTCTCCGAAGCGCGTCCGACTCCTCGGTTCGTCTCCGAGATACCGGAAACGCACGGGAAGGCCGGTCGGCTTTAACTGCTGGGCCGCGATAGCTCGATCCATGCCATCCGACGATGGGGACGACGGCCGCCAGTTCCGCACGCGAAGCGTTCACGCGGGAGCGGACCCGGACCCGACCACCGGCGCCCGCGCGACGCCCATCTACCAGACGACCGCCTATCAGTTCGACGACGCCGACCACGCGGCCGACCTGTTCGCCTTGGAGGAGGCCGGCAACGTCTACTCCCGGCTGATGAACCCGACCAACGCCGCCCTCGAAGAGCGGATCGCCTCGCTCGAAGGCGGCGTCGGCGCGGTCGCGACCGCCTCGGGCATGGCCGCGCTCGACGTGACGACGTTCCTGCTCGCGTCCGCGGGCGACAACATCGTCACGTCCTCGGCGCTGTACGGCGGCACCTACACCTACCTCACCCACTCCGTGGAGCGCCGCGGCGTCTCGACCCGCTTCGTCGACCCGCTCGATTACGAGGGGTACGCCGAGGCCATCGACGAGGACACCGCCTACGTCCACCTGGAGACCATCGGGAACCCGGCCCTGGTCACCCCGGACATCCAGCGGATCGCGGACATCGCCCACGAGCACGGCGCCCCGCTGTTCGTCGACAACACGTTCGCGACGCCGTACCTCTGCCGGCCGCTCGAACACGGCGCCGACCTCGTCTGGGAGTCGACGACGAAGTGGCTCACCGGCAACGGCACCACCGTCGGCGGCGTCGTCGTCGACGGCGGCTCGTTCCCGTGGGCCGAGCACGCCGAGAAGTACCCGGAGATCGCACAGGACAACCCCGCGTACCACGGGATCAACTTCGCCGAGCGGTTCGGCGACGCCGCCTTCACGTTCGCGGCGATCACCCGCGGCCTGCGCGACCTGGGCGACCAGCAGTCGCCGTTCGACGCGTGGAACACTCTCCAGCAGACGGAGTCGCTCCCGCTGCGGATGGACCGCCACTGCGAGAACGCCGGCGTCGTCGCCGAGTACCTCGAAGACCACGACGAGGTCGCGTGGGTGAACTACCCCGGCTTGGAGAGCCACGAGACCCACGAGGAGGCGACGGAGTACCTCGACGGCGGCTACGGCGGGATGCTCACCTTCGGCCTCGAGGCGGGCTACGAGGCCGCGCGGGCGACCGTCGAGGAGGCGGACCTGGCCTCGCTCGTCGCGAACGTCGGCGACGCGAAGACGCTCGTCATCCACCCGGCGTCGACGACCCACCAGCAGCTGACCGAGGAGGAGCAGGAGGCCGCGGGCGTCACCGCGGACATGGTGCGCCTGTCGGTCGGTATCGAGGACCCCGCGGACATCGTCGCCGACTTGGAGGCCGCCATCGAGGCGGCGACCGCCTAGCCGCGACCCGCCCGTTTCCGACGGTGTCGGCTCCGTTGAAATCCTCGGGCACTGATAGAACCTCTGTGCGAGATACAGAGGCTGTACTCGTTAGAAGCTGGTAACCGGTTCAGAAATCGAGTCTCTCTTTCATTGGGACGTGTGATAACCGTGGACCTCGTTTTAATTTCAGATGGTATCTAAAGTGGTACTATAGTAGGACAACGGTAATGACACCTGAGATTAGTTCTCTGTTAGGAGATTCTGTGCCGACTTACAAAAAGAAACGAGATGTTGATAGGACGGAACTGTCAGAAGAGACTGTATTCACGTTGCTCTCGGCACGGCGCAGGCGAGAGATGCTCTGTATCCTCACACGGTCGGGTGGTGAGACGACTGTCGCCGATATGGTAGCGGAAGTTGCCCATAGAGAACACGGCAAGGAGGCTAACGCGGCCAAGCGAAAGGCGATATACGTATCCCTACATCAAACACACATCCCGAAATTCGTGGAGGCGGAGGTATTAGAGCACGACGTGGCGAATCGGACCATTCGCCTCATCGGTCTTTGGAAGCAACTGTACGCCTATCTTGAATTCGACCCGCTGGAAACAAAACAGGGGCTATTATCTCGGATGTTTCGACCGAAGACCGGTAGAGCGGCGGACTAACTCTTTCTTACTCCTGTCGATGGATGGGGGGCTCTATTCATCAAAAACGCAAGCAATTATGCCGAACAATGCTGTTGACGCAGGGATTGACGGCGTCCAGTAACTGTGAGCGGTTCGTATCGCATGAATACACATTTTTGATTTCGGGCTGTCTTGATGCGAGATACGCGCTCTCCATTCAGCACGCCTCCAAGAGCATCTCACCAGTTGCGGATTTCAACGGAGCCGACGGTCCCTCGTTCTCTCGCCGAGCTATCGTCCTCCCGACCTACGCCTCGAACCCGTCTTCCCACCGGAACGTCCCGTTCCGCTGGACGACCTCGCCGTCGACTTCCATCCGGGAGTCGGCGCTCACGTCCGTGATCATGTCGACGTGGACCGCGCTGTCGTTGCCGGACTCGCCCTCGGGCAGGCAGGCGTCGTAGGCGCGACCGACCGCGAGGTGGACGGTGTCGCCCATCTTCTCGTCGAAGAGGATCGAGTCGGTGAAGCGGTCGATGCCGCGGTTCATCCCGATACCGAGTTCGCCCAGCCGCCGGGCGCCCTCGTCGGTGTCGAGGACGTCCGCGAGCGCTTCCTCGCCCGACTCCGCGGCGAAGTCGACGACCTCGCCGTCCTCGAAGGTGAGGTGGACGTTCCGGACGCGCGTCGCCTCGATGGTCATCGGCACGTCGAAGAACACCTCGCCCTCGGTGTCGTACGGCGCGGTGAACACCTCGCCGGAGGGCAGGTTATGCGAGTCGTAGGCGACGGAGGCCGCGGAGTTCACGGCTGTGCGGCCCGCGATCGACATCGTCACGTCGGTGTCGGGCGCGTCGTCGCGCTCGGTGACGATACGGACCTCCTCGCCGGCGTCGAGGACCTCTTTCATCTGGGCCATCTCCTCGGCGAGCGCCTCCCAGTCGCGGAGGACGGCGTCGTAGACGAAGTTCTCGTACTCCTCGTAGGCCATCCCCGCCTGCTGGGCGAGGCTCCGGGTGGGGTGGACCGTCGACACCCAGTCGGTGTCCATCCGCGCCTCGCGGACGCCCTGCCGCGCCTTCGCGTACGCCTGCCGCGTCGGACGGTCGACGTCGGCGGTCGCGGTGGTGTTGCGTCCGCCGCCGATCTGGAGGTAGGCGTCGGCCGCCTCGAAGAGCGCGCGGTCGACGGCGGGGTCGGAATCGAAGTCGTCGACGTCGACGTCGCCGTCGGTTCCGGCCTCGACGCCCTTCAGGTAGGCCCGGGAGAGTTCGTCGGAGCCGTACAGCGTCGTGACGTTCGCCCCGCGCTCGCCGAGCGCCGCGGCGACCGCGACGCCGAGCTCGTGGGTGTCCTCCGCGACGCTGACGACCACGTCGTCGCCGGCCTCGACCCGCGCGCTCCAGTCGACGAGCACCTCGGCGTGCTCGCGTACGCGTTCGTCCATTACACTGTGTGTCGTAGCGGAGCGGTAAATCGGTGCCGAGACGAGGATTATCTATTAGCTGTCGACGACGCGGTGGTCGCTCATTTCTAAATGGTCACTCGCAGGTCGGCCGAGAACTCCGCCAAAGCCCCAGTCGGGAGGCGGGCGCAGGCGACGTAAGCACCGCAAGGAGCGAACGAAGTGAGCGACTGAGGAGCGCAGCGAGCGTGCGCCCGCCTCCCGACTGCCCCTTTGAGTCCCACCCCGCACCGCACAGCACCTCACGCATCCCCAGCCTCGTCGCTGGCGGCTGGCGCCGCCAGCGACTCCCTCGCGCGTGCGACTCGCGGCCGCTGGGGGCGGCCGCTCGCCGGCACCCGCCGCCGCGTGTCGTTCAACTCCCCTCGTCGAGGGACGCCGAGGCCGTCACCCGGGCTCTCCGCGAACGGCCTCGAAGAGCCCGACCGCGAGCAGCGCGACGCCGACGGCCCCGGCTCCGAGCTTCGCAAGCCCCATCGCGGCCGGCCTCGGTCGGCCCCCCGAGTACGTCCCGAGGACCCTGTACGACTCCCCGTCGACGCGCAGGTTGGCGACCCCGCTGAGCCGGTCCGCGCAGTTGGTCTCGCCGAGCGCCCACTCTCCAGAGGCCGACGTGCGCTCGACGAGGATGTCGTGCGATTCCGGGGCGATCCGGTACCCCCGAATCGAGACGTTATTGCCGTCCGCGAGGGCGACCGCGGTGTCGGCGCACCGCGCGGGGAGGTCGGTGGCGTTCACGGTCGGATGTTGGTCGAGTCCCGGTCCCGCGTGGTACGTCGCCTGCCAGCGAAAGACGCCCACGTCTGCGATCAGGACGAGCAGCAGGAGGGCGCCCGGGACGACGAGGAGCCTGCGGTCCATCGCGCCGGGCGGATAGCTTCGAGGGAAATATAGGCCTTGTGTGGTCCGTTCGCGGGCTACGGCGCCGCTACTCCAGATCGAGCAGCGCCGCGATGTCGTCGAGGTAGTCGTCGTAGACGCCGACCGCGGACTCGATCGGGTCCGAGGAAGCCATGTCGATCCCGGCGAGTTCGACCACGTCGAGCGGGTACTTCGACCCGCCGGCCTTCAGCATCTCGCGGTAGTCGGCCGCGGCGGACTCGCCCTCGTCTAAGACGCGCTCGACGATGGCGGCGGCCGCCGAGATGCCGGTCGCGTACTGGTAGACGTAGAAGTCGTAGTAGAAGTGCGGGATCCGCTGCCACTCGCGCTCGATGCCGCCCGTGAGCTCGGCGGGCGCGTAGTAGTCGCCCTTCAGGTCGGCGTACATCTCGTCGAAGGCGTCGGGCGTGAGCGCCTCGCCGGCCTCCACGCGCTCGTGGATCCGCTGTTCGAACGTCGCGAACATCGTCTGGCGGAAGAGGGTGGAGCGGAAGCGTTCGAGGTACTCGTCGAGGACGTGCGTCCGGAGCTCGTCGTCCTCGACCGTGTCGAGCAGGTGGTGCGTGAGCAGGGTCTCGTTGACCGTGGAGGCGATCTCGGCCACGAAGATCTCGTAGCTCGCGTCGTGCCACGGCTGCGCGTCGCCGGCCAGCTCGGAGTGCATCGAGTGGCCCAGCTCGTGGGCCAGCGTGAACATCGAGGCGATGTCGTCCTGGTAGTTCATCATGATGTACGGCTGGGTGTCGTAGGTCCCGGAGGAGAACGCGCCCGAGCGCTTCCCGCGGTTCTCGTACACGTCGACCCAGCGCGAGTCGAGCCCCTCGGCCAGCCGGTCCTGATACGCGTCTCCGAGCGGCGCGACCGCCTCGATCACCCACTCGCGGGCCTGCTCGTACTCCACGTCGGGGCCCTGATCGCCCGTCAGGGACATGTAGAGGTCGTGGCTCTCGAGCTGGTCGACGCCGAGCGCCTGCGCTTTCAACTCGGCGTGCCGGTGGAGGGTGCCGAGGTTGTCGTCGACGGTGTCGACGAGGGTGTCGTACACCTCGACGGGGACGTTCGAGCCGTCGAGCGCGGCGGCGCGCGCCGAGTCGTAGTCGCGGATCTCGGCGCTCGTGACGTGCTCGCGGACGGCCTTCTCGAGGGAGGTCCCGACCGTGTTGCGCACGTCCGCCCACTCGTCGTAGAACGTCTCGTGGACGCGCCGGCGGAACTCGCGGTCCGGGTTCGTCTGGAGCTTCGTGAAGTTCGCCTGCGTGATCTCGACCTCCTCGCCGTCGGGGTCCTCGACGACGCCGTAGGTCATGTCGGCGTTCGTCAGCATCGAGTAGATCTCGCCGGGGGCGTCGGTGACCTCGGAGAGGTCCGCGAGCACCTCCTCCACCTCGCTCGACCGCGTGTGCGGTTTCATCCGCAACACGTCGTCGAGGTAGTGCTCGTACTCGACGAGCCCGGGCTCGTCGTCGAGGAACGCCGCGACGTCCGCGTCGGACAGCGACTGGAGCTCCGGTTCGAGGTAGGAGATCGCGCTCGACGCCTCGGAGCCGAGCGACGACGCCTTCGCGGACATCGCCTGGTACTCCTGATTCCGCGTGTCCTCGGCGCTGCGAAGCTGCGCGTAGGTCATTACCTGCCGGAGCTCCCGGAAGATCTCCTCGCGCAGTTCGAGCAGTTCGAGGAGCGTCGCCGCGTCCGCCGTCACGCGACCCTCGTAGGCGCGGAGCTCGTCGATCTGCTCGCTCACGGCCTCGTAGGCCGCCTCCCACGCCTCGTCGTCGGCGTAGATGCCGTCGAGGTCCCACTTGTACGCCGCGTCGATCTCCGATCGTTCGGGAACCGAACTCATACCGTTCGGGTCGGCCTCCCGCACACTAAGCCTTGTCAAACCCCGCGCGTCGAGCCGATACGCGTGGGAAACGTTAGCTCGTCTCTGCCGCGTCCCCGTCGGCCCACTCCGCGAGGTCGACGATCAGGACGAGCGCGTCCTCGCCGTCGCGGTAGTAGCCGCCCACCCGCCGGATCGGCTCGAACCCCTCGTCGGCGTACAGCGACCGGGCGGGGTCGTTGCTCTCGCGCACCTCCAGTCGAACGACGGCGACGCCGGTCGCGCGGAGGCGGGCGAGCCCCGACCGGAGGAGGGTCCGACCGATCCCCTCGCCGCGGGCGTCGGGGTGGACGGCGAGGTCCTTGATGTGGCCGATGTCGCGGCCGTGGTTCGGCGTCCGGTCGGCGACGATGTAGCCGACGACCGCGCCGTCGCGCACCGCCACGAGGAACGCCGGCTCGTCTAACAGCCGCTCGAAGGCGTCGTGCGGCCACGGGTCCGAGAAGCAGGCGCGCTCGATCCGGACCACCGCGAGGAGGTCGGCGCGCTCGACTTGCCGGATCGCGACGTCGACGCTCACGGACCGGCTTGACGCTCGCGGGGAATAAACGCGCCGGGGTTCGCTCACCCGTCGATCCAGGGTTCGTCCCTCCCGGCGTCCGTCGGACCGGGGGCACACACTTCGAAACAGGCTCCCTCGGGCGTTCGGAGCCGTCTGCCGTCCGGGAGGTCGACGGGCCCGTCGGCGACCGACCGCAACTCGACGCTCCACCCGTGCGACTCGACGACCTCGCGGACGATGTCGAGCCCGTACCCCGTCCCGTCCGCCCGGGTGGTGAACCCCGACTCGAACACCGCCTCGCGGTCCTCGGGATCGATCCCCGTTCCGTCGTCGGCGACGAGGAACCCCTCGTCGGTCGCGGTCACGAGAACGGTGAGCCCGTCGTCCCCGTCGATCCGGGCGCCTTCGCTCGGGCCGTTCTCACCCGCGGCGTCGTCGGGACCGGTCTCCGTTCCCCCCGCCGCCTCGGGTCTCGCGTGTTCGGTCGCGTTGCGGAACAGGTTCTCCAAGGCCTGTCGCACGCGACCGCGGTCGCCGCACACGCGGGCGTCGCGGGCGACGACCAGGTCGGCGCCGTCGCCCTCGGCGGCGGTCTCCCAGGCGTCGGTCGCGACGCTCGCGAGCCCGAACTCGGTCGGCTCCTCCATGCCGGTACCCTGTCGCGAGAGCGTGAGCAGCTCGGAGACGAGCTGGTCGATCCGGTCGACTGCGCGCTCGCCGCGTTCGAGCGGGTCGGTCTCGTCGTTCAGCCGCGCCATCTCGATCGAGCCGCGGATCACGGAGAGGGGGTTCCGGAGGTCGTGCGAGACGATGCTCGCGAAGCGGTCGAGCCGCTCGTTGCGGTCGGTGAGTCGCCGCTCGCGCGCCTTCCGCTCGCTGACGTCTCGGGAGTTGATGAGCAGTTCGCCGACGGGGCTGTCGGCCGGCAGCGACCGGGTCCGCGACTCCAGCCAGACCCAGTCGCCGTCGGCGGTGCGGTAGCGGTACTCCAGCGTCGGCGCCGCCTCGGGTTCGTTGAGCGCGCGGTAGAACCGCTCGGTCATGCGCTCGCGGTCGTCCGGGTGGACGTAACCGAGCGGGGAGCGCCCGACGGTCGAGCCCTGTTCGTAGCCGAGCACCTCGGCGACCGAAGGGCTCTCGTAGACGACGAGGCCGTCCTCGTCGACGACGGTGACGAGGTCGGTGCCGTATTCGAGGAACGCGCGGTACCGCTCCGGGAAGGTGCGGTCGGCGTCGACGCGACGGACGGTGACGATCCGCCCGCCGAACTCCGGGGCGAGCTCCTCGTCGACGACGGACTCGACCCACGCGTACCCGCCGCTCGCGCGGCGGAGGCGGTGGGTGACCGTTCGCGTCGTCGCGCACGCCGACAGCGCGTCGGCGACCGGGTCCCGGTCGCTCGGGTGGACGCGGTCGAGGAGGTCGCTCCCGACGAAGGCGTCGCGGTCCACCCCGACGACGTCTGGCACCGACGGCCCGGCGAACAACACCTCGCCGTCCACGGCGACGGCGAGGACGAAGCGGTCGGCCTCACGGCGCGGCGGCTCTCCGTCCGCCGGTCTCGGATCTCCCTGCGCCGGTCCGCGGTCGAGGCCAACGGGCGGAGTCGACGCGGACCCGCCCTCGGTGCCGTCCCCGTCGCGAACCGACCGGTCGCCGATGCCGCGTGGAATGTCGGCTGCGGCTCGGGCGTCAGTGTCGGCGGAATCGCCCTCGTCGGCATCGCGGCCGGGCGTCGACGTGTCGGATGGCCGGAGGGTCACTGTCTATTCTACCAGTGATGCGGCGGCCGGGTAGTAAAGCACCACGGCGAGAATATCGAGTGCGATAACTAGAACGGACCGACACCCGCCGGATCCGGCCGGCGGCGCGGTCCTTCGGGAGCAGTCGGTGGCGCGGTCGTCGACTTTCGGTGACGGACGCGAACGCCGGTTCCACGCGGTTGGTACGGTTATCGACTCCGGCATCCGACGCGTCGACGCGGCCGGTCGACCTCTCACACCTCGTCGACGACTTCCCCCTCGGCCCACGCCGCCTCGAAGCCGTCGCCCACGCGCGTCGCGAACCCGCGGTCGCGCAGGTCCAGTATCCCGAACAGCCGGTCTGGCGCGAGCGGGTCGGCGACCTCCAAACACACCTCCTCGCCGTCGATGAGGTAGAAGTTCCCGTAGGCGTCCTCGGTCACGCGCAGTTCGAAGGGCCCCTGCGCGATCGTCAGCGTCGCGCGGTCCTCGTCGACGGCGGCTCGGGCGTCCTCGAACACGTTCGGCGATATCAGCACGGAGACGTCGACGCCGCTCCGGATCGCCGCCAGGAGGCGGTCGAGTAGCTCCGGCCCCTCGCGGTCCACGTCGAACTGCGCGGAGACGTCCGTGGCGACGACGACGATCGACTCCTCCGCGGCGTCGATCCGCTCGAAGAGCAGTTCGAGTGAGTCGTCCGCGCCGACCGCGGCGGTCCAGAACCGCTCGCCCGTCGTCTCGGCGTCGGCCAGTCGGTCGATCAGCTCCGACTTGCCGGACTCGTACGTCTCGATCCGCTGTCGCAGTTCGCGCTGTTTCGTCTCGACCAGCCGGTCGACGGCGACTTCGGGCTCGACGGGGGCGTACCGCTTCGGCTCTCGGTCGGTCTGGACGCGGACCAGTCCGCGGGACTCCAGCCCCCCGAGCGCGTCGTAGATGCGGCCCTTCGGCACGCCGCTCTCGTCGGCGACGGCGGCGGCGGTTCCGGTCCCGAGCGCGAGCAGCGCGCGGTACGCCCGGTCTTCGTAGCTCGACAGGCCGAGGTCGCGGAGCGACTCCATATCCCTCGTAGGCACGTCCCACACAAAGCAACGGCGTTCGCCGGCGGCGACCATATATAAATAGTCCGTGAACAACCCGAACCGGTTTCGATTTTCTCTGTCGATCCGCGATCCGTTTCGTCCGGAGAGTATTCGATAGCGGTCCGGATCACGCGACGAAGCCGCGTCTTTGTCGACGGCGTCTCCACCGACGCCGATCAGATAACTTTCGAAAACAGACACGTTGTTGTCGGAGGTTCCCGAAGGGTATTACGTCGCAGTCTCGTAGCCGAGGGTACGTAATATGAGTCGAATCCGGACGGTCGCCGTCCTCTTCCTCGTCGCGTCGCTCCTCGCGACCGGGACGGTGGTCGGGCAGCAGGCCAACGACACGGTGCGCGGCGACCCCGATATCGAGGCGTTCGCGCCGGAGACCGCGTTCGTCCCCGGCGAGGAATCCACGCTTCAGGTGAGCCTGAACAACCGCGGCGACGTCGACGCGCAGGGGGCCGACAACCTCGAGACCGAGGTGGTGACGGCCTACGAGACGACCGCTCGGATCCTCACCGGCGACGCGACCGACCGCGAGGTCCCCTTCGACGTGCGGACCGGCGAGCAGGCGGTCGGCGACGTCGGCCGCGGCGTCACCGGCCCGGTCGAATTCACCGTCGTCCCCGACGCGGACGCCGACCCCGGCGTCTATCGCGTCCCGATCCGTCTCGAGTACCGGAACGTGGAGAGCGCCGAGGTCGACGACGGGTCCACCGTCCGCGACGAGGAGATCGTCACCGAGACGGTGTTCGTCTCCGTGGAGATCACCGACCGCGCGCAGTTCGCGGTCGTCGGCGTCGACGGCGTCGTGCAGGCCGGCGACAACAGCATCGTCGACGTGACGATGCGGAACGTCCGGAACGAGACCGCCTACGAGGCCAGCGTGGCCGCGAACCCGATCGACCCCGACCTCTCGTTCGCCACCGACGCGGGGACGACGGAGACGTACGTCGGCGCGTGGGCGCCCGGCGAGAACCGCACGTTCTCGTACCGGCTCGCCGCCGCGGGGCAGGCGACCGCGCGGGCGTCGACGCTGGAGTTCGACGTCGACTACCGCGACGCCGAGCGCGCCAACGCGGCGGCCCGGACGGTCCGGACGGGCGTGACCCCGCTCTCCCGACAGGCGTTCACCGCCGAGGGACTGAACAGCACGCTCCGGGTCGGCGAGGACGGATCGTTCACCGTCGAGGTCCGCAACCGCGGTCCCCGCGACATCGAGAACGCGGTCGTCGTGTTCAGCAACGAGGCGCCCGCCCCCGACGGCGTGGGCCAGGAGACGGTCCAGTCGGACCCGAACATCGTCCCCCGCTCGACGCGGGACACGGTCGGCGACCTCGCGGTCGGCGAGACGGCCACCGCGACGTTCGACGCCGGTCTCCGGACGGACGCGAACCCCGGCGAGCGGACGGTCAACGTGGCGGTCCGCTACCGCGGCCTCGCCACCGACGAGGGCGTGAGCGTGAGTCGGACGGACAACGGCACCATCTCGCTCGCGTCGACGGGGTCGGCCGGCGACGTCATCGTCTCCGACCCGCTCGACGTCGTCGTCGACGTCGCCCCCGAGGCGGACGTGTTCTCCGTGTCGCCGGCGCCGAACGCGACCGTCCCGTCGACGGTCACGCCGGGGTCGACCGTCCGCTACAACGCGGTCGTCCGCAACACCGGTCCCGAACCGATCTCGGACGTGCAGGCGAAGCTGTTCGTCGACTCGCCGCTCTCCTCGTCCGACGACGAGGCGTTCGTCACCTCGCTCGACCCGGGCGAGGAGACGACCGTCACCTTCGAGATGGAGGTCGACGGCGGCGCCACGCCCAAGACGTACTCGGGGGCCGTGGACTTCCGCTACGACGACGCCGACGGCGACGAGCAGCTCTCGGACACCTACCGGCTCCCGGTCGAGGTCGTGCCCGCCGACGACAGCGGCGCGCTCTCCTCGCCGCTCGGGATCGTCGCCCTGCTCGGCGTCGTCGCGGTCGGCGGCGCCTTGGTCTGGCAGCGCGGCCGAGTGAGCGAGGCGATATCGCGGCTCCGTCGCCGCCTCCGATCCCGATAGATGGACCCCGTTACCCGGCTCTTCGGCGCGATCACTGACCGGGTCATCGAGCAGCCGCGCCGGGTCGTGATCGCCTGTCTCGTCGTGACCGCCCTGTTCGCGCCCGGGATGGCGCTCCTGGAGGCGAGCGCGGGTAGCGACCAGTTCACCGACGGGATCGAGGAGGCGGACGCGCTCGACCGCGTGAACGAGCAGTTCGAGCCGGCCTTCGGCGGCGACGACCCGACGACCCAACTGATCCAGCGCGACGTCAACGTGCTCGACCGTCGCGGGCTCTTGGACATGCTGGCGACCGCCGAACGGCTCTCCGATCGCGACAGCCAGCGGGTGACGGAGTTCTCCGCGGCCGCGATGGACGTGGCCGCCGAACTCGACGAGGACGCCGACACGCCGGCGGCGGCCCGCGACGCGATCGAACGAGCCAGCGAGGGCGAGATCGAGGACGCGGTCGCCGCCGCCGCCGAGGATCCCGGCTTCGCGACCCTGCTCTCCGACGACTTCAACAGCGAGTCGGGGACGGCCTCCGCGGCGCTCGGCGTCGTCTCGCACTCGTTCCCGGCGTCGGCCGACACGCAGGCGCTCCAGGGCGAGGCGCAGGTAATCGCCGAACAGGCCCCGGGCGACGTCACCGCGTTCGGGGGCGGGATCGTCAGCGACGAGACCGAACGCGTCATCTTCGACTCCCTCGGAATCGTGGTGCCGGCGGCGCTCGTCGTCATCCTCGGGCTGCTGGCGTACGCGTACCGCGACCCCTTCGACTTCGTGCTCGGCGGGGTCGCGCTCCTGATGACCGTCGTGTGGACCTTCGGGTTCACCGGCTACGCGGGGATCGCCTTCTCCGAGGTGTTGATCGCGGTGCCCGTCCTCCTCTTGGCGATCGGGATCGACTTCGGCATCCACACGGTGAACCGCTACCGGGAGGACCGCGCCGCGGGCGCGTCCCCCGAGACGGCCATGCGCGGCGCCCTCGGACAGCTGGTCGTCGCGTACTCGATCATCACGGGCACGACGATCATCGGCTTCCTCGCGAACCTGACGAGCTCGCTGCCGCCGCTCCGGGAGTTCGGCCTCGTCGCCGGGCTCGGCATCTGTTTCACCCTCGTCATCTTCGTCGGCTTCCTCCCGGCCGCCAAGCTGATCCTCGACCGCTGGCGCGCGGAGCGCGACCTCCCCGAGTTCGGCTCGCAGCCCCTCGGCGCCGAGGACTCCGTCCTCGGCCGGCTCCTCCCCCGACTGTCCGCCGTCTCGCGGCCCGCGCCCGCCGTCTTCCTCGTCGTCGTCCTCCTCATCACGGCGGGCGCCGCGGGCTACGGCGCGGGCGTCGACACCACCTTCGAGGACGACGACTTCCTGCCGCCCAGCGAGCAGCCGGCGTACGTCGACTACTTCCCCGGGCCGCTCCAGCCCGGCGAGTACACGGCGACGGAGACGATCGACTTCCTCTCCGACAACTTCGCCACGAGCGAGGACGACACCGTCACCATCTACGTGGAGCGGCGCATGACCAGCGACAGCGCCCTGCGCAGCCTCGCTCGCGCCGAGCGCGATCCGCCCGACACGTTCGTCACGGTCGACGGCCGCGCCAGCGTCGACAGCGTCCAGAGCCCGATCGACGCCTACGCCGCCGAGGATCCCGAGTTCGAGCAGCTCGTCGAGAACTCGGCGCTCGACGGCGGGCGCCCGAACCGGAACCTCGACCGGATCTACGCCGAGTTGCGGAACTCGGGCTACGACGACTTCACCGGCGAGTACCTCGCGGACGACAGTCGGTCGACCCGGGTGGTCTACGCCGTCGAGTCGGACGCCAGCGACGCCGCGATCGCCGCCGACGCCCGCCGGGTGGCCGACCGCTACCGCGGGGACGCGATCGCGACCGGCCAGATCGTCGTGTTCCAGGCCGTCGCCGACACGATCTTCGACTCCGCGATCGTCTCGCTGGCGGCGGCGCTCGGGCTCTCGGCGGTGTTCCTCGTAATCCTATTCTGGCTGCTGCTCGGCAGCCCGACGCTCGGGCTCGTCACGCTCGTCCCGGTGACGGTCGCCGTCGCGACGCTCACCGCCACGATGCGGCTCGCGGGCATCCCGTTCAACGCGATCACCGCGACGATCCTCGCGATCACTATCGGGCTCGGGGTCGACTACACCGTTCACGTCGCCCACCGGTTCCACGACGAGTACAGCGCCGGCGGCGACGTCGACGCCGCGGTGGTCACCACCCTCCGCGGGACCGGCGGCGCGCTCACCGGCACGTGGGCGACGACCGCGCTCGGAACGGGCGTCCTCGTGCTCGCGATCACGCCCATCCTCGGCCAGTTCGGCCTGCTGACCGCCGCCAGCATCACGCTCGCGTACCTCGCCTCGCTCATCGTGTTGCCCCCGGCGCTGGTCGTCTGGGTCGCCGCCGTGGAGCGCCGCCCCGGACTGCTGTTCGTCGGTCGCCTGCTCGCCGCCGCCGACGCCATCGACGTCGACGTGGACGACGGGACCACCGTCGACCGGCCCCGGACGGACGGCGGCGCCGACGCGGCGGTCGCGTTCGACGACGGAGCCGACGAGGCAACCCGCACGGACGGCGGCGTCGACGCGTTCGAGTGGCAGACCGACCCGCGGTCGTCCGCCGACGATCCGAGTCAGAAGCGTTAAACGCTCGCCGCGGATATCGCGTCGTGAGGGCGCGTAGCTCAGCGGACAGAGCACTTGGTTCCGGACCAAGATGCCGCGGGTTCAAATCCCGTCGCGCCCGTATAGCATCTGACCTCTTAGGGTCAACATCGATCGCGCTTCCGTCACGCGATTTTCGGTCGGCCTTTATACGTACCCTACGTTGAGTCCGACACGAACCATGTCGCCGCCTCTTGCGTATGGTGATTTACTGCTTCAAAAATAAAATTACTGGCGTTATCTAAGCCGGGTATTCGATTCTGCGCTTTATCTCTCTCAGCCGTTCCATCACGTGTTTTTCTTCTCGCACTTTTCCGCCAGCGTTTATTTCACAAATCAAATATTCGGGATAATCAAGCCAATGAACGTATTGTTCTCTGTGCGCGATTTTCATTTCTATATTACCATCATCATCGAACCAAAATTGCGCACGAACCTTGTGATCCCGCGTTTTGGGTTCTGCTTCGATGATTTTAGATAGTTCATCATTTGTCGGTTCATATTCAATCATAGCCTGTTCTTGTTCGCCAGTTGGATCTGTTATTTCCATAGCAAATGTATGTAATAGTTCTGAAAAAATGTTAGGGAATTTGATGAATATATGATCAGATGGCTCTGTTGAAATCCTCAGGAAGTGATATATTCTGACCCGGTTGCGGTCAATACAGAAGAAGTGGAAATCACCCGTATCTGACGGTTTTAATACTGTTGTTGAAAATGAAGCAACATGATCCCGAAGAAGGCTATTACAGTATACATTACGCTCCCTTGTCTCCTATATGGCGTATTCTTTGTCTTAGCAGTCACACGGTATTCCGGCATGATTGAGAGAAATACGCTGTATGCCGCACACACAGTATTTGGTGGTTACATCGCCTTCATTGTCTACACAAAACGAGACCAACTGACCGCGGTGTAAGCACTCTTCAGCGACCAGCTGTTTCAGATAATAATGTGTCTGAAGAATAGGATTTCAACAGAGCCGATCAGATAATATCTGCTCGTTCTAATTGTTCTGCCACCTGCGCATCTGACAACGACCAATAATGGTCTCGAAACGTCCCGTGATCATCCCACCCACCCCAATCCATCACTATATCGGATGGGAGACCGCTATGAACCAGTCGTGTCGCCCATGTACGTCGCATATCGTGCGCACTCACATCATCGGCGTGCGGGTGGTCAATTGATTCAGCGGCTTGTGAGACCCAATTCTGGACGGTTCTCTTAGCAACGTCTATAATTGGGTCACCTTGGCTCAATTCCAGCGTATTGGCTATTGTCCTGATTTGATTTCGTGTCTCCGGGGTGATCATTGTCTGTCGTGTCCCATACTTCCCATCAACTACCGTGAGTAGGTCATAATTGGCGTCTGTGGTCTCGATGCTGTCTTTGCTAATGTTTGGTACCTCTCCTACTCGGAGACCGCTGAAAAGCATTAGACGGAGTGCCAACTGTTTCTTAGGCGATTCATTGTAGTGTTCGGTCATCTGTTCTTGTTCGGTCTCGGAAAGCCAACACCGATAATATCCTGAATCTGTTTCTTCTAATTTCATATAATTATATGTCAGCATTTAAATTTAATAAGTGTTTTCGTCTTTTCCAAGAGTTTGGCGAAAATAAAATGGGTTCTGTACCTGTTTATCCCCTGCTTTGAGTCTATACCAGAGAGAATTTTTCACATTTTACAAGAATATGTGAATATTAATATATGTCTGTCATCACGTATCCGTCTTTAGTCTTTTCAGCCCATCCAATATCACGCCAAGTAACAATTATCCTATCCATTTCATCACGAGGCATATCTACCATCTTCACTAATTCTGATCTGCTTAGTGGGCCGTAACTTTTGATCAAATGCGATAACATCCTACTCTTATAAGGTAATGATTCGACTTCCATACCAATTTTTCAATGCTTATTCAAATAAATGCTTGTTTCTGTTGCGGACTATCTCCCTGTTTTGACTTCTACTTTATTTATGGTTTTACCCCTCAAATCTCTCCAGTCATGCGTTTTGACGCATGTCAGTTAAATTTATTAATCTCACAGACAACCGTACGAGCATGAAGTGGCGTACCACAAAAGTAGATCTCGATTCCCATGTATTTGGGTCGGACGTAGAAGAGATTGAGTACCTCACCAACTGGTGGGTCATTGACCGCAGTAGCGGTACTATTGTTATTGGTCTCGATAACTGTCGCCTATGTTTGCGGAACGATCGACTGATCGCAATTGTCCGTGTTCGTGACGATCTGGACTCGATTTCAAATAAGCATGAGATCTTAGAGGTTGTGTCCGAATTGACCGGCAAAATTATTCGAAAGCTGGAATAAAAACCGATATTTTATTGAACATACCCCAAAAAATACCTGTAGTCAACAATTCCTGTTTGAAGGGTTGGTTCGCTCGTACTGTCGAATAGGCCACCACTTACAAGCAATTAATATGCTTGGAGTAATCACCTTGTTAACATTCAATGAGCGAAAGTCCTCCCAAAGAAGCTCGATTCCACAGCCTGCTATTCACCCGTCTCAAAGACTATATCGACGAAAATCAGACACCTTTCGCAGAACCGACTACTGAGCAAGATGTAGATGGTAGAGAAGCAGATATCTATATTCCGAGCCACACAAATGGTAGCCTGGTAATTGAAGTCAAACGGAGTGACACTTTCCCACGAAGAAAAGATGTAATCAAGCAGGCCCGCGATTACGCAGACGATCTTAACGCAGATTTTTTCGCAACCTGTAATTCTGAATCATTTTTCTTATTCAACTATCAAGGGCAAATTGATCCTTCCGATATTCCGTATTACTCTCTCAAACTGACAAACAAGTCTGTTAAAGAATCTGTTCCGGAGATTTTGGAGGCAGTCTCTACGCTATACAATCAAGGGGAACTACCCCGTCAAACAGAGAGGGATCGTGTGGTTAATCTCCTACATTCGTTTCACGCATCTATTTGGCCCGCATATAAATACGAATCTAAGCAGACATACAATAGTAACGAGAAATTCATCAATCAATTCGACAAATGGGTACACGAGAATGACTATTCCAGTCTCTCAAATGAAGAACAGCATGAGGTAGCGGCTAAACAGTACGCATATTTACTCACCAATAAGATTCTATTCTATGAAGTCGTTAGGGAAAAAACACCAGATAATATTCCCACAGCAAGTGGAAATTCGCTTGAACCACTAACTGGCGTTACCACTATTGACTATCTCGACGAACATATCCGCCGTAAATTTGACAGTATCGTTGAAGAGATCGACTACAAGCCAATATTCAATAATGACAGTAGTTTATTTGAGAATTTCCCCGAGAACAAAAAGACGAAAAAAGACATTCACAGCTTAGTAGAAGATATAGAAAATATCTCAGTCGGGGACATTGACGAAGATCTTCTTGGTGGAATCTACGAAGAGCTTATCCCTAAGACCGAACGGAAAGCCCTTGGACAATTCTATACGCCTCCCAAGATTGCGGAAACAATTGTTAATTGGTGCCTCCGCATGGATAACAACGGTACTGATGACAGTACCATCTCCCGGATATTAGATCCCGCATCTGGAAGTGGAACGTTTAGTGTTGAATCGTATAAGGGGCTGAATAAATCCTCACTAAGCTCCGGCCACCAACAAATAATTGATAACATAGTTTCTATTGACATTAACAGGTTCCCGCTTCACCTTACTGCTCTAAACCTGGCGAGTCAAAATATCAATGAAAAGACAGATGCTATCCACGCGTACAATGATTCCTTCTTTAATTTTGATCCTGATACTAACTTCCTTCAGGACTCACGGATCGATGACAATGCGGAAGAAGAATCTGAAGAGGAAATGGGATTATTTGATGCTGTCGTAGGAAATCCTCCGTACATCAGACACGAGAGTCTTTATCCAAATAAAGAGCATTTCCGAGAACATCTCAAAACATTTGGTTCAAAAAGTCGGACAACATATTATGATGGTAGTAAAAGCCTCTCTAAAAAATGTGATGCGTATATTTATTTCGTGACTCATGCTACACAGTTCCTCCGAGAAGGTGGTCGGCTTGGTTATATTATCCCGACAAAATGGATGATGACAAGATACGGTGATAGCTTCCAGACATTCTTACATGATCACTACAAAATAAATGCTGTTGTTGGGTTCTCAAATCGTTCATTTGAGGATGCCCTTGTGGATACGGCCCTACTCCTAATTGAACGGTGTGAGGATGAATCTGAGCGGCGTGACACTACAACGCGATTTATTCGTATCAAGAAAAAAATGGAACCTGAAGATATTGTTGATACTGCTGATTACAATTTTAATTTAGAGAGCGATGACGAGCTGATCCTCCGGAACAGACCCAATTATAGAATCGTAGCAGTAACTCAGTCCTCGCTGGAAAAAAGATCTTCCTCCAAAATTGCTCACTACCTCAAGGCTCCGCAAGACCTTATTGAACTAACTGAGAACCAGACTATGGTTTCGCTTGACACCTTAGCTGATGTGTCATACGGTAACAAAACCGGTGCTAATGACTTCTTCTTTTTGTCTGAAGATGATTTAGAGACCTGGCCAATTGACGATCGGTTCTATCGCCCGGCACTCAAAAGTTATCGTGATGTACAGGGGCATACAGTCACAAAAGAAGATACAGGGCTGTATATTCTTGATGTAAATGGCTATATTAATGAGATTAAAGAAGATACACAAGGTCTTGCTTCGAATGCTGACCTTACAGAAAGGGCTAAAAACGCTCTAAAACGCGATGGTTATGATGTACTTGCCGAGTACGTTGAACATGGTGAACAGCAGGGCTATCACAATAGATCCACTCTCAAGTCTCGTGACGTTTGGTTCAATATGGGTGATCTTGAACCGCCACAACTTGTTCACCCATACGGCATTGATGAGCGAGTCGTCGTTGTATCTAACGCCGACAAGCTAATTCCATCTAATCGAGTACAATGTATAAATATAGACCCTGAAGTCAAATCGGATGTTTTTGCGGGCTATCTCAACTCCACCGTTCATTCTGTTCTTCTTGAATTTTGGGGAAGGAATGAAGGGGGTGGATCTCTCGAAATTATGACCTATGAGCTTGAAGAAATACCAGTAGCAAACGTGTTAGACATGACTGAAGATGAACAGAACGCTATTTCAGAGGCCTACAAAAGCCTAATAAATGGTGATGAAAATGCGCAAACCAGACTTGATTCAGCTGTTCTTAGTGCTATTGGTTCAGATATTGAAGCAGAAAAGCTTCAAGAAATGCGTAGTGTAGTTACTGAGAGTCGTGTCCAAGGGGCCAAAGAAACAGATGTACTTGTGGGGGATCTTGACCAGTTTGACGAGGTTGGAACCCGAAGTTTCCACCGTGGAGGTCTCGATGACGATCCCGACTCCGGTAGCAATTCCTCACTATCTGACTTTTAGTCTGATGACATAATTTTATACGTTCTCCATAAGAAGATTATCTCGGAAGTATGACTGACGAATTTGCTCAGTATGTGGATGGTGGTATCCACGCATCGACAGCAGGTAACATGTTCAGAATGTGGGGAACCTTTGGCGCTTATGGTAAAAGCGAAGTCTACCCAATTGGAATCTCGTTTCACTGGCCGGATTCTTGGGATAACTTGACGCCTGGAGAATCCGAAGAGCCAAGAATAGGTAAGCTCGAATCCTTGGCAAAGATAGCGGAAAGAGCAAATATACCGTTGATTTGGTTCGGAGAACATAAAATAAGCTGGAGGTCGGGGCAGGGAACTGTTGAGATCGGCAAAATCAAGCACTCTGGTGACGGGACTTTTACAAAGGACTTACAGACGGTCAAGATATCTGAACTTGAACCTACTATTCAAGATTTATTTGATACCGATTCTGACGTTGACGGCGGGGCATACAAGCCGAAAAATAAAAAGACAAATTCATTTCAGGAATATACCCGAGAATATCTGCCAAGTAGTTATGTAATCCAGGACTTTGACATATTTGTTGAAAAGGAGCCTGGAGATCCGGCGGCACTAATTGAAATAAAGAGATCTGGAATCAGTCCTAACAGCTGGACACCTTACTCAAATGATTGGCCAAACTACTACTTACAACTCAGTTTAGCAGAAGAAGCCGATATTGAACCAATACTTCTTCACCACGAGAAAAAGTTAGTTGAAGATCAGCAGGTTGGATACTATCATAATTTAGAACGGCCATCGAGTCCTGATACAAACTCTGATGACAGCTTCCTTAATTGGGATAAGAAAATCATTCCAGCACACGAAGCTCGGAGGAAACTTCAGGATTGTGACTTTGATCCTAATTAATTTCTAACGCTAATCTTGTGGGTATATGGTATTATAACTCCCCTTATTTCAGATTATAATTAATAGTTGAGTTATAATTTCTCCACTTCGATATTCAATGTACTCTTTGGGTTTCCATTGTCGATGTGTGTCATTATATTTGGGTGATCATTGTGTCCATATCTCCCTAACTGTAAAATAAATCACCTGCTGACTCTTCTGAGAGGTTTTTAATTTGAATGACTGTTTCCCTCAACACTATCTAAAAATTTGTCTCTGTCGATACTGGCCCTGTTAGAATTAATTTTGGTTGTAATTCATCAATTGTGTTTTTATTTGGGTTCAATGTTGATACTTGTCATCGGTACTTACCGATGCCTAATATTTTGTGTATTTCACAGGACTTGTCGATGTTTGTTTTGCTTATTGTCGATATTCTATCTACTTCGGTATTCAGTTATTGATGGTCTCACCAGAATTAGAAGGGGCACCTACTGCTCGCTTGTGTGACGGTGATCGAAGCTCACCGGATATTCACGCTCTTTTTACTCCTGCCCGTGGCTCACACCCCTTTATACCTTGACGGACTGTGTACTGGATAGGATTGAATATTAAATTTAATACTATATTGGATACTAAATTGGATAGTTAAATTTTGATATTCGTTGGCCATACCTCTAATTGGCTATTAAAGTTGAATATTCAAATTGAATAACCAACTGAATACTCACATGTTCTCGATCTCTACCGCATCTCGCATGATTTTTTCAACGTTCATGTTAATTCCAAGGTCATCAAAGACACGTTCGATTTCATCGATGACGGCTTGTTGGGCGGCAACCTGCTTTTGAAGCGATTTGTTCTTGGCTTCAAGTTTGTTCAGTCGGTCTTCACAATTGGGGTCTCCGGTCTCAATGTCGTGATTATCAACAAATTCGCGCCCACTATCAGTCAATTGAACCCGACGTGTGACGTATGAACCATCACTAACCCCGGATGTTGCCGACACGAGACCCATATCATCCAACTTATCTAATCGATATGATGATTGGGACGGTTGATTCATCCACAAGATTCGATCCCGTAGTGTGGATGTAGTGGTCTCACCACCTTGTTCAACCAGAACCGACAGCACTTCCCGGTCTCGTTGTTCGATTGAGTCCGTCATTGTGAATCACCATTATCATGTCTCAATTCAGGATCATCAACATCCCCGGCCGTCACGCCAAGACGAGTCTCCCACGTGAGATCATCCCAATCGGCTTTGAACGTCAAGTTGTGAGTTGCCTTTGCCGTCACGTGGTTTTTACCGTCATCCATCACCATATTTTCAGGAGCGTCGTCAATGATTGACAATTGTTCGACATTGTCACCGGATAGAGCCGCCAATTCAGTCGGATTATCAACCCGTTCTCTCACATCAGAATCGACATTATCGATGACGCTATCATACCACTCGGCGTTGATCTGGTCATAATCAATTTCAGGATCAGTCGCCTTACTCTTGGCTTCTCCTCCACTTATGTCAAAGAATTGATTTAATATTTTCTCAACCTTAGATTCGGAAACATACGCCTGTGGTAGTATATTCTCAAACGCCTCTTGAATCCAATCAATACGGATGTCTCGTGGTGTGTTACCACCAACATTGTTCTGATAGCCGTCACCCCAATCTTCCGGGTTGGCGGTATTCATCGAGACCACCCATTCATCCGCATTTTCGTCAATCCACGCACCAATTGTGGTCTCATAAGTCTCGCTGATAACATCAATCTGAACTGCCATCACTTGATGGAGCGAATTGAACGATTGGGACATATAACACCCAACAGCCGCCGATATTGCCTCTCGCCACTTGCGTGGGCCGTATACTTCTTCAACACAATCAACGATATGGGGAGGAATCCACGCATTAACCTGTTCAGAAGCGTCAGAATCGCCGTACTGCTCTGTATCCACATCCACATTACGACGAGTTTCGGTCAACCCCCACACGTCAGTCCCCTCTTTTTGTATGATACGAGCGTTATTATGCCGGACTTGTTCGCTTACAGACGACAATGTAGTATTATGCCGCCGAAGGAACATCATATCCATCATTTCGCTGATGACGACGCCCTTCGATAGTTTTCGATTCCCGGATTGGGCGATTGTTTTGATCACCGACAAGTCCCCAAGATTGATTGTCGGTTGCTTTTCGACCGCTTCTGCCGTATGACATGTTATTTCTCTCATATTACTTACTTAGTGATAGGAGCATATAAAGATAAAGGGTTATAATGTATTGAGTAGGTTATTATTTTTCTATTAAGGACTGATACCATTATGAAATTCCAAAGGGAGACAGTTAATGCCGGGTGTTATGCGTACATAAGACGATAAATCACCCTTCATTTGCGTTATTTGGTGGGGTGGTGGTATTTGACGGTCTCGCCAAATGAAGGGGTGGGTAGAACAAGTGGACGTGTTATACAATATCTAATTATCAATTAATAACGACCTGAAACGGTTATTATTCGATTCATTATTTACCAAATCAAAATATCGGAGTAAAACACGTCACAATTGACGGTGGTGGGGGAGGGTGGCGTAGTGATGGTGGTCTCGCCAAAAAACGGGGTGGGTGACGCTCCCCCAATCCACTCTCGCTGGTCTCACACGTCCGATATTAACGGTGAGAGAGACGCCACCTGTCGTTCACACGACGCTCCCCCAATCCACTCTCGCTGGTCTCACTCACCCCTATTCACTAATAATTTATCCGATACATTATTAATTAATTAATAATATATACAAGTGTTTATTATATGATTAGTAGTAGTAGTAGTTCGAAAGATCGATCAGGAGAGACTGACAGCCGACCGGACGTGTGGACGGGAGACGCCCGCTACCGTCCATCTTGCCATCGACACGTGATGGTTGGCCGGGCGCACCCATCCCGTGATTTGCGCTATACCCGATCACCACGGCACCCTCCCCCCACCGTCCATAATGTTGGTGAGCAACGACCGGACGGTATGGATATATCTCGTCAATTCAATCGAATATTCGGAAAAGAGCGCCCAAAAGATGGTGTTTTGGTTGTTAGTTATCGAACAACCGTGAGACCAGCGTGTGCGATATTGTTTTCGACAATTTCGTCAGCGTCAGTCTCAACGATGAACCCGTCACCAGCGTCCATCACACGTACTGGTGCGCCCAATTCCGGCTGATTCAATACGAATTGAACCATCGGGCGTTCGCACGCAGGAACGTCGGCGGCGATAACTTCGATATTCTGTTCTTCATCTCTATTATTTATGTCATTTTGTATTGACATACTATCGATTATATATGTATTTAAAAAAGTATTTGCCGTCGTTGCTCAAATACCCAATTCTTCTCGGCGCTTATTCATCTTGTCTTCTTCTGAACGCATATCATAATGTGCGTTCATAGTTCTCCGAGTTACGTCACATCGTCCACCCACCACTTCTTCTGATGTATCTTGGAGTAGAGACGTAATCACGCCCCGACGAAAGGCGTGTGTGGCGCTACTACTCTCACACTTACTGGCGTGGTTCCTCTGTGTGAATTCGCATTCGTCGGGATCTTCGCCGTGTGGACATTTTCGGCCGATTTGACATGGTTGTGTCCACCTATACGCCGTCTCTCGCAACGCCGTCCGGCTGATTCTTCCGTAGGAAGTCGTCAGTAGTGGCTTTCTTCCGTCCATTACCTGTTCGTGGCGTGTGTTCTCGATGTAATCAGACAGTATATCACACATACGCTCCGAAATCGCTACTTTCCGCTCTCCGTTTTCTTTATTTTTGAGTGGAGTATCAAAATTGGGTCGGTGAACAATGTCTAACGACTGTTCTTCTACATTCACGTCGGCAACGTCGAGTCCACGAACCGCACCAGCACGGAGACCGGTGTGAGAAAGGAGCGCGATAATAACGTGTTCTAACGACGCGTATCGAAACTTCTCCAAGTGATCGACAATTGCCTTTTGACGGTCGTGGCGGACAATATCAGAACGCTGTGCGCCTCTTGTGTGTGGACTTTCGCATACGTCCGGAATACCTTCTTGGACGTAACCACGCTTCTCACACCACTCCAACAGCATTCTGAGGCTGTCCATTTGTGTTTTTACTGTCTCAAGTGCGTGATCATCGAACCGCCACGATTTGTACTGATCAATATCTGCTGGTTCGAGTTGTTCCAGGGTGTTGATGTTATTGTTTTGGCAAAACTCAACGAAGTGGCCTAACCGAGACCGGTAGGAATAGATAGTGCTGTCGGCGTACTCAATCGACTTGTCTGAAAGAAACGATTCTACCGCTTCGCCCACATCAGCGTCGGGCTTCTCGCATTTTCGGGTCATAGTCTTTCATCGGCAAGAGACGATTTTCATGGACTGCCGGGCTGTCGCGGGGCGGAGGCACGCTTATTCTGATGTTAGATTGCTGTTTTCGGGCGGTAGCGGGGCTGTCGCGGTAGATGCCGCGGGTTCAAATCCCGTCGCGCCCGCTTACTTACGAAGCGTTTCACGACAAGTACTAATTCTACCGTAGCGACTCGCTACGCTACGGAATCAGACAAATCGGTTCCTTCTGAACCCAGTCCTGAAATCGGGTTGAATACGTCACCGATCGCGACCCCTTCGCGCGTCGCGGTCGAGTCCGCTCATGTTCGTTCTATGGCCGCCGGTCAGAAATACTTACAACAAACAGGTATTTAGAAATATACTCAATATTATATTTATTCGTGTCTCCACCAAAAATTTTGTACTTCATCAAAAAGTCTAGTTTAAATTAATTTTCTAAATACAGACACTATTAAACACCCAATTACGTAATTTATTTCTACTATATATGTATTGTTTGGAATCTTATTGTCTAATTCAATTACTCCGGACTGGTCTCATGTGAGATGTGAACCCGAGGGGTTTGTTGAATATCATCCATCGCCTTCGTCAGGTTCGACACTCGCTAACGGTCACTCTGCCGATAGCGGACCTCACAGACAAAATATCAAATTTACATATATAAACTCTTTCTGGTAGTTGCGTCTAACTACGACTGCGGGCACCCCTACCGTCACAATCTCGTTCCGCGTTTCACTCTCCCGACCTAGGCCCGACCGCCCGACTCTCGAGGCGCGAACCGGTACGGACGGCTCGCCGCCGGCGTCCGTCGCGCCCCCTCGCGACGCGGCACCGGTCCGTCCCCAGAAGACTATTCCGCTCGGTGGCCGTGCCTCGGGTATGAGCGATTCAGACGAGTCGGGCGGCGACGGGAGCGGTCGGCGAACGAAGGTCGCCAGGCTCATCGACGAGTACGGCTTCGAGAGCCTGGGCCCCGAACTGGAGCGCCGATGGACCGCGGACGGCGACGACCGACTGAGCCTGCGTGCGCTCGCCGACTACTTCAACCGGCAGCTGCTGGCGGAGCGGCTGGCGGACGCGGGGATGCAGCCGCTCGACGGCGAGACCGAGAACATCTACCGACTGCTGACGGACGACGACGTCGGCAGCGCCGACCGGACGCGGACCCGCCGGCGACTCGAACGCAACGCCGTCGACGTCGAGGGGCTCCGGAGCGACTTCGTCACCTACCAAGCGATCCGGTCGTACCTGAAGGGCGACCGCGGTGCCGAACACGCCACGGACGACCGGCCGCGGACGGTCGTCGAGACGGAGCACATCCAGCGACTCCGCGGGCGGGCGACGACGGTCACGGAAGAGCGGCTGGACCAGCTTCGGAACGGCGGTCACGTTCAGATCGGGGAGTTCCGCGTCTTCGCGGAGATCAGCGTGTTCTGCGAGGACTGCGGCACGCGGTACGAGATAGAGGAGCTGCTCGAACGCGGCGGGTGCGAGTGTTCGGAGTGACCGCGCGGTCACTCCGTGCGTCGCGGCCCCGTCGCTTCAGCGGCGTTGCGACCGTTCAGGGGTCCGTCCTTAAGATTTATCTGTCCACCGCCGCCATCTGTTCGCAATGGAGATCGAACAGGTAACCGATCACGATGCCACCCTGCGGGCGGAGAACATCGGGGGGATCGAGGAGACGACGGTCTCGTTTACCCCCGGCGTGACGGTGCTCGTCGGACGCAACGCCACGAACCGCACCTCGTTCCTCCAGGCCGTCATGGCCGCGCTCGGGAGCGAGAACGTCGCGGTCAAGGGCGACGCCGACGAGGCCGCCGTCGAACTCTCGATCGGCGACGAGACGTACACGCGACAGTTCCGCCGGCGAGGCGACGGAATCGCGTCGTCGGGCGAGCCGTACCTCGACGACCCCGACCCCGCGGACCTGTTCGCGTTCCTCCTCGAATCGAACGAGGCGCGACGGGCCGTGGCCGCCAACGCCGACCTCCGGGAGGTGATAATGCGGCCCGTCGACGTCGACGACATTCGCGCGGAGATCGACGGCCTCGTCGAGCGGCGAGACGCACTCGTGTCGGAGCTCGACGAGCTCGATTCCCTCAAACGGAAGCTCCCGCCGCTTGAGGAGAAACGGCGCGACCTGCGGTCGCAGATCGAGGACAAGAAGGCGGAACTGCGCGCGAAACAGGACGAGCTCGCGGCCGCCGACGCCACCGTCGACGAGAGCCGCGACGAGGCGTCCGAGCTCGACGAGAAGCTCGACGAGTTGGGGTCGAAGCGGTCGGCGCTGGACGACGCTCGGTACGAACTCGAGACCGAACAGGAGAGCCTCGAGGCGATCACGCGCGACCAGCGCGAACTCGAGCGCGAACTGGCCGATCTCCCCGACGTTCCGGACGGGCGGATCGACGAGATCGAATCGGAGATACGGCAGCTCCGGGACGAGAAACAGCGGGTGACGAGTCGGGTGAACGAGCTTCAGGGCGTCATCGGCTTCAACGAGGAGATGCTCGACGACGCCGAGTCGGCGGCGTTCGACGACCTCGGCGACGCGGACGACGACGACGTGACCGGGCAACTGCTCGCGGCGGACGACGTGACCTGCTGGACGTGCGGCAGCAGCGTCGAACGGGAGCAGATCGAGGCCACCCTCGACCAGCTGCGAGACCGCAGCCAGACGGCGGTCGGCAGGGCGAAAGACCTCGAAGACGAGATAGCCGAGCTGGAGGCGGAAAAGCGCGACTACGAGCAGTCACGGCGCGAGCGCGACCGGCTGGAAGAGCGGCTGTCCGCGATCGAACGCGAGCAGGGCGAGATCGAAGCGCGCATCGAAGACCTTCGCGAGCGCCGCGAGACGCTGATCGACGAGATCGAGGCGATTCAGGCCGAGGTCGAGGAGCTGGAGGACGACGACGCCAGCGCGGTGCTCGACCTCCACAAGGCGGTGAACGAGCTCGAGTACGAACTCGGCAAGTTGGAGAACGACCTCGAACGCGTCGATTCCAACGTCACCGAGATCGAGGACCGCCTCGCCGACCAGGACGAGATCGAGCGCGAGCGGGAGGCGGTCTCGGACGAGATCGAGTTGCTCCGGACGAAGATCGAGCGCATCGAGGAGAGCGCGGTCGAGCAGTTCAACGACCACATGGACACCGTGCTGGCGCTGCTCGACTACGACAACCTCGACCGGATCTGGATCGAGCGGGTCCAGCGGGACGTCCGCGAGGGGCGTCGGACGGTCACGAAGACCGTGTTCGAGCTTCACGTCATCCGCACGTCGGCGTCCGGGGCCGCCTACGAGGACACCGTCGACCACCTCTCGGAGAGCGAGCGCGAAGTGACGGGGCTCGTGTTCGCGCTCGCCGGCTACCTCGCCCACGAGGTGTACGAGGCGCTCCCGTTCGTGGTGCTCGACTCGTTGGAGGCCATCGACTCCGAGCGGATCGCGACGCTCGTCGAGTACCTCGACGACTACACCGGCTACCTCCTCGTGGCGCTGCTTCCCGAGGACGCGGCCGCCCTCTCCGACGAGTACGAACGTATCACCGACATCTAGCCCCGGCGCGGCCGCGAGAGCCTGCGGTCGCCCGCTCCGACGGCCTACCCTCCCGGATCCTCGCTCGGCGCACGCCGCTGCCGACAGCGCAGAATAACGCTCCCGTCGCAGAATAACAGTCGTACTATTGTTATTCTCGTGACCGAGCGGACGACCGCGCCCGGCGCGATTTGCGCGACCGTGGCTGATAAGACAGAATTATTTTACAATGGCACGTACATGATATAGTTATTATGTTTCTGTAGCACTCACGTACGGCGATTGTACGACTTATAACTTGAAACCAAATACCCTCAACTCTCGTATGTTACTGCCAACGGCCGTCGAACGCCCCCGGAGCGGCCGGATCTCGCCGCCCGCCACCGGCGGTCCGCTCGGACGGCGAGGACGGGGTGACCGGTACGTATTTGCCCGTCGGCACGGAAGGCTCGTCCGTATGTCGGGTCGTAGCGACGCCCCACTCGACGGAGTGGTGTTAGACGACGTCGATCCCGAGTCGATAGCGCCGGCCGAACTCCGTGCCGCCCTCGAGTCGGAGCGCTCCTTGGTCCGTCAGCGCGGCGCGCGCGTCTGTGCGGCGCTCGCGGCCGACGACGTCGACAGGGTTCGCCCGTTCGTCGAGGAACTGGGCGCGGTGCTACGCGACGACAACGCGGGCGTCGTCCAGACCGCGGCCGCGGCGCTTCAGGAGATCGCAGCGCTCGACGCGGCAGCGCTCGTGCCGGTCGTCGACGACCTCGCGGCGTTGGTGGGGTCGGATCTCCCGAGCGTTCAGTTGGCGGGCGCTCGGCCGCTCTGCGACGTGGCCGAGGAGCGGCCGGCCGCCTGCGTGCCGGTCCTCGGAGCGCTCCTCGACGGGCTCGGTGACGCGCCGGTCACCGCCGGCGGCGACTCCGCCGTCGCCTACGTCGAGGACCCGGGGACCAAGGAGGCGATCCAACAGCGCGAGCGGGAGAGCCGGGAGTACGAGCAGCACGCGCGCCAGCTCGCGTCGAACGTCGTCATCGCGGCGGCGAACGCCGAACCGGCGGCCGTCGCCGACCACGCCGCGACCCTCGCCGACCTCGCCGCCGCGGACGACGCCGTCGTTCGGAGCGCGGCGCTGGACGCGCTCGGGTCGGTGGCGCGGGCGTCTCCCGAGGCGGTGCGACCGCACGCGTCGGTCGCCCTGACGGCGCTGGACGCGGAGGCGAACCTCGTCCGAGCGCGCGCAGTCAGGCTGTTCGGCTTCCTCGGCGACGAGGCGCACGTCGAGGCGCTCGAACGCGTCGCGGCGTCCGACCCGGACGAGGAGATCGCGACGTTCGCCGCGGAGACGGCGTCGTTTCTCGCCAGCTGACCGCCGGCGTCTCACCCGTCCATCGCGTGCAGTGTCTCACCCCTCCATCGCCCGCTGCGTGCAGTACCAGTACGCGCCGCCGAACACGACCAGACAGCCGACGACGAGGATCGCGTCCACCAGCGCGATGACGTAGGCGGCGGTCCCGGGCTGGAGGAACAAGAGCGAGAACGCGAGCAGCACTCCCATCACGATGACGACGGCCAAAAGCAGCGGCAGCTGGGTCCGTTGTTCGCACACCGCGTCGACGATCGCCTCTCTGAGCGCCATACCCGTGCCACTGCGTCGACGGTGATTAACGTCCCGGTCCGCTCGCCGACCGCCCGCGCCGCCGTCGCGCGTCTCGCCGGTGTTTTTATCACTCTGCCCCCGGTCGCGATCGTATGACACGCGGTCTCGTAAGCCTCGAAGAGACGGACGCACACCGCGATCTGCTGGCGGAGGCGGCGGCCAGCGCCCGGGGAAGCGACGACGACCTCGTGGCGCTGTGGCACCTCGACGCCGACGAGTACGACGAGGACGTGACGACGCTCGAAGCCGTGGGGCGGATCGAGAACGTCGAGTACGACCGCGCCAGCATCATCGACGGCGCGACGGCGAAGGCGCGGTCGTTCGTCACGGACGTGCTGGGCGACGCCCACGTCGACGTCCAAATCGCCGTCAGCGTCGGCTCCGAGGACGACCGCGCGGAGCGGGTCCTCGACGCCGCCGACGAGCACGACTGCGGCCACGTGTTCGTCCTCGGCGACTCGCGATCCCCGACCGGGAAGGCCGTATTTGGCGACTTCGCTCAGCAGGTGGTCCTCAACTTCGAGGGGTACGCCACCGTCCGGACCGTCTGACCCGTCCGCGGCGCGGTCACCGATTCCTCGGCCGCCGGCCCCGCCTCCTGACTCGACGCCCTACTTGAGCCCGGCGACGGTGTCGGCCGCCGTCTCGAGCGTGGCGTACGAGTCGGCGCCCGTCTCCGCCTCGTAGATGAGCCACTCGACCGCGTTCTCGCGGGCGAGTCCGACGGTCCGATCCAAGTCGAGGTCGCCCGTGCCGACGACGACCGTGTCGCCGGCCGCGGCGTCGTAGTCCTTGAGATGGACGTGCGTGATCCGGTCTCCGTGGGCGTCGAGGTAGGCGAGCGGATCCTCGCCGGCCGCGCCGGCCCACCCCACGTCCAGTTCGAGGCCGACGCCGTCGGCGGCCTCGAGGAGGTGCGTCAACGCCGGGCGGCCGTCGAGGGAGACGAACTCCTGGTCGTGGTTGTGGTAGTGTACTCGGAGGTCGCGGTCGGCGAGCGCGTCGGCCGCGGCCGAGAGCCGGTCGGCGGCCGCCTCGACGGCGGCGACCGACTCGAAGTGCTCGGGGCCGAGCCACGGGACGACCACGTCCTCGTACCCGACGCCGCGGGCGGTCGCCGCGACGGCGTCGGGGTCGGCCTCGATCGCCTCGAGACCGGCGTGGGCGGCGGCGGGGGCGAGCCCGCCCGCCGCGAGCGTCCCGGCGACCGCCGCCGGCGTCGCTTCGCCGAGACCGGCGAACTCCACGCCGGTGAACGCCGTCGCACCGACGCGGTCGAGTACGGTCGGCAGCGGGTCCTCGACGTCACGCAGACTGTAGAGCTGGAAGCCGAATTCCGTCATACCGGAACGTCACGACGCCGCGGTATAACTCATCGGGGTACCGGTCGCCCTCGGCGACGACGGGAGGTGCGGCTACTCGAACTCGGCGACGAACGCGTCGGTCGCCTCCCGCCAGGCCGAGACGATCCTGTCGTACGTCGGGTCCGCGTCCCACGGTTCGATCGCGTCGTCGGCCTCGAGCCGCGCGACGGTCCGCCGCACGCCCGCCTCCCAGGAGACGGTCTGTCGGAAGCCGAGGTCGCGTTCCGCCTTCCGCGTGTCGAACACCGTCGAGAACCGGAAGTGGTCCACCAGCGGCGACACCCGGTCGGGGACCGCCGCGCGAAGGGCGTCGGTCGGCACGTGGACGAGGTCCGGTTCCGGGGCGTCGAGGGCGGCCGCCGCGCGCCGGTGGTACTGGTTCCAGGTCAACGGGTCGGTCGCCGTCACGTGGTACGCCTCGCCGACGGCCTCGTGGTTCCCGATCGCCGCGACGAAGGCGGCGGCCACGTCGTCGCGGTGACAGGGCCCCCAGACCGAGGTGCCGTCCCCGTGGACTACGATCGGCTTGCCCTTCCTGAGGCGGTCGACGTACGCCGCGCTGGAGAGCGTGTCGATGAGGCCGCCCCCCTCGCCGTAGGTGTGCCAGGGCCGGATGACCGTCGCCGGGAAGCCGTCGCTCCGGTAGGCGTCGAACAGGCGGTCCTCGCAGGCCGCCTTGTCCGCGCCGTACTCGCTGACCGGCGGCTCCCGGGCGGCCCGCTCCCGGATCGGCATCGTCTCGACCGGCCGGTGGTACACGTCGACGGTGCTGCAGAAGACGTACTGGTCGACGTGGCCGGCGAACACCTCGATGGCCGTCTCGACGTCCGCGGGGTCGAAGCCGACCATGTCTATCACGCACCCCAACGAGACCGCGTCGCGGGCCCGTTCCAGCGCGTCGCGGTCGGTCCGGTCGCCCGTAACGTGATCGACCGACTCCGGGAGGCCCGCGTCGGTCCGTCCGCGAGTGAACACCGTCACGTCGTGGCCCGCGGCGGTCGCCTGCCGCGTGATCGCCGTGCTGATGAGCCCCGTGCCGCCGATGATGAGTACGTTCACGTTCCCCCGTGGACCGCGAACCGTTTAGCTGTACGGCCCCCCGAGGTGCGTAAAGCCTTTCACCCGGTTTCGCATGGTACTCTCTAACCCGTGACGAAGTACACCGTTGCCGTCATCGGCGCAGGCCCGGACCCGGAGAACCCGTCCGTCGACGGGTACGCGATGGGGTATCGACACGCGGAGGGGTTCGAGAACGACGACCGGTGTTCGGTCGTCGGCGTCGCCGACATCGTCCCGGAGAACGGGGCCGCGTTCGCCGACGCGTTCGACCTCCCCGAGTCGGCCGTCTACGAGGCGTCCGAGCGGATGCTCGCCGAGTTGGACCCCGACCTCGTGACGGTCGCGGTGCCGCCCGCGGTCCACCGCGACGTGGTCGTCGGCTGCGCCCGCAGCGACACCGTCGCGGCGATCCACTGCGAGAAGCCGATGGCGACCTCGTGGAACGACGCGCGGGCGATGGTCCAGGAGTGTCGGCGGAACGACGTTCAGCTGACGTTCAACCGCCAGCGACGGTTCGGCAAGCCGTTCGTCGAGGCGAAGCGGCTCCTCGACGAGGGCGAGATCGGCGACCTGCGACGGGTCGAGATCACCTGGGGCGACTTCTACGACACCGGCGCGCACACGATCGACCTAGCGGGGATGTTCAACGACGAACGCGCCGCGGAGTGGGTGCTGGCCGCGCTCGACTACCGGGACGAGGACGTGCGGTTCGGGACGCACCAGGAGAACCAGATGTGGGCCCAGTGGCGCTACGAGAACGGCGTCTACGGCGTGCTCTCGGGCGGCGAGGGGAGCGACCTCGCCAACGCCTCGCTCGTGCTCCGCGGCACCGACGGCGAGATCCGCATCGACGTCGACGACGGGCCGATGCTGGCCGTCTCGCACGGCGGGGACCGCGAGGCGGTCGACGTCGACGGCGAGACGATGCACGCCACGGGCTCCGAGACCGACCGCTACGGCTCCGGGTTCCAGGACCGGGCGGTCGCCGAGGTCGTCGACGCGCTCGAAGACGGTCGAGAACCGTCGCTCAGCGGCCGGATCGGCCTCAACACCGCCGAGATCGTGTTCGCCGGGTACGAGTCGGTCCGCCGGACCGGCCGGGTCGACCTGCCCGCGGACGGCGCCGACCACCCGCTGGAGGCGATGGTGGCGTCGGGTCGGCTGTCGCCGTCGCCGCCGGACGAGTAGCGGGCCGAGGGCGGTCCCGGACGCGTCGCGTGACCGGGGACGCCCCCGAGCGACCGCTCGTCGCCTACTCGTGGCCGATGATCGGCTGCGGCTCGTACGGCTCCTCGAGGTACTCCACGTCTGACTCGGAGAGGTCGATCTCGACCGCCTCGGCGGCCTCTTCGAGGTGTTCGACGCTCGTCGTGCCGACGATGGGGGCGGTCACCCAGTCCTCGTGAAGCAGCCAGGCGAGCGATAGCTGCGCCATCGAGACGCCGCGGTCGTCGGCGAGCTCTTGGACTCGCTCGTTTATCTCGCGCCCGCCGCCGGCCCCGTACTCCGGCGTCGGGTTGTGGTGGTTCGCCGGATCGCCGCGCGCGGTCGCCTGTAGCTCGTCGTGCGGCCGGGTGAGGTATCCCTGCCCCAGCGGCCCCCACGGGATGACGCCGATGTCCTCCTTCTCACAGAGCGGCAGCATCTCCCGCTCCTCCTCGCGATACGCCAGGTGGTAGTGGTTTTGCATCGTCTGGAACCGCTCTAACCCGTTCGCCCGCGCGGTCTCTTGGGCCCTCGCGAGCTGGTAAGCCCACATCGAGGAGGCGCCGAGGTGTCGCACGTCGCCGCGACGGACGGCGTCGTCGAGCGTCCGAAGCGTCTCCTCGATAGGCGTGTCCTCGTCCCAGCGGTGGATCTGGAGGAGGTCGACGGTGTCCATCCCGAGCCGGTCCAGCGAGTCGGCGAGCTCCTGTTCTATCGCCTTCCGCGAGAGCCCGCTCCGGTTTAGCCCCTCCTCGACCGGGAAGAACGCCTTCGTGGCGACGACCTGCTCCGCCCGGTCGCGCTCGTCGAGCGCCCGGCCGAGGATCTCCTCGCTCTCACCCGCGGAGTAGGCGTTCGCCGTGTCGAAGAAGTTGATCCCCAGCTCGACGGCCCGGTCGATGATCTCTCTGGACTCCGCCTCGTCGAGCATCCACGGCTCTTCGCCGCCGAAGCTCATACAGCCCAGTCCGATGCGACTCACTTCCGTTCCGGTCGCTCCGAGCGTCGTGTACTCCACGCCTCGGCGTCTCGTCGCCGCCGGCAAAAAACTGCTGCCGGCGCGCTCGGTCGCGTTAAGTTAAGCAGAAACGCAAGATGGCGAGGGTATTCGCCGGGTTCGGGAAAGCCAATTTATAAACTCAAAATAGGTAGTAACTCTGTGAGAAACAGGATCTGCCTTCTCACTTCTCCTTCCCGTTGATCTACAGAACACGATCCGCTACAACATTCTAGAACACATGAGTAAAATCGCATGACGGCAGCCATGTTGTTACTAAGTTAACGCGACAGCGCGCTCAGGGCGCGTCGAAGTCGGGGCCCGGGACGGCCGACTCGGTGCGCCAGCTGTGGCTCGGCGCCCAGTCGAGCCGCTCCGCGGACTTGGCCGTCGAGAACGCCGACGCGTCGCCCGAGAGCGCACACGGCTCGGGAACTTCGCCCAGAAGCGCCGCGAACAGCTCGGTCGTCTCCTCCCCGAGATAGTTCTCCCTCGCGTGGCAGTGGAAGGGCTCGTGCCCGTCGACGGGCACCTCCAGGGTGCGCGCGATCTGGTCGGCGAGGTCGCGGACGTCGACGTACGACCAGTAGTTCCCGGGGCCGCCGCCGACCGCCGCCGACGGATTCGCCGCCAGGGCGTCGAGGTCGAACGCCTCCCGGATCTCGGTGACGAAGTACTCGCCGGGATACTGGACCCACGAGGGGCGGATCGAGGCGACGGAGATCCCGTCCCGTCGAACGACGGCCTTCGCCGTCTCCTCGCCGCTGACCTTCGAGAGGCCGTACGGGTCCGCGGGGCGCAGCGGATGCGTCTCCTCGATCGGCAGGGCGTCCGGGGCCCGCGCCGACTCGGCGAAGGGGAACCCGTACGCCGACTCGCTGGAGGTCCACGTCACGTCCGCGCCGATCCGCCCGGCCGCGTTCAACACGTTGTACGTGCTCAACACGTTGTTGCGGTAGACGCGCTCGCCGGCGTGGTTCAGCGGGTCGGGGATCGCCGCGAGGTGGACGACCGCGTCGGGGTCGACCGCCGCGATGAGGTCCGTCGTCTCCCCGGCGTCGACGAGGTCGACCGCGCGGAAGTCCACTTCCTCCGGCGGCGTCCCCACCGGGAGCTCGCGGTCGACGGCGACGATGTCGTACGATTCCTCCGTGAGCCGATCGACCACCCAGCGCCCGGCGCCGCCGAGCGCGCCGGTCACGACGAGCGTCTGTGGCTTCGCGTCCATACGAGTCCTCTCGCTGACGCGGAAAAAAAGGTACCGCTGCGGGCGACTCAGTCCTCGACGGGCCGGCTGTCCCAGTACTCATGGTCCGGCTCGTTACGGAAGCAGGCGCTCTGGTGACCGCCCGGCTCGCCGCGCAGCTCCGGGGTCTCCTCGCGGCAGACGTCCCGCGCCTCCGGACAGCGCGTGTGGAAGCGACAGCCGCTCGGCGGGTTGACCGGGTCGGGAATGTCGATCTTGCGTACCGGCGGCTCGCCGGCGCCGCCGGCGTCGAGCGCTAGGCTCGGCGTCGCCCACCGGAGGACGTTCGTGTACGGGTGACCCGGATCCTCGATGAGCTCCTCCGCCGGGCCGACCTCGACGATCTCCCCGAGGTACATCACGCCGACGCGGCCGTCGCCGTGCTCGGCGAAGTACCGCGCGTTCGACAGGTCGTGCGAGATGAACACGAACGAGGTGTCGAAATCGTCCTGGAGGTCCAGCATGAGGTCCATCATCTCGACGCGGAGGGAGACGTCTAAGGCGCTTATCGCCTCGTCCGCGAGGATGAGGTCCGGGTTCATCAACAGCGCGCGCGACAGCGCGACGCGCTGTTTCTCCCCGCCGCTGAGCTGGTGGGGGTACCGGTCGGCGAAGTCCGCGGCCGGGTTCATCCCGACGCGTTCGAGCAGCGAGTAGATGCGCTCGCGGCGCTCGTTGACCCCGACGTTCGGGTGCGTCAGCTTGATCGGCTGCGAGAGGATCTCGACAATCTTCTGGTTCGGATTCAGCGAACTGCCCGGGTCCTGGTGGATGATCTGCAGGGACGAGCGGATCTCGTCGAACGGGATCTCCACGTCGCCGACGCCGTCTTTGGCCGCCCAGATGTCCTGTCCGCGGTACCGGACGCTCCCGCCCGTGGGGCGCTGGAGGCCGATCGTCGTCTTCCCGAGCGTCGACTTGCCGCACCCGCTCTCGCCCACCAGCGCGAGCACGTCGTTCTCCTCGATGTCCAGCGAGATGCCGTCGACGGCCCTGACGGTGTCCGGCTCCTCGAAGAACTCGAAGAGGCCCTGTTCCTTCTCGAAGTGGACCTCCACGCCGTCGAGCGACACGAGCGGTTCGTCGTCCCGCCCGGCGGCGGCGGACGAGCCGAACGCGTCCGACCGGCTCATGTTCCCCCCTCCGAGCCGCCGCTCGCGGCACCGTCCTCGGCGGTCTCGAAGTTTAACGTGATTCGCTCTCGGGCCTCCTCCCAGCGGTGACAGGCCGTTCGGTGGTTCTCACCCGTCTTGTAGAACTCGGGGTCGACCTCGCGGCACTCGTCCGTGGCGAGCGGACAGCGCGGCGCGTACGAACAGCCGGCCGGGACGTTGACCGGCGCCGGGCTCTGCCCCTCGATGGGTCGCATCTCCTCTAACGGCGCGTCGAGGTTCGGCGTCGAGTTGAGCAGCGCGCGCGTGTACGGGTGTCCGGAGTTCCCGATGAGCTGGTCGCGCGGCGCCACCTCGATGAGGTCGAACGCGTACATCACGGCCATCCGGTCGGCCAGCGCGGCCACCAGCGGCAGGTCGTGCGTGATGAACACCATCGTCAGGTCGTACTTCCGCTGGAGCTCCTCCAACAGCGTGAGGATCGACCGCTGCATCAGCAGGTCGAGCGCCGCCGTCGGCTCGTCCATCACGAGGACGTCGGGTTCGAGCACGAGCGAGAGCGCGATCAGCGCCCGCTGTGTCATCCCGCCCGACAGCTCGTGGGGATACGAGTCGAGCACGCGCTCGGGATCGAGATACAGGTCGGACAACAGCTCCCGGGCGAACTCCATTCCCTCGGACACGCGCGCGTCGTGGGCCTTCAGCGTCTCTTCGAAGTGCCCGCCGATCTTCATCGTGGGGTTGAACGAACTCATCGCGCCCTGGAACACCATCGCGACCTCCTCCCAGCGGAACTGGCGCAGCTCCTCGTCGCTGAGTTCGAGCACGTCGACGGTCGTTCCATCGGGGCGGTGATAAAGCACTTCGCCCGACAGCTGGCCCGGGTCGGGGATCGCGTCGAGCATCGCCGAGGCGAGCATCGACTTCCCGCTGCCGCTCTCCCCGACCACCCCGACGACCTCGTTGCGCTCGACGGAGAGGCTGACGTCGTCCAAGACGAACGACTCGCCGCCGTCGTAGGTGACCTTGGCGTTGTTCAGCTCGATTATCGGGTCGCTTTCGCCCGTCGGGTCGTCGTACCGTCCGTCGGCCGTCGTGTGTGATGCCATTCAGAATACCTCCGTCACGGTGTCGTCGTCGTCGTCGGCGACTGTCGATTTCGACTCGCCGGCCATCCGCGTCCGGACGCGGGGGTTGAACACGCGGTCCAGCCCCTGTCCGAGCAGGATGAGGCCGAGCGAGAGCCCCATGATCGCGACCATCGGGGCCAACAGCCAGTGGGCCGCCTGCCACGAGAACAGCGCCCCGTTGCTGTACGCGAAGTTGAGCGTCACGCCCCAGTTCTGCGCCGAGTAGGGCAAGACTCCGAGGAAGTAGAGCCCGACCGATGCGAACATGACGTAGCGCGCGGCGAACACGAAGTTGACCGTGATGTACGGCATCAGGTTCGGGATGATGTCCTTGACGATGATACGCGGCGTGCTGATCCCCATCGTCCGCGACGCCTCGACGTAGTTGTTCTCGCGGATCGTGAGCACCTGCGAGCGGAGCGACCGTCCGAGCCCGGCCCAGTAGCTGATGTTGATGATGACGCCGAGGACCACCGGGTTCTCCGGATTTAGCGTCACCGCCAGGATGATGACGAGCGGCAGCCCCGGAATCGCCATCACCAGGTCGGAAAACGACATCAGTCCGCGGTCCACGCTGCCGCCCTTGTAGCCGGCGACCGTGCCGATGACGACGGCAATCAGGGTCGCCCAGACCGCGCCGGCGGTGATCAGGATGAGGATGGTCGGCGTCGAGTGGATAATAAGCGCCATGAGGTCGACCCCCGACTGGGTCGTTCCCAGCGGATAACTCATGTCGGCGAACGGCCCGAGGAGCCGCGGCGCCTGACTCGTCGACGGCTCCCGCCAGAGGCCGAGCACCGCGACGAGCGCCATGAGGACGTAGCCGCCGATGATCAACAGGCCGAACCGGGTCCGCCAGTCGGACCACGCGACGAGCGCCGGCGTCCGCACCCGCGCCTCGTACGTCTCCTTGAGCCGTTCCCGCCTCGTCACGTCGGGCGACGAGGCGCTGTCGCCCCGCCAGTCGACGGCCGTGCTATCGGTCTCAGTAGGCTTCATCTGACTCACCTGCGCTGATCCGCGGGTCGATCCGGCTGTACGTCAGGTCGGCGACGAACACGCCGATCACGAGCGCCACGGTGATCACGAGGAACGTCCCCATCATCAGCGGGTAGTCGTTCGCGTTCAGCGCCGTGATCATGTAGTAGCCCAGCCCGGTGTACGAGAAGATCTGCTCTAAGATGACGGTCCCGCCGAGGCGGAAGCCGAGCAGCAGCAGGAACCCCGTGTACAGCGGGAGGATGGCGTTCCGCGCGACGTATCGGGTCGCGATACGCCCGTCGGAGAGGCCGCGCAGCCGCGCCACCTGAACGTAGTCGTTACCGAGCACCTGGATGCTGTTGCCCCGCATCGCGAGCGCCTGCCCGCCGGCGGCGCCGAGCGTGTACGAGACGATCGGCAGGATGCTGTGTTTCAGCGCGCTGACGACGAACGGGACGCTGAGGCTCCGGTCGACGCTGTTGCTGATCGTCCCCGCGGTCGGCAGCCAGCCGAACTGGTAGGCGAACACGTACAACAGGAGGACGGCCACCACGTAGAACGGCAGCGACATCATCGAGATGGAGACGCCGGTGACCACCTGGTCGAACCGGCCGCCCTCCCAGTACGCCTGTAGCGAGCCGAGGAAGATGCCCACGACGAACACGAGGATCGTCGAGACGAGGACGACGAACACCGTCCACGGCGCCGCCTTCGCCAGCACCGACACCACCGGCTCGCCGAGCGAGATCGACTCGCCCAGGTTGCCCTGTACCAGCGCGGTCATGTAATCGATATACTGCATCCACAGCGGCTCGTCCGGGCGGATGTTCTGGAGGTTCGCGATCCGGGCGTCGACCTCGTCGGCCGGGACCCCCTGCCGCAGCAACTGCGCCCGCAACAGCGTGAACGGACCGCCCGGGAGGAGCCGGACCAGACCGAACGTCAGCGACGCTACGAGGAAGATCGTGACGAACACCCTGGCGGTCCGCCGCACGTAGTAGTTGACCATTGCGTACTATGTGCCGTCGGATTACTCCGTCGCGCTCAGCTTCCCCTGCTTCGGGAGCCAGTGCGACGGCCACTTGACGCCGCGGGCCGGGTCGTCCGGGCCGACGACGTCCCAGTCGGCGTCGGTGAGCCACGACTGGTCGACCTTCCCGACCAGGCTCAACACCGGGATGTTCTGGTTGTGATGCCACGCGACGCGCTGGATCGTCTCCCGCGCCGCCGCCTCGTCTTGGGTCGTGGCGACCGTCTTGATCTCCTCGAGGGGGTCGATCGTCATCTCGCCGGAGCCGTCCATCGCGGGCACCGTCTTCTCACCCTCGGTGAACCCGTGCCCGCCGCTGATGTCCGGGATCTTCATCTGCCAGCGCAGCGGGAAGTACGGGAACGACGAGCGCGCGCCGCCGGGCAGCCAGTAGAGCGCGCCCATCGTGAAGTTCGACTCGATGTACCTGCTGAAGAAGTCGCCGATCGGGAGCGAGTTGATGTCGAAGTCGAAGCCGAAAGAGTTGAGCTGGTCGACGACGGTGTTCGTCGCCGTCGTCCAGTCGGTCCAGCCGGCCGGGGTGAGGTACTCGCCGCCGAGCGCGTTGCCGTCGCCGTCGCGCCACTTGCCGTCGGACTTCGAGTAGCCGGCCTCGCGGAGCAGCGAGGCGGCCTCCTCCGTCTGGGAGGCGTCCATGCCGTAGCTCTCGAAGCTGTCGAAGCGGTCGCCCAGCCGCGTCTCCTGGTCGGCCGGCGCGATACCGGTGACCTTCGGCGCCGGGTCCTTCGTCCGCGGCCCGGCGTTTTCGGCGACCTGCTGGCGGTTGATCACGTGCGCGACCGCCTGCCGCACCTCTCGCTTCCCGAAGTGCTCGTCGTTGTGGTTGAAGAGGGCGCCGTACCCCCACTTCGCCGGCAGTTGGACCTCTTCGACGCGGTCCGGGAAGTTCGCGACGGTCGTCGGCGGCGTGAACAGGCTCGTGACCACGTCGAGTTCGCCGCCCAAGAGCCCCTGCTGGAGCGCGGTGTTGTCGGTCCGCGTGAGCAGCTCGTACGTGCTGAAGTTCACGTTGTCCGCGGAGTGGAAGCTCTCGTTCCGCGTGAGCGTCCACCCCTGGTCGCGCTTCTCCTCGAAGTTGAACGGGCCGTTCCCGTGGATGTCCTCCTCCCACTTGAACTCCTGAACGGCCGAGGCGTCCTGGTCGACGAACTCCTCGTACACCGGCCCGTACGCGTGGATCCGGAGGTCGCCGTTCGCCAGCGTGTGCTTGATGATCTCCGGGTTCGTCGGCTCGGCGAGGTTCAGGACGACGGTCTTGTCGTCGCCGCCCTGCTCGACGCTCTCGACGTAGTCCCAGAGCGCGGAGCCGGTCTTCTCCATCAGGCGGAACTGCCGGATGACGTCGCTCGCCGTCACGTCGTCGCCCGTGTCCCAGGTGAGGTCGTCGCGCAGGGTGAGCGTGACTGCCGTCTCCTCGAACGACCACTCGTCGAGCCCCGCGAGCTCGAACTCCTTCGTCGAGAAGTTGTACGCGGCGAAGCGCTCGAAGATGTGGTTGCCGGCGATCCAGTCGTAGTTCTGGGTCCCCATCGGGTTCACGTGGAGGTTCGACGGCACGCCGTTGTTCGTGGCGCCGACGAGCGCGGTGTCGATCACGCCCGACCCGTCGCCGCCGTCGCTCCCGTCGCTCCCGTCGCCGCCGTTACTCCCGCTCCCACTGCCGCCGCCACCGCCGTCGTCACCGCCCGCGCAACCCGCGAGCGCCGCTGCCCCCGAGGCGCCCGCCGTGGCGACGAACTGCCGCCGGCTGACAATATCGCTATAGTCGTCGTTGGGATTTGCCATGTAACGGTTATCACGTTCTGTCATCTGTTATTAAATGTTATGGTAAATGGACTATCATGGACAATCTAGATCGCGTGCGGGCCCGCGATCCTGCCGACCAGAACCGAGATCTCTCGGTAGGACGCCCGAGCGTGACCGCGACAAAAGAATTAACCTGAGACACTCGTTACCACGGATGATGCCTTCAGACGAGAGTCGAGACATTCCGCGTCGTGCGTTCGTCCGTACCGCGGTGGCGATCGGCGGCAGCAGCGCCCTTTCCGCGTGCCTCGAGGCGGAGCGCGGCCGGCTCGGCGAGGCGCCGGGCTCGACCGACGGGGCCCCGGCCGACGCCGATCCGACGTTCCCGCGTGGGGATCCGAGTGCCGTTCCGGACGGCCAGCACCGCTGGGGGGAGTTCCTCGTCCGCGACGCGCACGGTAACACGGTCCCCCCGCAGCAGCTCGTCGGGATCGGGATGCGCTACGAGGGGTCGACGCCGCCGACGGACGCCGAGCGGGAGACTGTCGAGGAGGCGCTCCGAACGCTCGAACGAGCCTTCCAGTGGGGCACCGGAGGCGATGATGGCGCGCCGTTCCACCGCGGACTGCTCTTCATGCTCGGATACGCCCCGGCCTACTTCGACGCGGTCGGCGACGTCCCCGCGGGGCTCTCGACCCCGGAGTCAGTCCTCGAAGCCGTCGGCGAGGACCCGGCCCGCGCGGACGAGTACGACGCGGTGCTGATACTGACGAGCGACATCGGCTCGATCCTCCTCGCCGCGGAGGAGGCGCTGTTCGGCGAGCTCGACGAGCTCAACGGCCTCCCGGTCGAGTCGACGTTCGAGGGGGTGTTCTCGAAGGCCGGCCGCCACGTCGGCTACGTCGGCAAGGGGCTGCCGGCCGACAAGCTCGACCACGACGACGTTCCCGAGGACGCCCCGCTGTCGATGGGGTACAAGTCCGGATTCCGCGACAACCTCCCGAGCGAGGACCGCGTCACCATCGACGAGGGGCCGATGGCCGGCGGGACGACGATCGCCTCCTCGACGCTCCGGATCGACCTCGACCGCTGGTACGACCAGGGGCAGGCGGAACGGACCGCCGAGATGTTCTGTCCGGCGCACGACCCCGACGACGTCGGCGACACCGGCGACAAGCTCGGCGGCGACAGCGGCGTCACCGAGTCGCACGTCGAAGACATCGACGCCCACGCCGAGGAGTACGACCGCGTCGGCCACACCCAGAAGGTTGCCCGGGCCCGTGACGACGACTTCGAACCGCGCATCCTCCGGCGGACCGAGGGCGTCGCCGACACGGTCCGCGACGGCGCGGGGTTCCAGTTCAACGCGATCCAGGAGACGATGGCCGACTTCGTCGAGACGCGGAAGACGATGAACGTCGACGAGTACGACCACGACGTGCCCGCCGAAGACCACGGCATCACCGATTACCTAGAGACGCTCCGGCGCGGCAGCTACCTCGCCCCGCCCCGCGAGAAGCGCGCGCTCCCGGTGGTCTGAGATGCGACGAGGCCTGCGCGTCGGCGCCGTCTGTCTGTTCGTCCTCCTCGCCGGTTGCTCCGCCGCCGGGGTGTTCGCGACCGGAGGCGACGACCCGGCGACGGAGCCGCCGCGGATCCAGTTCGAGGACGCCACGGCGGAGGCGGGACTGGCGTACGAGGCGAGCGGCGGCGGCGTCGGCAACGGGAACTCCGGCGTGTACGTCGCCGACGTCGACCGCGACTCGTGGCCGGACGTCCTCGCTGTCGGCGGGGCCGAGCCGGCGCTGTTCGTGAACCGGAACGGGACGTTCTCGCGGCGGGGCTCGTTCCCGTCCGTCGACGGGGCAGTGAAGAGCGCCTCGTTCGTCGACGTCGAGGGGGACGGCTGGCCGGACCTCCTCCTCTTCGGCCGCGACGGGACGGTCCACGCCTTCGACAACGACCGCGGCACGTTCGAGCCGACCGACTACGGGCTCGGTACCCTCACGTACCCGCTCGGCGCGGCGGCCGCCGACTACGACGGCGACGGCGACACCGACCTCTTCGTCTACCAGTCGGGGTCGTGGCGCGAGGGGAAGCCCGCGGGCTACTTCAGCCCGAACGCCAGCATCGACGTCGACAACGGGAACCCGAACTACCTCTACGAGAACGTCGGCGGCGCCTACGAGCGCGTCCGGACCGACGATATCGAGGGGGCGCGCTGGAGTTTGGCGGCGAGTTTCGCCGACCTGACCGGGGACGGTCGTCCCGACATCCACGTCGCTAACGACTACAACAACGACACAATCTACGTGAACCGGGGTGGCGGGGGGTTCGAGCGGCGGTCGCTCGGCGGCTCGACGGCCCGCAACGGGATGGCGTCAGAGGTCGCCGACGTGACCGGCGACGGCCGGCCGGATGTGTTCGTCTCGAACATCTGGTTCCCCGACCTCGAAGCGAACATGGAGCCTGAGCGGTACGAGCGACTGAAACGCCTGCTCGATTACGTCATTCACTCGAGTCGGACCGAGGGGAACACCCTCCTCGTCAACCGCGGCGGCGGGGAGTTCACCGACCGCGCCGACGGTCTCGGTGTCCGCCGCGGCGGGTGGGGCTGGGCCGCGAGCATGACCGACTTCGACAACGACGGCGACCGCGACCTCGTCCACACGACCCAGCGGGTCATCAGGGTCGACCGCGAGGATCCGGTGTACACGCACCCGATGGTGTTCCAGTCCAACCGGAGCGTCGCGGGCGACGATGGGGCGTACGAGCGCGTCGAAAAGGAGACGAACGGAATGCGCGAGACCGACGGCCGGGGACTCGCCACGCTCGATTACGACCGCGACGGCGAACAGGAGCTCGTCGTCGCGACGTACGACGCCGAGTTCGTCGTCTACGACAACGCCGCGGTCGACGACCGGAACGGCCTCCAGTTCCGCGTCGTCGACGAGCGCGGCGCGACGGCGCTCGGCGCCGAAGTCACCGTGACGGCCGACGGAGAGCAGGTGGTCCGTCACACCTCGAACACCGACTTCCTCTCGCAGGACTCCCGGGTCGAACACGTCGGGGTCGGCGCCGGCGAGACGGTGTCGCTCCGCGTCGTCTGGCCGGACGGGACCGAGCGGCGCTTCGAGGACGTCAGCGCCGACCAGCGGCTGCGGATCACGAAGTCGGGGATCGTCGTCGTTTCCGGCGATTCGACCGCCTGATGGGGTTTTCCCGCCATCAAAAATTATAAACCAACTTGGTTACCCTCTATGCGTATGCAGTCAAGCAGCGAGCAACCCCTTTACAGAGACGAGACTGCCACTCTCTCGAACCGGGTCGAGGACCTCCTCGACCGGATGACGCTCGAAGAGAAGGCGGGCCAGCTCGTCGGCACGTGGGCCGGCCAACTCAGCGAGTTCAAAACGGTCGACGACGCCGCCGACGAGATCCGCGACCACCACCTCGGCGCGGTCGCGTCGTTCGGCTGGGGCGGCGCGGCGGACATGCGCCTGGACGACATCGTCGAGAACGTCAACCGGCTCCAGGAGGTCGCTCTCTCGGAGACGCGTCTCGGCATTCCACTGCTGTTCAACGTCGACGCCGTCCACGGCCACGCGTACGTCGCCGAGGGGACGGCGTTTCCGAACGGCCTCGGCGTCGGGGCGACTTGGGACGCGGAGGCGGCGGAGCGTGCCGCCGACGTCACGGCGACGGAAGTGCGGCGGTCCGGCGCGCACCAGAACTACTCCCCGACGTGTGACGTCGCCCGCGAACCGCGCTGGGGCCGCGCCTTCGAGACGTTCGGCGAGAGCCCGTACCTCTGCGGGAAACTGGCGGCCGCGAAGGTCCGCGGGTATCAGGGCGAGGGGATCGAAGACTCATCGTCCGTCATCGCGACGGCCAAGCACTTCCCGGCGTACAGCGAACCGGCCCGCGGCGAGGACGCCGCGCCGGTCGAAGTGTCCGAGTACGTGCTGCGGAACGTGTTCCTCCCGTCGTTCCTCGACGCGCTCGACGAGGGGGTCGAGTCGGTGATGCCCTGCTACAACGCCGTCGACGGCGAGCCGGCGCACGGGTCGCGGCGGTACCTCACCGACCTGCTCCGCGGGACGCTCGGCTTCGACGGGACCGTCGTCTCGGACTGGAACGGCGTCCGGATGCTCCACGACGACCACAAGATCACGGCCGACCACCGCGGCTCCGTTCGGCAGACGCGCGACGCCGGCCTCGACATCGCCTCGGTCGACGCCGTCGACCATGCCGAGCACCTCGTCGAACTCGTCGAGGAGGGCGAACTGGCCGAGTCGGCCCTCGACGAGAGCGTCGGGCGCGTGCTCGAACAGAAGTTCCGGCTCGGACTCTTCGAGGACGCCTTCGTCGACCCCGCTGAGGCGCGCGACGTGGTCGGCGCGGCGCCGCACCGAGAGGCCTCTCTCGAGGCGGCCCGGGAGTCGATGACGCTGTTGAAAAACGACGACCTGCTGCCGCTCGACGACGACGCCGACGTGCTGGTCGCTGGTCCGAACGCTGATGCCCCGGTCCACCAGCTCGGTGGCTGGAGCGTTCCCGATCCCGAGGGGACGGACATCGTCACCGTCCGTGACGGGGTAGAAGCGGTCACCGACGGCGACGTCGCATACGAACAGGGTGCGACGATGAACGACGAGCTCGACGTCGATGCGGCCGTCGACGCGGCCGCGGACGCCGACGTGGCGGTCGTCGCCGTGGGCGAGCCGTGGTACCTCCACGAGTTCGGGCCGACGGCCGACACCGGCACCGAACCGGACGAGTTCCCCAACCGGCACTCGCTTAGCCTCCCGGACGCGCAACGCGACCTCGTCGAGGCGATCCACGAGACGGGGACCCCCGTCGTCGGCGTGTTGATTACCGGTCGACCGCTCATCGTCGACTGGATGGCCGACAACGTGCCGGCGCTGCTCATGGCGTACTACCCCGGGACGATGGGCGGCCGGGCCGTCGCCGAGACGCTGTTCGGCGAGAACGACCCCGGCGGCCGGCTCCCGATCACCATCCCGAAGTCCGAGGGCCACCTGCCCGCCCGTTTCAACCACTTCCCGCACCCGACGCCGATCGGACAGGACGAACACCCCTCGTCGTACGACCCGCTGTTCGAGTTCGGCCACGGGCTCAGCTACGCCGAGTTCGAGTACGGACAGGTTACGCTGGCGGACTCCATCGTCGGCCCGCACGAGACGACGACGGTGGAGGTTCCGGTCGAGAACGTGAGCGACCGCGCCGGGACGGACGTCGTCCAGGTGTACGTCACCGACCACGCCAGCCCGACGGTGACGCCGGTCCGCGAGCTCCGCGGATTCGAGCGCGTCTCGCTCGAGGCCGGAGAGCGCGACTCGGTGTCCGTCGAACTCGACGCGGCGTCGCTCGGTCGGGTCGACGCCGAGGGCGTGCGACAGACCGCCGCCGGCGACTACTCGGTCCGCGTCGGTGAACAGACGGTCGGACTGCGCGTCGAGACGACCTACGACTGATCGACGCCGTCGAAGGAGATCGCTTCGAGCGTTATCTTCTGCGCTTCGATGTCCTCGAAGACGGCCCCCCAGCCGCCGATCGAGAGCTCCTCCGTCTCCGCGTCGAGCCAGACGACGGAGTACGTCGAGAGCCGCTCCAGCGACGGGCTGTGGTTGACGAATATGTCCGGGTAGTAGATGTTCGCGACCGTCCCGGTGACCGTCCGGAACTCCCGCGTCTCGACGTCGAGGCCGTCGATGGTCACCGCTACCGTCGCGCCGCCGTGATACACGTCGCTGATGTCGCGGATGAACTCCTTGAGGCTGATGTACGTCTTCGGAAGCCGCTGGTTCGACGACAGCGGCTCCCACGAGTACCAGAGACAGGTCTGGAAGTACCAGTGGTTGATAAACGAGAGGATGTTGTCGTTGATCAAGATCCCGTAGCTCTCCCCGGCGCGCGAGTTCGGCGCAAAGTAGGTCCGGCTCCGGTCGAGAACGGCGAGAAACGGGCCCGGAATCTTGACGACGCGCATCTCTAGGTTCGGCGCCGAGAGGTCCCACTCCTCGCTCCGCGCGGCCAGGTCCGGCTCGTAGTACACCGCGACGTGAATGACCACGTCCCGGTCGGCGGCCGCCTTCAGGTCCGTCCGCAGCGACTCGAACTGCTCGGCGGTCAACGCGACCTCGACGGCGACCTCGGCTTCCCGGATCTGCGTCCGGACGTGTTCGAGTACCGTCTCGGTGTGTTTGACGACGCCGACGCGGTGTTCGTTGAGGTCCGGCTGCTCCCAGCGGTCCTCGAGCTCCTCGGCGGCGTCGGTGAAGAGCTCCCCGCGCTCGCGCAGGTGCGTGAGGAGGTTGACGGGGTCCGACGGCTCCGCGTGAAGCCGGTCCTGATCGATGGTCTCGACGAACCCCTTCCCCTCCAGTGACCGAAGGGTCTCGTACACCTGTGAGGTCGGCACGCTGGACTTTTTGGCGACGTCGACGGCGGGGAGTCGTCCGTGGTCGACGAGCGTCAGATACGCCTCGGCCTCGTACCCAGTCAGGTCGGCGTTTTCCAGCGCTCGCTTGAGCGTGTCCCGGTCCATGGCTCACTCCTCGTGCCCCCGGTATGAATTTCTATCGCACGACACGACAGATATGTTCGAATACGTACGTGAAGTAGCGAGCTGTGTACCCGAATACAGAAATAAAAGTTGATAAATAGATTAGAACGCGTAATAACCTATAAAAGTGTTTCAGAGCCGTCTTGAACCGACTTTTAATTCACACGAGGCTCAAAAGATATCTAAATTGACTATTATTAGATCAGTATGTAGCGGCCGAACAAATATCTTTCACGGCAGGTTTCCCCGCTCGTTCGGTCACAGCGCCGGACCCGCGGGCGACCGGTCGTCGATTGTTGACCGCGCACCGATCTACGTACCATAACAAACGTAACGTTGTTATTTTGAAGCTGTGGCCGAGCCCCAGCGCCGGTTCGACCTTCGTGCCCGACCCTCGAACCGAGAGCGCCGTCGACCTCTCTCACGTGACTCGTTCCGCATCGTATAGGAGCTATCTTATCAGATTTTACTATTACTAGACTTTCCGACTTATTTCACTGTAGACACACGGATCGACCGTTCGTCGAGCGAACGGCCTCGTCTGAAAAATGAGCGTAAACTGCTTAAAAGCGTTTAAAACAGACAAGTAGGCCTGAGAGTCTGTATATTCTACGTTGCGCGCGCGCAGCTCTCGGCGATCCCGATCGGACCTGCGTCCACCCAAACTTGTATCGACAAACCTCGAAAAACCGGCCGCTTATGAGCTTTTATAGCAAATAGCGAGAAAGACAACCCGAGATTCGCCACAATCGTCTTTCGAATAGCTTCGAACGTGATTTTATATCAGAATAAAAGGGAATAATTACTCTAATCAGTTCGCAAGAACGTTTGTGTCGCACAGAAACAGTTCCTCGCCCGCGTCCGTGACTAGCGTTCCCTGAAATCCGTCGTGTTGCGAGTGGGAATCGTCGGATTGCGGCCGATCCGTCGGACATACTTCAACAGAGTGCGGTTCAGTCACTCCGGCGCGGCGAGCGACCGCAGTACATTCAATGTGTATGAATGATCTGTCAAGCCAGAATCAACGTCACCGACGAACGCGAGTTCCAACTTGAGAACGGGACCGGGGTCTCGGCGAAAAGTCCCGACGACGATTCTCCGATGAGCGTGGTGATCGACGCCCCGCTCGCGCATCTGATCCATCCACAGGAGAACATCTGCGAGGCTTGCGACGAGATCGATCCGGTGACGATCCAGCAGTTCAATATTTAAGTGGTTGGCTTACGGTACCGAACAGCAATCCAGAGTCGGCGGCGGTGACATGGTTTTAATCTCGCTTAACAAGGGAGATAGAACTCTATGAAAAGAGGGTTCCGCTTAATAAGATAGTCAGCCGCCGGGGCTGATCGACTACGGCGTGGTTACGTTGAACGAACGGAGAACCGATTCCTCTCCGTTCGGCCCAGTTGCGATCACGTTGTAATCCCCTTGAGAGCTGACCGTGACGCTAGCCCCAGTGCTGTTTATCGGAAGAGTCCCCGTGTAAGACGAAACCCGGTCACCAGTGGTTGAATTCACAATATCAACACTTTCAGCCGTTCCAGTATTAGTGAGCGTTACAGTAGCACTTCCTGTTCCATCCCCATCGACAGTCACGCCGGCCGTGGCCGATCCACCGATCTGATCACCGAGTCCGAGCACGAACGTCCCGATGACGGCGGCCAGAATGACGGTGATTGCGACCATCAGTATGACTCCGATTACCGGACTCACACCGCGGTCATCGTTGTTGAATAGGTTGCCTGGTTTCATAGTTGAACCCAGCAGGGTCCGATGAGCGCGATCCCGGATTAGTCGCGGGTCACGTCTCTCGGGTCGCTGGCTACTGAAGGGTAGGCAGATCCTGTATAAATACTTGATGGCCCACCTCTCACTCGTGAAAATTAGTCCGGCACGTTCAAGCTGTAAGTGTCCATTACTCAAGGTATGAGCCCCACGGCCCCAGCCCTCGCCCGGACGTACAGCGACCGGGAGTACCCGGACCCATGGGAGAAGGTCCTCGACTACCGACGCGTTCGGGAGTACGCGGCCGAGCACCCGGCCCACGGTCGCACTCGCGTCGGGAACACGCTCGACCTCCCGCCGAGTCGCGTGCGCGGGTGGCTAAAGGGCGGCATGCCCGACCCGGTCCGCGGCATTCAGACCGGCCTCAACCACGGCTGGCTCGATCCCGACCCGGCAGGCGAGACCGCGGCCGCGCTCGTCGACCTCCTCGCGCACGTCCTCGCCGGTGGCAGTATCAAGACCCAGACGTACGTCCCGTCGGTGACCGTGGGGCGGCGCCTCGAGACCGACGACGTCCGAGCGGTCTTCGACCGAGTCGGCGTCGAGACGGCCGTCCGCCGGGCCGACGACGACGGCCGTGCGACCGAGGTGGTACCGGAGTGTGACGGCTCGGTCCTCGGTCGGTGTCTCGTCGCGATGGGTGCCCCGACGGGCGAGAAGGTGGGCCTCGACGCCTTCCCGTCCGTCGCGTGGGACGTGCCGGAGTCGGCACGGGCGTCGTTCGCCCGGATCTACCTCGACCACCGAGCGACGGCGTTCGCCGGCAAGCGAACGATGGTCATCCGAGAGGACCGACCGTCGGCGTATCTGGAGGGGCTTCGCGACTTCTTGGCTGCCGTCACCGGTGGCCCGGTGACCGTCGGCAACGGGAACGTGACCGTTTCGGCGGACGCCGTCCGCGAGTTCTGTCCCGCGTAGCGATCCGAGCTCGCCGGCCTGGTATCGACCGTCGGCGTCACCCGTGGAACCGGTACAGCGACGTGACGTACGGCAGCCGGTTGAGCATCCAGACCGCGACCGGGAGCCCCACGACGGTGATCGCGAGGAACGACGCCACGTTCGCCCACAGCAGGCTCAGCCACCAGCCGACGAAGACGAAGTAGACCGCCCGGACGGCGAGCGAGCGCTGTCCTCGCGCCGAATCGGGCTCGGAAAGCGACCGCGGCTCCGCGAGGGTGAGTACCGTCGGGACGAGGTTGATCAGCTTGATCCCGACCGGGAGCAGGACGACGGTGACGTTGAGCAGCCACGCGGTGTTGACGACGATCGGCGTTACCCACCAGCCGACGAACACGAACCACAGCGCGCGAACCGGGAGGGATCGTTGTGTCATGACTCCCGGTAGATCCCCCGGTGATAAACCCGTATCGCCGATCCCGCGGCCCCCGAATCGACCACATAACCGGCGTACAGACATGAACGGGCCGCTTTCGCGGCGACCGGGCGGAACCGATCCGTTCGTCGTGAGCCGCTCAGTGACCGGACGCGGTGACGCATCCGCAGAGGTACTCGCTCGGTGCCGAACAGCAGTGACTCACACCGGAACACGCTCGATCGCCGGTCGAAACGTCCGAGAACCGGACGAACGGACCAGTCCGTCCGGACGGATGAGGGTAGTCGACCGGATCGGTCTGTGGTCGACCGACGGACGTGATTGGGATCAGAACTAAGCCGAACTCCGCCGAACGCTCTCTATGTCCCTCCGACGCAACCTCTACACGGCCGCGTTTATCGGCGGATCGTTATCGTACATCTTCAACGTCCTCGCGTTCACGGGCGCGTTCGACGTATTCCGCTGGTTCGTGTTCGCCGCCGCCTTCCTCGGGTTCACGTACGCATTCGAGCAGTTCATCGGTTGGCAGACCGACTCGGCGTGAACGACCCCCCTCGCGAACGCCACGCTCGCGGCGCCGCCCGACTGCGCACGACCGTGGCGAAACCCGAGACAATCTCCGGGATAATTCTCAACAGCAATACTTGGAGGGGATACGTTTTTGACACGTCTTTGAATTCACACTTACAGTGGCCCGATACATGAATCAGGGAGATCCGCCCGGTCGTGAACGGCGCACTGGCGTCCGTTCGAACGCGGCCGCTCGGTCAGGCGATCCTAGTCGTTCACAGCCAGCTACCCCCCGACAGACCGCGGTCCGGTCCGAACGAACCCGATGAGAGTGGAGGTCGACGCGCTCGGACGGTTCAATCGGCTCGCTCACGAGGGATCGGAACGAGCGGCTCGCGCGCTCGGTCAACTGACGGGCGTCGAGCCGGCCGTCGAAGCGACGAGCATCGACCTGCTCCGTCAAAGCGACATCGTCGCCGACTTTCGAAACGAGGACTTGATCGGGGTCGCGACCGAGTTCTCAGGCGGCATCACCGGTACTGCGCTGCTCGTGTTCAACCGCGCCGGCGCGAGGACGCTCGTGAAGAGCCTCCCCGGAGACACGGACGCCGAGACGAACGTGGAGCCGCGACTGACCGAAGTCGGGAACATACTGTTGAGCGGCTTCATCGACGGCTGGGCCGACCGCCTGCGACGCACCATCGATCAGGACCCCCCGACGTGTCTCACCGGGAGCGGGACGGAGATACTCCCGGAGCGAACGCCGTCGGACGGAACGCCCGGGCAGGTTACGACGGTCACCAGCGTCTTCGAGACGTCGGCCTTGGCCGTCGAGACGTCGGCGTACTCCTTCTTGGAGCGGGAGTCGTTCGAGTCCGCTCTCGTCGAGGAGTTCACCGACCGGTCGACCCCGGTTCCGTTGGATAAGCTACAGCTCTTCAGCCGGATGGCCGCCGTGGGCGGAGCGACGGCCGGCGACAACATCACCATGATGACCGGCATCGACACGACGGTCGACATCAGCCGGATGAGATTTCTCAGGGTCGAGCACCTCTCCGCGAAACTCGGCGACGACCGGCAAGTGGGCGTCGCGGTCGAACTCACCGGGCTGCCGAGCGGATACGTGCTGGTCCTCTTCGACGAACCGTCCGCCAAGACGGTCGCGGAGGCCATGGGCACCGGTCCCGTCGGTGGATCCTTCGGATCGATGCATCGGAGTGCGATCGAAGAGATCTGTAACGTCATGATCAGCGGGTTCGTCGACGGCTGGGCGAACGTGCTCGGCACCTCCAACCAACACACCCCGCCGGAGTTCGTCCACGACTTCGCGTCGGCGCTCGTCGACCCGATAATGGTCGACCTCGCGACCGAACAGGAGTACGCGTTCGTCTTCGATACCGTCGTTCAAACGTCTGAAGAGGCAGTCAGCTGCCAGATTTACGCCCTCCCCGAAGAACGGGAACTCCAGCGAGCACTCGAACGGCTGTCGCCTGACGAGCTCTCTGCGGACATCGTGTCGCGGATGCGCGCCGATCCGGACTCCGTTTTCGGCGGCGATGTGTAAGGCGAGCTCCGTTCTCGACACCGCCGCCACCTCAGCGTCCGCGGCGGACGCTCCGCCACGCTCTTGACCGCCACGGGCGAAGGGGGAGTAATGCTGGACAGGGTGCGAGCGAAACTCGCCGCCGCTCGCCTACGGGCGCGTCGGATCGAACGGCGGGAGCTCGCGGAGCTCCGGCAGTGGACCGCGGACACGACCAATCTCCTTCACTTGACGACGCTGTTGCTCGTGCCGGTGCTCATCGCCTTCGTCACCCAGATAACGAACCTGACTGACCTCTCTTTTCTCCTCTTCCCGCCGCTGGCGTCGGGGACCTACACGCTCTTTGCCGACCCGCAGGGGAAGTACTCCTCGCCGCGGACGTTCGTCGGCGGCCTCGTGGTGGGAGCACTCGCGGGGTGGGTCGCGCTGGAACTCTCGCTGCTCGGCGTCGGCGGCGTCTCGGCCACCGCGATCAGTCCGCTCAGCGCCGGTCTGTCGATCATGCTCTGTGGCGGCCTGACGTGGCTCGCCGACGTCGAAGAGCCGGCCGCCTTCTCGACGGCGCTCTTGGTCCTGGTGAGCGCGCGCGGCGACGCGGTGCTCGTGTTCGGCACCGCTGTCGATCCGGCGGCGGCCTACGTCGTGGGCGTCGCGGTCTCCGGCGGCCTCGTCGCGGGCGCGTTCGCCGTCTGGCGCACGTGGTTCTACGAGGAGCGCGCCCGCTACCTCTACGGGACGACGCAGGCCGACGACCACGTGCTGGTGCCGATGCGCGGGGAGACGAGCGAGGCGACCGCGTTCTTCGGGGCGCGGCTCGCGGCGGCCCACGACGCCGGGAAGGTCGTCCTCCTCGACGTCGTCGACGACGCGGAGATGGCGGCCGCAGAGCGCGCGGTGCTCGCCGACCACGACGCCGCGACGCCGGAGGACCTGCCGGAGTCGGTGCGCACGTCGTTCGACGGCGACTTCGAGGAGGCGGTCACGGACCGGGCGGCGGCGACGGCGGCCGAGCGACTCGAACGCCACGCCGCGGACATCCGGGAGCGGTTCGACGTGCCCTGCGAGGTGGTCGTCGCGGCCGACGGCGATCCGACGCGGGTCGCCGTCGAGACCGCCCGCGCGACGAACTCGGACCTGCTCGTGACGCCGTACGAAACCGAAGACGGCCTCCTCTCGTCGTTCACCCGGGGCGTTTTCGCCGGCCCCCTCGACGCCGTCGCGTTCCGGTCGACGAACGGCGTCGACACCTGGCGGCGCGTCCTCGTCTTGGTCGCCCGCCCCGGCGACTCGGCGCACGCGATGATCGACTTCGCCGAGCGACTGGCCGGCGAGAGCGGCGGGGTGAGCGTCTGTACCTGTATCGACGCCGAGTCCGACCGCAGACAGGCCGAGACGAAGCTGGCGAACCTCGTCGAGACCGCGGCGGGGCCGGTCGAGACGCGCGTCGCGCGGTCGGAGGTAACGGCGTTCCTCAGCGCGAACGCGGACACCTACGACCTCGTCCTGATGGGGTCGAGCGGGGACCGGTCCGCGGCCTCGCGGCTCGTCTCCCCGCCGACCTTCGAGCGCATCCAGGACATTCAGTGCGACGTGGCCATCGTCGACCGCGGCGACGCGGACCGCGACGTGTGGGCGTCGCGAGAGAGGTGAGACCGTCGGCGACGCGCGCGGCGGCGCCGCGTCAGTCGGTGGTCGCCGCGACCGGCCCTTCTGCGGGCGCCGCCCGATCGTCACGGATCAGGTCCGCCGCTCGCTCGGCGATCGCGATCGTCGGCGCGTTCGTGTTGCCGCCGACGAGCGTCGGCATCACGCTGGCGTCCGCGACGCGCAGTCCCTCGACGCCGTGGACGCGGAGCCTGTCGTCCACGACGGCCGCCTCGTCGTCGCCCATCTTACACGTGCCGATGGGGTGATACACCGTGTGGCACTTCTCGCGGACGTGTTCCGCGATCGCCGCGTCTGACCGGGCGTCCTCGCCCGGCCACACCTCGTCTCCGACGTACTCCGAGAGCGGCTCCTGTGCGGCGATCTCGCGGGCGCGTTTCACCCCCTCGACGAGGGTCGCGACGTCCTCGCTCTCGGCGAGGTAGTTCGGATCGATCCGCGGCGCGTCGAACGGGTCGTCCGACGCGAGCGTGACGCGGCCGCGGCTCTCCGGCCGGAGCTGCGTCGCACCGATCGACAAACCCCTCCCGTCGGCGGGGTTCGCGAGTCCGTGCTCCATGAAGTACGAGGGCGCGAAATGGAACTGGAGGTCCGGCCGCGACTGCTCCTCGTCAGTCCGCACGAAGCCGCCCGCCTCGCCGACGTTGGAGGTGAGTCTGCCTCGCTTGAACACGAACCAGTTGAGAATGTCTAAGAGCCCGCCGGCGTCGTCGAGCGTGCTCACGTCGTTCCCCGTCTCGTAGACGGTGAACACGAACAGGTGGTCCTGGAGGTTCCGACCGACGCCGGGCGCGTCGACCGTCACGTCGATGCCGTGCTCCGAGAGGTGCGCCGGGTCGCCGATCCCCGAGAGCATGAGCAGGTGCGGCGAGTTGACGGCGCCGGCGCTGAGGATCACTTCGCCGCTCGCGCCGGCGACGCGGGTCCGGCCGTCCTGTCGGTACTCGACGCCGGTCGCGCGACCGTCCTCGATGGTCACCTCGGTCACCTGTGCGCCCGTCTCGGCGGTGAGGTTCGGGCGGTCGAGGACGGGCTTGAGGTACGCGTCGGCCGCGCTGTGGCGCTCCCCGTCCTTCTGGGTGACGTGGTACATGCCGACGCCCTCCTGTTCTGCGCCGTTGAAGTCGTCGTTCCGGTCGTAGCCGGCCTCGACGGCGGCGCGGACGAACGCCTCGGAGGCCGGTCGCGGCGAGGTCTGATCGGCGACGTTGAGCGGACCGTCGGTCCCGTGGTACTCCGCGACCGACGGTTCGAACGTCTCCGCCCGCTTGAAGTACTCCAGCATCGAGTCGTACTCCCACCCGTCGTTCCCCAGGTCGGCCCAGTGGTCGTAGTCGGACCGGTGGCCGCGGACGTAGATCATCGCGTTGTTCGACGAGCAGCCGCCGAGCGTCTTCCCGCGGGGCCAGTAGAGCTCTCGGCCGTCGCAGTGCTCCTGCGGCTCGGTGTAGTACTCCCAGTCCGTCTCGGTCTTGAAAAGCTCCGGGAACGCCGCCGGGATCCGGATGTTCCGCTCGTCGTCGGGCTCGCCCGCCTCGAGCAGCAGCACGGACGTCTCCGGATCCTGTGTGAGTCTGTTCGCGAGCACACAGCCCGCGGACCCGGCGCCGACCACGACGAAGTCGTACCCTTCTTCTGTCATGGACGATCGTGCGGGTGGTGGCCAATTAAGTGCATTCGTGAACGTACAATACGGTAACACGTCACGATCTTCCGGTCGTTTCCGCTGGGGACCCTTCAACGACGTTTTATATCTCTCACGAAGTCGACACACGTGGACCCCGATACCGTCCGAGACGCGTGGACAGACCGGGCGGGCAGATACTCCCCGGCGTACTACTCACATTACGGCCCCGACGAGACGAGTGCGCTCGTTCGCGAGGGCCTCGGCACGTGCGTCGGCCCCGACGCGAGCGTGCTCGAACTCGGCTGCGGCTCCGGCCGTCACCTCAAACACCTCGCCGACCACGGCTTCGAGGACCTCACCGGGATCGACATCGACGCCGGCGCGTTCGACACGATGCGGGAGACGTACCCCGAACTCGCCGCGGACGGGACCTTTCACTGCGCTCCGATAGAGGACCGCATCGAATCGTTCGACACCGGACAGTTCGACGCGGTCTACTCGGTCGAAACGCTTCAACACCTCCATCCCGACGTCGAGTGGGTCTTCGCGGAAATCGCTCGGGTCACCGACACCGTCCTCGTCACCGCGGAGATCGAGAGGCCGGTCCAGGAACCGCCTGACCCCGACCCGGACGTCAACTACGTCGACGACGACACGCCCCTGTACTACCGCGACTGGAGCGAGATCTTCACCTCGCTCGGTCTCGAGGAAGTCGGCGTCGTCCGCGGCGACAGAGACACCACGCGAACGTTCCGCGTCTCCGACTGACCGCCGGTTCTGGCGTTTCCGACGGGCTCTCTGCTCTGAACCGAGAGGTGTCTCCCGGGACGGTCGCGGAGGTCTCCCAGGACGGTCGCGGAGGTCTCCCAGGACGGTCGCGGAGGTCTCCCGACACCGCCCCGTCGAAGCAAAGCCGACCCGACGACCGTCCCGCTACGCCGACGAGATACGCCACGTCGTCGCGCCCGTGTACGACCACTGCTCGATCTCGATGTCCTGGACGGAGCCTTGAAGCTGGACGAGGAGCGCCCCGATCTCCTTCGGCGAGAGGTCGACGTCGTCGGCGATGAACTTCGCCTTGACGTAGGCCTCGCCGCCGGCGGCCTCCTCGCGCAGGAACGACGCGAGGCGGCTGGCTTTCGTGCTGGTCGACTCGGGCTCTCGGTCGTCGGTCGTGGTTGTGTCGGTGCTCATGGCGTTCAGTCGGAGTTCTCGGGAGCGGCGTGGCCGTGGCCGAGCAGGAAACACGCGACGTGGACTGCGACGAGGACGAGCGGACTGCCCGCCGCCTCGAAGGGTGCGACACCGTAGGCCGCGGGGACGTACGCGAGCGGCAGCGCGACCGCCGCCCAGAACGCGACGGCCCGAACGCCGGCGGCCGCGCGGCGACCGCACGCGGCGGCGATGGCGGTCCCGTGTCGGGCTGGCGTCGGCAGTCGCGTGGAGGACGTGCTGGATGACATGGGGCGTTCGTACTTGCGACCAACACGGACAGGGGCATATAACGGTGAGAGCGTTGACGCGTCTTCACTCGGATTCACCGGCTCTGTGGTTCGTTCGGGTCGATTTACGCTCGACAGCGACCGTTTAAAACGGCAGCAGGAATAGTTAGACCGTTTATCGTGGGTACTAAGCGGTTCCTTTGTGATGTCCCACGTCGCGGCCGGCTGTCGGAACCTCTCCGGTGATCGCCTCGCCGATCGTCGGCTGGCGAGGGCGATCGAGGTGCGCCGAACCGGCGCGCGTCGAGCCGGCGCGGCGGCCGCGCAGCGACCACCGGCTGCCGCGGAGTACCGTCAGTTTTCGGCGGCGGGGGCCGCGGTCTCGGACTGCTCGTACTTGCTCTCGAACTCGCCGATGAGCTGGCCCATCTTCGCGTACCAGTCGTTGAGTAGCCGCTGCATGTCGTCGGTGATCTCCGCCGAGTCGCTCGGCGAGTAGACGTGGTAGTAGCCGCCCTGGTCGTAGTTGATCTGCTCTTTCTCGATGATCCCCGTCTGGAGCAGGCGCTGGACGGCGCGGTACGCGGTCGAGCGCTCCCGGTCTACGTGCTCCGTGAGTTCGTCGACCGTCAGCGGTTCTTCCGCCTCGACGAGCGCCTGGAAACACTCCCGGTCGAGGTCTTTGAGCCCGTGGAAACACTCCAGTAGCCCCTCACACTCCATGTCTTGACGGAGCTGTTCGGCCATCGAGTCTGGCATCGGTATCGACAGAACGTATGCCCCGGGCGAATAAAAGACTTTTGTACATATCGCACAATTTTGCTGAGGGCGCAGAAACCGGGGGGAACGGTCGGCTGCGAGCCGTTCGTCCGCCGAGAGGTCGCCGCGGCGGACGGCCGAACCGAACTCCGACGCAGACTACGTTCGAACGGCTCAGTCCGCGGCCGTGACCGTCTGCCGACGCGTCTGTCGGAGGGAGGTGACCGTCGTGTAGAGGATCGCGGCGGCGACGACGACCGCCGCCCCGATGACGAGGACCAGTCCGACCAGTTCGAGCGTGGGGTTACCGAGGAACGAACCGACCTCACCGATCCCGACCGCGACGGCGCCGATCAGGAGCATCCCGCCGAAGTAGACCTTGATCCCGTCCGCGTCGACGATGGCGGTCGCCGCGGACCCGACGCGCGCGCCGAGCGCGCTCCCGAACAGCAGCGGGACGACGATCCCGAGATTCACGCCGCCGCCCTGTCCGTAGAGATAGCTCCCGATGCCGCCGGAGAAGACGATCTCGAAGAGGTCCGTGCCGACCGCGACGGGCACCGGCACGCCGATCGCGTAGATCATCGCCGGCATCCGAATGAACCCGCCGCCGACGCCGAGGAAGCCGGACAGGACGCCGGTCGCGAAGGCGACGGCGGTGATCACCCACGCCGAAACGCGGACGTCGCCGCGGAGCGTCACCATCGGGGGAACGCGGACGGTCCGTTGGATCGTCTTCGCGACCTCGGGTATCTCGTACTCGCTGAGGTCCTTGTCGGCCGCCTCGTGGTCGACGCCGCCCCCGCCGTCACCGCGCAGGGCGTCACGGGTCACCATGGCCCCGACGCCGCCGAGCAGCACGACGTAGGCCACGCTGATGACGCCGCCGGCCAGTCCCAGCGACTCGAGGTAGTAGACGCTGGCGCGACCGACCTCGATGCCGATGGTCGTTCCGGTTATCATGATCGCGCCGAGTTTGTAGTCGACCTGCCCGAGGTCGTGGTGTTTCAGCGTCGCGATGACCGCCGTTCCGAAGACGAACGCCATCCCGCTGCCGACCGCGACGGGCGCCGGGTAGTCCAGCATCAACAGCGCGGGCGTCACGAGGAACGACCCGCCCATGCCGAAGAACCCGAACAGGACTCCCACGACGAGGCCGAACCCGACGAACAACGCCAGCATCTCGGGGCTCGTCCCGAGGAATCCCGCGCCGCCGAGCAGACTACTGAGCATCCGGTTCACCTCCGACTACGAGTCGCATCAGCGGCCCGCCGACGAGCCGTTCGAGTCCGCCGTACCCCGCGTACAACACGATCGCTTCCAGCAGGATCGTCCCGATGAGCAAGGCCGTCTGCGGATCCCAGGTGGGAATCTCTAGTCCTGCCATCGACTCTCACTCCGATGTCCGACCGCGGAAATTCGTTGTTGGCACATTTCTGCTCAAGAACTCCTACCCGCCTCGTGCCTATAACGGTTTTGGGTTTATCGCACAATACTATATTCGGGTAACCTCGGCCGGAGTATCCGTAACTTATGGCGAACGTATCGCCCGCCGGCGGCTCCGGAACCCGGTCGCTGTACGTCTCTGATCGACGCAGGCGGTCCGCAGAGAAGACAGCCGCACGGCGGCGCCACCCGCTCGCCGCTACAACACCAGCGCGCTCGCGCCGTACGCGAGTCCGAACGAGAGGGCGAACGACCCCGCCCACGCCCCCGCAGTCAGGAGAATCTTCTCGGGGTCTACCGCCTCGCGCCCGCCGACCGCCGCGCCGCTCCCGATGATCGCGCTCACGACGATCTCGTTGAACGAGACGGGGACCCCCAACAGGACGGCCAACTGCGCGATCAGGAACGAGGGGACGAGCGCGGAGATGGCGCGTCGGGGGCCGAGCGACGAGTAGTCTTGTGCGAGCGACTTGATCATCCGGGGGGCACCCATCCACGACCCCGCGAGCATCCCGACGCCGCCGCCGACGAGGACGGCGACCAGCGACACCGTCTCGACCGACTCGAGGAGCGGAATCAGCGGTCCGACCGCGAGCCCGACCTGGCTGCCGCCCGCGGAGAACGCGACGAGCGACCCGAGAGCGAGCAGCACGTGACGGAGTCCCCCCCGTCGGTCGCGACCGACGTCCCACCGGACCGCGGCGGCGACGCCCACCGCCGCGACGCCGGTGACCGCGACGGCCGCGGCGGGGCCCTCGACCGCCAGCAGCCGCTGTGTAACGCCGCTCGCGGTCCCCGTGGCGCCTCCCGCGCCGAGAAAGCTGAACTGGACGTTCACGAGGACGACGGCCACGAGACCGACGAGGACGGGGACGCTGTACCGCTCGGGCACGTCGGGCCGCGGGAGCACGCTCGCGATGGCGTAGGCGATCCCGCCGCCGACGAACGGCGTCAACACCCAGACGGTCGCGATCTGCTGGTACTTCGCCCAGACCGGCGTTCCGCCGAGGGCGAGTCCGACGCCGATGACGGCGCCGGTCACGGTGAACGCGGTCGCGATCGGATACCCCGTGAGGATGCCGACCGCCATCAGGCCGGCGCCCAACACCAACACGAGGATGACGCCGGCGACGGGCATGGTCATTCCGCCGACGAGCCCGCTCCCGACGGCTTCCGAGACGTTTCCGCCCTGCGTGACGGCGCCGACGAACCCGAAGACGCCGACCAGGAGGGCGGCTCGCATCGTTCCGATGGCGTTCGCCCCGACCGCGGGCGCGAACGGGGTCGCGCCGCTCGACCCGGCGCCGATCACCCACGCCATGAACAGGCTGGCGAGCGCCGCGGCGACGAAGAGGGCGGTGAAAGCGAGGTCCATCTGAAACGGGCGTCAGTCGGCGCCCGTCGGCGCGGCGTCCGAGGCCGGACTGCGGCTGCGCCAGTAGCCTTGGGCGTACGCGCCGAGGAACATCCCGGCGAGCGCCCACAGGATCGTGACGTTACCGACGCCGAGGCTGGCGTACGCCGCGCCCGGACAGATCCCGGAGAGCCCCCACCCGACGCCGAAGACGGCGCCGCCGACGAGGACGTTCCGGTCGAACGGCTTCAGCCGCCGCTCGTAGGGCCTGCCGGTGAGCGGCGCGGCGTCCCGAATCCGCGGGAGCAGCGCGAAGGCGAGCCCGGAGACGATAGCGCCACCGAACATGACGAACGGCAGCCCGAGGTCGTCGAACTGCAGGAAGTTCAACACGACCTCCGGGCGCGCCATGTGGCTGAATCCGAGACCGAACCCGAATATCAGGCCGCCGACGAAGACCAGCGGCTTGAACAGGGGATGTCGGTCCGCCATTACGGGCTCACCCCCAGCGCGGCGACGACCTGTGCCGTTCCGATGGCCACGGCCAGGAACGTCACCACGCCGACGAGCGACGTCTTCGACGCCGATCCGACGCCGCAGACGCCGTGTCCGGACGTACACCCCTTGCCGACCCGGGTACCGATACCGACGAGGATGCCGCCGAAGAACAGCCGCCACGGCTGGACGTCGGTCCGCCACAGCGTCACGCCCGCGACGTCGTACAGCTGTCCGGTGGCTCCGGGCTCGTACAGCGTACTCGATACCAGCCCGGACTGGAACGTCGCGGCGAAGGCCAGGCCGCCGAGCACGATGCCGGCCGTGAACACGACTCGCCAGTCCCGCGAGGCGACGTACTGTTGGAACCGCGACTGCCCGGAGACGTACGACAGCGTCGACTCGAGGAACGTGCTCGCCCCGGCCGGGATACCCGTTCCGAGGTAGACGACGACGGTGCCGAGCCCGACGAGAAGCCCGCCGATGGCGTAGCGACTGATCCCGTTGGGGAACAACTCGGCGGCCATCTGGAGCGGGACTGGATCAGTCACCATTGGCGGCGTCAGTCACCCGCGAGCGAGTCCTGGCTCGCCGCGCAGTTGTTCGGGCCGAGTTCGAGGGTGAACGCCTCCTCGTCGTCGACGGCGTGTTGGCCGAGGTTCGTCGCGATGATGTCCTCGTAGTTGGCCGGTCGGGGCGGCATATCCGAGAGGATCAGGTCGACGAAATCGTCCTCGTCCATCGTGAGCGCGTCCATCTCCGCGACGAGCCGGCCCACGGGCGCGGTGTAGGTCCCGTCGGCGGCCGGCTCCGCGGCGTCGCTGAAGTGTGCGCCCCCGATCAGCGTGTCGTCGGGCAGCGTCAACACGCGCTCTTGGAGGGACTCGTAGAGCATGCGGGCCGCGTCGGGCGCCCCCTCGTCACCCTCCTCGAGGTCGGGGCGGGCGACGCTCTCGATGAACAGCCCGTCACCGGTCGCGAGCAGGCTCCCGTCGACGAGGTAGGAGGTCATTCCCGTGGTGTGGCCCGGCGTGTGGACGGCCTCGATGGTGGCGTCGCCCACGCGGAACTCGGTCCCGTCCTCCGCGGTCGTCAGATCGTCGGCGTACGTGACGCCGCGGTCGACGGCGGCCGCGGGGATGACGCCTTCGACGCCCTCCTCGTCGAGGTCACGGATACCCGAGATGTGGTCCGCGTGGATGTGGGTGTCCAGCGCGTACCGTAACTCGACGCCGAGGTCCGCGGCGTCCGCGAGGTAGCGGTCGGTGAACGCCCGCAGCGGGTCGATGATCGCGGCCTCGCCGTCGTCGTAGAGGAGGTAGCCGAGACAGCCCGACGAGGGGCGCTGGTACTGTACGAGCGTACCGGCGCCGTCGTACTCGGTGACCTCGACGGTCTCGTAGATGCTCGCCCAGCCGTTCATCCCGTCTTCGAGGTGATCGACGTCGTACCCGCGCTCCGCGAGCGTGCCCGCGACGTACTCGCTGGCGCCGCCCTTCGCGCACAGGACTGTCACCTCGCGGTCGTCGGGAACCCGGTCGAGGACGTCGTCGTCGATCTCGTCTTCGAGGAACTCGAAGTACGGGACGTTGATCGACGTGACGTTCTCACCGTCGATGCGCCACTCCTCGTAATCGGAACGCATCCGCGTGTCGAGGAGCGTCACGTCGTCACCGGCGTCGATTCGGTCCTTCAGCGTCTCCGGCTCGACCGACGCCACGGAGACGTCGGGAGTCGGGAAGTCGTCAGCGTTCATATCGGACAACCACACCTACCGGCCTGACGCACAAAAGCATTTTCATAGTATTTCCTTTACTAAGCAATACTATGGTCGCTGAAGAAACGCTTCATACTAGAAGGACCCAGAAAACAAGACTTTAATCGGGTCTATGGCTGGGTTCGGTCTGAGAGTAGTTTGTGATAAACACAAGAACCGACAATCTTTTACTTCGGCATCGGGTATTGTGCGTTAGCTCCAATACAGACCACCGGAGCAGATAACCAATGAGTGCTGAATACGACATCGCGGAGACGCTCGACGTGAAAGGCGCATCGTGCCCCATGCCTGTTGTGAAGACGAAGGGAGCCATCGACGACCTCGCGGTCGGCGACGTCCTCGAAGTGCTGGCGACCGATTCCGGCAGCATGAGCGACATCGACGGATGGGCGGCCGGCACCGCGGGTGTCGAACTCGTCGGTCAGGAAGCGGGCGACGACGTGTACAAACACTACGTGCGCAAGACGGAGTAACGATGAGCACGGACACATCCGACGCCCCGTCCGACGGCGCCGCGCCCGACGACGCGCCCTCGCGCGCGGAACTGGCCGCGCGCGTCGACGAACTCGAGGCGGCGCTCGCCGACGCCACGGGCGAGGACGGCAAGAAGATGAGCATCATCGCGACGAAGGGGACGCTCGACATGGCGTACCCGCCGCTCATCCTCGCCAGCACCGCCGCCGCGTTCGGCTACGAGGTGACCGTCTTCCACACGTTCTGGGGGTTGGATATCCTCCACGAGGAGCGCTCGAAGAACCTCAAGCTCAGCTCCGTCGGCAACCCCAACATGCCGGTCCCGAACGCGGTCGCGGCGCTCCCCGGCATGGACCGCGTGACGACGAAGATGATGGAGCGACGCATCGCGGACAACGACACCGCGACCGTCGAGGAACTTCTCGAGACGAGCCTCGACATGGGCGTCGAGTTCCAGGCCTGCCAGATGACCATCGAGCTCATGGACTACGACGAGAACGACTTCTACGACGGCGTCACCACCGGCGTCGGCGCCGCGACGGCGCTTCAGGACATGGCCGACGCCGACATCCAACTGCTCGTCTGAGCGTCGTCGGTCGAACGCGCTCAGACGCGCTCGAACGCGCTCGAACGCGACGCCGACCGCGACCGTCGGGGGTTCGCTCCGCCGCCGACGGTCACCGCTGTTCCCCCTTCTGACAGTAAAAGCGACAGCCGCCCCGACACCGAACGCCCAGCGACGGCGACCGCCGGAACGGGTGCTCCGGTCGGCCGACTCAGTCGGCGTCCGACGCGTCCTCGCTCCGCTCCGCGCCGATCGCGGCCGCCAGCGTCAGCAGGTAGCCGAGCCCGTGCTGAACGTCTGGGTCGCGCAGTCCGCGCACCAGCCCGACGGCGCCGAGCGGCTCGGGCGACGCGCGCTCCGCGTCGCCGAGGCCCCGGAGCAGCGTCTCGATGCCGTCGCGGGTGTCGTCGTCCGCGGCGGTCTGTGCGACCTCCCCGAGCGACGAACCGGTGGCGGCCAGCGACCTGACCATCTCGTCGTCGAGCGCGGCGGCGGCCAGCGACCCGACCTCCGCGACCTCGGCCAGTTCGTCGAGCGTCCCGCTCCGCTGGAGCGCGAGCACCGTCTCTAGGGCCTCCCGTAGCTCGTCGCCGTTCTCGCCGACCGTCTCCGCGAGCGCGACCGTCTCGTCGGTCGCGAGCCCGTCCGCGGACTCGGCGAGCGTCGACCCGGTCGCGGAGAGCTCGCGAACCATCTCGTCGTCCAGCGCGCTCTCGCCGAGGGCGAGCACGTCCAACAGCTCGTTGACCGCGTCGAGGCGCTCCACGAACTGCGCGACCGCCTCGGGATTCCGCTCGATGGCCGCCTCGAGGGCGACCTGCTCGGAGGCCGTGTCCCGCGTCATGGTCAGAGCAGCCCCCGTGCGGTGAGCCAGTAGGACTCGTTGTACGCCAGCTTCGACCAGTGGAGCTTCTCCGAGGGCGGCGCCGGCGACGGCGGACTCTCGTAGTCGAACTCGACGAACGACGCCGCGTCCATCCCGGTCTCGATGAAACACAGCGTCTTGCCGTCGTAGGTCGCCGTCGCGGGGCGACCGCGGATCTCGCTGGCTATCCGTTGACTCACGACGCCCGCCTGGTAGTGCGCGACGCTTCCGGCCTTCGGCACGCCGGTCGTCGCGGCGTCTCCGAGGGCGTACACGTCGTCGGCCGCCTCGGCCTCCAGCGTGTGTTTGTCCACGTCGACCCACCCGCGGTCGCCGAGCCCGGCCTCCTCGACGACGTCGACGCCGCGGTGGGGCGGGATCGCCGCGAGGAGGTCGTACTCGATCTCGGTGCCCTCCATCGAGCCGATGACCTTCGCGTCGGGGTCGACCGACTCGGCGTTGAAGAACGTCTCCACGTCGATGTCGCGTTCCTCCATGAGCGGTGCCGCCCACTCGGCGATGTGGGGGTTCCCGTGGACCCGCTGGACCGGGTACGTGTACGTGATGTCGATCGCGTCCCGGAGCCCGCGCTCGCGGAACCAGTCGTCGGCCATGAAGACGAACTCCAGCGGCGCGGCGGGACACATGTGGGGCGTTCCGACGACGCTAAGCACGAGATGTCCCTCCGTCATCGAGAGCAGCTCCTCGCGGAGCGCCAGCGCACCCGACTCGGAGTAGTAGTCGTGACCGCCCTCCGCGAGGCCGGGGATCTCCCCGTCGGCCAGCGTCGAGCCCGTCGCGACGACGAGGTAGTCGTACTCGAGCGCGTCGCCGTCGGCGAGCGCCAGCGACTTGCGCTCGGTGTCGATCGCGGTCGCTCTGTCGACGGTCAGGGTTACCCGCTCGTCGACGAGTTCGCTGAGCGGCCGTCGCCCGTCCGCGGGCTCCCGCTGTCCGAAGGGAACGTACAGCCAGACGGGTTTGTACACGTGGTCGGGGCCGTCGTTGATCAGCGTCACCTCAACGTCGCCGGCGTCGATCTCCGCGCCGAGCCGCTCCGCGAGGTCGTTGGCGAGCACCGCGCCGCCGGTGCCGCCGCCGAGGATCGCGACGCGCGTCATCCCGAGACCCCCACGTAGAAGCCGTACTCGTCGCCCGTCTCGTCGACGGCGATCAGCTCGTTGTCCGTCTCGTCGACCCACTCTGGCACGTCGGTCAGCGACCGATCGCTGTCGCTCAACAGGAGGACCACGTCGCCGGCGTCTGCCGACCGGACCTGCCCGATGAGGTCCATCAGCGGTCCGGGGCAGGCGGCCCCGCGCGAGTCCACGGTGTCCGTCGGTTCGATGTCGAGTTGGGTCATGTACGCGTGGAAGTACGCGGCCCGCCGTAATAGTATTGTGTAGAATACCCATTTATTAAGAATACTGACTATTCGTCCGGTCACACCGGTGTTGTCCGCGGTTCCCGCCGCCTCGTTGACGCCGTGGAGCCGATCGCGTCGGCGACGAGGGGCCGTGACGCTCGATTCAGCGCACCGTACACGACCGAGTCGCTGTCCGCCTACTCCGCGTCGAACGACAGCGCGTCCGTGGGGCACTCCTCGACGCAGGCCGAACACTGGAGGCAGTCCCCGTGGTCCACGACGCCGTCGGCCTCGCGAGTCGCACCCTCAGTGCCTCCCCACGAGAACACGTCGCCGTGGTCGGTGACCTCCCGGTCGGCGTACTGTCCCGGGTTGATATCCTGACGACACACCGTCCCACACCGGCCGCAGTCCACGCACGCGTCCGCGTCGACTTCGACGCGCGGTGCGGGGTCGCGGCCCAGCGCTTCCGCGATCCGATGGACGGCGTGTGAGAGCGTTCCGGCCGGACAGACCTGACACCAGGCGCGCTGGTGGTAAACGACGCCGAGACCGACGGCGACGAGCGTGCTCACGGCGAGCATGGTCAGGAACGGGACGCCGAGCGATCCGCCCTGTCGCCACGCCGCGCGGATCCCCGTCGCGAGAAGCCCGAACGCCGTCGCCGCCACGACGACGCGGATCAGCGGGTGATTGAACCAGTCCGGCGTTCGCTTCCCGCGGCTGAACAGTCGAACGTAACCGTCGAGCAGCCCGCCCCGGGGACAGAGGTGGTTACAGTAGAACCGCCCCCGAACGGCACCCACTCCGACCGCCGCGGTGGCACACCCGACGACGCCGACTCCCGCGAGCACGGGGTACCAGATCGCCGCTACGAGCAGCCCGACGAAGGCGACGCCGAGATACCGCTGTCGCCGTCGTCGCCGCTCGATGGTCTCGTCGTCGACCGGTCGCCGACGAACGGTGTCGAGTCCTCGTTTGTCGAACCACGGGTCGCCGCCGCGCACCCGTCGGAGTCGCTCGACCAATCGGACCGTTCGCTCACCGGCCACCGCCGATCGCACTCGGTCCGTGAGTCTCCTCGCTCGTTCTCGCAGGGGCATGCTTGACGCGGACGAGTGTATCGGCGTGTTCCACCTAGTAATTGTGGGTATTTCACAATTCTAAGCTTTCCGCGGGTCGATTACGTATCCCCACCCCGGCTCGAACGCGTTGAGGATCGAGAGATCGTTTCGCAGAATTCCTCAAATACACGTTCCAATGCCCTCTGCTCGCATTCAGTGCGAGCCGTGCCCTCGGAAACCCATGCGAGTGTCACCCGCACATTTTTGTACGAAACGCACACAAGTAAATGCGTGGCGCCCGAGACACTCTTCGAGTTCATTGGATCGCACACTGGCTTCGGTCCGAGCGGGACGGTTCTCGCGCTCGCCTCCGGACCCGTCGAGGCGTCGGGCGGTAACGCCGCCATCGGCCCGGACCGGGAGCGTTCACGGACCACGGAGCGAACTAGCCCGGCGGCGATACTCCGCCCGCCCGTCCGACGAGCGGCGGTGTCCCACCGGGTCGAACGACTGGACATAGGGCGGGTCACCGACGCGAGATGATACGCGCGTTCCTCACCGGGGTCAAAGAGCACCTCATCTACGTCGTCGTCGGGTCTCTCGCCGTCGGACTCGCGTTCGGCCAGGTCGCCGGTCCGGCGACGAAGGGCGCACTGAAGATCGCCGTCACCCCGATCCTGTTCGTCATGATCTACCCGATGATGATCAACGTCGACCTCCGAGAGGTGGTCAACGTCCGGGATCACGCCGGACCGGTTGGGGTGAGCCTGCTGGTCAACTTCGGGATCGCCCCGGCGCTGGCGATCGGCCTCGCTCGGGGCTTTTTCGGCGGGAACGTCGCCTACGCCGTCGGGCTGTACTTCATCGCCCTCATCCCGACTTCGGGAATGACGGCGGCGTGGACCGGCCTCGCCGACGGCGACCTCGAGGCGGCACTGGTCGCGATGGCGGTGAACCTACTGGCAGCGGTCGCGATCCTGCCGGCGTACCTGTCGGTACTCGTGCCCGCCAACGTCGGGTTCGATCCGTCCGCACTGTACCGGCAGCTCCTCCAAATCGTCGTCGCGCCGATGGTCGCCGGCACGCTCACCCGCGGGCTGTTGCTCCGGCGATACTCTCCGGAGGGATTCAAACGGCTGAAACCCCTGTTCGGCGGGCTGTCGTCTCTCGGCGTACTGTTGATCGTGTTCGTCGCGATGACCTTACGGTCGAGTCAGATCCTCGCGGATCCGGTCGCCTCGGCGAGTACGATCTTCCCCTTGGTGGTGTTTTACGCCGCGCTCCTCAGCGTCGCTGTCCTCCTCGGACGGGCCCTGCTGGACCCGCCGCGGGCGGTCGCGCTGGTGTACGCCACCAGCATGCGCAACCTCTCGATAGCGCTGGCGATCGTCGTCGCCGCCGAGGCGATTCCCGCCGCCGCGGTCCTGCCGATCGCGCTGGCGTACGTCATCCAGCCACCGTTGGGTGCGGTGTACATGCACTATCGGCGTGACGTCGTCGGCGAGGGGCTCTCGATCCGCGAAGCGGCCGCGCGACTCGTCTGAGCCGAGCGCGTCACGCCGCCGTAATACGGCGGCGCCCGACGTCCTCGCCGGAACGGCGCCTCGATCAGTCCCGGACGGGTGGCGAGTCGGGCCCGGTGTCCGGTATCGCGAAGTCATCGATGGCCCCGTCGAACTCCGTGTACCAGTCGTTGAGCGTCCGGTACATGTCACGACTGACCGCTCCGGAGTCCACGACGGAGTAGACGTGACAGTAGCCGCCGTCGTCGTAGTTCACCTGCTCCTTCTCGACCACTCCGGTCGCGAGCAACCGCTGGACCGACCGGTACACCGTCGACCGGTCGTGCCCGACCGCCGCCGCGACGTCGTCGACCGTCAGCGGCCGATTCGACGATCCGAGCGCCCGGAAACACGACTCGTCTAACCCGGTGTGCCCGTAGAAACAACCGAGCAGCGCTTCACAGTCCATGTCCCGTGTGAGCTGGTCAGCGACCGAATCGACCATTCCGAGACGGAGTACGGAGCAAGGCCACTTAATACATTTGCGTATTTTTCACAATACTAAGCGGCGAGACACCGATTCGGACTCCGTGTTTCGACGTCGAGACGGCGCCGGATCACCCGGCCTCGTCCGCGTGCGACGCCAGATACAGCCCCCCTTGACGGCGCACGTGCTGACACTCGCCCGATCACGGTCCGCGGTGGACCCGGTCAGAGGTGACCGCAGATCAACTGTGCGTGTATAGTACATTACACACAAAAGTACTTGGCGTTACCACTCCTCGGGTACAGTATGAGCCCGGCACTCGCGGTGATCGACGCGTCAGTGGGCGACACCCCGGCGGAGTCGAACCTCCGTCGCGAACTCGACGCGGACCTCTCCGTCTACAAGATCAGCGACGGCGAGTTCCCGCCGTCGGTGTCGGCGGCGGACTGGCGCTTCGACGGCGTCGTCATCAGCGGCTCGCAGACCTCAGTGTACGACGACCGCGACTGGATCCACGAGGCGACGGAGTGGGTCCGCCGGGTTCACCGGTCCGACGTACCGATCCTCGGAATTTGTTGGGGCCACCAGTTCCTCGCACAGGCGCTGGGCGGCCGAGTCGCCGACATGGGTGCGTACGAACTCGGGTACGAGCGGATCGAACGCGTGGGGGAGGACCCGTTACTCGAGGGCGTCCCCGAGACGTTCACCAGCTTCGAGACCCACTCAGATCGGGTCGTGGAGCTCCCCGCGGGCGCGGCGACGCTCGCTCGCAACGACAACGGTGTACAGGCGTTCCGCGTCGGAAGCACGTACGGCGTCCAGTTCCACCCGGAGTACGACCGCGAGACCGCGGTCTGGGTGACGGAGGGCAAGGACCTCCCGGACGAACGCGTCCGCTCCGTGCTCAACGGTATCTCCGACGAATCCGTCGAGGCCGCTCGGGCGAGTAAACGGATCTTCGATAACTTCCGACGCCTCGCTGAAACCCATCAGCCGGTCCAGCGGGCCTGACCACAGTCGCCCGCGGAGCGGCTCGCCGCGAGTCTCCGCGGGCCGACACCGCCGCGGCGCGTTCAGGCGTACCGTTCGATCACCGAGCGTAGCTCCGCCTTCTGCTTTACACCCACCATCTGTTCGACCTCCTCGCCGTCGGCGAAGAGGGACATCGTCGGGACGCCCCGAACCTGGTGTCGCTGTGCCAGCCCCTGGTGCCGGTCGATGTCGACCTTGGCCACGGTGGCGTCGGTCTCGGCGGCCAGCTCCTCGACGATCGGTTCGAGCATCTGACACGGACCACACCAGTCCGCGTAGAAGTCGACGAGAACGACCCCGTCCGCCGCGACGAGTTCGTCGAAGTGGTCGTCGCCCTCGACGTGAACGGGTTCGCGTCGACCCTCGACGGCTTCGGCGGCGCCGCCGTCCGTCGCTCTCTCCCGTAGCTCCTCGAGCTTCTTTCGTCGGATCTCGTCTCGATCGCTCATCGCGTCTCCCTTGCGGCTAGATCCATATAATGGTTATGTGTGTTATGTACAATATCTACCGAGCGGATTGATGCCGATCGACATCCGATGTCAGCGTACCGGCCGTGTTCGACCATCCGAGCGTGCCGACAACACGAGACGATAGAGGCGGTCAGGCGCGTCCATGTGCGTTTGAATCTGCTTCCTCCGGTAGCTGCTGTGCGTTTCAGAGCCGTGTGAGACGCCGCGCGCGATCTCCGTGCGGCCGGAATACATAAGTGAGTATAGTACAAAATATACAATACGCATGTCTGGTGTCGCGATCATCGGCGGCGGCCCGACCGGACTGAACGCCGCCATCTACACGGCCAGAGCGGACAGGCGGACGCTCGTGTTCGACGACGGCGGCGGGACGACCCGCGACGTGGACACGATGGAGAACGTTTACGGATTCCCGGAGGGCGTCACCGGTCCAGAGCTCGTCGACTTGGGTCAACGACACGCGAAGAAGTACGGCGCCGAAATCGTCGAAGAGGAAGTCGTCCGGATCGAACCCGACGACGAGCGGTACCGGATCGAAACGACGGTCGACGAGTACGCCGTCGACGGCGTGATCATCGCCACGGGCGCCGACTACGAGCGACCGGCCATCGGAGACGTGGCGTCGTACGAGGGCCGCGGCGTCTCCTACTGCGTCGAGTGTGACGCGTACTTCTACCGAGACAGCCCCGTCGCCGTCGTCGGGGACGACAACTACGCCGCGACGGAGGCGCTGATGCTGCTCGACTACACCGACGACGTCCGGATTCTCACCAACGGGTCGTCGTTCGAGGCCGACGAGGGGCTTCGAGAGCGAGTCGCCGACGCGGGGATCCCCGTGACCACCGACCGGCTCGACCGGCTCGTCGGGGAGGAGGGGCTCGAAGCCGCTGTCACGCGCTCGGGCGAGGAGATCGCGATCGACGGGCTGTTCGTCGCGCTGGGTACCGCCGGCGGCACCGACCTCGCGGAGATGCTCGGGGTCCCCGTCGACGGCGACGACATCGTCACCGACCCCGACCAGTCGACGCCGGTAGACCGGGTGTACGCGGCGGGCGACGTCACGGGCGGGCACCAACAGATCGCCACCTCCGTCGGGGAAGGGGCCCGCGCGGCGATCAACCTCCTCGAGGAGCTCCGCGGTGCGGACTACATCGACTACAAGAAACTCGAGTCGCAGCCGGCCTGACCGACTCGTCGCTGCCGAGCCGCCGTCCCTCCCGCCTTCGTTGCCCGCACCGATCCTCGGTCCGTGCCCCCGGGCGACGCGTCGACGCCGGCGCGTCGAACGGGGCCGTCCGCGATGGGTCTCAAGTGTACTCGGCACGAACGTACCCCATGAGCCGACCAGAGGAGATCGCCGGCGTCGAGGGCGTGGACTGCGACGGGGTTCAGGCGCTCGTCACCGGCTCGACGAGCGGGATCGGACGGGCGGCGGCCCTCGCGCTCGGACGGCTCGGCGCCGACGTCATCGTTCACGGCCGCGACCGGTCCGCCGGCGACGCCGTCGTCGACGAACTCGAAGCGACCGGGTCGGACGCGCGGTTCGTGCCGGCGGACTTCGCCGACCCCGACTCGGTCCGCGACCTCGCGGCGACCGTCCGGGAAGCGACCGACGGGCTCGACGTCTTGATCAACAACGCCGGCGGCTTCTTCCGAGAGGGGCGACGGACCGACCTCGGCGTCGAGTACACGTTCCACGTGAACCACCTCGGTCCCTACCTGTTGACGGCCGAGCTCCTCGATCACCTCACCGACGGCAGCCGGGTCGTGACGACGGCCTCCGCCGCCCATCGGGGGTCCGAACTCGACCTCACGCGGGTCCGCACGGTCGAGGACTACTCGGCCACGTGGGCGTACGGGCACTCGAAGCTCGCCAACGTCCTGTTCGCGGCCGAACTCGCCAAGCGCGTCGAGACGCTCGATCGGTCCGTCGTCTCGAACAGCATCCACCCCGGAGCGATCCCCGGCAGCGGGTTCAGTCGGTTCCTCCCGGGCCCGCTGCCGCGCGCGCTTCAGGCGCTCGACGCGCTGCCGTTCGTGACGAGCGTCGCGGACGGTGCCGCCGAGCTGCTCGTTCCCGCCGTGTCGCCCGAGACGGCCGACGTCACCGGGAAGTACTTCGCCGACCGGCGACCTACCGAGCCGTCGCGGGCGGCGCGGGACGCGACCGCGGCCCGCCGCCTGTGGGAGGTGAGCGCCGATCTGCTCGGCATCGATCCGCCGCTGCCGGACGCGTCGCCGGGTTCGGAGTGACGGTTCCGCGGCCTCGCGCTCGGCGGCCTCAGCATTTTCGAGGTGGAGCCCCCGACCTCAAGGAGCAAACGGAGTGAGCGAGTAGGTCGGGGAGGAAACCGACATGGGACGACACAACCGCCACACCGCGACCGACCGACTCCCAGGCCTATAAGTACCGTCGGGTACTCTCTGAAACTATGGGTGTGCGTCGAACCGCCGTCGTGAAACTCGCCGTTTCCGACGAGCAACGCGACGCACTCCACCGAACCGCCGACCAATACCGGTATTGTGCGAACCGAACCGCCGACTACTGTTGGTCCGACACCTCCTACACTGAGTGTAAGACCAACAAGCGAGAGGTTCGTGACGCGCTCTACGCCGAACTTCGGGAGGAGACAGACCTACAGGCCCAACTTGTCCAAGCCGCTATCAAACGTGCTGTCGAAGCCGTCAAAGCGTGTGTCGAACGGTGGAAAAAGGGACAGCGCGTCTCTCAACCGACGTTCACCGCCGAAACGATGGACTACGACACACGGAGCGCGACCTTCTACCGGAACAAGGTGTCACTGGCAACTGTTGAGGGCCGAGTCGAACCCTCGTTTGTTCTCCCGGCAGACAGTCCGACGCCCTACGAGCGGTACGTACTCTCCGAGAACTATGAGTTCCGCGAGAGTACGCTTCGGTACGACGCGGCCACTGACGAGTTCTACCTCAACATTTCGACGCGGCGGACACACAGTGACGATGGGGTTTCGGAAGATACCGGGCACTCCGACCAAACGGTCCTCGGTATCGACCTCGGCGTCAACAGCCTCGCTGTGTCCTCAACCGGCACGTTTTGGCAGGGGGACGACTACGACCACTGGTGTCGTGAGTTCGAGAAGCGACGTGGTGAGATGCAACAACGCGGCACGGAGGCCGCACACAAGGCCCTGCTTCGCCTCGGGAAGCGTGAAGAAGCCTGGCGCAAACAGTACATCCACACGATCGCCAACGAACTCGTCTCGGAAGCCGTCGAACACGACTGCGACGTAATCGCGTTCGAGGAGTTGAGCGACATTCGAGAGCGGCTTCCACACGCGAAGTGGCACCACGTCTGGGCGTTCCGACGCCTGTTTGAATACGTCTCATACAAAGGCCCTGAACAGGGGGTCTCCGTGGAGCAGGTCGAGCCGAACCACACATCCCAACGCTGTTCTCGAACAGACTGTGGCTTTACGCACGACGGCAACCGCCACGGTGAACACTTCGAGTGCCAGAAATGCAGCTATGAGGTCAACGCGGATTATAACGCTGCGAAGAACATTGGTGTGCGGTACGCTCGGAAGCGACAGCACAAACTCCGTTCCTCGCCCAAGTCGGGGGACGGAGACGCACCAGTAGACGTGCGTGTGAATGGTGGGACCTTGAACGGCGAGAGTTACCAGCCTCTTGCTGGCGACTGATTGCCGGGAGTCCACATCAAAGCCCTACCCTCAAGGACCGAGGCGCATAGCGCCGAGGGAGTAGGGTAGGGTAGTTTACGCGCCGCCGACCAGTTCCATCCCCTCGCGGACGGCCTCGCGCTGCCCGAGGAGCGTGACGTGGTCGCCGCGCTCGATGACGGTGTCCGCGCCCGGGACTTCGACCGACTCCCGGTCTCCGTCGCTGATGACGGCGATCAGACAGCCGTCGGGCAGCAATGTCCCCACCTCCTTGACCTTCTTGCCGAAGAACGTCTCGTTGGTGACCTCGAGCTGTTGGACGTCGCCGTTGTGACCGACCTCGGTCATCCAGTGGGCCAGGTCCGGCCGCTCGATCTGGTTGTCGAGGGCCCACGCGGCCGACATCGCGGCCGAGATGGTTCTCACGCCTAAGTCCTCGAACGCCTCGACGTTGTCGGAGTTGTTCGCCTTCGCTAAGACGCGCTCGACGCCGAAATTCGTCTTCGATAGCTGCGCGACGAGGAGGTTCGCGTCGTCGTCACCGGTGGCGGCGACGACGATCTTGGCGTTGTCCGCCCCCGCCTTCCGCAACAGCTCCGTGTCCGTTCCGTCGCCGATGACGGTGGAGAAGCCGTCGTTTCGGAGCGATTCGACCTTCGCCTCATCGTGTTCGACGATGACGACGTTTTCGCCGCGGTCTTCGAGGCGTTCGGCGAGCGCGCGGCCCACCTGCCCGCCTCCGACGATGATGACTCTCATGGGTATGACGTTGAGGTACTGCGCGATGTAGCGTGCCAGCCCGCCCTGAACGAGGGCGGTGACGAAGATGACCAGGAACACCGTCCCGATCAGGAGGTCCGCCTGCTGTGCGAGGGCGGGGTCGTTGAGCTCGGTTGCGGCCGCCCTGAGCTCGGTGGCGAACAGCGTCGCGACCGACGCCGGGATGATCCCGCGCGGTCCGATGGCGCTGATGAACAGTCGCTCCGAGAGGGTGAACCGATCGCCGATCGTGGAGACGAACACGAGGAGCGGCCGGATCACGACGGCGATGACGACGACCACCCCGAGCCCGGCGAGCCCCACGTCGAATATCGCCGCCGGCGGCAACTGGGCGGCGAGCGCGATGAACACGAACGACAACACGAGCAGCGTGATGTCGCCTTTGAAGTCGGTGATCTCCTCTTTGTACGGGACGTCTAAGTTCCCGAGAGCGAGGCCCGCGGTGGCGGCGGCCGCGACGCCGGCCTCGCTCGCTAGCTGGTTCGCGCCGGCGAACGCGGCCAGCGCGCCGGCGAGCACGAGCAGCCGCGCGTTCCGCGGCGCCGCGCCGGGCGAGAGGTCGACGTACCGGAGCAGGTAGTAGAGGACGCCCGCGACGACGAGACCGACGAGGAGGCCGCCGCCGAGCCGGAGCGCGAAGCCGCGGACGAGCCCCTCTGCGGCGACCGTCGGGTTCACGGCCTCGAAGAGCACGACGGCCGTGATCGCGGCCGTCACGTCGTTGACGATCCCCTCGGTCTCGAGGACGGCCGCGACTTGGTCCCTGACCGGGACGACCTCGAGGATCGGAGAGATGACCGTCGGTCCCGTGGCGACGAGCAGCGCGCCGATCACGAACGAGAGCGCCCAGGGTAACCCCTCGAGGAACCGGACCGCAACCGCGGTGCCGACCAGCGCGATGGCGGCGCCGATCGTCACGAGCCGAACCGCCGCCCGCGGCGCCTTCTGGATGCGCTCGAACTCCAGGTGGAAGGCGCCCTCGAACACGATGATCGCGACCGCGAGCCCGACGATCGCCGGGAGGGAGCTCCCGAAGGTCTCGCTGGTCACGATTCCGAGTCCCGGTCTCCCGATTATCACCCCGACCAACAGGAAGAAGATGATACTCGGTACTCGGAGCCGAGCCGCGAGGATCTGTGCGAGGACGCCGAGTCCGATGATCCCCGCGACCAGTGGAATCAGGAACTCCTGTGCCACACTGGGTTCACCTGTGTGAACGTCTACTACTGCGCCGGAATAAAAGACGGTTGATGCGTCGCCCCGCGACCGGTCGGAACCGCGATCCGCCCGCGACGCGCTCCCGCCGCGGCGACGGCGAGCGGACTCTGAACCGGACTGCTGCCGCCCGCCCGCGGTGCCGTCGGCCTACCGCGCCGGCGAGCGCGCGTCGTCGGTCGAGTCCGTCGACACGGACCGCACCGCGTCCCAGCCCCTGACACAGGCGCCACACAGGTAGTACGCGAAGCCGTCGACGTCACGGTGCGTGAGCGAGGCGTCGATACCGCATCTCTCACAGTTCATGCCCGGTCAGTTCTCCATCGGGAATATATGTCTTCTGTTCGCGAACTCGTCCGTGATAATACGTGATAGAACCGACGGAACGGAAGTTCCGATCTCCGCCGTTCCACCGCGGTCGCTCAGTTGAGCGCGTCGAGGTCGAACTCGAAGGCGGCGACCGGCACCTCCAGGTCGTGCTCGACGAGCACCGCGGGGTGGAGTTCGCCGATCACGCCGGCGCGCTCGCCGTCGATCACGACGCTCGCGACGCGACCATCGATGAACGAGGGATGGTCGGTCGGGGGCGTCTCCACGTCGACGCCGAAGTCGCTACAGAGCGCCTGTAGCCGGCCCTTCGCGACCTCGTAGGAGGCGTCGCGGCGGGCGACCGCCCCGGCCACGTGCCGCGATTCGGCGACGCTCGTGTTCTCGTCGCCGTCGCGCTCGGCGACGAAGCCGACCTCGGCGACGTCCTGCGGGTAGGCGTTGTGGGTGTTCCGCTCTAACAGCATCACGAGCGACGGGAGCGCCCAGCTGCGCAGTTGGGTGTACTCCTCGCTGTACGGCTCCGTGATCTCGACCGGATCCCCGCCGCCGAAGACGCCGGCGCCGTCGACCGCGGCGCCGCCGGTGCCCGGCTCGACGCGCATCCGTTCGTAGTTCTCCTCGCCGCTCGTCATGTGGAAATTCAGCAGGTCCTCGAAGCCGAGGCCGACGAGGCTCGTCCGGACCGCGTCCTCTAGCCGCGAGCGCTCGTGGCGGCCGCCGACGGTGCCCACGTCCGGGTAGCGCGGCTCCAAGTTGTCGAACCCGTACGCCCGCCCCACGTCGTCGACGAGGTCGAGCGGGTGGAGCACGTCGACGCGGTACGGCGGGATCGATACCTCGTAGGTCACGTCCTCACCGAGCGTGTAGCTCGCGTCCAGCCCGGCGCGCTCGAAGCAGTCGACGACCTCCTCGGGCTCGAAGTCGACCCCGAGCAGCGTCTCGATCCGGTCGTGTGCCACCGACTTCTCGTCGACGTCGAGGTTCGGACGAACGAGTTCTGCCCCGTACTCGCTCGGGTGCGTCGCGCCGTCGGCGTAGTTCACCTCGACCTCCTCGATCGTCGCGCCGCGGGCCGACAGGGCGTAACAGATGATCGTACACATCTTGTCGATCGTCCACTGGTCGGTGCCGGTGAGCTCGACGAGCAGTTCCCGGGAGCCGGTCGTCACCTCCGTCCGCTTCCCGTTGATGACCGGCGGGAACGAGAACAGGCCCAGCTCGTCGTAGATCGCGGGGTAGCGGTCGAGGTCGGCGACGAGGTCGGCGTAGGTCTCGCCCGTGGCGTGCTCGGTGAGCACCTCGGCGGGGGTCAGCTCGTCGTTCGCGTCCAGCGGCACGAACGGCGCGCCGTCGGGGTCGACGCCGCGGTAGGTGATCGAGCGCTCCGCGCCCTCCTGGAGCGGCGCGCCCTTCACCATCGCGAGGTCGTGGATCCCGATCGCGCCCTTCGCGCGGCCGCGCCCCATCGTCGCGTGGAGCTTCTCTTGGAGCTGGATCAGCGACTCCAGCGCCGCCTCGTCGAGGTCGACGCCGCGGACCACGGCCCCGGTGACGTACGGCCGCTCGTCGGGCACCGACTCGTCGACCTCGATGGTCCACTCGGGGTCGTTCGTGTTCGGCACGTACACGCCGCGCGCGTCGCCGTAGTGGTACCGCAGTGAGCGCGCGACGCCCTCGACGGAGAGCCGGTCGAGCCGGTCGGGCGCGAACTCGAACTGGTACTGCCCCTCCTCGGTCTCGCCTTCGAACTCCAAGCCGAGCCCGAACAGGTCCGCCTTGAGGTCGTCGTCCGACAGGTCCTCGTGACCGGTGAGCTCGCGGAGTTCGTCGGGGTCGACGTCGACGACGGGCATCAGTAGCTCACCTCCGCGTTCCGCAGGAAGTCGATGTCGGCCAGGGTCCCGTGGAGGTCGCGGATGTCCTCCGCGCCCGTGGTCAACATCGCGAGCCGCTCTAAGGCGAGTCCCCACGCCATCACGTCGCAGTCGACGCCGAGCGGGCCGGTGACCTCCTCGCGGAAGACGCCGGAGTTACCGATCTCGATCTCCTCGCCAGTCTCCGGGTGTTCGCCGAACAGCTCGAAGGAGGGCTCGGTGTAGGGGTTGTAGTGCGGCTTGAACCGGATGTCGGTGATCCCGAACTGCCGGTAGAACTCCTCGAAGGTGCCCATGAGGTCACGCACCGACAGGTCCTCCGCCATCACCCACCCTTCGATCTGGAAGAACTCCAGTAAGTGCGTGGGGTCCAAGGTGTCGTTCCGGTACACCTTCTCGACCGAGAAGTACCGCTGGGGCGGCTCCAGGTCGGCGCCCGCGATCCCCGAGAGGTAACGCATCGACAGCGACGTGGTGTGGCCGCGCAGGGCGACCTCGCGAGCGAAGTCCTCGGACCACGGGGAGTGGTAGCCGTCGCCGTCGTCCCCCCAGCCGTCGCGGTGGGCCGCCTCGACGCGGTCGATCAGCTCCGCCGGGATCGACTCCATCGGGTCCACGTCGAGCGCGAAGCGGTCCCAGTGGGTCCGCGCCGGGTGGTCTTGGGGCATGAACAGGCAGTCGTTGATCCAGAAGTCGGCGTCAGCGTGGGGTCCCTCCATCTCCTGGAAGCCCATGCCGACCAGCACGTCCTTCACGCGGTCCGCCGTCCGGCGGAGCACGTGCTTGCGGCCGCCGCGAGCGGTCTCCGCCTCGGCCTCGACGTTGTACTCGGCGAACTCCACGTCGCGCCACTCGCCGCTGGCGAGCAGTTCCGGCGTGAGCGCCCCCACCGTCTCGGTCGCCTCGACGCCCATCATCAGCGCGTCGACGCCGTCGTCGGTGAGCCGAACCGTCCGCGTGACCGACTCGCCGCGGTCGACGAGCCCGCGGGAGTCCAACTGGTCGAGCACCGCCTCGTCGACGCCGGGGTCGCCGCTGCCGGCCAGCGCCGCGAGCGCCGTCGCCTCCGCGTCCCCGTCCGGGTCGGCGTCGGGGTCGACCGAGAGCTCGCCGCTCTCGACGGTGCCGAACCCCTTGCGCGCGAAGTTCGCGAGCGCGATGTCGACCTCCGGACCGTCGAGGTCGGCCTCGCCGATGACGGCCCCCATCGAGACCGGCTCGGCGCCGGCGCCGGCGTCGAGCCCGGCCCGGTAGAGCCGCGTCTCGGGGAGCCCGGCGTCGACGTAGGTCCGCCCCTCGTCGGTGAGTTCGAGCGTCTCGTCGGTTACCGACCCGACCTCGACGAGCCCTTCGTCCGCGAGGTCGAACGCCGCCCCGGCGACCGTTTCGGGCTTCGTGTCGGTCTCGGCGGCGATCTCCGCTACCGTCCGCTCGTCCGTCGCGCTCGCGGCCTCGAGGACCGCGAGCTGTCGTTTCGGGAGTCGCATTCGAGTTGTCTCTACACGCGTGCGGCTGGTTGGTAACGGTTCCGGGACCGCGCCGCCGCCCGAGACTCACTTCTGATAAACTGAACGACCAGTTTATGTGGTCTGCCGGAGTGTCGGCATGTATGAGCAGCGCAACAGCCGGATCGAGCGATTCCGGTTCGGTACCCGAGACGGCCCGCGTCCGTCACGGCGGCGACGGTCCCGCGCCCAGCCTCGCCGTCGTCGAAGCGATCGCCGACCTCGCCGGGGTCGAACCCGCCGACCTTCTCGAAGAAGAGGGCGTGGTGCTGTACGACCACGTCGACCCGGACGCCCTAGACGCCGTCGTCGCCGGCCGGCCCGACAGCGACGTCGACGTCTCGCTTTCGGTCGCGGGCTACGACGTCACCGTCGGCCCCGACTCCGCCGTCGCCCGACAGACGCAGAGCTGAGTCACGGGCCGACACCACCGACTCCGTCCCTCTCCGCTCTTTCCTCTCACTCCGACCCGTCGGTCCGCTCGCGGAGCCGCGCGATTCGGTCGCCGAGCGGCGGCTGGACCTCGAACCACGTCGACCAGTCTCCGGTCTGGGGCTCGACGCCGCGGCGCTCCGCGACGCGCTCGAACGCGTCGGCGACGTGGTCGGCGCCGACCGCGTCCGCGGCGCGGGCGTCAGCCGCGTACTGGACCCGCCGGCCGGCCCAGAAGGAGACGAGGCCGACGCTGATCACTGTCAGGAATCCCGCTTCGAACGGGACGAGCGTCGTCACGACCGCCGCCAGCGCCGCCAACACGCCGCCGACGGCGACCGCCCGGAACTCGGCGTAGTACGTCGCCACTCGGCCGGCCTCCGCCGCGAACAGGCCGATCGCGACGTCCTCGTCGAGGCCGGTGAGCACGTCCTCGGTGAGGAACAACACCCGCCGTCGGGGCGGTCCCCGGACGGACACCTCGGCGGGACCGGCGTTCTCGCTCCCGTCACCGTCCGATCCGACGGGTTCGATCGCGATCCGCTCGACGTCGAGACCGCCGGGCTCCGCCAGCGCCGCGATCTGCGCGCGCTCCGCGGGCGTCGGGTCCCGCAGGTCGCGGAACCTGTCGGCCGCGTACAGCGGGCCGACCGAGACCGCGATCGCCGCGACGACGGCGACTCCGAAGACGAACGCGACCGTGAGCATCGCTCTCGCCGAGGGGTCGCGGCGGGTAAAAGGACGCGATGTCGCGACGCCTCGCCCGTCCGCTCACTCCGGGACGCGGCGCGCCAGCGACCGAACGGCTGTTGCGGCGTCGCTGTCGGGGGCAGTGACCGCGACGGGTCGCTCCGCCGCCACCGACCGACCGACGCGCGGGTCGGCCGGCACCACCTCGACGGGCGCCCCGAGCGCGTCGCCGATCGCGTCCACCGGCGGAGGCTCAGTCACCCGGTTGACCGCGCAGCCGACCAGCCCGGCGTCGAGTTCGCGGGCGAGCTCCCGGGTCCGGATCGCGTCTGCCAGCGCGAACGCCCGCGGCGAGACGACGAGGAGACAGGCGTCCGCGACCGCGAGCGGCACGCCCGCGTCCGCCCGCCGCCCGGCCGGACAGTCGAGGACGACGGTCCCGAACTCGCGTTCGATCGCCTCGACCGCCTCCGCCAGCCGCGTCAGGTCCGCTGCGCGCGCGCCGGCCAGCGTCCGTCCGCAGGGGACGACGTCGACCGGTCCGGGTCGGACTGCCTCGGCCGGGTCTGCGGCGCCGGCGAGCACGTCGTGGAGGTCGGGACCGCGACCGCTCGGCAGGTCGGCCATCCCGAGGTCGGCGTCGACGACCGCCGCGTCGAGTTCGGCGGCGACGTTGTACGCGAGCGTCGTCTTCCCGACGCCGCCCTTCCCGCCGGCCACCGCGAGGATCACGCCAGCGCCTCCAGCGCCTCGGTCGGGACCTCGCTCTCGTCGGCGCGCTCGGCCAGCGCCGCGGCGCGGTCGCGGACCGCCTTCAGGCGCTCGGCGTCGGCCGCGACGCGCTCGTCGAGTCCCTCAATCGCGTCGAGGCCACCGGCCTCCTCGACGACCGCCGTCGCCGTCGCGAGGTCCGCGCCCGTCAGCCGCTCCGCCTGTTCGATCCGCGCCTCGACGGCAGCGAACCACGCCTCGATCTCGGCGGGAATCGCCGCGTTCGGCCGCTCTTCCGTGGTCGCGACCGGATCGGAACCGCCCTCGCCGACCGGTTCCGCGCGCTCTCCGTCGCCCTCGTCGCGTCCGGGATCGGCTCCGTCCGACCCGCGTTCGTCGTGATCGACCGCTTCCGCCCCAGCGACGGCTCGACGCGGCGGACGGTGGTCCGCGAGGTCTCGAACCGCCGTCTGAACGGAGGCCGTTTCGCCTTGTCTCGCCGCCTGCCCGTCAGCCGCCCCGGGCGTCGCGGGCGCCACGCCCGCGATCTCCACCGGCGGCTCGACCGGGTCCGCAAGGGTCGCGAACCCGAACGTCTCGCGCTCGCCGGGATCGATCACCGCCGTCACGCCTCCGGCGTCCCACCCCGCCTCGGGGACGCCGCCGCGCCGCGGCGGGAGCACCGCTCCGTCCAGCCGGCTCTCGATCCGGACTCGCCTCGGGACCGCCTCGTCGTTGCGCACTCTGACGCCGACGAGCGACGCGTCGCCCTCGCGGTCGACGGACCAGTCGAGTTCCATGCGCCGGGTCCCGCGGAATCGTACGTAAACGTCCGGGCGAAACGTCCGGTTCGCGATCTCAGTGCCCGTCGGATCTCCCGGCTCCGACCGACGCGAGTGATTCGCCTCTCACCCGGACCGGACTCGCTCGAAGCAGCGCCCTCGCGTTCCGCTTCGACGCCTCGACCGCTCGCGCCGCCTCGCCGCGCAGTTCGACGGCGCCGTCGAGCGCCGCGACCCTCACGGCAGCGAGCGACGCGGCGATCGGATCGCCGTCGTACGCGCCGGGGTCGTCGCCGGCCGCGTCGGGATCCCCGCCCGGGACGACCGCGAGCGCCTCCCGGAACTCCGGGTACACCGACGCGGCGAGTTCGCGGCGAGCGTCGCGCCGCCGGTTCCGAAGCCGGTCGCGGAGCCGCAGTCGGCGCCGGCGTTCGTCGCGGGCGCGCGCCGCCTCGGCCCGTGCGCGTTCGAGCGCCTGTTCGGCGGCGATCGCCTCAGTCTGTGCGGCCGACAGCTCGGCGGCGGCGGACTCTAACTCGTCGAGCGCGGCCTCCTCGTCGGCGTCGACCGCGCGACGCGCCCGCGCGTCACCGCGGAGCGTCGCGACCCGCTCTTTCAGCCGCTCGGTCTCGCCCGTCGCCTCCGCGACTCGCCGCCGCGCCGCCGTCAGGTCCACCGACTTCACGTCGATGTCCGCGAGTTCCGCCTCGATCTCGACGATCTCTGCCGCCACCGACGCGGTTCGGCCCCGCGAACGAGCGGCCGCCGCGAGCTGCCGTCGGAGCCCTGCGTCGGTCGGGAGCCGGCCGATCACCTCGCTCGGTTCCGGGGGCACTCGGGCGGGAGTCAAGCCCTCGTCTCGGTCCGCGTTCGAATCACCCGGCGTCGACGCGTCCCCGGTCACAGCTCCCGGTCGCGCATCGCCTCCGGGTCCGGGTGATCGGTGCCCGCGGCGAAGGCGGCGTACGGCGTCGCCTTCGCGGAGCGGTCCGCGTAGGCCGCGGCTGCCTCGCGGACCGCCGGCTCGACGGCGACGAACTCGTTGAACGGCTCGGTGCGCTCGATCTGAACGTCCCCGCCGTGTGACTCCCGCAGCCGCAGGGCGAGGAACGCGGCGTACTCCGTCTCGTCGAACAGCGCGGCGCGACCGAACCGCCGCGCGACGACCGACTCGTGGCGGCGACACAGGTTTCGAAGACCGGTTCGGGCGGCCGCCGAGTAGGTCACGACCAACAACACGCCCGCCGGTGGTCGATTTCGGAATTTATCGGTTCCGGACCCGAACGTTTCAGTCGCGTTCAGCGACGCTCCGACGCCACGCGCGACCGGAGTCGACGCTCAGACCCGATCAACGTCGAATTCGAGGGATTCCGGGTCATCCTCTCCGTTCTCGCCGTCGCTCGGGTGACCCTCGTCCGAATCGACGCCGCTCACCGCGAGGACGCGCTCGCGCGCCGCCGGCTCGGAGGGGGCGACGACGACCGTGCCGTCGACGGCGTCGTCGCCGACCGCACGGAACACGTCGTCGTCGCCGTCGAACTCGGTGGCGTACGTCCGGAGCACGGCCGCGACGCGCCGCTCGGTCGCGGCGAGGTCCGCGTCCCCGTTCTCGAACTCGCGGAGGGCGTCTTCGACGTTCCGTATCGCGGAGATGCGGTCCATCTACGTCGTCCGGAGGTGCCCCTGCTTGGGCTCGTACACTTCGCCTTTCGTGCGGAGCTTCTCGATCTCCTGTTCCGCCTTCCCGGGGTCCATCCCGATCTCGCCCGCGCGGTCGAGCACCTCGTCGACGGGCGCGCCCTGCTCGTACTCCTCTTCGACGTCCGCGATGAGCCCCTTGATGTTCTTGATGCGGTCGCGCTGGCTCTTCGAGGTGCCCGTCTCGACCACGTCGGCGTCGAACTGCCCGGTCTCCGGGTCGACGCCGATGTCCTTGAGACACGACTCGACGATGTCGGTCGCCCGCTCCGCGTCCTCGCGCTCGACGGTGTCCGAGAGGCGGACCCGCGCGCTCGCCTCCGAGAGCCGCACCATCGCCTCCAGCTTCCGCGCGGTGACCGGCACCGGCGCGTCCTCGTCGGCCCCCTTCGAACGGAGGTCGACGTAGAACTCCTCGATGATGTCTTTCGCCTCGTCCGTCATCGTCGGGAAACAGGAGCGCTTCGCGTGAGCGATGTACTTCCGAAGCAGCTCCGCGTCGATCTCCGGTGCCACCTCCTGGGTGACCGCGTCGACCTCCTCGGCGGTGAACTCCGAGGAGGGGACCTCCGCCCGCTGGGTGTTGAGCTCGCCGGCGTAGTTCGTCTTGATGATGTGTTTCGCCAGCCGCGAGTCGTGTTCCGCGTCCGGGCTGTCCGTCACCGTGAAGATCAGGTCGAACCGCGAGATGAGCGCGGGCTCTAAGTCGATCTGCTCGCCGATCGGCTCGTACTGGTCGAACCGGCCGTACTTCGGGTTCGCCGCGCCGAGCAGGGAACACCGCGCCTTCAGCGTCGCGTTGATCCCCGCCTTCGAGACGGAGATTTTCTGCTGTTCGAGCCCCTCGTGCATCGCGGAGCGGTCCGAGGAGTTGTGAACGACGAGCCCGTTCGCGACGAAGTTGTGCGTCCCTTCGACCGTCAGATCGTACACCCGCGGCCGCTCCCCGTCGTCGATCCGTGTCAGTATGGACCGCAGTTCCGCTTCGACGGCGTCGACCTCCTCGGCGACGGCCTCGCGCACGTCGTCGAGCCGATCCGTTTCGACGGCGCCGGACAGCCAGCGCGACACGGTCGCCTGCGTCACGTCCAGTCTCGACGCCACGTCCGCCTGACTGATCCCGTACGCGTCGAGCGCCGCCGACAGCTCCGCCCGCGTCTCGCTGACCGGACCGGGGTCGAGCAGGTCGCGAGCGCGTTGTTCGGCCGTCTCAACCGGTCCCCCGATGACGTCGGCGAGGCGCTGCCGGAGCACCTCGCCGCGGTGTTCGGTCGATTCCGGCGGCACCGTCTCGACCGACTCGACCTGTCGCCACTTCACGTCGCCGCGGACGAACTCGCGGAGGTCCCCGAGGTCGGTCGCCGCAACTTCGGTCAGCACCTCCCGGAGCCGGTCCGTCACCGTCCGGCGGACTTCCTCGCTTTCGCCCCACCCGCCGGAAATACGTTGCTGTGACAGCGTCGTCCCATCGGCCAACTCGGACTGCGAGACGTGGTATCGGTGCCGCAGTTCCGAGAGCGCCTCCCACGTCGGGCCCGCGTCGAGCGGGCCGACGTCGTCGGCCGCGCGCTCCCGGCGTTCCTCGAACGCCGCGAATATCCGCTCGGCGCGGTGGAGCGAGACGTTCGCGGCCCCGCTCTCGAAGTCGTGATAGGTGACCGGATTCACGCCGCACTCGCGCTGGTGAAGCCGGAGGGAGTCGCGACACCGCGCGAGCACGTCGTCGACCTCCGGGACCACGTCGAGGATCGTGCGACCGCCGCCGGCCGCGTCGACGACGCGGTCGAGCGCCTCCGCCTTTCGCGTGGCCGTGAACCCGACGTACCGCCGGAACGCCGCGAGCGAGTCGGCGTCGGTCACCGCGAGGTAGTACACGTCGCGGCCCCCGTCCCGCTCGCGGTGCTGGAGCTGGCTCGACACGCCGAACCCTAAGAGGAGGTTCCGCGCGCCATTCAGCAGGTCTCGGCTCGCAGACGCGATCCGAACGTTGCCGGCCGACTCGTCGACGTGCCCCTCGCTGTCGGCGAGCGCCCGGACGAACGCGGCCTTCGCCGCGCGGCTTCCGGTCGAGACGGCGGTCGGGAAGCACTTCTCGTCGTACCGACCGAGGTTCATCCCAGCGTCGAGGACGGCGTCGGCGTGTTCCTTCCCGGTGACGCGGACCGTCTCGACGCCGTCGTCGCGCTGTTCGCTCGGCGGTCGCACTGGCTCCGCGTCGAACGCCGCCCGCGCCGCGCGCTCGAAGTCGTCCAGCAGTTCCTCGTCCGCGTTGGTGAACCGGACGCCGTAGACGCCTTCGTCGCGGTCGTAGAAGACGTTCCCGTCGCCGGAGAGGTACCCGATGACGCTCGCCGTGGCGGCGTCGACGTCCTCCCCATCGACGGGCTCGGCCGCTGGCCCACTCCCGCCGCTCGCGGCTACCGCTCCGCCGTCCGCCGCCTTCGTCGGAAGCCTTCGTGGGACGTACACCCAGTCGCCGTCGTCGAGCGCGGCCGCCTCGCGCTCGACGCGCTCCCCGTCATCGAGGACGAAAAACGGGTGGTCGGCGGTCGCGGTCAGCGACTCGCCCGTCTCCGTCGTGACCCGGGTCAGCTCCGACGGCGCGTCGTACTCGTGCACCGCGGAGACGGACCGCTCCACGAGGTTCCCGTCTTCGTCCATCGACCAGACGTCGAGGTCGACGTCGTGGACGCGGCGACCGTTCGAGAGGTCTTCGATGTCGCCGTCCTCGGCCGCCTCTCGCGCCAGTTCGTCGATGCGCTCGACGCGGCCGTCGGCGAGCGAGACCAGCGTGTCGCCCGTGACGCAGTCCATCTTATCCAGCTCGTCGACTGCGGCGATCCCCTTGTCGGCGAGGACGAGCGCGCCGGCTTCGAGCGACCACTGCTGGCCGTCACCGAAGTCGTCGCGGACGGCGGCGGCCGTGAGCCCCGCCGCGGACGACCCCTTCCCGGAGGTGTACACCGAACGGGGCGCGATGTTTTCTACGTACGAAATCATCTGAGATTTACCGGTTCCGGGGTCGCCAATAAGGAGCATGTGGAGGTCGCCGCGGATCCGGGAGCCGTCGGGGAGGTGTTTGGTGACGCCGGAGAACAGCTGGAGGATCATCGCGAGCTTCTCCTCCTCGTAGCCGTAGATGGCCGGGGCGATGGAGCCGACCATCGCCTCGTAGATGTCGTCGCGCTCGGAGAGCTCGATGATGTCGCGTTTGTCCGCCTCCGTGATGTCCATGTCCTCGAACTCCTCGTCCTCGATGGAGATGGAGACGCCGTCCATGTACAGGTCGAAGATGGCGGACTTCTCGTTGCCCTGCTCGACCTGCTCGATGTGGAGGACGCCGACGCAGGTGACGTGGTCGCCGGGGCTCACCTCTCCCGTGATGTCGTCGACGATGTCCACGTCGAGCGACTGGGGCGTCTCGCCGCCGCGCAGGCCCTCGGGGGACTCCTGGATGCGGAGCTTCTGGGAGTCGACGAACTCGGACTGATCGAAGTTGACGCGGAAGGGACCCTGTCGCTCACAGCCTTGGCACTCGTGTGGCTCCTGAAAGCCGCCGTCGGACTGCGGGATATACGTCATCGTGCCGCAGCGCTGGCACTCGAAGGCGGCCTCGGTCACCTTCGGGCGCACGTCGGTGGCCTTCCGGACGATGCCCTGGACCGAGACCAGCTTGCCGATGTGGTCGTCGTGGACGCGGATGCCGCGGATGTCGACGCTGTCGGGGAGGTCCTCGATGCGGACGTGTGCGCGGCCGAGATTGACGTCCGCGGGGAGGTCGTAGAGCCGCAGCGCCTCCTCGGCGTACTCGCGCATCTGGTCCGGCTTGCTCTGGAAGTCCTCGGCGAGGTCGCGGTCGAACTGAAAGAGATCGTCGTAGGAGACGTACAGCGAGCGCTGCTCGTTGGGGTACCGCTGGGCGAGCTGTCCGATCTCCTCGCGGTAGTAGTTACGGTAGAACTGAATGAACCGCTCCGTGAGGTCCTGGGTGCCGGCCTGAGCCATTGCGACACCACTTCGTCGGCATCACGTATGAACCTCCGGTTCGGCGAGGAAGTGGTCCGGGCGGTGACCGCGCGTCTCCGTCCGCTCGGCCTACGCCCGTCCGACGAAGGTCGCGTCGGCGGAGGTTCGCCCCTCGTTGAAGGATAGCACCTTCGCGCGGATCACGTCGCCCGGCTCGAGGCCGCCGGGGACGTCCTCGGTGAACACGACGAACCCCTCGACTTTCCCGACGGCGACCTCGTCCCCGGAGTGGTGGTCGGTGAGCTCCGTCACGCCGAACTCGTAGGTCTCGCCGATCTCGACGGGCGCGTCGCGCTTCTGGGCGGCCTCGTGAGCGCGCTTCGACTCGCGCGCCTCGGCCGACGGGCCGCGGAGCCGGCGGACGAGCACGAACAGCGCGAGCAGCGCGACCGCGACGGCGACACCGATCACGACCGGCGACGAGGGAAGCATACCCGTTCGGTCGGTCGCGGTCACCTAAACGGTGGGGGTCTCCGACGGCGCGATCGCCGCCGACCGCCGTCGCGAGCGCCACGCCGCGCACGGCCGCCCCGTCCCGCCCGTATGAGAAACGCCTTTGCCCCCGAGGCCCTCCCGTCGATCCGATGCGACACAGCCGCGGTTCCCGACGACTCGCACACGGGTGTGGTGTGCCGTGAAGGTCGCGGACGCGGTGCCGGAGTTCGCCGACGCCTTCGGGTTCGAGGAGTTCAATCGGATGCAACGCGAGGCGCTGCCGGGCATTCTCGAGACCGACCACAACGTCGTCGCGTCGGCGCCGACGGCCTCCGGGAAGACGGCGCTCGCCGAGCTCGCGATCTGTAAGACCCTCTCCGAGGGCGGGACCGCCCTGTTCGTCGCGCCCCTGCGCGCGCTCACCAACGAGAAGGAGAGCGAGTGGGAGCGGTTCGAGGAGCTGGGCTACTCCGTCTACGTCGTCTCCGGCGAGCGCGACCTGAACCCCCGCCGCGCCGAGCGCGCGGACGTGCTGGTGACGACCCCGGAGAAGGCGGACAGCGCGACGCGGAAACACGACTCGGCGCGCTACTCGTTCATCACCGACGTGGACTGCGTCGTCATCGACGAGGTCCACCTGCTCGACTCCGAGAAGCGCGGCGCCGTGCTGGAGGTCACCGTCTCGCGGCTCCGCCGGCTCCAGGACCCGCGCGTCGTCGCGCTCTCGGCGACGATGCCGAACATCGACGACGTGGCCGAGTGGCTCGACGCGCCCGCGGAGACGACGTACGCGTTCGGGGACGAGTACCGCCCCGTCGACTTAGAGACCGGCGTGAAGACGTACTCGCACGGCTCGAACGCGTTCGCCGACAAGTACCGCCGGCTCTACCGCGCGCTCGACTTAGCCGAGCCGCACGTCCGGGAAGACGGGCAGGCGCTCGTCTTCGTCTCCTCCCGACAGGACACGGTCCAGGCCGCCAAGAAGGCGCGCGACGAGATCACGGAGCGCGACATCCCGATCGACTCGCGGGACGACTACGACTTCCACAACGAGGCCACGGAGCTGACGAACGACACGCTCCGTCAGTCGGTCACCGACGGCGTCGGCTTCCATCACGCCGGCCTCGGGAAAGACGACCGCGACCGCGTCGAGGAGTGGTTCAAACAGGGGAAGATCAAGTTCCTCTTCTCGACGTCGACGCTCGCGTGGGGGGTGAACCTCCCGGCGCGCTGCGTCGTCATCCGCGACACGAAGTACCACGACCCGCTGGAGGGAGAGACGGACATCTCGCCGTTGGACGTGCTCCAGATGCTCGGCCGCGCCGGCCGCCCGGAGTACGACGACGTGGGGTACGGCTGGGTGGTCTGTGACCGCGCGGACGCCGACAAGTACCGGAAACTGCTCCGCGAGGGCAAAGCGATCGAATCTCGACTGGCGGCCGAACTGGAGTCGCACCTCAACGCCGAGATCGCGATGGGGACGATCCGCGGGTTAGAGGACGTGATGGCGTGGTTAGAGACCACCTTCTACTACGTCCGCGCGGCGTCGCAGCCGGAGCAGTACGACTTCTCCACGCTGCGCGACCGCGTCCGCGACACGCTCGAATCGCTCGTCGACGACGGGTTCGTCGCGGCCGACGACGACCTCGCGATCGAACCGACCGCGCTGGGGCGACTCGCATCGAAGTACTACATGCGGCTCGACACCGCCCGCCGGTTCCGCGCGCTCGCCGACCGGGACTCCATGGCGGTCGACTCGGTGTTGGAGACGGTCGCGGCCGCCGGCGAGTTCGACTCGGTCTCGGCGCGCTCGGCCGAGTCGGACGCGATCGACCGGATCCTCGACGGCCGCGACACCGACCTCGAAGACGGCCACCGCAAGGTGTTCGCCATCCTGCTCGCCGGGATGAACGACTCCATCCCGAGCGACCTGCGCTCGGACGCGTGGGTGATCCGACAGAACGCGCTCCGCCTGCTGGCCGCGCTCGCCGAGTTCCTCGACCGCTTCGCCGGCCCGCGCGCCGCCAACCTCGCCCGCCGCGTCGAGGCGCGCGTCGAACACGGCGTCTCCCGCGAGGCGGTCGCGCTCACGGCGATCGAGGGGGTCGGCTCCGGGCGCGCCGAGCGCCTCGCGGACGCCGACCTCACCTCACCCGTCGACGTCGTCGACGGCGGCCCCGAGACGCTCTCCGGCGCCGGCATGAGCGACTCCGTCGCCGAGCGGGTCGTCGACGCCGCCCGCGACTGCCCGCGGGTCGACGTCGACTGGGGGGACTTCCCCGAGGCCATCGCGGTCGGCGAAAACGAGATGTGCGAGGTCGGCGTCGCCGCCGTCTCCGGGAGCGCCCGCGCCGGGATCCGCGTCACGGTCAACGACGTGGAGATGAGCGCGACGACGACGTACCTCGACGGGGAGGCGACGGTCCCGGTCGGCGTGTTCGGGCCGCCGGACGCCGACGAACTGGAGTTCGTCGTCGAGGTCAGCTTCCCCGACCTGCCGCTCCTGCCCGTCCGGGCGGCGCGGACGGTCAGGGTCGAGTAGGTCACTCCTCGCGCTCCCGCTTCGTGACGTCCACGTGGTACCCGTCGAGAACGTCCCGCCCGAGCAGCACGGGATAGTTCATGTGACTCCGGTTCTCGACGCTCGCGGTCACGGTCTGCCAGCGGCTCCCGATCTTCACGTCGATCTCGACGAGCGGGCGCCGCTGTCGCTTCCGCTGTGATCCGGACTTCACGCGGACCGTCTTGAGTATCGGCCCGGCGCCGGTCTCGGCGGCGACGTCGAAGTCGATGCTCGTCCGCCGGGCGCCGGTGTCCGACTTGGCGACCACGTCGACCGCCCGCCGGCCCGCGCTCACCGTCACAGCTTCGGTGTAGCCGATCGTCATCGACTCCTCCGGCTCCGGATCGATCGAGGGCTTACAGTCGGGGACCGAATCGTCCAGAACCGACGCGAGGGACGTGACGCGATCGCGGTCGACGCTGCCGCCGCCCCGCTCGATGGCGAGCGCGGCGATGGACGGTGCCGGACTGATCCCCGTCGCCTCGAAGAGCCCCTTGAATCCCGCCGTCACGTTCACCTCAAGTACGTACCAGGTGCCGTCGCGACACAACAGGTCGACGCCGGCGTAGTCGAGGCCGAGCACGTCGGCCGCCTCTCGTGAGAGCCGCGCCGCCTCCTCGGGCAAGTCGGCGGTGAAATCTTCGACCTCGCCGCCGACGGCGACGTTCGTCCGCCACTCGTCCGACGGCGCGTACCGTTTCATCGCGCCGACGACGCGGTCGCCGACGACGTACGCGCGGACGTCGAACGGCCGCTCGGTGCCGGTGTCGATAAACTCCTGTAAAAACGCCCGACGGCGAGCGATATGCGGAGCGACGGTATCGTCCGCGCCCACGATCGCCATCCGATTCCCGTTCGTCCCGATCGCGGACTTGTGGACCGCCTTCTCGCTCGTGAGGCGGCTCCCCTCGTTGATCGTTCGTCGGCTGAATGCGATGTACGCGTCCGGAACCGGAATCCCCGCCGTCGCGAGTCTCGCCGCGGTCCCGTACTTGTGAAGCGCTCGGACGACGACCTCGGGCGGGTTCAACACCGCGCGGGACGCGGCGTACGCCGTCGCGATCCCGAGGTCGTCCAACGGCTCGGCGGCCTTCGTCATCAGCAGTCGGTTCGCGACGACCTCCACGTCGGGGTCGAATCGGAGACGCTCGTCTTCGATCCACGACCTGGTGTTCTCCTCGCGGAGCCAGACCGGCTCGTGGCCCAACGCCCGGACGGCGTTGAGGATCGCTTTGGTCTCTTTGCTGTTGTGGAAACTCAACACGCCCACCCGAACGGGGGACGCTCCGTCGGCCGTCACCGACGGGTCCGAATCAGATCCCTCCCTCATATCTGCCCTCCCAGAGCGATCTTGCTAAGTTAACCACACAATACCCGCCGTAAAGAGCGCGATCGGCCGCCCGGCCGCGCGGAGCGGCTCACCGCCGACCGCTTAAACGGGAGAACGGGGCAACCCGCCCTATGCCGCAACGACTCCGCGTACTCGCAGGCGACTGTCAGGTGACCGACCGCGGCGACCGAACGCGCACCCACCGCGGGCGCGTCGTGGTCCTCATCAAGCCCGACGACACCACGCTCGTCCACGACGCCGACGGCTACCAGCCGGTCGCGTGGCTCACGCGCCCCGAGAGCGTCGTCGTCGAGGGCGACGAAGAGGGGTTCACCGTCACCGCCCGCGACGGCTCCCGGCGGCTCCGCGTCGTCGCAGAGGAGGCGACAGCGAGCCGGGCGCTCCCCGTCACCGAGGCGGGCACGCCGGTCGGTACCTGTCCCGACGACGGCGGGCCGCTCGTGCGCTCGCGCGGCGACGTGGTCTGTCTCGACTGCGAGACGCGGCGGGGACTGCCCGCGGGGGCGAGCGTCACGGACGCGACCTGCGACGACTGCGGGCTGCCGAAGATCCGCGTCGAGCGCGGCGAGCCGTTCCACCTCTGTCTCGACCCCGCCTGCGACCCGATGGAAGACGCCGTCAGCGACCGGTTCGACGCGGTCTGGGACTGTCCCGACTGCGAGGGCGACCTCGCCGTCCGCTCCGCGCCCGGCCGCGTCTACCTCGGCTGCGAGAACTACCCCGGCTGCGAGACGACGTTCTCGTTCCCGGCGGGCGTCGTCGTCGACGAGTGCGACTGCGGGCTCCCGGTCTTCGAGACGGCCGCCGGACGGAGCTGTCTGGACGGGAGCTGCCCGGCCGGCAGTCACGCGACGCAGCGAAAAGCGAACTCCGAGTAGCGACCGGCCTACTCGGCGAGCTGCTGGCGCCCCGGCGCGATGAGGCGGTCGAGGTACTCGGCGAGCGCCCCCTTCGCGTCCGCGGGGTGGAGCTCGCCGGACTCCAACTCCGCTTCGAGGGCCTCGTAGTCGTCGTACTCTAAGTCGCCGCCGTACTCCTCGGGCCGCTCGACGACGACGGAGTCGAACCGGGGGAACACGTGGTACTCGAACACCTGGAGGACGGGGTTCTCGCGGTCGGCGCCGTCCTCGGTCGGTTCGGGGTCCGCGGTCGGCGGGCAGTAGGCGTCGTTCACCTTCGACTCGATGTCTTCGCGCGAGTCCTCCATCGAGATGGTGACGCCCTCGCTGGAGGACATCTTCCCGCGGCCGGTGCCGAGGTCGGCGATCAGCGGCGTGTGGAGGCTCGTCGGCGGCTCGCGCTCGATGCTCGGTAACACGTCGCGAGCGAGCATGTGGACCTTGCGCTGTTCCATCCCGCCGACCGCGAGGTCGACGCCGAGGTACGGGATGTCGAGCGCCTGCATCAGCGGGTAGACGGCCTGCGACACCTTCACCGAGTCGCCCGAGCTGATCTCGGCCATCGCCCGCTCCGCCCGCGCGAGCGTCGTCTCCAGCTCCAAGGCGTGGAGGTCGAGCGTGTAGTCGTCGTCGAGCTGGAAGTCGGAGCCGAGCACGAACTGCGTGTTCGACTCGTCGAGCCCGTACGCGATGAACTGGTCGCGCATCCGCTCTGCGGTGTGGCGGATCTCCTCGAACGAGCCCTTGTCGTTGAGGTACGCGTGAACGTCGGCGAGGAGGACCGTCACCTCGAAGCCCGCCTCCTGGAGGTCGATGAGCTTGTTCGCGGTGAGCATGTGACCGATGTGGAGCACGCCCGAGGGCTCGTAGCCGACGTACGCCCGCTTGCCCTCGGGGTCGTCGGCCAGCGCCTCGATCTCCGCCTCGGTGACCACCTCGGCCGCGTTCCGGGTGATCAGCTCGTGAGCGTCCATACCTCCGAGTGTGCGTTACCGGACATATGACTTCTGGATGCGTGCCGACGACTCACGCGGAGCGCCGCCGCCCCGGCCCCGCTCGCCGCTCACTCCTCCGTCTCGGGGAGCGTGCGGCCCGCGCGGTGTTCCGAGATGATCCGGTCGATCCGCTCGGCCTTCTCGTCGCGGCGACGCTGCTCGGCGCGCTCCTCCCAGTCGGCGACGGCGTCGGCGAGGTCGTCCTCGTTCGCGACCGCCAGCTCGTCGACCTCTCGGATCGGCACCGCGTCGGCCGGGACCACCGGGACTCCGCGTTCGAACAGCACCTCGTCGGCCACGTCCGAGAGGTTCCCCTCGTCGCGGATCACCGCCCGCGGCTCCGTCTCGGCGAGCCGCTCCGCGGTCCGGCGGCCGGCGCCCGACGGGTCTCTGAGGTAGACGACGTCGCCCGCGACGAGCCCGTACGCCTCGTCGGCCGCGTCGAGGGCGTCGAGCGTGAACTGCTCGACGACCTTCACGCTGACGAGCCCGCGTCCCTCGGCGACGTCACCGAAATTCGAGTGGTCGAGCCGCCACAGCTCCTTCAGCGTCTCCACCTTTCGTTCGAGGTCGGCGACGCGTTCCTGCGCCTCGTCGCGCTCGCGTTCCAACCGGTCCGTCTCGCGCTCCAGCCGCGAGACCGCCCGTCGCGTGCGGGCCTCGATCCGCTCTTCGCGTTTCGCCTCCTCTAGCTCCGACTCCAGCTCTTCGACCCGCTCGTCGCGCTCGTCGAGGTCGTCCTCCAGCGACTCCGCGTGCGACTCCAGCCGGTCGACGCGCTCGCGGAGCCGCCGGATCGTCTCCTCCTCCTCGGTGCGCTCGGGCTCGGTCGGGTCGGGCTCGTCCTCGTCGCCCCCGTCGCCCCCGCCGTCGTCGGTCTCGCGGAGGTCCTCGATGACGGCCTCGACCGACGAGCCGCCCGCGACGACCCCGGCGATCACCGCCTCGCGGTCGAGCCGCGGCGGCGTCTTCGCCGCGATCCGGTCGAACTGGTCCTCGTGGTCGTCGTAGGCGTACAGCGCCGCCGCCAGCGCGTCCCGCTCGTGGTCGTTCGCGTAGTTCGCCTCTCGGGCCCGATGGAGCTTCTCGTCGACCGGGAGGTCGGTCGTGGGCTGCCAGCCGGCGGCGTCGAACGACCGTCGGAACTTCTCGACGGTCTCCGGCATCGGCTCCACGTCGGCGGCGACGATGATCGGCCGCCCCTGCTCGACGATCCACGCCGTCACGTCGGCGGTGTCGGCGGTGCGCGACGAGTACAGCGCGTGGACGGTGCCGTCGAGGCCGACGACGGCCGCCGCGGTGGTGGTGCCGGGGTCGATCCCGACGATAACGCGGTCGCGCCGCTTCACGAGCGGCTCGTACTCGATGCCGTCGCGCCGCTCGCGCTCGACCTCGACGCGCACGTCGCCCGCCCGAGAGTTCGAGACGGGGATGTCCTCCGGGCGCGCCTCGACGGTGAACGTCGCGTTCGCGAAGCCGCCGTACTTCTCGGTCACGTCGCGCTCGAACGAGAGGTTCGCCTCCTTGAGCTTCGACTGGACCTGTCGCGTCCGCTTCCTGACGTTGCCGTGGATCCGGCGGGTGTAGCGGTCCTGGCTCCACCCGCCCTTTCCGGTCGAGCGCCCCCGCGACACCTTCACCGTCGTCTCGTCGGTGAACGCGGTCACCTCGTGGCCGACGTTGGCCGCCGCGAGCCGCGCCGACGCCTCGGCCTCCTTCATCGGTTTCTTGCCGTAGGGGATCCCGTGTCGGGAGGCGACCCGCGAGAGCGGTTCCGGCCGCTCCGCGCCGGTCACCTGGACCAGTCGGGTGCCGTCGGGCAGCGACCGGAGAAACCCGACGAGCTCCCCCTTGTCGGCCGCCAGCTCGTAGGCGTTGTCGGTGGCGACGTAGAGGGGTTCGCGGTCGTCGATCAGCCGGCAGAGCTTCCGGAAGGAGACCACGTCGCGGGTGACCCGAGCCATCGGCCCGTCGGCGTCGGGGGCGTCCTCGTCGTCCTCGTCGACGGGGTCCAGAATGACGAGCGCGTAGGAGGGGCTGTCGCCGCGGACGTCGCCGCTGTGGACGTCGACGCCGAACACCGGCCGGTCGCGGGCGCGGATGGTCCGGGTTGTCACGTGCCGAGGTAGGTCGTTGCCGCGTATATACCCCACGCCGGGGGGTTCGGTCGGCCGACGTCGAGCGGCCGAGCGGTCAGAACACGCCGGGGCCGTCCTCGACCCCCTGGCGGCCGCTGATGACGCCCGGCGTCCCGCCGGTCTGGATGATGTTGAACGCGGTCATCAGGTCCGACCGCGAGATGAGTCCGACGAGCTCCCCGTCGGCGTCGACGACCGCGAGCCGACCGACCCCGCTCTCTTGCATCGTCTGGAGCGCGCTCAACGCGTCGGCGTTCGGGGCGACGGCGACGATGTCGGTCGCCATCACGTCGTCGACGCGGTAGGCGTCGCGCTCGACGTCGCGGACCGACCGCGCGTCTTCTAAGGTCACCATCCCGACGAGTTCGTCCCCGTCGAGGACGGGGTAGCCGGTGTGACGCTCCGTGAACATCCGATTCATCAGCTCGGCGACGGAGGTGTCCTCGCTCACCGTGTGGAGGTCCTCGCGGCTGGTCATCACGTCGCCGACGGTGACGTCCTCGAAGACGGCCTTCAGCGTCGTCTGCTGGGCCTCGCCGGAGGCGGCGATGTAAATGAAGAAGGCGAGCACGATCAACAGGAGCTGGAAGGTGAACAGCCCGATGATCCCCATCAGGAACGCGAACACCTTCCCAACGGAGGCGGCCCGCTGGGTCGCCTGCGCGTGCGGCTGGTTCCGCGCGAGCAGCGCCCGGAGGACCCGGCCGCCGTCCATCGGGAACGCGGGCAGCATGTTGAAGACGGCGAGGACGACGTTCAACAGCGCGAGGTAGCCGAAGACGAAGAGGGCGGCGTTCACTCCGACGGAGCCCCCCGTCCCGGCGGGCAGGACGAAGACGACCCCGAAACACGCGACCCCGACCGCGACGCTGACCAGGGGTCCGGCGATCGCGATCCAGAACTCGTGTTTCCAGTCTTCGGGGAACTCTTTGAAGCTGGCGAGGCCGCCGAGCAGCCACAGGGTGATCGACTCGATCTCGTACCCGTACCGCATCGCGACCAGCGAGTGCCCGAACTCGTGGAGCAACACGCCGACGAACAGCCCGATAGCGGCCGCCAGCCCGAGCAGCCACGGCGCGGGCCCCGACGCGAGCACGGCCGCGTCGATCCCGATCCCCCCTGCCTCGTTCATCACCTCCACGATAGTACCCACCTCCCCGCCGATGAGGTACGCGAACAGCGGTAAGACGATCAGAAACGTCCAGTTGAGCCTGATCGGAATGCCGAACGCGCTCCCGATCTTGATTCCACGCATGCCAACCGGTTCGGTCGGTGATCGCTTAAATACACGGGCACCGTCACGGACGACCATGAGCGACACAGCAGACCTCGGGCCGATCGTGAAACGCGGGGACGAAGTCACGGCAGAGCCGGTCGACGCCGCCGAAGGGCTCTCGAAGGCCGTCCTCATCGACGAGTCAGACGGCGCGCCGCACTTCGCGATGCGACGCTTCGAACTCGCGGCGGGCGCCGAGGTTCCGCGTCACACCAACGCGGTCGAACACGAGCAGTACGTCCTCGCCGGCGAGTACGTCGTCGGAATCGGCGACACGGAACACGCGGTCTCGCCCGGCGACGCCCTGTTGATCCCCGCGGGCGCCGAACACTGGTACCGGAACGAGGGCGACGAGGCCGGCGCGTTCATCTGCGTGGTGCCGAACGGCGACGACACGATCGAACTCGTCGAGTAGCGGGGGCGTCCCGGCGTCTCACTCCAGCGTGCCGACCCGGTCGGCGACGTAGCCGAACTGGTCGCGGTAGCCGTTCGGCGAGAGCAAGACCGGGTAGAACGGCTCGTCGGCGAGCAGCGGTTCGCCGTCGGCGGCCGCGAACCGCTCGCCGGCGGCGACGCGCTCGAAGTTGTGTGCGAACACCTCGTAGCTGTCGGCGGCGGGCTTCGGGATCCGCTCGCGGAGTCGGAACACCGCGACGTCCTCCCGGCCGCCGGCGTCCAGCACGTCGTCGGCGCCGGGCGCGGAGATCGCGCCGGTCGCCGCGAGGAACGCCCGGGACAGCCAGTAGGCGTTGTCGGCGGCGGCGTCGGAGCCCTGGAGCCCGGCCTCCACTTCGAGCGTGTGCGGGTGTTCGATGAGCCTCCCCTCGGTGAACGCGTCGGTCTGTATCACGGCGTCGACCGGGAGGTGCGGCGCGACGGCGCGGGTCACCTCGTCCATCGAGTCGACGACGGCGAACGGCCCGGCGTACGACTGCGTCGAGTGGATCGCGAGCGTCGTACAGCCGTCGAGCGCGTCGACCAGGTCGGCCGCGAGCCGCACCTCGTGTGCCGCTCCGTCGGGGTTCCCCGGGAACGCCCGGTTGAGGTCCGCGTCGAGGTACCGCTCGCCGGCGGCGAGCGCCGCCTCGTTGGCGACGATCAGCCGCACCGGTCGCTCGACCTCGAGGTCGGCGTCGACCAGCCGCTCGACGGCCCGGGGTCCACAGGGCTCGTCGCCGTGGATCCCGCCGACCACGGCGACCTCCGGGTCGCCGTCGCCCAAGTCGTGAATCTCCATACGGCTCACAGGTAGGCGGCGGATAAGTGGCGTTCGGATCGCCGGCGCTCCGCGCGGTCGTGCCGCCGCCTCTCCGCCGGGGATCGGAACCCGCGTCTTCAGCCCGCCTCAGTGGCTCTCTTCGAGCCGCTCCGCGTACTCGTAGTCGGCCGGATACGCCGCGGTCCGCGCGTCGTCGAGGCGGATCTGCCAGTCGTCGACCGCGCTCGGGTCGTCGAGCGCGGCCCGGAGGGTCTCACGAACGTCGTCGACGTCGACCCCGTAGAAGTCCCCCGGGACGCCGTCGAGGTACTGGAGGGCCGTCTCGAACAGCGACCGCATCCCCGCGTCGCTCTCGAAGTCGACGCGCTTGTACGCGCCGGCGGCGACCTGAACCATCCCGTGGAGGAAGGCGCTCTCGACGGTGCCCCGCCCGTAGTTGTACCACTCGTCTTCGAAGCAGTCGTGGCTCTCGTGGTAGGCGCCGTCGTTGAACAGCCGAACGCCGTGTTCGGTCGCCCGCCGGAGCGTGGCGTGCTCCCAGTAGCCGCCGGCGAGCCGGGCGTCGCCGGCTGACCCGGCGTCGTCACCCCGGTCCGATTCGTCAGCCCGGTCCGGTCCGTCGCCGCCCGCGTGCCACCCGGTCGGGTCCCCGAGCGGCGGGGCGACGCCGGGGTCCCGGGTGTGCTCGTCCATGCGAAGCCGTCTCGCGCCCAGCGACCTAACCGTTTCGCGGTCCGCGGGTCGCACCGCTCGCGACCGCGGCCGCTCTCGGTCGCGCTCCTCGGCCGCGCTCGGCCCGCGGGACGCGACCGGACCGAACCCTTCTTTCGGCGACCCGCCCTCGGGCCGGACGATGGACCTCGGACTCCTCTTCGCGATCGGGGCCGCGCTCGTCTGGGGCGTGTACGTCTTCGCGCTCAAGCGGCTCTTCTCCGACTACCCGCCCGCGGGGGTCACGGTGCTGATCAACGCGTCGGCGCTCGCGTGGTTCCTCCCGGTGACCGCCGCGACGACCGACGGCGACGTGGCGGCGCTCGCGACCGATCCGGTCGGCGCGCCCGGGCGGATCGCGCGGTCGCTCGCGGCGGTCGACCCCGTCTCAGTCGCCGTCGTCGCCGGCACCGCGGCGGCGACCGCGGCCGCCTTCGTGCTCTTCCTCCGGGCGATAGAGGGCGGTGACCTCTCGTACGTGATGCCGATCAACAAGGTCGTCCCGATGTTCGTGCTCCCGCTCGAGGTGCTGTTGCTCGGGCAGGTGCTGGCGCCGATCCAGATCGCCGGCGCCGTCGTCGCCACGGCGGCCGTCTACGTCGCGAACTACGAGCCGGGGAGCCTGCTCGCGCCGCTCGTCAGCGCCGTCCACTCTCGACCCGCCCAGCTCGCCGTCGTGAGCGCGGCGTGTTACGCCGTCGCCGACCTCGGCAAGCGCGTGGCGCTCCAGGAGCTCGCGATCCCCGGCACGCTGTGGGTCCCGCTGCTCCTCGTCGGCGTCGGGGTCATCCTGCTGCCGGCCGCGGTCCGGAACCCGGCAGCCGTGACCCGGCGCGACGCGCCGAAGTTCCTCGCCGCCGGCGCGCTCGTCGCGCTCGGCGAACACCTGACGACCGTCGCGTTCGCGTCGCTCCCCGCGAGCGTCGCCTCGCCGGTGATCAACACTCAGGCGATCGTCGCCGTCGTGCTCGGGGGGATCATCCTCGGCGAGCGCTACTTCCGGATCCGCCTCCTCGCCGCCCTGCTCGCCGTCGTCGGCGTGACGATGATCGCGCTTTGAGCGCCCGCCGGTTTTGCCGCCACCCGGAGGACACTTGAGCGACGGGCCCGTGCCTAGGCCATGGACACCGCGCCGGATTCCGCGCCGATCGACCGCGCCGAGTCGATCGTGAACGCGCTCGGCGACGGGGCGTACGTCCTCGACGCCGACCGGAACCGGGTGTTCGTCAACGACCGGCTCCGCGAGGTGACCGGCTTCGACGAGGCGGTCCTCCACGGGAAACACCCGGAGCGGATCGTCGAGGCCGGACACTGGCCCGCGGAGATGGGCGAGCGATACCGAGACGCCGTCGAACCCGTCCTCGCGGGCGAGTCGGAAGACGAGCGCGTCCAACTCACGACGACGCTCGGCGACGGGACGGAGGTGACCACCGAGACGCGACTGTCACCCATCGAACGCGACGGACGCGTCGTCGGCGCGGTCGGGGTCATCCGCGACGTCACGGACCGGGTCGAACGCGAGCGCGAGCTCCGGCGGCTCAACGAGCGGCTCGAACGCCTCGCCGGCTTCCTCTCCCACGACCTCCGGAACCCCCTCTCGGTCGCCCGCGGGTACGTCGAACTCGCCCGCGAGACCGACAGCACGGAGCGGCTCGCCGCCGCGGAGGAGGCGCTCGACCGGATCGAGACGATGATCGACGAGGCGCTCGTGATGGCCCGCGACCCGGCCGAGGTCGAGACCGAGGACGCCGCCGTCGACCTCGACGACCTCGCGAGCGACTGCCTGGAGTCGGGCGACTTCGGCGCCACCCCGTCCGACGCCGACGTCGTCGTCGAGGACCCCGGACCGGTCGTCGGCGACCCGACGCTCCTCCGCCGCGCGGTCGGGAACCTGATCGGCAACGCCTTCGACCACGCCGGCGACGCGCCGAAGGTGCGGATCGGCGTCGACGACCGAGGCCTGTACGTCGCCGACGACGGACCGGGACTGCCCGACGCCGACGGTGGGCCCGCCGACGCGTCGTCTGGGTTGACCGCGTTCGGCGTTTCGAAGGGGGGTGGCACCGGCATCGGCCTCGCCATCGTCGAGCGCGTCGCGGCCGCCCACGGCTGGACGCTGGAGGTCGGCGAGTCGTCGGCCGGCGGTTTTCGTGCGACGCTGGTCGGCGCTCGGTCGGCGGACTGAGCCGCCACGACCGAACCACCCGACGGACCGAACCGTTCGTCCTCGAAGACCGCTCCTCACGAACGAGAGCGTTCGCCGGCAGCACTGATTACACCGACGCAGTAGTCAATTAATTTATGTATAATAAAAAATTTAACATCCTACAAATGAAATTCGTGTTCGCATGCCACAACCAAGCTCACGGCGGAGCGTTCTGAAGGCGATCGGCGCGACGGTGACGCTCTCGGGCGTCGCGGGGACCGCGGCGGCCCGCGGGAAGCCGTCGACGCCGCGGTACGCCGCGTTCAACGTCGTCAATCTGGGGACGGAGCAGGTCCAGACTCCCGGCGACGACCAGGCGGAGGCGGCCGCCCGCGTGGTACAGGAAGTCGACCCGGACGTGCTCGTCGTGAACGAGCTCGCGAACAACGAGCAGGAGGCGACGGTCGAGAACAGCGACGACGACGACGTGAACGTTCCCACGGACCGGACGAACATCGAGGCGTTCGTCGACAACTACCTCAGCGTCCCGCAGCGTGAGGGTCTCGACGGCATCGAGTACGACCACACCCTCCAGCCGGAGAGCAACACCGGGCTCCTGCCGGACACCGACTACGACTTCAACAAGGACGGCGAGGCCGGCGAGCGCCCCGGCGACGCCTTCGGATTCGGGTTCTATCCGGGCCAGTACGCCTTCGGCATCGCGAGCAAGATTCCGTTCGACGAGGGCGCGATCCGCTCGTTCCAGGAGTTCCTGTGGGCGGACATGCCGGACAACCTCATCCCGCTCGCCGACGACGACGGGGTCGACACGAGCGAGGGTAACATCTACCTGACCGAGGACGAACTGGGCGCGTTCCGGCTCTCCTCGAAGACGCACATCGACGTGCCGTTCGACGTCGACGGCGAAGTCGTCCACGGGCTGTTCTCGCACCCGACGCCGACGGGATTCGACGCCGCGAACAACTTCAACGGTCGCTGGAACCACGACGAGAACCGGTTCTGGGCCGAATACGTCGCCGGCGAGGACTACATCTACGACGACTCCGGAACCGAGGGCGGCCTCGACGACGACGCATCCTACGTCCTCCTCGGCGACATGAACGCCGGCCCCGGCGACGAACCGCTCGACCCGGCCCGGAAGTTCTTCATCGAGAACGAGGACTTCAACAGCCGGAGCCGTCCCACGAGTCCGGGCGGCGCACAGCGCGGGAACCCCTACGCGACGGCCGAGTTCGGCGGCGGGGCCACCGTGGACTGGGTCCTGCCCTCGCCGGACCTGTCGCTGCGCTCGTCGTCCGTGGTCTGGCCGAGTTCGAACGCGAACAAGCGCGGGCTCAGCGACGCGGCCGAAGAGGCCTCCGACCACCGGCTCGTCTGGGCCGACATCGCGACGAAGTAGCTCCTCGACGCGGGGCGCGCCGCGAGGGCCGGCGCGGAAACCGGTGGTTTAAATCTCCGCGAGGGACTCATTCGAACCGCGTGCGAGGGTAGCCAAGCCCGGAAACGGCGGCGGATTCAAGCTCCGCTCCTGTAGAGGTCCGTGGGTTCAAATCCCTCCCCTCGCATCGCCGGGGTCCGCCCCCCGTGATGCGGAAGGCGCTCTCGGAGCGCTCTTCCCTCGCAAAACTCTCACACCGTTATCCCGCCAGCCGCGCGACTCTCTGCCGAGAAACGACGGCGGATTCAAGCTCCGCTCCCGTAGAGTTCTCGTGAGCGAGCCTTGCGAGCGAACGAGAGCACGCGGGTCGCAGCCGGCGAGCGAAGCGAGCCGGACCGTCTCGCGGCGGTCCGTGGGTTCAAATCTCACCCCTCGCACGAGCGCGTCACAACGCCCGAATGCTGGAGGGATTTGAATCAGGGAGCGCCTCCGGCGCGACCGTGGTTCAAATCCCTCCCCTCGCATCGCCGGGGTCCCCCCCCCGTGATGCGGAAGGCGCTCTCGGAGCGCTCTTCCCTCGCAAAACTCTCACACCGCTCCTTCGAGCAGCCGCGGCCGTATCGCGTTCGTCGACTCCGCTCCGGCTCGGTCCGAGCGACATGGATTTTTATCCCCACCCGCGAACCGGTTCCCATGAGAGAACGGACGCGTCGCGACCTGCTCCGCGTCGCCGGCGGCGTCGGCGTCGCGGGACTCGCCGGCTGTAGCTCGCTCGGCGACAACTCGCCGCCCGGCGGTGACTCGCCCGCTGCCGGCGCCGGACCGACGTTTGACGACGTTGAGCTGCCGCTGGATCTCGCCGCCCGACCGCAGTCGTCCGACGGACTCGCGTCGCAGTTCCGACAGGGGCTCCGGAACCACGGCCACGTCGACGCGACGATACCCGAGACCGTCGAGGTGCGGTGGTCGGTGCCGGCGAACCGGGGCGAGCACTCCGCCTCGAAGGGCAGTCCGATGCAGACGCCGTCGGGCGACATCCTCGTCGCCGACGACACGGGCCGGATCCAGTCGATCGCGGTCGACGGGACGACGAACTGGGCGACGAACCTCTCCGACGCCAAGTGGGGGAGCCACGGTACTCCCGCGGTCGCCGAGGGGTCGGCGTACGTCGGCACCTACGACGGCGTCGTCTCAGCGGTCTCGGTCGCGAGCGGCGAGATCGAGTGGCAGACCGATATCGGCGACGCGGCCGCCGCCAGCCCGACGTACCACGACGGAACCCTGTACGTCGCCGTCGAGTTCTCGCCGCCGAGCGGCGCCGCCGTCGCGCTGGACGCCGAGAGCGGTGAGGAGGTGTGGCGCGACGGCCGGCCGACCGACCACCCGCACTCGACCGTCGCGGTCGACCTCGACCGCGACCGCTTCCTGTTCGGCGCCAACGACGGCCGCGTCTACGCGTGGTCCTTCGCCGACCGCGAGCGCGCGTGGACCTTCGACACCGGCGGCGACGTCAAGGCGCCGATCGCGGTCAGCCGCGGGATCGCGGTCGTCCCGTCGTGGGCCGGCACCGTCACCGCCGTCGACGTCACCGACGGCGCCGGGCTCTGGTCGTTCGAGACGGACGAGTCCGTGTCGCCGTCGGACGAGCCCGACCCGATCCGCACCGGCGGCGTCATGTGCGCGCCGGCGGTCCACGACGGGACGGTGTACGTCGGGAGCCACGACACGAACGTCTACGCGATCGACTTAGCGACCGGCGAGGAGCTGTGGTCGACCCCGACGGACGGGTGGATCACGGGGAACGTGACCGTGACGAACGGGCACGTCCTCGTCGGCTCGTACGACGAGCACCTCTACGCGCTCGATCGCGAGGACGGCTCGGTGACCTGGGCGGTCGAGGGCAACGGCGAGGTGACCAGCGCGCCGTTCGTCACCGACGACGGGATCTACTACACCGAGCGCGCCCCGGAGGACACCGACGAGCCCGGCATGTGCTACCGGCTCGCCGCGCCGGAGTGAGCCGGCCGCCCCGCCGTCGGGCGGTCGGGCGGTGCCTCGGCAGATAGCCACGAACGTCCACCCGGAACGGCGGGTCCGAAACGGTTTTGCCGGCCCCTGACGGACGGTCGATATGCCAGCAGATCCCGACACGGGGTACGACCCCTCGCTGGGTCGGAAGTTCGTGTTCGTCACGGGCGGTGTGATGTCCGGGCTGGGCAAGGGCATCACCGCCGCCAGTACCGGGCGCCTTCTCGCCAACGCGGGCTTCGACGTCACCGCCGTCAAGGTGGACCCCTATCTCAACGTCGACGCCGGGACGATGAACCCCTACGAGCACGGCGAGGTGTACGTCCTCAAGGACGGCGGCGAGGTCGATCTCGACCTCGGCAACTACGAGCGCTTCCTCGGCACCGACATGACGTTCGACCACAACGTCACCACGGGGAAGACCTACCAGCACGTCATCGAGCGCGAGCGCGCCGGCGACTACCTCGGAAAGACCGTTCAGATCATCCCGCACGTCACCGACGACATCAAGCGGCGCATCCGCGAGGCCGCCGAGGGGAGCGACGTCTGCCTCGTCGAGATCGGCGGGACGGTCGGCGACATCGAGTCGATGCCGTTCCTCGAGGCGCTCCGCCAGTTCGCTCACGAGGAGGACGACGAGGACATCCTCTTTACGCACGTCACGCTCGTCCCCTACTCGAAGAACGGCGAGCAGAAGACGAAGCCGACCCAACACTCCGTGAAGGAGCTGCGCTCGATCGGGCTCCAGCCCGACATCTTGGTCGGTCGGTCCGAGGACCGCCTCGACCCGGAGACGAAAGAGAAGATCGCCCTGTTCTGTGACGTGCCCACGGACGCCGTCTTCTCGAACCCCGACGTGCCGGACATCTACCACGTCCCGCTGATGGTCGAAGACGAGGGGTTAGACGAGTACGTGATGGAGCGGCTCGGGCTCGTCGACGAGGCGCTCCCGAAAGCAGAGCGCTCGACGGAGTGGCGCGAACTGGTCACCCGCGACCGAGACCGCGAGATCGACGTGGCCCTCGTCGGCAAGTACGCGCTCGAAGACGCCTACATGTCGATCCACGAGGCGCTGAAACACGCCGGCATCCACACCGAGACCGAGGTGAACGTGCTGTGGGTCGACGCCGACGAGACCCGCGCGGAGCACGAAGAGCGTCTCGCCGACGCCGACGCGGTCGTCGTCCCCGGCGGGTTCGGCTCCCGCGGCACCGACGGGAAGATCGAGGCGGTCCGGTACGCTCGCGAGAACGACGTGCCCTTCCTCGGGCTCTGCTTGGGCTTCCAGATGGCGGTCGTCGAACACGCGCGCAACGTGCTCGGACTGGAGGGCGCCCACTCCGCGGAGATCGACCCCGACACCCCGCACCCCGTCATCGATCTCCTCCCCGAGCAGTACGAGACGGAGGACATGGGGGGGACGATGCGGCTCGGCGCCCACGAGACCGACATCGAACCCGACACGCTCGCGGCGCGGGTGTACGGCGCCGACTCCTGTACCGAGCGCCACCGCCACCGCTACGAGGTGAACCCCGAGTACATCGAGCGGTTGGAGGCCGACGGGCTCACCTTCTCCGGGCACGCCGACAACCGGATGGAGATCGTCGAACGCGGCGACCACCCGTTCTTCTTCGGCACGCAGGCGCACCCCGAGTTCCGGTCGCGGCCGGACCGCGCGAGCCCGCCGTTCGTCGCCCTCGTCGAGGCCGCGCTGGGATCGACGGACACAACCGAGCGGAACGCGGACGTGAGGCTATAGATGGTCGACACGGAGGAGTTCATCGAGGAGGCGACCACCGAGATCCGCGAGGCGATCGGCGACGCGAACGCCGTGATCGCCTTATCCGGCGGCGTCGACTCGTCGGTCGCGGCGACGCTCGCATACGAGGCGGTGGGCGACCAGCTCACCCCCGTCTACGTCGACACGGGACTGATGCGGAAGGGCGAGACCGCGGAGATACGCGAGACGTTCGACTTCATGGAGTCGCTGCGGGTGATCGAGGCCCAGGAACGCTTCTTCGAGCGCCTCGCCGGCGTCACCGATCCGGAGGAGAAGCGCCACGTCATCGGCGAGGGGTTCATCGACGAGTTCGAGACGGTCGCCCGCGACGTCGGCGCCGACTACCTCGTTCAGGGCACGATCTACCCCGACCGCATCGAGTCCGAGGGGAACATCAAATCGCACCACAACGTCGGCGGGCTCCCCGAGGTCGTCGACTTCGAGGGGATCGTCGAGCCGGTCCGCGACCTGTACAAAGACGAGGTCCGCGAGGTCGCTCGCGCGCTCGGGTTAGAGGAGGTCATCTCGGAGCGGATGCCGTTCCCTGGGCCCGGGCTCGCCGTCCGGATCGTCGGCGAGGTGACGCCCGAGAAGGCCGACGTCGCCCGCGAGGCGACCCACGTCGTCGAGGAGGAACTGGAGGAGTACGACCCGTGGCAGGCGTTCGCCGCGGTCCTCGGGAAGGCGACCGGCGTCAAGGGCGACAACCGCGTCCACGGCTGGGTCGTCGCCGTCCGCTCGGTCGAGAGCCGCGACGGGATGACGGCCCGCGCACAGGAGCTCGACTGGAGCACGCTCCAGCGGATCCAGAGCCGGATCACCGGCGAGAACGAGAACGTGGCGCGCGTGGTGTACGACGTGACCCACAAGCCGCCCGCGACGATCGAGTACGAGTGATGGCGGACCAGCTAACGGCCGTCGTCGCCGGCCCGGACGAGCGCGGCCTCGGCGAGGAGTTGGCGGCGCTGGGCGTCGAGATCGCCCGCATCGACGGGCTCGTCACGGCGGCGAAGCTCGAAGACGCCGGGATCGCCGACGCCGACCTGTTCGTCCTCACGGACGTCGAGGAGGCCACCGGGATCCCGATCGCGAAGGAGCTGAACCCCGACGTTCGGATCGTGACGTACGCGAGCCGGTCGCTGCCGGAGTTCGTCGCGACCGTCGCCGACCTCGCGGTCGATCCCGACCTGTTGGACCCCGCGACGGTCGCCGAGGAACTGCTGGCCGACGAAACGGACCCCGACGACGAAACGGACCCCGACGACGAAACGGACCAGTGAGCGAACCCACCTCGACCGACGGCGGCGAGGGCGGTCACGACGACGGCGCCGCCGCCGACGCGACGACCGTCCCGGTCACCCTCTACACCCGCGAGGACTGCTCGCTTTGCGTCGTCGCCCGCGAGACGATCGAGTCCGCCGCGGCCGACCTCGACGCCGTGGCGGTCGACCTCGACGAGGTCGACGTGGACACCGACCCCGAACTGGCCGAGGAGTACGGCGAGCGCGTCCCGTACGTCTTGGTGGACGGCAACCCGGCGTTCAAGTACGAGGTCGACGAGCGCGACCTGCGGCTGAAGCTGCTGGCGGCGACCTGAACCCGAAAAACGCCGCCCGAATCGCCCGCGCGCCTACTGCTCGACCGTCTCCGCGCCCGGCGCGTTCGCCTTCACTCGGGTCACGGCCTCGACGGCGTTCGACCGGGAGGCGTACCCCTCGCCGGAGTCGGCGAGGAGGTTGCCGTTGCGGTGGCGGAGCCGCCAGCGCCACTCCTCGCCCGCGTCCTCGTATATCTCGAAGGCCGCGCTCCCGGCCGCCAGCGCGCTCGCGTCGGGCGCGTACTCGCCGACGCGCTCGACTGCGTCCGTCGCGTTCGACTTGGAGGCGTACCCCCCGCCCGAGTCGGCGATGATGTTCCCGTTGTCGTGGACGAGCCGCCAGCGCCACTTGCCGGCCCTGTCATCGTAGGCCTCGAACGTCGCTTTGCTCTCGCCGTCGCCTTCCCGTCCCTCCGCGCCCTCGTCGTCGGGGAACTCGAGGCCCGCGCCGCCCGCGTTCGACCTGACGCTGTCGAGTCCCTGCTGGGCCTTCGACCGGGAGGCGTACCCCTCGCCGGAGTCGGCGAGGACGTTGCCGTTCTCGTGGACGAGCCGCCAGCGGTACTCGCCGGCGGCGTCGCGGAACACCTCGAACGCCGCGGGGTCGATGCGGAGATAGTCCGCGCCCGCGACGTGGTCGCGCAGCTTCGCAAGCGCGCGCTTCGCGTTGGACTTGGAGGCGTACCCCTCGCCGGAGTCGCCGACGACGTTGCCGTTGTCGTGGCGGAGCCGGAAGCGCCACTCGTCGGCGCCGTCGGCGAACAGCTCGAACGTCGCCCGGCTCTCCGGCGCGGCGTCCTCGTCCGGGATGGCCACGTCCGGCTCCTCGGCGTCTTCCGGCTCCGGCCCGTCGTCGTCCGCGACCGCCGCCGCCTCCTCGACGGGCGTCTCGATCCGGAGGAGTCCCGCGCCGAGCGCGTTCCGCCGCACGCTGTGGAGCCCCTGCTGGGCCTTCCCGCGGCTGCTGTACCCCTGTCCGGAGGTCGCGACGACGTTGCCGTTGCGGTGGCGGAGCCGCCAGCGCGGCTTCCCGCCCGCGTCCTCGAACAGCTCGAAGCGGGCCTTACTCGACCGGACCGTGTCGATCTCCGCTCGGGCCGTCTCCAGTTCCTCGTGCGTCGCCGTCAGTTCCTCACGGGTTTCGTCCAGCTCGTCGCGGGCCGCGTCCAGTTCCTCGTTCGTCCCGGTCAGTTCTTCGTGTGCCTCGGTTAGCTCGTCGCGGGTCGCGTCTAACTCCTCGCGGGTCGCGTCTAGCTCGTCGTGAGTCGCGTCTAGCTCCTCGCGGGTCGCGTCTAGCTCCTCGCGGGTCGCGTCTAGCTCCTCGCGGGTCGCGTCCAGCTCGCCGCTCGTCTCCGCGGTCGCCGCCGTCGCCGCGGCCGCTTCGTCTTGCATCCGCTCGTAGTCCTCGTAGACGGGGTCGGAGAGCAGCGGCACGACGGTTCCCGCGACACCGATGAGGAACAGCCCGACGCCGTACAGCCCGATCACCGTCGGCTCTCCGGAGACGGTGGACCAGCCGCCCGGGAAGATGTTCACGAACCACACGACGCCGAGGACGCTCACCGCCGTCCCGAGGTAGCCGAGATAGGTCCCCGTCCGTCGGAGCGGGAACCGGATCACGGCCCCGAGCATCAAGAACGGCGGCGCCAGCGCGGCCAGCGCGTACCCGATACCGCGCGTCGTCGTCGCCGCCTCCGTGAGGAAGAACACCGCGACGCCGGCGAGGCCGAGCAGGACGCCGAAGCCGAACAGCCAGTAGCCGTTCACCTCGTCGTTCGTCTTCGGCGTTCCGATCCGCCGCTCGTACAGTCCCCCACCGCGGTCCGTTTCGTCGTCTGTTGCCATATGCGGGCCGTCTCGGGCTACCCGGTTATATGTGGGGGTGTGTGACACGTCACCATCTGAAAACGCCGGACTACCGCGACCCGAGCGTTTACCCGTCGAACGGTCCCTCGTGTGGGTATGTACGTACTTCGAGGCGGTCGCGTCGCGGACGCGGACGGGACTCGTGAAGCGGACGTCGCGGTCGCGGACGGCGAGGTTGTCGCGGTCGGCGATCCGGAGGCGGTCGACGCCGCGGTCGACGGGGCGGACGACGAGGTCACGACGCTCGGCGTCGACGGACGGGTCGTCGCGCCGGGGCTGATCGACGCGCACGTCCACGTGATGATGGACGGTCGCCCGGACGTCGCCACCGCGGTCTCCGACAGCGACTACACGGCGAGCTACCGGGCCGCGAGCAACCTCGAAGCGGCGGCCGAGGCCGGCGTCACTACCGTCCGCGACCTCGGCAGTCGCGGGATGCTCGCCCTCGACGCCGGAGAGGCGGTCGACGCGGGCGACATCGACGGCGCACGGGTCCTCGCGTGCGGCCGCAACGTGATCATGACCGGCGGCCACGGCAACTGGTTCGGACGCGAGGCCGACGGCCCCGCCGAGGTGCGAAAGGCGGCCCGCGAGCAGCTGAAGGCGGGCGCGGACGTGCTCAAGTGTATGGCCACCGGCGGCGTCCTCACCGAGGGCGCCGTGACGGGCGCGCCGGAGCTCACCCCCGAGGAGCTGAACGCGTTCACCGACGCGGCCGCGCCGACCGACACCCCGACCGCGGCCCACGCCCACGGCGAGGTGGGGATCAAAAACGCCGTCGAGGCCGGCATCTCCAGCGTCGAACACGGGACGTTCATGGACCGCGAGGCGGCCGAGATGATGGCGGACCGGGGGACCTACTGGGTCCCGACCGCGAGCGCGCTCCGCGGCATCGTCGAGAACGGCGTGGAGGCGGGGATCCCGGAGGACGCCGTCGCGAAGGCGGAAGACGCCGCGGACCGCTTCGACGACGCGTGGGACCACGCCTTGGAGGCCGGCGTTCCGATCGCGATGGGGACAGACGCCGGCACGCCGTTCAACTTCTTCGAGGAGATTCCACAGGAGATGGCGCACATGGTCGACTACGGGCTCTCGCCGGAGCGGGCGCTCGAAGCCGCCACCGTCAACGCGGCCGACCTGCTCGGCCTCGACGACGCGGGCCGCGTCGCGGAGGGCTACCGGGCGGACCTCGTCGTGCTCGACGCCGACCCCAACGCCGACGCGGCGGCGTGGCAGGACCCCGAAGCGGTGTTCGTGCGCGGCGAGCGCCTCGTCTGACCCGCCGGCCGAGTCGCGTCCGCGTCGACCCGAAACGGTCATTTTTACGCCGGGCGGCCCCACGATCGACCGATGACGACCTCGTCGACCCGGCACGCGGACCCGGACGAGAACCCGTACGTCGAGGACCCGCCGACCGACTTCGAACCGGTCGGCGACCTCTCCGAGGACGAGGCCGCCGAGCAGGCCGCACTGCTCCGGGCGGCGGTCCGCGAGCACGACCACCGTTACTACGTCGAGGCGCACCCGCTAATCGCTGACGAGGCGTACGACGCGCTGTTCTCCCGGCTGAGCGACCTCGAAGCCGCCTTCGACCTCCCGACCGCGGGCTCGCCGACCCGTCGGGTCGGCGGCGAGCCCCTCGACGAGCTGGCGACCGTCGAACACGTCGCGCCGATGCTGTCGATCGACAACGACACCGAGGCCGCGGCGGTCCGCGAGTTCGACGAGCGCGTCCGCGACGGGCTGGCGGCCGCCGCCGAGTCGGGCGATATCTCCGGGTTCGCCGCCGCCGATCTCGCGTACGTCTGCGAGCCGAAGTTCGACGGCCTCTCCGTCGAGGTCGTCTACGAGGACGGCGAGTACGTCCGCGCGGCCACCCGCGGCGACGGCCGCGAGGGCGACGACGTGACAGCGCAGGTGCGGACCGTCGGCTCGGTCCCCGGGCGCCTGCGGGGCGCCGACCACCCCGAGCGCCTCGTGGTCCGCGGGGAGGCGTACATGCCCCGCGACGCCTTCGAGGCGTACAACGAGGCCCTGATCGAACGCGGCGAGGAGCCGTTCGCGAACCCCCGGAACGCGGCGGCCGGCACGCTCCGCCAGTTGGACCCGTCGGTCGTCGCCGAGCGCCCCCTCGACGTCTTCTTCTTCGACGTGCTGGCGTGGGAGTCCGGCGACGACGGCCCCGACCGCCCCGACCGGCACCGGGACGCGCTGACGGCGTTCGAGTCGTTCGGGCTCCCCCGGAACGACCGGGTCGCGGTCGTCGACGACATCGAGGGTGCGATCGACTACCGCGACGAGATCCTCGCGGCCCGCGACGACCTGAACTACGCGGTCGACGGCGTCGTGATCAAGGTCGACGCCCTCGTCCACCGCGAGGCGCTCGGGTCGACGTCGCGAGCCCCGCGCTGGGCGTTCGCGTACAAGTTCCCCCCGCGGACCGCGACGACGACGGTCGAGGGAGTCACCGTCCAGGTCGGGCGCACGGGGCGGCTCACGCCCGTCGCCGAACTCGACCCGGTCGACGTCGGCGGCGTCACCGTCTCGCGGGCGACGCTCCACAACCCGGCAGAGATCGAGGCGCTCGGCGTGAACGTCGGCGACCGCGTCCGGATCTACCGGGCGGGCGACGTGATCCCCTACGTGCCGGAGGTCGTCGAGAAGCGCTCCGAGGGGACGTACGCGTTCCCCGACGCGTGTCCCGTCTGCGGGGCCGAAGTCGAGCGAGACGGTCCGCTCGCGTTCTGCACCGGCGGGCTCGGCTGCCCGGCGCAGTTGGAGCGAGCGGTCGAACACTGGGCGCGCCGCGACGCGCTCGACGTGGAGGGGCTCGGGCCCGAACGGGTCGAACAGCTCCGCGAGGCGGGCCTCGTCGAGTCGCTGCCGGACCTCTACGACCTGACCGCCGACGACCTCGCCGCGCTGGAGGGGTGGGGCGAGACGAGCGCGGCCAACCTGGTCGCCGAGCTCGACGCGACCCGGAACCCGCCGCTCGACGACTTCCTCGCGGGCCTCGGTATCCCGGACGTGGGCGCGACGACCGCCCGCGCGCTCGCGGCGCAGTTCGGGTCGCTCGACGCGCTCTTGGACGCCGACGAGGGGGCCCTCCGCGAGGTCGACGACGTCGGGCCCGAGGTGGCCGCGTCGATCCGGACGTTCTTCGACCGAGAGGAGAACCGGGCGGCGATAGCTGGGCTCCGCGAGCGCGGCGTCGAGCCCGAATCGATCGACGCCGACGACGGCGACGCGCTCGACGGACTCACGTTCGTGTTCACCGGGTCGCTGTCGACGACGCGGGGCGAGGCGCAGGCGCACGTGGAGGCGCGCGGCGCGAACGCGACCTCCAGCGTCTCCGGCAACACCGACTACCTCGTCGCCGGGGAGAACCCGGGCCGGTCGAAGCGCGACGACGCGGCCGCCGAGGACGTGCCCGTCCTCGACGAGGCCGCGTTCGCCGACCTGCTCGCCGACCGCGGCGTCTCGTGGCCGCCCGACGAGTCGGACTGAGGGCGGTGGCGACGCGGGCTCTAACCCGCAACCCTTTATCAGCTGACGCCGGAACCGAGTGGCATGACCGCGATCGAACTGCGCGGCGTGCGGAAGGAGTTCGCCGACGTCACGGCCGTCCGCGACCTCGACCTCACCGTCGAGGACGGCGAGGTGTACGGGTTTCTCGGGCCGAACGGCGCCGGGAAGTCGACGACGATCGACATGCTCCTCGACCTCGTCCGCCCGACAGCGGGGACGGTGCGGGTCCTCGGGACGGACGTCGCGACCGGCGGGGTCGAGGTCCGGCAGCGGACCGGCGTGCTCCCCGACGGGTTCGCGGTGTACGACCGCCTCTCCGGACGGAAACACGTCGAGTTCGCGGTGGAGTCGAAGGACGCGGACGACGACCCCGACGCCCTGTTAGACCGCGTCGGGATCCTCGACGCCGCCGACCGCTCCGCCGGCGAGTACTCGAAGGGGATGCGCCAGCGACTCGCCCTGGCGATGGCGCTCGTCGGCGAACCCGACCTGCTGATCCTCGACGAGCCCTCCTCCGGCCTCGACCCGGCCGGCGCCAAGGAGATGCGAGAGATCGTCCGCACGGAGGCGGACCGCGGCGCCACCGTCTTCTTCTCCTCGCACGTGCTCGAACAGGTCGACGCCGTCTGCGACCGGGTCGGTATCCTCCGCGACGGCGAGCTCGTCGCCGAGGACTCGGTCGAGGGGCTCCGCGAGGCCGTGGGCGGCGAGGAGACGCTGGAGGTCTCGGCGGCGGGCGTCGACGACGACGCGGTCGCGGCGGTCCGCGAACTCGCCGGCGTCTCCGGCGTCACGCGCGACGGCGACGAACTGGTGGTGAACTGCGCCAGCGACGCCAAGACCGACGTCATCGCTGCGCTGGAGAACGCGGGCGTCACGGTCGCCGACTTCCACACGCGCGAGGCCTCGCTGGAGGACCTCTTCTTGGCGTACACGGAGGGCGACGCGGCCGGCTCCGAGTCCGACTCGACTGCCCCCGACCGCCCTGCCGACGATACCGCGGCCGAAGGGGTGAACTCATGAGCCTCGCCGCCATCGCTCGGAAAGAAATTCAGGAGACGGTTCAGTCGCGCGGCATGATCGCGTTGATCGCGCTGTTCTCGCTGCTCGTCTCGGTGCTCGCGTTCATCGTTCGCCCCACCGGACAGAACGAACAGTTCGCCACGGAGGCCCTGTTGAGCTTCTTCGTCGGCCCGGTCCTCGTGACGTACCTCGTCCCGCTGGTCGGCGTCGTCGTCGGCTACAGCGCCGTCAGCGGCGAGCGCGAGTCCGGGTCGCTGAAACTGCTCTTATCGCTCCCGCACTCGCGGGCGGACGTGGTGTTCGGGAAGGTGGTCGGTCGCGGCGCGGCGCTCTCGCTCGCGGTGTTCGCCGGCTTCCTGTTGCCGGCGGCCGTGCTGATCGTCGCGCCGGTCACGTTCAACGCCGGGGCGTTCTTCGGTTACACCGTGTTCGCGGCCGCGCTCGGCGTCGTCTTCGTCGCCATCTCCGTGGGCTGTTCGGCCGCCTCCGCGACGCAGTTACGCGCGCTCATCGGCAGCATCGGCATTTACGTGCTGTTCGTCCTCCTCTGGGGCCTCCTCACCGGCCGACTGATCGACGCCGCCGGTCCGCTCGTCGACGCGCTCCCCGCGTCGGCGGCCCAGATCGAGGTGTTCCTTCGGGTCTCGAACCCGACCACGGCGGTCGAGGCGCTGTCGCGCGAGTTCCTCGCCGGACGACTGTTCGCCGGCGAGACCGCGAACCGGCAGATCTCCGCGGCCGCGATGCTGGTGTTCTGGACGGTCGCGCCGCCGCTCGTCGGACTGTTGAAGTTCGACGCCGCCGACCTCTGAGCGGATCGCCGGCGCCAGTTCGGGCTCGCGAAATTGCTCGCGACGGCAACACCGAATCGGGCGGTTCGAACCTCACTCACTCCGCTCGCTGCGCTCGCTCCGTTCCCTGCTTCGAACCCCCCTCGAACAGTCACAGCGACGCCGCTCACGAGTTGTTCGCGGCGCCGATAGTGGGCTCGGGCGGGTTCGAACCGAAGAAAGACGGTCGTCTCGCTTCGTCGCCGGCGCTTCGCGCCGGCTGCCTGCGAGACCAGTGGTCTCGCCACGCTCGACGCTGCGACTTTCAGGGTTCGAACCCGCCCTCAAACACGCACGTTGCTGTCGCTCGCGAAATTGCTCGCGACAACAACAGTGGGCTCGGGCGGGTTCGAACCGCCGATCTCAGCCTTGTAAAGGCCGCGTCATAACCAGCTAGACCACGAGCCCTCAGCGAAACAACCCCCCGAGAGCGGAAAACGATTTCCTTCCGGACCGCGAACCCCGGCCGTGAACCGCCGCTACGCCGCCGCCCTCGCTGGCGCGCTCGTCGTCGCGCTCGCGGTCGGCGCCGCCCTGAGCGCCCCCGGCCTCCTGATAACCGGCTACGACACCGCGGCGGTCGAGGCGGTCGACGGCGACACGGGCGAGTCGCTCGCGACCGTCGAGGTTCGGGTCGCTGACGGGCCGCTCAAACAGTACGTCGGGCTCTCCGCGACAGACGACCTCGGTGCCGACGAGGGGATGCTGTTCGTCCACGACGGGACTGCGGAGCGCGCCTACGTGATGCGGGACATGGCGTTTCCGCTCGACATCGTCTTCGCCGACGCGAACGGGACCGTCACGCGAATTCATGCGGCCGAGGTGGAGTCGCGCCCGTACACGCGCTACGGGGGGACCGGAATGTACGTCCTCGAAGTGCCGCGCGGGTGGAGCGACCGCCACGGGGTCACCCCGGGCGACCGGCTGGTGTTCGACCGGGGCTGAGTCGGGCACTCGGCCGGTCTCGACCGCCGTGATATCCCGTGATGGGATTCCCGCGTCTTCAGTCGCGGGAGGCGGTCAACGGTCGACGAAACCGCTTTCAGCCTCGCAGGCGTCGCCTCGACCATGACCGGACTCCCCGGCCGGATCGCGTGGAACCTCCGCCACCGCTGGCGACGGGTGTTCGCGCTCTGTGTCCTCGGCGCCGGCGTCGCCGCCCCCCTCCTCACCGGCCTCTGGTGGTCGCTCCCGCTCGTGTGGTTCTTCGGCCTCTTCATCGTCCTCCCGGTCCTCCACACGCTGGTGAAGCCGGTCCCGGAGGACGGCTCCGACGACGAGCGCGAGAACGCGACCGGCGACCCCGCCCTCGACGCCCTCCGCGAGCGGTACGCCCGCGGCGACATCGACGAGCGCGAGTTCGAACGGAAACTCGACCGCCTGCTGGAGACCGAAGACGCGGAGCTGGCCGACCCCCCGGAGGACGGCGACGCCGCTGACCGGGTCCGCGAGGGGATCCGGCGAGAGGTAGAGCGGATTCGAGAGTGAACGGACCGCCGCGCCGGGAGTCGCCGTCTCCCGTCGACGTCGACTGTCGCGGCGCTACTCGTCGATCTCGCGGTTGTGGACCGCTTCGCCGGTCTTCCCGTCGAAGAGGTGAATCGTCCGCTCCGGAATCTCGATGGTGACCTCGTCGCCGACCGAGACCTGTTGGAGGCCGCCGACGGTGGCGATGAACGTCTCGCCCTCGGGTGCGTCCTCGAACCGGAGGTACACCGTGTTTTCGTCACCCATCGGCTCGACGACCTCGACGACCGTCGAGAAGGTGTGCTCGCCGGTCGCGTCGCCGGTCAACGAGATGTCCTCCGGACGGACCCCGAGCGTGAGATCGGTCACGTCACCGATGTCGTCGAGCGTCGACGCCGACAGCGAGTAGTCGAACACGTCGCCGACGAGGGTCCCCCCGTCCCGCTCGACGTCGAAGAAGTTCATCGACGGGTCACCGATGAACCCGGCGACGAACCGGTTCGCCGGCTCGTGGTAACACTCCAGGGGCGTCGCGACCTGCTGGAGTTCGCCGCCGTCCAAGATGGCGATCCGGTCGCCCATCGTCATCGCCTCGGTCTGGTCGTGCGTGACGTACATCGTCGTCACGTCGAGTTCGGCTTGGAGCCGCTGGAGCTCGGTCCGCATCTCGGACCGGAGCTTCGCGTCGAGGTTGCTGAGCGGCTCGTCCATCAGGAACACCTCCGGGTCGCGGACGATCGCCCGACCGAGCGCGACCCGCTGTCGCTGCCCGCCGGAGAGGTCGGCCGGTTTCCGGTCGAGCAGCTCGGGGATGCCCATCGTCTCCGCGGCGTCGGTGACGCGCGCGTCGATCTCGTCGTCGGAGAGGTCCGTCGACTCCTCCAAGCCGAACGCCATGTTCCCCCGGACGGTCATGTGGGGGTACAGGGCGTACGACTGGAACACCATCGCGATGTCCCGGTGTTGCGGTTTCATGTCGTTGATGACGCTGCCGTCGAGCCGGATCTCCCCGCTGGAGATCGTCTCTAGCCCGGCGACCATCCGGAGCGTCGTCGACTTGCCGCAGCCGGAGGGGCCGACGACGACGAGGAACTCGCCGTCGCGCATCTCGATGTCGACGTCGTCGACCGCGACGACCTCGCCGTCGCCGTCGGGGAACACCTTGGTCACGCCGTCGAGTTCGAGCGTTCCCATGCTATCGCCCCCACGGAGCGGCGCGGCGGTTCGAGAGCGATGCCTTCGGTCGGCTGCGTGGTTGCTGTCGAGTCATAGATTGCTGCTGGCGAGCGGCGGCGGTCACGTCGCCACCCCCTCGGCGAACTCTTCGCCGAACGCGATGTACACCGCGAGCGTCGGCAGGGCGGCGATGAACGCGCCCGCCATCCGAAGCGCGAAGTCTTGGCCTTCGAGCGACGTCCCCAGTCCGGCGAGGATCAACACGATCGGTGCCGCCGCGCTGGATTCGGTCTGGACTAAGACGAGGGTGAACAGGAGGTCGTTCCAGATCTGCGTGAACTGGTAGATCAGGACCACCGCGAACATCGGTCCCGAGAGCGGGAGGACGATGCGACGGTAGATGCGACGGATAGACGCGCCGTCCAGCCGCGCCGCCTCGATCATCTCCTCGCTCATGTTCTTGTAGTACGACCTGAACAGGACGGTACAGATCGGCAGCCCGTAGGCCACGTGGGTGATGACCAGCTCTATCACCCCGGTGTAGTCGTTGTTGATTCCGAGGTCCCACAGGAATCCAAGCGACTCCTGAAGCGGGACCATCGACCAGAACTGCGAGAGCGGCACGAGCACGGCCTGGTAGGGGATGAATATCCCGGCGACGAACAGCGCGAGGATCGGCGCCTTGTACCGCGGCTTCCAGTTCGACTGCGTGATCCCGTAGGCCGCGAAGCTCCCCAGCAGTGCCGAGATTACGGTCGCGGGGATCGCGTACAGCGCGCTGTTTATCAGTCCGCGTCCGAGCGCGTCGAACGCGGCCTGCCACTTCCCGAAGGTGAACGTGCTCCCCGTCGGCGGTGCGAACGGGAGGGAGCCGCTGACCCCGCTCGGGGTCTTGAACGAGGTAACGAGCCCGGACTCGATCGGGATCAGGAAGAACGTCAAGACCCCGAGCAGTCCGAGGTACAGGAGGACCCGGTACCCGTCGACCCCGGACAACGCCCCCGCGGACGCGTCCGGGTCTCTCGCCGATGCCGTTCCGCCGTCGGTTCGTGCGTCGTCGCTCATAGGTTCCCCCGGTTGTACTGGTAGTAGAGGTACGGGCCGACGATCCCGAGCGTCATCACGAACAGCGTGATGGCGATCGCCGACGCGTACGCCCAGTTCAGGTTCGCGTACGCTTCACGCACCATCTTGGTCGCGAGGATGTCCGCCCCGTTCGGTGGTCGGTAGCCGCCGACCAGCGAGTAGAGGAAGTCGAACGCCTTCAGCGCGAACACCATCAGGACGACCGACGCGCTGATCGTCGACCCCTTCAGCTGGGGGATGATCACGCGCCAGTACATCTTGACCGTCGAGGCGCCGTCGACCTTGGCCGCTTCGTAGTGTTCGTCCGGAATGGCGCGCAACCCCGCGAGGAACACGACCATGGCGTAGCCGGCGAACTGCCACATCAACGCGAACATGACCGCCCAGAGGACGATCCGCGGGTTCCCGATCCAGTCGACTCGGCCGAACCCGAGCGACGTGATCACGATGTTGATGACGCCGTTGTTGAAGTTGAACATCCACGCCCAGAACTGGGCGGTGACGACGAACGAGAGGCTCATCGGCAGGAGGTAGATCGTCCGGAAGGTGTTCTCGAACCGAATGTTCCGGTCGATCAGGATCGCGAGCCCGAGCCCGAGCGCGAGCGTCACCAGCGTGAACCCCACGAGGAGGATGAAGGTGTTTATCGCGGCGTCGATGAACCCGCCGTCCGCCAGCGCACGGGTGTACATCTCGAAGTCGAGGTCGCTGTAGTCCGGCGTCCCGAAGCCTCTGAAGTCCGTAAGCGAGATCAGGAGGTTCCAGATGATCGCGCCGTAGACGAAGAGTCCCACCAGCAGGAACGGTGGCAGCCAGAACTGTGACGACTCCACGAAGTCGCTGCCGAAGCGGTCGTTCAGTGCGGCCACGGGACTGAATCCGGAGTCCTGCCGGTCTCGGGCGACGCCGCCGTCGGTGACGCCCCCGTCCGGAACCGCGTCGCCACTGTCGTCGCCGTTGTCAGTATTCCGTGTCATATCGGTCGTCGTGTGCCGAAACCGCCGAAATCCGGTCGCATCGTGGACCGGAGTCAGTTGGAGACCGCGTCGACGAAGCCTTGCGTCGCGGCTTCGACGTTGTACGGTCCGGAGAATTCGCTGGAGATCACGTCGTTCAGCGCCGTCATCGTCTCCGAGGGGACGCCGAGCCCGTGCTGGAGGTTCGGCGGCCGCTCGTCGGCGCTGGCGAAGTCTTCCTGCGTCTCCTGGAGGTACGGCCCGAACTGGCTCATGTCCACGTCGGTTCGGGTCGGGATCGAGCCCTTATACTGGTTGAACGCGACCTGTGCCGCCTCGCTCCCGACGAACTGCATGAACTTGTCCGCCGCGTCCGGGGTCGGGTTGCCCGAGGGGTAGAGGAACGAGTCGAAGTGGAGCATGTACATGCCCTCCGAGCCGGGGTAGGTCTTGAAGCCCCAGTCCTCGTTGTAGCTGAAGTCCTCGGCGTTCCGGTAGGCGCCGGCCGCCCAGTTACCTTGGTGGATGAACGCCGCGTTCCCCTCGATGATGTTCTGGTTGGACTCCGTGAGTCCGATCGAGGAGGCGTCCTCGTTGATGTAGTTGTCGAGGATCTCCGCCAGCGACTCGAAAGTCGCCTGAACGGCGGCCTCGTCGGGGCTGCCGTCGAGGAAGTTCATGTACGCCTCGTACCCCTCCTGGCCGAGCATCGTCGAGGAGAACAGCTGGGTCGTCGTCCAGGTCCCGCTCGCGCCGTGGGTCATCGGGATCGCGTCCGTCTCGCTCTGGACGGTCTCCAACGCGTCGATGAACGCCGACACGCTCGTCAGCGAGTCGGGGTCGACGCCCGCGTCTTCGACGACCGACGTGTTGTAGAACAGGCAGTTCAGCCGGTGGGACCCCAGCGGAACGGCGCGGTACGCGCCGTTATACTGGTGAAGGTCGACCGCCTCGTCCACCATCACGTCAGCGAAGCCCTCGGACTCCCACACGTCGTCGACCTCGCCCAGAACGCCATCGTACCGCTGGAGGTTCGGGCCGGGCCAGTTGGCGAAGGCGCCCGGCGGATCGTTGTTCTGGAGCCGGTTCGCGATGACCGCGTCCAGGTTCTGGTTGCCGCCGCCCCCGATGGGGTTGAACTCGTGTTCGACATCCGGATACTCCTCCTCGAAGGCCGTGACGAGCGCCTGTGCGGCGCGCGCGCCGTCACCGCCGGTCCAGGCGTGGAGGACTTCGAGCGGGGCTCCGCCGTCGCTGCCGTCGCCGCCGTCGCCGCCGTCGCCGCCGTCGCTGCCATCGCTGCCGTCGCTGCCGTCGCCGCCGTCACCGCCACCGGAACAACCGGCGAGGCCCGTCAGCGTCGCCGCCCCCGTCGCTCCGACGAAGTGTCGTCGTGATAGTCGGTCGCTTGTGTCTGTCATGATACTACATGCTGTACGATGGAAGATTGCCATATATACTTACTCATTCTTTTAGAACAATTTCTGAAGTCAATTTCTCGGTGTCGTCTCGCCGTCGTATTCGCCGCCGCTCGGCGCTCGCTCGGACGACTCGAGACCGACGAACATACTACGGTCCGGCGGGTGAGCGCATCCATGCGCCCTTCGATCGCCGCGGTCACGTACCCGATCGCCGGTGACGCCGCGGAGCGACCCCTCCTCGCCGTCTGGCTGCTCTTCGCGCTGTCGGCCGTCGTCCCGGTGCTTCCCGCGCTCCCGGTCGTCGGCTACCTGGTCCGCGTGCTGGTCGCCAGCGAACGGGGCGACTCCATGCCGCCCTTCCTCGCAGACGGCCGGACGCTCGCCCGCCGGTCGATCGGCGGTATCGTCGTCTGCGTGGCGCTCCTCGGCGTGCCGTTCGCCGCGCTCCTCGTCACCCTCTACGGCATCGTCACGCTGGAGCCCGGGGCTGACGCGCCGGTCGCCGTGATCCTCGCCGGCTCGACGGCCGTCCTGTTCATGGGGGTCATCGGGCTCTATCTGGTCCCGATCGCACTGGCGACCTACGGCCGACACGGGTCGATCCGACGGGCGTTCACCGTGGCGGCGCTCTGGCCGGTAGCCGGTCACGGCGCCTACTTCTTCGGCTGGACGCTCGGGTTCACCGCGCTCGTCGTCGCCGTCGGGGTCGGCGGCGCGCTCTTCACCGTGTCGCGGGCCGGGCCGCTGATCGGCTCCTTCGTCCTCGCGTACGGGCTCCTCGTCGCCACGTACCTCTGGGGGCGCGCGATCGAGCGCGCGGGACGCCGGTAGTCCGCCGTCCCGACCGACCGATTCTTGACCGCGCGGCTCCGACTCACGGGTGATGCAGGAACCGCTGTGGACAGACGCGCACGCGCCCGACCTCGACGAGATCCGACAGGACGAGGCCCGCGACCGCCTGCGTCGCGCGGTCGACGAGCCGATGAACCTCGTCGTTCAGGGTCCCCCGGGCGTCGGGAAGACGGCGGCGGCGCGGGCGCTCGCGGACGCCTCGCACGCCGATCCGGAGGCCGACCTGATCGAGATCAACGTCGCCGACTTCTTCGGTCGGACTAAAAAGGAGATACGCACCGACCCGCGGTTCGAGGGGTTCCTCGCGGGGCGGAGCCGCATGGCGAAACGCGACATGATAAACCGCGTGCTGAAGGAGTCGGCGTCGTACGCGCCGATGTCCGGCGAGTACAAGACGGTCCTCTTGGACAACGCGGAGGCGATCCGCGAGGACTTCCAGCAGGCGCTGCGGCGCGTGATGGAGAAACACCACCGGACCACCCAGTTCGTGATCGCGACCCGGCAGCCCTCGAAGCTGATCGCGCCGATCCGGTCGCGCTGTTTCCCGGTCCGCGTTCGCTCGCCGACCACCGACGAGACGATAGACGTCCTCGAAACGATCTGCGGCCGCGAGGGCGTCGACTACGACGGCGACGGGCTGGAGTTCGTCGCCAGCGCGGCCGGCGGCGACCTCCGCGAGGCGATCCTCTCGGCGCAGGCGACCGCGGTCGAGGGCGGCGAGATCACCATGTCGACCGCCTACGAGACGCTCGGCGAGGTCGGCGACGACGACGAGTTGCGCGAGGCGCTCGCGGCCGCCCGCGCCGGCGACCTCGGCGACGCTCGGGACACGCTGTCCGACCTCCTCGACGAGGGGTACGACGGGCAGGAGCTGTTACGGGAGACACTCCGCGTGGCCCGCGCCGGCTCCGAGTACGGCGGCGACGACCTCGCGCGGCTCCACGCGCTCGCCGGCGAGGCCGACCTCGACCTGACCGACGGGCTCGACGACGCGACCCACCTCGTCCACCTGTTCGCCGCCTGGGCCGCGGGGCGGAGGCGGCTCTCGCCCGCGCTGCGGGACCCGGAGGTGGCGCCGTGACCCGCGCCCCGCCGCTCGCTCGGCTCCTGCCGTTCCCGGTGGTCGACGCGGCGTGGTCCCTCGCGCTCGTGCCGGCGCTCGCGGGCGCCGTCACGCTCCCGCTCTTCCCGCCCGTGGGGGCGGCGCTCGTCGCGCTCGCGGTCGGCGTCCTCTGGTTCCACCGCGATCCGGAGCGCGACCCGCCGGACGCGGACGAGGCCGTCCTCTCCCCGGCGGACGGCACCGTCTCGGTGGTGCGCGAGGAGGGCTCGCGGCTGCGCGTCGGCGTGTTCATGAACGTCACCGACGTCCACGTCAACCGCGCGCCGATCGGGGGCGAGGTCCGCGAGGTCCGGCACCGCCCCGGCGCCAACCGCCCGGCGTTCGACAAGGAGTCGGACCGCAACGAGCAGGTCGCCATCGACTTCGGCGAGTACGAACTGCTCGTCATCGCGGGCTGGTTCGCCCGCCGCATCCACCCCTCCGTCGAGCCCGGCGACCGCGTCGACCGCGGCGACCGCGTGGGCCACGTCTCCTTCGGCTCCCGCGCCGACGTCGTCTTGCCCGCGGACGTGACCCGCGACGACCTGCTGGTCGCCGAGGGCGACGGCGTCAGCGCGGGCGAGACGATCATCGCGGAGCGCCCGGGCGACGCGTAGCCCTCAGACCGTCCGACCACACGCTTTTGTTTCACGGGCGTGACCGTCCCGTGTATGTCAGAGGACACCATTCACGAGTCGAAGGAGTCGCGGAGCCGACAGGGACTCGCCACCTACTTCCGCCGCATCGCCCGGGCGCTCGGGCGCGGCGAGCCAGTGCCGGTCGACGACGAGGGAACGGTGACCGTCGACCCGGCCGCGACCGGCGACCTCGAGGTCGAACTCGAACGCGAGGACGGGGCGGTCCACTTCGAGGTCGAGGTGGAGTGGCCCGACGAGGAGGCCGCCGTCGACGAGGAGGCGGCCGCGAGCAAGGCGACGTTCGAGCTCTACCCCGACAGCGCCGACCAGTGGCGCTGGCGGCTCGTCCACGACAACGGGAACATCATCGCCGACGGCGGCGAGGGGTACTCCGACAAGCGCGACGCGAGCTCCGGCATCGAGAGCGTTCAGCGGAACGCGCCGGGCGCGCACGTCGTCGACGTCTCCCGCGACGAGGAGGCGCCCGAGGACGGCGGCAGCGACGCGACCTTCGAGCTGTTCCGCGACAACGCCGACGAGTACCGCTGGCGGCTCCGCCACGACAACGACAACGTCATCGCCGACGGCGGACAGGGGTACGCCTCGAAACAGAAGGCGAAACAGGGGCTCGAAAGCGTCAAGTCGAACGCCCCCGGCGCGGCCGTCGAGGAGGAAGAGGCGTAGCCGCCGCGGTCTCGGCTCCCTCTCGCGACTCCCGTCACGCCGACCGCGGCCTCGGCGTCTCGCCGACCGCGGACCGCACCGCTTATTCGCCGGCCCTCACTACCTCTCGCCGACATGGACGCGCTCGACGCCAAGTACCCGTTCTTCGCGAGCGCCCGCGAGGCCGTCGCGGCGGCCGCGGTGTCGCTGCCCGAGCTCGTCGCGGCCGACGCGCCGGCCGTCGACCGAGCCCGCGAGCGCGTCGAGCGCGCCCTCCTCGAGGGGACGGTCGCCTCGGAGAGCGGTTCCTTCCCCGGGGAGTCGGCGTACGACGCGCAGGCGGAGCTGCTCTCGTACCCCATCGCGCGGATCCTCGTCTCGCTGCTCGACTCCGACCCCGCCATCGAGAAGTACGCCGCCGCGGAGGCGGGAACCGCCCTGGAGCGCGTCCGCAGCGACCTCGAAACCGACGACGAGCTGCGGTCGGTGTCGTCCGCGACGGTCGCGCTCGACGATCTGCTCGCCGAGTTCGACCTCGCGGACGCCGTGCGCCCCGACGCGGCGCCGGCCGTCGGTGGTGCGGGGGGCGGCTCCGCGACGGCGGCCGGCGGTCCCGGCCGCGACCCGGACCACTACTGGATCGGCGTCGGGCCGTACCTCCGGCTCACCTCGTCGGAGTGGGGCGACTCGTGGCGCCTCGTCAACCGCGCGGTGGCCGCCGGCGAGGTGCGCGTCTCCCGGGACGAACTGCTCACGGCGCTGGAGGCGGCCGTCGAAGAGCGGGTCGCCGAGGGGCTTCCCTTCGCGGTCGACGAGCCGATAGCCGGCGAGCTGGAGTCGCGCGTCGCCGACCTCCGGCGACTGCTCTCGGAGCGGACGTACGCGGAACCGCCGGACGTCGTCGCGCCCGCGCTGTTCCCGCCGTGTATGACCAACCTGATCGAGAAGGCCGAACGCGACGTGACGCTCTCGTCGGCCGAATCGTTCGCGCTGATGGCGTTCCTCGTCGGAATCGGGATGACGCCGGACGAGGTCGTCGCCTTCTGTGCGGACACGAGCCTCGACGCCGAGGGGATCCGCTACCAGACCGAGTACCTGACAGACGAGCGGGGCACGCAGTACCCCCCGCCGACCTGCGAGACGCTCGCGAACTACGGCATCTGTCACAACGAGGACGACCACATGCAGGTCGCGGCGGACCCGCTCTCCTACTACGAGAAGCGAGTCGCCGCGGCCGACGAGGTGACCGACTGGCGGACCGCCCGGGAGACGGACGAGCCGAGCGAGGGCTGACCGCGCCGCCGACCGGCGGCCGGCCCGCGCGAGGAGTCGAACGGAGCGAAGAAGTGTCGGGGGACGGTCGACCGCGGAACGGGGCGGGCCGACTACGACTCGTCGCCCGCGCGCATCAGGAACACGCCGACGCCGCCCATCAGCAGTACGAACCCGGCCAACAGCGCGACGAGGGCGATCGCCCCGGACGCCGGTAGCACCGTTGACCCGCCGAAGACGACCCCGATCGCGACCAGTCCGACGATGAACGCCGCGGCCGCCGCGAGCGAGACGGCGATCTGCCGACGGAGCTCCGCGTCGATTTCCATGGCTGCGATTTTCCGACGCCACTAAAAAAGGACTTCGATGAGGCCGGCGCCCCACATCGGGGGGCGAACGCGGGCGAAGCGTCGTGAGGCGCCCGTTTCATCGGTTTCCGCGGTGCGTTTACCAGTCTCGGGCTCCTACGTCCACCCGAAGCGAGGCCCAGCCTCGCCGTCGCCCATGACGCACACCCGAAACACAGCCGCGTCACCCGCCGAGCCGAACCGCTCCGACACGTCCCGAGCGGCGCGTTCGCCGCCCGTCGACGAGCGCTCCGAGCGCGCCCTCTCGGAGTCGATGACCGTCCGCCCGCTCCCCGACCGTCGGTACGTCGTCGACACCGACGGCGGCACGTACGTCGTCGACCTCGACGCCGGGAGCTGTACCTGTCCCGACCACGCCATCCGCGGCGCCCGGTGTAAACACCTCCGCCGCGTCGCGCTGTCGGTGACCGCGGGCGTCGTTCCCGCCCCCGACGAGCGCGTCGGCGCCTGTGCGGTCTGCGGGACTGCGACGTTCGTCCCCGCCGACGACCGCGGGTCACACCTCTGTGACCGGCACGCGTTCGACCCCGGGACCGTCGTGGGAGACCGCGAGACGGGGAAACGACTCGTCGTGACCGCGGTCACGACCGATCGCGCCGACGCGTATCGGACCGACGCGGACCGCTCGCTCGCCGACTACGAGTCGAACGCCGCCTACGGCGCCCACGAGCCCGCCGTCGAGGCCGTCTACGTCGAGTCGCTCCGACCGGAGACCGCGCTGACCGACCTGAAGACGTACGCGTTTCCGGCCTCGCGGCTCACCGCCTCGGTGGACTGACTCACCGCGCCAGGAACGTGATGTCTCGCCGCAGCGAGTAGCCCTGCGGCACGCCGACGACCTCGACGCACTCCTCGCACAGTACCCGCTCGTAGTCTCGGTTGGTCTCCTTCTCGAGCAGCGAGACGTCCGCGAGCGGATACACCTCCTCGCACCGCGCGCACTCCGCTTTGTCCCCGTCGACGATCTTCATGTCGGCTCACCGTACCGCGGATCGATACAAAAACCCGCGGACGACGTTATCACTCGGGATATCCTCGCGCCGCGAAAAATCGGTGATTCGGTCCGCGTCGACGGGAGTCGAGCGCCGGCTCAGCCGAAGAGCTCGCCGAGCCCTTCGCCGCCGTCGCCGTCTTCCTCGTCGTCGTCGTCCGCCTCGTCGGCGGCCTCGGCCTCGTCGTCGTCGTCGTCGGCCTCCTCGTCGGCCGCGTCGGCGTCCGCGGAGCCACCGGCAGACGCGCCGCCGGCGGCGGGCGCCGCGGCGGCCGTCTCGATGGCTTCCTCGATGTCGACGTCCTCCAGCGCGGCGACGAGCGCCTTGACGCGGGATTCCTCGACGTCGACGCCGGCGGCTTCCAGCACGCCGGTGATGTTGTCCTCGTTGATCTCTTCGCCAGTCTCGTTCAGGATGAGCGCAGCGTAAACGTATTCCATTGGTGTGTACCTCGTGTTATCCGAACATCGCGCCGAGTCCGTCGCCGCCGTCGCCGTCGTCGTCGTCGGCGTCGTCGGCGTCGTCGGTCTCCTCGGCGTCTTCCGTGTCTTCGTCCGCCTGTTCCTCCTCGGCGTCGTCGGCTGCCGGCTCAGTCGCCGGCGCGGCCTCGACGCCCTGTAGCTCCTCGGGGAGCGCCTCCTCGTCGTCGATCTGTGACGCGAGCGCGCGCAGCTGGGCGTCGGCCTTCCCGATCAGGTCTGGCACGACGTCCGGGCTCTCGATCTCCGCGAACAGCCCGACGGACTTCGCCTCGCCGGACGCCTTCGCGAGAAGGGTGCCGGCGGTGGCAGCCGTCGGGTACGCGGCGTTGACGGAGAGGTTGCGCGCGGCGGCCGCGGCGGACTGGACGTCCGCGCGGTACTCGTCGACGTCGATTTCGAGTTCGTCGGGCTCGAACAGGACGCCCTCGGAGTAGACGGCCTTCAGGTCGAGGCCGACTTCCTTGGGCTCGATGCCGAGCTCGACGAGGACGTTCGCGAGGTCGTCGTCGACGACCTCGCCCTCCTCCAGCACGGTCGAGTCCTCGGTCACCTTGATCGAGCCGTCCATGATGCGGGCGGACGCGCCCACCGTCTGGAGCTCGCCGACGAACGGTCCCGGGTCGACGCCGGTGTCGCCCTCGGGGATCACGATGTCGTTGGGGGTCACCTCGCCCGCGTTGATCGGGGCGGGGGTCTTCGAGGCTTCGAGCTGCTTGAAGAGGCCGAACGGGTTGTCGTTGGTGCCGACGAGCGCCACCTGACCGGCGACGTACTCCGTCAGCGCCTCGACGCCGTCGTCGACCTCCTCGAGCGCCCGGTTCGTGAGCGTGTTGCGGCTCATGCGGACGGCGGCCGAGCCGTGGAGCTCCCGGCGCATGGCCTGAAGCTGTCGGCTCGGGATGCCGGCCACCCCGACGATCCCGACGGACTGGTAGGAGTCGATGAACTCGACGAGCTCGTCGACTTCCTCCTGTTTCCACTCGGGGATCGTCTCGGTCTTGCGGACCGAGCTCATACGGGCACCTCCCTCGCGGGACCCATCGTGGTCTTCACGTAGATCCCGTCGATGTTGAGCGGGCCCTTCTCGAGGTCTGCTTCGAGTCGCCGGATGATGACGTCGATGTTGTCCGAGATCGCGTCGGGACTCATGTCCTCGGCACCGACGCGGGTGTGGAACGTGCGCCGGTCGCGCGACCGGAGCTGCACCGTGTTCTTCATCCGATTGACTGTGTCGACGATGTCGTCGTCCGGCTGTAGTGGGGTAGGCATCTTCCCGCGCGGACCGAGGACGGTACCGAGGTACCGACCGATGTCCTGCATCAGGTTGGCCTCTGCGACGAAGAAGTCAGTGTCGTCGGCCAGATCCTTTGCGCGGTCGTCGTCGTCTCCGAGGTCTTCGAGGTCGTCGCTGTCGAGTACTTCGTCAGCGACGTCCTGTGCGCGGACGGCGGTTTCGCCCTCCGCGAAGACGACGATCTGTGTCTCCTGCCCCGTTCCAGACGGCAGCACGACGGACTCGTCGATACGGTTCGACGGATCGTTGAGGTCGAGGTCTCGCAGGTTGATCGCGATGTCCACGGTCTCGCGGAAGTTCCGCTCGGGCGCATCGTCGAGTGCGAGGGTTACGGCCTCTTGTATTGTGTCTGCCATTTTCACCTCCGTAGTACGCAGGTCGCTCCTACGGGTCAGTGAAACAGGCGAAGCCTGTCTCATCGGAGAGAGGTCCATCGGAGGTTTAAAAGCGTCGAAGCGCCGTTCGCCGTGTGAACCCGAGGCAGGGCCGTTCCGCGGCGGTCGCGGCGTCTGCGTCGCCGCCGTCGCGCGTCCGCTTCTCCCGGGTCGTGCGACCGCGTTCCCCCGACCGCCGTCCGGCCGCCTCTCTCGCTCGTCGTTCGACGCGCGTCGAATCCGAAAACGTCGGATAGGGGAACCCTTTTGACGGCGCTCGCCGACCCACGAGGTAATGACGCAGGGTGGTCCGCCGTGACGATGGACGACCGCATCGAAGACCTCCGCGAGCGCCGCGAGCGGGCGTCGAAAGGCGGGGGCGAAGACCGGATACGGTCCCAACACGACAAAGGGAAGATGACCGCCCGCGAGCGGATCGACTACTTCCTCGACGACGGCACCTTCCACGAGTTCGACCGGTTCCGAACCCACCGCAACCACACGTTCGGGATGGAGGAAAAACAGATCCCGGGCGACGGCGTGGTGACGGGCTACGGCGAGGTGAACGGTCGGAAGACGTTCGTGTTCGCGCACGACTTCACCGTCTTCGGCGGCTCCCTCGGCGAGGTGTTCGCCGAGAAGGTGTGCAAGGTGATGGACAAGGCGATGGACGTGGGCGCGCCGGTCGTCGGCCTCAACGACTCCGCGGGCGCCCGGATACAGGAGGGCGTCGCCTCGCTCGGCGGCTTCGCCGAGATCTTCCGGCGCAACACCGAGGCGTCCGGCGTGATCCCGCAGATATCGGCGATCATGGGGCCGTGCGCCGGCGGCGCGGTGTACTCTCCCGCCATCACGGACTTCACGTTCATGGTGAAAGACACCTCGCACATGTTCATCACCGGGCCGGACGTCATCGAGACGGTCACCGGCGAGGAGGTGAGCTTCGAGGAGCTCGGCGGCGCGGTCACCCACTCGTCGACCTCCGGCGTCGCGCACTTCGCGGAGGACAGCGAGGAGGACGCGTTGGACAACATCGCGCGTCTGCTCTCGTATCTCCCCGCCAACAACGTGGAGGACCCGCCGCGCGTCGAGCCGTGGGACGACCCCGAGCGCGCCGACGACGAACTGGCCGAGATCGTCCCCGACGCGCCCCGGAAGCCGTACGACATGAAAGACGTGATCGCGAGCGTGACCGACGAGGGCTCCTTCTTCGAGGTCCAGGAGAACTTCGCGAAGAACATCGTCGTCGGCTTCGCCCGGCTCGACGGCCACTCCGTCGGCGTCGTCGCGAACAACCCCCGCGTGAACGCCGGCACGCTCGACATCGAGTCGAGCCAGAAGGGCGCGCGGTTCGTCCGCTTCTGTGACGCGTTCAACATCCCGATCGTCACGTTCGAGGACGTGCCCGGCTTCATGCCCGGCACCGACCAGGAGCACAACGGGATCATCCGCCACGGCGCGAAGCTGCTATACGCCTTCTCCGAGGCCACCGTCCCGCTGCTCACCGTCATCACCCGAAAGGCGTACGGCGGCGCCTACTGCGTGATGTCCTCGAAGCACATCGGCGGCGACGTCAACTACGCGTGGCCGACCGCCGAGATCGCGGTGATGGGGCCGAAGGGCGCGGTCAACGTCCTCTACCGCGAGGAGCTGAACGAGGCGGACGACCCCGACGCGCGCAGACAGGAGCTCATCGACGAGTACCGCGAGGAGTTCGCGAACCCCTACACCGCCGCCGACCGCGGCTTCGTCGACGACGTGATCGAGCCGACCGAGACGCGCGCCCGCCTCGTCGAGGACCTGAAGATGCTGAAGGGGAAACGCTCCGACCAGCCGGCGAAGAAACACGGCAACATCCCGATCTGATGGCGGCGGACGACCGGGCGACGGACGACGGGAGTCCCGCGGGCGGGGAGAACCTCGGCGGCGACGGCCCCGAACTCGCGCTCGCCGGCCTGTCGATCCCCGACGACGCCGTCGACGACGAGGCGGCCGCCATCGCCGCGGCGGTCGCGGCGCACCTCCGCGACGGCGAACTCGCCGCGGCCGCGGCCGCGGGCGACGAGGACGACGGCCGCGGCGAGGACCGCTGGGGCCTCGCCGCCCGAGTCGAGCGGCTTCACCGGCGGCGGGTGCGCGTTCCCGCGGACGCGCCGGCGGACCCGTGGACCGCGGTCGGCCGGAGCGACCGGTTCTGAGCGCTCGGTTCCGCGCGGTCGCGAGGACCGATCGGCCGAGCGCTCGCGCTGCTCACGATGTTGCTCGTCGAATAGAATCGCCGGACGCGGGGACGCCCGGTCGCGTACATTCCCCCGACGGCGCGACGGAGACCCGCCACGCCGCCGACCCGGCCCTGACTCAGGGCGCGCCGGATGATACGTCCGCTGACAGTTATATGTGTGGTACTGGCTCGCGCGACGGAGCGATCAGCGCGGGTCGTCGCCGGTCGCCTCGTCGCCCGCCATCTCGGCCGTGTCGCGGCCGCCGAACAGGCGGTTGAGCGCGGTCGGGACGACGACCACGAACACGAGGAGCGCCCCGACCCGGACCGGTAGCGATGCGTCGGTGACGACCGTGAGTCCGAGGTAGACGGCGGCACCGACCAGGACCGACGGCAGCATGTACGGGTTTCCCGCGTCGAGCATACCGGAACGTGGCGCCCGGCGTCCCCTTAACCGTCCCGGGACGGTTCGGCTCCGCTCCCGGAGCGGGCGCGGCCCGCTACGGACCGACAGAGTTTGGTAGCAGTTCGTGGAACAACCGACAGGAATGTTCGATAAGGTTCTCGTGGCGAACCGCGGCGAGATCGCGGTCCGGGTGATGCGCGCCTGTGAGGAGTTGGGCGTCGACACCGTCGCCGTCTACAGCGACGCCGACAAACACGGCGGCCACGTCCGCTACGCCGACGAGGCGTACAACGTCGGGCCCGCCCGCGCGGCCGACTCGTACCTGGACGGCGAGGCGGTCGTCGAGGCGGCCCGGTCCGCCGACGCCGACGCGATCCACCCCGGCTACGGCTTCCTCGCGGAGAACGCCGACTTCGCGGCCCGCGTCGAGGCGACGGACGGGATCACGTGGGTCGGCCCCTCGAGCGACGCGATGGAGCGCCTCGGCGAGAAGACCCACGCACGCCGGGTGATGGACGACGCGGACGTGCCGATCGTCCCCGGGACGACCGAGCCGGTCACCGACGTCGAGGCGGTGACCGACTTCGGCGACGAGTACGGTTACCCGGTCGCGATCAAAGCCGAGGGGGGCGGCGGCGGCCGCGGCATGAAGGTCGTCGAGAGCGCCGAGGAGGCCGAGGAGGCGCTCGAGTCCGCGAAACGCGAGGGCGAGGCGTACTTCTCGAACGACTCGGTGTACCTCGAACGCTACCTCCAGACCCCCCGCCACGTGGAGGTACAGATCGTCGCGGACGACCCGGCGGCCGCCGCCGCCGACGCGGTCGACGACGCCGCGGTCACCGAGAGCGACGTGGTCCACCTCGGCGAGCGCGACTGCTCGCTCCAGCGCCGCCACCAGAAGGTGATCGAGGAGGGTCCCTCCCCGGCGCTCTCCGACGAACTGCGCGAGCGGATCGGCGAGGCCGCCCGCCGCGGCGTCGCCGCCGCCGACTACACCAACGCCGGAACGGTCGAGTTCCTCGTCGAGGAGGACCCCGACCGCGACCCCTCGGAGCCGCTCGGGCCCGACACCCCCTTCTACTTCCTCGAAGTCAACACCCGGATCCAGGTCGAACACACCGTCACCGAGGCGCTGACCGGGATCGACATCGTCAAACAGCAGCTCCGGGTCGCCAGCGGGGAGGGGATGTCCGTCTCGCAGGCCGACGTCGAGCTGGACGGGCACGCAATCGAGTTCCGGATCAACGCCGAGAACGCTGCGAACGACTTCCAGCCCGCCAACGAGGGATCGCTGGACACGTACGACCCGCCGGGCGGGATCGGCGTGCGCGTCGACGACGCGCTCCGGCAGGGCGACGAGCTGGTCACCGACTACGACTCGATGATCGCGAAGCTGATCGTCTGGGGCGCCGACCGCGGGGAGTGTCTCGCGCGCTCGAAGCGCGCGCTCGCGGAGTACGACCTCGAAGGGGTCGTCACCATCGTCCCGTTCCACCGGCTCATGCTCGACGACCAGCGGTTCGTCGACGGCACGCACACGACGAAGTACCTCGACGAGGAGTTGGACGCCGAGCGCGTCGCCGACGCGCAGGCGAAGTGGGGCACCGAGTCGTCGGCCGCGGGCGAAGACGACGAGGAGGTGACCGAACGCGAGTTCACCGTCGAGGTGAACGGGAAGCGCTTCGAGGTCGAACTGGAGGAGCGCGGCGCGCCCGCCGTCCCGGTCCCGGAGAGCGGCGGGAGCGGCGGCCGACAGCGCCCGCCGCAGGCGAAGTCCGACGACGGCGACGACGGCGACGTCGACGTCGCGGAGGGCGGCGAGGCCATCGAGGCGGAGATGCAGGGGACGATCCTCTCGGTCGACGTCGCCGAGGGCGACGAGGTCGCCGCCGGCGACGTGGTGTGCGTCCTCGAAGCGATGAAGATGGAAAACGACGTGGTCGCCGAGCGCGGCGGGACGGTCGCGGGCGTCCACGTCGCCGAGGGCGACAGCGTCGACATGGGCGACGCGCTGATCGTCTTGGAGTAGCGCGCCGAGGCCGTCGCGGTCGGTCCTCTCAGGGCGGTCGCGATCGACCGGCTCGCGGCCGTTCCGCGGTCGAACCATTCTTCGCCGCCCGATCCGACCGACGGGATTTAACCGCCCGCCCGAGAACCGATCGGCATGGAGCCGGTCGACGACTGGCGCGCGGCGATCGACGAGGCCGGAGAGCTGACCGGCCCGATCGCCGCGGCCCTCGTCGACGCCCACGGCGACCGCGGCCAGCGCGCCATCGAGGCCGTCGGCGAGGGGCGCGTGAAGCGCTACCGAGACTTCACCGTCGTCGTCGGCCACGAGGACGAGTACGTGATCGAAGACGGGGAGTGCAACTGCGCGGACGCGACGTACAACCTCGACGCGGACGACCCCGACGAGCGCTGCTGGCACGCCATCGCGGTCGACGTGGCGGACGCGCTCGACGCCGTCGACCACCACGACATGTGGTACTCGGAGGTCCGCGAGTTCCTCTGAGCCCCTTTCGACCCGCGGCCTCCCCCGGCCCCGCGTTCCCGCCCGTGGTCATCAGTCGCCGCTCATCCGTGTGAATCGGCCGTTTTCGCAAATCTCGGCCTGAGAGTCGAAAACGTTTACAACGGCGGCCGGTCTCCCCTACGGTATGGCGGACTGTCCACTCGCCGACGACTGCCCCAGCTTCGACGAACGGATCGAGGGAATGGGGTGCCAACACTACGGCAACAAGGGCGGCGCGGAGTGGTGTAACCACTACGACATGCCGATCTACGAGCTGAAACAGCAGCCGGTCCAACCCGGCGAAGCGGTCGTCGTCGAGGTCGACGACATCCACGAGAGCGGTGCCGGCGTCGGCCGCACCGACGACGGGTTCATCGTCCTCGTCGACGGGCTGCTCCCGCCGGCGCGCGCGGAGGTCAAGATCCACCGCGTCAAGTCCAGCCACGCGACGGCACAGGACGTGCTCGAGCGCCTCCCCGACGACCCGGAAGACGAGGAGGGCGACGACGGGGAGACGGCCGACGCGGCCGATGGCGAGGCCGACGAAGGCGACGACGAGAACCACCGCCGCGACCGCCCGGACCGCGAGCGACTCGGCAGCCGCGAGAACTTCTGGGGCAAGTGACGGCGTCCCGGGGGAGCCCCACCCCACGGACAGTCCGGACGCCGTCGATCCGCCGCGAAATTTCCGCACCCGTACCGCGTAACCTCTCTTTTGCCGCTGGATTCCGCGCCGCTCTCATCGCGTGAAACCGCCGTTTTTTGAGCGCCCGGCACGTCGGTGATCGCATGGTGGCAGACGACGGGCGACCCGACCCCGCGGACATCGACGCCGACGCGGTCCTACAGCGGGCCGGGTTCGACGCCGACGAGAGCGTGCTCACCCGACGCCAAGCGGAGGTACTGGCGCTCCGCGAGCGCGGGCTCCGCCAGTCGGACATCGCGGACCGGCTCGGCACCTCGCGCGCGAACGTCTCCAGCGTCGAGGCGAGCGCCCGCGACAACGTCGAGCGCGCCCGCGAGACGGTCGCGTTCGCCGAGGCGCTGTCCGCCCCGGTCCGCGTCGAGATCGAGGCGGGGACTGACCTCTACGACGCGCCGAAGCGGGTGTACGACGCCTGTGACGACGCCGGGGTCAAGGTGAACCACACGGCGCCGGAGCTGATGAAAGCGATCGGCGACCGCGCCGGCGACGCGGTCCACGGCCGCGAGGTCCGTCGCCGACTGTACATCACCGTCGCGGGAGACGGGAAGATCCGCGTGCGTCGCCCGTAACGGGCAGCGTCGAGGGGCTCGGACGCTCCCGGCCACAGTCCGACTCGACCCCTACTCTTCGTCGATCCGCTCGGCCACACCGACGAGCGTCGAGCCCGCCGTGACGGTCGACTCCCGCGCGACGGAGTACGCGATGCCGTCCCGGTCGGCGCGCGCGGTCTGGAGCGTCTCGAAGGTCGTCGGGTCGAACACCTCGCCGACGCGGTCGCCCTCCGCGACTCGGTCGCCGACTGCGAGGCCCGACTCCGGAACGAACAGGCCCGAGTCCGCCGCGGTCACGCGGCCGAGGTGGTTCCGCGCGACGATCCCGTCCCACGGCTCGGGCTCGCCGTCGAGCAGTCCCTCGTGGCGCAACGCCCCGACCATCCCCGACACGCCGGCCTCGACCGCCTCGGGAACCACCTCCCGGCTGTGTGCGAGTTCGGGCGTCACCGTCGGGATCCCCTCGCGCGTGGCCGCGACTCGGAACTTCCCGGCGAACCCCCGCTCGCTCCACTCGGTCTCCGCGTCATCGCCGGCCGCCTCCGCCAGTAGCAGGTCGGTGCCGAACGCCTCCGCGAGACCGCGGCAGGCGTCGTCGCCGCGCATGAACACCGTGTGCGTCGCCATCGCCGGCGAGCCGGTGTGGAGGTCGACGACCGCGTCCGCCTCGCTCGCGAGCGACCAGAGGCGCGCAGCCATCCGCTCGTGGAGCGATCCCTCGGCGTCGCCGGGCCAGCAGCGGTTCATGTTCGGCTGCCGCGAGTCGAGCGACTCCGGCGTCGTGTACGAGACGCGGTCGAATGTGAGCGGGTCGGCGACGGGCACCGTCACGAGGGTCCCGTCGAGGTCGGCGGCCGTCGGTCCCCGCGACGCCTCGCCGACGAGCCGGTCGTGGAGCCGCCGGAGGACCGCGGCCCCGTTCACCTCCCGTCCGTGTTGGGCCGCCTGCGCGTACACCACGGGCGACCCGTTCGGCGCGTCGAGTTCGGCGCCGTCCTCGCCGTCGACGAGCTTCCCGTCGCCGTACGCGTGGACGGTCGTCCTGACCGGCACTCCCGACGGGAGCCGCGCGAGGGTGAGGCTGCGACTGGTGTGCATGCGTCCGGGTCGAGTCGGCTCGGGGTTATACGTCGCGGTCGCGCCGACGCCCGCGGCCCGGCGGACCGCCGCGAGGACATCCCCCGCCCCGTCGAGACGCCATCCCCGACCACGGACGCTAAGTCCGTGGCCCGCCGACCACGCTCCATGCGGGTCACCCTCCTCGGAACGGGCGACACGACGGGCACGCCGACGGTGGGCTGTGACTGCGACACCTGCGAGGCGGCCCGCGAGCGCGGGGTGTCGCGGTCGCGCTTCTCCGTTCACGTCGCCAACGAGCGGACCGGCGAGTCGCTGCTCGTCGACTTCAGTCCCGACTTCAGACAGCAGTTCCTCGCGGCCGACGTTCCCCTCCCGGACGCCGGGCTCGTGACCCACATCCACTTCGACCACCTCGACGGGCTGGGGAACGTCTACCGGCTCGTCGACGGGCTCCCCGTCCACGCTCCGAACGAGACCGACCCCGCGACCGACGAGAGCGTCGCGGAGACGATCCGCGGTAAGTACGACTACCTCGAAGACCGGATCGGCGTCCACGCCCGCGAGCCGATGACGCCCTTCGAGACCTGCGGCTTCGAGGTGCGGTTCGTCCCGGTCGATCACCCGCCGCTCGTCTGTTACGGCGTCGTCATCGAGGACCCGGAGACGGGCGCGAAGCTCTCGCTTACCGGCGACACCAGCTACGACGTTCCCGAACCCTCCCGCGAGGCGCTCGCCGACGCGGACCTCCTGCTCGCGGACGCCATCGTCCCCGCGTCGCTGTGCGAACACCACCCGATCGGCGGGCGCCACGAGGGCCCCGACGGCGTCCCGCGGACGTTCGGCACGAAACACATGACTCGGGAGGGCGCGCTTGCGCTCGCGGACGAGCTCGACCCCGACCGGACGCGGCTCGTCCACCTCGCGCACTTCTACCCCGCCGACGAGGCGTTCGAAGAGCCGCTGGCGGTCGACGGCGAAGTGTACGAGCTGTAGCGAGCGCGACGATCCCCCGTGGACTGTACCCTTTTGACTCGCTAGCACGTACCACGCGTAGATGACCGCGAGGGACCGACTCCGGAGCGCAATCGACCGCCTGGAGCCGCCGCCGCGGGCGGTCGACTGGTCGCTGTTCGCGTTCGTCGTCGCCGAGGCGGTGACCGGGCTGGTCTCCTTCACCGTCGGCGTCCCCGAGGGGTGGCCGTTGTTCTGGCTCCATCGCGCGTTGGGGGTCGGCATCGTCGCGCTGCTCGCGTGGAAGCTCGCGCGCGTCCGCCGCCGGCTCACCGACCCGAACCTCTGGCAGCGGTCGACCGCGCTGTCCGTTCTGACGCTCGTCGCCGCGGTCGGCGCGATCGGGACCGGCGTCGCGTGGGTGTTCGGCCTCGATGTGCGGCTCTCGTACTGGACCTTACTCTCCGTCCACGTCGGTTTCGGGCTCGCCCTCGTCCCGCTCGTGGCCGGCCACGCGTCGACCCGGTTCCGGCTCCCGCGCCGCGTCGACTTCGAGCGCCGCCGGACCGCGGTCCGGTACTTCGCGCTGCTGGCGGCCGGCGGTGCGACCTACCGGCTCCAACAGGGGGTCAACGACGCCCTCGACACCGCCGGCGCGGACCGGCGATTCACCGGCTCACAGCCCCGCGAGGGCGCCGGCAACGCCGCCTTCCCGATCACCTCGTGGGTCGCCGACGACCCGGACCCGATCGACCGCGACGACTACCGGCTGGCGGTCGACGGCCTCGTGAGCGACCCCGTCGAACTGACCGCCGCCGACCTCGCCGCCGGCCACGAGACGGAGGCGCTGCTCGACTGTACGAGCGGCTGGTACACGGTCCAGGAGTGGAGCGGGATCCGTGTCGGTGACCTGCTCGACGCGGCGGGCGGGGTCGACTCCGACAGCTCGGACCGCGACTCGGCCTACGTCCGGTTCACGTCCGTGACGGGCTACCGTTGGAGCCTGCCGATCGAGGAGGCCGAGGACGCGCTGCTCGCGACGCACGTCGGCGGGGAGCGCCTCTCGCACGGCCACGGCGCGCCCGCGCGGCTGGTCGCGCCCGACCGGCGGGGGTTCCAGTGGGTGAAGTGGGTGACGCGCGTGGAGGTCCGCTCGGAGTACGACCTCGGGCAGTGGGCCGTGACGCTGGTGAGCGGGTTCGACTGAACCCCTCAGACGAAATCGACGTTGAGTGCGTCACGAATCCCATCGACGTTGAAGTCGGTGTCCGACACGGCGAGCCGTTCGTCCTGTGCGACGGCGCCCCCCGCGATGAACGCGTCGCGGGCAGCGAGGGAATCTCCCCGATCACGGAGCGCATCTTGAAGCACCGCCGCTTCGCGAGCGACTGCCGACGACGTGTCGATCACATCTATCCAGTCCAGCGCCTCGTCGACCGCGCCGAGGTCCGTCGATCCCGCCTTGAAGACCTCTCCTTGATACACTTCGAACAGCACGAGCGGCGGAGCGACCGCACGCTCGTCGGCGTGAGACTCGACATATTCGACGGCGGGGGATCGTCCGGCGAGGTAATCGATGAGGACGCTACTGTCGTACAGGGTCACCGCGAGTCGACCCCGCGTTTCATCTCCCGGCGTCTCTCTCGGGCGCGCTCCGGCGCGTCGGTTCCCTCCCACAGACCGGCCCCGGACCGGATATCCTCGCGGCGCTCGCGAAGCAACCGCGTCAGCAGGTCGTCGAAGGTCTCGTCGTCACCTTTCAGCGACGCGAGCGCGGCGTGTGTCTCCTCGTCGACGCGGATGCTCTTGCTCATATCTGCTCGTATACTACCTCGTATACAATATCCTTTCGCCGCCGTTGCCGTTCGTACCGTCGATCAAGGCTATTCGTACTCGCTCCCGACGACCTCGCGGATGCGCTCCGCGGTCACCGGGCCGACGCCGTCGACCTCCAGTAAGTCGTCCTCGGGCGCGGTCATCACGGCCTCGACGGTGCCGAAGTGTTCGAGGAGGGTCCGGGCCGTGACCGGGCCGATATCCGCGATAGCGGAGACGACGTACTCCTGCTGTTCCGCGCGGGTCTTCGTCGTCTTCTCGCCGTGGACGCTCACCTCGCGGTCGCGCGTCTCCTGCTCGCGCTTGGCGATGGTCGCGAGCAGTTCGGTGGTGTCCTCCTCGCCTTCGGTGCGGAGGACGCTCACGTCGAAGTCGACCGCGAGCGACGCGAGCGCGCCGCGGATCGCGTTGGGTTCGATGTCCCGCTGCCCGTAGAGGTTCGTCCCCTCGACGACCATCACGGGGCGGGCGTACGCCCGCGAGAGCTCGCCGACCTGCTCGAACATCGAGCGGTCGCCGTCGAGCATCGAGTCGACGAAGTCGGCCGCGGACTTGCGCTCGACGGCCACGCGGTCCGAGAGGACGTAGTCGCCGACCGCGAGCGTCTCCAGCCGGGTGACGAGGCCGTCGCGCGTCGAGAGGTCCTTCGCGATGGAGGAGTCGAGCTCGCGCTGGTCGACGACGACCTCGACTCCGTCCTCGACGCCCGCGGTCGCGACGACGCCGTCGGCGCTCTCGTCAGCGTCGCCGGCGCTCGCCTCGTCGCCGCCCGCGTCGTCCTCCTCGTCGTCCCGCGCCTCGGCCGCGAAGTCGGTGAGTCCGGCGTCGTCCTCGCTGTCGTCGCCGTCCGCGTCGTCGCCGTCGTCCGATCCTGTGGCCTCCTCGTCGCGGGCGGCGTCCTCCTCCGACCCGTCGTCGCCCGAGTCGCCGCCGAACGCGTCGAGCCCGGCCTGCCCGTCGTCGCCGACGGTCTCCTCGATGTCGTCGGTGGCCTCCTTCAGCTCCGAGAGCTGGCTCGCCATCTTCTTCTCGCGGCGCCGCGAGATCCAGAAGAACGCCTCGTCGCGGGTGTCTTCGGCCATCAACACGACGACTTTCCCCTCGGCCTGCCGGCCGGTCCGACCCTTCCGCTGGATCGAGCGGATCGCGGTCGGGACGGGCTCGTAGAAACAGACTAAGTCGACCTCGGGCACGTCCAGCCCCTCCTCGGCGACCGACGTGGAGACGAGCACCTCGAAGTCGCCGTTCTTGAACTCGTCGAGGGTCTCCTGTTGCTGTTTCTGGCTCATGCCGTCGGAACCCTCCTTGTCGCCCTGCCCGACGAACTTGCGGACGTCGAAGCTCGCCGAGAGGAACTCCACGAGCGCCTCGGCGGTGTCGCGGGACTCGGTGAAGAGGATGGCGCGCTCGCCGCCGTCGATGCCGAGCGTCTCGGCGAGCAGGATGCGCGCCTTCGAGAACTTCGGGTGGAGCCCGTCGAACGACTCCGCCTTCCGCATCGCCTCTCGTACCTTGGGGTCCGCGACCATCCGTTGGCTCGCCTTCGAGGCGCCCGACGAGCGCGCGGCCTCGCGCTGGCGCTCGAAGTAGCGCCGGACGGACTCGACCGACTGGGTCTCGACCAGCTCGGTCGCGCGCCGGAGCTTCATCACCTCGGCGTGGGTACTCATCCCCTTGTACCCGTCCGACTGGTCGTTGTCCATCATCCGTTTCAGCTGTCCCCGCATCTTGTTGAGGTCCTTCTGTGAGAGGTCGGGGCTCGTCTTGTTCGTCACGCCCAGCTGTTTCAGCTTCTCCAGCCGGTCGGTGATCACCTCGTTGAGGGCGTCGCGGATCGCGAGGACCTCGTCGGGGAGCGTCACCTGCTCCCACTGGACGTCGGTGTCGTGGGTGTACTCGTCGACGTCGGCGTCGTCCTCCGTCATCACCTCGACGTTGACGAGGCCGAGGTTCTCACAGACCGTCTCGATCTCCTCGGTGTCGCCGCCCGGCGAGGCCGACATCCCGGTGACGAGCGGGTCGGCCGCGTCGGCGTGGTAGCGCTCCGCGATGTAGACGTACGCGTAGTCGCCGGTCGCGCGGTGGCACTCGTCGAAGGTGAGGTGGGTCACGTCGCGCAGCGAGATCCGGTTGCCGACGAGGTCGTTCTCGACCACCTGCGGCGTCGCGATCACGATCCGGGCGTCCTCCCAGAGCGCGGCCCGGTCGTCCGGCTTCACGTCGCCGGTGAACACGACGATCTCGTCGTCGGGGACCGAGAGGGCCTCCCGGTAGAAGTCCGCGTGCTGCTGGACGAGCGGCTTCGTCGGCGCCAAAAACAGCGCCTTCCCGCCGACTCCGTCGAGCCGCTCGGCGGTGACGAGCAAGCTGACGGTCGTCTTGCCGAGGCCGGTCGGGAGACAGACGAGGGTGTGGTCGTCGGCCGCGGCGTCGGCCAGCCGGAGCTGGTAGCGGCGGCGCTGTAAGAACCCGTCGACGAGCAGGGGTCGGTCGATCCCGGCGGCCTCGGTCGCCATCGACGGCTCTTGGCCGGCACCGGCCTAAAGGCTTCGCGAAGCGGGGTGAAAGTTATCCGTCGGTCGAGCGCTCCTCTCGGAGCTCTTTCGGAACGTCCTCGTCGACCAGCTGTGCCCACTCGGCGAGCCGGTCTCCGGATCTCGTCTGCGCACTCATTACGCGTCGGATCTCCGTGGTACGTATTAACGCTTACCCCTATTCTACACGATTTAACATCGGTTCGGGCCGCTCTCTCCGCTTCCGCCCGGCCGCGACACGCACTCCTTTTACCGCTCACGCGCCTCCGCCCGGCATGAGCAACCTCGACGAGTTTCTCGCGGGCGAGCGGCTCGAAGACGTGGTCTTCTACGTGAGCGACGCGTACCTCGACGACGACTCCCGACTCCGGAGCGTGGGCAGCGAGGTCGACGGCGGCGTCCGGCTGATCCTCGACGGCGAGACCGGTCGCTCCGCGTTCCAGGCCGGGACGGGCATGGGCGCGATGGAGTTCGCGAAGACGGCGATGGGCGCCGAAGGCGAGATCGCGCGCTCGCTCGACGACGGCGCGTGTCCCTTCGCCGAGGAGGACCCCGACGACGACCACGACGTCCGGTTCGTCTTCGCGTTCGCGGAGGCGCAAAACGAGGAGGTCGGCGGCCTCTACGCCGAGGGCGACGTGGTACACGCGTACGCACACTGTACCTGCGGGGAGAGCTACTCGCACAAGTGGGTCGTCGGCGAACGCGACGACTGAAAACCGACTGCGACGAGCGAAAAGCGACCGCGACGACTGAACCCGCCGAATTCCGGGCTACGCCGCCGTCACTCCGCGTCGGGCGCGTCGTCTTCCGGCACGGCCCCCTCGACGAGCGACTGGTCGCCGTACTGCTCGCGGAGGTCCTTCTTCGAGAACTTCCCGGTGGCGGTCTTCGGTACCTCGTCGATGAACTCCACCGCGTCCGGCAGCCACCACTTGGGGTACTCCTCGCGGAGCCCGGTCTCGATCCGGTCGACGAGGTCCTCGCGGTCGACGCCCTCGGCCACGACGACGAACGCCACGGGGCGCTCCTGCCAGCGCTCGTGGGGCACGCCGACGACGGCCGCCTCGCTGACGCCGTCGTAAGCCATGATCGCGTTCTCTAACTCGACGCTGGAGATCCACTCGCCGCCCGACTTGATCACGTCTTTCGTCCGGTCGACGAGCTGCATGTAGCCGTCCTCGTCGACGGTGACCACGTCGCCGGTCTTCAGCCAGCCGTCGACGAACTCCTCCTCGTTGGCCTCCGGGCGCTTGAAGTACTCCTTCGTGACCCACGGGCCGCGGATGCGGAGTTCGCCGAACGCCTCGCCGTCCCACGGGATCTCCTCTCCGTCCTCGTCGATGACCTCGAACTCCAGGCCGGGCGCGACGAGCCCCTGCTTCGAGCGCTTGTTCACCTGGGTGTCGTAGTCGGCGTCGCGCAGGTCGCTCTTGAGGTGCGAGACGGTGCCGATCGGCGACAGCTCCGTCATCCCCCACGCGTGGAGCACCTCGACGTCGCGCTCGTCGTACCACTCGATGAGCGCCTGCGGCGCGGCCGCGCCGCCGATGATCACGGTGTCGAGCGTCGAGAGGTCCACCTCGTTGCCTCCCTCGATGTACTCGCGGAGGCCGAGCCACACCGTCGGGACGCCGGCGGAGATGGTTACGCCCTCCTCTTCGATCAGCGCCGCGAGGTCGGCCGGGTCCGGCGACGGCCCGGGGTAGACGTGTTTCGCGCCCGCGGCGGCCGCGGTGAACGGCATCCCCCACGCGTTGACGTGGAACATGGGGACGACGGGCATGACGACGTCGGAGTCCTCCATCGGGATCCCCTGCGGCGTCTGGGAGGCCATCGTGTGACTCCACAGCATCGACTGCGTGTACTCGACGCCCTTCGGCCTCCCCGTCGTGCCGGAGGTGTAACAGAGCCCGGCGGGCTGGTCGCCGTCGAGGTCGGGCCAGTCGTACTCGGTCGAGTGGTCCGCGATGAACTCCTCGTAGGCCGGCGCGTCGAGCGCGTCGATCCCCTCCGAGCCCATCGCGACGAAGTCGACGCCCTCGAACTCCTCAGCGCCCTCCGCCGCGCCCGCGATCTTCTCGGCGAGCGAGGGGTCGACGAAGATGACCTCGTCGTCGGCGTCGTCGACGATGTACTGGATGTGCTCGTCCGGCAGTAGGGGATTGATCGTGTGAAGCTGCGCGCCGGTGTTCGGCACGCCGAAGTACGTCTCGAAGTGTCGCGTGTGGTTCCAACAGAACGTCGCGACGCGGTCGCCGCGCTCGATCCCGTGATCGTCCAGCGCGTTCGCGAGCTGTGCCGTCCGATCGGCGTACTCGCTGTAGGTGTGTCGCGTGCGCCCCTCGTGGGTGCGCGAGACGATCTCGGTGTCCGGGTACAGTCGTTCCGCGCGCCACATGAACGGTCGCAGGGTCTGAGCGTGTCCGCCTGGCATACCTCACACACCACGAGGTCGGGAACTATGAACGTTATCATGATTGATCGGGCACGTTCCTCGCGGCGGCGGGGCCCGGCGTTTCGCTCCCGACCGCCGGTCCCTCGACAGCAGCGCCGCCCGTCGGCACGCGCGACCGCGGCCCGCACGCCGCCGGCTACCCCCTGAACAGACTCGCGTGGACCGGCGCGTGGTCCGAGTCGGGTCGCGGGTCGTCGCCGTCGTCGCCGCCCTCGTCCGTGACCGCGCGGCCGTCGACGCCGTCGTCGAGGAAGTCGCGCACCGGCGGGCCGACGTGTTCCGGCTCGACGAGGAACGCGTCGTGGCCGTGGTCGGAGTCGACCACGTGGTGTGCGACCGGGACGCCGCTCTCGCCGAAGGCGTCGGCGAGCGACGCCGACTGCGCGACGGTGAAGTGCCAGTCGGCGGTGAAGCTCATTAGCAGGGTCTCGCCCTCGAAGGCGCCGAGCGCGTCGGCGTCGGAGCCGTGACCGGCGGCGAGGTCGTACTCGTCCATGGCGCGTGTCAGGTAGAGGTAGCTGTTCGCGTCGAAGCGGTCGCCGAACCCCTCGGCCTGGTAGTCGAGGTACGACTCCACCTCGCGGTACGGGAAGAACCCGGCCGTCGGCTCCGGCGGCAGCCCGAGGTCGCCGTCCTCGCGGCTGAGCGAGTCGCGGCCCGCCGAGCGCCGCCCGAACTTCCGCTCCATCGACGCCTTCGAGAGGTACATGATGTGGCCGATCTGGCGGGCGATCGCGAGCCCCTCGGTCGGGTCCGGCCGGTCCTCGCCGTAGTAGTCGCCGCCGTTCCAGTTCGAGTCCGCGCGGATGGACCGTCGCGCGACGGCGTCGAGCGCGAGACACTGCGCGTCGAGGCGCCCGGCGGTCGCGATGGCGACGACGCGGTCGACGTCGTCCGGGTACCGCTTCGCCCACTCCAGGGCGTTCATGCCGCCGACGCTGCCGCCGACGACCGCCCGCAGCCGCCCGACGCCGAGGTGGTCGAGCAGGCGCCGCTGCGCCCGCGCCCAGTCTTCGACCTGAACCGGCGGGAACGCGGTGCCCCACCGGTCGTGGTCCGGCTCCTCGCGCAGGTCGAGGTCCGCGGGCCGCTCGCTGGCCGGCCCCGTCGTCCCGTAACAAGACCCGGGGACGTTCGCGCAGACGACGTAGTACTCCGTCGTGTCGATCGCCTTCCCCGGGCCGACGACGTCGTCCCACCAGGCGCGGGCCTGTCCGGCCTGTCCCGCCCCCTGCGTCTCCTCGTCGCGCCCCGGCGCGGGCGACCGCGCGACGTTCTGACTGCCGGTGAGCGCGTGGCAGATCAACACGACGTTGTCCCCGTCGAACTCGCCGTGGGTCTCGTAGGCGACCTCGAAGTCGGGCACCGACTGCCCGCACTCGAAGGTGAACTCGCCGAGCGAGGCGACTCCGTGGTCGGTCGGAACGGTGCTCACGGGCTCACACCCCCTCCTCGTCGGCAGCGCCGTCGTCGGCGGCACGCCCGTCCGCGTCGCTCCCGCTCGTCACGCGCTCGCCCGCGGCGAGCCCGCCGTCGAGGTCGGCGATCACGTCGTCGGGCTCTTCGATGCCGACCGAGAGCCGGACCATCTCGGGGCGGACGCCGGCGAGCCGCTGTTGGGCCTCGTCCATCTGGGCGTGGGTCGTCGACGCCGGGTGGATGACGAGCGTCTTCGCGTCCCCGATGTTCGCGAGGAAGCTCGCGAGGTCGACCGACTCACACAGCGTCTTGGCGGCCTCGTACCCGCCGTCGACGCCGAAGGTGACCATCCCGCCGAACCCGTCGAGGTACTCGGCGGCGTTGTCGTGGCCCCGGTTGTCGTCGAACCCGGGGTAGCTCACCCAGTCGACGCGGTCGTCGTCGCGGAGGAACTCGGCCACCCGACGCGCGTTCTCGCAGTGGCGCTCCATCCGCAGCGCTAAGCTGTTGAGCCCCTGGATCGTCTGCCACGCGTCGAAGGGAGACTGCTGGCCGCCGGTCGGCCGCACGCCGCGCTGGCGGACGACGTTGGCGAAGGCGGCGTCGCCGAACTGCTCGACGAAGTCGATCGGATAGGCAGGCGACTCGCCGTCGAGCTCGTCGTAGTCGGCCTCCGGGTGGTCCCACGGGAACTGTCCGCCGTCGACGACGACCCCGCCGACCGTGGTGCCGTTGCCCGTGATCCACTTCGTCGTCGACTCCCAGACGATGTCCGCGCCGTGTTCGAACGGCCGACAGCAGTAGGGGGTCGCGAACGTGTTGTCGACGACGAGGGGGACCGCGTTGTCGTGTGCGATCTCGGCGAGCCGCTCGAAATCGGGCGTGACGAGCGAGGGGTTCGCGATCGTCTCGACGTGGACGAACGCGGTGTCGTCGTCGATCGCGTCCGCGTACGCCTCGTCGTCGAGCGTGTCGACGAGCCGCGCCTCGATCCCCCGCCGGTCCGCGATGCTCGTGAGGTACGCGGCCGTGCCGCCGTACATCTCGGAGCTGGCGACGACGTTGTCGCCCGCGCTCGCGAGCACCGTGGTGATCGCGTCGAACGCGGCCATCCCCGACCCGGTCGCGACCGCGTCCGACCCCCCCTCGAGGTCGGCGATCCGGTCTTCGAGGACGGTCACGGTCGGGTTCGAGAGCCGCGAGTAGATGTGACCCTCAGCCCGGAGCGCGTACAGCTCCGCCGCCGTGTCCGCGTCGTCGAAGACGTACGAGGTCGTCTGGTGGATCGGCGTGGCGCGGGCGCCGGTGGTCGGGTCGGGCTCGGCGCCGGCGTGGAGGCTCCGGGTGGTGAACCCACGTGTCATGTGTGTGGTGTATATATCCGAACACGTCTATAACCGTCAGTTACGGCAAGTGATGCCTCGGCCTGCGTCGCGGCGGGGTCGGTGGCGGGTCGCGGCCTCGAACCGCGCCCGTCGCCGCCGCGACGCGCCTTCGGGGGATTCCCCCGAAACGGTTTCCGGCAGTCTCACGAGGAATCGGATATGACCGGATCGTCCACACCCGCCGACCTCGTCGCCGAACTCACGCTGACGGAGAAGGTCCGGCTCGTCCACGGGGCCGTCGACCCCGCGGGCCGGGCGACGGGCTACGTATCGGGCGTCGAGCGCCTCGGGATTCCGCCGCTCGGGCTGGTCGACGGACCGCTCGGCGTTCGGATCCCCGGCGAGTCGTCGACCGCGTTCCCCGCGCCGCTGGCGCTCGCGGCGACGTTCGACCCGGACCTCGCGCGCGAGCACGGCGCGGCGCTCGGCCGCGAGACGCGCGGCGCGGGACAGGACGCCCTGCTCGCGCCCGGTGTCAACCTGATCCGGGTCCCGCACAACGGCCGGAACTTCGAGTACCTCTCCGAGGACCCGGTCCTCTCGGCGGCGATGGGCGCCCGGGTGGTCGAGGGGGTCCAGTCCGCGGACGCGATCGCGACCCCGAAACACTACGTCGCGAACAGTCAGGAGACGCACCGCGCGTCGGTCAGCGCCGCGGTCGGCGAACGCGCGCTCCGAGAGTGTTACCTCCCCTCGTTCCGCGACGCCGTCGACGCGGGCGCGGGCTCGGTGATGACCGCCTACAACGGCGTCAACGGCGTCCGGATGAGCGACCACCGCGAGCTCGTGACCGAGGTGCTGAAAGGCGAGTGGGGGTTCGACGGGTTCGTCGTCTCCGACTGGTACGGGACGGAGGGCGCGGCGGCCGCGGCCAACGCGGGCCTCGACGTGGAGATGCCGGGCACCCCGCCCGAGGAGATCCACGACGGGACGGAAGACGGCGACGACGAGCCCGACGGCGGCGGCTTCGACGACCTCCCCGAGGCGATCGCTCGCGGCATGCCCGACCCGCGGACCTGCGAGGGCTTCGCCGAGACGCTCGCCGACGCGGTGCGGGACGGCGACGTCCCCGAGTCCCGCCTCGACAACATGGCGACTCGGGTCCTCCGCGCGATGGACGACGCCGGGCTCTTAGCCGACGCGGACGAGCGCGCCGACGGCGCCGTCGACACGCCGGAACACCGCGAGCACGCCCGCGAGGTCGCCGCACGGGGGACCGTCCTCCTAGAGAACCACGACGGTGCGCTCCCCCTCGACGATGACGCCGACGTCGCCGTGATCGGTCCGAACGTCGACGAGGCGGTCCTCGGCGGCGGCGGTTCTTCGGAGACGTCGCCGGTCGTCTCCGCGACGCCGGTCGAAGGGTTCGAGTCCCGCGCCGCGGGCGACGTGACGGTTCGCTACGGGCTCCCCCGAGTCGAGAGCGTCTCGATGTTCGACCTCCTCGCGGGCGACGACGGGACCGACGGGGACGCACGCGCCCCCGATCTCGACGGCGCGACCGACGCCGCGAGCGACGCCGACGCCGCGGTGGTGTTCGTGCGCGACGCCGCCACCGAGGCGATGGACCGCGAATCGCTCCGGCTCCCGGGCCGACAGGACGAACTCGTCGAACGGACCGCGGCCGCCGCGACCCGGACGGTCGTCGTCGTCAACGCCAGCGGTCCGGTCGAACTGCCCTGGCGCGACGCCGTCGACGCGGTCCTCGTGAACTGGTACCCGGGACAGGCGCACGGCGACGCCGTCGCGAGCGTCTGCTACGGCGACGCCGACCCCGGCGGGCGGCTGCCGGTGACGTTCGCCCCCGAGTCGGCGTACCCGACGGCGGTCGACGAGCGCCGCTTCCCCGGCGCCGACGGCGAGGTCCGCCACGACGAAGGGGTCTTCGTGGGCTACCGCTGGTTCGACGCGGACGACGACCGCGTCGCGGGCGCGAGCGGGTCCGAGCCGACCTACCCGTTCGGCCACGGCCGCTCGTACGCGACCTTCGAGTATCGCGACGCGAGCGTCGAGCCGGCGCCGCCGGCGGCCGACGCCGAGCGTCGGGCGACCGTTACCGTCGCGAACGTCTCCGACCGCGGCGGCCGCGAGGTCGTCCAGGCGTACGTCCGCCCGCCGGCCGTCGACGGGGTCGACCGCCCGGTCCGGGAGCTCGCGGGGTTCGCGAGCGTCGACGTCCCCGCGGGCGAATCGCGGACCGTCGAGTTCGCGCTCGACGACCGGGCGTTCGCGCGGTACGGCGAGACGGGATGGCGCGTCGATCCCGGGGAGTACGTCGTCGAGATCGGCCGTTCGAGCCGGGACGCGCGGGTCGAGCGCGTCGTCGAGCGTCGCGACGAAGCGTGAGTTTATCCCCGGTCGCGAGCCAACGAGGGGTAATGGCAGTCGCCGCCCCCGTTCCCGACCTCGCTGACCGCGCGACCGACTGCGCCGACCGCCTGCGCGAGGCCGGTCGGGTGCTCTTGGCCTCCCACATCGACGCCGACGGGATCACGAGCGCCGCGATCGCGTCCACCGGGCTCGCCCGGGCCGGGATCGACCACGAGGTCGTCTTCGAGAAGCAGCTGGACGCCGACTCGATCGCCGGGATCGCGGCCCGCGACTTCGACGTGGTGTTGTTCACCGACTTCGGCTCCGGCCAGCTCGACGTGATCGCCGACCACGAGGCGGCCGGCGACTTCCTCCCCGTCATCGCCGACCACCACCAGCCCGCCGACCGCGACACGCGGTACCACCTCAACCCCCTCTTAGAGGGGATCGACGGCGCGAGCGAGCTCTCCGGCGCCGGCGCGAGCTACCTCCTCGCCCGCGCGCTCGAAGGGCCGGACGGCGACAACCGCGACCTCGCCGCGCTGGCGGTCGTCGGCGCGGTCGGCGACATGCAGGACTCCGACGGCGGCCTCGTCGGGGCGAACGAGTCGATCGTCGCCGACGGCGTCGACGCCGGCGTCCTCGAGGCCCGGACCGACCTCGACCTCTACGGCAGACAGACCCGGCCGCTCCCCAAGCTCCTGGAGTACGCCTCCGACGTGAAGATCCCGGGGATATCGAACGACGAGGCGGGGGCGATCTCCTTCCTCACCGACCTCGACGTCGACGTGAAACGCGACGGGGAGTGGCGGCGCTGGGTCGACCTCGACGGCGAGGAGCGGCGGACCCTCGCGTCGGCGCTGATGCGCCGCGCCGTCGCCTCGGGCGTCCCGTCCGACCGGATCGAGGCGCTCGTCGGCACCTCCTACACGCTGGTCGACGAGGAGCCCGGCACCGAACTGCGGGACGTCAGCGAGTTCTCCACGCTGCTCAACGCGACCGCGCGCTACGAGCGCGGCGACGTGGGGCTCGCGGTGTGTCTCGGCGACCGCGGCGACGCGCTCGCGGAGGCGCGGCGGCTCCTCCGCACCCACCGGCAGAACCTCTCGGAGGGGCTCCAGTGGGTCAAAAACGAGGGCGTCACCCACGAGGAAAACCTCCAGTGGTTCGACGCGGGGTCGCGCATCCGCGAGACCATCGTCGGCATCGTCGCCGGGATGGCGGTCGGGTCGCCCGCGGTCGACCGCTCGAAGCCGGTGATCGCCTTCGCCGAGGAGAGCGCCGAGGAACTGAAGGTGTCCTCGCGCGGCTCGCACGCGCTCGTCCGGCGGGGGCTCGACCTGTCCGCGGTGATGCGCGAGGCGAGCCAGGCCGTCGGCGGCGACGGCGGGGGCCACGACGTGGCCGCGGGCGCGACGATCCCGATCGGCGAGCGAGACGCGTTCCTGGCCGAGGCGGACCGGATCGTCGGCGATCAGCTCTCGTGAGCGGTCACGGGACCACGCGGCCCCGTCAGCCGACCGTCCGCCGAACCCATCCCGACGCACCGCTCGGGACGGAGCCGGACTCTTCTCGCGTCTGGAGCGTTCCCTCGCCGTCGACCGCGCGAACGACGACCTCGCGTTCCCCGTCGGCCTCGAAGACGTGGCGCCACTGCCGCCAGACGTCGTCGTCCGGGAGCGCCTCGGAGAGGTCGGCGTCGGTCCACGTCTCGCCGCCGTCGGTCGAGACCTCGACGCGCTCGATCCCGCGGGTCCCGGCGTAGGCGTGGCCGGCGAGCTCGATCCGGCCGTCGCCGAGCTCGGTGACTCCCTCGTCCCAGAGCTTGGCGACCGTCTTCACTTCGCCGGTCCCCTCCCAGCCGCGCTCCTCCCAGTAGCCGTCCTCCTCGACGTTCAGGAGCTCGATCTCCGAGAGCCACTTCACGTTCGTCTCCCCCCAGTGGCCCGGGATCAGCACCCGAACCGGGTGGCCGTGGCCGGAGGGGAGCTCCTTGCCGTTCATCCCCCACGCGAGGAACCCCTGGGCGAGCACGTCGACCGGGAACTGGACGTAGTAGCCGTCCTCGCCGCGCAGCATGGCGCAGTTACAGTCGCCCTGCGGGTCGACGGACTCCAGCAGCGGCCGGATCGGCGTCCCCGTCCAGACGGCGTTGTCCAGCTTGCGGCCGTTGAGGTCCTCGCCGACGCACCGCAGCGTTATCGCCCGGTGTTCGACCGGGCGGTCGATCAGCTCGTCGAAGGCGACGGTGCGGTCGCTGCCGGTCTCTCCGGTGAACGTCAGCGACCACTCGCTCGCGGTCACCTCCGGGTCGAACTCCGCGATGTCGACGTTGTAGAACTCCCCGATCGGCGTCACCATCCCGTGGAGATCCTCACTCTCGAACGCCAGCGACCCCGCGTCGAGCTCCTGGAGCCGCGCGGCCGCGCCCTCCGACCGCGGGGCGTCGGGGAGCGGGCCGTCGCCCGACGCGAGCGCTCGTCGTCCCACCGCCGTCGCGGCGACGAAGCCGAGCGCTCCGGCGACGACCCCGAGGGTCCGGCGACGCACCGCGTCGACGACGGCCGGCGCGTCCCTCGCGGTGCCGGTGTCACCTCCGGTCGGCGTGGCGGACCGGGGCAGCCAGCCGATCCCGACCACCGCCGCGGCGGGAAGACCCGCGCCCAGCGCGCCGAGCGAGACCCCTGTCAGCCCCGCGGCGAGGAGCCATGAGCCACCCCCGGCGACCGCGGCGCCGACTCTCCGGCTATCGGTACGCGTGGCGACCCGGAGCCCCGCGAACGCGACCGCGCCGAACAGCGCGACGACGGCGGCGACGGCGATAGCGATGTGGATCAGGTGTCCCGTCTCGCCGAGGGTCTCGATCGCGAACGTCACGATCGGGCCCGGCGTCAGGTTGACGACGGCCTGGTCGACCGGCCTGACGACGAACGACGGGGTCCAGCCGGTGGCGAGGTACGAGCCCGCGACCGCGGCCGCGCCGGCCGCAGCCGAGAGCAGCGCCCCTCGGCGCTCGGTAACGTTGATCATGATCCGACTCGGGGTTCCGATCACTTGAACTGCGTCCTTGCTAGCGGGTTCTCAAGCGTCGCCGCGGCCGACCACACGCCGACTAAGTCGCCGCCGAGCGGAAGCGATCGAAACGGGAGTAGGAGAACTGCGCCGAGGCGATCGGCGTCGCGTCAGGCCTCGCCGAGGTCGCGGAACATCGCGCGGTAGTCGTCGGTCGAGAGCGACTCGCCGAGGTCGTCGATGTCGGCGTCCAAATCCTCCAACCGCTCGACGAGTTCGGCGTACGCCTCGTTGCCCTCGCGCTGTGCGGCCGGCTTCTGCGAGCTCAGCACCGCGCGTTTGCTCGCGAGCGCGGCGGCCTCCTGAATGAGGTCGTCGTACTCGCTGCGCGTCAGGAGGGTTTCGATGGCCGCGAGCAGCTTCGAGCGGCTCACCGGCTTGGTGAGGTACAGGTCGAACCCCATGTCGATGATGTCGAAGTCGGGCTCGACCGCGGTGACCATCGCCACGCGGCAGTCGTACTTCTCCCCGCGGATGTGTTCTAAGACGTCGTCGCCGCTCCCGTCCGGAAGCCGGCGATCGAGGAGCACCACGTCGACGGCGGCGTCGACCCGGTCTATCGCCTCGGCGGCGGTCTCGGCGACGTCGACGTCGTACGCCTCTCGGAGGAAGCCGGCGTACAGCGCCGCGATGTCGGGCTCGTCCTCGACGACGAGTATCGACGAGTCGCTCACCGCCGATCACCCTCGTGGACGACGGGACACGCTTCACCGGACATACACGAACGGGCGGCGTGTCGAGAGATAAAACTGTCGCCGTCGCTCCGTCCGACGAGCTCAACCGTCTTTTATATACTCCGACCGCCAAAGGGAAGACGAATGTCAGAACTCGTCTCCACCGGGGTCGAGGGGCTCGACTCCATTCTCACCGGCGGCATCACCGAGCGGTCGACGGTCCTCGTCTCCGGCAACCCGGGTACCGGCAAGAGCATCTTCGGGATTCAGTATCTCCACCACGGCGTCTCCGAACACGACGAGCGCGGCGTGTACGTCTCCTTCGAGGAGGACGAAGCGGACATCCGCGGCGCGGCCGAGTCCGTCGGCTTCGACGGGTTCGACGAGATGGTCGACGACGGCGACATCGTCATCCTCGACAAACGCGAGATGCTCCGCGAGACCGACTTCTCGACGGCGGTCGACCGACTGCTGGACACGATCGAAGACGGCGATTTCGACCGCCTCGTCCTCGACTCGCTGTCGATGTTCCAGCTGTTCTTCGACGCCGAACAAGAGAAGCGGACGTACCTGCTCAAGTTCTCGGACATCCTCAAGGCGAACGGGCTCACCTCGCTGCTCATCAACGAGCAGGGCGCCGTCTTCCCCGACACCGAGGTCGGACTGGAGAACTTCCTCACCGACGGCAACATCTACTTCATTCAGACGCCGACCGACTCGGGGGTCAACCGCTACGTCTGGGTCGCGAAGATGCGGAAACAGGACATCGACACCGACATCTTCCCGATGGAGATCGGACAGGGAGGGATCACCGTCCACGAGCGCGCGGGCGGGTTCTCGATGATGGGCGGCTCCGACGACCAGCCGTCCTTTTGAATCGCGGACCGATCCGAGTCCGCGAGCGCGTCGCCCCGGTCGGTCGCGGTCCGCACCGACCGCCGCCGGGGACGCTCACTCTCGCGAGGAGAGGTCGCGCCACACGTCGTCGAGCCGGTTTTTCACCGCCGACCGTTCTTCCACTTCGACCGTGAGCCCGTCACGGAAGTCGACCTCGACCCCGTCGACCTTCCGGCGGTACACCTTCACGCGCCGGTGTTCGTCCGAGAGCGGGCGGTCGTGTAACTCGAGGAGATCCGCCTCCTCCAACTCGTTGATCCGTCGGTAACACGTCGCGATCGGGACGTCCAACTGGTCGCTGAGGTCCTGGGCCGACATCGCGTCGCCCGTCGCCGTCAGGATGTCCGTGTTGTATTTGTTACCGAGTACGGTAATCAGGTCGTCCCCCACCATTCACGTTATCGAGATTGATTTCCGCCGGTTAAAAGAATACCGGTGATGGCGACACTGCCGTCTTCCCTCCCGTCGGCCGTTCCCGGTGCCGTGAGACCGCTGCCTACGCTCCCGTCTGGCGTCGTGTTATCGCCGCTGATACCCGCCACCGTGGGTTTATTATCGAAGTCCGACCAGGTTGCGTATGGAGATGATCGAGGGGTTGTATCTGATGACGACCACCGTGCTAGCCGGCGCGAGCGCGACGCTCGTCGCGTTCGCGATCGCGGCGTACCGGTCGTCCGGACGCACGGCGATGGCGTACCTGGCGGTCGGCTTCGGACTCGTCGTCGTCGCGGCGGTCGGGACCCCCGCGGCCGCCTTCCGAACCGGCTTCGCCAACGCCGAGGCGCTTCTCCTCGTCAACACCGGACTGATGGCGGCGTCGATGGCGCTCGTCGCCGGGAGCCTCGCCGTCTACGAGCCCGGCACGCAGGAGTTCGTGATTCCCGAGTCGGAGCTGTCGCGCCTGCGTGATCGGTGAACAGGGATGCGCGCTGTGAACGAACAGGGATGCGCGCTGTGAACAGAGATGTGCGCTGTGAACAGGGACGTGCGCTCGGGCCCCTGCCGTCAGATTCCCCGTTCCCCCGACCCCGCGACCCGGTGAACGAGGCGTTGCTCCCTCCCTCCCCGACGCGCTTTTGCTTTCGGCTTCCCTATCGATAGCGATGACAGATACCTGTCGAGTTCGCGTTGTGGGCGCGAGCGCGCGCTCGACTCCACGGCCGTGCCGTCGAACTGACTCCGTCGACCCACGGGGACCGCGACGATGACCGCCGCCGACGCCCGCGGCGACCGGTCGACGATCGCCCGCCTCTCGGACCTCGCCGCGCGTGCCGGCGTCGGCGCCGGCGTCACGGTGCTCGTGAGCGTCCTGCCGTTCGTCGGGTTGATCGCACCCGCGGTCGGCGGGGGTGTGGCAACTTGGACCGACGAGTCCCCGGCGCCGTGCGGCCCGCGGATCGGTGCCGTGACGGGGGCGCTCGTCGCGCTGTTGTCGCTGCCGCTGACGTTCTTCGCGGTCTGGGTCGCCGCCTCCGTGTCGCCCGCGGCGACCGTCGGTGTTCTCGCGCTCACGCTCTTCGGCGCGGCGTACGTCGTCGGCAGCGGAGCGCTCGGCGGCTACCTCGCGGATCGGATTGCGGCGGACCGCGAGTGTTCCCGGGCCGCCGACGCCGGCGCGTCCCCTGAGTCCCCGATCGAGCGCCTCAAGCACCGCTACGTGGAGGGCGAGCTCACGGACGCGGAGTTCGAGCGACGCCTCGATCGGCTGGTGACCGCGGACGACGACAGCGACCGGTCCGCGTCGAACGCCCGACCCGAGCGGACTAACTCACAGGCGCGCGAACGCGAGTACTGACGCGCCTCGAAACCGCGAGGGCCTCGCGTTCTCTCCTGTCTGTCAGCCCCGTCCGCCCCGGCCGCCTGTTCGTGTCCTCGACCGATCCGCTATCCTCGGGACCGTCGCCGCCGATCGGTGGCAGATCCAGATCTGGTATCGTAGCGAGAATATCGTTGATATTTTCTGTAACTATAGAACCGAAAATAGAGCAAAAATCGCAAGACGAGGAGAGTTTATCAGTTTGGATAACCGGGCAAGTGATCTTAAGTAGGAAATCCTCATTTTCAACGATAACGCCCGCCGGGCAGGCCGGGGGCCGACGCAAACAACCAATGTTCGAGACAATCACGGACGAGGAACAACGCGGTCAAGTGGGGATCGGCACCCTCATCGTGTTCATCGCGATGGTGCTGGTGGCGGCGATCGCCGCCGGCGTGCTGATCAACACGGCCGGGTTCCTCCAGACGCAGGCGGAAGCAACGGGCGAAGAAAGTACGAGTCAGGTGAGCGACCGGCTTCAGGTCGTGAGTTCCTCCGGGAACGTGACTGAAGTCAGTAATGAATACGTAATCGACAATGTCACGTTTGTGGTCGCGAAGGCTCCCGGCGCGGGGCTGGTCGATCTAAAGGAGACGACCGTTCAGGTCATCGGTGAGCAGGGTCAGAACAGCACACAGCTCGACAGTCTTGAGGCCAATATTGAGAGCGTTCTCGACGTCGACAATGGTGTCCTCACGGACAACAGTGACCGTGCCGCGATTCACCTGAACTTCTCTGAGCCCGGTGACTTCAGTAACTACAACGAACTTAGTTCCGGTGAACGGTTGACTGTCACCTTCACAACGGCATCTGGCGCGTCGACGACGAAAGAAATCCGCGTCCCGACGACGCTTACGAGCGATCAGGACTCGGTGAGGCTGTAATAATGTTCGAATTTATCACTAACAACGAGGACCGGGGTCAAGTGGGGATCGGGACCCTCATCGTGTTTATCGCGATGGTGCTGGTGGCGGCTATCGCGGCCGGCGTCCTGATCAACACGGCCGGATTCCTTCAGTCACAGGCAGAAGCAACGGGCCAGGAAAGTACAGACCTCGTTTCTGAACGGATCGATGTGACGAGCACGGTTGGCATCGTTGAGGGCTCGGGTACTTCTAACGGTAACCCCCAAAATCTCACCGCCATCCGTGTTGGTGTCTCAGGTGCTGCGGGTGCTGATCAGATTGACCTGAACAAGACGACTATTCAAGCAGTTGGGCCCAATGGTCAAGAAACGCTTACGTTCGATCAGGATGGAAGTGGAATTGGGAGCGCTAGCAATATCGACTCTGGTTACTTCGCGGTTGAGAACAGTACCGGGAGCTTTGTCGACTCCTCCTCGGCAGTTCTCAACTCGAGTAACTCGTTCACCATTGTGTTCAACCCGAACAACGAACCCTTCGGTGACGGTACCACCGCATTCGGCGAAAGCGACTCCTCGTCGCTCGACATAGTTTCGCCGTCCGGCGCGACGACATCTGTCGAACTGACTGCTCCTGACCTGTTCAGCAACGAAGGCGCGGCGGTCCGGCTCTGACGAGTCAGACGGCGCAGTAACCAGTTCGCGGCGGCTCGGCCGCCCGCAACACCTATTTTACGGCGCGCGCTACCACGACCCATGAGTGACCACGACGAGCCGGCGACCGACTCGGAGGCGCTGCCGGCCGACCCCGACGAGCTCGACTTCACCGACGATGAGAACGTCGTCGAGATCGGAGACGGTCGCTACGTCGTCGGAACGAACGGCCGGCCCAACGTCGGCCGGTCTCGCGGGCAGCAGCGCGCGCCGCCCGCGGACGACTCCGGCTTCACTGCCGCTGACCCGACCAACGCCTCGGAGCGACGACCCGCGGGCGACGACCCGCGGGCGAGCGCCGCCGGTCCCGGCGTCGGCGAACGGGGGCAGCCGGGCGGCGGGCAGCGCTCCGGCGGACAACCGGTCGGCGGTGGGCAGCCTCCGCCCAACGCCGGTCAGGGAGCGCCGCGCGATCGGACGGGGGCCCCTGCCGAGACGCTCGACAGACAGTCGGTGAGCCGGTGGCTGGCGAACTCCTTCGACGGCGACGGGTTCGATTACGGCATCGACGCGACCCTCCACGCGAACGGTGACACCACCCGACAGCGGATGGTGTCGAACGACGTAACGGCGACGTTCGACACGCTCATCTCGTGGTTCGCGTCGAACGCCGGACCGAACTCGCCGACCCCGGAAGCGATCGGCCTCCTGCTGGCCGCCTCCGAGACGACCGTCGACATCCCGCCGGTGATGATAAAACGCTTCGCGGCGAGTCAGGGACTCTCGGCGAGCGACAGCATCGGCGACCTGGTTCGCGCCGCCGAGGACGCGGGCGGGTTCAGGATCGAGTGACCACAGGGAGAGACTCGCCCGCTACCCCAACAGCGCGAACAGCGCGATACCGATCAGCGCGAACACCGCGTAGATTCCCGCCATCACCTCGCGCTTCAGCGGGCTACCGAGCGGCTCCGCGGTGAGCCGCCGGATCGGCGGCAGGATAGCGATTCCGCCGAGGATCAGCGGCCACGACTCCGCGGCCGGGACCCGCGTGAGCGCGACGACGACCGTCCCGTATCCGAGGACGTACGACCCTCGCCGCCAGAGCTGCTCGCGGTCCGAGAGCTCCTCCATGGAGGGGAACGCGTCGCTCCCGCCCGAGCCACCCCCGTCCGATCCGCCGCCGCCGGACCCCGCGACCTGCTCCGCCTGCCGCTGGACGTACTCGTCTAACTCCTCCGCCGCGTCCTCCGTCTGCGGGGCGCCACACTGCGCGCAGTACCGCGAGTCGTCGTCGACCGGTGCGTCACAGCGGGGACACGATGGCATACTGCCGTGATTCGGGCTCCGGTAGGGCTTAATTCTTCGGACCGAGGGACCCGCTCACGTCGGGCGATTCTCTCGCAAAGGTCCGATTCGCCGCGCTCTCGTTACAGGCCCTGATAATCGGGTGGGTACGCTTTAGTCGGTGACCCGCGGAGTCCTCGTCAACAGACCGCGGGCCGTCTCTCGGTCCGCCCCCGTGAACACCTCCACATGACGATGGAACACGACGACGCGACCGACACGCACTCCGGACGCCCAACCTCGACCGCCGGCGACGGAACGGCCGGCCCCGCCGAGCGCTCTCGATTCGGTCCCACGTTCGGGCTGTCGACGTTTCAGGTCGCGGTGATCGGACTCACCCTTCTCGTCGCGCTCGCCGGCGTCGCCGCGACCGCTCCGGCCGCGGCTGGGCTGTCTCCCCTCGCGTCTCCTTCGGCCGCCGCGGGGTCGACGGGACCCGTCGCGGTCGAGGCGGTCGGCTCGGCCGGCCCGGCGGAGCGTCCGGAGATCAGCGGCGGATTCTCCCGTGAGACGTACACCGCCACCGCGGGCGATCAGGTCGAGATTCGGCACGCAAACCCCGACGGGCCGGCATACCTGCTCATCGGTGGGAACCGACTCACCGACACGGGCCAGTCGGTCGGGTTCGTGGACGTGATCAAACTCGACGGCCAGACGACGACGACGATCAACACGCGGACCATCGGGACCGACGCGACCAACGTGGAAAGCTGCGCGAACACGACCTGTGACTTGGAGTTCCGCGACGAGAACGGGAACCTCGTCGCCGAGAACCTCTCCGAACTCTCGAGCGCGACCGGCGCCGGCGGACTCGCTCGCCCGCTCGTCCCGCAGCGCTACCGGCTCGCGATCACCAACGGGACGTTCGTCGTGGACGATTCGGGCGTGGTGACGCCGACCGAGGTCGCGGACCAGGCGGACCTCGTGTTAGAGAAGCCGACGCTCCACGACGACGTCGAGGTGTTCACCAGCATCGACCCGAGCGCCCTCGACGAGGAATCCGAGACCGAATCGCTCTCGGCCCTCCGAGAGAACGGCCTCGACCGCACTGCGGTGACGAAGGGGAACCGGGTCGTCCTCGGGTTCGAGTCGACCGGAATCTGGGGCGCGCTGTCGCACTTCGCCGAGGAGGAACTGGAGCCGGGCCAGGAGGTGGACCCCGACGTTCTAGACGATCTCCTCTCGGCCGACGAGGGCGTGTCGCTCCGGGTCAGAGAGACGAACCCCGGCCGGAACCAACCGGCGGCGGAGCTCGACATCTCGCGCGCTGACCCCGAGGATGTCAGGCTCTTCATCGCAGACGCGACTGAGCTGGAGACTCCCGACGCCCCCGGTCGCTTCTATCTCGTGATCGACACGAGCGACGGCGACCACTTCACCGAGCCGCCCGAGCCGGGCGACGAGTTCGCCGTCGAGTTCGCGCTGGAGGGGACGGAAGGCAAGCGGTACGCATTCGCGGACGATAGGGAGCCGCCGGCGGCCTTCAATCCAACGTCAGGACCCGGTGACGCCGCTCAGTTCCCGTACTGGGAGACGGCCGATAGCACGGTGCGCGCCGAGGCGACGTTCACCGTCGCGGAACGGTACCTCCGGTACGACGCCGTCACCGACGACGGCGAGCTACTCGTCGCGGCCGAGGACGGACGCATCACGGGGACGACGTCGCTGCTGCCGGTGCGGGAGCTGTCGGCGACGCTCGTGAACGACGCGTCCGACGCCCCCTTCCGCACCGAGTCGCCGCTCGAGATCTCGAACGGTAACTTCACGATCGACGCCGGCCTCGACGGCGTGTCGCCCGGGACCCGTCTGAACTACGAGCTACACGAGGGGTCCACGCTCCGGGACAGCCGGACGGTCGTGGTCGTCGGCGACACCGACAACCCGGACCGGTTGGTGATCGACGACGCCCCGGAGAACGTCACGGTCACCGAGGACCGGAACCTCTCGTCGATCCGGGTCACCGCACGCAACACGGGCGGGCTCGCCGGGGAGGGGGAACTCACCCTCGGCGTCGCCAACGGTAGCGCGACCGGCTCGTGGGGGGTGCGCCTCGCGCCGAACGAGTCCCGAACGTTCGACTTCGGCTCCGTGACGGCCGACCTCGACCCCGGAACCTATCCGTTCACGCTCAGCCTCGACGACGACACCCACAACGGGACCCTCGTCGTCGAGGCCGATCCGGCGAAGACGACGCTCGATGACGACGAGGGCGAGGCTTCCGATGGCACGGACAACGGGACCGATACCGGCGGCAGCGGAAACGGTACGGACGTGAGCGGAAACGGGACCGACGACGGCGCGGGCTCCGACTCGCGCGACGGGGACGGCTCCGGATCGGGCTCGGACGGCGAGTCGAACTCGACACAGGACTCCGACGGCGAGGGAGGATCGGACGACACGACGGGCGGCGACGCTCCCGCGGACGATTCGGCCGACGACGTGGGGATGATTCCGCTCCCGTTCGGCACCCGTGAAGCCTTCGGCGGCACGGTCCTCGTCGGCGCCGTCCATCTCCTCGGCCACTGGGTGTGACACCTCCGCGGCGTGGCCGCCGCGAACACTTCTCGGCGCCCGAGACGACCGGGCGCGACCGTCGCTTCGAGCGCGCGGCAGTTCCCGCGCTCCGTCCGTGAGTTCTCAACCGTGAGAACCGCGGGGGAGCGATTAAGTGGTCGCTGTACCCCCCTTGAGATAACAATGGCTACGCGGGTGCTCATCGCCGACGACTCGGAGTTCATGCGGAACCTCCTCCGGGAGATCCTCGAAGGGGAGTTCGAGATCGTCGGAGAGGCTGAAAACGGCGTCGAAGCGGTCAACATGTACGAAGAACACGGGCCGGACCTCGTGATGATGGACATCGTGATGCCGATCCGCGACGGGATCGAGGCGACGACGGAGATCTTAGAGGAGAACCCCGACGCGACGGTGATCATGTGTACCAGCGTCGGGCAGGAGGAGAAGATGAAGGCGGCGATTAAGGCGGGCGCGGAGGGATACATCACGAAGCCGTTCCAGAAACCAAACGTGCTCGACGCCATCGGTTCGGCGGTATAATGCGGGTCGACGTCCGCGCGCTCGGCGCCTGTAACCGTCTCGCGGAACAGGGGGCGAAACAAGCCGCCGGGGCGCTCTCGGACCTCACCGGGACGGATCTGGCCGTCGAGGTGACGGGCGCGAGCGTCGCCAGCGGCGAGGACCTCGCGGAGTCGTTCGCGGGCCGGGAGTCCATCGGCGTGAGCGTCGGGCTCCGCGGCGGGTTAGACGGCGAGGCGGTCCTCGCGTTCGACGCCGTCAACGCCGACGCCCTGCTCTCGCTGCTCCCCGGCGGTCAGTCGATGGAGCGGAGCGCGGTGACGGAGGTCGGCAACATCGCGCTCGGCGGCTTCCTCGACGGCTGGGCGAACTACCTCGGCGCGGCGATAGACATGTCTCCACCGCGGTACTTCGAGGCCGACGGCGCGGCGGTACTGCCGGACGGCGCGCTCGCCGGTGACGGCGTGTTCCTCTTCGAGAGCCGGCTCGACGCGACGACGACGGACCTCGACTTCTCCATCTACATGCTGCCCGACTCGGGCCCGTTCCGCGACCTCATCGTCGGCAAGACGGCGCCCGCCGCGGCGGCCGGCGACGCGCCCGGCGCGGCGTCCAACGACGGCACCGCCAGCACGGCGGTACCCTACGACTCGCTGTCGACGTTCTCGTCGCTGGCGAAGCGCGGGTCGGCGAACGCCGCCGACAACATCGCGATGATGACCGGGCTGGAGACGAGCGTCGACGTGAGCCGGCTCCGGTTCGTCCCGCTCGCCGACGTGCCCGCGGAGGTCGGCACCGAACCGCACGCGGGGACGGTGTTCGAGCTCCAGGGGGAGCCGAGCGGCTACCTCGCCATCCTCTTCGAGGAGTCCTCGGCGGCGGCCGTCGCCGACGCGATGCTCCCGATGGAGACGGACGAGCCGCTCGGGGAGATGGCCGAGAACGCGCTCTGTGAACTCGGAAACGTGATGACGAGCGGGTTCATCGACGGCTGGGCGAACGTGCTCGGCACGACCATTACCCACTCGCCGCCCGAGTTCGTCCACGACATCGGCGCGTCGACGATCAGCCCCCTGGTCGCGAAGCTGAGCGAGCGGCAGGACTACGGGTTCGTGATCGACACCGCGATCCGGACCGAGGGCATTCAGGCACGGTGTGACGTGTACGCGCTCCCCGACGAGCGCGAACTGGCCCGCGCGCTCGATAGACTCTCGGAGTCGTGACCCACCCGATCTCCGACGACCGACCGGACGACCCGTCGGAGGGAACAACGAGCGGCGGGAGCGCGGTGACCGACGCGGAGCCGACCGCCGTCACCGGCGGGCCGGCGGGCGACGATCGCGGTCGGATCAAGGTGGGCGTTGGCGAACTCGCGATCACGAGCGACGACGCGACCCTGACGACGAGCGGGCTCGGCTCCTGTGTCGCGGTCGCGCTCGTCGACGAGCGAGCGGGCGTCCGCGGGCTCCTTCACGCCATGCTCCCCACGGGTCAGGGACAGACAACTGCGGTCTCGCGTCCCGGGAAGTACGTCGACACCGGGGTCGACTCGCTGATCGGCGCGCTCGACGACGCCGGCGCGGAGCCGAGGCGGCTGAAGGCGCGCGTCGCCGGCGGCGCCGAGATGCTCGATCTCACCGACGCGGTCGGTCCCCGAAACGTCGAGCGGGTCGGCGAAGTGCTCGACGCGGCGGACATCCCGATCGTCGCCAGCGACGTGGGCGACACGGTCGGGCGAACGGTTCGGTTCGGTCCCGACGGTCGGCTCGTCGTCCGAGCCGCGGACGGGTTCGAGCGGTCGATCTGACCCGAGGCCGGAACCGGTGACGGGCGTCTCGTCGGAGTTCCCGGTGGGCGACCGTCAGCTGATTTCCGGTCCGCTTGACCGCGCTAAACGCCTCTAAGCGGTCTCGTTTCCGCCCGCCTCCCCGACTCGGGAGGGGTTCGCGTTCGTGGCGTGCTTTCTCACGGTTGATATTTTGAGGGGTGAATTGAAGTGGGTTCTGCGGGTGGTAGACGATAATGGGCCTCGAACTACCGGTGTGGGGAGCTCCAACCGCCGCCTGGGCAGTCGCCACGCTGGGGCTCGTCGGTGCGAGCGTCCTCGACAGGTTCCTCGACGACGACGGATCCGACGACGACGGTTCCGGTGGTATGGATGGTAACGACGATCCCTTCGGCGGCGATATGGGCGGCGGAGGGATGGGCGGTGGCGGCGGCATGGGCGGTGGCGGTGGCGACGGCGGAGACGGCTTCGACGACTTCGACGGCATGGACGAGTGGGACGACGAGTTCGACGACGGCGGCGGCGGTGGCGGCGGCGGCGCGGCCACCGACGAGCTCGAGAACCGGCTCGACGAGCTGGAAAACGAGGTCGCGTCGCTCTCCTCGACCGTCTCGACGGTCCGCTCCGAGAACGAGGAGATCTCGAACGCCGTCGACGACATCGAGGAGGACGTCCGCAACCTGCTCGACATCTACGAGATGGTCACCCGCGGCATCAATCCGTTCGTCGACGACTCCGGCGGCTTCGACAACGTCGCCGGCGGCGGCGAGGGCTCGTTCGGCATCTTCGACGACGAAGAGGGCGAAGAGGAGGAAGACCTCGACGAGGACGTCGCCAACGCGGACGCGGACGGGTTCTTCGACGACGACCTCCTCGACGAAGAGGACGACGGCGGCTTCGACGACCTCGACGAGGGCGACGACGAGTTCGACGACCTCGACGATGACGACGAGTTCGACGACCTCGACGACGAGTTCGACGACCTCGACGACGAGTTCGACGAACCGGACGACGACAGCACGGACGACGCCGCGTCCGAGACCGAAACGGCGGACGACGGAGACGATATGAACGAAGACGGAAAGAGCTTCAGCGAACTGAAAGAAGAGTACGACTCCGGGGAGGCCGACTGGGCCGAGGAGGGCGAGGAGACGGCGGACGACGACCCGTTCGACGACGGGGACGACTCGTTCGACGCCCCCGGCGACGAAACGGACTCGTTCGACGACGAGCTCGGCGACGACGGTCTCGGAGCCGACGACGGCTTCGAGGACGACGCGCTCGGCGGTGGCGTCGAAGACGACGGCTTCGACGAGCCGGCCGACCCCGATCCGGAGCCCGAACCGGACCGGCGCCCCGGCGGCGACCCCGCCGAGGCGTCCGGCGGCTTCGAGTACGTCGGCGAGGACGACCTCTCCGGAAGCCGCGGGCGCGGGAAGCCGTACCTCACCGAGCTCCCCGGCGACTACGTCGGCGACCTCCTCGTGATGGAGTGGCTGGAGTTCCTCGTCTCCGAGAGCGACGTCACCGACGCGGTGCGCGCCATCAACTACTACGAGCGGATCGAGTGGATCGGACCCGACGCCGCGGCGCGGCTCCGCGATTTCCTGTCCGGGTTCGGCACCATCGACCGCAACCTCGTCGACCGGCCGGGCACCGACCGGCTCGTCCGCGAGCACCACACCCGTAGCCTCCGGTACGTGACCCAGCTCAACGGCACCAACAGCCACACCGTGCTTCTGGACCGCTGGGACGATCTCGCCGGCGGCTCGCTCGTCGGCGGCAGCCCGCCGACCGGCGGCCGCCGCCAGCCCGCTCGCCGGCACGACCGGGCCGACTCCCGGCGCAACGGCCGCAGCGACCGGCCGGCTTCGGACCGGAACGGTCACGGGGCCTCCGGCCGCCGAGACGCGCCCGACGCCAGCGAACGACGCACCAACGGCGCGGACCACGACGACGCGGCGGACCGCGGCGACGCGGGACACGATCGCGACGGCCACCGCGACGACCGACGCGACCGGAACGGTTCCACCCGACCGATGAACGACCCGAATCCCCGTTCCGACCGCGCCGATCCGGCCGACGGAGGGTGGGGAGATGGGCGTTAGCGTCTCCGCGTCCACGGCCATCATCGTCGCGGGGCTGTTCTTCGCGTTCACGACGTTTTACCCCGTGGCGGCCAACGGGCTCGACCGCGTCTCCGACGCCCAGCAGGGCGTCAACGAGCGCGCGCTCGAGCGCCAGAACACCGACTTCAGGGTGACGAACGCGACGTTCGACACGTCGACCGAAATCCTCACGATCAACGCCACGAACGAGGGTTCCCTCGGGCTCGTCGCCGACGACGCGACGCTGGTCGTGGGCAACGAGTACGTCGACGTGGGCGGGGCGAACGCTGATACGATCGTCGACGGTGACGCCGACACCGCGCTCTGGCTCGGAGACGAGACGCTCACGGTGCGGGTGGATCAGGGGAACACGACCACGACGATCGGCGACGGCACGCGCGTCGTCCTCGTGGTCGAGTCCGGCGTCCGCGACGCCGCGACCGTGACGGAGGTGAGCGGATAGATGGCCAGCGTTCCCGTCTCTCACCTCATCCTGTTCATCGCCAGTCTGGTGATCGCCGCCGGCGTCGTCGGCACGATCACCACCGGCGTCGACCGGGTGAGCGCCGCCGTCGACGACGCCGGACTCGACGCGACGGAACAGCTGCGGACCGACGTGACGATCATCTCGGACCCGAGCGCGGGGGTGTACAACGCGAGCGGCGACCAGAACGTCACGCTCCTCATAAAGAACACCGGGACGTATCGGTTGGCGCCCGACGGGTCGGACCTCGACGTGGTCTTCGACGGCGCGTACGTCCGTCCGGACGCGATCTCCGGGGAGCTCGTCTCCGCGGACAACGCGAACGCGTGGGGCCGCGGCGACGTGCTCCGGCTCACGATCGACACCAACCAGATCGACGGGTCCGGGGGGCTCGCCGACGGCGACCACCGCGTGTTCCTCTCGGTGAACGGCGACGAGGAACTCTTCCAGTTCCGGGTGGAGGGGGGTAACTGAGATGCCCCACGACAACCTCCTCTCGATCGGCCTCGGCGAGCGCGACCGGCTCAACAAGGAGCTCGGTGGCGGCATCCCGCGCGGGAGCATCGTCCTCATGGAGGGCGACTACGGGGCCGGGAAAAGCGCCATCTCCCAGCGGTTCGCCTACGGGCTCGTTCAGGAGGGCGCGTCGGTGACGATGATGTCCACCGAGCTCACCGTCCGCGGGTTCATCGACCAGATGCACTCGCTTGAGTACGACATGGTGAAGCCGCTCCTCAAAGAGGAGCTGCTCTTCCTCCACGCCGACTTCGACTCCGGCGGCGCCTTCTCCGACGGCGACGGCGAGCGCAAGGAGCTGCTCAAGCGGCTGATGAACGCCGAGGCGATGTGGAACTCCGACGTGGTGTTCCTCGACACGTTCGACGCCATCTTCCGGAACGACCCCACGTTCGAGGCCTTGGTCCGGAAAAACGAGGAGCGACAGGCCGCCCTCGAGATCATCTCCTTCTTCCGCGAGATCATCTCGCAGGGCAAGGTGGTGGTGCTCACCGTCGACCCCTCCGCGGTCGACGACGACGCGATCGGGCCCTTCCGGTCTATCGCGGACGTGTTCCTCCAGCTGGAGATGATCGAGGTCGGCAACGACATCCGCCGACAGATCAACGTGAAGCGGTTCGCCGGCATGGGCGAACAGGTCGGCGACACGATCGGGTTCTCGGTCCGCTCCGGAACCGGTATCGTGATAGAGAGCCGCAGCGTCGCGTAACCATGCGCCGAAACGCACAGTCGGTCCGCACGCGCGGACTGCGACCACACACGGCGACGCAGGCGAGGACATGACCGAACACGGCACCGCCCAACCGTCGGAGGAGCTCCGGAAGGCAGCCATGCGTCGGCCGCACCTCCGGGAACACCTCCGCGAGTTCAAACAGATCACGGGCGAGTTCCCGCAGTACATCGAGGAGCCGAAAGACGAGTACGAGTCGAACCGCCCGAACGTCATCTACCCCGTCGGCGGCCCCATCTACAGCCACATCTACGGCGACCTCGGGCAGGACACGAAGTACTACGCCATCGAACCGGAGGTCACCGGGCCGCAGGCGGAGATACTCAACGAGGTGAAAAACCGGCTGCTCACCGCCAGCGGCCAGCACACCGCCCCGGAGAACGAGGCCGAGTACGACGACCTCATCGAGGAGCTGTTAGAGGAAGTGACCCACGTCGACGACACCTCCAGCGGGTGGCGTCGCGGCCTCTCGAAGCTGAAGAACTTCGGCAAGCTGTCGGTCACCGAGGAGACCTACGAGAACATCCGATACCGGCTCAACCGCGACATCGTCGGACTCGGCCCGCTGGAACCGGTGATGCGCGACCCGGCGAACGAGGACATTCACGTCATCGGCCCCAAGGAGTGTCACGTCGACCACGGCACCTTCGGCATGCTGGAGACGACCGTCGACTTCGGGACGCCACAGGAGTTCGACAACTGGCTGCGAAACATGGGCGAGCGGATGGGCGACCCGCTCTCCGACTCGGACCCCATCGTCGACTCCACCCTGCCGGACGGCTCTCGTATCAACATCATCTACTCCGACGACGTCTCCCTGAAGGGCTCCTCGCTCACGATCCGGCAGGGCGACGAGGTGCCGCTGTCGATCAACCAGATCACCAACTGGGGGACGCTCTCGCCGCAGCTCGCGGCGTACCTCTGGCTCTGTTTAGAGAACGAGCAGACGGTGTTCGTCGTCGGAGAGACGGCGTCCGGGAAGACCACGACGCTGAACGCCATCCTCTCGTACATCCCTGACGACTCGAAGATCTACACCGCGGAGGACACCGCCGAGGTCATCCCGCCGCACAACACGTGGCAGCAGCTGTTGACCCGCGAGGGCGGCGACGAGGGCTCCTCCGACGTGGACATGTTCGACCTGGTCGCCGCGGCGCTGCGGTCGCGCCCCGACTACATCATCGTGGGCGAGGTCCGCGGCGCCGAGGGGCGCATGGCGTTCCAGGCGGCCCAGACGGGTCACCCGGTCATGCTGACGTTCCACGCCTCGGACATCGTCTCGATGATCCAGCGGTTCACCTCCGAGCCGATCAACGTCCCCGAGACGTTCATGGACAACGCCGACGTGGCGCTGTTCCAGAACCGGGTGAAACAGGGCGATCAGGTCCTGCGTCGGGTGACGAGCGTTCAGGAGATCGAGGGGTACTCCAAGGAGATGGAGGGGGTCGTCACCCGCGAGGTGTTCAGCTGGGACCCCGTCGAAGACGAGATCGTCTTCCAAGGGATGAACAACTCCTACGTGTTGGAAGAACAGATCGCGACCCTGCTCGGCTACGCCGACACCCGCGACATCTACGACGATCTGGAGTTCCGCGCCGAGCTCATCGAACGGATGATCCAGGAGGGGATTCTGGGCTACCACGAGGTCAACGACGCGATCAACTCCTTCCAGCGCGACGGCGTCGAGGGCCTCCCCTTCGACATGCACCGGAACACGATGTGACCATGCCCGGCGACGCATCCACCGCGGCGACGGAGGGACGCTGACGATGGCCGTGAAACAGATGGGCGACGGGCTCGCGACCGCGGCCAGGCTGACCTCCGACGTCATGGAGTCGTACGAGCAGCTCGACATATCCAAGCGGAAGTACGTCGGGCTGGTGTTGCTCCCGGCTCTCCTCGTGTTCCTCGCGAGCGTCGTCGGGCTGGTCGCGCTCCCGCTTCCCTTCGCCGCCCGCGTCCCCATCCCGATGTTCGGCGGGCTCATCCTCTTTGCGGCGGTCATCTACCCGAAGATCTACCTCTCCAGTCTGGAGACGAAGATCGACAACCAGCTGCACCTCGTGATGACGCACATGACGGTGTTGTCGACGACGAACATCGACCGCATGGAGGTGTTCCGGACGCTGGCGAAACAGGAGGAGTACGGCGTCGCCGCCGAGGAGATCGGTCGCGTCGTCCACCTCGTCGACACGTGGAACCAGAGCCTCGACGACGCCTGTCGCCGTCGGGCCGAGGAGGTCCCGTCCGACGCGATGGCCGACTTCTTCGACCGCCTCGGCTACACGATGGGCGCGGGGCAGTCGCTTCAGGAGTTCCTCGTCTCCGAGCAGGACGTCATGCTGGCGCAGTACGAGACCCGCTACGAGTCCGCGCTCTCGAACCTGGAGGTCATGAAGGACCTGTACATGTCCATGATCCTCTCGATGACGTTCGCGCTGGTGTTCGCCGTCGTCTTACCGATCCTCACCGGCAACGACCCGACCGCGACGGTCGCGGCCGTCATCGTGCTGTTCGTGTTCGTCCAACTCGGCTTCTACGCGATGATCCGCGCGACCTCGCCGTACGACCCGATCTGGTACCACCCGGACGAGCGCGCGCCGGGCGACCTGAAGCTGTGGGGGTCGCTCATCGCCGGCGGCGGGCTCTCGTTCCTGCTCATCGGCATCACGGCCGCCGGGATGTTCGGGTACGGCCCCGGACTGCCGGGGCTCCTCTTTTTCATCGACGACGTGCGGCTCCCGCTGTACCTCGCGGTCCCCATCTCGCCGCTCATCATCACCGGCGTCACCCTCCGGAGCGAGGAGCAGGCGATCACGGCCCGCGACGGCGAGTTCCCGTCGTTCGTCCGCGCGCTGGGCGCGACCGAGAGCGCGAAGCAGTCGACGACCACCGACGTGCTGACGACGCTCCGCGACAAGAACTTCGGCAAGCTCTCCGCGTCCATCGAACGGCTCTACCGGCGGCTCAACATGCGGATCAGCACCGAGGGGGCGTGGCGTTCGTTCACGCGAGACACGCGGTCGTACCTCATCCAGAAGTTCTCCGAGATGTACCTCGTCGGGCGACGGATGGGCGGGGATCCGAAGATGCTCGGCGAGCTGATCTCGAAGAACATGAACGCCGTCAACCAGCTGCGCGAACAGCGGCGGCAGGCGGCGATGACGTTCATCGGACTGCTCTACGGGATCACCGCGGCGGCGACGTTCGCCTTCTTCATCGGTCTGGAGGTCGTCGCCATCCTCGCCGACCTGACCGCGGACTTCGGGCTCGACCAGATGGACATGGCGCAGATCGTCTACCCGGGCGCCTACGACATCCCGCTCATCGAGTACCTCCTCCTCACCGTCGTCCTGTTCAACGCGGCGCTCTCCTCGCAGATGATCCGCCGGATCGACGGCGGCAACCCCGCGAACGGCTACATACACTTCGTCCTCCTGACGTGGCTCGGCTCGGTCACCGCCATCGCGACGCGGACGCTCGTCAACGCGATCCTGTCGATCTGAGCGGTCCGCCGCCGGGTCCCGGGCTACTCCGCGACGAGCGACGGCTCGGCGACGTCCTCCTCGGCCGCGTCGCGCCACGAGTGCGTCGGCGCCCACCCGAACAGCTCCTTCGCCTTCGTAACGGCGTACGCGCCGCGGTCGTCTCCCTCGGCGAGCGCGCCCCCGTCGACCGCGCAGTCGTCCGGGAGCGGCCCGTACGACTCGCGCAGGAGGTCGAGCAGGGGTCGGCCGAGCGCGTTGTCGGCCGCGACGCAGTTGACCGCCTCGTGGGCCCCCGCGGGCACGGCCGGGTCCGGCCCGGCCGTCTCCGCGAGCGCGGCCGCGACGAGGTCGGCCACGTCGCGGGCGTCGACGTACGACCAGAAGTTGCCGGCGCCGGCGTCGAGGTCGTCGACGTACGCCTCGTCGCGGCAGGCGTACTCGCCCGGGTACTGGATCCACGACGGCCGGACCGAGACCGCCGACACGTCGTGGCGGCGCGCGACCGCGCCCGCCGCCGCCTCCGCGGTTACCTTCGAGAGGCCGTACGGGTCCTCCGGCCGGAGCGGGTGGTCCTCGGTGATCGGTAGCTCGTCCGGGACGGGCGTGGGGTCGGCGAAGAAGAAGCCGTAGGCCCCGTCGCTAGAGGCCTGAACGATCCGGGCGTCGGCCCGGCCCGCGGCGTCGAGGACGTGTTTCGCGGCGAGCGCGTTCGTCTCGAACACCCGCCCTTCGGGGTGGGTTCCGGCGACGGGGATCGCCGCCCAGTGGACGACCGCGTCGGGGTCGACGGCGGTGACGACGTCGAGGGCTTGGTCGCGCTCGGCGAGGTCCGCCGCGCGGAACGAGACGTGCGGCGCGGGGTCGACGCCGAGGCCCGGATGGTCGTAGTCGACGACGACGACCTCGTAGTCGCCGGCGAGCCGGTCGACGATCCAGCGCCCGGAGGCGCCGCGTCCCCCGGTGACGAGTACCGTTTCCATGCGTCGGCGTCGGCGTCGCCGGGCAAAAACGCACCGCACTCGCCGGCCGTGAGCGCGGGACGGCGTGCCCTCCGGCAGGCTTTAACGCGCTGAACGGTAACCCTGAGTCATGGACTGGAAGACAGACTGGGGACTCCGTGGACGGATGGCGTTCACGATGTTCCTCCTGTTCGCCCTCTACGTCGTGTTCGTCGGAGCGCTGACGCTGTACTTCGGCGACTTCCTCTTCCCGCTGATCATGCTCGGCGGGTTCTCGGTCGCGCAGTACTTCTTCAGCGACAAACTGGCGCTGCGGAGCATGGGCGCCCGCGAAGTGACCGCCGACGAGTACCCGGACCTCCACCGCCGGGTCGAGCGGCTGTGCCAGCAGGCGGACCTCCCGAAGCCGGCGATCGCGGTCGCCAACACGCAGGTGCCGAACGCGTTCGCGACCGGCCGGAACCGGAAGAACGCCACCGTCGCGGTGACGACCGGCCTGCTCGAGAGCTTAGACGAGGACGAACTCGACGGCGTGCTCGCCCACGAGCTCGCGCACGTGAAGAACCGCGACGTGATGGTGATGACCATCGCCTCGTTCCTCTCCACCATCGCCTTCTTCATCGTGCGGTGGGGGTGGCTCTTCAGCGGCGACAACCGGCAGGGCGCGCCCGTCATCGTCGCGATCCTCGTGTCGATCGTCGTGTGGGTGATCTCGTTCCTGCTCATCCGCGCGCTCTCGCGCTACCGCGAGTACTCCGCGGACCGCGGCGCGGCGCTCATCACCGGGAAGCCCGGCGCGCTCGCCTCGGCGCTGATGACGATCGACGGCCGGATGGACAAGGTCCCCAAGGAGGACCTCCGCGAGGAGGCGGAGATGAACGCGTTCTTCATCATCCCGATCAAGGCCGGCTTCGTCGGTCGCATCGCCTCGACGCACCCGTCGACGGAGCGCCGGATCGAGAAGCTCCGCGACCTCGAAAAGGAGATGGAGACGGCCTGAGACGGATTCATATGGCGATTTTTAACTGGCTGTTTCTGCGTCGTTGAGAGCGGGTCGGTAATGAAGACCGTCGAGGCCCCAGTTACTCACTTATAAATTCTTGAGGGCAGATCAGTGATGAACACCTCCCGAAGCCCCAGCCGCGAGGGCGGGGCAGGCGACGTAAGCGCCACAGGAGCGAGTGAAACGAGCGACGAGGAGCGCAGCGAGCGTACGCCGCCCTCGCGGCTGCCCCTTCGAGTCCCACCCCGCACAGGACCTCACACCTCCCCAGCCTCGCCGCTCGCTCCCGCCGGTCGCTCGCGGCGTCCCTCGCGCGTGCTCCTCGCGGCCGCCGATGGCGGCCGCTCGCAGGCACGCGCCACCGCAGTTCGGTTTATGGAGATCACAAGATAGTCGCGCCGCTCGCCGGTTCGAGCGGACTGAGGGGAGTAAGCCCCCTTCGGTTCGTCCCGACATTCGGCTGAGCGTCCGCGCCGCGGCCGGACTACCTTGTGGCGCGGACTTGCACCGGCGAGGATTCGCCGTTCCATCCGTTCCCGCCCGTCTGTAACGCGGTAACGCCGCGCTAACGCGGCGAAGCCACGCGCCCTCTGCGGGTTAACTCCCTCCCCTTGCGGGTCGGTTCGCGCGTCCGCGGGTGACCCCGCGAACGCCGTCGGTCGCCGAGGCGACCGCGCGCGCGTCATCGGTCGGGGCGGGGGGTGTCGTTGCTGTTCCAGAGCCAGCCGTCTCCGACTCCGGGCGTGTGCCCGGTCGCCCGTCCGGCCGGTGGGGGGACTTTCCTCATGCCAGAGGCACGGGAGTCGGGCTCCCTCTGTCCGGTTCGGCCTTGCGCCCACCGGCGAATAAGCGGTTCGGTCGGGGGCGTACTCAGCGGGACACCGCGAACGCCGCGAGAGCGGTGCCACAAGGGAAGCGTTCAAGTCGTCAGCACTGTAATAGTCTCTCATGTCCGAGGCTCAGACCGTTCAGCTGTCGTACGACGACGGTGCACGAGCGGTCGAACTCGCGCGGGAGGCGGTCGAGTCGTTCGTCCGACACGGACAACGTGAACAACCGGGCAGCATGCGCGAGGCGTTCTACGCCCGCACCGGCGCCTTCGTCCGGCTCCAGTCCACCCGCGGACGCGGCCGCCTCCGGGGGTGCGCCGGCGCGTGGGAGACCTCCGATCAGCTGGGCCACGCCATCGTCGAGGCCGCCATCAAGGCGGCCTCCGGCGACTCCTGTGGCTCCGAGGTGGAGCCGAAGGAGCTCGACAACATCACCGTCTCGGTGTTCGTCGTCTCGAACACCGTCCTCACCAACGACCCGCTCGAAGACCTCGAAATCGGCACCCACGGCGTCGCCGTCGACAGCGGCAACGCGCACGGCTGGCTCTACCCGACGGTCCCCGTCGAGAACGGCTGGTCCGGCGCGGAGTTCCTCTCGCGCACCTGCCGGAAGGCGAAGCTCTCGCCCACCGCGTGGCAGGAGGAGGACACCATGGTGACGCTCATCGAGGGCCAGGTCTTCCGAGAGCGCGCCGACGGCGGCGCGGTCGAAGAGCTGTAGTCCGACCGTCCGATTCCCGCTGTTCGATCCTCGCCGCACAGTTCTCACTGCTCAGTCCCGCTGCTGGACTCTCGCCGCTCAGTGTTCGCCGTATCCCACGGCCTCCGCGTCCGCGAGCGCTCGCTCCGTCGCGGCCGACAGGTCGAACGCGTCCGCGGCGACCACCTCGCCGTCGCGGATCACCGGCTCCATGAGCGACTCGGCGTCGTCGGGGGCCCGACGGTCAGCCAGACCGACCGCGTGGGCGCCGTCCGCGGTGCGGTACACCGACTTCGCGCCAGAGAGCTTCCCTCGCTTGGCCGCCGGTTCGCCGTCGACGGTGACGATGTCGAGCGCGAAGTCGACGGGGTCCGCGTTCGAGACGTGGCCGCCGACGCCGAACCCGTCGACCACGTCGCGCAGCTCGCGGAGGTCCGCCGGACCGAGCCCGCCGGAGACGTACACGTCGACGTCCTCGTGGCCGCGCGCGTCGAGCTCCCACCCGACCTCGCGGACGATGTGCCGGAAGTCGCCGCGCCGCGAGCCGGTCGTGTCGAGGCGGACGCCGTCGAGGTCGTCGCCGAGCGCCTCCACCGCGCGGAGCACCTCGTCGACCTCGTCGGAGTAGGTGTCACACAGCGCGATCCGCGGCACGTCCTCGGGCGCGCCGGCGTCGAAGGCGCGCCAGGCGGCCTCCTGTTCGCCGCGGCCGAAGCAGATGGCGAGCGCGTGCGGCATCGTGCCGGCCGCCTCGCGGCCGATCAGCTCCCCGGCGGCGACGTGCGAGAAGCCGTCGAAGCCGGCCACGAGCGCCGACCGCTCGACGGCCGCCGTCATCGCCGGGTGGACGTGGCGCGCGCCGAACGAGAGGATCTGCGACTCGGGGGCCGCGACCCGACAGTCGAGCGCCGCGGTCGCCATGCCGGACGCGTGCGAGAGGAAGCCGAGCAGCGACGTCTCCAGCCGCGCGAACGAGAGGTACGGCCCCTCTATCCGCATCACCGGGCCCCCGTCGAACAGGCGGCCCTCCGGGACCGCGTCCACGTCGACGTCGCGGCCGGCGAGCAGTTCGACGGCGTCGCCGAGGCCGGCGAACAGCTCGAACTCACCGTCGGGGAACTGGTCGGCGGTCACCTCGGCGACGACGCGGGGGTTTCGACCCGCCGCCTCCAGCGCCGCCTCGGTCCGCTCGAAGTACGCGTCGGTCGCGCGGCCCTCTCGGATCGCGGCCGCGTCGACGATGTCGAACTCGCTCATGGGTCGCCTTCGACCGCCGGAACGAAAAGCCACCCGTGTCGCCTCGACCGGTTCGGTACCGGTCGACCCGCCTCCCGACGGGCGCCGGGCTACCTCGCCCGCCGCGCGAACAGCCCCAGCGCGGCGACGAGGGCGACGAGCGCCGCGCCGACGCCGAACCCGGGAGCGCTCCCGGCGGTCCCGTCGGTCTCGGAGTCGTTGGTCCCGTTCTCGCCGTCGGACCCGTCGCCGTCGGTTCCGTCGCCGTCAGTTCCGCCGCCGTCGGACCCGTCGCCGTCGGACCCGTCAGTTCCGTCTTCACTCCCGCCGTCGCCCCCGGTCCCGTCGTCCGCGTCCGGCAGCGTCAGGTCGGCGTCCGGCCGCAGTTCGAGGACGCCCTCGGGGGAGGGCGCATGGGTCACGGTCACGCTCGTCCCGTCTCGCTCGACGCCGTACGCGCCGGGGAAGTCGCTCTCTTCGTCGATGACGTACACGGTCCCGTCCTCGTAGCCACCGTCGCCGTGGGCGCTCAGCATGCGGACGTACGCGTCCCGGAACGCCGCCGCGTCCTCTCGCGTCTGCCACTCCGTCGCCCAGACGTAGCCGTCGCGGTCGCCGTTCCGATAGGGGTACAGCTCGTCGCCGGCCCAGCCGTCCGTCACGGGGTGCGCGTAGTTGTAGGTCGCCCGCGTCCGGAGTTCGGCGTCGGTCCGGAGGTGGACGTTGAAGTTCGCGCCGACGGACCGGTCGGGTTCGAGGATCGAATACTCGTAGCCGCTGTCGAACTGGACGCCGGCGCTCTGGTACCAGAACATCACGAACATCGACGCCTCGCCCGCGGTCTCCGCGCCGTCGACGCCCTGGTTCGGATACGTCTCCCAGCCGCCGGTCGCCGCGTCCTCGAACGTGACGTTGCCCTCCTCGTAGTCCGGATCCCGGTGGATGACCTCCGCGGTCGACTCGGGCGGGTCGTTCATCGTCTCGTTGACGGCGGCCCACCCGCCCTCGTCGACGAGTTCGCGGACGTAGAGCGCGCCGTCGCCGTACGGCTGGAGGACGGTCTGGAGGATGCCGAAGTTGTAGTCCGGCGTCCCGCCGCCACCCCCGCCCCCGCCGCTCGCGGGCGCCTCGACGCAGGTCCAGTTGTCCGCGCAGCGAGCGGCGTACCGCTCCTCGACGTGGACCGCCTCGCCCTCGACGATGCCGTCGACCGCGAGGTCGCCGTCTTGGGTCACGCCGACGTACCGCGGTCTCGTGAGGTCGTGGTACTGGTCTTGCATCGCGTGGAGCAGCTCGTGCGCGAGCGTGGAGGGGTCGATGTCGGGCGACTCGCCGTCGGGGACGACGATGACGATCTCGTCTCTCGACGGCGAGTAGAAGCCGGAGACCGCGCCGCCGAACACGGAGTCGATCTCGTCGTTAGCGTTCGTCTCGTCGCCGACGACGAACAGCGCCTCCCACACCTGGTCGTTCCAGCGGCGGAACGCCTCGGAGCCGTTCCCCCCGCCCGCGGTGTCGTTGGCGTACTCGCTCCGCGAGACCGTCTCGACCGGCACGTCCTCCTTGAACGGCCGCTGCCGGACGTGTTCGACCCGCGCCATCGTGAGGTCGGTCAGCGCCGACAGCTGCGTCTCGTTGAGCCCGTCGGACTGCTCGAACGACAGCGAGTCCTCGTAGTGCGTCCCGTTCCAGCACCCGACCAGCTCGGTGCCGTCTCCGGGCCCGCACTCCTCGGCGGAGGCGGAGGGGAGGGTACCTCCTTCCGCGCCCGGCGGCCCGGCGTCCGGCGCGGCCGCGACGCCGGCGGTGAACGCGACACACAGGACGGCGACCGCGGCGACGACTGCGGCCGCGGTCGAGGGGGTGAGAACCCGTCGCATGGGAATCGTACCGGACGCGCAGATAAGTAGTTTGTCGGTTCCTTCACCGCCGCGGCCGGCGGATTTTTCCGGTCGGTCCGCCGCTCCGCCCGCGGCGGGGCGACGGTTTTTGCCGAGCGCGCTCCAACTCGCGGCATGGCGTTCGACCCGACCGAGACCGCGGTGATCGTCGTCGACATGCAAAACGGGTTCTGTCACCCCGACGGGAGCCTCTACGCCGAGCCGAGCGAGGCGGCGGTCGAGCCCGTGACGGCGCTCGTCGACCGCGCCCGCGAGGCCGGCGCGTCGGTCGTCTACACCCGCGACGTTCACCCGCCCGAGCAGTTCGCGGACGCTCACTACTACGACGAGTTCGACCGCTGGGGCGAACACGTCGTCGAGGGGTCGTGGGACGCCGAACTCGTCGCCGACCTCGACGTGCGCGACGGCGACCACGTCGTCGAGAAGCACACCTACGACGCCTTCTATCAGACCGATCTGGAGGGGTATCTCGACGCACACGGGATCTCCGACCTGCTGATCTGCGGCACGCTCGCGAACGTCTGCGTCCTCCACACCGCGGGCAGCGCGGGGCTCCGCGACTACCGCCCCGTCGTCGTCGAGGACGCGCTCGGCTACATCACCGAGGACCACCGCGAGTACGCGGTCGACCACGCGGACTGGCTGTTCGGCGAGACGGCGACCCGCGACGCGGTCGGCTTCGGTTCGGCGTAGTCGCGGCCGCTCCACTGTCGGTCCCCGAGATCCCGTCCCTCGACCGCGATTATCACGCGTGTCAATCGGCGTGTAACCCTTTTTGCCGCTCGTCACGACCGCCGGGTATGGACATCTCTCGACGGGGCATACTCGGGGGTCTCGGCGCGGCCTGTGCCGTCGGCGCCGTCGGCTTCGCCGGCGCGACGACGGTGTCGGACGGCGAGTCGGTCCCCGGCCTCCTCGGCGACGGCCCGGGACCGACGGACGGCGGCGCAGGGTCGACCGACGGCGCCGGTGGCGGGACCGACGGTTCCGGGACGGGATCGGTCGCCGTCGACCCCGACGCGCCCTTCGTGGCGCGACTGACCGGGGACGACGACACCGATCGCCGCCTGTTCGACGCGAGCGACCTCGACCGCGTCGAGGGCGTGTTCACCGAGAACGACGAGTACCTCGTCTACGCCGCGCTCTCCGACGCGGGCATCGAGTCCTTCCGGAGCCGACTCGAAGACGCCGGCGCGACCGACGATCCGGCGGCGTTCGTGGTGTCGATGACGCTCGACGGGACCGAGGTCCGGCGCGTCGAACTCGACCGCGAGACGGTCGACGCGCTCACCGACTCCGAGTGGGGCGGCGTGCTGACGTTCCCGTTCGGCGAGGAGTCGGTCGCTCGGTCCGTCTACGACCGACTGGCCGACAACTGATCGGCGGCGCGCTTGACAACTGATCCGCGGCGCGCTCGCCGACTGACTGGTTAGGTCCGGCCGCCGTCGCGGGGCCAGAGTTTTGCCCTCGTGTCACGTCCCTCCGCCGTGAGCGACCGAACCGCTGCCGACGGCGGCCGCCCCTGTCCGGTCTGTGAGACGCCGATGTACCACCGGCACTGTAAGTACGTCTGCCCGGCGCACGGCGTCGTTTACGACTGTAGCGACACGTTCTACTGATTCGGCGATCGCTTCGCGCACCGCGCGAGTCGCCGGAATTAAGCGACACGAAGGGGAACCAAACGTGGTCGTGCGAACTGTTATGTTCTTGGAGTCCGATTTTTCTCACATGATGGGCGACCCGTACGTGACCCTCCTTGCCGACCCTCCGAGGTCAGCATGGTAGAGCAAAACCAGGTTGCCCGGAGCAAGCGGATCCAGCGCCGCACCGGGAAGACGTTCCACGTCGCCACCCGGCTGCTTCCCCAGCGGATCCGTCATCCGACCTACGTGCTGTACGGATTCTTCCGTATCGCGGACGAGGTCGTTGATGCCGAGGACACCGGAACGCCGGCCGAGCAGCGGGCGGAACTCGACCGGCTCCGGGCGGCCGCGCTCGGCGAGGAGCCGACCGACGACCCGGTGTTGGAGGCGTTCGCCGAGGTGTGCGAACGCAACGGCATCCCCGACGAGGACGTCCACACCTTCGTCGACGCGATGGAGAGCGACATCGACACCGACCGCTACGAGACCTACGCGGACTTGGAGGCGTACATGGACGGCTCCGCGGCCGCCGTCGGCCGGATGATGACGGCTATCATGGACCTCGATCCGGAGACCGAGGCCAAGGCGCTCCCGCACGCCACGAAGCTCGGTGAGGCGTTCCAGATGACGAACTTCCTCCGCGACGTGCGCGAGGACGTCGTCGAGCGCGACCGGATCTACCTCCCGCTGGAGACGCTCCGTCGACACGGCGTGAGCGAAGAGCAGATCCTCGACTTGGAGTTCGACCAGAGCGTCGCGGCCGCGATCCGCGAGGAGATGAGCCGCACCGAGCGGCTCTACGAGGAGGGCGTCGCGGGGATCAAATACCTCCCCGAGGACTGCCAGCTCGCGGTGCTGCTCGCGGCGGTGCTGTACGTCGACCACCACCGCCTCATCCGGAACCGCGGCTACGACACGGTGTCCGCCACGCCGGAGCTCTCGCTCACCCGGAAGCTGTCGCTGCTCGTCCGCACCCGGTGGAAGTGGCAGTGGAACCGCGACCCGGAGGCGGTGTTCTACGACATGTGTACCGACCTCGACCGCAGCCGCGAGCGCCACGACCACGGCCCCCACGGCCAGGGCGTCGCACAGACCGACTGAGCGGCGGTCCGCATGGATCGCTCCCGGTTCGTCGCCCTCGTCATCGCCGCCTTCGGACTCGTTTTCGTCTCGTTCGTCCTCCGCGGAACCACCCGGCTGGTGGCCCCCTACGAGGTCGCCGTCGCCGTGTCGGCACCGCCCTTCTTCGCGGCGGCCGCGCTGCTCGTCGCGCTCTTCGTCCTCGCCGTCCTCGACGTGACGGGGATTCGTCGGCTGGAGTGAGGGCGGGGCCGGGCAACGCGAGTCACCGCCGTATCGGCCGGCAGTAACCGCCTGTCCGCGGCCGCTGTTCGGCCAAGTCGGAACGCCCTTGCCCCGTCGCCTCCCACGACGCGTATGGACGTACGAACCGTCGCCGACCTCTCGCCGGCCGAGCGACGCGCCTTCTTCGAGCGCGACGCGGGCGTCGACGCGGTCCGCGAGGACGTGCGCGGCATCGTCGACCGGGTCCGCGAGGAGGGGGACGTCGCGGTCCGCGAGTTCGCCGAGGAGTTCGACGGCGTCGCCGTCGGCAACGTCGACATCACCGACGACGCGGCGCGCGCACACGAGGAACTGGCGGAGGCGGACGACCCGGTGTTCGACGCGGTTCGAGACGCGGCCGCGAACGTGCGGGCGTTCCACGAGCGACAGCGCCCCGAGGACTGGCGCGACGACTTCGACGGCCGGGAGCTCGGCCGCCGGTTCCGGCCGCTCGACCGCGTCGGAGTGTACGTGCCCGGCGGCGCGGCCGCGTACCCCTCCAGCGCGCTGATGGGGATCATCCCCGCTGTCGTCGCCGGCGTCGACCACGTCGCGGTCGCGACCCCGCCCGCGGAGGACCTCGACCCCGTCACCCTCGCGGCGATCCACGAGGCGGGCGCCGACGCGGTGTATCAGGTCGGCGGCGCGCAGGCCGTCGCCGCGCTCGCGTACGGGACCGAGACCGTGACCCGGGTCCAGAAGGTGGTCGGCCCGGGCAACAAGTGGGTCACCGCCGCCAAGTCGATCGTTCAGGGCGACGTGGGGATCGACTTCCTCGCCGGCCCGAGCGAGGTGCTCGTCCTCGCCGACGAGACGGCGGACCCGGACCTCGTGGCGGCCGACCTGGTCGCGCAGGCCGAACACGACCCGAACGCCTCCGTGGTCGCGGTCACCGCCGACGCCGACCTCGCCGCGGCCGTCGCCGACGCGGTCGACGAGCAGGCGGCCGAGCGCGAGCGCGAAGAGACGATCCGCGCCGCCCTCGACAACCAGGCCTCCGGCGTCCTCCACGCGCGCTCGATGCCCGAGGCGGTGTTGTTCGCCGAGGAGTACGCCGCCGAGCACCTCTCGATCGTCGCCGACGACGACGAGGCGCTCTTAGACCGGATCACGAACGCGGGCTCCGTCTTCCTCGGCCCGTACTCGCCGGTCGCCGCGGGCGACTACGCGACCGGCACGAACCACGTGCTGCCGACGAACGGCGGCGCGAAGCGGTACGGCGGGCTCTCCGTCGACACCTTCCTCCGGTCGTCGACGGTCCAGCGGCTCGACCGCGACGCCCTCGACGACCTCTCCGAGACGATCACGACGCTCGCCGAGGCCGAGGGGTTAGAGGCCCACGCCGAGAGCGTCCGGAAGCGGTTCGAGTAGCCGCTCGTCTTCTCGCCCGGCCTCGATAGCGGTATATAGTTATCTGAGGTGAGTTATTGTATAAGTAACAACAACATCGGTATACCCCGGTCAGGACGGGTATACGCCGCCGTATTGGGCTCATAGCAGCCTTCATACTCGACACCACTCCTGTTCGAGCCGTAATGGTGGACAACACCGACGGACGGCAGGAATCGAACTCGCGACGGGCGTTCCTCATCGCCGGCGGCGCGGCAGCCCTCACCGGGCTCGCCGGCTGTTCCGGCGGGTCGGGCTCGGACGGCGGCGGCTCGGACGGCTCCGACGGGAGCGACGGTGCCGATTCGGGCACCGGCGGGAGCGGCGGCGAGTCCGGCGACCCGATGCTGGCCGACGCGAGCGCGTTCGATCCCGCGGAACCAGCCTGGGAGGGGAACAACTACCTGTCGTCGGCGCTGGTCGACGCGGGCTACCAGCGCGGATCCACGACCGACTTAGAGAACATGCGGAACCGCGAGGTCGAGGAGGTCCCGCACGGCGATCCGGTCCGGGAGACCCCGAGCGACGAGAGCGAGCTGCTGGACCCCGACACCCTGGTGTTCACCGAGAGCCCGAGCGAGGACGTCCAGGGTCGGTTCGAGGAGGACTTCCAGGCGGTCTTCGACCGCATCGAGGAGGAGACCGGGAAGCCGGTCGAATTCAGTAAAGTCGACAGCTACGCGGCGTCCGTCGAGGCGATGCGCTCGGAGCGCGCCCACATCGCGAACTTCTCGACCGGCACGACCGCGTTCGCGGTTAACCTCGGCGGCGCGGTCCCGTTCGGGGTCGGGCTCACCCCCGAGGAGGAGTTCGGCTACCGGCTGTTCGCGACCACCCGCGCCGACGCCGACGACATTCAGAGCGTCGAGGACTTCGCCCGCGACGAGGTGAAAGTCGGTCACTCCGAGCCCGCCTCGAACTCCGGGCACCAGGCCCCCTCGGCCCTCTTCGACCAGTACTTCGACGTGACCGCCGAAGAGGACTACGAGGTCAACTTCTCGGGCGGCCACGGCAACACCACGCGCGGCATCGCGGCCGGCGACTACGACGCCGGCCCGATCTGTTCGACCTGTATGGTAGACACCGTCGAGGCGCAGAGCGACCTCAGCTTCGACGATTTCAAAGTGGTGTGGGCGTCGGCGCCGTTCCCGAGCGGCCCGGTCGCGTATCGCTACAACCTCAAGCCCGAGATCCAGGAGGGAATCGAGCGGGCGTACCTCGAATCCGACTTCTCGGGAACGGACTACCAGGAGCGGACGGGGTACAACAAGTTCGTCCCGATCGACTACGAGACGGTCTGGAAGGACATCATGATCATCCAGCGGTACAACGGCGTCGAGTACGAGCGGAGCGCGCTCGGATCGTAAATGCTGCGAGTCACCGACCTCCGGAAGACGTACGCCACCGGCGACGAGGCGCTACAGGGCGTCACGATGTCGGTCGAGGGCAGCGAGACCGTCGCGATGATCGGGCCCAGCGGGGCCGGGAAGTCCACGTTCATCCGGTGTGTCAACCGGCTGACCGAGCCGAGCGGCGGTCAGGTCCTCCTCGACGACACGGAGCTGACCGGGCTCGGCGACGACGCGCTGCGGTCGGCCCGTCGCGACATCGGCATGATCTTCCAGGAGTACAACCTCGTCGAGCGGCTGACCGTAATGGAGAACGTCCTCACGGGCCGGCTGGGGTACGTCTCCGCGTGGCAGGCGTTCAGGCGGTCGTTTCCCGCCGACGACATCGAGCGGGCGTACCAGATCCTCGACCGGGTCGGCCTGGCCGACATGGAGAACAAACGCGTCGACGAGCTCTCCGGCGGCCAGCGCCAGCGGGTCGGCATCGCGCGGGCGGTGATCCAACAGCCGAAGATCCTGCTGGTCGACGAGCCCACGTCGAGCCTGGATCCGGAGACCTCGGACACGGTGATGCGGCTGCTGACCGACATCGCCGCCGAACGGGGGGTGCCGGTGCTGATCAACATCCACGAGGTCGACCTCGCGATGGAGCACGCCGACCGGATCGTCGGGCTCCACGACGGCGAGCTCGTGTTCGAGGGCCCGCCCTCGGCGCTCGACCAGCGGGGGCTCGACCAGGTGTACCGGGGCGCGGAGGTCCCGGAGAACACCGACGGCCAGGAGCCGCGGTCCCGGTCCGACGGCGACCCACTGACGGACACGGACCGGCCGCTCGCGGGGGAGACCTGAATGGCCGCCGGCAACCGGACCTGGGAACGGCCGACCGTCTTCCCGCGACGGGGGGTCAAGTGGGCGGTGTACGCCGGCGTCGTCGGGTTCTTCGTCTGGTCTGGCGTCGGGGTCGGCGCCGACCCAGGGCGGATCGCACAGGGGCTCGGAAGCGCCGGCTCGCTCGTCGGCGACTTCCTCCCGCCGTCGGCGACCCCGCGGCAGGCCCAGCGGATCCTCGATAAGATGCTCGAGAGCGTCGCGATGGCGATGGTGTCGACGCTCACCGGCATCGTGCTCAGCGTCCCGATCGCGTTCATGGCCGCGGAGAACCTCTCGCCGAAGCCGCTGTACGCGATCAACAGGGGATTCATCTCCGTCTCTCGGGCGTTCAACGCGATCATCGTCGGCATCATCGCGGTCAAGGCCATCGGCTTCGGACCGCTCGCGGGCATCCTCACGATCACGTTCAAGACGGTCGGCTTCTTCTCGAAGCTCTTAGCGGAGGACTTAGAGGACATCGACATGGGGTCGGTCGACGCGGTGCGGGCGTCCGGCGCCTCGCCGATCCAGACGCTCCTCTACGGGGTCGTGCCGCAGATCATCCCCCGATTCGCCGGGCTCTCGGTGTACCGGTGGGACATCAACATCCGCACCTCGACGATCATCGGCATCGTCGGGGCGGGCGGGATCGGATCGGTGCTGCTGACCGCGTTCAACCGCTACGACTACCAGTACGTCACGGCCATCCTGCTCGCGATCATCGCGGTCGTCCTCGTGGCCGAGGGCGTCAGCGCGGTCGTCCGACGGAGGTACAACTGATGGCGGTGGAGCAACCGAGCTGGGAGCGGTTCGACCGACGCCGGCGGATCACTCGGTTCGTCCTCCTGCTCACCGCGGCCGTCACCGTGATCGCCTCGTGGCAGTTCATGGACACCGGCGTCGTCAGGCCGGAGACGATCCCGCGGGAGGTCGGCGACCTCCTGACCCGGATGTACCCGCCGGACGTGGCGTACACGACTCGGATCGTCCGGCCGCTGATCGAGACGGTCCAGATCGCCGCGCTGGGGACGCTCGGCGCCTTGGTGCTCGCGGTCCCGGTGGCGCTGCTCGCCGCCGAGAACACCACGCCGAACGGCGCGACCTTCTGGCTCGGGAAGCTCATCGTGACGGTGAGCCGGTCGGTCAACACCATCATCTGGGCGCTGTTTTTCGTCGTGTTGTTCGGGTCGGGACCGCTCGCCGGCGCCGTCGCCATCGTGTTCCGCTCGGTCGGCTTCCTCGGGAAACTGCTCGGCGAGGAGATAGAGGAGATCGACTTCGGGCAGGTCGAGGCGGTGCGGGCGTCCGGCGCGTCGCAGGCGCAAGTGCTGCTCTACGGTATCCTCCCGCAGGTCAAGCCCGCGCTGGTCGGGCTGTCGATCTACCGGTGGGACATCAACATCCGCGACTCGACGGTGCTCGGCTTCGTGGGCGCTGGCGGCATCGGCGTCGAACTGTTCCGCGCGGTCAACGCCTTCGCGTGGCAGTCGGTCGCGACGGTGCTGATCGTCATCCTCGGGGTGGTGGTCGTCACCGAGAGCCTGTCGGCGTACACGCGGGGGCTGGTCCGATGAGTCCGCCTCGGTCGGACGGCTACGAAGCGGTGCTGTTCGACATGGACGGCGTCGTCTTGGAGGGGCGCGGGACCGACCCCGCGGTCTACTCCCACGCTCTGGACGACGTGCTCGACGACCGGGAGCTGACCGTGCCGTCGTCGCTCCGAGAGCCGCTGGAGCGCGACGCGTACGACGACGCGTTCCGTTCGGCCTGCGCGGAGCTCGGCGTCGACTCCGGGCCGCTCTTTCGGGCGCGCGAGGCGCGGAGCGCGAAACGCGCCGTCGAGCGGCTGGCGGCCGGGGCGCGGCGTCTCCACCGGGACGTCGAGGTCCTCGACGCGCTGGCCGACCGCGCGACGCTCGGGCTGGTGAGCAACAACTACCACTCCACCGTCGAGTTCGTCGTCGACCACTTCCGGCTCGACGCGTTCGCGTTCGTCCGCGGCCGCGACCCCGGTCCCGACGGCTACCGGCGGCGCAAGCCGAACCCGCACTACCTCGATGAGGCGCTCGACGCGCTCGACGCGACCGACGGGATCTACGTCGGCGACCGCGCGACCGACGTGATCGCCGCCGAGCGCGCCGAGATCGACAGCGCGTTCCTGCGGCGCGACCACAACGCGGCCCGCGACCTCGACGTCGAGCCGACCGTCGAGATCGAGAGCCTCCGCGACCTGCTGGCCCTGGCTGGCGCCTCGCCCCCCGACGCGTCCGCGACTCGGTCGGCCGACTCCGCAACCGACCGGGGGCGCTCGTCCGAGTAGGGCGCGCGGCGTCCCCTGTCCGCCCGCTCGGGCGCCTTGCGGCCCTCCGCTCGGGCGCCTTGCGGCCCTCCGCTCGGTCGTCCTCAGCGCCTCCGCTCGGTCATTTCCCGCTCCTCCGCTCGCGCGCTTCGGCCCCAGAAACGGTTATCTCCCGCTGTCGCGTCTCTGACACTCATGATACCGTCGCTTGCCGCGCTGTTCGACGGGCTGACCGCCGTCGAGGCGACGGTCGCCGTCCTCCTCGTGTCCGTCGTCGCCGCCGTGGCGATGGAGTTCGTCGTTCTCCGGCTCGCCCGTCGGTACGTCTCGCACACTGAGTCCGGGTACGACGACATCGTCATCGCATCGCTGCGCCCGCCGCTCGTCGTCACCGCCGCGCTCGCGGGCGTGTACGTGCTCACGCAGGTCCCGTCGGTGCGCACGTCGGTCGTCGTCTCGCCGTCGGTGCTGGACGCCGCCTTCGGCCGCCCGTCGCTGTCGATCATCGTCCTCGTCTGGGCGTACGCCGCCAACGCCGTGGTGAACCGGCTGGTCGCCGCGGTCAACGCCGAGGGGAACCGGTTCGACTTCGCGCCCGTCTTCTCGAACGTCTGGACGCTCGCGGTCGTCGTCGGGAGCGCCGGCACCCTGCTGTGGCTCTGGGGCATCGAGATCACGCCCCTGCTCGGCGCGGCGGGGGTCGCCGGCATCGCGGTCGGCTTCGCCGCGAAGGACACCGTCGCGAACTTCTTCGGCGGCATCGCGCTCTACTTCGACGACACGTACAAGATCGGCGACTACATCGTCCTCGACGACGGCACCGCGGGCACGGTGATCAAGGTCGGCGTGCGCTCGACGACGCTGCTCACACGCGACGAGGTGCTGGTGACGGTGCCGAACGCGGCGCTCAACGCCGCGAAGGTGACGAACGAGTCCGCGCCCCAGCGCCGCCGGCGCATCCGGGTCCCCGTCGGCGTCGCCTACGGCACCGACGTCGACGCCTTCGAGGCGCTCGCCATGGAGGTCTTGGCCGCGGAGCCGCTGGTCCTCGACTCGCCGAAACCCCGCGCCCGCTTCCGGTCGTTCGGGGACTCCGCGCTCCAGTACGAACTCCTCTGTTGGGTCAACGGGCCGACGCGTCGCCGCCGCGCGCAACACCGGCTCAACCGCGCGCTGTACGTGGCGCTCGGCGAGGCCGACATCGAGATCCCGTACCCGAAACGCGACGTGACCGTCACCGGCGCGGTCGGGGCGACGGCCGCGGCGTCTCCCGCCGCCGCTCCCGACGCCGAATCGGGCGCCGCTCCCGGCGCCGAGTCGGACGCCGACCCCGACGCGCGGCCGGAGGTCGATCCGGACGCCGAGCGGACCGGAACCGCCGGCGAGACGCCGTGATGTCGGCTCGCGAACCGTATCGACCGTCGCCCGGCCGTCGCCGCTCGCCGGACCGATCCCGCCGGCAGGGTTTTGAGTGTCGACACCGAACGCGTTCGCATGAGTACCGAATCAGCCGACACCGGGACCGAGGAGAGCGACCCGGCGATCGAAGTGTCCCCGGACGCCGCGGAGGAGGCGCTCTCGCTGCTGGAAGGCGAGGGGCTCGACACCGACATCGCCGGCCTGCGGCTGTTCGTCCAGCAGGGCGGCTGCGCGGGGCTGTCGTACGGGATGCGGTTCGACAACGAGCCGGAAGACGACGACCTCGTGGTGGAGCACCATGGGCTCCGCGTGTTCGTCGACCCCGCCAGTCGGAACTACATCGGCGGGAGCACGCTCGATTACGAACACGGGCTTCAGGCCGCCGGCTTCGAGGTCGAGAACCCGAACGTCGTCTCCGAGTGCGGCTGCGGCGAGTCGTTCCGCACGTAACGGGTCCGGCGACGCTCCGTTTTCTCCGCTCCCGAGTCCCCCGCTTAAGTCGCTCCGCCGGGTAGCCAGAGCCATGACTCTCGAAGCGTCGACGACGCCGAGCGGCGAACGGGTGTACACCGACCGGACGCGCACCGAGCGCGGCGCGGACGGCCCCTTCTACGTCGTGTTCGCGGACGAGACGGGCGAGTCCCGCTGGGGGTTCCGCTGCGGCAACTGCGAGTCGTTCGACATCGCCATGGACACCATGGGCCGGATCCAGTGCACCGAGTGCGGGAACATCCGGAAGCCGGACGAGTGGGACGCGGCCCACGAGTGAGCCGCGTTCGAGGTTCTCCGGGCCGTTCCGACCGGAGCCGCCGATTCTCTCCGACCGAAATCGTGGGAAAGTTTATCACGGATGGAACCGAACATCGAGGTAGATGGCCACTGCGAGCATCCCCCCGACGACCGAGGCCAGAGACGTCTTCCGCGAACTGGGATACACCGTCTCCGAGGGCGGACGAGAGTTCGTCGCGGAACGCAAATGGCGGCGCGTGCTCGTGACGGTGTTGTGTCTCGACGACGACGACCTCGACCCGTATCTCGCAGACGGCGGTGACACACCGAGACTCCGGTGTTTCGTCACGTGGCGCGACACGGCCGACTCCCTCCAGGAGCGACTCGTCTCCGCGAAACCGCCCTACGACTGGGCGGTCATCGGCATCGAGCGCGGCGGCGAGGACTTCGCCGTGATGGAAGGCGCGCCGGGCAGTCCGTAGCCCCGCCGCAGCCTCCCCCGTCGTCCCCGACGCGTATTTTTATCCCCCCGTGCGTCGTACCAGCACGTGACATGGTCTTCAAAAAGATCACGCTGATCGGGACGAGCGAGGAGAGTTTCGACGCCGCGGCCGACGACGCCATCGACCGCGCGGAAGACACGCTCGAGAACGTCTACTGGGTGGAGGTAGAGGAGTTCGGCGTCGAACTGGACTCGGCCGCCGACCGCGAGTATCAGGCCGAAGTCGAGGTCGCGTTCGAGCTGGAGGGCTGACCGGAACTCGGGAGTCGGTCGGTCCCCGTTCGGCTGCGAGCCGTCGGATCGGACGAGTGAGTTCGTTTCGGCGGCGTATCGTCACGCCCGGCGAGCGAGTCGGTAGCGAGCGGCGCTCCGATCACGCACCGGAGGCGCCGGTGCGCCGGGTGAGCGGTTGCCTCATGCGATATACCCCTCGAAGATCGCTTCGGGTTCGATCTCTATCGTCGCGTCACAGACGCGGATGAGGCCCTCGCCGTTCACGAACACGTTCCACCTGTCGATACGGAACGCGATGAGCAGATCGCTATCAGCGGTCTCACCGGTCGTTTCGACCAACCGAGCGAGCGCGTCGAAGTCGACCGAGCCGTACAACGGCGGCACGTCGGTCGGCGCGATCCCTTCGGCGTCGGCAATCGCACCGACGAAGGCCTCCGTAAGCGTTCTCCCAGTGTCCCCCTCGAACGTCGCATCTCCGACTACGGAACAGCTTCTGTATATCTCCAGTTCGGGCCTTCTAGCCATACGACCCCTCCGCGGCGACTCTATAATACTCTTTTGTGATGATTCGGGTAACACTAATCGGGGTCGTACCCGGTGCCGATACCGGCCGGGAACGGCCCACCCCGTCCCCGTAGGCGTCTCGGACGGCTCCCTCCGAGGACCGAGCGAGACACGACCGCTCGGCGGTCACCTATTTACCCGCCCGAACCCACCACCCGGCAATGACCGCTTCACGCGCGCCGGCCGAGCCGACGGTCCGTGAGTTCGAAGCGACGGTCGAGTCCGCCGACGGCCGCGAGGTCGTCCTCGACGAGACGTACTTCTACCCCGAGTCGGGCGGCCAGCCGGCCGACAGGGGCACGCTCGACGGTCACCTCGTGGACGGCGTGGTCGAGCGCAACGGCGAGGTGGTCCACACGCTCGCGCCCGACGCGGAGCACGACCTCGCGCCCGGCGACGCCGTCACGGGCCTGATCGACGACGCCTTCCGGACCTACTGCGCCCGCGCTCACACCGCCTCGCACGTGCTGTACGGGGCCGCCCGCCGGATCACGGAGGACCTCGGCTACGCCGGCTTCGACATCTCCGAGACGAAGGTCCGCGTCGACCTGACGACCGCCGAACCGCTCGACGACGACGACCTGATCGAGCTGGAGCGGCTCGCCAACCGCGCCGTCTGGGACTCGCTGCCCGTCTCGTGGGAGAGCCACTCGGCCGACGCGGCCCGCGACGTCGACGGGATCGCGTTCAACACCAAGACCGAGGAGGGCGCGATGAGCGACGGCGCGGTCCGCGTCGTGACCGTCGGCGACGCGGACGACCCGTGGGACGTCGCGGCCTGCGGCGGGACGCACGTGTCGGACACCGCGGAGATCGGCCCGGTGACCGTACTGGACCGCTCGAACCCCGGGGAGGGCGTGACCCGCGTCGAGTTCGCCGTCGGCCCGACCGCGATAGACGAGCTGGGCGCGGTCCACGCCGCCGCGCTCGACGCCGCGACGACGCTCGACGCGCGCGTCGGCGACCTCCCCGACGCGGTCGCCCGCCTCCGCGACGAGACCGACCGGTTGGAGGCCGACCTCCGGGCCGCCCGCGAGGAACTGCTCGACGCCCGCCTCCGCGAGTTCCCGACCGTCGCGGTCGACGGCGCGCGGTGGGCGATCGGCACCGTCGACGACGCCGACCCGAACGAACTCCGGGAGCCCGCGAGCGCGGTCGTCGGTGACGGGGCCGACTCGGCGACGGGTGACGGCGACGACCCCGCGGACGCCGACGCGCCTGCCGTCTTGGCCGCGGTCGGCACGGGCGACGCGCCCTTCGTCGTCGTCGCGGCTCGCCCGGACGCCGGCGTCGACGCGGGCGACCTCGTGGGCGCGGTCACCGACGAGTTCGGCGGCGGCGGGGGCGGCGGCCCGACGTACGCGCAGGGCGGCGGGCTCGACGCCGACCCCGAGGCCGTCGCGGCGTGGCTCCGGGAGCGATGACCGGCAAACTCGGTCCCGAGGCGCTCGGCGCGGCGCTCGCGGCGACCGGCGCGGACGACCCCGCGGTGGCGCAGGGGCCGGCCTACGGCGAGGACGCGGCCGCGATCGATCTGGCCGGAACCGGCGAGACGCTCGTCGTCGCCGCCGACCCCCTGTCGCTGGCCGCCGAGTCGGTCGGGACGCTCGCCGTCCACGTCGCCTGTAACGACGTGGCCGCCAGCGGCGCCGACCCGCGGTGGCTCACCCACACGCTGTTCCTCCCTGACGACGACCCCGGCCGGCTCCGGGCGGTCGCCGATCAGGTCGACGCGACGGCACGGGAGCTCGGCGTCGCGGTCGTCGGCGGCCACACCGAGGTCCTGCCGGCGCTCGACCGCCCCCTCTGCTCGATGACGGCGATGGGGACGACCGACCGCTTCGTGTCGAGCGGGGGCGCCGAACCGGGCGACCGCCTCCTGCTCACGAAGGGGGCGGCGATCGAGGCGACCGCGATCCTCGCGACCGACTTCCGCGAGGAGTGCCTCGACGCGGGGGTTCCGGCGGCGACGCTCGATTCGGCCGCCGAGTTCCTCGGCGAGGTGAGCGTCGTCCCCGACGCGGCCGCGGTCCGCGACGCCGCGACCGCGCTCCACGACCCGACCGAGGGCGGCGTGACGACCGCGCTGGTCGAAACGGCGTCGGCGAGCGAGGCCGTCTTCGCGGTCGAACGCGACCGGGTACCCGTCCGGCCCGAGACCCGCGCCTGCTGTGACGCGCTCGGCGTCGACCCGCTCGCGACGTTCGGTTCCGGAGCGCTGCTGGCGGCGGTCCCCCCGAGCCGGGTCGAGGACGCGCTCGACGCGCTCGACGCGGTCGGCGTCGAGGGCGCCGAGATCGGCGCGGTCGAACCGCCGACCGACGACGCGTCGCCTGGGACCGTCAGGATCGACGGCGCGGCCCTCACGACGCCGCCGCGGGACGAGCTGTATCCGCTCTGGGAGGCGCGCGACGCGGACGAGTAGGGCGCGTCGACGCCGCTCCGGCACCCCGGCCGATCGCTCATCTTTTTCCGTGGCGGATCGAAGTCGTCGGCATGACCGGAGCACGCGTCGGCTCGGCGCTCACCGACGAACAGCAGGCGGTCCGCGACCTCGTCCGCGAGTTCGCGGCCGAGGAGGTCCGACCGACGGCGGCCGAGGCAGACGAGACGGAGACGTTCCCGGAGGACGTGTGGGACGGGCTCGCCGAACTCGGCCTCACCGGCCTGACGGTGCCGGAGGAGTACGGCGGATTCGGCGCCGACGAGACGACCTACGCCGTCGCGAACGAGGTGCTGGCGCACGGGTCCCTCGCGGTCGCGACCGCGCTCTCCGTCCACTGCCTCGCGACCTCCTGTATCGCCGAGTTCGGCACGGAGAGCCAGCGCGAGGCGTGGCTGCCGGAGATGGCCGAGACCGGGCGTCCGGTCGGGATGTTCTGTCTCTCGGAGCCGCAGGCGGGATCGAACCCGGCGGAGATGTCCACGACCGCGACGTACGACCCCGAGACGGACGAGTACGCGCTGAACGGCGACAAGCAGTGGATCACGAACGGGAAACGCGGCGGCGTGGCGATCGTCTTCGCGAAGGTCGTCGACGACGAGCGCGACCCCGACGACGACGCGATCACGCAGTTCCTCGTGCCCGCCGACACCGATGGCTTCGAGGTCGGCAAGAAGGAGGAGAAGCTCGGCCTCCGCGCGTCGGACACGACCGGGATCACCTTCGACGACTGCCGGATCCCCGCGGCGAACCGCCTCACCGAGCCGGGACGGGGGCTCTCGGCGGCCTTCCGCACGCTCACGGAGGGGCGGATCGGCATCGCGGCGCAGGCGGTCGGCGTCGCGCAGGCCGCGCTCGACGAGGCGAAGTCGTACGCGGGCGAGCGCGAGCAGTTCGACCGCCCCATCGCCGACATCCAGACGGTCCGGCACAAGGTCGCGGAGATGGAGACGGACGTGTCGGCCGCCCGGCTGCTCGTCCGCGAGGCGTGCCGGCAGGCCGAGGCGGGCGAGGACTACCGCGTCGCCGCTTCGAAGGCGAAGTACCGCGCCAGCGAGACCGCGATGTCGGTGACGAACGAGGCGGTCCAGATCCACGGCGGCTACGGGTACACCACCGAGTTCGACGTCGAGCGGTTCTACCGCGACGCGAAGATCACGGAGATATACGAGGGCACCACCGAGATCCAGAAGACGATCATCGCCCGAGGGGTGCTCGGCGAGTGACCGACGGCGACTCGCCGTTCGCCGGCTACGACGCGGTCGTCTACGACCTCGACGGGACGCTCGTCGAACTCGCGGTCGACTGGGACGCCGTCGCGGACTCGGTCCTCGACGCGTACGCGGAGCGCGCGCTCATCCCCCCGACCGAGGAGCTGTGGGGCTTACTCGGCGCGGCCGACGGGTACGGCATCCGAGCGGAGGTCGAGGAGGCCATCGCGGTCCACGAGCGGGCCGGCGCCAGCGAGTCCGCGCGCCTCCCGCTCGGGGACCGGCTCGCGGCCGCGTTCGACAGCACCCAGGGCGATTCGCCCGCCGCCGACTCCCACCCGCCGGCGGGCGTCTGCTCGCTCAACTGCGAGGAGGCCTGTCGGATCGCCGCGGCGACCCACGACCTCGACGACGCGCTCGTCGACGAGGCCATCGTCGGCCGCGACACCGTCGGGAGCCACAAGCCGGACCCGGAGTCGCTGTTCGCGGCGATAGACCGTCTCGGGGCCGACCCCGCGGACGCGCTGTTCGTCGGCGACTCGCCACGGGACGCGGTCGCCGCCGAGCGCGGCGGCGTCGACTTCGCGTGGGTGGCGGACCTGCTCGCCGAGTAGCGCCGTCGGGTCGCGGCACCGCGAAACCGAAGCGCGTCGCTCTCGAATCAGCCCTTCTCGCCGTCGTCCGTTTCCTCGGCCGGCGGGTCGTCCGCGGGGTCGTCCTCCGGGGCGTCCGATTCGGCGTCGTCGTTCCCTCTCTCCTCGGACGTTCCGTCTTCCTCCGACCCGGACGTTTCGCCTTCCTCCGCTCCGTCTTCCTCCGCCCCGCCGTCGCCGGCGTCGTTCCGCCTGGCGTACAGCGCGACGGCGACCGCGGTGACGAACCAGATCGGGGCGCCGACCCGGACCGCGAAGGCGGCCCGCGCGCCCCACGACTCCAGCGCGACGGCCGTCGACAGCAGGGCCACGACGGGGGCGCCGACGAGGATGGTGACGACGAACGTCGTCTGCATCACCCACGCGTAGTCGACCCCCTCGTACTCGGCCTGCTCGACTGGTTGCACGTGGCCCCCTCGGCGGTCGACCGGCAAATCGGTGGCGGTCGGCGGCGAGGGCGGCGGGCACGCGGGCGGCCGCCTCGCCGCGCTCGATTTCCGGTTCCCGACGATTTTACGGCGGCGCGGGGGTGACTCCGAGGCATGACCACGACGCGGGGACTCCGGGACGCCGACGCGCCGATCACGATGCTCACCGCCTACGACGCGCCGACGGCGACGATCGTCGACGAGGCCGGGATCGACGTCGTCCTCGTCGGCGACAGCATGGGCAACGCGGCGCTCGGCTACGACTCCACGCTCCCCGTCACGTTCGACGAGGTCGCGAGCCGGACCGCCGCGGTCGCGCGCGGCACCGAGGACGCCCTGGTCGTCGCGGACATGCCGTTCCTCTCGTTCGGCGTCGACGAGGCCGAGTCCGTCCGCAACGCGGGACGACTGCTGAAGGAGGCGAACGCGGACGCGGTGAAGATCGAGAGCGGCCCCCACACCGTTTCGACCACGCGCCGCATGGCGGAGGTCGGGATCCCGGTGATGGCGCACCTCGGCTTGACCCCCCAGCACGTGAACCGGCTCGGCGGCTACACCCGGCAGGGGACCGATCAGGACGCGGCCGAGGAGATAATCGACCTCGCGGGCGCCCACGCCGATGCCGGGGCGTTCGCGCTCGTGTTGGAGCACGTGCCGGCGAACCTCGCTGGCGCGGTGACCGAGGCGCTGGACATCCCCACGATCGGTATCGGCGCGGGCCCCGACTGCGACGGCCAGGTCCTCGTTATCAACGACGCGGTCGGGCTGGGGGAGTGGTCGCCCCCGTTCGCGAAGCAGTTCGGCGACGTGCGCGGCGAGATGGTCGACGCCGTGGAGGCGTACAGGGAGGCGGTGACGAGCGGCGAGTTCCCCGCCGAGGAGCACTCGCACGTCGAGGAGGAGCTAGGGGACCTGTACTGAGCCGCGGCCGATCCGCGGTTTGCCTCGCCGTCGCTCAGAGCGGGAGGAACCCGAGGACAGCGGGCAGATCGCTCGGGTCGATCTGGGTCGCGGTGATGTAGAGCGCGGTGAAGATCACGGCGTTGTGGAGCCCGTGAAGCAGCGCGGGGACGACGAGGTTCTCGGTGTACTCGTACACCGCCCCGAAGACGATGCTCGGGACGAAGAGGATGGCCACGGTCGTCAGCCGCGCGGAGGCGCCGCCGGTCAGCGCCATCACGTGGATGGCGGCGAAGATCGCGGCCGAGAGCAGGATCGACGGGGCCGCCGGCAGCGACTCGCGGAGCCGCCCCTGAACGACCCCTCGGTAGAGGATCTCCTCACAGGGGCCGATCACGAGGAACGACGCGGCGATGAAAAGCGGGATGATACTCGGGTTCCCCATCGCCAGCTCGGCGCTCTGGTTCGAGGCGGTCTCCGTGCCCAGGAGGCCGACGACGGTCGAGACCACGAGGATCAAAATCAGGATCGTGACCCACCCGCCGAGGACGATCCCGATCTCCTTGAGGCTCGGCACCCGGACGCCGAGGTACGAGACGATCCCCTCGCGGTCGAAGCCGCGCCACAGGAGGTAGCCGATCGCCAGCCCGCCGAACGCGACGTACTGGCCGAATATCAGCGTGAGAACGACGCTCACGGCGAGCGATAGCCCGCCGGCCAGCGCGTCGATCGCGAGGATGGCGACCCCGCTCGCCAGCGCGATGAGCGGGCCGAGCACGCCGAGCGCGAGGGCGGTCGCGACCGCGATCCCCGTCGACCCGCCCGATCGCTCCGGGCCGTCCGCGTCTACGGGGTCACCGGCCACCTCGTCGATCTCGTCGCGGACGCCGCCGTCGGGGACCGGATCGCCGGAGGGTGTTGTCATCGCCCGACCTACGGGTCGACGGGCAAAATGATTGTCCGTGCCGGATCGTCCGCCACGCGCCGGAGCCGACCGAAGGACCCGGTCTCAGCGGTGGAGCAGTTCGTACCACAGCACGGCGGTGACGGCCCGCCCGTCGCGGAGTTCGTCGTCGACGACCGCCGCGAGCAGGTCGTCGTACGGCACCGTCTCGACCGCGATCGACTCGTTGTGATCGAGGTCGCGGTCGGCCGTCGGCTCGCAGCCGGTCGCGAGCACGTGGTGGTGGACCGCGTTCGCCATCCCGTTCGTCGGCTCGACGGTCGTCAGCCGCTCGAACGAGTCGGCCTCGTAGCCGGTCTCCTCGGCCAGTTCGCGGGCCGCGGCGCGTTCGACCGCGTCGGGGCTCGGGTCTGTCGCGTCGCTCGCCGACTCCGCGTCCGTCGGCTCCATCGTCCCCGCGGGGATCCCGCGGTTCACCCGGCCGACCGCCTGTCGCCACTCGTCGATGACGACGGCGTCGCCGTCGGGGGTCAAGGGCAAGACGACGACCGCCGGCGGTTCGTCAACGTAGTGGAACCCGTCGGTCTCGCCGTCCGGGAACCGCACCTCGTCGCGCCGCACGTCGAAGCCGGGACAGGCGTAATCGACGGCCGAGTCGAGCGTCTCCCACGAGAGGTCGCCGGAGTCGTCCATACACTTGGTCGTCGCTCGTCGCCTAAATACCCGACCGTCGCGGGGTCGAGGCGAGTCACGCGGCCCGGACGCGCTCGACGGCGAGGCGGCCGCCCGCCCCGACGACCCAGGCGATCGTCCCCAACGCGAGGGCCTCGACGCCGACGAAGACGAGTCCGTCGAGTCCGACGAGCGCGACGACCCGCTCGCCGAGGGGGCGTCCCGGGAGGCCCAGGAGGTAGTGGTCGGCGTTCTGCCCGAGCAGCGCGCCGTAGACGGTGGCCCAGGCGAGCGCGACCCCTGCCCGGCGGTAGGCGAGGACCGCGGCTACGAGGACGCCGAGAACCGCGGCCTGGCCCGCGAGGAACACGACCCCGCCGGAGATCGAAACCACCCCGAACGCCTAGGCGGCGAAGACGCAGACGAAGAGCAGCGGCGGGACGAGCAGCCGGCGTCGACGCGGCGAGCCGTCCGCGTCCGAGCCGAGGAGGACGCGGCGAGCGAGGGACACGGCTCCGCGTCGTTTCGGCGGCGTGATAAAAACCCCGTCGGCGGGGACTCCCCAGCGGTCTCGCAGCCACTCACGACCACTCGCCGAGCGACGCCTGTCCGTCGCCCGTCCGGCGCTCGGCGTCGTCTCCCGTCGCGCCGCTTTCCGTCGCCTCCGCGGTCGGCTCCCCGCCGATCCAGTCGGTGAGCTTCCCACCGTCGCCGTCGGTGGCGGTCGGTCGGGAGTCGGGCCCGCGGGTGCGGTCGCCACCGCCGTCGCCGCCCGCTCCGTCGCTCGCGTCGAACCCGCCGAGCGTCGCCTGGTCGCTCTCGGCGAAGTCGAGCTTCGAGACCCGGACGCCGAGCTTGCGGACCCGCGTCTCGTCGAACTCCGCGAGCAGGTCGAGCGCCACCTCCTCGACGAGGTCCGGGTCGTCGACCGGTCCGGGGAGGCTCCGGGCGCGGGTGTTCACGTCGAACGGCGGCTCGACCGCCTTGATCCCGATGGTGCGGTACAGACACCCTCGCTCGCGGGCGCGGCGGGCCACGTCGGCGGCGAGCGCGGAGACGGTCTCCCGCTTCGTCGGCTCGTCGGCGGTCGTCGGCAGCGCCGACTCGCGCGAGAGGCTCTTCGGGAGGCCGGTCGGGGTCACCTCGCGGTCGTCGTCGCCGGCGGCGCGCCGGGAGAGCTCCGGGCCGCGCTCGCCCAGCGCCTCGGCGAGCCGGTCCCGGTCGGCGGCGGCCAGATCGCCGGCGGTCTCGATCCCCTGCTCCGCCAGCGTCCGCTCGGTCACGGGGCCGACCCCGTGGACGTCGGCGGTCGGCAGCGGCGCGAGGAACTCGGCGACCGACCCCGGCGGCACGACGACGAGGCCGTCCGGCTTGTCGGCGTCGCTGGCGACCTTCGCGGCCGACATGTTCGGCGCGACGCCGACGCTCGCCGGGACGCCCGCCTCGCGGTCGATCCGGTCTTTGACGTGTCGGGCGTACCCCTCCGCGAGCGTTCGGGCGTCCGCGGGGCCGGCCGCGCCGCTCGGCGGCGGGTCCCCGTCGTCGCCGGCGACCGCCCACGAGGTCCGGTCGGTGGCGTCGAGGTACGCCTCGTCGATGCTCACCTCCCGGCGCGTGTCGGCGCAGTCGCGCAACACGGCCTTCACCTCGCTCGCCACGTCCTCGTAGAAGTCGAGGTCGACGGGGAGGTACCGGCCCGTCTCGGCCGGGTCCGGCGCGTCCGGATCGCTCGGATCCGCGTCGGCGCGGCGCGGGAGCAGCTCCAGGGCCTCGGAGATCGGCATCGCGCTCTCGACGCCGAACTCGCGGGCCTCGTAGCTCGCGGTCGCGACCGCGCCGATCGACTCGCCCGGCTCGTACCCCATGCCGACCACGACGGGCTCGCCGTCGAGGTCGTCGTGGCGCAGTCGCTCGCAGGAGGCGTAAAAGCAGTCCATGTCGACGTGACAGACGACGCGATCGGGGGCGTCGCTCTCCGCCTCGTGAGCGTACTCCTCTAGGCTCACGGGGTCGTCACCCCGCGGCCGGGCCTCCCGCCGTTCATCGCGTTCGGCTCCGCGCTCCGCGGCCTTAAGAATCAGCCACCCGCGCCGGAAGTGAACCGACGCGCCGGACGGTGTCGCGGGGGTTCGACGCTTAGATCCAGATCCGATATCCGGGTCGGTAGTCGTTTATTCGACGCACCCGTAGTCCGGCGCATGCCCGTAGCGATCGACGTGCTCCACGTCGACGACGACCCGTCCGTCCTCGATCTCACGGAGGCGTACCTCGAGCGCGAGCTCGACGCGGTAGCGGTAACGAGCGTGACCGACCCGGGGGCCGCGCTCGAACGACTCGAAGCCGACTCGTTCGACTGCGTCGTCAGCGACTACGACATGCCCCCGATGGACGGGCTGGAGTTCTTCGACGCGCTCCGCGAGCGCCGCCCGCAGCTCCCGTTCGTGCTGTACACCGGGAAGGGGTCGGAGGAGATCGCGAGCCAGGCGCTCAACGCCGGGGTCACCGGCTACTTCCAGAAGGGCGGTCCCGAACAGCTCCGCCGGCTCGCGAACCGCGTCGACCAGGCCGTCGAGGAACACCGGACCAAGGAGATCGCCGAGCGCTACTCGACGGTCATCGAGGCGCTCGGCTACCCCGTCTACGTCGTCGACGAGACCGGCGAGTTCCGGTTCGTCAACGAGCCGTTCGCCGAGCTCACCGGCTACGACCGCGAGGAGATCATCGGGCAGACGCCCGGATTCATCAAGGACGACGCCGCGGTCCAGGAGGCCGAAGATCGGCTCGGGACGATCCTCTCCGACTCCGGCCCCGACGTCCAGCACTTCGGCGTCGACATCGTGCCCAAGGAGGGGGAGCCGATCCCCTGTCGCGACCACATGGCGGCGCTGCCGTACGAGGGTGACTACTTCGACGGCAGCGTCGGCATCCTGCGTGACGTCTCCGACGAGCGCGAGCGCCGCGCGGAGCTGGAGACGAAGACCCGCGCGCTCGACGAGGCGCCGGTCGGGATCACCATCACCGACCCGCAACAGGAGGACAACCCGATGGTGTACGTCAACGACCGCTTCGTCGAGATGACCGGCTACGACCGCGAGGAGTCGATCGGCGTCAACTGTCGCTTCCTCCAGGGGCCGGACACCGAGGAGGCGTCGGTCCAGACGCTCCGCGACGCGATCGAAGCCGACGAGCCGATCTCCGTCGAACTGTTGAACTACCGGAAGGACGGCACCCAGTTCTGGAACCGGGTGAGCGTCGCGCCGATCACCGACGCCACAGGGACCGTCACCCACTGGGTCGGGTTCCAGGAGGACATCACGGCGTTCAAGGAACGCGAGGACGCCCTCGAACGACAGAACGACCGGCTCGACTCCTTCGCCAGCATCGTCTCGCACGACCTGCGGAACCCGCTGAACGTCGCGCAGGGGCGCGTCCAACTGGCCCGTGACGCCTCGGGCGACGCGGAGAACCTCGACGCGGCGCTCTCCGCGCTCGAACGCATGGAGTCGATCGTCGAACGCACCCTCACCCTCGCTCGGGAGGGGGAGACGGTCGGCGACCCGGAGCCCGTCGCGCTCGCGGGCGTCGTCGAGGACAGCTGGTCGACCGTCCACACCGAGTCGGCGACCCTCTCGGTCGAGACCGACCAGGAGGTGCTCGCCGACCCGGACCGGCTCCGGAGCCTCTTCGAGAACCTGATGCGGAACGCGGTCGACCACGCCGGCGACGACGTCTCCGTCCGCGTCGGCGATCTCTCAGACGGCTTCTACGTCGAGGACGACGGCCCGGGAATCGAGCCCGACGTCGCCGACTCCCTCTTCGAGCCCGGCGAGAGCGGCGCGGCCGGGAACACCGGCTTCGGCCTCGCGATCGTTCAGCAGATCGCCACCGCGCACGGCTGGACCGTCGAGGCGACGGCGAGCGAGGCGGGCGGCGCGCGGTTCGAGGTACGCGGCGTCGACAAGCGGACGCCGGTGGCGCCCTGAAAGCGGATCGACTCCCCCCGTTCACAAGCGATTTTATCCTTCGCTGCGAAATTCGGGCGAATGGGACTGCTCTCCGGGGTCACCGACACCGACCGCCGCGTGGTCGTCTTGGCGCTCGCGCGGATGGTCGGCGCGGCCGGGAACTCCTTTCTCATCGTCGTCCTCCCGCTGTACATCGCCAGCGACCTCGTCGACATCGAGAGCCTGCTCGGCGCCGAGGTCGGGGTCGGCGCGGCCGCGATCACGCTGACCGAGCCGCTGCTCATCGGGATCGTTCTCTCGCTTTTCGGCTTCCTCAACAGCCTCTCACAGCCGTTTACGGGGCGACTGTCCGACCGCGCCGGCTCCAGGCGCCCCTTCGTGCTCGCCGGCATCCTCCTCCTCGGGACCGCCAGCGGGCTCTACACGGTCGCGACGAGCTACCCGATGTTGGTCGCGTTGCGCGCGATCCAGGGCCTCGGCGCGGCGCTGATCATCCCCGCCACGGTCGCGCTGGTCAACGAGTACGCCGCGGCCGACACCGACCGCGGCGGCAACTTCGGGGTGTACAACACGTTCCGCCTCATCGGGTTCGGCTTCGGTCCGGTCCTCGCCGGCGCGGTCGTCGAGGCCGGGCCGTACGACCTCTCGCCGGTGGGGCTACCCGTCCTCGACGGGTTCGACGCCGCGTTCGTCGCGGCCTGCGCTGGGGCGTACCTCAGCTTCGCCCTCGTTTTCCTGCTCGTCCACGACGCCGACGACGTGGCCGAGGCGGGCGACGACGTGTCGATCCGGGTCCGCGGCGAGGACCGCCTGCTCGACCCCGTGTTCACGCTCGGGCTCGCGACCGTCGCCATGGGGGCGTGTATCGCCCTGTTCGCGACGCTTCAGAACCAGGTGAACGTCCGACTGGACCAGCCGCCGGTGTGGTTCGGCGCGCAGTTCGCGGCCGTGACCATCGCCAACGTCGTCTTTCAGGTCCCGGTGGGGCGCGCCAGCGACCGGATCGGTCGCCGGCCGTTCCTGCTCGTCGGGTTCGTCCTCCTCGTGCCGACGACCCTGCTTCAGGGACTCGTGGTGGAACCCGTCCTGATGCTGATCGTCCGGCTCGGGCAGGGCGTCGCGGTCGCGTGCGTGTTCGCGCCGTCGCTCGCGCTCGCCGGCGACCTCGCCCGCGAGGGCGAGTCCGGCACCACGCTGTCGGTGCTGACGATGGGCTTCGGCTTCGGCGTCGCGCTCGGCCCGCTCGCGTCCGGGTGGCTCTACGGCTTCGGCTTCGTCGTCCCCTTCGCGGTCGGCGCCGCGGCCGCCGCCCTCGCGCTGGTCGTGGTGTTCACGCAGGTCGAGGAGACGCTGGACGCCGACGACGAGCCGACCGCGGCCGCGGGGGCGGACTGAGACGCCGCAGCGCTTTTATTCCCGTCGCGGCCGAAGCCCTGCCGTGTCGAGCGACCGCGTCCGCTGCGTCGAGTGCCGCGAACCGATCGTCGGAGACGCGCGCGTCTGTCCGCACTGCCGAGCCGTTCAGCCGTCGCCGCTGCTCGACGTCGGCGTCGTCGTCGCCGGCGTGTTCGCGCTGCTTTTCGGCGTCGTCCTCGCGGTGATGACCGCCGGGACCAGCCGACTCTTCGGGCTCGCACTGCTCTTCGTCGGCTTCGGGCTCGCCGTCGGCGGCTACACGCGGTACGTCGACCGGCAGGCGGCGAGCCGCGCGCGGTGACTGTCGGTTCTGGGACGCGGAGTCCCCGACCGCAGCGCCGTTCGCCCTTCCCGTCCTCTCGGCCGCGACAATTTAAGTGCGAGCGCGCGCCACGATAGCGTATGCTCACCCCACTCAACGGCGGTCTGGTCCTCGCGGGGCTGGCGCTCGCGTTCGTCGGCGCGGCCGTCTCCGTCTACGCGGTGACGCTGACGGGGCTGCTCGTCGGCGCCGGCGCCGGGTACCTGTTCGCCCCGAACGTCGTCGGGCTCCTCGCGGTCGACGGGGCGGTCCTCACCGCCGGTGCGGTCGCGGTCGGCGGGCTCCTCGGCGGCTTCCTGGCGTACGCCGGCCTCTCGTTCGCGGTACTGGGGATCGGCGGCGTCGTCGGCGGGTTCGCCGGACGGTTCGCCGTCGGGCCGCTGTACGCGGCCGACGCGGCTGGGCTCGAGGGGACGGCGCTCCTCGTCGGGGCGACGCTGGCCGGGGTCGCGGTCGGCGCGCTGTTCGGGTTCGTGCTCACGCGGACGACGCTCGTCGTCTCGACCGCGCTCATCGGCGCGGCGTTCGCGTCGCGGTCGCTCACGCCGGCGAGCTTCGAGACGGCCGCCGCGGAGACCACCGTCGAACCCCTCCTCTTCGACCTCTCCGCGCCCGCCTTCCTCGGCGTGTTCGTCCTCGGCGCGCTCTCGCAGCTCGGCCTCTTCAAGTTCGGCTACGTGACGAAACTGGTCGGGCTCCTTCCGGGCGCGCGCCGGTGGACGGCCGACGACGACCGCGACGCGGACGCGAAGGGGGCGTAACCCCCCGCAGAGCCGATATCCGGCTATTCGTACTCGTAGAAGCCGCGGCCCGTCTTCTTCCCGAGGTCGCCGGCCTCGACCTTCCGTTTGAGCAGGTACGCCGGCTTGTAGCGGTCGCCGAGCTCGTCGTGGAGCGTCGCGCTGGCGTCGAGCGCCACGTCGAGGCCGATGTGGTCGGCGAGTTCGAGGGGCCCCATCGGCACGTTCGTGCCGAGTTTCATGCCGCGGTCGATGTCCGCCTTGTCGGCGACGCCCTCGTCGTACGCCCGGATCCCCTCGTTTATCCACGGCATCAGGATGCGGTTGGTGACGAAGCCGGGCTTGTCGTCGGCCTCCCACGTCTCCTTCCCGAGGTCCTCGGCGAAGGCGTGCGCGAACTCGGTGACCGCCGGGTCGGTCCGTTCGCCGACCACGACCTCGACGCCGTCCATGATCGGAACGGGGTTCATGAAGTGGAGGCCGACCACGTCGCTCGCGCGCTCCGTGGCGCTCGCGATGGTCGTGATCGACAGCGTGGAGGTGTTCGTCGCGAGGACCGCGTCCTCGTCGGTGACGCGGTCGAGGTCGGCGAACACCTCGCGTTTCACGTCGAGGTCCTCGATCACGGCCTCGATCACCAGGTCGGCGTCCGCGAGGTCCGCGAGGTCGGTCGTGCCCGCGATCCGGTCGCGGATCGCTTCGGGCTCCTCGTCGAGCGCGTCCTTCGCGGCTAACCGGTCGAGGCTGTCCTCGACGCTGTCGAGGCCGCGGTCGACGTACTCCCGCTCGACGTCGCGCATCACCACGTCGTAGCCCGCCGTCGCCGCGACCTGCGCGATCCCGTTGCCCATCGTCCCGGCGCCCACGACACCGATCGTTTCGACAGCAGAGAGTGACGGCATGCCACGTCCAACCCCCGCGCGGATCGTAAGTATTGCGGACGCGACGCGGCTCTTCGTCCCGGCCGCACCGACCCCTAACCGACGCGTTGCGACCCCGCTGATTATCATTCAGCGCCGTCGACGGGGGAAGATTCTTAAGAACGTCCGCTAAGATTTGATCGAGATGGACGACGAGGCCGCGGACCGCGAGAGCGAGGAACTCGTCGACCTGAAGTGGGTCGGGCCGGCGACCGAGAGGGTTCTCTCGGACGCCGACCTGACCGCCGCCGCCATCCGCGAGAAAGGCGTCTCTTACCGTGCCCTCGTCGACGCCGGCGTGAACCCCGGCGTCGCGGCGAAGATCCGTCGCGAGCACTCCCTGTCGTGGTCGTTCGAGGCCGGTGACGGACTCGACCGCCGCTCGGCTCAGGTGCGCGGACTCGGCAGCGAGGAAGCGGCTTGGGTGGCCGCCAGCGCCGGCGACTGGGCGTCGGACGACTCCGAACCGGACGACGACGCGGGCGACGGCGCGGACTCGACTACGGGCGACTGGGAGACCGCCGGCGACTGGCCGTCGGTCGGCGGAGCCGCCGACGCTCCCCCGAGCGATGACGACGCGCCCGACGACGCCGCGGCGGCCGACGGAAGCGGTGACCCCGTCGCGGCCGAGGCGGCGTGGCGCACGCGGTCAGCGCCGACGCCGCTGTCGACGCTCTCGGCGGTCGCCGACGACGGGGACGCGGTCGACCTACTGGCGGACGCCGGGATCAGCTCCGTCCGGAGCCTCGCAGCGGCGGACCCCGACCGCGTCGCCGACGTGTTAGCGCTCGACGCCGACCGCGTCAACCGCTGGCACGCGGCGGCCCGTGACGCCCAACACTGACTCGCCGCGCCCGCGATCCGCTGCGAGGAGTTTCAGCCACCGTTCATGACGGCCAGAAATTTACTATTCTCGTAGTGTTATTGTTACCCGAGAACCACGCAAAGGAGGAGTAGCGGCCTCATTTCAGTCGCTCTCTCAACGACGCGGTCGCCGTTCACCACCGTCCTTTTTGTGTCTGTATGCGTATGATTGAGCCGATGCTCCCACACGCCGCTGACCCCATCTCGCGCGACGGTAAGTCGCTCATCCTCGCGTACGACCACGGGCTCGAACACGGGCCGGTCGACTTCGAACCGAACCCCGACACCGCCGACCCCGAGCGGATCTTCGAGCTCGCCACGCACGAGGCCGTCACCTCGCTGGCGGTCCAGAAGGGGCTCGCGGAGGCGTACTACCCGGACTACGAGGACGAGGTGAACCTCCTCCTCAAGCTCAACGGGACCTCGAACCTCTGGATGGGCGAGCCGAACAGCGCGGTCAACTGTACCGCCGAGTACGCGGCCGAGCTGGGCGCCGACGCGGTCGGGTTCACCGTCTACGGCGGCTCGAACCACGAAGTAGAGATGGCCGAGGAGTTCCGCGAGGCGCAGGAGGGCGCCCGCGAACACGACATGGCCGTCGTCATGTGGTCGTACCCCCGCGGACAGGGGCTCCGCAACGACGGGAGCCCGGACGTCATCTCGTACGGCGCGCGGCTCGGCCTGGAGATCGGCGCCGACGTGGTGAAGGTGAAGTACCCCGGCTCCGCCGAGGCGATGGGCCACGCCGTCGAGATGGCCGGTCCCGCCGACGTCGTGATGTCGGGCGGCACGATGCGCGACGACGAGGCGTTCCTTCGAAACGTCTCGAACGCCATCGACGCGGGCGCGACCGGCATCGCCGTCGGGCGGAACGTCTTCCAGCGAGACGACCCGGAGCGCATCCTCGACGCGTTGGAGGCCGTGATATTCGACGAGACCCCGCCGGCGGAGGCGCTCGCGGTCGCCGAGAGCGACGACTGATGACCGTCCCCGACGCCCCCCGCGCCGACGGCGGCGCCCCCGACGGTGACCCCACGGCCGAGGCGGTCTTCGACGCGGTCGCGGCGACGGCCCCCGAGATCCGCGCCGCCCTCCCCGGTCGTCGCGTCGAGAGCGGGACGGAGAACGCCTCCGGGGAGTCGGTGCTGGCCGGCGACCTGTACGCCGACGAACTGCTCGGCGACGCGATCACCGCCGTCGACGGCGTCGGCTCGTTCGTGAGCGAGGAGCGCGAGACCGCGGTCGACGCCGGCGGCGCGGTCGGCGAGGGCGCCTACGCGGTCGCGATCGACCCCCTCGACGGCTCCTCGAACCTCCGGTCGAACAACGCGATGGGCACCGTGGTCGGCGTGTACGACGCTCCGCTGCCCGCCACCGGCCGCGACCTCGTCGCCGCCAGCTACGTCCTCTACGGACCGATCACGACCATGGTCGTCGCCGACGAGTCCGGCGTGCGCGAGGAGGTCGTCACGCGCGAGGACGACGGCGACGTCGAACGGTCGGTCGTCGAGGCGGACCTGCGGCTCCCCGACGACCCCCTCGTCTACGGGTTCGGCGGGCGCGTCCCCGACTGGCCGGCGGCGTTCACCGCCTTCGCCCGCGAGGTCGAAGACGAACTGAAGCTGCGGTACGGCGGCGCCATGGTCGGGGACGTAAATCAGGTGCTGACCTACGGCGGGATCTTCGCGTACCCCGCCCTGGTCGACGCGCCCCGCGGGAAGCTGCGTCTCTCCTTCGAGGCGAACCCGATCGCGTACATCGTCGAGCGCGCGGGCGGCGCGGCCACCGACGGCGAGACGGACATCCTCGACGTCGAACCGGACGGCGTCCACGACCGCGTCCCCCTCTACGTCGGTAACGAGGCGTTGGTCGAGCGGCTCGAAGACGCGCTCGCCGACGAGTGATCCGCCGACGGGCCCGCGAAAGCCGCCGTTTCTCGGTCTCCCCGACCGCGTTCTCCGTCGCGTTCGCGGTGACGTGCGGCGGGTAATCCCGGCGGTCCGGCCGCCGATGACTTCGCCGAGCCTACGTGCCGCTATGGTGGCGATTACAATACCCCGTCCCCGCGAAGGGCTCTGTGCGGAGGAACAACGAATGAAGCTCACAGCACAAGAAGAGGGGAAACGCGTCGTGAACAAGGCGGGAAAGAAGGTCGGAATGGTGTCCAAAGTCGAGGGCAACCGCGCGCACGTCGACCCGGACCCGGGCATCGGCGACACGATCAAGTCGAAACTCGGCTGGGGCGACGCCGACGAGGACACCTATCCCATCGACGAGGCCGACATCGAATCGATCGACAACGACGGGATACGGCTCAAGCGATAACGCCGCACCGGACAGCCGGCATCCCGGGTCGGGCCGACAGCCCGGGTCGGGCCGGCTGCCCGCCTCTGACGGCCACCTGTCTCTGACGCCTGCCCGCCCCTGACGCCCGCCCGCTTCTGACGACCGAGCGCTCTCGGCGTCGTCTCGGGCGGGACTTCGGGTCCCTCCGACCGCCGACGCGACTCCGACGCCGGGACGCGGACCGATCCCTCACAGACGCCCCCGTGCCGCGGACCGATCCCTCACAGACGCCCCCGTGCCGCGGACCGATCCCTCACAGACGCCCCCGTGCCGAGATACTTCTATCGGATCGCTCGTTATTTTATATTCAAACAAAGAAAATATAAATTATCGGTGCCGGAGATATCAGGAATCCTTATGCGAAGCATGCTCTTAGCGGAGCTACGCGCCGGTATGCCGAAGATACCGGCCGACACATGGATTCCTACTACGACGACCCGCGACTGACGGGCGACCACCGTCGCTCGATCGAGACTCCCACCGGCGCCGTCACGCTGATCGGCACGGTCCACGACCACCCCGCCAGCGCATTCCGCGCCCGCACCGTCGTCGCGAACGAGTCTCCGGACGTCCTCGCGCTCGAACTGCCGCCGCTCTCGCTGCCGCTCTTCGAGCGGTACGCCGAGGCTACTCGGACCCCGCCGCCGTTCGGCGGCGAGGCGAGCGCCGCGATCCAAGCGGCGGCCACCGACCGGGTCGTCGGGATCGACGGGCCGACCCTCCCGTTCCTCCGCCGGCTCGCCGCGACCCTGTACCGCGAGGACCGGTCGCTCGAGACGCTTCCCGGCGTCGTCGACGGGCTCGCGTCGGTGACGCGCAATGCCGTCCGCTGCCGCTTCGCGGGCGCGCTCGCCGCGGCGACGTCGGTCCGGGTCGAGGCCGACTCGCCGGTCGCCTACGACGTCGACCGGACCGACGACCCCCGGCGACAGGCCGCGAGCGAGCGCGACCAGATCGACCGCGCCCGCGCCGTGATGGACGCGTTCGAGCCCTCGCGGGCCGCCTCGTTCAGCGACGACGTGCGCGAGGCGCACATGGCCGACCGGCTCGACGCCCTCCGGGACGACGGCGACGTCGTGGCCGTCGTCGGCCGTCACCACCTCGACCGGGTCGCCGAGCGGCTGGGCGACCGGCTCGACTGAGGACGCGGTTCTCGGGTCGGTCGTCGACCGTTCGCGCCGACGCTCGCCTCGGCCGAGGCGGATCCCGCATGGAAAACTGTTTAGGACTCTCCGCAAGTGTTGCGTCCATGAAAGTCAACGTCGGCGCGGCGGCGACGCCGGAAGAGGCCGAAGCGATCGCGCGATCGCTCGCCGAACATCTCGGTGTCGACGTCGACGTCCACATCGATGACGGGGAGGCGCCGGTCGCGAGCGCCGCCCCGCCGGAGCCCGACTACCCGCTCGACGACGACCTCGGTCCCACGGACCGCGAGCGCGACCTGCGGGCCGAGATCGACGACATCTCGCAGGGCGGCCCAGAGAAGTACCGCGACCGGCTCGAAGAGCAGGGGAAGCTGTTCGTCCGCGACCGGCTCGACCTCTGGTTCGGCGGCGAGGGCGGGACCCGCGGCGCCGGCGACGCGAGCGCCGCGGAGGGCGGCCCGGCGGGCGTGAAGTTCGAGGACGGGAAGTTCGCCGCGTTCGACGACTGGCACCCGAACGCGCCGGCCGACGAGGACGGCGCGGAAAACGAGGCCGGCGGCGACCGCCTCCCGGGCGACGGGCTGCTCACCGGCGCCGCGGAGTTTGAGGGGCGCGACGTTCACTTCATGGCCAACGACTTCACGGTGAAGGCGGGGTCGATGGCGGCGAAGGGCGTCGAGAAGTTCCTCCGGATGCAACAGCGCGCGCTGAAGACTGGCAATCCGGTGCTCTACCTGATGGACTCCTCCGGCGGTCGGATCGATCAGCAGACGGGCTTTTTCGCCAACCGCGAGGGGATCGGGAAGTACTACTACAACCACTCGATGCTCTCGGGCGCGGTGCCGCAGGTCTGCGTCCTCTACGGGCCGTGTATCGCCGGCGCCGCCTACACGCCCGTCTTCGCCGACTTCACCGTGATGGTCGAGGGGATGTCGGCGATGGCGATCGCCTCCCCGCGGATGGTGGAGATGGTCACCGGCGAGGACATCGATCTGGACGAACTCGGCGGCCCCCGCGTTCACGCCGAGGAGTCCGGCTCTGCCGACCTGATCGCCCGCGACGAGGAACACGCCCGCGAACTGGTCTCGAAGCTGATCGGTTACCTCCCCGATCGGGCCGGCGAGAAGCCCCCGAAACGCGAGACGAAGCCGCCGAAGTTCTCGCCCGACGGCATCGACGAGCTGATCCCAGAGGCGCCGAACCGGCCGTACGACGTTCACGACCTCATCGAGCGGATCGCCGACGCCGAGTCGGTGTTCGAGCTGAAGGAGGGGTACGGGCCGGAGATCGTCACGGCGTTCTGCCGGATCGACGGGCGGCCGGTCGGCGTCGTCGCCAACCAGCCCACTGAGCGCTCCGGCGCCATCTTCCCGGACGCCGCGGAGAAGGCCGCCGAGTTCATCTGGACCTGTGACGCCTACGAGATCCCCCTCCTGTACCTCTGTGACACCCCCGGCTTCATGGCCGGCTCGCAGGTCGAGAAGGACGCGATCTTAGAGAAGGGGAAGAAGATGATCTACGCCACCTCCTCGGCGACGGTCCCGAAGCAGACCGTCGTCACCCGGAAGGCGTACGGCGCGGGCATCTACGCGATGGGCGGTCCGGCCTACGACCCCGAGAGCGTCATCGGACTCCCCTCCGGCGAGATCGGAATCATGGGGCCGGAGGCCGCTATCAACGCCGTCTACGCCCGGAAGCTCGCCGAGATCGACGACGAGGCGGAGCGCGCGGCCGAGGAGGAGCGCCTGCGCGACGAGTACCGCGAGGGGATCGACGTCCACCGGATGGCGAGCGAGGTCGTCATCGACGAGATCGTCCCGCCGTCCGACCTCCGCGCGGAACTGGCCGCTCGGTTCGACTTCTACGAGGAGGTGCAAAAGGACCTCCCGGAGAAGAAACACGGGACGGTCCTGTGACACACCGGGCGGCCCGTAAGGCTCGCCGGCCCGCTCGCGAACGTGAGCGCGACCTCCTGCGAGCGCGTCGACCCGCCCCGGCCGACTACGGCGCCGCGGTCAGCAGGGCCGCCGTCAGGTCCGCGCCGAGGAGCGCCGACGCGCTCCCGAACCCGAGGGCGACGGCGATCCCGACCGCCAGCAGCGCGCCCGCGTACACCGCGGACCCGACGAGCGACGCGGCGGCGAACCGGGGCGCCGAGACGGACGGCGCGTTCGCGGTCGGCACGGCGAGCCAGCCGCGGGTGCCGGGGACCGCGTTCGAGGCCGCCACCGCGGGGAGTCCCCAGCGGTCGAACCAGCGACCCACGCCGTCGACCGCGTCGTCGCTGACGGGGACCACCGAGAGCGACGTCGGGTCCGCGTCGAACCGCCGGACGGCGACGAAGACGGCCGACTGGCCGACGGTCGCGCCGACCACCGCCGCGGCGAACACCGGCAGGACCGCGACCGCCTCGACGCCGACGGCGACCACCGCGGCGACGAACAGCGTCCGCGCCGGCAACACCTTCCCCACGAGGGCGCCCTCGAGCGCGAACACGGCGAAGACCGCGACGGCGCCGTAGGTGTCGACGAGGGCGAGCGCCGTGGCGGCGTGAGGGCCGAGCACGCGTCGACCATCGACGGCCACACGTATAGCTCTTCCACCGTGATCGGTGCTCTCAGCCGCCATACCACAGAATTTGTCGAAAACGCACGGACCGGACGCCCCGCGACGGGGGTGCGTATTTACCCGCCCGCGCTCACGTGCGACCATGATCGACACCGGTGCCACGGCGCCCGACTTCATCGCCCCCGCGGTCGTCGACGGCGCGGGGGCCGAGCTGGAGCTGTTCCGCCTCGTCGAGTCGCACGACGCCGTCGTCGTCTGTACCGCGCCCGCGACGTTCGTGCCGACCTGTACCGCCGCGTTCGCCGCGGTCCGCGACGCCGGGTGGCACGACTGCGACGACCTCGCCGTCGTCGCGCTCACGGGCGACTCGCTGTACGCGGCGTTCGCGTACGCCGACCGGTTCGGGCTCCCGTTCCCGGTCGTCTCGGACTTCCACGGCGGCGTCGCCGAGTCGTACGACCTCCTCGCCGACGCGTGGGAGGGGCACTCCGACATCCCGCGCCGCGCGGCGGTCGTGATCGACGACGACTGGACGGTTCGGTTCGCCGAGGCGACGGCCGGCGCGCTCGACCGCGCCGACCCCGCTCCCGTCCAGAACGCGGCCGCGACGCTCCGCGAGATCGGGATCGACGTCGACCGGCCGCGGGTGGACTACGACGGGTCGTGGTGAGCGCCGGCGTCGCCGTGGTTATTTGACGCCCGCCTTCGCAGACCCGGACATGGAAGCCGCCTTCGCGGAGTACCTCGACGAGTTCGCGCGCCGGGACTGGGAGACGCTCGACCCCGGCGCCGTCACCGACCCCGTCCGAGTCGCGGTCGTCGGCCTCGGCTGGTTCGCCCGCGAGTGGGCGCTGCCCGGCATCGCGCGGTCGGCGTACACCGAGGCGACCGTCGTCACCGACGTCGACGCCGACGCCGTCGAGGCGGTCGCCGCCGAGCGCGACGTGACCGGCGTCACGCCCGACGGGTTCCGCGCCGGCGCCGCCGCGGACGCCTACGACGCGGTGTACGTCGCGACCCCGAACGCGACGCATCTCGAGTACGTCGAGGCCGCCGCGGAGCAGGGGAAGGCGGTCCTCTGCGAGAAGCCGCTGGAGGCGACGCCGGAGCGCGCCCGACGGCTCGTGGCGGCGTGTCGAGACGCCGACGTCCCCCTGATGGTCGGCTACCGGATGCAGACCGACCCCGCCGTGCGTCGGCTCCGGGACCTCCTCGACGCGGGCGTCGCGGGCGAGGTGATCCACGTCCACGCGACGATGTCGCAGACGATGCTCGGCGAGCTCGGCGGCGACCACGACCAGTGGCGCCTCGACTCGGAGCTGTCCGGCGGCTGCGCCGTGATGGACCTCGGCGTCTACCCGCTCAACACGACCCGATTCGTGCTCGGCGCCGACCCGGTTCGCGTGTCGGGGCGGACCCGCTCGGAGCACGAGGCGTTCGCCGACGTCGACGAGCACGCCACGTTCCGGCTGGCGTTCCCCGGGGACGTCGACGCGCTGTGTACCGTGAGTCAGAACGCCCAGCACGCGAGCCGGCTGGAGGTCACCGGCACCGACGCCAGGCTCGTCCTCGATCCGGCGTTCTACGAGCGAGAGGACCGCGGGTTCGCCGTCGTCCGCGACGGTACTCGGGTCGACGTGGACTTCGATCAGGTCCACCAGATCGAAGAGGAGTTCGCGTACTTCGGCCACCACCTGCTGGCGGACGAACCGTTCCACGCGGACGGCGAGCACGCCCTCACCGACATGCGCGCGCTCGACGGGGTCTACGAGTCGGCCGAGACCGGGCAGTCGGTGGTGCTCGACGACTGAGGCCCGCTTGCGGCCGCGAGCCCGTTACTGCTCGATCCCGTACACGTCGCTCGTCCAGTCGCGGGCCGGGGTGTCGTACACCGGCGCGTCGCGGTCGCGCTCGTCGAGCCGCCGCCGGTCGGCCGCGTCGAGCTCCCAGTCGAGGTCGGCGTTGGCCCGGACGTGGTCCGGCGTCGACGACCGCGGCAGCGGGACCACGCCGCTGTCTATCGCCCACCGGACGACGACCTGCGCCGGGTGCTTGTCGTACTTCTCGGCCAGCTCGGCGACGACCTCGTCGCCGAACACGTCGGTTCGCGCGAGCGGTGCCGCCGCCTCGACCACGGTGTCGGTCTCACGGCAGTAGTCGACGAGGTCCGGGCGCTGGAACCACGGGTGGAACTCGATCTGGTTGACCGCGATCGGTACGTCCGAGACGTGGTGGGCGCAGCTCAGCTGGTACGCGCTGAAGTTCGAGACGCCGACGTCGCGAACGAGCCCGCGCTCGCGGAGCTCCGCCATCGCCCGGAGCGTCTCGCGCAGCGAGATGGCGGGGTTGGGCCAGTGGACGAGGTACAGGTCGAGGTAGTCGGTGCCGAGCCGGTCGAGCGAGGCCTCGCAGGACTCGATCACCGACTCGTAGTTGAGGTTCTTCGCGAGCACCTTCGAGGTGAGGAACACGTCGTCGCGGTCGTACTCCGCGAGCGCGTCGCCGATGGCCGCCTCGTTGTGATACCCCTCCGCGGTGTCGATGTGCGCGTAGCCGGCGTCGAGCGCCGCGCGCACGCTGTCGGCCGTCTCGTCGTCCGCGAGGTCGTACGTACCCAGTCCGAGCGCCGGCAGCTCGGCGCCGCTCGGCAGCGTTTTCGTTGGAACGGTCACACCGAAGGGGTTCGGCGGATCGCCGATTGAAACTACCGGTCGGGGAACAGTGGACCCGCTCAAACATCGTGCGATGGCGCGCGCCTCCGAGCGGTCGCCCCCGGCGACCGCGAAAGAGCGCCGCGCGAGGGACGCGGTGAGCGCTCGGAGAGCGCGAACCGCGAGGCTGGGGAGGCGTGAGGTGCGGTGCTGCGAGAGAAAGCGGATCTACGGGGCTACTCCGAACGAGACGAATTGCTCTCGGGGTCGACTCGCGTAGTTCGGAAACGCGCCGGCCGAGACTCCCGTGAGCGGAGCGAACGGGAGTCAGGCCGGGGCACGACTGAAAGGAGTACACCGGCCGAGATTTGAACTCAGAATCAGACGTGCTCGCTCACGCTCGCTTCGCTCGCGGCTTCGCCGCTCGCACTTCGAGGCGCTCGCTGCGCGCGACTGATAGCGTTCAAACCTCTCTCTCGGAGATTTCCTCGCTTCGCTCGGAAAATGCACCGGCCGAGATTTGAACTCGGGTTGCAACCATGGCAAGGTTGCGTGATACCACTACACTACCGGTGCGTGCTTCGCACTCGATCGTAGCCCGGGTCGGAGATATAAGGGTTCCGAACGACGGTCGGCGGAAGGGTCATCGGTACCGCGTCCCCACGTCCGTTCGTACTCCGACCCATGACTCGCCTCCCCGATCGAGCCGACAGACGCAGCGTCCTCCGCGCCACCGCGGGCTTCGCCGGTACCGCCGCTCTCCCAGCGCTCGCCGGGTGTCTCGGCGGCGAGGGCTCCGACGACGCCGACGGCACCGACGGAGGCGACGGAACCGACGCGGACCCCCCGCCGGACGACGGTGCCGACGTCGCGTACGCGGTCGAGACGGTCGCGGAGGGGTTCGAGAACCCCTGGGGGATCGCCTTTCTCCCCGAGGACGGCCGCCTGCTCGTCACCGAGCGTCCGGGGCGGCTCTCCGTGGTCGATCCCGTCGACGGGACGGTCGAGGGGGTCGCGGGCGCGCCCGAGGTGTTCGCCGAGGGGCAGGGCGGCCTGCTCGACGTCGCGGTTCACCCGGACTACCCGGACGACCCGCGGGTGTACCTCACCTACTCGGGAGCGAACGACGCGGGCGAGTCGACGACGCACCTCGGCGCCGGGCGGCTCCCGCTCGACGGCGACGGGGCTCCGACGCTCAACGGGTTCGAGCCGATCCGCGTCGCCGAGCCGTTCCGCGAGGGCGCGAACCACTTCGGGTCGCGGGCGACCTTCGGTCCCGACGGGGCACTGTTCCTCACGGTCGGGGACCGGCGCGACACCGACTTCGGTCCCGACCACGTCTCGCAGGACCGCTCGAACGGACTCGGCGCGACGCTGCGGCTCACGGCCGACGGCGACGCCCACCCCGAGAACCCCTTCGTGGACGACCCGGACGCGGCCGACGCGCTCTACAGCTACGGCCACCGTAACCCGCAGGCGATGACGGTGCGCCCCGAGACCGGCGCTATCTGGCAGTGCGAGCACGGCGAGGAGGACGGCGACGAGATCAACGTCGTCGAAGCCGGTGGGAACTACGGCTGGCCGGTCGCCAGCGAGGCCTGCCGTTACGGGACCGACGACCCGTTCGCGCCCGGGCACGGCGAGCGCGACGACGTGATCGCGCCGGTCCACTACTGGCCGTGCGGCTCCGGCGGGTTCCCGCCGAGCGGGGCCGTCTTCTACGACGGCGACGCCTTCCCCGAGTGGCGCGGCGACCTCTTCGCGGGCACGCTGGCGGCCCGGTACCTCGGTCGGTTCACCGTCGCGGGCACCGGTGCCGAGGGGGCGTCGGTCACGGAGCGCGATCCCCTGCTCGCCGACCGCGGGTGGCGCGTTCGCGCGCTCGCCGTCGAACCCGACTCCGGACACCTCTACGTCGCGGTCGACGACGGCGACGCGCCGGTGGTCAGGCTCGTCCCCGAGTGAGTAACCGGCCCGACGACGGTCCGCCGCCGATCGCGGTGACGGTTCGCACGGTTTCGGGGTCGAAATCGACCGCCAGACCCCGTGTGAACGCGGCACAGCCCGAAATCGGGACCGCTATCCTTTTACGGTGCCGTCCGAAATCGAGGTGTACAGTCTCGCCACGATGCGTACCGAAGACGGACTCACGATCTGTGTTCCGTCTTCGGTCGTCCGGGAAGCCGAGGACGATCGCGAGGCGACTCGCAAACTCGGCTACGTCGCCCGTGCGGCGGCGGTCTTCCGGGCGGATCGGCTGGTCGTCTTCCCCGACGGGGACGGCGACGGTCGACGGGGCGGGGAGTACGTCCGCACCGTGCTGGGGTACGCCGCGACGCCGCCGGAACTCCGAAAGGACCTCTGGGGGCAACGCGACGAACTCCGGTACGTCGGCGTGCTCCCCCCGCTCCGCGTGCCGTGGCGGACCGGCTCGACCCCTAGCGGGGAAGAGTCGAAAACACAGGGACTCGTGACCGAGGTCGGACCTGAAGGCCGCGTCCGGGTCAATTCCCCGCTGGGGGAACACCCGATCTCCCTGCTCGTTCCCTCCGGAATGGAGGTCGAGCAGGGGGAGCGCGTTACCATCAGGGTCTCTTCGAGAGAACCGGTCCGCGCCCGCATCACCGGGAAGCCGGAGGTCGGCTTCCAGGTCGTGGACGCGGACCTGTCGGAAGCGCTCGCCGGCGACGGACTGGCCGTCGCGACGTCGCGACACGGAGCGGAACTCTCCGTCTCGCGGCTCGGCGACCTCGTCTCGGATGCCCGCGAGGCCGGCGGTTACACCGTCGCCTTCGGGGCGCCCGAGCGGGGGCTTCCGGAGATGCTCGGGCTTTCGCCCGACCGCATTCGGGCGGCCGTCGCCGACGGCCGCTCGGTCGAACCCGATCCGGGGTTCGACCTCTGGCTGAACACGATCCCGGCACAAGCGAGCGAGGTCGTCCGGACGGAGGAGGCTCTGTTCGCGACCCTCGGCTCGCTCACACTCACGGAGTAAACACATGCCACAACCAAGCCGACCACGAAAGGGCTCGCTGGGCTACGGCCCGCGCACCCGCGCAGACAGCGAGGTGCCGCGCATCCGTTCGTGGCCAGAAGACGATGGGGCCCCTGCGCTGCAGGGATTCGCCGGCTACAAAGCCGGAATGACCCACGTCATGATGGTCAACGACGAGGCGAACTCGCCGCGTGAGGGGATGGAAGAGGCCGTCCCCGTCACCGTCGTCGAGACGCCGCAGATGTACGCCGTCGCCCTGCGCGCTTACGAAGACACGCCGTACGGACAGAAGCCGGTCGCTGAGGTCTGGAGCGGTGAGTTCCACGAGGAGCTCGACCGCGCGCTCGACCTGCCGGCCGAAGACACCTTCGAGGCCGACGCGGACGAACTGCGCGCGCTGCTCGACGACGGCGTCGTCGACGACCTGCGCGTCATCACGCACACCGCTCCCTCGGAGCTCTCGAACGTCCCGAAGAAGAAGCCGGACGTCATGGAGACACGCGTCGGCGGCGGCTCCCTCGAGGAGCGCGCCGACTTCGGGCTGGACCTGGTCGCCGACGGCGGCGCCCACGAGTTCGGCGACGTCTTCCGCGCCGGCCAGTACACCGACGTCTCCGGAATCACGAAGGGCAAAGGGACGCAGGGCCCCGTCAAGCGATGGGGCGTTCAAAAGCGGAAGGGCAAACACGCCCGTCAGGGATGGCGGCGCCGGATCGGCAACCTCGGTCCGTGGAACCCCTCCCGTGTGCGCTCCACCGTGCCCCAGCAGGGGCAGACCGGCTACCACCAGCGCACCGAGCTCAACAAGCGCCTCATCGACTTCGGCGAGGGCGACGACGCCTCCGTCGACGGCGGCTTCGTCAACTACGGCGAGGTCGACGGTGAGTACGCGCTCATCAAGGGCTCGCTGCCGGGACCGGACCAGCGCCTGCTTCGGTTCCGCCCGGCTATCCGGCCGAACGACCAGCCGCGCCTCGACCCCGAGGTCCGGTACGTTTCCACCGAATCCAACCAAGGATAACCAATGAACGCAACAGTACACGACCTGGACGGCGACGAGGCGGGCAGCATCGAGCTGCCGTCCGTCTTCGAGACCGCGTTCCGACCGGACCTCATCGGTCGCGCGGTCGACGCCGCTCAGGCAAACCGGAAGCAGGCCTACGGGGCCGACGAGTTCGCCGGGCTTCGAACGCCCGCCGAGTCGTTCGGTTCCGGCCGCGGACTCGCGCACGTCCCGCGCTCGGAGAACGTCGCTCGCCGCGTCCCGCACGCCGTGTCGGGCCGCGCCGCGCATCCCCCGAAGGCCGAGAAAGACCAGTCGAAGAAACTGAACGACAAGGAGCGACAGCTCGCCATCCGGTCGGCCATCGCGGCCACGACCGACGCCGAGCTCGTCGCCGAGCGCGGGCACGCGTTCGACGAGGACCTCGACCTCCCGCTCGTCGTGAGCGACGAGTTCGAGGACCTCCAGAAGACGCAGGAGGCTCTCGGCGTCCTCGAAGCCGTCGGCGCCGACGCCGACATCGAGCGCGCCGAGGACGGCCGCTCCGTCCGCGCCGGACAGGGGAAGGCCCGCGGCCGCAAGTACCGTCAGCCCAAGTCCGTGCTCGTCGTCACCAGCGAGGAGCCGTCCCGCGCCGCCCGCAACCTCGCGGGCGTCGACGTCGCGACCGCGGCAGAGGTCAACGCGGAAGACCTCGCGCCGGGCGCGCACCCGGGCCGACTCACGCTGTGGACCGAAAGCGCCGTCTCGGAGGTGGCCGACCGATGAACTCGCTCATCGACCATCCGATCGTCACCGAGCAGGCGATGAACGAGATGGACTTCAACAACAAGATGCTCTTCCTCGTCGACGTCGACGCGACCAAACCGGAGATCAGCTCCGAGGTCGCGGAGCGCTACGACGTGGGCGTCGTCGACGTGAACACGCAGGTGACACCGCAGGGCGAGAAGAAGGCGATAGTCACCCTCTCCGAGGACGACGACGCGACCGAGGTCGCATCGCGGATCGGGGTGTTCTGAGATGGGACGACGAATTCAAGGACAACGACGTGGACGCGGCGGCCCGACGTTCCGGGCCCCGTCCCACCGATACAAGGCCGAACTGTCGCACAAGAAACTCGAGGACGTGGACACGATCACCGGCGAAATCGTCGGGATCGAACACGACCCCGCTCGCTCGGCTCCCCTCGCGGAAGTGGAGTTCGAGGACGACGACCGTCGTCTCGTGCTCGCGCCGGAAGGCGTGCGCGTGGGCGAGACGATTCAGGTCGGCGTGAGCGCGGAGATCAAGCCCGGAAACACGCTCCCGCTGGCGGAGATCCCCGAGGGCGTCCCGGTCTGTAACGTCGAGAGTAACCGTGGGGACGGTGGCAAGTTCGCCCGCGCGTCCGGCGTGTCGGCGACGCTGCTCACCCACGACCGCGACGTCGCGGTCGTTCAGCTCCCCAGCGGCGAAGTGAAGCGACTCGACCCGCAGTGCCGCGCCACGATCGGCGTGGTCGCGGGGGGCGGCCGGACGGAGAAACCCTTCGTCAAGGCCGGCAACAAGCACCACAAGATGAAGTCGCGGGGCACGAAGTACCCGCGCGTACGCGGCGTCGCGATGAACGCCGTCGACCACCCCTTCGGTGGCGGTGGTCGCCAACACCCCGGACAGCCGAAGTCCGTCTCGCGGAACGCCCCGCCGGGACGCAAGGTCGGTGACATCGCATCCAAGCGCACCGGACGAGGTGGCAACAAATGAGTTCAGATTACCGAACCGGCCGCGAGGACAAGGAGTTCGCCTACCGCGGTCACTCGCTCGACGAGCTGCAGGAGATGGACGTTGACGAAGTCGCGGAACTGCTCCCCGCACGCCAGCGGCGAAGCATCGTTCGCGGTCTCGGCACCGAACAGCAGAAGCTGCTGGAGACGGTCCGAAGCCGCGACAAGGAGACGACGGCGGACGACCCGATCCGGACGCACCTGCGCGACATGCCGGTCCTGCCGGAGTTCGTCGGCGTCACCTTCTCCGTGTACAACGGACACAGCTTCGAGCGCGTTCAGGTCGAGCCCGAGATGATCGGGCACTACCTCGGTGAGTTCCACCTCACGCGAAGCACCGTCGAACACGGTCAGGCCGGCATCGGCGCGACCCGGTCCTCGAAGTTCGTGCCGCTCAAGTAACCCATGGGAATCAACTACAGCGTCGAGGCCGACCCGGAGACCACCGCCAAGGGGATGCTCCGCGACCGGCCCATCAGCGTGAAGGACAGCAAGGAGATCTCCCGGGAGATCAAAGGCGAAACGGTCGCCGACGCGGAAGCGTTCCTCCAGGAGGTCATCGACGAGGAGACGTCGGTGCCGATGCGCCAGCACAACGCCGGCGCGGGCCACCGCTCCGACATCGACGGCTGGGACGCCGGCCGATACCCGGAGAAGGCCGCCAAGGACTTCCTCAAGCTCCTCGAGAACGTCAAGAACAACGCGATCGAACAGGGCTTCGACGGCGAGGATATGATCATCAAACACGTCGCCCCCCACAAGGTCGGCGAACGACCCGGCCGGAACCCCCGCGCCGCGGGCGCGACGCAGTGGAACACCACGCTCGCCGACGTCGAACTGATCATCGAGGAGCCGGAGGCTGACAACTAATGGCTGACGAACACCAATTCATCGAGGACGGCCTGCGCCGTTCCCAGATCAACGAGTTCTTCGCGGACGAGCTCGGCCGCGCCGGCTACGGCGGGATGGACGTCGCCCAGACGCCGATGGGCACGCAGATCGTCCTGAAGGCCGAAAAGCCCGGGATGGTGATCGGAAAGGGCGGGAAGAACATCCGCAAGATCACCACCGAGCTCGAGGACCGCTTCGACATGGACGACCCGCAGATCGACGTTCAGGAGGTCGACGAGCCCGACCTGAACGCGCAGATCGTCGCGGACCGTCTCGCGAACGCCTTAGAGCGCGGCTGGTACTTCCGGAAGGCCGGTCACACCACGATCGACCGGATCATGGACGCCGGCGCGCTGGGCGCCGAGATCGTCTTGAGTGGGAAGGTCACCGGGGCGCGCTCGCGCGTCGAGAAGTTCAACCGCGGCTACATCAAGCACAACGGCGAGCCCGCAGAGGAGGTCGTCGACCACGGTCAGGGCGTCGCGGTGATGAAGCTCGGGACGATCGGCGTCAACGTGAAGATCATTCCGCCGGGCGCGAAGCTCCCGGACGACTTCGACATCCGAGAGGACGCCGAGGTTCCGGAGGTCGAGCAGGCGACGGTCGACGCGGGCGACGACGAGGGCGTCGAGGCGCTCCTCGAGGACGAGCCCGAAGAGGTCCCGGACGTGGGCGCCGACGACGACGTCGACGTGCCCGACGAGGACCCGGCCGACGCAATCGACGAGGAGGTCGTCGAAGAGGTCGTCGAGGAGACCAAAGACACGGCCACCGAGGCGACCGACGTCGCCGCGGAGGAGCCGGTCGGCGACGACGACGTCGAAGCCGACGAGCTCGACGAACTCGACGAGGAGATCGAGTCCGAGGCGGCCGACCTCGTCGCTGAGATGGAAGCGGCCGACGAAGAAGACGAGGAGGACGAGTAAATGGCGATACTCTACACGGACGAGATCCGCGACATGACCGCCGCCGAGCGGCAGGTCGAACTCGAGGAGCTCGAGACCGAGCTGCTCAACTCGAAGGCGCAGCGGGCGGCCGGCGGCATGCCGGAGAGCCCGGGACGCGTCAACGAGCTGAAGAAGACGATCGCGCGGATCAAGACGATCCAGGCGGAAGAAGGCGACTTCGACGAGGACGAACAGTAAGATGATCTCCCCCGACCAGCTCGTTCGACACGAACTCGTCGGCCTCCCGGTTCGGGTGGTCGACGCCGACAGCGACGCCCACGTGGGTATCGCCGGTCGCGTGCTCGACGAGACGTTCGGCACCCTCGTGGTCCGAACGGCGTCGGGGGACAAACGCGTGCCCAAGTCGGGCGCGACGTTCGAGTTCGGCGTCGTCGAGACGCCGACCGCTCGCACAGATGAAGCCGCCGGCGACGATCAGTCGCCGGGGTCCGCGTCCCAACTCGGGTCGGATACTACGGGGGTACGCCCCCGTCAGTCTGGCCCGTCCGGGTCCACAAGCGTCGTCACCGGTGACGGCGCGGGTCCGGCGAGCCGACGAGGCGAGTGCAAAGACGCGGTCTACGCGACGGTGGATGGCGATCGGTTGCGATATCGACCCGCCGAACGCACCGAACGAGGTGCCACACAATGGCGATAGGAATCGACGTACCCACGCCTCCGGAGCCAGACAACCCGGAGGATTACGACTACGAGAAGTGCCCGTTCTACGGGCAGCTCTCCGTCCGCGGCCAGACCCGCGAGGGAACGGTCGTGTCGACGGATATGGCAAAGACCGTCATCGTCGAGCGAGAGTACGACGTGTTCGTACCGAAATACGATCGGTACATGAAGCGTCGCTCGCGCATCCCGGCTCACGTGCCGGGCGTGCTCGACTCGCTCGAAGTCGGTGACGAAGTGAAAATCGCGGAGACGCGACCGCTCTCGAAGACGAAGTCCCACGTCGTCGTCGAGATTCTGTCGGGTGATCAGTGATGGAGGCGCTCAAGGCCGACGTCACGCAGGGGCTCTCGAAGGGCTCGCTCATCACGTGCGCCGACAACACCGGCGCCCGTGAGCTGAAGGTGATCTCCGTGTCGGGCTACTCCGGCACGAAGAACCGCCACCCGAAGGCAGGAATCGGCGACAAGGTGACCGTCTCGGTCACCAAAGGGACGCCGGAGATGCGGCGGCAGGTGCTGGAGGCGGTCGTCGTCCGCCAGCGCAAGCCGATCCGCCGTCCGGACGGCACGCGCGTGAAGTTCGAGGACAACGCGGCCGTCATCATCGACGACCTCGAGGAGCCGCGGGGCACTGAGATCAAAGGCCCCGTCGCCCGCGAGGTCGCCGAACGATTCGGGAGCATCGCCTCGACCGCGACGATGATCGTCTAACTATGACGAAACAGCCACGCAAACAACGAAAACGGTCGGAGACCGCGCCGCTCCACGAGCGGCAGAATCAGGTCCGGGCCACCCTCACCGAGGATCTCCGCGAGGAGTACGGGCAGCGGAACGTCCGCGTCAACGCCGGCGACACCGTCGAGGTGCTTCGCGGCGACGCGGCCGGGACGGAGGCCGAAGTCATTTCGGTCGACCTGTCCGCAGAGCGGATCACGGTCGAGGACGTCACCGTCGAGAAGGCGGACGGGGAGGAAGTTCCCCGCCCCATCCCGGCGAGTAACATCCGGGTGACCGAACTGGACCTTGAAGACGAGCGCCGTGAGGCGCGGCTCCAGGAGGACAACGAATGACGCGACACCAGAAGCGACTGTCAGTACCGAACTCCTGGCCGGTCGAGCGCAAGACCGACACGTTCACCGTGAAGGCGGGCGCGGGCCCGCACGGCGAGGCGGGCGTTCCGCTCGTCGTCCTGCTGCGGGACGTGCTCGGTTACGTCGACTCGACGAAGGAGGCGCGCTACGCGCTGAACAACGACTCGATCCTCGTCAACGGCGACGCGATCTCGGACGAACAGCGTCCGATCGGGATGTTCGACATCCTGGCGTTCCCCGAGCGCGGGGAGTTCTTCCGCGTCTTCCCCGACGAGGGCGGTCGGCTCGCGCTGACTCCCGTCGACGAGGACGCCGCGAGCAGCCGGCTCGGGAAGATCACGAACAAGACCGTCGTCCCCGGCGGAGACGTCCAGCTGACGCTCCACGACGGGACGAACGTGCTCGTCGACGACGACGCCGACTACGAGACGAACGACTCGATCGTCGTCGACAACGAGTCGAAGGAGATCGTCGCCCACTTCGAGTACGAAGAGGGGGCGCTCGTGACCGCCGTCGCCGGCCAGCACGCCGGCCACATCGGCGAGATCGACGCCATCGACGTGACGCTCGGCTCCGGAGACAACACCGTTTCCGTCGCCGACGAGGACGACGGCTACGAGACGGTCGAGGAGTACGTCGTCGTGATCGACGAGAACTTCACCGACGACGAGACGGCGGGTGATTCGGATGAGTGAATCCGAGAGCGCCGCTCACGAGATGCGCGAGCCGTTCCTCGAGAAGGTCGTCGTCCACATGGGCGTCGGGCAGGGCGGTGAACCCCTCGCCGACGCAGAGCAGATAATCGAGGAGATCACGGGCCAGCAGTCGGTCCGGACGACCTCGAAGCGAACCATCGCCGAGTTCGGCATCCGCAAGGGTGACCCGATCGGCGTCAAGGTGACGCTGCGGGGCGAGGACGCGCACGCGTTCCTCCAGACCGCGCTGGACCTGGTCGACGTCGGCCGGAGCCAGTTCGACGACACGGGCAACCTCAGCTTCGGGGTCGAGGACCACACCGACTTCCCGAGCCAGGAGTACGATCCCAACACCGGGATCTACGGCCTCGACGTGACGACGACGATCGTCCGTCCCGGCTACCGCGTCTCGAAACGCGACAAGGCGACGGGAACGATTCCCGCGCGCCACCGGATGACAGCCGAGGACGCGGCCGCGTTCCTCGAAACGAACTTCGACGTCGAGGTAACCGAATGAGCGAAGCGAACAACGACACGGGCGAGCACGCCGCGAAACGCACCGACTCCCGGCACACGTGCCGGCGGTGCGACCGCGAGCAGGGACTCGTCGGCAAGTACGACATCAACCTCTGCCGGCAGTGTTTCCGCGAGGTCGCTCGAGACATGGGATTCGAGAAGTACAGCTGATTATGACGGGAAACGATCCATTCACCAACGCGCTCGCCGGCATGGACAACGCCGAGAGCGTTGGCCACCTGTCGTACACGGTAGAGCCCGCTTCGAACATCATCGGCTCCGTCCTCGAGGTCCTCTACGACCGCGGGTACGTCGACGGCTTCGAGTACGTCGACGACGGGAAAGCCGGGAAGTTCGAGGTCGAATTGAAAGGCGCGATCAACGAGTGTGGCGCCGTCAAGCCCCGCTACTCGGCGGGTGCGGACGAGTTCGAGAAGTGGGAGAAGCGATACCTCCCCGCCCGTGACTACGGGACGCTCATCGTCACGACGAGCCACGGCGTCATGAGCCACTACGAGGCCCGCGAAGAGGGCATCGGTGGCCAAGTGATCGCATACGTCTACTAACAATGAACAGAGTCGAAATCGAGATTCCGGACGACGTCTCCGCCGAGATCGATCACCTCGAACTCACCGTCGAAGGGCCGAACGGGAGCGTCACGCGACGCCTCTGGTACCCCGACGTCGAGGTCACCGTCGAGGACGGTGCGGTGGTCATCGCCTCCGAGAACGAGGACGCGAAGACCAACGCCACGGTCGGTACCTTCGAGAGCCACGTCGCCAATATGATCCACGGCGTCACCGACGGATGGGAGTACGCGATGGAAGTGTACTACGCCCACTTCCCGATGCAGGTGACCGTGGAGGGCGACGAGGTCGTCATCGAGAACTTCCTCGGAGAGAGCGCCGCGCGGCGCACCCCGATCCGCGGAGACACGGACGTACAGGTCGACGGCGAGACGGTCACGCTTTCGGGCTCCGACAAGGAGGCCGTCGGGCAGACCGCCGCCGACATCGAACAGCTGACGAAGGTGACCGACAAGGACACGCGCGTCTTCCAAGACGGCGTGTACATCGTCGAGAAGCCCACCGGAGGTGCCTAACACATGGCAGACGAACTGGAAGACATCAGCGGTGTCGGTCCCTCGAAGGCGGACGCGCTTCGCGAGGCCGGCTACGAGACGGTCGAAGACGTGAAGGCCGCCTCCCAGTCGGAGCTCTCCGAGGTCGACGGCGTCGGGAACGCGCTCGCCGCGCGTATCAAGGCCGACGTCGGCGGGCTGGAGGTCGACGAGGAGGCGGACGCGGAGATCGAAGACGAGACGGAAGAGGAGGAGCCGGTCGAGGAGACCGAGGAGTCCGAATCCGTCGAGACGGAGCTTCGCCCCCGCGGTCACGCCGACAAGACGCCGGAACTGGACGACGAGACCGCTCGCGCGCTCGCACAGAAGCACCGCGAGGGGAAACCGCAGTTCAACCGGCAGGACTACCACAAGAAAAAGCGGATCCCGACGTCGTGGCGCAAGCCGCGTGGCGGGCTCTCCAAGCAGCGCCGCCGCATGAAATCGAAGGGGCCGGTCGTCGAGGCCGGCTTCCGCTCGCCGACGGCGTCGCGCGACCTCCACCCGAGCGGCTTCGAGGAAGTCCGCGTTCACAACACGGACGACCTCGAGGGCGTCGACGGGGACACGGAGGCGGTGCGTATCGCCTCGAAGGTCGGCGGCCGCAAGCGCGAACTGATCGAAGACGAGGCGGAGGAGCGAGGAATTCGCGTGCTGAACCCGACCTACGTCGAAGTGGAGGTCGACGATGAGTGATCTGAAGGCGCAGAAACGACTCGCAGCGGACGAGCTGGACGTCGGCAAGGGCCGCGTCTGGCTCGACCCCGACGCACAGGAAGAGATCGAAGACGCGATCACCCGCGAGGACATCCGCGAGCTCATCGAACAGGGAACGATCCGCGAGGCCGACTCGAAGACGAACTCGCGCGGTCGCGCCCGTGAGCGCGCTGAGAAGCGCTCGTACGGGCATCAGTCGGGCGCCGGTACCCGGAAGGGGAAGTCCGGCGCGCGGCAGAACACGAAAGACGACTGGAAGGCGCGGATCCGCGCACAGCGGGCGCGCCTGAAGGAGCTTCGCGACGATGAAGACGTGCTCGACGCCTCCGAGTACCGCACGCTCTACAACAAGGCGAGCGGTGGGGACTTCGAGGACGTCGCCCGTCTCGAGGCGTACATTCGGACGCAGTACGGTTACGAGGTGACGGACTAATGGCGACAGGACCACGATACAAGGTGCCGATGCGGCGCCGCCGAGAGGTCCGGACGGATTACCACCAGAGGTTGCGCCTGCTGAAATCGGGCAAGCCTCGCCTGGTCGCCCGGGTGAGCAACGCTCACGTCAGGGCGCAGCTGGTGACCCCCGGACCCGACGGCGACGAGACCCACGCGGCCGCCTCCAGCGAGGAGCTCGGCGAGTACGGCTGGGACGCCCCCACGGGCAACCTCCCCAGCGCGTACCTCACCGGGTACCTCGCGGGCGCTCGCGCCGTCGAAGCCGGCCTCGACGAGGCCGTCCTCGACATCGGGCTCAACACGGCGACCCCCGGCAATAAGACGTTCGCGGTACAGGAAGGAGCGATCGACGCGGGCCTCGAGATCCCGCACAACGACGACGTGCTGGCCGACTGGTCGCGCACGCGGGGCGAGCACATCGCTTCGTACGCCGAGCAGCTCGACGAGCCGCTGTACAGCGGCTCGTTCGACGCCAGCGAGCTACCCGAGCACTTCGACGACGTGCTCGCGACCATCCAGGAGGACCATGAGTAGACACAACGACGGCTGGGAACCGCGGACGCGACTCGGCCGCAAGGTACAGGACGGCGACATCACGTCGATGGAACAGGCGCTCAACTCCGGCCTCCCGCTGAAGGAGGCCGAGATCGTCGACCAGCTCCTTCCGGGGCTCGAAGACGAAGTGCTGGACATTAACATGGTCCAGCGCATGACCGACTCCGGTCGCCGCGTGAAATTCCGCTGTGTGGTCGCCGTGGGGAACCGCGACGGCTACCTCGGCTACGCGCAGGCCCGCGACGATCAGGTCGGCGGCGCCATCGAGAAGGCCATCGACGTCGCGAAGCTGAACGTGATTCAGGTCGACCGCGGCTCGGGCTCGTGGGAGGACCAGCCTGGCGGCACGAACTCCCTGACCCGCACGGCGAAAGGGAAGGCCGGTTCCGTCACCGTCGAGATCAAGCCCGCCCCGCAGGGGCTGGGCCTCGCGGCCGCGGAGACGGTTCGAAACATCTTGGAGCTCGCCGGCGTCGAGGACGCCTGGACGAACTCCGACGGCAACACGCGTACCACTGTGAACCTCGCGAAAGCGACGTTCAACGCCTTAGAGAACGCGGCACAGTCCCGTACGCCGCAGCACGCGCGTGAAGTCCACTACGACGAGGTGAGCGAGTGATGCAAGCGATCGTCCAGCTCCGCGGTGACGTCAACCTCGGGCACGGCGTCGAGGACACCCTCGACATGCTGAACATCGGGCGCGTCAACCACGCGACGCTCGTTCCCGAGACGGACTCGTACCGCGGCATGATCACGAAGGTCAACGATGTCGTCGCGTTCGGGGAACCGAGCGTCGAGAGCGTCGCGCGCACCGTCGCGCGACGCGGTGAGCCCGTCGAGGGCTCGGCCGATATCGACGACGAGTGGATCGACGACAACACCGACTACGCCGACCTGGAGGCGCTGGCCGAGGCGCTCGTCGACGAGGAGACGACCCTGCGCGAGCAGGGCATCTCGCCGACGCTCCGGCTCCACGCCCCCCGCGGCGGTCACGAGGGCATCAAACACCCCGTGATCGAGGGCGGCGAACTCGGGAGACACACTACCGAGGAGATCGACAGTCTCCTGGAGGCAATGCGATGACGAGCAAGAAACGCAGACAGCGCGGCTCTCGGACGCATGGCGGCGGCACGCACAAGAACCGGCGCGGCGCCGGTCACCGCGGCGGCCGCGGCGCGGCCGGCCGCTCGAAACACGAGTACCACAACTACGGCCCGCTCGGCAAGCACGGATTCAAGCGCCCCGAGGACGCGCAGACGGAAGTCCTCGAAGTGCGAGTCCAGAAGCTCGACGAGGACGCGGCGCTGTACGCCGCGGAGGGCCTCGCCGAGGAGGACGGCGACGCGTACGTCTTCGACGCGCGCGACGTCGTCGAGGACGGCCACGACGCCGACGTCGTGAAGGTGCTCGGTGGTGGGCAGGTCCGCCGCGAGCTCCGCGTCACGGCCGACGCGTTCACGGCCGGCGCAGTCGAACTCATCGAGGAGTCCGGCGGCGAGGCGACGCTTTCAGAGCGCGCCGAAGACGCCGCTGACGAACCGGAAAGCACTTCCGACGACGAGAACGACGAGGCGTAATATGAGCTGGAAGGAGGCCGCCGAACCGGTGCTCTCGCGGATGCCCGTCGTGGAGCGACCCGCGGGACACGTTCCGTTCAGACGGAAGCTCACGTGGACGGCCGGAATCCTGATCGTCTACTTCTTCCTCACGAACATCAACCCGTTCGGGTTGGCCGTCGGTCAGGGCTCCGACTTCTTCGGACAGTTCCGGTCGGTACTCGCCGGCTCGTCCGGCTCCCTGTTACAGGTCGGTATCGGACCGATCGTCACGGCGTCCATCGTGCTACAGCTGTTGGGCGGTGCGAATCTACTCGGGCTCGACACGGAGAACGACCCGCGTGATCAGGTCCTCTATCAGGGCCTCCAGAAGCTGCTCGTAGTCATCATCTCGGCGGTGACGGCGGCGCCGATGGTGTTCACCGGCAGCTTCCTTCCGGCCGACGACGCGGTCGCGAGCGCGCTCGGGATCGGCATATTCGGCGTGCAGGTGCTGATCTTCGCGCAGATCTTCGTCGGCGGCATCCTCATCCTGTTCATGGACGAGATCGTGAGCAAGTGGGGAGTCGGCTCCGGCGTCGGGCTGTTCATCATCGCGTCGGTGAGCCAGCAGATCGTCGGCGGCTTCTTCAGCTTCTCCGCGCTCGGCGCCTCCGGCTTCTTCGCGAACTGGTACGGCGTCATCTTCGGCGACGTGCCGGTGTCGATGTCGCCGTTCACGGCCGAAGGACTTCAGAACCTGCTGTTCGATCCGGGTAACATTCTGGCGCTTTTCACGACGGTGTTCATCTTCGGAATCGTCGTGTACGCGGAGTCGGTCCGCGTCGAGATCCCGTTGTCACACGCCCGCGTGAAGGGCGCCCGCGGACGCTTCCCGGTGAAGCTCATCTACGCGTCCGTTCTCCCGATGATCCTCGTTCGCGCGCTACAGGCGAACATCCAGTTCCTCGGGCAGATCCTCTCCTCGCAGTGGGCGGGGATGCCGGCGATACTCGGTGAGTACAGCGACGCCGGACAGCCCATCTCCGGGCTGTTCTACTACCTGAACCCGATCCAGAGCCGCGGACAGTGGATGTGGTTCCTCGGTGAGATTCCGGCGTCCGTCGAACCGTGGATGATCGCGGTCCGACTCGCCGTCGACCTGACGTTCATGATCGTCGGCGGCGCCATCTTCGCGATCTTCTGGGTCGAGACCACCGGCATGGGGCCGGAGGCGACCGCGAAGCAGATCCAGAACTCGGGCATGCAGATTCCCGGCTTCCGCCGGAACCCGCAGGTCGTCGAGAAGGTCATGGAGCGGTACATCCCGCAGGTGACCGTCATCGGTGGCGCCCTCGTCGGGCTGCTCGCCGTGATGGCGAACCTGCTCGGCACCATCGGACAGGTCTCCGGTACCGGACTGCTGCTGGCGGTCTCTATCACGTACAAGCTGTACGAGGAGATCGCAGAAGAGCAGTTGATGGAGATGCACCCGATGATGCGCCAGATGTTCGGAAACGAGTAACGAACATCTACACTCCTTTAAATTCTTTTTCGACCTTGAGCGGCCGCTCCATCCTCAGTTGGCTCCCATCTGGGGGTGGTCGCAGTGACCGACCCAGACGACTTCTTCGGGCAGCTCGACGAGGCCGAGGCGGTTACTGACGACCAGACGGACTCTATCGAAACATCGGTCGAGCAGACGGAAGCAGACGCACTCCGGGCAGGTGCGGATACGACAGCCAACTCAACCGCATCCACGGAGCCACGGCAAAGAACCGTTGACCCTCGATACATCGCTAGATGTCGGTTCTGTCGGTGTAAATTCAAACAACACCGTATCGCGGTGAGGCATGAGGGCAGGTGCGACGCTGAAGCAGTCTCACAGTGTCGGTACTGCCGCGAGACGCATACCTGGGACGACGACCCGACCCACCATCTCAAGACGTGTCAGGCGTACCAGCAAGCCGAGAAGCGTCTCGAAGAACAGAGTGAGTCGGATGCGACCGACACTGACGAGGCCACCGAGGCGGCCAATTCTGACGACGAACACTTCGCCCGTACGTTCATCGATCCGCAGCCTCACGAGTTCCACGCCTATCTCAAATGGAACTGTGAGGACCTCGCTAATCCGCTCCGATCGTACTTCGGCCTGCGCTCCCTCCAGGGAGAGCACGACTTCGAGCAACACGGGCGACTCAGGACGACGGCCGAAATCGACGGGACCGAGTGGAACGTTGAGTTCGGTTTCAAATCCTCCGGGCTAGCCCCACGCGCTGCCGAGAATTTCCAACTCGATGAGGTCCGGGAGTACCTCGTGTATGTCTATCCGAAAGGGTACGACTCGTGGGGTGCTGCCAAGTCAGAAGCTCGGAAGCGCGCGTACTTCCGAATCTCTCCCCGGTGGCCAGACATAGAGACAAAGGAGGGGAACAGGGCGATGTCCAACCCCTACGACTTGGAGGGGTACGACGTAGAGGTTGAGGGCTCATACTGGGACTTCGAACAGTACCCGTCGGTGCTCCGGCAGTCGCTCGATGCGCTCGCGACGCGTCAGGGGTTCCGATTCAACAGTCCGACGCCCATCTATCCGGCCGATTTCGATGAGGATCGGCTCCATAGATCGTCGAATATCGTCGACGCGGAGCTATACGTCAGAGTGCTCAAAGGGGAGACCGGTGAGGTCATCGCGTACGATGGGACGCTTCACGAGGTCTCACTGTTGCTGGCCGGCGACCGCGAAGGCTACACGAAGTCGGTCCGTGACGACCGGGAGTGTCCTGGTCACTATCATACCGCGACTATCGACTCTCGTCGTGCCGGCGAGTTAGTCGGCAGCCACGAGCTAGCGAAGGAGTTCAAACACTACCACATGCGAAACCCCGACGCCGTCGAGGGGACAGCGCTCGAAAACCCGAAGATTGGCGTCTCCTTCCAGAACTCGATCCACGACGACACGCTGTACTGGAGTGACCTCGACACGCTTGTCACCGAACTCGACGAGGCGCTATTGAACGTTCTCAACTGGTCGAACATTCCTACTCGTCCGGACGGCCAGATGTTCGTCGACGACGACTACTTCGAGGTGACCGGATCTCGTCGGTGGCGGAAGATCCTTCCCGACCGTCTACCGCGAATCGAGACCAAACAAGATGATCAGATCTTCGCGTCAGCGGCGCAGATGAACGAGACGGACACGGAGCTGGTCGAGACGCTGCTCACGGACGGCGGAGAGACGTCGCCGAAAGAGTTGGCCCGTTCCATCGGTGTTCATCTCGACACCGTCTATCGCGCTCTCAAGCGGCTCTCGCCGCTCGTGGATCATACCTACGGAGAGGTTCAAATTGGGTCGAAGTACATCGCCCAAGAATTGACGGGCTATATCGATGCGGTGTCGAACAGTATCAAGTCTGGGCTTGAGAACGCGCTCGACGGACTTACTAGAGCGGAGGCTCACGCCGGTGACGACGACCCGTGGAGTCGCTGGCTCGACAGATACGGCGGAGAGATTAGCCGCACGGAAGGCGTGGATCCCGACGAGCTCGACATCGGATTCCAGCCTGAGACCCTCAGTGAGGCACGACGGCTCCTCCGTAGTGGGGCGAGTCAGTGGTCGAAGGTAACGGACGAGAAGCTTCGGCAGTTCGCGTTCGAGTTCGCGCCGAAGATCACTCTCGTCGACGGGAGTGTATACGAGCCTCGGTACTTTGCCGATGCGTTAGGAACTCCCGGATAGCGCGGGGCCTCCTGAGAGGCATCACTATCGATCCGGGTATTTAGAGGATTATTTTGCTACTTTTCGCGGGGTATTCGCGAGTGGTTCGCTGATGATGCGATCCCTGAGCGTCCGCACCGTTTCCCCTACCGGCGTAACTTCGAGGTGGGGTGCCCAACTCTCAGTTACGTGTGTGGCTAAGGAGCCACTAGAGTAAACCACTGCCTCGCTTCGCTCGGCAGATTCCAGCAGAAACGCAGGGGGTCGGCGCGCCTGACTCGGCGCGCCTTGATTTGAAATTTTACATTGATACCGCTACCAACGCTTGTTCGAAACCTTTTGTGAATATTCTGACTTAATAGCAGCTCCGTCATCTATTTACTCGCGCTGACGTGTGAATCTGATATCACATGAGCCAAGCGACGATTGGAAGTGGTCCCTATCGGAACTCCAACCTCTTCTCTGGCTACTATCTCGACGAGCGTGTTGCTGACCTCGACGACTGGGAATCCGACGACGAGGCCGAAGCGGCCTTCGAAGCCCTCCGCGAACTCTGGGAACTAGAGGGAGAGTACGTCGCCTCGCATGGCGAGGACGAACTGATCGACCAGTGGATTGGTGAGGTCCTCGATATCCTCGGGTTCGACACGATCTCCGAGGGGACGCTTCCCGGCGGCGGCGGGTACGTCGACCGGCTGCTCTACGAGTCGAGAGACGACCGATACGCGGCTGTCGACCGGAAGGAGAACGACGACCGAGAGGGGATGTTCGCGGGGGCCTCCGCGCTGCTCGAAGCCAAACAGTGGGGCCACGACTTCGAGAAGCGGTTCAGCGACGAACGACCCTATCGTGACGCCTCACACCAGGTTAAGTACTACCTCGAACGGACGCCGCCCGACCTCAAGTGGGGGCTCCTCACGGACGGGAAGAAGTGGCGACTCTACGGGACGAAAGACTACGAGACACAAACGTACTACGAGGTCGACCTCCCGGAGCTACTCGAATCCGGGGACCTCCAGCAGTTCAAGTACTTCTACTGTTTCTTCCGGCCCAAGGCGTTCGTCGAGGTCGCGGGTAGCTCGTTCCTCGAAACCGTCTGGTCAGAGTCCGAGACCGCCGCACAGGAACTCGGCGAGGACCTCCAAGACAACGTGTTCACCGCGCTGCGAGTCCTCGGGAAGGGGTTCGTCGAGAACAACGATATCGAGATCGACCTAGAAGACGAGGACGGTCTCAGCGCCGACGAACTGAAAGAGCAGTCGCTCGTGCTGCTGTACCGGCTGATGTTCGTCCTCTACGCGGAGTCGCGTGGACTGATAGACCCGGAAAAGCCGGATGCGAACGCGGAGTACCACGAGAACTTCAGCCTCGAAGAGGTGCGAAGCGACATCATGGAGACGGTCGAGGGCGGCGACGTCGAGTCTGGGGCGGCGTTCCGCGAGGAGTACAGTACGTTCTCCACGACGATCTGGAACCGGCTCTCGCGGCTGTTCGAACTGATCGACGAGGGCGAGGAGGAGCTCGATATCCCGCCGTACAACGGCGGGCTGTTCGACCACGACGACCACGAGTTCCTCTCGGAAAACTCGGTCTCGGACCCGGCGATCGCGGAGGTCATCTTCCGGCTGTCGACCACGCAAAACGACGAGGGCGAGTACGTCCCGGCGGACTACGCCGACCTCGACACGCGGCACCTCGGCTCGATCTACGAGGGCCTGCTCGAACACGAGTTCCGGATCGCGCCGGAGGCGGGCATGGCCGCGGTCGCGGAGGACGGCGGACAGGTGTGGAAGCCGGGCGACGAGGTCTCGGTCGCGGACGCGGTCGAGGTCGTCGACGAGGGCGGGCTGTACGTCGTGAACGACGAGGGCGAGCGCAAGGCCACGGGGGCGTACTACACGCCGGACTACGTGGTCACCTACATCGTCGAGGAGACGATCGACCCACTGATCGACGAGATTCACGCGGACCTCGAAGCGGACGGACTCTCCCAGAGCGACGGGGAGTACTTCCGGCGGTTCTACGACCGCGTGACGGACCTGACGGTTCTTGATCCCGCGATGGGGTCCGGGCACTTCCTGACGAAGGCGACGGGCTACCTAACCGAGCACGTGATGAGCGTCGTTCGCGAGCAGGAGATTCAGTCGTACGACGAGCAGGAGTTCCGCCGGACGATCTCGAAGGAGGTCATCTACGGCGTCGACCTGAACGGGATGGCGGTCGAACTCGCGAAGCTCTCGATGTGGTTGGAGACGCTCGCGGCGGACCAGCCGCTCGCGTTCCTCGACCACCACCTGAAGGACGGGAACTCGCTCGTCGGGAGCGACATTACGGAGGTCCTCTCCGACGACAGCGAGGAGAACGGCGGCCAGTTGACGCTCACACAGGCCTTCGCACGCGTTCGGCAGGACACCCTCGGACACGTGATGGACCTGATGGCGGACCTACTGGCGTACGACAACGACTCGCTGGAGAGCGTGAAATCGATGGAGGAGCTGTACGACGAGATCCGCGACGATCCGCTGTACACGCGCCTCTTCGAGTTGGCGAACGTCCACACCGCCGAGGAGTTCGGCTGTGACGTGCCCGAGGACGCCTATGAGCAGATGGCGGGAGCGATCGAAGATGCGGACGACTGGGCGGAGATCCGCGAGAAGGATTGGTTTATCGCGGCACAGGCGACAGCCGACCAGCAGGACTTCTTCCACTGGGAACTAGAGTTCCCCGAGGTGTTCTTCAACGGAGACGGGGAGAAATTGGATGGTTCTGGATTTGATGTCGTTGTCGGGAATCCACCGTGGGTATCAAACTGGGAGTTAACAGAAGCAAACAAAGATCTTCCCGAACGCTTGGAGTCAATCTATCCGGAAGTGGCAGTGGGTCACTGGGATATGTATGTCCTATTCTGTTATAAATCACTTCAGTTGACTCAAAAGAATAACGGCCAACATGCTTTTATCACACCGTCTTCGCTCGGTACAGAAAAGTACGCGCGGAATATCCGTAAATATCTCATTGAAGAGACGGATATCCGTCAACTCATCCACTTTGGAGAGCGCTCTATCTTCCAAGAAGTGGATCGGCAGTGTCTAATCTACATCTCTTCTCCGGGTGCCAACACAAATAGAAAAACTCAGATTATTGAGTACGATGGGACCTCGTTCAGTCCTGAATTGGATGTCGATCAGTCTATGTTTCTGGAATATTCGAATTATTCCATAAGACCATCTTTAGCAGGTACAGACATGGAAATCAAAAACAAGTTGGAATCAAGCTCCACCCTACTAGGCAGGGTCTGTTGTGTTAACGTCGGCGTCGTAGCACACAGCGCGTCAGAAAGCGAGTTGGAATTTAAGAAAGATGACGTTATTCACATGGAAGATGGGGATGGATTTAAAAAATACATCCAAGGTAGCAACATAGAGAGATACAGCATCAACTGGGAAGGGGAATACATTGATTACGTATCAAAGAAAAATCACTTCCACAGGCCAAAATTTAGGGAGTTATTTGAATCTGATAAAATCGTTGTCCCACGGATCAGTAGCTCTGGCAATCGTATTAGTGCGTGTTACGATAAAACGGGATACTATAATAACGACAACGTGACGAATCTGGTTAATTGGTCCCCAGAAATCAGAAAGAAACAAAATCCAAAGGAATTCGATATTCATCCACGCGCAAGTGATTTTAATACCGCGTGTTTGACGGCAATAATCAATTCAAATGTTTTGAGCTATTATTTCAGTAAGTTCCTAGCAACAGACACACTACAGGGTAGTTACACAAGCATCTATCCCCAAGATCTGCGGAAACTGCCACTACCAACACTCAACACGCTATCGCAGAGTGCTACGATTAATAATTCTGACCACAACTTTGGAGAGTCATCTTATCTCGACACACTCTCAAAATTGACCAATGAGTTACAGGAAAAGAAGTTGACGTACAAATCACTTAATCTCAATTTGATTGATTATGTCGGGGGTGATTCCGGCGAGAAACGACTCTCAGAGATTGGACTGCTACAACCCACAGAGAAGAACATTCTTGAGTCGGACGCCACTGACTATGAAAACCTCCGTACTGGAAGTGTGCGCGTTGAGCAGAACGGCCCAACGGTTACAATTGAAGCCACTGCTCGCTACAAGCCCGACGACGAGGACGCACACGAGACCGACCAGTGGGGCTACACGGAGACGGAGTACCTGCCGGCGTTCCGGATCACGGACCTCACGGAACGCGAGGCGGACTTGATTGAGCACTTCGTTCCGGTCGCCGTCGACGAGGCGGGCGGCTTCGCGAACTTCCGCGAGACGGCGACGAAGACGAACTCGCTGATCGACCGGCTGAAGGCGATCGAACTGCCCGACGTCGACGACGTGGCCGACAACTTGGAGAACTACCTGGAGACGAAGGAGCGCGCCGAGGAGCTCGACGCGAAGATCGAGCAGACGGATAAGCTCATCGACGAGATCGTGTATGAGCTGTACGGGCTGACCGACGAGGAGATCGAGATCGTTGAGGAGGCGGTCGGGGAGTGAGCGAGTATCGGTCACTCGATTCGCTGACGAAAGACGACAAAATCGCAGGAAAGGTCAGAAGACAGTTGGAGGTGTTTCCACAGAAATTCCGAGAACTCGGTGAGGGCGGACAGCTTAGTGAACTCTTTCGCAGTCCGAAGAAATTCTCAGGAGCACGCGTTGAACAGGCTCCGGAGGTCTTCACAGAGCAGTATCTCATCGGACCGGTTCTCCACGGGCTTGGATACTTGAGTTCTGCCTCGGCAGAATACGACGGATCTGGACCGCATTTTATCCGCCAGCCGATAACGTATCGAAAGGTCGAGCCGAAACAACCCGACTATCTCCTGAAGAATATCGATCCAGCCATCGTGTGTATCGTTGAAGCGAAAGCGGTGAACCGGGAGCGAATGACGGGTGCGAAAACCCGCGCGAGTGACGACATTCAGGATTACCTCGAAGAAGATGCCTTCTGTAAATTCCTTCGCGATCTCGACCAGCGGTACTTAGTAGGGATTGGGACAGACGGATTCCGCTGGACACTCTGGATGAAAGATATCCATACGGGCGAGGAAAGAAGACACAACCCAAAGGTCGACATATCTGATGTCGTCAGAAAGGTTGCGAGCCGTCGAAATGTGATTGAAGGGAGTTTTTCGTCAGGGGCATCAGACGAACGTGAACACCTCGCTGAGGAGTTTGTCCCTGCTTTTGCCGCCGAGAACCTACCGAAGCACGTTAAATCGGTGTTTGAAGAGAACTAACCGTGAAGAGACGGACAGCGTCCTGAATATTCCAGAGACGGCGACGACGTGGCCGACGACTTGGAGAATTACCTGGAGACGAAATAGCCCGCCGAGGAGCTCGACGCGAAGATCAAACAGACGGACGAGCTTATCGACGAGATTGTATATGAGTGGTACGGGCTGGCCGACGAGGAGATCGATCTCGTTGAGAAGGCGGTTGAGAAGTAGGCTCTGTGAGGCTCGGTTTCCAATAGGTCAGTTATATAGGATTTCAATAAGTGCTCGATGACCGAATCGTCATGCGGATTCTTACCGTCGGGCGTCGAGAGGCGATCTATGTCGGACATCTGCTACTGCTACTACCCACGAACGCGCGCTCCACCGGAGTTCGTCGACGAGGTCGCCGCTGCCTTCCGAGCAAACGAGGACGCGATCTCGACCGTCGACGGCGACAATGGGCTCAAAAGTGACGACGTACTCGATGTCGTTCGCGACGACTTGGTGGCGATCGGCTTCGACATTGAGGAAGGCAAGAAGAAGGAGGAGAAGATCCACCGCCCGGTCCTTTTCGGCGAGAACGGCGAGCCGGACCTCCAGTACGAGGTCGACGGGTACCACGAAGGGAAGCGCTACGGACTGGAGGTGGAGGCGTCGCGAGCCGTACTGGGGAACGCACTGTATCGCGACCTGATTCAGGCTGCGGTGATGGTCCAGGTGGACACGCTCGTACTCGTGGTGCCGAACGTGTATCGGTACAACAGCGGCGGTCGAACGACCGAGAGCAAGGCGTATGAGAAGAGTAACGACGTGATCGACACGGTGTATGCGTCGGGGCGGATCGAACTGCCCTTCGAGACGCTCCTTATCGGGTACTGAGCGAAAGACTAGCTGTTCGTCGTCGCCGGTCTCCACGTCGCCTTTCCGCCGCACCAGCGGCAGGGATTTCATCAGGATAGCGGGAGAGATGAACTCATGAGCAGCGAAGAGCCTCTCACACGATTAGCACAAGACATCGCGACCATCATCCCGACCGTCGACGCGAACACTGAGGGACAGTATGGAGACGGAATCGGTTCGGAAGACGAACCGCGGCAGGTGGAACTGCTCGTCGACGAGTTACAGCGCTACAGCTCAAGATACCAGGGCACCCGACAGGAGGTCCCGTATCCGAGCGGGTCCGGAAGCTGTGATCTTGTGCTTCCGGGCGAGATCCCGGTTGAGTGTAAGCTACTCCGGTACTGGCGAGCAAACGGGGACTCGGAGGACTACATGCCGAAGCAGGTCTTCAGTCCGTTTCACGAGAATACGTTGCTGACCGACGCACAGAAGCTTAGCACGTCGGGATTCGAGCGCGACGGCGGGTTGCTCGGGCTCTTCTACAAGCGATCGGATGACGACCCTGAATCGGTTGCGAATCTCTCTGAACGGTTCACTGCGGAGCGGTTGGCCGAGAAGACGGCTCGCGATGTTGAGTACTGGTTCGATATCGACATCGACGTGTGTGGGGTCGCAAAATTTGACGGACTACAACATTCGGTACAGGCACAGGGGGCGGCGATCACGTGGGAAATCAAATCGTAGAACAAAGGGAGAACATCAGGAAGATGACAGAGAACAATATTTTCGGTTAGTTTTCATCGCCAACCCCGCCAGAATCATACCAATCTGGATCTCCGTCCTCTAAAACAATAACCACTGATATATCCAGCAACTCCAGCATATACAAAGAGATACTATCGTCATATCGTTTTGAGTTCACTGTACTGAGTGATCTACAGGTCATCCAACAAAGTACGTGTACTATTCTATAGCACCTACAGCATTGAGTATCATACTAACCTCACCCGGAATTACCAAAGGCTATCTCACGGCTCTAGAGCCAGCCGACCTTCTCACGAGCGCGACGCTGCGCTGCTGGGCTATATGTGCCTTTATAGTGGTCAAGGAATGTTTCTAAATCTTCCCACCCGCCCCAGTCAAGCACCAAAAGCGGGTCTACCTCCTTCTCGGCGAGCGATGTTGCCCACGTCCGACGGAGGTCGTGTGTCGAGAGATACCTCCAGCCCTCATCGACAGTCTCTCCGGCCAGCTGCTCGCGAGCGTTTTTGACCCACCGACGCAGTGATCGCGTTGACTGTATCGATAGGACTGGTTCGTCGGAGGGTGCGTCGCGAACGTCGCCGATAGTCTGGATAGTGGTTGCGAGATTCGCCGGCATGGGCGTCTCACGATATTTTTCGCCTTTCCCGTCTGGTACCCGAAGCATCGGGCCCGCATCTGTGCTGGCGACGTCCTGCGGAGCGACATCGGTGATCTCTCCGGAGCGCAGGCCGCAACGTGCTCCGAGTTCGAAAGCGACCCGGTGCTCGGTGTCGCTGGCGATCTCGATAAGCTGCTTTACCTCCGCTTGACTAAGCCACACCTTCTTGCCTGCCTCGTCTTCTTGATGATCCCGCAGATTCATCGTGGCGTCCGGTTATCATGCTAACCGGACATAAAGATGAGGTCTGTCCCCCAATTTGAGGCTATCCAGGGTTGATAGAAGCTAGATCCGTCCGGCTTCTCCCCAATTATCGGATCAGAACTAAAAAATTCCCACTCGAATAACTACTATGCTATTTTATGAATTATCAAGTATGAGTATCTCGCCAAAACCATCTTATTAGCAGCATAGGAGATACCAGTATGTTCATTGAGTACAACGTAACTAGCAATCGCTTATTATAATATGAGTTCAGATTATTATGACTTGCTGGATGTCTCAAGAAACGATTCGTACGACACAGTACGTCGTTCATATCGAGACCTAGTAAAAGAATATCACCCAGACGTGAGCGACCTGCCGAATGCGCAAGAACGATTTCAACAGATCAAAGCTGCGTATGAGGTGCTCAACAACCCGAAAAAAAGGAAAAAATACAATCAGATTTCTCACGATGAATTTGTAAATCAACACGGGGGATATTCATCTAAAGAAATTAAGGAAGCTACAGATGTACAGTTGGTAAACAATGGAAAAAATATCTCTCAAGCTAAATCCACATACTCTCAGACCCGTAGCCGGCGCAATCAAAGAGACGATAACAGCAGTCAAGATGAATATAAAAGCGAGAATAGGCCTTGGTATGATTGGATTCTACAGGGGCGTACAGCTGAAAACAGCGGCTATGCCGCGTATTCTCTCCGGTTAGGTGTTTTTTTGATATTGACCTTAGCCATCTTTCTACCTGCCAGTTCTATCTTAATTGGTGGCGACTACGGGTTCTACTTTCTTCTTATGGTTCTTGGAGGTCGGGCCATCTATCTGATCTCGTTTGAATCTTTGCGGAAAGACTATCAGAAGATAGATAATAGTCCCGAATCAGACGCCTATTCAATACCTTATGCGGTCGGATTAGGATTCCTTGGGGTCATATTACTGTTGCCTGTAACTCTATTTTCACCTTCATTGCTTGGTAGATTACTCGGAGTATTCGGAGGCGTCATTTTTGCTAATGGTCTCATAGGAACCGTCTTAGCAGTAGGTTGGGGGACTGCTGATGACTATTACAATCTCAGATTGGATGTAAAACCAGTCTTTTGGAATTTCCTGGTCCAAGCACCAATAATTGTATATCTTGCGGCTCCTAATATGCCATCTTGGAATATATTCGCACTAGGACTACTTGTTATTCCACTCTTGGCAGGGATTGTATACACTATCCGTTACCACAGTGAAATAGTAAGTGAGCTAATCAACCGGATAACTGTCTGATAATTTAAATACTGAGATATGCGAATTTATTAATATTCGATCTGATGAAATAACCTAATTAGCAGATAAGAAGTGTAGATGCGGCCCTCTGAACAGCACACTCATACACCAATTCATGCTACGATATTCTTAATTCTGATATTTTTGTCACCAGGTATATGTGTTCTACGCGATTCTCATTCTACATGAGTCTATTAAAAAAAGACAAAATCATATCTGTCATTCTAGTCTCAGTAGTCGTGTTGGCAGGGCTAACAGCCCCTGTCACCGCTCAAGAAGAAGTCGATACCTCCGAGTTGAAAATTAGTGAGGTGACTACGCCATCTGAGGTTGACATCGATGAAAAAGCTGAATTGGCATCTGACGCAACGATTTCTGACCTTCCGGCTGACTGGTCTGCTCAACTTAAGTTTACAGCATATGCTAATAACAGCAAACTAGGAACTCAGGAGGTTAGTGTTGAAGATGGTGAGACTGTTGATGTCTCCCTAAGTCACTCTTTTGAAGAGGCTGGTCCCAAGGAAATCTATTTTGAGGTCACAGGCGAACTGACACGAGAAGGAGCTCTAACTGAGCAATCTTCGAGTATTGATCGAACAACACCGTCAAAGATCATCAATATCGTGGACCCTTCCTCCACGAAGACTGGAGATACACCAGGAGGCGATGAATCGATTGGCGATCAGGTAGATAGTACGAGCGATAAGTTAGGACCTGAGATCTCTACCGAAGGGGCAGCATTTGTTGCCCCTGGTTCCATTCAGGATCAGGTAGATGATCTCCGAGAAACGCTCCCTCTCGGTGAAGATCGCGTCTCACATGCGTTCGTCCTAGCTACGTCGGATAACCTGTATCTTGTACTCACTGATAAGGAGCCGGTGGAGGGATACGCCTCCATCCAGGGGACCGAGCTTGATGCTAATGAAATCTCACTGGATAGAAGAAATAGTTTAGAATTTAAACCAGTTCGAGCCACCGGGGTTGAGTACCAAGAGCCATCCAAAGCAAGCGTCGGAAGGGTTTATCGGAACACGGACGACTACCGCAGGGACTACGTTGAGTTCACCGCCAATCATCGGAGCATTGCTATTGACGACGAACAGAGTGATTACAAATTAACGACCGGTGTACTGGTTGATGATCCGATAGAGTCTGAAGAGCTGTTCCGAACTATTGGTGGACAGTCACATGCCATGTTAGACCAATTAAATAGAGACACTGTTGGCGGGGTTCTGGGTGATCTTTCTCGACCCCATATTATCACGACAGAACCTGATACCAAAGCCCGTTATTGGCAGAATACAGCCGTTACAATGACTGGCATCGTAACATCGCCCGAATCTCCTGCCGGCGAATTTATTCGATCTCAACAAAAATACAATACCCTCCCGACAGACCCCGATACGCCAGTACTGTACGTCACCAATAGTCAATACAACCCACAGAGTGTATCCATCTCGGAGATTTCAGAGGATCCCTCCGCTTACGAGGGTGACACGGTCCAGTTTGAATCGAGCCTTTATATGAAGACAATAAGCAGCAAGCGTATTATTGAATCGACAGGAACCAAAATGCCTCCGATTGATACAGTCCTACACGGTGGTGTGGCGTGGGACAGACAACCGGATACTCGTGATGATCTAGTTGGTGTGATAGCGGCTTCTTCAATAACCCAAAATCAGCTCAGCAAAGAGCGAACTGGTACCTACAAAGTAACTGGGGAGGTAATATCAACTGACAAAATCAAAGGCAATCTTTCGCAAGGCTACGTTCTAATTGCGTATAACCTTGAAAGAACGGGAGACCTTGATACCACCTCTATAAGCGATCTTAGTGTACAGCAAAGTTCAAAAATATCAAAAGTACTACAAAGACAAACAAACCCCACTATCGAGACATCCGATTCATCATCCCCCGATGGTGGAACAACCGCTGAATCAACAAATTCTGATGGCGTACTTGGGGATACAACTGATAACGAATCAAATACTGAATCTAGTAGAGGCAATGATATTGTTAGCACGATGTCCGAATTAGTGAAGCAAATCGTCGACTTGTTCTCATAATGACACAATTTCGACTCATATAACGGCCCAATCCCTATCTGTAATTTGATGACGCTATCTCATTAGTCGGTCCCGACTAATTCCTCTACCTCCGGACAAAGCTGTAAGCCCGTCGGTGGGTAAAGCCGAGGCCAATTGGTGAAGATGGCCAAACCTTCGAGGCTGCCTCGAAATGATCAAAGAGGGCTTACAATCGACGACGCGGAGTTAGTCCAACTTCACCGTGCCCGCCGGCTATTGGAGGTCAGGGCGAACCTCCTCAACTAAGAGTACCACACGGCCACGACCGAGTCGACGTCTGTTGCTATTGAGCGCACTATCGAGTTCCGGACGATGTATGATGGGGTTATGCCCCCTTGGACGTCGTCAGCACCCACCGACGGCTCTACCAACGTGGTGGCGAGATTGGCCTCTCCGACGACACCTTTGGAGACAACTTCGTCGAGGTTCCTGGCCGCGAACCGATACGCTATTCTCTCGGAGGAGACCCTAGCTCTCCTGACCCATTCCGGGGTTTTCCAGACAGGCTTGATCTCTCCGATGAATCCATTCAGGACCACGTTGATTCCGGAGAGACTTTCCTCGCACCCGTCCGGGCTCTCGAACGCGCCGATGGGGCCTGGAAACGGCAGGGGACAGCCGATACATCGTCGTGGGGACGAGGAACTCCGACGACGTCCCGACAACCGAACAAGTCCGGTCCGCCCTTCAGCGCTTGCCCACCCGACTGTGGGCGTCACCGAACAGGACGAAGACGGGTATCAGGTTACCATCGACTACGAGAACGGGGTCCAGCTAGTGCGGTCCCTCGGAGACGCTGTACAATCTCCTGCTGAAGACGGGGACAGCTAACAATCAGAGGACCGATTTCGGCATTTTAGTCCCATCAAAACTGTCGAATTCGAGTATTACGGATGTTACCCCTCTCCATAGATCTGGGGATTCAACTGATCCCCAGTCTTTCCCGAGATGTTCCCCGGTAGTAGCCCCGTGGGGTCCCGACCAACTCCCCGGGGATTTCTGGGGCCCTCCGAGAACCGGATACCTCCGACCCCGCCCACCAGAGCTGTTCTACTATCCCTAACATGGCCGGTGGTAGCTGACCGAAGTATCGGTCGATTTCGGCGTTTGAGTCCCATCAAAAATCCTGAATTCGGATATTACGGGTACTCCCTATCCTGTAGAGACACGTGCCACGCCCGATCCTTAACAGGAGACTCCCTAGATATCCCCCGGGACTCCCGGCCAATTCTCCGGGGCCGTTTCGGACAGGGGGCGCATACCAGCGGTACCCCGGTGACACCCCACTTCTCCCTCTCCGCCTCATTGGTCGGCGGTTGCTGAGCATAATATCGCTCGATTCCACTGTTTCACTCCGACCAGACCTTCCGAATTCGGATAGTCAAAAGAACTCCTGCTCGTGCCCTTGATGTGGGAAGCGAATTCCCCCCGGTATCTTCCGGGGCTGTTCAGGGTTATAAGGGAACTCCCGACCAATTCTGTTGAAGCGTCTTTCGGGGTCCCCGATCAATTCTCTCAGGGCGTTACCCGTGAAGTCCGGCGGACTCGAAAGCGTCGTCGACGACGGGTTGGTCGGGGGCGATGTTCTCGGCGTTTTGGTACTGCCGGAGAGACCGCTCGACATCCTTGGGGAAGTAGGCGTTTCGGGGCTTCCCGCTCGAGCTTGTGGTGTCCTTCCCTCGGGGCACCCGGAGACGGTAATGGTCGGCGTCGGTTTAGCGGACGTGCGTCAGCTTAACCTGGGGGATCTCGAAGGCGCGAAACCCGACGAATCCGCCCAACTGGAGTATCACATCGTCCCGGTATGAGACGGTGGCTCGACGGAGTTGGTCGAGGTCGTCGTCGGTCATCCACAGTTTGAAGATGTCTTCGCCCTCGGCCGCCTCAAGTCGCATGTTGGTTACCAGAATTTCCGTCGTGAAGTATCCTGTTTCTGATTAGAATTGACCGGGATACGGGGGATATTGTCTTGGGAGTGACCGCCGATTCTCCATTTACTTCCGGGTTATCACACAACCAGGCATTGTGACTCTGATAAAACCGTTAAGAACTGACAGGACCACCGTGCGAGATACAGAGGATGTAGTCAGCACGGGGACTGCGTTATTTTCTCAAATAGGGTGTCATAGAAGAGTTGCCACGACATTTATTTCGCGAATATACAGCCGAATCAGCCGATAGAACGCGCTTGCGTACTGAACGATCTACCGTCGGAACGGCACTTTCCCGATGGAATCGTGACCGTGAACGATTCGGAAGACCATCACGCCTCCATGGGTAGCCCCGACACCCATTCATCGGGCAGTTCATCACGATGCTCGTATATCAACTGGAGAAGTGGGACGACCTCTTCCCAACTCGGCCCTTTAGAGAGTCCGCCTGACTCACGCTCCCATTCAATGAATCCCATATCGGCAAGTTTCGGAAGATGCGCGTGTCTCAATTCGATGCGAGTGGCAGCACGGTCATCAGTGGTCTCCCCTTCGACCAGAAGGTCTAATGGGTCGAGGTAATCGTCATCTTGTGGATTCGCGTCGTAAAGGGCGAAAAGAAGCTGGCGGCGATATGGATTGGCGAGCGCGGTGAAGGCTTGACTGTCTGGATGTGTCCCAACCACGTCGTACTGTACTGATTGCTACTGTGAAGGAGCTTTGATTGACTGGTCAACCGGTTTAATAAGCGGTACCGTTACTCGTATTTCTCACCAGTCGAGAGTAACACCTCTCGGAGAATCTTCAGGTTGCCGCGTCGAATCCGATTCGAGAGCGCTTGGCGAGAGATGTCCAATTCGTCGGCTAGTTCGTCGAGACTTATCTCGCTTGGTGTCTCGAAGTATCCATTCCCGAGGGCGAGAAGGAGTGCTTCACGCTGTTCTTGTGAAAGGTCGAAGCGACGACCGACACCGGTTGCTTCGGTTAACGTGTACGTCCGGTCAATATGCAGAGGAATATCGTTCTCAATAACATAGTTGTGAAACGTTGAGAGGTTGCTGTGATCGGGAAACCGCAAGCGAAACGTCCAGTCTTCAAGGCCGCGAGCTTCGAGAACCACCCCGTCCGCCTGGGCAATCCCTTCGATCAAGTCCATCGGAGGCTCTTCCCACTCGATGCGGTACAACCCACTCTCACCAATTCTATCGAGTGGGAGGAGTTCTTGGACGTTGGATTGAGAGCGTACCATGTCCGCAAATGTGTCATGGTCGTCGCCGGTCACCCACACGAAGGGCATGATCATATCCCCGGTCGGGACGATCCGTTCAAGTTCAATCTGCATGGATGACCCCGATAGGACTTCACCGAGCTGAAACTCTGTGGCCGGGATTGAGAACTCCAGAATGACGCTCATACCACGGATCGGAGCGCCAGTCTTGTAGTGGTTACTCCCCTATGTTTGATGAAATGTAAAATGGACGGTGTAACTGAGTCCTGTACGTACTACACCTATCGATACTTCCTCTGTACTGAGCGATCCACAGGTCAGTCAACGAGGTGTGAGAAGAGTTCTATAACACCCTCAGTAGCTGAGGCTACAGCAGCAGGGACATGCCAAAGGGTTGGCCCTACCTCAACGTTATGAGCCGGTATCTTCGTCTTGGGTAGACTCAACCGCACCTCCAGCGTAGACACCTGGGAACTCTTCATCTGTGTTCTCAAGCTCTTCGAGGTCTGCGGGGTCGAGCTTTCCCGCCTTGACTAGCGCACCAATCTCGCTAGGTGTCAACTGACCTCCTTCGCCCTCCTGTATCCTCTTATAGAGTTGGTCGACGTTAGGCTCGTATTCGATGTCGATGTCTACATCAACAGTGTTTGCTCTCCCTGACCATCGGCCAGACATATCGTAGTTGGCACCGAGGTAGAGACCACGCTCCAATATCTCTCCCATTCGACCGGTGTCTTGGTTGATTCCGATGTACATGAACGCCAATATTGACGAGAAGGCAGTATTGAGTTCCTCGGTGTCGAATGCCTCCATGACCTTCTCCCACTCCGTCTGCTCTAGCAGGAGCCAGAGCAGATTGAAGTCACGGATCCCCTCGATAGTTCGCTCTCGTATCGCTTGACGACGGTTGAGTACCGTCTGGTCGTGGCTATAGTCTTTCAGCCCGCAGAGGTACTCTCTGTCGGTCGGAGAGAGAATACCGCGTGGACGGTCGACAGGGTCTAACAGCGATTCGCTGGGGAAGTCGTCGTTGGCTTCTTCGACACCCGTGAACAGCTCGCGACCCTTGTTTTGATCACCGTTACTCATACAAGTCGAAATCCACCTAATCACTTGTTTTCTGTGTGCCGGAATAATTTTATCGGTGGCGGCCACTCGTCTAGATAAGCGTGGAAGACACCCGACTCAACTCACGGCCAGCGGCCACGAGTACGGTAGTCGGCCAGAAACCACGCACGAGACCGGAAACAGCCCGGTCCTACTGTACACAGCGCTCAGCGTTGTATCAGGCGATGTCAGCGGACTCCGCCCAAGGATCCCCGCCGACATCTGAAACGAACTACGACCGGACAGGTCAACCGTGACGGCTAACCCTTACCGGCTATCCTCAAGTCGATTTTCGACTAACAAAGGTGTTTCGGGGTTTTCGTCGAAAATCCCCCTATCGGTGAGCCTGTCCGTACACGTCGACCGGGATCGCCCGGCACCAAACGGACAATATGACCGAATCCCACGATAACGCGGACCCAGCAGCACAGCGCGACGAACAGGCATCAGTCGAAGAGCTCATCGAGAGCCACTTCGATACGTTCTCAGAACTCGCCGACTCTAACTTACCAATCTCAGAAGACGCCGAGAAAGCTATCGCACTAACTGACGGTGGAGAAGACCAGTGAGCTGCTCACACGTCGAGCAGCTCGCGCCGGAGCCGAGGCGATTCGTCGAGGAGTTGCCGAAACTCCAACACAGCGCCGGCGAGTTCTGTGTCCGCCTGTGCGGCCGACTCGATGATGCGGTCGTCCTGTTCGTCAATGGCGTCTTCGGTGGTCCGGTCGGCGGGAGCGCCACACCGCGGACAGAACTGGGCGGTCGGTTTGAGTGTCTCGCGACAGTTACCACAGGTCTTCGGTTTCGACGGACCCGTATCGTCGTCCGCTTCCTCGACGTACCCGGTCTCGACACGGATCTTTTCGTTTCGTTGCCGGTCGGTCGTGTGGTCGTAGGCTTGGAGCATCCGGTCGTCATTCCAGCCGGCGATGTGTTGGATCTGCTGGGGCTGGAGTCCTTCTCGGGACAAGCGGGTGATTCCGGTGTGTCGGAAGTTGTGGGGGTTCACCGGCTTTTCGATGCCCGCACGGTCGGCGCAGATCTTGAGCATACTGCGCAACGCGTCCGTACTGAGGGCGCACTCCTCGGGGTTGTCGAAATCGTAGTTTCGGAGGACCGGCCAGAGTGGAGACTCGTCACGGGAGTCAGGGTGGCCCTGGTTCAGCCAGGTGCGGAGTTCGGCAGCGCTCTGAAGGATCGGGTACCGCTTGTCTGGGGCACCCTTGTGACCGGAACCGTTCGGATTTGGAGTGAAGTAGGGGCGTTTGGTGTTGAGGTCGTGGATGTCCTTGACTCGAAGCTGAAGTGCCAGGGACGCGCGAGCGCAACTATCGACCAGGAACTCGATGAGCGCCGGGTCTCGGTGGTTTTTGGTGTGCTGTTTCAGCGCTTCGATGTCCTCGGGTTCGAGAATTTGGTCTTCGTTGACTCGGCTGATGCTCTGGGAGGGCGTATCGATCCCCTCGTAGAAGCCGAATTCACCGTATTCCGGTTCGTCGTCCAACCACTCGAAGAAGACCTTGATAGCCGCCTTGTACCCCCTCATGCCGCTGCCGTTGGGTTCGAGTCCGTATCCGCCCTGATCCTTCGGCTTGGTGAGGGTCCGAATGAGATCGCGGTAATCGGATCGGTCCATCTCGACAAGCGGTACTTCAGCTCGGTCGGAGGCGTTTCGAAGACTACTGAGGTCCCGGTACAGGGTGTTGCGGGCCATGTCTTGGTTCCCCTGTCGCTCCATTCGAACGAAATCGTGGATCGCTTTTCGGTCGGATCCGTCGATTTTGCTCTCCTCAAGCAGTGTCCACTGCCGATCGAGCTTATTTTGTGTGTTGCTGGCGTCGTCGACATCCATCGTATATTGCCTAACTCAAGCCAGATATTAAGAGGTTTTGTATTAACAAGCGCCAGATGTTCGGCAACGAGTAGCGCGACGCCGCGACATCGTTTTATTCCGCGCTCGACCGCCGAGCGACGGCTCCCCCGCCTCCGGGACTCGCTGCGCAGATCGAGGACGCGAACGTCCTGACGATGTTCCCGTCCTCCGATCGCCGCCGTTCGAGACTCTCCGAGTACCGTGTCGGGCGGCCAAGCGCGGGCCGCGACAGACACGGTCCTCGCTCCGCTCGAACCGCCGGACCCCGAGCCGCTGTCGCCGGGGTCGGTCGAGGACCGCTCGTCGCTTTCGGTCGTGGTCTCGGTCACTACGACCTCTCGGAACAGACCCGGCGAGCCTGCCCCGCGAGCAGTTCGGCGAGCGCGCGCAGGCGACGCTCGATGGCGTCGCCGAACACGGCGTAGCTATCGGAAAAACACGCGGTTCAGCGGCGAAAGCGGGAGAAAATCCACCTGGCTCCCGGTCGGCGCCGCCTACGAGTCGTCGCGCCGATCGGTTTCGTCGTCGTCTCCCTCGTCGCCGCTCGCTTTGGCCGCCTTCTCGGCGGCTTCCTCGACTTTCTCGCCGACACTCTCCTCGACGGTCTTCTCCACCGTCTCTTCGACTTTCTCGCCGACGGTTTCTTCGACCTTTTCGCCGACGGTCTCCTCGACGGTCTTCTCCACCGTCTCTTCGACTTTCTCGCCGACGGTTTCTTCGACCTTTTCTCCGACGGTCTCTTCGACGGTCTTCTCCACCGTCTCCTCGACTTTCTCGCCGACGGTCTCCTCGACGGTCTTCTCTACCGTCTCGCCCACCGTCTCTTCGACTTTACCCGACACCTCTTCGCTGACGGTGTCGCTCACGTTGTCGGCGACCTCGCTGACTTCCTTGTTGACGGTCTCGCCGACGCTCTCTTCGACCTGTTTGCTGACCGTCTCCTCGACGGTCTCCTCAACGCTCTTTTCGACCTCCTTGCTGACGGTCTCGCCGACGGTCTTCTCGACTTCCTTGTTAACGGTCTCGCCGACGGTCTTTTCGACCTCCTTGTCGACGGTCTGGCCGACGCTCTCCTCGACCTGCTTGCCCACCTCGTCCGCCACTTCGCGGGTCATCCAGTCCGGGTCGAACCGGGCCATCTTCCAGACGACGTGGACGACGTAGGATGCGAACACGCCGATCCCGAACGCGATCGCGACGTTGGTCACCTGGAGGGTCGCGATGAGCACGACCGACAGGATGATCAGTGCCCCGTACGCGAGGTCGGTGAGCGCGTCGATTCGCGCCGGACTTACCATCGCCGCTCCTCCGTCTCTGTACCGACTCCGTCTATTCGCTGCCGCACGGCGTCTCCGTTCATACGGTCACCTTCTGTGCCGGCGGGCTAAAAGCCTCCTCGTCGCGCTCTCTCGCGGACACCACCGGCGTCGAGCGCCTCGGAGCGCGAGCCTTTTAGCCCGGATGGGCGAACCGACGGTATGGACATCGAAGAGGGCGGACTCACCGTCTCCGTCCCGGAGGCCCGCGACGGCGCCAGCGAGGGGACCGGCGGCGGCGTCTTCTTCAACCCGACACAGGAGCTGAACCGAGACGTCACGGTCGCGACGCTGCGCGCCTACCGCGACCGAGAGCCGCGCGTGGCCTCGTATCTCGACGCGATGGCCGCCTCGGGGGTCCGCGGCGTCCGCGCGGCCGCGGAGGGGTACGACGTCACCTGCGCCGACATCGACGCGGACGCGGTCGACCTCGCGGCCGCCAACCTCGACGCGAACGGCCTCGACGGCGAGGCGGTCAACCGCGACGTCAACGCCCTGTTGTACGACGAGGGACCGTTCGACGTGGTCGATCTGGACCCGTACGGCACGCCGATCCCCTTCGCCGACGCCGCGGTCGCGAACGGCCGCAACCTCGTCTGCGTCACCGCGACCGACACCGCGCCGCTGTGTGGTGCCCACCTCAACAGCGGGATCCGGAAGTACGGCGCGGTCCCGCGCAACACCGACTACCACCCGGAGATGGGGCTTCGGACGCTGATATCCGCCCTGGTGCGGACCGCGGCGCGCTACGACAAGGCGGCGACGCCGGTCCTCTCACACGTCTCCCGCCACTACGCGCGGACCTACCTGGAACTGGAGTCCGGCGCCCGCGCGGCCGACGACTGCCTCGAACACCTCGGGCACGTCGACGGCTGCGAGGACTGCCTCTGGCGCGCCGCGACCCCCGGCCGGATCGCCGACCCGGTCGACGCCTGCCCGGAGTGCGGGAGCGACCGCGTGCTCACGGCCGGCCCGATCTGGCTCGGGCCGGTCGCCGACGGCGACTTCGCGCGTGCGGTCCGCGCCGAGGTCACGGACGACATGGGCGAGGCGAAACGCGCGCGAAAGCTGCTCGACACGGTGGCGACGGAGCTCGACACGCCGACCCACTACGACCAACACCGCCTCTACAAACAGTGGGGCGAGCCGGCGATCGGGATGGACGATTTCGTGGCGACCCTCCGAGACGCGGGTTACGAGGCCAGTCGGGCCCACTACCGCGGGACCGCGGTCAAGAGCACGGCGTCGATCCCCGAGATGCGCAGGGCGGTCCTCGGCGGCGACGGGGACTGAGAGCTCCTCCGCCGTCGGCACCCCCTCGCTTTTGTCGCGGTCGGTCGAAGGGCGGGACGTGTCCCGACACTCGCGCACCGCGTTCGGCACGGCTCGGCGCGTCGTCGACGTCGCGGTCGACCGGCAGGTAACGTTCCTCGCCGCCGCCATCGCCTACTACGCGTTCGTCTCGCTCGTCCCCGCGCTGCTGTTGCTCGTCGTCGTCGCCACCGCCGTCTTCGGCGAGACGATCGCCGGCGAGCTGGTAGCGGGGGCGGGCGACCTCCTCACGCCGGCCGGCGAGGAGGCGGTGACCGCGGCGATCGCCTCCGCCGGCGGTCGGACCGGCGCGAGCGTGCTCGGCGTCGCGGTGCTGCTCTGGTCGACGCTGAAGGTGTTTCGCGGACTCGACACGGCGTTCGCCGAACTGTACGGCGTCAAGGAGCCGCCGGACATCCTGAAACAGCTCACCGACGCCGGCTCGGTGATCCTCGCCGTCGGCGTCGGGATCGGCGTGATGGTCGTCGTCGGGGCGTTCGTCGCGGCCGCCGACGCGATCCCGCTGGTGGAGGCCGCGAGCATCCTCGTCTTACCGGGGTTCCTCGCCGTCGTCTTCCTCCCCATGTACTACCTGCTCCCCGAGCCCGACATCGCGTTCCGCGAAGCGCTACCCGGCGCGGCCGTCGCCGCCCTCGGGTGGACGCTGTTACAGGCCGGCTTTCAGGTGTACGCGGCGAGCGCCGGACAGTTTCAGGTGTACGGCGTCATCGGTGGAATCCTCCTGCTCGTCACGTGGCTCTACCTCGCGGCGGTCGTCGTCGTGACCGGGGGCGTCGTCAACGTGGTGCTTGCCGGCCGCGACGGAGTCGTCCCGGCGAGCGGCGCCGGTCTCGGCGGCGGGGCGGCGCCGACCGACCACGCCGCGGACCGGCAGTTACAACAGGACCGCGTTCGACCCACGGGTATGAACGGCGAGTCGGACCGTGACGCGGACGACGACGGGCGGCCGCACGGCGCGCCGGACGTCGCCGCCCTCGAAGCGGAGGTCCGGGAGCTGCGGTCGAAACTCGACGAGTTCGAAGACGACGTGGAGCGCCGCACGGTCGACAAACCCGAGGTCGAGTCGGAGCTGAAGCGGTACGTCCGGTCACGGATGCGCCGCGGACACGCCCGCGGCTGGGGACCGTACCTCGTGTTGCTGTACGGGACGGTGCTGACGCTCGCGGCGCTGTCGTCGCTCGACGGACTCTACGCGATCGGCGCCATCGTCGTCCTCGGACTGTCGACGCTCGGCCTCTACACGATATTTATCGTCGTCGGCATCGGTCTCAACCTACTGGAGACGCCCGGGAAGGCGCTCGATTACGCCCGCGGTCGCGGCGATGACTGAGTCGGCGTCGACTCCCGCGGGGACGGCTAACCGGGTGGCCGACCCGTGACCGGACTCGTCGGCGCCGAGCGCGGGATCGGTGAGACCGTCGTCGTCGACGCCCTCCCGGAGGTCGTCGTCGTCGTCTTCGCGGCGGTCACGCACCTCGCGGACCCGTGGTTCCTCTTCGCGCTGCTCGCCGTCGGCTACTGGTTCGCGAGCGACCGCGTCGCCGCGTCGCCGCGCCGCGCCGGCGCGACGGCCATCGCGGTCGTCACCTGCGCGTACGCCGTCACCGCGCTCGGCAAGGCGTGGTTCGCGGTCCCCCGCCCGCCGGGTGCGATGCCCCCGGCGAACGTGCCGACGTGGCTTCCCGGACTGCTCTCCGGCTGGTACGAGGCGCAGGTGCTCTCCGACGGGTTCGGCTTCCCGAGCGGCCACGCCACCGGAGGTGCGGCCGCGTACGGCGCGCTCGCGCTGCTGTACGACCGACTGTGGACGGTCCGTCGCCGCGCGGCGGCGGCCGTCGTACTGGCGGGCGCGGTCGCCGCCTCCCGCGTGGTGATCGAGGTCCACTACCTCGTCGACGTCGTCGCCGGCCTCCTCGTCGGCGCCGCGACCGTCGCCGGCGCGCTGTGGCTCGCGGGCGACCCGCGCTTTCGAGCCGGGGGCGCCGGCCCCGACGACGGGCCGGCCGCCACCGACGGCTCCGGGTCCGACCCCGGGCCGACCGCGGCCCTCGACCCCACGCCGGCGTTCCTGCTGGCCGCGGTCCTCTCGGCCGTCGCCGCGGGCGTCGCGTTCGCCGCGGGCCACCCCGGCGAGGTCGTCGAGGCGGGGATCGGGATCGCCACCGGGGCCGGCGGGGCGGTCGGGTGGCTGCTCGTCGACGGCGACGAGTCCGCGCTGACGGCCCGCGTCGCCGTCCCGGCGCTGGCGGTCACCGGCGCCCTCTGGGTCGGCGCGTACGCCCTCGCCGGCTCCCTGCCCGTCACCGTGGCCGCGACGACGGTCGCGGTGGTGGTGGTGGTCGCGTTGCCGTCGCTCCCGTCGCGCGTCGCTGCCGTTTAAGTTGCTTCCCCCGTCACGTTCGGTATGCTCGGCACCCCGGCCGTCGACGTCGCGGTGATCGCCGCGAGCGTCCTCGGCCTCTGGGTGGGGGCCCGGTCGCTCGTGGACGCTGTCGTCCGGCTCGCGCGTCGGTTCGGCGTCTCCGAACTGACGATCGGGCTAACGATCGTCGCGATGGGGACTTCCGCGCCGGAACTCGTGGTGTCGATCGACGCGGCATTCGCGGGGGTCGGCAACGTCGCGGTCGCGAACGTGATCGGCAGCAACGTGTACAACCTCGCGTTCATTCTCGGCGTCGTTTCGCTGATCCGGGTCGTCCCGGTCGAGCGCTCGCTGGTCCACCGTGACGGAGCCGCGCTCGTCGCCGCGACGCTCGCCGGCGTCTGGGCCGTCTCCGACGGCGTCGTGACGCGTCCGGAGGGGGCGCTGCTCGCGGCAGGCTTCCTCGCGTACACGGGGTACCTCCTCCGCGACGAACGCGGGGGGCCGTCGATCGATACGCTGTACCCCGACTCCCGCGTGACCGAGACGCTCGCGGACCACGCCCGGTTTCGCGGCCGGGACGCGGTCCTGCTCGTCGGGGGGCTCGCGCTGGTGTTGATCTGTGGCCACTTCATGGTGGAGGCGGCCACGTCGCTGGCGCGCGGCGCCGGTATCTCTGAGTGGGTGATCGGGGGAACGATCGTCGCCGCGGGCACGTCGACACCGGAGCTCGCGGTGTCGCTGGTCGCGATGCGGGAGGGCCACGTCGGGATGTCCGTCGGCAACGTCGTCGGCTCGAACGTGTTCAACGTCCTCGGTATCCTCGGAGTCGCAGTCGTGCTGCGGCCGCTGACGACGAGCGGAGCTGCCGCGGAGGCGGGCCTCTGGCTCGTGGTCGTGACGGTGTTGGGGGTCGCAGCGATGTGGTCCGGGCGCCGGCTCTCGCGCGGTGAGGGGTTGCTCTTGGTGCTCTCGGAGATAACCCGGTGGACACTCGGTATCCTTCGGATATTCGGGTGAGATGTCCCGCCGGCCGGACCGACGCGCGGCTTCCGGACCGAACTCGAACGGGTGGAACCCGAGACGCTACTCCGGAACCTCCGACCGATCGAAAAAAGACGAGTCGCGTCGGACGGCGGCGCGCCGGCTCAGAAGGTCTCCAGGTAGCGGTCCTCCTCCCACTGAGAGACCTGGGTGAGGTACTCGCTGAACTCCTGAGATTTCGCCTCGGCGAACTTCTCGGAGGTGTGGGGGCCGAGCGCCTCCTGGAGCACCTCGTCGGATTCGAGCGCCTCGACGGCCTTGCCGAGGTTCGGCGGCAGCGTCTCGATGCCGTACTCCTGCCGCTTCTCGTCGTCGAACTCGTAGATGTCCTCGCGGACCGGGTCGCCGGGGTCGGCGCCGGTCTTGATCCCGTCGAGCCCGGCGGCGATGAGCGACGCCATCCCGAGGTAGGGGTTACAGGACGGATCGGGGCTGCGGACCTCGAAGCGCGCGGAGACGCCCGCGGCGTCCGGCACGCGGACGAGCGCCGAGCGGTTCGTGTCGGACCACGCGACGTAGATCGGCGCCTCGTAGCCGGGCACCAGCCGCTTGTAGGAGTTCACCGTGGGGTTCGTGACGGCCGTGAACGCGGGGGCGTGGTTCAGGATACCGCCCATGAACTGGTAGGCCGTCTCGCTCAGGTTGAACTCGTCGTCGTCGTCGGCGAACGCGTTCCCGTCCTCGTCGAACAGCGAGATGTGGCTGTGCATGCCCGAACCGTTGATGTCGGCGATCGGCTTGGGCATGAACGTGGCGTGGAGGTCGTGCTGTTCGGCGACCGCGCGGACGACGGCGCGGAACGTCGCGATGTTGTCCGCGGTCGTGAGCGCGTCGTCGTACTTGAAGTTGATCTCGTGTTGGCCCTCGGCGACCTCGTGGTGCGAGGCCTCGATCTCGAAGCCCATCTTCTCCAGCGTGAAGATGATCTCCTTGCGCACGTCGGACGCGAGGTCCTTCGGCGCGAGATCGAAGTACCCGCCGTTGTCGTGCGGGATCGTCGTCGCGTTGCCGTCGTCGTCTTTCTCGAACAGGAAGAACTCCGGTTCGGGACCGATGGAGACGGAGTAGCCCATCTCCTCGGCCTCTTCGAGGACGCTCTTCAGGACCTGACGCGGACCGCCGGCGAACGGCTCGCCGTCGGTGTCGACGATGTCACAGATGAGCCGAGCGGCCCCGCTGTCGCCGCTACCGTCGCTGCGCCACGGCAGCACCGCGAACGTGTCGGGGTCCGGGACGAGACGCATGTCGGACTCCTGAATGCGCACGAACCCTTCGATAGAAGAGCCGTCGAAGTAGATCCCCTCAGTGAACGCCTTCTCCGCCTGATGGGCGGGCACGGAGACGTTCTTTACGACGCCGAGGATGTCGGTGAACTGGAGCCGCAGGAAATCGACGTTCTGCTCCTCTATCTCGTCGAGTACCGCCTGTTCTTCGGCCGTGAGGCCGCCGTCCGGTTTCGCGTGTTCGTCCGTCATGTTTTGGACGTTTGATTCGTTATCTCCCAGTATAAAGGCCTTATCGCTTGGCGCATGAACCGCCAGACTCGCAAAACTGCTGGACGTTCGTAAAATTCTAAACCCCTGGTGACGTGGTTTGGTGTGATGACGTACGAAAACCTCGATGCGAAGCTCATTAACTCCCTGCTCAGTAACGGACGCGCGAGCCTTCGGAGTCTCGGCGACGAGCTCGACGTCTCGGTGACGACGGTCTCGAACCATCTCCGCGACCTCGAAGAAGAGGGCGTGATTCGGGGGTACACGCCGATCGTCGATTACGACAAGATCGGCTACGACGTGACGGCCGTCCTCCAGCTCAAGGTGGAAGGCAGCGCTCTGCCGGACGTCACGGAGAAGCTGCGGCAAGAAAAACAGATGGTGAGCGTCTACGAGGTCACGGGCGATTACGACGTGATCGCGATCGGCAAGTTTACCGACACTGACGGAATGAACGATCAGATCAAGTCGATTCTCACGGACGCCGACATCCGCGAGTCGAACACGAGCGTCGTATTGAACGCGGTCACGGAAAACGAGCAGTTCGACCTCGACGTCGAGGAGTAGCGCTACCGAACCGGCGGTCCTACTCGTTCCGCTCCGCCGCCGCTTCGAGTACCTCTACCGCCGGGAGCGGCTCGCCGGTCAGGGCGCGAATGTACGCCCCGCCCGCGATCGAGACGTGCGAGAAGTCGTCCTCGCTCAGGCCGTACATCTCGATGGCCCGCGAGGTGTCGCCGCCGCCGACGACGGAGAAGCAGTCGGTGTCCGCTATCGCTTCGAGGACGCCGACGGTACCGTCCGCGAACCGCTCGTCCTCGAAGACGCCGAGCGCGCCCTTCACGAAGACGGCGTCGGACTCGCGGAGCGGCGGCTCGTAGTCGGCGACCGTCTCCGAGCCCACGTCGAGGTATCCCTCGGTCTTCTCGTCGATTTCGCTTACCGCGATCTCCGCGCGGTCGCCGTCGTCGTCCGGGTACGCGAGGTCGCTCGCGAGGTGGATCGCGTCGCCGCGCTCGTCGAGGACCGACTCGATCAGCTCGCGGTTGGCCTCCCACTGTTCGTCGAACAGCTCCGTGCCGCCCACGTCGTGGCCGACGGGGCGGCCCGCGGCGCGCAGGAACAGCTCGCCCGCGACGCCGCCGAGGAGGAACCGGTCCACCCGGTCGTCGAGGGCGTCCATCACGCCGATCACGTCCGTCGCCTTCGTCCCGCCGACGACCATCGTGACGGGGCCGTCGAACTCCCGGGTCGCGATGGCGGTGTTCGCCTCGTACTCCGTCTCCATCACGCGGCCCGCGTACGCCGGGAGGACCAGCGGGAAGCCGACCAGCGAGGCGTGTAACCGATGCGCCGCCGAGTAGGCGTCGTTGACGTACGCGTCGACGTGTGACGCGAGCGTCCGGACGAACTCCGTCTCGGCCTTCTCCTCGGGCGATTCCTCGGGCAACTCGTCGTCGCACATCCGGGTGTTCTCCAAGAGGAGCACCTCGCCCGCCCCGAGCGCGTCGATCGCGTCCAGCGCCTCGTCGCCGTACGTGTCGGCCACGAAGGCAACGTCGCGGCCGACGTGGTCGGCGAGGATCGCCGCGTGACCGGCGAGCGAGGTGAAGTCGTCGCGGCCGGGTCGCCCCTGATGGGCGAGGCACACGACGCGATGACCGGCGGCGGCCAGCTCGCGAATCGTCTCCGCGTGGCGCTCGAACCGGCGGTTGTCCTGCGGTTCACCCTCCTCGATCGGGGAGTTCAGGTCCAGTCGGACGAGGACGCGCGAGTCTGCCGGGAGGTCGTCGATGGTGTCGAAGGCGGGCATGGGTGATCGGTCGTCGATGAGGTACTTAACAAGTGGTTCTCCGGTGGCGCGCCGCCGGGCGGTCGGCCTGCTCGACGGACGGCCGCGGCCGGCCGGCTGCGATTCAGCCGCGGTCGACCGGTTACGCCTCGTCGTGGACGTACGCGGCCATGTCGAGCATCCGGTTCGAGAAGCCGTACTCGTTGTCGTACCAGGTGAGAATCTTCAGGAGCTTCCCGCCGGCGACGACGTTCGTCGACTGGAGGTCGACGTAGCTGGAGAAGGGAAGGCCGACGATGTCCGAGGAGACGACCTCGTCGTCGGTGTAGCCGAGGACGCCCGCGAGCGGGCCGGAGTCGGCGGCGTCGCGGAAGGCGTCGTTGACCTCCTCCTCGGTGACGGTCTCGTCGAGGCTGACGACGAACTCGGTGAGGGAGCCGTTCGGGACCGGGACGCGCATCGCCATTCCGTCGATTTTCCCCTCCAACTCGGGCAGGACCTTCTGGGCGGCGCCCGCGGCGCCGGTCGAGGTGGGGACGATGTTCTCGGCGGCCGCGCGACCGCGGCGGGTCTTCGCCTTCGGGCCGTCGATCAGGCTCTGGGAGCCGGTGTACGCGTGGACGGTGGTGAGGGTGCCGGCGTCGATGCCGAACTCCGCGTCGAGCACCTTCGCGACGGGCGTGATGGAGTTCGTCGTACAGGAGGCGTTCGAGATCACGTCGTCGCCGTCGTACTCGTCGTGATTGACGCCGTACACGAGCTGTTTGACCGGCTCGTCGCCCTTCGGGGGCGCCGAGATGACCACGGTGTCGGCGCCGCCGTCGAGGTGCGCGCTCGCGTCCTCGCGGGTGCGGAAGACGCCCGTACACTCCAGTGCGACCTCGACGTCGAGGTCGTCCCACGGGAGGTCTGCGGGGTCCTGAACGTTGAACAGCGGGACCGACGTGTCGCCGATCGTCAGGGTGTCGCCGTCGCGCTCGACGCCGTCGAGCCGGCCCATGACGGTGTCGTACTTCGCGAGATACGCCATGTCGTCGAAGTCCATCACGTCGTTGATGCCGACGAGCTCGATCCGCGGGTGCTCTAACACCGCACGGAACACGTTACGTCCGATGCGACCGAAGCCGTTGAGCCCCACTCGAACGACCTCGTCGTCGCTCACGTCGTCGCCGGCAGCTAGGTGCGATTTACTCATGTTCGAAAAAGCCGCGACCCAACTACTTAAATCTCGCTCAGTCGTCCAGAGATCGTCATAATCGTTCGAATTTGTTACGATCGGCCGAGTCGACCGGCGGCGACGGCGGGCGAACTCGTCGCCCCGCGCGAGACGAATTGCGGCCGAAACGGTGACCGACAGAAGGCTTATCGGGGTCAGCGACTTCACGTCCGGTATGGACAGAGACGACCGCGACGATCCGTTCGGAGACTTCTTCGAGGAGATCGAGCGGATGATGAACGACATGGCCAACGCGAACGGGCCGTCGGCCGACGACGCCGGGTTCGGCTCCGACACCCACGTCGACGCGTACACCACCGAGGAGTCGGTGCGTCTCATCGCCGACCTCCCCGCCGTCTCGAAAGACGACCTCTCCCTGCGATGCGACGGCGACGCGCTCACTATCTCCGCGGTCTCCGACCGGCGCGAGTACGACGAGACCGTCGAACTGCCCGCTCCCGTCGACGAACACTCGGCCGACGCGACGTTCAACAACGGCGTCCTGGAGGTCTCGTTCGACCGCGACGACGACAGCGCCTCGATCGATCTGGTCTGAACGGCGCCGCGTTCCGTTCTCCGCCCGTCGCTCCCTCCTGCCCCCGCTACACCCCGTTCGCCCGATTACTCTCGTCCGCAGTTCGCCGGATCAGCGCCGCGAGCCGGTCGTAGAAGTCCGGTTCGTACTTCGTCGCCACGTCGACCGTCGGCCGGGCGTTGGTCTCGTTGACGACGAGTCGGTCGTCCGTCGCGAGCAGGTCGACGCCGAGGTAGTCGATCCCGAGCGTGTCGGCCGCGCGCTCCGCGAGGTCGCGCGCCTCCGGGTCGAGGTCGACGCCGCGAGCCGTCGCACCCCTGTGGACGTTGTGTTTCCAGCGGCCGGCCGCGAGCGCGTCCGCGTCGAGTTCGCGCCGCACGGCCCCCGCGTATCCGCCGTCGACGACCATCGCGCGGTAGTCGCGCGCGTCGGGAAGGAACTCCTGTACCAGGTACGACTTATCGCCCGTGGCCCGGTAGTCGTGGATCAGGTTCAGGTAGTCGACGACGCCCAGAAGCGAGTCGAGGTCGCTCGCGGTCGCGACGCCCACGCCGCGAGTGGCGGAGTTCGGCTTGACGATGACCGGATACGAGAAGCCGCTAACGGCGTCGACGACGACCGACTCGTCGACGGGGTTCGACACCATGGCCGTCCGCGGCGTCGGGAGGCCGGCGGCGTCGAGCGCGGCGAGGACGCCCGCCTTGTTCCGCGAGGTCACGACCGCGTCCCGGCCGTTCACCCACGGAACGCCGAGCCGCTCGGCGACCACGGCGCCCTCCATGAGCCGAGTGGGGTAGACGAGTCCGACGTCGAACCCGTCGAACTCGCCGGGGCCGCTCGCGCTCACGGACACCGATCCGCGCTCTGCCCCCCCGGAGACGCGCAGCGCCCGCTCCTTCGCTCGGACGTGGGCGACCTCGATGCCGCGCTCCGCGAGGGGCTCGCGCACCCGTTCGAACGTCTCCGCGTCGGTCGTCACCGCGAGCCGGAGCATACGCTCGTTGCGGCCCGTGCGGACTTAAAAACGACGTGCGCGGCGAGACGGCGGCCGGTGCGCGGGCGGTCACCGCCGCCGCGGGCCCGAGGCCCGCCGACTCACTGGAGGTGGCCTTCCTCGCGGAGCTGTTCGGCCTCGCTCTTCTCGTAGCGCCACGAGATGTCCGCCTTCTCGTCTTGCCAGTCCCACGGCTCGACGAGGACGATGTCGTCTTCGCGGATCCACACGCGCTTTTGCATCCGCCCGGGGATGCGCGCGGTCCGCTCGTTCCCGTCCGCACAGCGCACCTTGACGCGGTTCGCCCCGAGCATCTCGACGACCTCCGCGAACACCTCGTCGTCGTCGGGCATCCGGAGGTCGTTTCGACCGCCACCGTCTCCGTTGCTCATGCGTACGCGGTGATACGCGCTCGCCGAAATAAAAGGGCCGCTCTCCGTCGCCGCGGTGCCGACGCGTTCCCGTCCACGTCGGCTCCGCCGCCGTCGAGAACAGTCCGATTTAAGAACGCTCGAGGGCGACGCGACGACATGCGAGACAAACTCGGCCTCGAAGGCATCGTCGGTCTCCTCCTCGTCGTCGCCGCGGTCGGTATCATCACCTACCGCGACCCGGTCATCGCCGGCGCGATGATGGTGCTCCTCGCCGGCTTGGCGCTGATCGCGAAGGGGCTCGCGGACACCGTCATGCGGTCGTTCGGACTGAAGTGACCCCCCGCGAGGGGGTCGGCGCCGGCGACCCGGTCGGCGAGACGCGGTCCACCGTTCTCCCGAAAGAGTCATAATCCGCGACCGCCCCTCTCGGCTATGGTCGAAGTACCTGCGGTCGCGGTCGAACTCGTCGAACTCCTCGCCGTCACGGTCGGCGCCGGCGCGGCGGCCGCGATCGGCGTCGTGCTCGAACAGTTCGGTCTCTCCGCGGTCTCCGGCGGCGACCTCGTGCTCGGCGCCTGGGCCGTCGTCATGGGACTGCTCGCGCTGTACGTCGGAGTCGTCGGGCTCGGGTACGAGCAGGCGCTCCCGCGGCTGCGCCGCCTCGCCGGCGGCGAGTAGTCGGTCGTCCGGCCGCGCCGCCCGACCCTTACAGCTCTCCGTCGCGCGCTCGCTCTCGCACCCGGTCTGCGCGCTCGCGGATCTCCGCCCACTCCGCGTCGTCTTTGCCGTCCACGTGGGAGTACATCAGTCCCATCCGTCCGGTACCACGAAGCGTCTCCTCGTTTTCCTTCAGGAAGTCCCAGTAGAGCGCGTTGAACGGGCAGGCGCCCTCGCCCGTGGTCCGCGAGACGGCGTACGGACAGTCGGCGCAGTGGTCGCTCATTCGGTTCACGTAGCTCCCCGAGGAGGCGTACGGCTTCGAGGAGAGCACGTCGGTGCCGAACGACCCCATCGCGACGACGTTCGGCGTCGTCACCCAGTGGTAGGCGTCGACGAACCCGAGGTGGAACCACTCGTTCAACTCGGCCGGGTCGGCGCCGTACACCAGCGCGAAGTTCGACAGCACCATCAGCCGCTCGATGTGGTGGGCGTAGCCGAACTCGCGCACGTGCTCGACCGCCTCCGAGAGACACTCCATGTCGGTCTCGCCGTCCCAGTAGGCGGGCGGCAGCTCCCGCTCCTGTGACAGCCGGTTCGCGTCGGCCAGCTCCGGCATCGCCTCGCGGTAGACGTGGCGCATGAACTCCCGCCATCCGATCACCTGCCTGATGAACCCCTCGACGGCGTTGAGCGGGACGGGGGCGGGCGCCTCGTCCGCCGCCGCCCCGTCACCGCCGGCCCCGCCGCCGCCGAACTCGTCGAGCGAGGTCGCCGCGGCGCCCCCGCCGTGTTCGGCCGGGTCGTACTCGCCCGGCTCGACTCCGCGCTCCGCGTACGCGCGCTCGACCGCTCGGACAGGCTCGCGCGGGTCCAGCAGCCCGAGGTTGATGGCGGGCGAGAGCAGCGAGTGCGAGAGGAACGGCTCCCCGCCGACCATCGCGTCCTGATACCGCCCGAACGCCGGGAGCCCCTCGCGGACGAACCGATCGAGCGCCTCGCGCGCCTCGGCGCGGGTGACCGGCCACGCGAACCCGTCGAGCGAGTCGTTCCCCCACGTGTCGAACCGCTCCCGAACCCACGCGTGGGTCTCGCGGGTCAGGTCGTCGGGTTCGAACGTCGGCCGGGCCGGGGGTTCCCACTCGTCCGGCGGGGTCTCCTGGTTCGCGTCGTCGTAGTTCCACTCCCCGCCGACGGGGTCGCCGTCGTCCATCAGCACGCCCGTCTCCCGGCGCACGTGTCGGTACCAGTTCTCCTGCCGGTAGGTGCGTTCTGCGGCGCCGTCGGGACCGATATCGGTCTCCTCCCCCCCGGCCCACTCGCGCCAGTCGGCCGGCGTCGTCCAGAACAGCTCGTTGTCGACGAGTTCCAGCGTGCCGCCGCGCTCGGCGACGAGGTCCCGGAGCCGCTCGCCGGCGCCGTGACTCGCCGGGCGCATGAGCCGCAGTTGCGGGCCGTCACCCCCGTCGCGGTCGGCCGCTCGTCGCTCGCGCTCCGCGAAGAACTCGTCGAGCCCCTCGCCGAACGACTCCGCCCGCACGTACGTCACGTCGAGGCCGCGATCGCGGAGCCGGTCGCGGAAGTGCCGCATCGCCGAGAACACGAGCGTCAGCTTGTGGGCGTGGTACGGTTTCCGGTCGGCGAACCCATGCGCCTCGATCATCAGCACGTCGTCGGCGTCGTCGAGGGCGTCGAGGTCGGGGTTGAGCTGGTCGCCGAGCAGCCAGCAGGTCGTCCGGTCGCTCACGCCGATCGATACGGGAGCCAGCGGTATAGCTCCGGTGGCGCCGCGTCATCCGCGGCTTTTTGTTAGCGCCTCGTCTCGGGCGACGCATGGACAACGTCCTCACGAACTGGCTGCTCGGCCTGATCGCCGCCCTCCTCGCCGTCCTAGTACTCGCTTCGACCGGACAGTCCTTCCTCGTCGCGCTCGCGCCGATCGCGAACGTGCTCGCGCTCGTGACCTTCCTCGCGTTCGTCATCCTCACGGGCGCGTTCCTCGTGTACACGGCGTCGTTTCGGGACCTGTAGCTCCGGAACCGGCACCGTCCGAAACGCCCGGCACGTGCCGCCGCGCCCGACGCGTCGATTACCGACGAGCGTCGCCCCCGCGCGTAGCTTTTTATTTCGGCTCGGAGTGATCGCGGTATGGAGTACACGACGCTCGGCGACACCGGCACGACCGTCTCGAAGATCTGTCTCGGCTGTATGAGCTTCGGGGACTCCGACTGGCGCGAGTGGGTCCTCGACGAGGAAGAAGGCAAAGAGCTGGTCGAACGCTCCATCGACCTCGGCGTGAACTTCTTCGACACCGCCAACATGTACTCGAACGGCGAGAGCGAGCGCGTCCTCGGCGAGGCGCTCGACGGGTACGACCGCGACGAGTTCGTCGTGGCCACGAAGGGGTACTTCCAGATGGACGAGTCGAACCCGAACTCGGGCGGCCTCTCCCGGAAGGCGATCGAACAGGAGCTGTCTAACAGCCTCGACCGACTGGGGATGGACACGATCGACCTCTATCAGATCCACCGCTGGGACTACGAGACCCCGGTCGAGGAGACGCTGGCGGCGCTCGACGACGCCGTGCGGCGCGGCGACGTGCGGTACGTCGGGGCCTCCTCGATGTGGGCCCACCAGTTCGCGGACGCCTTGCACACCAGCGAGCGCGAGGGGTACGAGCGGTTCGCCACGATGCAGAACCACTACAACCTCGCGTACCGCGAGGAGGAGCGCGAGATGCTCCCCCTCTGTCAGGAAGCGGGGATCGGCGTGATGCCGTGGAGCCCGCTCGCGCGCGGCTACCTGGCGCGCCCGCACGAGGAGGTGGACGCGACGCTCCGCGGCGAGACCGAAGACCACCTCTACGCGCACCCCTACCGCGAGGGGGGCGGGCCGGCGGTCAACGAGCGCGTCGGGGAACTCGCCGACGAGAAGGGCGTCAAGATGGCGCAGATCGCGCTCGCGTGGCTGTTCCACAAAGAGAGCGTCGACACGCCCATCGTCGGCACGACGAGCGTCGGACACCTCGAAGACGCGGTCGAGGCGCTCGACATCGACCTCTCGACGTCCGACCTCGAATGGCTCGAGGAACCGTACGAGCCGGTCCGCGTCTCCGGCCACGAGTGAGGGCGGCGCGCGCGGACGCCGCGCGCTCGTCGGCCTAAATCGTGTTTTAGGGATATGTCGACAACGTATTTTTATGAGAACCAGTAACACGCGTCTATGGCCGACGACGCAGACAGATCCTCCGTCCGATCGAGCACGGAGTACGCTCGCGCCCGGACGCGGTGTCCGAACTGCGGCGACCGCGTGCCCGCGGCCGGCCGGAACACGGAGGCGACGGAGTGCCCGAACTGCCACCGCATGGTTCGGACCTGACGCGGGCGGGCCGTCCGCGCCGCCGCTCGCCCCCGACTTATAAGCGCACCGTCGCGGACGCCACGGCAACCCTTTTCGGCCGCGCCGACGAACGCTCGCCCATGGCAGACGACGACGCGACCGACCCCGAGAACGGCGCGGCCGGCGAACAGGGCGACGCCCCCGAGGGCGACGACGGCGAGGAGAAGTCCTTCCGCGAGCGCGTCGAGGAGATCCGCGAGCGACGCGAGGAGGAGCGCGAGGAGGGCGACCGGCCCGACCCCGAGGAGATGATGGGCGGCGGCGGCCCGCCGGGGATGGGCGGTGGCGGCGGCGGGAACCCCTTCGCGCAGATGATGTCCGGCATGATGGGCGGCGGCGGCGGCACCGGCGGCGCGGGCGGCCCCCCCGGCATGGGCGGCGGTCCCGGCGCGCAGGGCGAGCGCGGCGGCCGCGGCGACGACGGCGGCAACGAAGAGCTCGTCCGCGAAGTGCGCCAGCTCCGCGACGAGGTCCGCGACGCGACGCGACAGCTCCAGCGCATCGCGCAGGCGCTCGAAGACGACTGACCCGGTGCGGTAGCGGTTCCTCTTAGTTCTCGCCCCCAGAGAGCGTCGCGTTCGCCTCTAGACCGACGAAGCCGCCGCTGACGGAATCCGGCGTTCAATAAAAGGAACGGCGTCGTCGGCCGCTCGTTACCGCCCGCTCAACACTCCGACCAGCCGCACGACTCGCACGTCTTGCAGCCCTCGGAGTAGTAGAGGTTCATGCCGCCGCACTCGGGGCACTCGGGCGACTCGCCCGCCGCGATGAGCTCCTGCATCGCGTCGTCCGCGCCCGCCGCGTCGTCCGTCTCGGCCGCCTCGGGCGCGTCGAGTGCGCCCTTGTCGGCCGCCGCGTCGGCGGCCGCGCCGCCGTCGGTCTGGCCCGGTCGGCCGGCCGACTCGCTCACCGCGCTCCCCTCGACGTCGTCGAGGCTCTGCTGTTGGGGGATCCCCTTGTCGACGTCGTCGTCGAGGTAGCGGCGCAGGGCGGTGCCGATCGCGTCCGGGATCGACTGGATCTGCTCGCCTTTGTCCCACGCGACCTTCGGGCTCCGGGTGCCCTGTAGCTCGTCGACGATCTCCTCGGGGTCGACGCCCGAGCGGAGCGCCGTCGAGATCACCTTCGCGAGCGCCTCGGTGAAGGAGTTCGTGTAGCCGCCGGAGTGGCCGATGTTCGCGAACAGCTCGAAGGGGCGGCCGTTCTCGTCTTCGTTGATGGTGACGTACAGCTTGCCGTACCCGGTCTCGACGCGCTGGGTGACGCCCGACAGGGAGTCGGGGCGCGGGCTGCGTTCGCTGTAGTCGATCTGCGGCTGCTCCGTCGCTTCGAGCAGGTCCGCGATCTCCGTGTCGATGGCCGCCTGGACGTCCTCGTTGTCGAGGAACGCCTCGATACCGCCGAACACCTCGCCGATCTGTTCGACGATCGTCTCCGCGGCCTCGCTCTCGTCGGCGAACTCGGTGTTCTGTGCGCGCGTCGTGAGCACCTGCTTCGAGCGGGTGCCGTCGCGGTAGTAGGTGACGCCCTTCCCGCCGTTCTCGTAGATGTACTCGAAGACCTCCTTGGCGTCGCCGAGCGTGGAGTCGTTCGGCGCGTTGACGGTCTTCGAGATGGCGGAGTCGACGCCCTTCTGGCAGGCAACCTGAACCCCGGCGTGGTCCTTCGCCGAGAGGTCGCCGGTGACGACGAACAGCTCGCCGATGGCGTCCGGAACCGTCTCCAGCCCGTCGACGCCGTCGAACTCGTTTTCTGCCATCTGCGTCTGCGCCTCCTCCTTGACGGCCTCGACGTCGACGTCGTTGGCCTCCAGGGTGCGCAGGAAGTAGTCGTCGAACTCGACGAGCATCTCGTCGCCCTGAACGTCGTCGGAGACGTTCTTGTAGTAGGCGACGTTGTAGATGGGCTCACAGCCGCCCGTCGTGTTGCCGATCATCGACGTCGTCCCCGTGGGGGCGATCGTCGTCGTGTTGTGGTTGCGGATCGGGAAGCCGTCCGCCCACTCGTCGGCGTCGAGCCCGGTGTAGTGTTCGAACCAGTCGCCGTACTCCGTCGGGTTCGCGTACTTCGAGTCCTCCCAGTCGTTGAACGTCCCGCGCTCCTCGGCGAGCTCGTGGGAGGCCAGCTTCGACTCGTGGTTGATGTGGGTCATCAGCTGGCGGGCGATCTCGTTGCCCTCCTCGGAGCCGTAGCGGACGCCGAGCTGGATGTACAGCTGCGCCAGCCCCATGATGCCGAGTCCGATCTTCCGCATGTCGCGGACCTTCTCTTCGATCTCGTCGACCGGGAAGTCGGACATCGTGACGACGTTCTCTAAGAATCGCGTGCCGTACGCGATCCGGTCGTCGAACTCCTCGAAGTCGATTGCCTCCTCGAGGAAGGCGTCGATCGCGGCCGCCTCGGAGTCGTACTCGTCGGCGTGCTCGTCGGACCAGACGCGCCAGTCCGGCGCGTCGAGGTCCGCGAGCGTCGAGAGGTTGATGTGACCGAGGTTACAGGCCTCGTACTCCTCGAGGGGCTGCTCGCCGCAGGGGTTCGTCGCGAGGATCCGGTGGTCCGGGTTCTCCTCGACGTCGAAGGAGTGCTCTTTGTTGATCCGCTCGAGGTAGACGACGCCCGGCTCGCCGTTCTCGTGGGCGCCCTCGATCATGTCGTCCCAGATCTCGGCGGCCGGGATCGAGAGCTCCTCGCCGACTTCGACGTGCTCGCCGAGCCCGAACATGTCGTAGAGCTCCTTCGTCTCCGGCGTCGCGACGTGGGCCTCTCCGGTGCGGGGGTTGGTGAAGGTGAACTCCTCGTCGTTCCGCAGGGCGTCCATGAAGTCGTCGGTGACGCCGACGCTGATGTTGAAGTTCGAGAGGTGGCCCTCGACGGCGTTCCGGAGGTGTTCCGGCACCTTGCCGTCGTCGTCGATAAGTTCGCGCGCCTCCTCTAAGGCGTCCGCGAAGGAGTTGTGCGTGAAGTCGTCGGGGTCGTTGAGCCGCAGCGAGTGGGCCAGCGAGACGTCTTTGTTCTTCGCGTGGATGAACTGGATGACGTCGGGGTGCGAGATGCGCATGACGCCCATCTGGGCGCCGCGGCGCGCGCCGCCCTGCGCGATCGTCTCGCACATCTGGTCGAACGTCCGCATGAACGTGATCGGCCCGGAGGCGATGCCGCCGGTGGAGCCGACCGCGTCGCCGTAGGGCCGAAGCTGCCAGAAGGCGTACCCCATGCCGCCGCCCGACTGGAACACCTCGGCCGCCTCCTTGGCGGTCTGGTGGATGTCGGTGATGTCGTCGCCCGGGGAGTCGACGAAGCAGGCGGAGAGCTGCTGGAGCTCGTCGCCCGCGTTCATCAGCGTGGGCGAGTTCGGCATGAAGGAGAGCGACTCCATCCCGTCGCGGAACGTCTCCGCGGTCGACTCGACGTGGTCGCGCACGTCGTCGGGCAGCTCGGGAACGACGGTGTCGTACGCGAACTTATTGACGTTGTCCTCCGTCAGCGTCGTCTCGACGTCGTCGCCGGCCGTGGTCCCCGTTCCGAACACTTCGGCCGCGAGCTCGTCGCGCCGGGGGTGGTCGGGCTTCAGCTGGTCGGGCGTGACCGTGACGTCGACGCCCTGCCGTCCGGCTTCGAAGACGGCCTCCGCGAGCGCGACGTTGCGCGCGACGCGGTCGAACAGCTCCTCTTGGTCCTCGTCCGGTTCGCCGTCGGCGTTCTTCCGGAGGTAGCGCGCGGGCAGGATGTTGTGATAGGCGTTGCCCGTGAGGCGCTCTTCCATCGTGTCGCCGGTGGTGCGTTTGATCGGCAGTTCGAGGTCGTCGGCGGTGACACCGTCGCTGCTCATTCGACGGTCACCCCGCTGGACTGGCGTGGGATCTGAATCATTTGTAGTGTTGGTGTACTGGCGAGGCGGGCCCTTGTAGGTTCGGATGTTCGGACCCGATCGGCGCGTATATGTCCGATTCGCTATGTAACGTCTGTGCCGCGCGTCTGACGCTAACTCCGGTACGTCACCAAGGGACGGGTTCCGGACACATAAGCGTAGCCAGACCGGAGTGAAACTGAACGGTACTCGGGGAAACCGCACGGAGGAAGGGGTCTCCCACCGGAAGAAAAGGGGGGTCGCCGCCGGCGTTTCCCGCGGTGTAGACGGACGTTGCCGTCGTCGTACCCGCCGTGTCGGCGCGTGTACGTCCGGATTTCCCGCAGATCTTGCCACGAACCTATCAGATTTCCATAACTGTCCCCGCGGTCCGGTCCCACAAGCTTATGCCCGGCGTCGCCGTGGGCCCGCACATGACCGCATCATCGCTCGCGCTCGCCGGGCTACTCGCGCCGGCACAGGCCGCGCTGCTCGGCAGTCAATTCGGCCAACTGCTCGTCGCGCTCGTCGCCGTCGCGCTCGTCATCGTCGTCGGAAAGTTCGTCCTGAAGCTGGCGTGGCGGCTCGTGACGATCGGGATCGTCGTCGTCGCCGCGTTCTACCTGCTGTCGGCGATCGGACTGATCTAAAAAACGCGGCCGCGAAGTCGGGAGCGCGCCTTACTGGAACGCCGCGCCCGGTTCGGCCTCGTCGCGGTTGACCTCCGACCGCTGGAACTGCTTTTCTATCTCCTCGTACCGCTCGCGCGTCTCGGGGGTGACGCTCGGGTTCACCTCGTTCAGCGCGTCCTCGAAGTGCGCCATCGTCACGCGGACGTTGCCGACGGACTCGCCGACCTCCTCCCGCGTGACGCTGCCGATGAACTCCCGGGAGGCGTTCATCGACGCCTCGCGAGCGACCGCCTCGATGTCGGCGCCGACGTACCCCTCTGTCTTGCGGGCCAGCGCGTCGAGGTCGACGTCGTCGGCCAGCGGCTTGCTGCGCGTGTGGACCTCGAAGATCCGGCGGCGCGCCTCCTCGTCGGGGACGGGCACGTGGACGTGCCGGTCCAAGCGACCGGGGCGCAGCAGCGCGGAGTCGATGAGGTCCGGACGGTTCGTCGTCGCGATGACGACCACGTCCTCCAGCGATTCGAGGCCGTCCAGCTCCGTCAGCAGCTGGGAGACGACGCGCTCGCCGACGCCGGAGTCGCCGGAGTTCTTGCCGCGCTCGGTCGCGATCGAGTCGATCTCGTCGAAGAACACGATGGTCGGCGCGTTCTCGCGGGCCTTGCTGAACACCTCGCGGACGCCCTTCTCGGACTCGCCCACGTACTTGTTCAACAGCTCGGGCCCCTTGATCGAGATGAAGTTCGACTCGCTCTCGTTGGCGACGGCCTTCGCGAGCAGGGTCTTCCCCGTGCCCGGCGGGCCGTACATGAGGACGCCCTTGGCGGCCTGCATGTCGAGCTCCTCGAACACCTCGGGGTACTCGAGCGGCCACTGGATCGTCTCGCGGAGCCGCTCTTTGGTGCCCTCGAGGCCACCGACCTGGTCCCAGCTGACGTCCGGAACCTCGACGAACACCTCGCGCAGCGCCGAGGGCTCGATGCCCTTTATCGCCTGCTTGAAGTCGTCCTCGGTGACCTGAATGCTGTTCAGCACGTCGGCGTCGATCTCGTCCGATTCGAGGTCGATCTCGGGGCGGATGCGCCGCAGCGCGTGCATCGCGGACTCCTTCGCGAGCGACTCGAGGTCGGCCCCGACGAAGCCGTGCGTGTTCTCAGCGTACTCGTCTAAGTCGATCCCGTCGGTCAGCGGCATGTTCCGCGTGTGGACCTGGAGGATCTCCTTGCGACCGTCGCGGTCGGGCACGCCGACCTCGATCTCGCGGTCGAAGCGACCGCCCCGTCGGAGCGCCTGGTCGATGGCGTCGACGCGGTTCGTCGCCCCGATGACGACGACCTCGCCGCGCTCCTCGAGCCCGTCCATCAGCGAGAGGAGCTGGGCCACGACGCGGCGTTCCACGTCGCCGCCGGCCTCCTCGCGTTTGGGCGCGATCGAGTCAAGCTCGTCCATGAAGATGATCGAGGGCGCCTCCTCAGCGGCCTCCTCGAACACGTCACGGAGCTGCTCTTCGCTCTCGCCGTAGTACTTCGACATGATCTCCGGGCCGGAGATGGTGTGGAAGTTGGCGTCGATCTCGTTGGCGACCGCCTTCGCGATCAGCGTCTTCCCGGTGCCCGGCGGCCCGTGGAGCAGGACGCCCTTCGGCGGGTCGATGCCGAGGCGCTTGAACAGCTCCGGGTGCCGCATCGGCAGCTCGATCATCTCGCGGACCTGTTCGAGCTCGTCGTCGAGCCCGCCGATGTCCTCGTAGGTGACGTCGGGCCCCTCGCCGGTCCCGCTCCCGGCCTCGCCGCGGTCGGCGATCTCCTCGGCGGAGATCTCGGAGATGCTGATCTCCGTCTCGTCGGTGATGACCACCGTGCCGCCCGGGCTCGTCTCGGCGATCTTCATCGGAACGGCCTGCGACTGGCCGCCCATCAGGCCGAAGCCCATCGACGTGCGGATCGTCTGTCCTTCGGTGACGGGCTGTCCGGAGAGCTTGTCGCGGATGAACGGAGCGATCTGGCCCCGCACCCGCAGCTGGCTGGGGAAGGCGATCGTGACCGCGTCCGCCCGCGAGACGTCGACGTCCTCGACGGTCACGCGGTCGTCGATCCCCACGTCGGCCTCCTGTCGGAGGCGGCCGTCGATGCGGATCACGCCGGTCCCGTCGTCCTCGGGGTAGCCGGGCCAGACGCGCGCGATCGCGGCGCCCTCGCCACCCTCGACGCGGACGATGTCCCCGCCGGAGAGCCCGAGCTCGTCGGCCGCGACGCGGTCGATCGCCGCGAGCCGTCGGCCGGCGTCCTTCTGTTTCAGGGGCTTGACGGTGAGCTTCATCGCTCGCCCTCCACGGTGAGCACCCCGTTCGTGACGCTCGCGGACGTGGCCGTCCCGGGCAGCTCGAACTCAGATTCGACCGGCTCGTCCGGTCCCTCAACGACGACGATCGCCGTCGTGCCGACGGTGTCGACGGTGACGGCCTCGTCGTCGACGCCGAGATCGGCGGCGACGATCCAGCCGTCGTCGTACTCGTACCGGCGGAGCAACGCGCCGTCGCCGGTCGATCGAGTTTGTATGTGATTCATCCTAACTACGAGTTAGTGGTGTAGATATTTAAAGCTGTCGCTCAAAACCGCAAGACGTGGCGCTATTCACTCGCTTCGGTAGTGTAGCGGTTCGGGGTCGAAATACGCCACACCCGGCCGCCGCCGGGGCGTTCGGTTCACCGATCTCGCTGCGGCCCCGGCTCCCTCCGGCGTTTATACCGCTCGGCGTCGAACCGTCTCGACATGGAACGGGTCACCCACGACGGTCGCGCGACGGCGTACCGCCGCTTCGACCGCGGCGGCGAGGGGCCGACGGTCTGTTTCGTTCACGGGAGCGGCGGCACGAAGGACGTCTGGAAGTCGCAGGCACGGCTCGCGGACCGATACCCCGGCGTCGCCGTCGATCTCTCCGGGCACGGCGACAGCGACGACGTCGGGACCGCGGCGGGCCCGGAGACGCTCGACGCGTACGCGGACGACGTCGTCGCGGTCATGGAGGCGACGGACGCGACCGCGCTCTGTGGCAACTCGCTCGGCGGCGCGGTCGCGCTCCGGATCGCTCTCGACCGCGACCTCGGGCTCGACGGGCTCGTCCTCGCCGGCACGGGCGCGAAGCTCGGCGTGGCCGACCCCCTCCGCGACGCGCTCGCGAACGACTTCGAGCGGGCCGTCTCGCTGCTTCACGCGCCGGGCCGACTGTTCCACGACGCGCCCGCCGAGTACGTCGACCTCTCCGAGGCGGCCATGCGTGCGTGCGGGCGAGAGGTCACGGAACGGGACTTCCTGACCTGCCACGCCTTCGACGTGCGGGACCGCCTCGACGGGATCGGCGTCCCGACGCTCGCGGTCGTCGGCGAACACGACGAACTGACCCCGCCGGCGTACCACGAGTACCTCGCCGACAACGTCCCCCGCGCCGAGTGGACGACGGTCCCGGACGCCGCGCACCTCGCGATGATCGAGCGTCCGGCCGCGTTCAACGACGCCCTGTCGGGCTTTCTCGACTCGCTTTGAGCGAGAGCGGCGCCGCTCTCGTACCGAGGCGCGCGAGCCCGCTCGTCAGTACCCTTTTGGCGCCCTCGCGCGTCCCGGCGACATATGGTCGACAGCGACGAGCGAGACCCCGACGCCGGTGAGGCGGAGCCGCAACCCCACGTCGACCACGGCCCCGCCGAACCCGACATCGACGACCTGCTCGCGAACCTCGACTCGCTCAGCGACACCGTCGACGACCCGCGCGAGCGCGAGAAGGTCAAACAGACCATCTCGCTCGTCGAGCGGATGCCCGGTCGCTCGGTGCTCACCGAGCGGATCACCAAGTACACCTCGCGGGACCTGGCCGAGTCGTTCGTGGGGGCGGTGCTGTTCGCGCTCCCCCTCCTCGTCGAGGGTGGCGTCTTCGAGATCGCGGCGTGGTTCGCCGCGACGACCGTCCGGGGGGTCCCCGTCCTCCTCTTCGTCCACGTCGGGTTCGTGCTCGCCGCCGTCGCCGGGCTCCTCTACTTCGCGGACTTCCGGCAGATCACGATCCGCCACCCGATATTCGGGCTCATTCCCCGTCGGTACGCCGGCGTTCTCCTCGTGTCGCTGACCACCTCGGCGGTGATGCTCCTGTTCTGGGGACGGCTCCACGAGGGCGACCCGACCGCGGCGGAGCGCGCGGGGCGGATCGCGGTCGTCTGGGCCGCCGCCGCGTTCGGCGCGGGGCTCGGCGACATCCTCCCCGGCGAATCGCAGGGCGAGGACCTCGGGAAGTTCGACCTCGACATCGGCGACGACGACTGACGACGACTGACGAGGGTCACAGGGGCCCTCGAGGCGGCCTGACGAACGCGCGGACGGCCGGCGGCGTCGCCATCGTCGGTGCGAGGTCACGCGGCCGGAACCCGCCCTTTCCACAGCTTTTTCGCCGCGGCGACCCTACCATCGTCCATGTCAGCGCTACGCGACGCGCTCCGGGACCTCCCGGACGCGGTGTTTGCGGATCTCCTCGAATCCGACGAGGGGTACGTGCTCGTCGTCGACCTCCCCGGCGCGACCGCCGAGACCACCGAGGTCCTCGTCGAGGACGGACGGATCGATATCGAGGGACGCCGCGACAAGGCCGTCCCCGACGGGTTCGAGTACGTCCGTGAGGACCGCCCGCTGTTCCTCGACGCCGAACTCCCCCTCCCCACCGACGCCGACGGCGCCGGAGCCGACGCCGAGATCGACCGGGGCGTCCTCGAGATCTCCCTCCCCAAGCGAGAGCGCGAGGTCTCTCGGAGCATCCCCGTCGACGACGCGGACGACGAGGGCGACGCCTGACGGGTGGTCACGCTGGTCAACCTTCGCGCGTACTGGCGGTTCGTCGTCGTTCTGCGGCAGTTCTCGCCGCTCATCATCACCTACTGGCGTGACAGTCGGCGGTACTTCCTGTTCGGCGGGAGCCGCGAGGTCGACGCCGAGACCCAGCGCGAGCGGGCCGCGGTCCTGCTCGACATCCTGCTCACGCTCGGCCCGACGTTCATCAAGCTCGGACAGATCCTCTCGACCCGGCCCGACATCCTGCCGCCGGCGTACATCGAGGTGTTAGAGGGGCTCCAAGACGACGTGCCGCCCGCCCCGTGGGAAGAGTCGAAGGTCGTCCTCGAAGACGAGTTCGGCCCCGTCGACGAGACGTTCGACGACTTCGACCGCGACCCGATAAGCGGCGCGAGCCTCGGACAGGTGTACACGGCTCAGTACGAGGGGAACTCGGTCGCCGTGAAGGTCCGCCGGCCCGGGATCGAGTCGCTCGTCGAGGCCGACCTCCGGACGATCCGCTGGTCGATCCCGCTGATCAAGCGGTTCACCGGCGCCGGCCGAGCGTTCTCGCTGGAGAACCTCGCGGACGAGTTCGCCAAGACGATCCGCGAGGAGATGGACTACGACCGCGAGCGGACGATGCTCGAAGAGATCCGCGGCAACTTCGCCGACAACGACCAGATCCGCATCCCGGAGACGTACGAGGCCGTCTCCGGGCCGCGGGTGCTCACGATGGAGTACGTCCCGGGCACGAAGATCAGCGACATCGACGGGCTCGACGAGGCGGGCCACGACCGGACGGCCATCGCGGAGACGCTCCAGGAGGTGTACCTCCAGATGATCATCGAAGACGGCGTGTTCCACGCCGACCCCCACCCCGGGAACCTCGCGGTCGCGGACGACGGCGCCGTGATCTTCTACGACTTCGGGATGGCGGGCCGCGTCGACCCGTTCATCCAGGAGAAGATCGTCGACTTCTACGTCGCGGTCGCCAGACAGGACATCGACGCCATCCTCGACACGCTGATCTCGATGGGCACGCTCTCGCCGGAGGCGGACCGCGAGGTGATGGGCAACGTGATGGAGCTGGCCATCGCCGACGCCAGCGGCGAGGACATCGAGCAGTACCAGGTGAACCAGATCATCGAACAGGTGGAGTCGACCATCTACGAGTTCCCGCTGCGGCTCCCGCCGAACCTCGCCTTGGTCCTCCGGGTCGCGACCGTCGTGGAGGGGGTCTGCGTCACGCTCGACCCCGACTTCGACTTCATCTCGACGGCGACCGACTACCTCCGCGACGAGGGGTACTACGAGCAGACCGCCCGCGACCTCGCCGAGGACGCCGGCAGGCAGGTCCAGCGGACCACCGAGGCGCTGTTCACGGTCCCGCCGAAGGCCGACGAGTTCCTCGACCGCGCCAACCGCGACGACCTGACCGTCAACGTCGTCTTGGAGGACGACACGAAGGTCTTAGAGAAGCTGGCGATGCGGATCGCCTACTCGGTGCTGCTCGCTGTCGGCGTCCTCTCGGCGACGATCCTCTACTCGTTCGCGGAGAACTGGCGGCTCGCGGCGGTCGTCCTCGCGCTGGCCGCACCGCTCGCGATCGCGCTGTACCGGTCGTTCCGGAGCAAGCGCGGCCTCCGCGCCACCCCGCAGTTCACCCGGCAGGGAATGAAGAAGCGCCGGGAGGACTGACTCACGCCTCCCCGTTCGGCTCTCTCGTCGGCCGACAGACCCACACGTCTCCCGCCTCCTCGACCGCGTAGCCCCGCGTCTCGAGCCACGTCAGGAGAGCCGCCGCGTCGGACTCCGCCGGCCCGGTCGCGGCTCGTGTCGACTCGTCGCCCGCCGGTTCGCCGTGGACTTCGACGACCACGAGCGGGCGACACGCCGCGATCGTCGCCGCCGCGCCCCGGAGCACCGCGGCCTCGCGGCCCTCCACGTCGACCTTGATCGCGTCCGGCCGCGGGACCGAGTCGAGTGGCTCGGCGCCCTCCGTATCGCCGGTGCTGCCCGGCTCGTCGGCCTCGTCGGCGCCGTCCGTCTCTTCACCCTCGCCCGCTCCGTCGCCGTCACCCACTCGCTCGACGAGGTCGTCGAGCCGGCGGATCGGCACTCGCTCGGTGCCCGCGACGCTCGCGCCCCACCTCGTCGCGAGGTCGCGGTCGAACGCGGAACACTTCGAGAACGTCGACCGATAGAAGGTCAGCGTCGCGTTCGCGTCCCCGAGGCCGGCCCGCCTGAGGTCGATCCGCTCCCCGAGCCCGTTCCGTTCGACGTTTCGAGCCAGCCGGTCAGCGCTCTCGCCGTTGGGCTCGAACGCGACCACGCGCCGGTCGGTACCGCGCGCTAGCGGGATGGCGTGCTCGCCGACGTGCGCGCCCACGTCGAGGATCACCGCGTCGTCGGGGAGTCGGTCGAGCGCCGCGAGCCCGGGGTCGTCGCCGTGCGGGTTCGTCGGCTCGTAGCTCCAGTACCCCCCGGCGACCGTGCGCTTCGGGGTGGCGACGCCGAGAGCGTACGTCAGGTCGGCGAGCCGGTACAGCGTCCGGAAGCCGAGCCGCTCGACGCCAGTTCGCAGCCGGGAGAGAACGGCGGTCACGGCGTCGATATCACCCGTTTCGCCGTCATGCGCCGACGACCTGGATCGGAACGAGGAGGAAACAGAGCGCGCCGACGGCGAACGTGGCGACACCGACCGCGAGCCGGGCGAGTCCCAGCCCTCCCTCGTCCGTCGGGTTCGCCGGACCGTTGAACGCGATCACCGCCGCGAACACGCCCCAGAACGCCCACAGCCCGACGGACTCGTTCAGCCCGAGGCCCCGCCAGAAGTGGAGGTACGCGGCGATCCCGAACAGGACGCCGGGGACGAGCGCCGCCACCGTCTCCTGCCGCGGGCCGACCATCGCCCGGACCATGTGGCCGCCGTCGAGCTGCCCGACCGGCAGGAGGTTCAGGAGGGTGAAGAACATCCCCACCCATCCGCCGATCACGACCGGATGCGCGGTGAGTTGCGGGTCCGCGTAGCTCGTCGGCCGGCCGAGGAGATCGGAGATGAGGCCCAAAAGCGGCGGGTTGTTGAACCGGATCATCGTCTCCGACGCGTTCGCGAGCTCCGCGGGCACCCGAATCGGGTCGAGCGACAGCCCGATCGCGGTCACCGTCACCGTCGCGACCAACCCCGCGATCGGCCCGGCCGCGCCGATGTCGAAGAGCACCTTCCGCGAGGGCATCCGTCCGCGGATACGGATGACGGCGCCGAGCGTCCCGAACGGGAAGACGAACGGGATGACGTACGGAAGCGAGACGGGGACGCCGTGATAGCGGCCGGCGGCGTAGTGGCCGAGCTCGTGCGTCATCAGCACCCCGAGGACGGCGGCGGTGAACGGCCACGCCTGAAGCAGGGTGAGCGGGTTCGATTGGATCTCCGCGAGCGGAACGTAGTACCAGCCGTACGCGCCCACGAACAGGGTCGACAGCACCGTGGCCGCGAACATGGCGAGGTTCACCCAGGGGATCCCGTCTCGCCCGCGGTCGAACGGCGTGGCGACGACGACGTGACCGCCCTCGACCGCCTCGACGTCGACCTCGTAGCCCGCCTCGCGGAAGTGGGGGGTCAGCTTCCGCAACAGCGTCCGCTCCGGGACGTACGACTCGCCGCGGTACCGCACGCGGCCGTCCTCCTGCCGGACCTCGTCGATCCGGAAGAACGTCCGGAGCGGTTCGGGACGCGGCGCGCCGTCAGCGGCCGTCGCCGCGTCCTCGTGTTCTGGCATCGTCACGTCGTAACTCGTCGGCGAGTATAAACCCCGCGTCGGCGGGTACGGGAACCGGAACCGGCCGGTCGAACCGGTCGGTGGCGGGGTCAAGCGGGCGGTCGGTCAGTCCGAAAAGCGCGTTACGGGGACCACGCCGCGGACCGAGCGCGGCGGGGATCAAGCGGGGTACGGTTCGTTCGCGGCCCGAGACCGATTCAGGCGGGCTCGACGCGCCACGTCGTCGCGCCCGTGTACGACCACTTCTCGACGGTGAGCTCCGTCGCGGAGTCGCGGAGCTTCACCATCAGGGCCCCGATCTCTTTCGGCGAGAGGTCGACATCCTCGGAGATGAACTTCCCTTTGAAGTACATCTCACCGTCCTGTGCGCGGTCGATCAGGTACCGCTTCAGCCGCTCTTCCTTACTGCGGTCATCGTTCGCGCTCGCGTTCGTGGAGGGGTTCGTCGTCGCGCTCATAGTACATCCCACGCTTGCCGCCGAAGGGTGTTATAAAGGTGACACCGTTGGGCGACGTTCAGGGGGTTTCACCGCGTTTCATCGAAACTCGCGGGCTAAAACGTGTCTGACGGACTCTTCAGAAACGTTTCAAAGCGCTTTAGAAATTTTATGCTCTGTTCTAAGGGCGTTTCCTCGAACGGAAACCAGACCACCGAGTCGCTCACCGATACCCCGCTCGCTCGCCAACTGCCAGCAAAAACAGCCGCATGCTGCTCCCTCCGAGGCGCCGACGCGGCCGCCGCGCGCTCGGTCGGGCGCTCCGACGCGGCCGGATCTGAAGCGACGGGTCGGGTGGGTCGGACCGATTAGCCCCTCCGTTCAGTCGCGGCGGTGTACCCAGAACGTCTCCGACTCCGTCGCCTCCTTCTTGAAGATCGGAACCTCGTCTTTCAGCCGGTCGATCCCGTCTTCGACCGTCCGGAACGCCTCACCCCGATGACCGGCGAGCACCACGACGAAGACGATGTCCTCGCCCGCCTCGATCACGCCGGTCCGGTGGTGCATCCGCACGTCGAAGACGCCGTCCCGGGCCGCGAGTTCGTCGGCGATGGCGTCCATCCGCTCTCCGGCGACCCCCTCGTACTTCTCGAACGCGAGGTGAGTCGTCCGGTCGTCGTCCGGGCCGTCGCGGGCGCGGACGCGCCCGGTGAACGTCGCGATCGCGCCCGATCGGTCGGCGTCCGCAGACGCCTCGACGCGCCGCACCAGCGCCTCCCGGGTGATCCACGGCTCCGCCTCGTCGAGGTCGGCGACGAGGGCGTCGAGGTCGACGTCGTCGGGTTCGGCCGCGGTCGCGAGGACCGTCCCCGGAACGCCCTCGGGGTCCGGGTTCGGACCGAGGAGGACCGCGGGCACGCGCAGCCGCGACGCGCCGACCGCGAGCAGGTAGTCGTGGTCGGGCGCGAGGCCGTCGAGGAGGTCGTCGAACCCCTCGACCGTCCCCCGACCGCTCCAGTTCCCGTCCCCGTCGAACGCGATCGCGGTGTCCGCTCCGGACGCGTCGTCGCTCGGCTCCGGTTCGGACCGGGGCGTCTCGTCCGGGTCGCCGTCGCGTTCCACGACCGCGACCCGCCCGTCGAGCCGCGCCGCCAGCCGCCGCGCCAGCGCCGACGCCCCGTCACCGACGATCGATATCGGTCGCATACCCGAGGGCGGGCCGCGACCGGCTTAGGCGTTTCCCGGTCGGCTCGACCGCTCCGAGAGTACCGCCCGTCCGCTTCCCGCCGCGTCCGGGCTTGACAATCCTTAAGACCGCGACAGGGGTAGTCGTCGCCAATGAGAGTCGTCGTTTCTATCGGCGGGAGCGTGCTCGCGCCGGACCTCGACCCCGAGCGCGTGGCCGCGTACGCCGAGGCGATCGAACGGCTGGTCACCGACGGCTGCGAGGTCGGGGTCGTCGTCGGCGGCGGGGGCGTCGCCCGCGAGTACATCGAAACGGCCCGCGACCTGGGCGCCAACGAGGTCGAACTCGACCGGCTCGGTATCGGCACGACCCGCCTCAACGCCCGGCTCCTGATCGCCGCCCTCGGTGACCGCGCGAACCTCGCGCCGGCGACCGACTACGAGGAGGCGGGCGCGGCGCTCCGCCGCGACGAGGTGGCGGTGATGGGCGGCGTCACGCCCGGGCAGACGACGGACGCGGTCGCCGCCGCGTTCGCCGAGTCGGTCGACGCCGACCTGCTCGTGTACGCCACGAGCGCCGACGGCGTGTACGACGCCGACCCCAACGCCGACCCGGACGCGACGCAGTTCGCGACCCTGTCGCCGGCCGAACTCGTCGAGGTGGTCCTCCCGATGAGCCGCGACGCGGGCGCGTCCGCCCCCGTGGACCTGCTCGCGGCGAAGCTGATCGACCGGGCGGGGATCCGCTCGGTCGTTCTCGACGGGACCGACCCGACCGCCGTCGTCGACGCGGTCCTCCGCGGTGACCACACCGGGACCGACGTCGTCCCGGTCGACGCCGACGAACCGAGCCGCTGGGCGGGGAACAGATGAGCGCGGACGACGCCGCTCCCCCCGAAGGCGACGACTCCCCACACATTCTCTCGGGGGGGTCCGCGCTCGACGACGGGGACTCCGCCGACGGAAGCGACGAGGCGTACCACGCCTTCTGGGCCGACGTGGTCGCCGACGAGGTCGAAGCGCGCGACCCCGACGAGCCGATCGTCATCAAAGGCGGCGTCTCGCCGTCCGGGGTCGCCCACCTCGGCAACTTCAACGAGATCATGCGCGGCTACTTCGTCGCCGAGGTGCTGCGCGACCGCGGCCACGAGGTCCGGCAGGTGTTCACCTCCGACGACAAGGACCCGCTGCGGAAGGTGCCGCGCAAGCTGGCGAACGCGGACGGCGACATCGTCGGGCTCGGCGAGGTCGACGCGGGCGCGCTCGGCCGCAACCTCGGGAAGCCGTACACCGCGATCCCGGACCCGTTCGGCGAGGCGGAGTCGTACGCGGCCCACTTCGCCGGGCTGCTCAAGGCCGACGCGGACCGGCTGAACGTCCCCGTCGAGATGCTCTCGAACACGGCGCTGTACGCCGAAGGCGACTTCGACGACGCGGTCCGAACCGTCCTCTCCGACGCGGACCGCGTCCGCGAGGTGCTCTCCCCGTACCAGGACAAGGTCGACGACGAGTACGTCCCGTTCAACCCGATCTGTGCGGAGTGCGGGAAGGTGACGGAGACGGTGACGGCGATCGATCTCGACCGCGAGACCGTCGAGTACGTCTGTACGGACATGGACGCCGGCGGCAACACCATCGAGGGCTGCGGCCACGAGGGCACCGCGACGTTCCGCGAGGGGAAGCTCCCGTGGCGGCTTGAGTGGCCCGCCCAGTGGGGGGTCCTCGGCGTCGACTTCGAGCCGTTCGGGAAGGACCACGCCGAGGGTTCGTGGCCCTCCGGCGTCGACGTGGCGCGAAACGTCTTCGGCGAGGAGCCGCCCGTGCCGATGGTGTACGAGTGGTTCACGCTCAACGGCGAGGCGTTCTCCTCTTCGGAGGGGAACGTCGTCACGGTACAGGAGCTGTTGGAGCTGCTCGAACCCGAGGTGCTGCGCTTCTTCTTCGCGCTCCACCCGAAGAAGGCCCGCGACCTCGACATCGGGCGGCTCGACCAACTCGTCGACCGCTTCGACCGGTTCGAACGCGCCTACTTCGGCGAGGTCGACGACGAGGACCTCACAGCGTTCGCCGAGCGCGCGTACCCGTTCGTCGTCGGTCGAGCGGACGACCCGCCGACGGAGAAACCCCTCAGGCTCCCGTACACGTTCGCGGCGGTCCTCGGGATGGTCGACGACCCCGACTTCCGCGAGCGCCTCGCCCGCGACGAGGGGCACGTCCCCCCCGACGCGGACGCCGACGCCGTCGACGCCGCGCTCGCCAGGGTCGAAAACGCGCGGAACTGGGCCGAGCGGACCGAAAACGAGTACGACTACCTACTCCAGACCGACCTCCCCGCGGTCGAGTTCGACGACGCGGTCGCGGCCGCGCTCGACGACCTCGCCGACTTCGTCGCCGCCGGCCACGACGGCGAGGAGATTCAGGCGGCGATGTACGAGACCGCTCGCGACCACGACGTCGAGGTCAGCGACTTCTTCGCGGCGGGGTACCGCCTGTTCTTCGACGACACGCAGGGCCCCCGGCTCGGCGAGTTCCTCGGCGAACTGGAGCGCGACTACGTCGTCGACCGCCTCCGGCGGGAGGCGTAGATGTCCGAGGACCGGTCGCTCGACGACTTCGCTCCGGACGCCGGCACCGAGGCCGGAGCCGACGGCTCGGAGGCTGCCGTTGACGACGGCTCGAACGCGGCCGTCGACGGCGACGTCGACCGCGTCGACCCCGCGAGCCCCACCTCGACGTGGCACGCCGACGGCGCGGACTGCGACCGGTGCGGCGAGCGGGTCGAACGATGCTGGCGCGACGGTGACGCCCTCGTCTGTGCGGACTGCGCGCCGTGGTGAACCCGGTCGCCGTCGCTGGCGGTCCGGGCGGGTCGCCGGTGAAAACTTAAGCCGTCGGCCGTCGAGATGTTTCCTGCGAAGAAAATCCACCGGGTGTAAAACTAAATATAAATGAAATATACCTCGGAACACCTCTTCGGGCGGTCGGCGACGGTTCTCACCGCCGTGTACCTCTGTGGCGGAGCGCTGTTCGCGCTCGCGGTCGACGTCGCGGTCGCGTCCGTGAGCGGGTCCGCGGTCGGGTGGACGCCCGCGCGCCTCGCGGGTGACTGGCTGCTGGTCGCCGGCTCGGGTGCGATCCTCTACGGTGCCGTCACCCACCATCGGCGGCGGGCGGAGGCCGCCAACCGGGAGCTCGAAACCTCGAACCAGCAGCTACAGGTTCTGAGTCGGGTCTTTCGGCACAACATCCGCAACGACCTCAACGTGATCCGCGGCTACACCGACCTGCTGGCGGACCGGATCGACGACGACCGGAGCCAGCAGTGTCTGGAGACGATCCGACAGACGACCGACGACGTCGTCGCCATCAGCGAGAAGCTCCGAGCGATCGAGGACGCGTCCCCCGACCACCCCGAGGGCCGCGTCGACCTCGTCGACGCGGTCGACGAGGCGGTCGGCGTCGTCGACGCCGGGAGCGCCTCGGTCAGCGTCGAGGCACCCTCCGAGGCGTGGATCCGCGCCGACGACTCCGTCGCGTACCCGATCCGCGAGGTGTTCGAGAACGCGGTGACGCACAACGACGGCGCGACGCGCCGCGTGGAGGCGACGGTCCGCGAGAACGGGACGACCACCTGCCTCGAAGTCACCGACAACGGGCCGGGGATCCCGCCGGACGAGCGCGCGGTGTTACAGGCCGAAGAGGAGACGCCCCTCTCGCACGCGAGCAGTATCGGACTGTGGCTCGTCAAGTGGCTGTGTGAGACGCAGGGCGGCACCGTCCGGTTCGCCGCGGACGACGACGGCACCACGGTCCGCCTCCGGTTCGAGTCGGCGTCCGAGCCCGCTAGTCCAACTCGGTGATCGTCACGGCGTACACCGCGCCGCAGTTCCCGCATTCGACGTGGACCCCGCGGCTGGTCTGACCCCGAGTGAACTCGGAGATCTCCTCCGAACACGAGCATTCGAACTCTACTTTCATTACCCGAAATACAGTCTACTCGTATTTAAAAGAAACCGATGCGGAATCAACGTTGAGACCGCCGACCACGACGCGGACGAGGCCGGCACCCCCTCGCGGTTAAGATCAGTCGTCGTCGACGATCACTTCGACGGGCCCGTCGTCGTCCCCGTCCGCGGACTCGTCGACGGCGGCCGCTCCGCCCGACTGTTGCTGCTGGTAGTAGAGCCCGCCGGCGACCGCGAGGACGATCCACGAGCGCCAGTTGGCGAGGTTCAGCGTGTACCCGATACCGAACGGCTTCTCGACGAGCATTCCCTTGTCGGGCTGCCAGTACGACGAGAGCAGCCGCCCGAGGCTCGGACGCTCGAAGTTGTACGGGATCCCGAGAACCTCTCCGGACGACGGTTTGTCTGCCATATCCGTACGTCTATCCGCCGGCACCATAAATCGTGGCGCCACCGATCGGCGATCGAACCGCGGACGTCCACACGACCGATCGGCCGATCCCCCGCCGTCAGCGGTAGCGACCACGGTTCGCCACGTCCCGAAGTCGGTCGAGGACTTCGCCGTCGCCGGTTGCCTCGTACCCGGCTTCGAACGCCGCGATCAGGGGCTCGGGATCCGTCGCCGTCGCGCGGACGGACCCCTCGAACACGTGGAGGTCCATCGCGTGGTCCTCGACGTGGCCGGTGTGGAAGCCGAGTCCGAAGTCGATGAGATACGTCCGCGACGCGGCGTCCGGCCTCGCGCTCGGTCCCGCGTCCGCGGCGTCGCTCGACTCGCCGTCCGTCTCCGCGTCCCCCGCGCCGCTCGACCCCACTCGCACGTTCCGGGTCGTCGGGTCGCCGTGGACGATGCCGGCGCCGTGAAGCCGTCCGAGGTGGCGGCCGACCGCCTCGGTCCATCGCTCGTCGAGCGCGGCCGCGAGGTCGCGCTCGCCGACGTGCTGAAGGGTCAGCGTTCCGGCCGGGAGATCGACCTCGTACACGAGCGGCGTCGGGACCCCCGCGCGGCGCGCTTCGCTCGTCAGCCGGGCCTCAGCGACGGTCCGGTCGCGTCTGAGCGTGCGGTCTAACTCGGGGTGCCGGTACGACTTCGGGACGCGGCGCTTGATCACGCGACTGTCGCCGCCGTCCCCGTCGACCGTGACGGTCGCCTCCGCGCCGCGGTGATCGGCCGTCGGCGCGCCTCCCGAGTTTGCTCCGGTATCCCCGGGGACCCGTGCGACCGACTCCCCCGACCGCCACGTCACCGGCACCTGGTCCGGTCGGAAGTTCGGGTCGACCGCGGACTCGGCGATCGGGAGCGTGTCGCCGGCCGCGGCCATCTTCGCGCCCAACACGGCGATCATCCCGGCGTTGTCGCGGAGGAATCTCGGCTCCGGCGCGTGGAAGTCGGCGTCGCGAGCGTCACACATCGCGGCCAGCATCTCCCGCAGCCGGTCGTTCTGGGCGACGCCGCCGCCCAAGACGAGTTCGTCGGCGCCGGTCAGCGACAGAGCGCGCTCCGCCACCTCGGTGAGCATCGCGAACACGTGCTCTTGGAGCGAAAAGCAGATCTCGCCGGTCGGGACGCCGGCGTCCGCGGCGTCGTTGGCGGCCGAGCTGATCCCGGAAAACGAGAAGTCCATCCCCTTGACGACGTAGGGCAGATCGAGGAGATCAGCTCCATCAGCGTCCGCTTCCGCCTCGGAGGTGTACTCCGCGGCCGCCGCCTCGACCTTCGGCCCGCCGGGGTGGCTCCAGCCGACGTGCCGGGTGAACTTGTCTATCGCGTTGCCGACGCCCGCGTCCATCGTCTCGCCGAGGACGCGGTACCGCCCGTCGTGGAAACCGAGCAGGTGCGCGTTCGCCCCCGAGGCGTTCAGACAGACGGGGTTATCGAAGCCGGAGCGGTGGCGACCGATCTCCAGGTGCGCCACCATGTGGTTGACCCCGACGAGCGGCACGTCGAGCGTCCCGGCGAGCGACCGCGCCGCGGTCCCGACGATCCGGAGACAGGGGCCCAGCCCGGGACCTCGCGAGAACGCGACCGCGTCGACGGCGTCCGGGCCGTGTTCCGCCTCGGCCGCGGTCAACACCCGGTCGACGACCTCGGGGATCGCCTCGGACATGTGTTCGGCGGCCTCGCGCGGGTGAATGCCGCCGCTGTCCGGTTCGTAGGGGTCGGATTCGATGAGAACTGAGTCGGTCTCGGCGTCGTACAGCGCGGCGCTCGCACACCACGCGGTACCTTCGATGCCGAGAACCCGCATCCGGCGGCGTTACGCTTCCTCGGCGTCCGCGTCCTCGTCGCCGATCTTGTTGCGTTCGAGCATGTGGTCCTGTTCGACGTCTAACGCGTCGGCCGCGGAGTCGTACACCTTCGCGTAGCCGACCGTCTTGCGCATGCCGAACTTCGTGTCGAGCTCGTGGACGACGACCTCCTCGGAGTCCTTGTCGAGCTTGGCCGCGAGCGAGTCGCGGACCGAGAGCCGCGAGGGAGTCGCTTCCTCGTGGGTCGTCTCGAAGCGGATATCGGTACGGTGCAGCATCGGATTCTCGTCCTCGGAGATGATATCGACGTCCATGGTTCAGTTAAGCGTATATCCCCTCGAAAGCTGTAAAAGGATTTCGAAGCGGGGGTGTCGCCGCCGAACTGCTCGCCGGCGGTCGACCGACCGTGCGGTTCGGCGTCAGGGTTTCACCGCTCCGGACCGTGATTCACGTTATCACACGGATGCCCGACGACGACACCCGATTCGATCCGGCCGACCGATCGCGATACGAACTCAAGCGGGCGGCGAACATCGTCGTCCCGATGTCCCCGATCCGGAAGGCACGGATCTGCGGCGGCCTCGCGCTGATCGCCGCGCTCGCAGCCCCGCTCGTCGCGACGCTGCCGGCGCCCGTCCGGGAGGCGGCCTTCACCGGCCCACCGGCGTCGACCTCGCTCGGCGTCGCGGCGGTCGCCCTGTTCGGCACGGTCGCGGCCGCCGGCGCCGGTCTCGGCCTCGTCACGCTCCAGCGCCGCCTCGCCCGCGGTCCGGAGCCGAGCGACGACGACATCTGGACCCTCCTCGCCGCGGAGGACGCGCTCACGGGCGTCGGCTTCGTCACCGGCGGCCTCGGCGTCGTCGGCGGCGTCTCGCTCTTGGCGAGCGGTCACTGGGGGCTCGAAGCGCTCGACGGCCTCCGGCGCAACGGGATCGAACCGTACCTCTCGCTCTCGGCGGCTCCCGTGACGCCGTGGCTGGTGAGCGCGGTCGGCCTCGTCGCCGGGCTGGCCGTCCTCGGCGCGAGCGTCGTCGTCGAGCGCGACTGAGGTCGCTCGACAGAACGAAATGGTTCGTCGCCGTCCCGGCCGCTAGGCCGACTCTCCTTCGTCGAACCCGCTCGGATCGACCCGGAGCGCGTCGCACGCGGCCGCCGTGTCGCCCGACAGCCCCTCGAACAGCTCCCGTGCCTCCCTCCGGGCCTCGGGCGTGATCGCGACGCGGACCATCCCCTCACCGGGCTGGCCGTAGACGACGGTCGATCCGACCGGCGCCGCGAGCATCGCCGGCAGCGCCGCCAGGTCCTCCTCGCCGGTCACCTCGATCGTCACCGGCTCCCCGGCCGCGAGCGCCTCGGCGAGCGCGTCGAGCAGCGCCGTCGACAGCCCGGCAGCCGGATTCTCGACCGCGATCCGTCGCTCCTCCGTGGCCGCGAGCGCGGTCTCTATCTCCGTGCGGACCGCCTCGCGCTCCGTCTTCCCGTCGACGAACGCCACGTCCGGAACGCGACCCGCCTCTCGGAGGTGGTAGGTGACCACGTCGCCGACCGCGATCAGCGGTGCGGGGTCTCCGGCGGTCGAGCCGTACCGCTCTCGGGTCTCGTCGACGGCGTCCAGAAGGGCGGCGACGTCGGTCGTCGCCGGCCCCAGCGGCTCCTTGAACGCGTCGCGAAGGGACTCGGGCAGCGTGAGAAGCGGCTCCGTCATCGGTCTCTTCCCCGAACGCGGACGGTTACCGGACCTTGAGCGCGTACGCGCCCGACTCGGTGACGTTCATCTCCTCGGCGATCTGGCTGTCGGCGGGCTTGGTAATGATGACGTATCCCGCCCAGTCCTCAGTCAACGACGACGACCCGCAGTGTTCGCAGGTCTGGGCGTCGGGGTCGTTGACGTGGTGGCACTCCCGACACGCCAGGCGGTCCTCTGCCATCAGTCGGCCTCCTCACCGGTCTGCTCGCGGTGAAGCCGTTGGCCCTCCAGCCACTCGTGTTTGCCGAGGCCGGGCTGTTTCGCCGTGAGCCCGATCTTCGAGTCGCGAGGGTTGCGCTCGTCGATGCTCTTCGTCACGACGCGGACGCGCACGGCGTCGTCGACGCCGAGCGTCTTGTCGGAGTCGGACGAGGCGAGCTGCTGGTTCGCGCCGTCGAACGTGAGGTACTCGTCGGTGATCTGCGAGACGTGGAGCAGGCCGTCCACCGGACCGATCCCGACGAACGCGCCGAACTCGACCGTCTCGACGACGGTACCGTCGGCGACCTCCTGCATGTCGGGGTCGTAGGTGAGCGCGTCGAACTCCGCCTCGTAGTAGACGCCCGGCCGGTTGTGTAACACCGCCCCGTCGCCGATGTCGTGAACCTCGATGACGCTCACGACGCTGCCGACGTCCTCGTCCATCCGTCCTTCCAGCTTGTCTTGGAGCAGAGCTTTCACCCGCTCGTCGGTGACGTCCGCCAGGTGCTTCGGCGGGACCTCGACCGTGTCCTTGAGTCGAACTCGTTTGTACATGTTGTTGGTTGTCCGCGGCCGCTAGGGTTCCGTTATCGCCAGTGTGTTCCGACCCCTTAAACCGATTACTGGTGCGTCCGCGGCCAGTACCCGGTTCGCGAGGGGTCGATCGTTGGTGACGACGGCGTCGACCCGGCCGGCCGCGGCCAGGGCGACGAGCGCGTCGTCGGCGTACGATTCGTCCGTCTCGACCGTCTCCGCCCGCTCGGCGAGGTCCGCACCGACGCTCGCTGCGGTCGCCTCCGCGCCGTTGCCGCTCTGGAGGTCGGCGAGTTCCGCGACCACCGGCGCCGGAACCACCGTCTCGTACCCCCCGAGGAGCCGATCGAGCTCCTCGAACAGCCGCAGGCCGGCCTCGACCGGCGCCATCAGGGCGCTCGCGTCGAGTGCGACGACCGGGACGCCGTCCGACTCGTCTCCGGCGAGGTCCTCGGCCCGGGCGTCGCCCGCGGCGGTCGACTCCGGACCGTCCGCGCGGGCGTCGTCGGCCACGCTACGCGAGCGTCCCGACGCCGATGAGCCGCCAGCGCGCGCCGACGCGTCGGTTGATCGCGATCTGTGCGCCCTCGTCGGCGCAGACGGGTCGCTTGAGGCTCACCTCGCACTCGCCGTCGCGCGCGCTCGTCACGGCGCCGACCGTCGTCGCCGTGCCGACCGTGAGCATCAACGGCTCGCCGGTGCTGATATCCTCGATGTCGCTCTCGCCGCTCTCGTCGTCCTCCTTCCCGACGACGCGGTCGAGCAGGTCGACCGTCATCTCGAACTCCTCGCGGGTCGGGGGGAGCGTCCCCGGCTCGCCCGCGACCTGCCCGGCGAGCGCGTCGCCCTTCGTCAGGCTCGGGTCGAGTCCCGTGCCGACGCCGAGGAGCCCGCCGGGGTGGGCGGTCTCGACGTCGCGGTTGCCGGCCTGTAGCGAACGGACGGTCGTCTCCAGCGGCCGCCACTCGGTCTGTCCCTCCTCGTCGACCTCGCGGCCGGGGCGGATCTCCAGCCCGTCGCCGACCGACAGCTCGCCGCTGACGAGCGACCCGCCCACGACGCCGCCCTTGAGGTCCTCTGCGGTCGCGCCCGGACGGTTGATGTCGAACGAGCGGGCCGCGTACATCCGGGCGCTCTCGCCCGGGTCGCGGTCCGGCGTCGGGATCTCCGTTTCGATCGCGTCGATGAGCAGGTCGAGGTTGACCTCCTGTTGGGCCGAGACGGGGACGATCGGCGCGTCCTCGGCGACCGTGCCCTCGACGAACTCCTGGATCTGCCGGTAGTTGTCGACGGCGCGGTCGCGGTCGACCAGGTCGACCTTGTTCTGTGCGATGACGATGTTCTCGATCCCGATGAGATCGAGCGCCATCAGGTGCTCTTCCGTCTGGGCCTGGGGGACGTCCTCGGTCGCGCTCACGACGAGGACCGCCCCGTCCATGATCGAGGCGCCAGAGAGCATCGTCGCCATCAGCGTCTCGTGGCCCGGCGCGTCGACGAACGAGACCGTTCGGATCGGCTCGCTCGCGGACCCGTCCTCGCACTCCTCGTCGACGGTGTAACACTCGGGCTCGTCGACGCCGGGACAGCGGCGGAACGTCGCGTCCGCGTACCCCAGCCGGATCGAGATACCGCGTTTCATCTCCTCGCTGTGCTGGTCGGTCCACGAGCCGGACAACGCCTGCACCAGCGTGGTCTTCCCGTGGTCGACGTGACCGACGAGACCGATGTTCACCTCCGGTTGTGTGTTGGCTTCAGTCACTGTTGGACCTCCTAACGGAGTAGTCTTACCCGAAATTCGCTTCGTGCGAGTGATAAAGTTGCTGTTATAGCGGCGAGAGACGCGCCGACGGCCCCGCCGACTCCCGGCGCGGCGACCGGTTCGACGCCACTTTACGGCCCACGGTCGTAGCTAGTCACGACATGGGATACGCGTGCCCCGTCTGTGACACCCCGCAGCGCGACGGCGAACACCTCGCGCACCACCTCGCGTTCACGGCGATGCTCCACGGCGACGACCACGAAGCGTGGCTCGACGAGCGCGTCACCGACTGGAGCGAGCGCGACCCGGCCGGACTCGCCGCCGACGTGACGCCGCACGCCGACGATGCCGAGTACAACGAGGTGTTCGAAGACACCGTCGCGCGCGGGCGCCCCGACGTCGGCATGGGATCGGGGGGAGCCGCCTCGGGCCACAACCACGGTCACGGCCACGCCCACGACGGCGATCCCTCTCCCGGAGCCGGTGTTCCGGACCCCGAATCGGTCGACGACCCCGCCGTCGCGGAGGCGATCCGCGAGGCGCGGGAGCTGACCCGAGAGGCGGACGACGCCGACCCCGCCGTCGCCGACACCGACGACGCGAACGACGAGGCCGCGGCCGACCGCGATCCGTAGCGGAACGCCCTTCCCGGACCCCGGCCAACCCCGAGTATGGAGACCAGAGGCACCTTCGCCCCCGAGACGCGTGCCGAGGCGCTCGAACGGTACGAGGAGGTCGGCCCCGTCGCGCAGGTGGTCGTCCGCGAGGCGACCAAGGCGATGTCATTCGGCGCCGACGAGTACGACGAGCGAGTCACCCCCGAGGTGATCCGGACCGCCCGAGACGCGACGTTCGCGGAGCTGCTCGCGGTTCACGTCGGGGACGCCGACGAGTTCGACGCCTGGCTCGCCGACAGCGGTTTCGACGAGGACGACGTCGTGCGGATCGGCTCCGAGAACGTCGACAACGTCGTCTGGCACCCGATCCCCTTCGCCGACACCGTTATCGCCGCGACGTATCAGGAGGAGCCGGACGCGGCCGCCAGCACCCTCCGGCGCAACGCGTTCGGGCGCGTGTACCGCGAGGAGTTCTACGAGTCCGGCCGGTAGCGGGTTTTTCTCGACCGCGACCGGCGACGAGTTCCACCGTTCAACTGCGAGCGTGACGGCTCGGCGTCTCACCCCCCCTCGCGAAGCCCGCCGCTGTTCGAGACGGCCGAACCGCAAAAAACCGGGACCGCAGGCGCCGCTCGGTTCGCCTCAGAGGCGACCGACGTTCTCGACCGCGACGGACTCGACGTTGTCGACCTGCGAGAACGCCTCCTCGACGGCCTCCGTGCCGCCCGCGCCGTCGGGGACGATGACGGTCGGCAGGAGCGCGACCAGGCCGAACGCGACGTCGTCGCGCTCGAAGCCGCGGATCTTCGCGCCCTCGGGCAGGACTTCTTCCAGACGGTCCTGAAGGTCGTCGAGGTCGACTTCGGGGCTGTTCGGCATGACCTTGATCTTCGCGGCAACGTCACCCATCTCAGGGCCCCCGGAAGCCGCAGTCGTGGCACTCGTAGAGGTTGCTCTGCTTCCGGCACTTCGAACACCGGTAGATGGTGGTGCCGCAGTCCGGGCAGGAGAACCGCGCGGCGTTCATGCCGGACACCTGAATCCCACAGGAGACGCACTGCGGAGTGCTCTGAGAGTCGCTCTGGCTCATACACCTACTCACCAGCGCGCGACTTTTAACCGTTGTTCTTTCCCCCAGCGGGCCGTGCGGCCCGGTACCGTGCCCCTCGCCGACCGAAGCCGAGGCGGTCCGTGCCCGTGCTCACCCGACGATCAGCGGCCCGATGAGCACGCCCATGAGGTGGACGCGCCGCGCGCCGACCCGCGGCGGGAACAGTCCCAACGCCCCGGCGACGAGGAGGACGCCGACCCCGAACCCCCCGGCGAACGCGTACGAGAGCAGCGCGAGCAGCCCCAACACGCCGACCGAGAGTCGAGTGTAGTCGGCGTTGCCGACGACGCGGAGGTACGGGTCCCCGACCAGAAGGACGAGCGCGAACCCGAAGCACGCGGCGGTCGCGGCCGCGACGATCAGGATCGGGAGCGCGAACGGCACGCCGGCCCGGTCGAGGGCGACGGTCACGCCCGTCCGCGGCGTTCCGAGTGCGACCAACGCGAACAGTGCGAAGACCGTGTTCGCGGTGTTCGCGCCGCTCGTCGCCACGACGAAGCCGCGGTCGGCCGACTCGCGCGGCACCGCGGGCATCGCGGCCACGGCGGCGATGGCGGCCGACACGCCCGGAATGTAGCCGACGACGGCGCCGGCGAGCGAGCCGGCGCCCGCGCTCGTTCCGAGGTCGCGCGCGTCCATCGCGATCCGGGGATCGGCCTGCGGCGGCACGCCCTCCCCGCCGAGCGCGTCGACGAGGACCGGCACGCCGAACAGCCCGGCGAACAGCGGCGCGAGAACGCCGCCGACCGACAGCGGCGCCGCGGGGTCGGCGTCGAGCGTCGCGAGTCCGAGCGCGGCGCTCGCGAGGAACGCGACCAGTCCGCCGACCGCGGCCCGGCGCGACGACTCCGTGAGCACGAGGACCGCGACGACGCCGGCGAGTAACACCGGCAGGTGCGCGCGCATCGGCGGGTACCACCGCAGCATGAGCCACGTGATCGGGACCGCAAGCGGCACCGCGAGCGCGACGGCCAGCCCGGACCCGACCGCGGAGAGTCGGACGGCCTCGCGCCCCCGGCCCGCGATCACAAGCCGGTGACCCGGGAGCGCTGCGACCGCGGTCGCGGCGTCGGGCACGCCCAGCGCGAGGGCGGGGACGATGTCGAGGAACGAGTGGACGACGCCGGCGCCGATCATCGCGACGCCGACGAACAGGGGATCGGCAGGCACGGACGGCGCGAACCCGGCCAGAAGCAGTGCGAAGTTGTTGGCGTGGAGCCCGGGGACCAACCCGCTCGCGGTGCCGAGCGCGACGCCGCCGAGCAGGAACCCGAGCGCGCCCGCAGCGAACGTCGGGTCGACCACCGGCCGCACGAGCGCGTCCATCGAGGCGGGATGGCCGCGGCTTCCGAGATAAGGGTCGGGGGCGTCCGGAAACCGGCGTCGGAGGTGTCCGGCAACCGGCGTCGGGGGCGTCGGTTAACCGGCGCTGGGGGCGACCGCGAGAGCCGTCGCTCGCCGGCGACAGAACGAATCGGTAGAGAACTCGTTTACGCGTGCTGTGCCGCCTGCGACTTCTTCTGCGTGACGTAGCCCGCGATTCGGTTGCGAACGCCCTTCGACTCGACGGTGGTCAGGGCCGTGACGCTCTCCTTGTTCGTCTCGAAGTCCGTGTTGAACGAGTCGGGATACCGCTCCAGCAGGGCGTTCCCGAGCTGCTTGATGTACTTGGGTTTGATGGCCATACCGAGCGGTACCGGCGGCCCGAACTAAAAGGGTTCGTTCCGCCGCGAGCGGCCGCGAGGCGCGGTCACCGCGGCGGCTCGGTCGCGGTTCTCGTCACGACCCGCGCTCGTCGGCGTCACTGCCGCCGACGCCCTCGTCGGCCGAGGCTCCGCCGGCGGGGCCCGAGTCCACCGTCCGCTCCCGCCAGCCGACCGCCTCGTCGATCCGGTCGAACGCCTCGCGCTCCGCCGGCCCCCCGCACCGCTCGACCACGTCGGCGAAGTACCGGAGCCGGTCGAGCAGCTCAGACGTGTCGAACGCCGGCACGTCGAGCCGCGAGGCGGCCACCGTGGCGTCGACGACCGCGCCGAACCCCCGGTTCACGGTCGGAACGCGCTCGGTCACCACCGCCGACTCGACGGGCTCCAGTTCCCACGTTCGGATCGTCGTGTCCCCCTCGGTCGTCGCGTCCGTCTCCTCGACCCGGACCTCCGCCCACGCGTCGGCGCTCGGGAGGACCGGGTCGTCGGCCTCTCTGACCGTCAGCGCGGCGTCGACGAACGTCCGCGGGTCGACCGTGAACTGGACCACGCCGCCGCCGCGCTCGGTGAAATTCCGCCACGTGCGGGTGCGCCCGTACGTCCTCGCCGTGACCGGATCCCCCGGTTCGACCGGCGCGTGGAGCCCCAGCGCCGCGACGTTCCACCGGTCGTTCGGCCCGCGCGTCGTCACGACGGACTCGGTGACGCCGCGGAGCGGAACCGGCCAGCCGTCGGGAACGACGCCCGCCGGACCGGCGTCGTCGCGGTCGCGGCCGTCCTCCGGGTCCGTCGTCACGGCGCCACCTCCGCGCCGCGCCGGAGCGCGACCAACAGCGCGGCGCAGGTGAGGTCCGCGGTCGTCCCCGGATTGATCCCCTCGGCGACGAACGCGTCGGCGAGCGACTCGGCGGCGTCGAGGTCGGCGCCGTGGACCGAGGCCGCGTCGACCCCCTCGACCCCGGGCCTCGTTCCGGCCCCGTCCGTCGGCTCCGTCCCGAGCAGCGCGGCCGCCCGCTCGCTCGCATCGCGGGCCGCCTCGGCCCCTCGGGTCGACGCGACGAGGGTGTCGGGCTCCGCGGCGAGCAGGCCGAGGAACGCCCGCGCGGCCCGGTCCGCGAGCGGGCCCTCGTCGGTCAGGAGCCACTCGGCCGCGCGGAACGTCCGCGGGAACCCCTCGGTCCACTCCGCGGCGTTCAGGTCGGGCACGCGGTCAGGATCCTCCGGGTCGGCGGACAGCGCCAGCACGTCCCGCAGCGTCGCCCCGCGTTCGCGAATCGCCGACTCGGCGTCGCTCCCGCGCCGCACGTCGAGGTCGTCCGCTCCCGGCGGCGGGTCGTCGACCGCGACGTCGACGGCCTCGAACGCCCGGTAGAAGGCGACGGCGTCGTCGACCGTCGTCGCCCGGCAGACGGCGTCGACGCCGTCCGGCGAGAGGCCGCGGCGGGGGTCGACGGCCGCCCGGACCAGCGGGACCAGTAGCAGCAGGCACCCGAACTGCGTGTTCGTGCCCGCACGCGTCGCCATTCCGGCGACGGCCCGCTCGAAGGCCTCGCCGACAGAGGCGGGTCCCTCCGGGACCGTCACGCCTGCGGCCCGCTCGAGTCCGGGACGAGCGCCGACGGCGCCGCCGAGGAACGACTCGAACCGGAGGTCGGCGAGGTCGCGGTGCCGGTCCACGTTCCCCGGCTTCGGCGTGCCGGCGACCTCCAGCAGGAGCGCGAGCGTCGCGTCGTCGACGACGCCGGCCCTCCGGGCTTCAGCGTCGGTCTCGGTGTCCGAAGGGATCACGGCCGCGCCTCCGGTCCGGACTCCGTCTCGGCGTCGCGCTCACGCAGCGTCCCGCGCCGCCACGCTTCGACCGCGTCCGCGACGCGCCCGAGGACCGGCGGGTCCTCCGTCGGCCGTCCCACGCTCACCGCGTCGGCGCCGCGGGCCGCGTACTCGGCCACCGTCTCCCGGCCGCGGACGCCGTTGTTGGCGACGAGCGTCAGGTCGGCGAGCGGGCCGTCGCCGGCCGGTGCTCCGCCCTGTGTCCTCGCCGAGAGGGCCGCTATCACCGGCACCGAGTCCATCGCGTCGACGTGGAGCCAGTCGGCGCCCGCCGCGGCCGCCGCCTCGGCGACGGCGACGAGGTCGACGCCGGAGACCCCCGCGCGGACCTTCACGCTCGTCGTCGCGCCCGTCTCCGCCGCGGCGGCGACGTACCGCGCGAGGCGGTCCGGCTCGCGCAGGAGCGACTCGCCGCAGCCGACCGCGCGCAGTTCCGGCTGCCGGCAGTGGGCGTTGATCTCACAGACCGCGCCCCGGCGGGCACAGACCGCCGCGACCTCGCGGACGGGCTCGACCGCCGCGCTCCGGACGTTGATCCCGGGTCGGACCGGAGCGTCCGCGAGCGCGTCGAACTGGTCCGCGACGAACGCCACGGGGTCGGCCGGGAGGAACTCCTCGCGCCCGCGGGCGACGAGGTCGCGGGCCGCGGCGCGGCTGGGCGGGTCGAGCGCGACGCCGCCGAGGAGGGCGACGTCGACGCAGTCGGCCGCCCGTTTCGCCCACTCGGCGTCCGCCGCACCGCTGAGGCTCGCGGCGACGAGGAAGGGGGTCACCCCGCGCCCTCCCGCGGCGTCGACGCGCCCGCCGCGTCGCCCTCGACCGCCTCTAACGCTCGCTCGCAGGCCCGGGCGACGCGCTCGGCGTCGTCGCCGTCGTCGATCCGCGTGTCGGTGCGCTCGACGTGGCGCGCGATGTCGGTCGGGTCCGCCTCGTCGAGGACGAACGCGTCCGCGAAGGGGTACGCCGCCGCCACGCCCGCGGTCGAGGGCTCGCGGCCGACGCCGGCCATCAGCGCCCCGGCCGGCCCGGAGAACACCTCGTCGCCGACGAACGGCGAGACGGCGACCACGGGGGTCTCCCGGAGCGCGCGCTCGAACCCGGGGAGCGCCAGCATCGGTCCGAGGCTCGTCACCGGGTTCGAGGGGCCGATAACGACCGGCTCGGCGAGCGCCTCGCGCACCGCCTCGGTCGGTTCGGCGTCCTCGGACCCGCGGAACTCCACGTCGGCGACCGCCGGCTCGGCGCGGCGCGCGACCCAGTACTCCTGGAAGTGGATCGTCTCGCCGTCCTCGGTGTGAATCAGCGTCGCGACCGGGTCGTCGGACATGGGGAGGAGGTCGACGTCGAGGTCGAACGCCGCGGCGAGCGCCCGCGTCGCGGCCGTGAGCGATTTCCCCTCGTCGAGCAGGCCCGTGCGAGTGACGTGGACCGCGCGGTCGCGGTCGCCGATCTCCATGAACTCGCCGACCCCCGAAAACCGCCGCCATCGGGCGATCTCGCGGCCCGCGGTCTGGGCCGCGTCGTCGAGGTAGCGCGGGGTCCCCGGGTCCCCGTCGATCGCGTCGCCGGCGGCCGACGCGAGCCGGGAGAGCTCTTCGTGGGTCGCGGTGGTGTCGCCGTCGATCCCCCACCACGTCTCCCGGTCTAAGACCCCGCCGCCCGCGAACAGCACGGTGTCGACGTCGGGACAGACGAGGTGGCCGCCGATCTCGACGTCGTCGCCCGTGTTGGCGACGACCGCGGTATCGGCCGGGTCCCACACTCGGGCCGCGCCGTCGAGGAGCTTCGGCGTGCCCGTCCCCCCGGCGAGGAAAGTTACCATACCGGCGCAAGGCGGCGGGCGGATTTGTATCCTCGCCTCCGCTGGCGGCGCGGCCACCGTCGTCGGCCTCGATTCCACCGTCGTCGGCCTCGATTCCGTGCCGGATCTCAGCGCTCGGCCACGCTCGTCTGCATCCCCTCGGTGTTGAACGAACTTCCGGCCTCGTCGTCCCCGAGAACGATAACGCCCGCACCCGATCCGGTCTGCTCCTCGAACTCGTCGATCGCCCGCTCGGCCGCCGCCTGCGCGCCGAGGCCGTCTTCGAGGTGCCCCACGGCGCGCCGCGAGAGCGTCACGCGAGCGATGTCCTCGCCGGCGCCCGTCGCGCTCGCGCCGCCGGCCTCGGTACAGAAGAAGCCAGACCCGACCTGCGGCACGTCGCCGACGCGCCCGGCGAGCGCGAACGATCGGCCGCCCGTCGAGGTCACCGCGGCGAACGCGTCTCCGTCGGTCGCGACCGCGCCGACCGTGTCGTGGTCGGGGGCGTCGTCTTTGGACCGCTCTCCTGCCTGATCGTCGCCCGAGCCGAACCGCGAGGCGAGCCAGTCGAGGTGCTCGCGGGGGCCGCCGCAGGGCGGGTCCTCTTCCTCGTAGCGCTCGCGCGTCTCGTCGGTGAGCAGGTCGACGCCGGTCTCGACGCCGAACTCGTCGGCGAGTTCGACCGCGTGCTCGCCCGAGACGAAGACGTGCGGCGTCTCGTCGCGGACGACGCGAGCGACGCTCGCCGCGCGTTCGACCCCCGGCATCGAGCAGGCGGCCCCGACCTCGCGGTCCGAGGTCATCACGCCCGCGTCGGTCCGGACGACGCCGTCCGACTGGACCGCGCCGCCGACGCCCGCGTTGAACCGGGGATCAGACTCTAAGACGCCGACGGCCGACTCCACCGCGTCGAGCGGCGTCGCGGCGTCGGCGCCGCGCGCGGCCGCCTCGTCGAGGACCGCCTGTCTGGGCTCCGGGTCGTCCGGGGCGCCGCCGGCGCCGCCGTGAGCGATGATTCGCATATCGGTGGCTTCCGCGGCGGCCACATAAACGCCCGGAACCCGGCGACGGGGGCAAGTCCTCGCCGCCCCTCGCGGCCTCACACGACGCCGCAAGACCTATTCCCGCCGCTGGGCGACTCGGGACCACCGTGACGTCAGTCGATCCCTCGCGCGGCGACCTCGGTCCTCGCCCTCGCCTCCGGTTCGCGCTCCGCCGCCGGCTCGGGATCGACGCCCGCGCGCTCGCGTCGTTCCGGATCGCGCTCGGCGCCGTCCTCCTCGTCGACCTCGCGCTCCGCGCCCGCAACCTGACGGCCTTCTACACGGACGCGGGCGTCCTCCCGCGGTCGACGCTGGCGGAGACGTACCCCCTCGCGGCCCGGCTCTCGCTCCACGCCGTCTCCGGCGGGTCGTGGGCCGTCGCGGCGCTGTTCACCGTCGCCGCGATCGCCGCGCTCGCGCTCGCGCTCGGCCACCGAACCCGAGTCGCGACCGCGGCCTCGCTGATTCTGCTCGCGTCGCTTCAGGCACGCAATCCCTTCGTCCTCAACGCCGGCGACACGCTCCTCCTCCAACTGCTCGGCGCCGGCCTCCTGTGCCCCCTCGGCGCTCGCTGGTCGGTCGACGCGGTCCGGCGTCGCGGCTCGCGGGCGTCGGGTGCGCCCTCCGAGTCGGTCTCGGACCCGGGGAACGGGCGTTTCGTCGGTCCCGCCTCGGCGTTGCTCCTGACGAGCGTGGTCGTGGTGTACGTCTCCAACGCCGTCGTGAAGTCTCGCGGGACCGCGTGGCTCGAGGGCGAGGCGATAGCGCGCGTCTTCCGGCTCACCTACCTCCACGGGCCGCTCGGCGGGTTCGTCCCCGAGTGGTCGGCACTGCTCGCGGCCGCCACCTACGGCTGGGTCGCGCTGCTCGTCGCCTCGCCGCTGCTGGTCGCGGCCGCCGGACGGGTCCGGGCGGCGCTCGCGGGGACGCTCCTCGCGGCCCACCTCTCGATGGCGTTCACGCTTCAGATCGGCGTGTTCTCCGCGATCTCAGCCGCCGCACTGCTTCCCTTCCTCCCCCCGTTCGTCTGGGACCGGACCGAGCGGGCGGTCACCGACCCGGCCGACCGCCTCCGCCGATTCGCGGACCGTCGGTTCGTCTCGGCCAACCCCCCGTCGGCGTCGCTCGCGGCCCCCTCGCTCGCCGTCGCCGCGATCGGAACCCTTCGGGACCGGGTTGCGGCCGCCGCCCCAGCCGTCGCCGCGCTCCTCCTCGTCGCGCTCGTCGCGTGGAACGGGATGGCGCTCGGGCTCGTCGAGACGCCCGATCCGGTCGCCTCGGTGTCGGATCCGACCGAGAGCGGCTGGGACATGTTCGCGCCGAACCCGCCGGCGACCGACGCGCTCGCGTTCGCGACCGCGACGACGGCCGACGGCGGCCGGATCGACGCGCTGTACGGCGACCGCGTCGCGCGCGACCGCCCTCCGTCGGACGCCCGCGGATACCCGACCGCGCGCTGGCGGAAACTCCTCACGCTGCTCGCGGAGGACCCCGACCCGGACCGCGTCGAACCGGTTCTCGGGCACCTCTGTGACCGCGCTGCGGGATTCGCGGACGACGAAGGGCGGGTCGACTCGGTTTCACTCTCGGCGGTTCGGGTCAACGTCGAAGACGGAGAGACGCGGGTCGTCGAACTCGGGTCGCGCTCGTGTCCGGCGAGCTGAGGAATCACTCAACCGATGCCCGCGTTTATGTTTCGACCGCTCGAAGCGCCCGACGTGACCGCTTCGGAACCGTCCCGGGCCTCGACGCCCACGCCGGTCTCCGTGCTGCTCCCGACCGTTCGCTGGACGGACGCCTGCGAAGAGGTGGCGGACCGGCTTCGCGGCCCGGCGACCTTCGACGAGGGGAACGCCGAGACCGACCCCGCCAACGGGGACGCCGAGACCCACCCCGCCGACGAACTGCTCGTTATCTGCGACTCCCCGGACGACCCCGTCGCCGACCGTCGCGGGGACCTCCCGCCGCGGGTGCGGATCGTCGTCGCCGGCGAGCCGGAGGGGTGTTCGGGGAAGGCGAACGCGATAGCCGTCGGGATGGAGGCGGCCGCGAACGACCGGATCGCCTGGACCGACGACGACTTCCGCCACCCGCCGGAGTGGCTGGCGACGCTCGACGCCGACTACGACCGGCAGGGACCGACCACCGAGATACCGGTGTTCGTCGGGCGTGACCCCCTCGCCCGTCTGTTCGAGCCCGCGTACGTCATCGGCGGGACGCTCGCGGTGTTCGCGGCGGGGGTCGCGTGGGGCGGCGCGGTGATCTTCGAGCGCGACGACCTCCGAGACGGGGAGGCGGCGTTCCTGCGCGACCTGCGACGGACCGTCAGCGACGACGGGACGCTCACCGAACACCTCGACGTGACCCCGGCCGACCGCACGCGGCACGTCCGGGCGGGCGGCTCGCTCCGCGGGTCGCTGGAGCGGTTCGTCCGCTTCCTGACGATCACTCGGTACCACGCCCCGCTGGCGACCGCGTTCAACGTCCTCTTCGGCGTCGCCATGGCCGCGCTCTGTCTGCTCGCGCCGGTCGCGGGCGTGGCGCTCGTGACCGGGCTCGCGGGGGCCGCGTACGCCCGGTTCGGGATCCGGCGCGCGACGTTCCTGCTCGCGGCGCCCGGCGTCTTGATCGCGCCGCCGCTGATGGCGTACGCGTTCGCCCGCCGGACGTTCGTCTGGGGCGGGCGGCGCTACCGCTGGCGGTCGATGTTCGACGTCGAGGTCGAACCGGTCTGAGTCCGGCACGCCCCCGAGCACCCCGGAAATCGACCGGGAGGAGAACCGGCAAACGCTGCGAGCGCGACGCTCCCGCCGAAAACGGCAGGCACTTTAGGGGGGCACAGGAATCCACGAACGTTCATGAGCTACGATAAGGTCGACGTCCCCGAAGACGGCGAAGCGATCACGCTCGCCGACGAGGAGACAGGCGAGCTGAACGTTCCGTCGAACCCGATCATCCCGATCATCCACGGCGACGGGATCGGCACCGACGTCGGACCGGCCGCACAGCAGGTACTCGACGCCGCTGCGGAGGCCACGGGCCGCTCTATCGCGTGGATGCGCGTCTACGCCGGCGCCAGCGCCCGCGACAAGTACGACGAGAACCTCCCCGAGGACACCGTCTCCGCAATCCGCGACCACCGCGTCGCGATCAAGGGACCGCTGACGACCCCCGTCGGCGCCGGCTTCCGCTCGCTGAACGTCGCGCTCCGGAAGACGCTCGACCTCTACGCGAACGTCCGCCCGACCTACTACATCGAGGGCGTCCCGTCGCCCGTCAAGAACCCGGAGGAGATGGACATGGTCACCTTCCGGGAGAACACCGAGGACGTCTACGCCGGCATCGAGTGGGAGGCCGGCACCGACGAGTCAGAGCAGGTACGCGACTTCCTCGAACAGGAGATGGAAGTCGCCGACGTGATCCACGACGGCCCCGTCGGCATCGGCGTCAAACCCATCTCCGAGTTCGGCTCGAAGCGCCTCATCCGCGAGGCGGTCGACTACGCGCTCGCGAACGACCGCGACTCGGTCACGCTCGTCCACAAGGGGAACATCATGAAGTTCACCGAGGGCGCGTTCCGTGACTGGGGCTACGAGGTCGCAGAAGAGGAGTACGGCGACGACGTCATCACCGAGGACCAGCTCTGGGAGGAGCACGACGGCGAGCGGCCCGAGGGCACGCTCGTCGTTAAGGACCGCATCGCGGACAACATGCTCCAGCAGCTGTTGACCCGCACCGACGAGTACTCCGTCATCGCGACGATGAACCTCAACGGCGACTACATGTCCGACGCCGCCGGCGCGCAGATCGGCGGCCTCGGCATCGCGCCCGGGATCAACCGCGGCCACGGTCGCTGTCTCGCCGAGCCGGTCCACGGCTCCGCGCCCAAGTACGCCGGCGAGGACAAGGTGAACCCCACCGCGATGATCCTCTCGGGCCGCGAGATGCTCGAGTACCTCGGCTGGGGCGACGCCGCGGACCTCGTTCGCGACGCCGTCGAGGAGACCATCGCCTCCGGGAAGGTCACCTACGACCTCCACCGGCAGATCGAGGGCGGCGAGAAGCTCGCCACCAGCGAGTTCGCGGACGCCGTCGTCGACAAGATCGACGAACTCGCCTGAACGAGCGTTTCGCGCGCCCGGACGAAGATACGTCTCCGGGAACGCCGACGCGCCTTCGAGAACGCCGACGCGCTGGCGCGACGAGATGCGACGAGCGGTTCCGGCCGAGCTCGAAGCACACGCCGACTCGTCAAAAGAATGAAACGTTCAGGCGGTTCCCGTTCCGGCCGGTCGAAACCTCGTCGTCCGTCGGGGTGAATCTACTCGAACGACGTTTGAAGGGCTCTCTGTCGGTTTTTGAGGTGTTTCTGCGAACTCAGACGCTAACACACCACATGCTTAGTTATATATATCCGTAATCTAATTTCATAGCGTATGTCTTCACACCGTACACGACGCAGATTCGTCAAAGCGACGGGTGTCGCCGGCGTGGTCGCACTCGCTGGCTGTAGTGGAAACGGCGGCGACGGAAGCGACGGAAGCGACGGCGGCGACGGCGGCGACAGCAGCCGTCTGACCTGGCACGCCGGGGGAACCGGCGGGACCTACTTCCCGCTCTCGAACGAGTTCAAGACGGTCGTCGAGGCCAACACCGACTTCTCGCTGAACGTCCAGTCGACGGGCGCGAGCGTCGAGAACGTCGGCAGCCTCGCCGACGGGTCGGCCGACTTCGCGCTGATCCAGAACGACATCGCCTCGTTCGCGAAGAACGGAACGGGTATCGACGCGTTCCAGGACAACGCGATCGAGAACCTCCAAGGCGTCGCGACGCTGTATCCCGAGACGATCACCCTCGTCACGCTCGCGGGCAACGACATCTCCTCGGTCGACGACCTCAGCGGCGCGACGATCAACACCGGCGACCTCGGGTCGGGCACGCAGGTCAACGCCGTACAGATCCTGGAGTCGCTCGGCATCTCCGAGTACAGCGAGCAGAACGCCGGCTTCTCGCAGGCGTCCGAACAGCTCGCGAACGGCGACATCGACGCCGCCTTCGTCGTCGGCGGCTGGCCGGTCGGCGCGATCGAGGACCTCGCGAACACGAACGACCTCGAGATCGTCCCGATCGCGGGCGACAACCGCGAGGCGGTCAAGGAGGACGCCTCCTGGTTCGCCAACGACACCATCCCCGCCGGCACGTACACCGGCGTCGACGAGGCCGTCGAGACCGTCGCCGTGCAGGCGATGATCGCCACGAACGCCGAGGTGCCGGCGGACACCGTTCAGGCGGTCACCGCGGCCATCTTCGACAACCTCGGCGAACTCACGATCAAGACCGACTTCATCACCGTCGACAGCGCCCAGGACGGGATGTCGATCGAACTCCACGAGGGCGCGGCGGCGTACTTCGACGCCTGACCGCTCGCGTCCCGGTCGGTCCGCCCGGACCGTCCGTGTCTGACTCACCAACTATTTCACACCAGATCCCACGATAACCACCCGAAACCATGGGTAACCGTTCTCGCTTGGCGGCGGGCGCCGCGCTCCTCGTAGCCGTGGCGCTGGTCGGCGTCGCGGCGACGGCGCCCGTCGGGGCCGTCCTCGTCGTCGAGGACATCGAGACGGGCGAACGCTACCTCTCGGAGCCGGTCGACTCCGGGAGCACGGTGGCGCTCGAGTACACGCACAGCGTCGAGAAGTCACGCGTGTACGACGAGTACCGCGTCGACGGGCGGACGCTGGTGAACACGCGGATGGAGTTCGAGTCGTACGGCTGGGGGCTCCCCGCGCGAGTCAACGTCACGAACGTGAACGGGACCCTCGTGTACGAGCCATCGGAACCGATCACGGAACTCGAACGGCTCTCGGTCTCGCCGGGGCGAATCGCCGGCCACACCCTGATCGTCGACGGCCGAGAGCACGACCTCGTCGCGGTAACCGACGCCAACGACGTCACGCTTCACATCGAACGACGGTCGCTTCTCGAGATGATCCTATGACTACCACGCACCGAACCGACGGCGGCACCGACGATCCGAACGACGGCGGCCCGGGTAACCCCGGACCCGACGGGGGGCCGGACGGCCCCGGCGGAGGTACGCCGTCGGACGACGACGAGGCGATCTCCCGCGAGGAAGCCGACGAGCTGATACAGGAGATCGAGCGTCGGCGCTCGCTCCGCGGCGTCGCGGTGGTCGCGGTCGCGGCCATCGGCATCCTGTTTTCGACGTTCCAGATGTTCCTCGCGGCCCGCAGTTTCACTTTCACCGTGTGGCTGCCGACCGTCGAGCTCGCCGGGATCTCGCTTGCCCCGTTTCAGGTGTCGCTCCAGCTGCTCCAGGCGAACGCGATCCACGTCGTCTTCGCGCTCGTACTCACCTTCCTGATGTTCCCGGGGAGCACTGGAGACGGTATCGTCGCCGGGAACCTCGGGCGCGTCGTGCCGGCGCTCTCTCGACAGTTCGGCGAAGACAACCCGCTCACCCGAGTCGCCGCGGGCGTCCGGTCGGCGTTCCGGTGGGCGTTCCTCGATCCGGACCGCGAGCGGGTGACGCCGTTCGACCTCCTGTGTATCGCGGCGGCGGGCCTGGCGGCGCTGTACTTCCTGACCGAGTTCTCCGAGATCCAGAACATGCGCGTCTTCGGCATCGACTCGGGGCGGCCGATCACGGAGGTGTACGGGTTCTTGGACCTCTTCCTCGGCAGCGTTCCGTTCGTGAGCGAGTACTCCTACGCGATGGCGCTGGGCGCGATCGGCGTCCTGCTCGTGTTAGAGGCGACGCGTCGAACGCTCGGCCTCCCGCTGATGATCATCGTCGCCAGCTTCATCGTCTACGCGCGGTGGGGGTACCTCATCAGCGGGAGCACGCCCTTCATCGGGCTGCTCGCGATCCCGGAGCTCACCTGGCCGGACATCGTTCAGAACCTCTGGTACAACACCGAAAACGGCGTCTTCGGGATCCCGGTGACCGTCTCGGTGAGCTTCATCTACATCTTCATCCTGTTCGGTTCGTTCCTCGAGATGAGCGGCGCCGGTCAGTGGTTCATCGACCTCGCGTACGCGCTCACCGGCGGCCGAAAGGGCGGTCCGGCCAAGGCGAGCATCCTCGCCAGCGGATTCATGGGAACGATTTCCGGCTCGTCGATCGCCAACACGGTCACGACCGGCGCGTTCACCATTCCGCTGATGAAGCGGTCGGGCTACTCGCCCGAGTTCTCCGGGGCCGTCGAGTCGTCCGCCTCCTCCGGGGGGCAGATCCTCCCGCCGGTGATGGGCGCGGCCGCCTTCCTGATGGTGCAGTACACTGCGACGCCGTTCGCGGACATCATCATCCTCGCGACCATCCCGGCCATCGTCTTCTTCTTCGGCGTCTGGGTGATGGTCCATCTCAAAGCGGTCCAAGAGGGGATCGGCGGCGTCGAGGGCGAAGACACCGTGAGCCTCTGGAGCCACCTCAAGCGCGGTTGGTTCTACCTGGTGCCGATCGGACTGCTGTTGTACTACCTCATCATCGAGCGGCTCTCCGTCTCCCGCTCCGCGTGGTTCACGCTGGTCGCGCTGGTCGCACTGATCGCCTTCATCGCGGCGTACAGCGAGGAGACCCGGCTCCGACTCGCCGGGATCCTCGCGGCGATCGTGGGCGTCGAGGCGGCGAGCCACGTCGTCGCCGGCGTCCCGCTTACCGGTCTCGTGACCGGTTCTGGCGGGGCGGGGCTGCCGATCGCGGACGCGCTCACCGCCGTGACCGCCGGTCTCGAGTGGTACGTGATGCTCGCGGGCGTGTTGACGCTGCTGTCGAAGCCGGACCTCGACGCGTCCCTTTTGGAACTCAACCCCGCCATTCGGGACACGGCCGAGGACATCGGCGAGCGCACCGGCCGGGACCTCGGCGACAGCCAGCCGTTCAAGCTCGGGACGTTCGTCGTCAAATCGATGGACGAGGGGGCTCGGACCGCGGTCCCGGTCGTGATCGCGGTCGCGGCCGCGGGGATCATCCCGGGCGTCATCAGCGTCTCCGGGCTCGGCCCGAACCTCACCTCGCTGCTGTTGGCGCTCTCTGGCGGCTCGAAGGTGGTCATGCTGCTCGTGACCGCCTTCGCGAGCGTCGTCCTCGGCATGGGGATGCCGACGACGGTCACGTACATCATCCTCATCTCGATGCTGGCGTCGCCGCTCGTGGAGTTCGGCATTCCCCTGTTGGCCGCGCACCTGTACATCCTCTACTTCGGCGTGATCGCCGACATCACGCCGCCGGTCGCCGTGGCGGCGTACGCCGCGAGCGGCGTGGCGAAGTCCGACCCGTTCCAGACCGGGGTGAAGGCGTTCTCCCTGTCGCTGAACAAGGCGATCGTTCCGTTCGCGTTCGTGTTCGTGCCGGGGATCGTCCTGCTCAGAGAGAAGGCGAACGCGGCGGACCTCCCCATCCGCGAGCGGTACCGCGTGGTCGGCTTCTCCGACCTCGCCGAGCTGTCCTACTCGGTCCCCGAGATACTCATTCCCGTCGTCGGGGTGTTCCTCGGGGTGATCGCGCTCGGCGCCACCGTCATCGGGACGCTGTACACCCGGGTCGGCCGGCCCGCTCGGACGGCGTTCGCGTTCAGCGCCCTGCTGTTGATGGCGCCGGGGATGCTCTCGGACTCCGTCTTCGACCTGCTCGGGCTCGTCGACGTGACCGTTTCCGTCGACGCGCTCCTGCTGGACCTGACGCTGCGCGGGATCGGATTCGCGCTGTTCGCGCTGTTCGCCCTCCGGAACCGCCGGGCGTTCGACCGCGAGGACGGGCGAGCGACCGGGACCGACGCGACCCGCTCGGCCGACTCCGCCGCCGACTCCGAGTCGGCGTAAGCGACTCGCTCGGGCGGTTTCGGTTCTCGGCGGAGCCGGACCCAGACCGTCTCGTCCGGCGCGGTCTTCTCGTTCGGCCCGGTCAGCCCAGCCGCTCGTCGAGGATGAGCCGCGTCTTCGTCGACTTGACCTCGTCCATCTCGCGGGCCTGCGAGATCAGTTCGTTGACCGCGCGCGTGTCGACCGCGTCGACGACGAGGACGATGTCCTCCTCGCCGGAGACCTGCCAGACGAAGTCGACCTCCTCCCAGTCGACCATCCGCTCGCCGACGGCGGCGGTGTCGACGTTCATCTCCACCGATATCTCGATCATCGCTTTCACGTTGCCGGTGCGGGTCGTGACGGTGAACCGCTCGATGATCCCCTCGTCGGTCATCCGGTCGACGCGGTTGCGCACGGTCCCCTCGGAGGTCCCCACCCGGTCCGCGATCTCCGTGTACGGGGTCCGCGCGTCCCGTCGCAGGATCGAGAGGATGCGTCGATCGAGGTCGTCCATACTCGACTCTCTCGGTCCGGCGTCTTACCCGTTACGAATATCGTAACGCAACTTCGAACGACGCATTTATTACCTTTTGAGCGTACGTTTCTCGTAATGTCGGACGCCTACATCGCGCTGGCCGACGGACGCGTGCTCGAAGCGCGCGCCCGCTCGCCGGGGCGCACCCGTGGCGAACTGGTGTTCACGACCGCGTACACCGGCTACGAGGAGTCGCTCACCGACCCCTCCTACGCCGAACAGATCCTCACCTTCTCGTACCCGCTGATCGGGAACTACGGCGTCCGAAGCGAGCGATTCGAGTCCGACTCGGTCCAGCCGCGCGCCGCGATCGCCCGCGAGCTGACCGACGACGTCGCCGACTGGCTCGCCGACGAGGACGTGCCCGCCGTCGACCACGTCGACACCCGCGAGATCGTCACCACCGTCCGCGAGGAGGGGGCGATGGCCTGCGGGATCGCCGCCGGCCCGGACGCGACCCCCGAGGACGCGGTCGCGGAGATGGAGGCGTGTAAGCCGATGAGCGACCACGTCGACATCGGCGCGCAGGTCTCGGTGACCGAGCCGACCGTCCACGAGGGCGACGGGGACGCCACCGTCGCGCTGCTCGACTGCGGCGCGAAGGGCTCTATCATCTCCTCGCTCACCGAGCGCGGCGCGGACGTTCACGTCCTCCCGTACGACGCGACCCCCGAGGACGTGGCCGCCGTCGAACCCGACGTACTCTTCGTCTCGAACGGCCCGGGCGACCCCGAGAACTTCGTCGCGGCCCAGGAGGTCGTCGACGCGTTCGCGGGCGACCTCCCGCTTGCCGGCATCTGTCTCGGCCAGCAGGTGATCACGAGCGCGCTCGGCGGTTCGACCGAGAAGATGGCGTTCGGCCACCGCGGCGTCAACCAGCCGGTCAAGGACCTCCGCAGCGACAAGGTCGTGATGACCACCCAGAACCACGGCTACACGGTCGCGGACACCGGCCCGCTCGAGGTCACGCAGGTGAACGTCAACGACGACACCGTCGAGGGGCTCGACAGCGAGGAACTCGACGTCATCACGCGCCAGTACCACCCCGAGGCGAACCCCGGTCCGCACGACTCGCTCGGCTTCTTCGACGAGGTGCTGGCGATGGCGTCGTCCTCGCGTCGAATCGCCGCCGACTGACTCCTCGCCACGCCCGCCGTTCGGCCCCGCTCCCCGGTTCCCTCCGCTGACCAATCGGAGTACCACCCGGCCGACGTTCGCTGTCCTCGCGCCGCTCGCGTCCCTCGCCTCACCCGGCCCTCGACTCACCCGGCGGTCGCCGGAGACCGGCGACGTTTTCTCTCGTCCCCTCGCACGGTCGCGTATGCCAACCGAGATCCTGCTCACCAACGACGACGGGATCGACGCCGTCGGGATCCGGGCGCTCGCCGACGCGCTGTCGCGCGAGTACGACGTGACGGTCGTCGCGCCCGCGACGAACCAGTCGGGCGTCGGCGGCGCGCGCTCGTGGTGGGAGACGACGGTCGAGTACACCGAGACGGACCGCGGCTACGCGGTCGAGGGGACCCCCGCGGACTGCGTGGCGGTCGCGGACGTGGCGCTCGAACTCGACCCCGACGTCGTCGTCTCCGGCTGTAACCACGGGCCGAACATCGGCGCCCACATCCTCGGTCAGTCCGGGACCGTCGGCGCCGCGATGGAGGCCTCCTTCCTCGGAACGCCCGCCGTCGCGGTCTCGCTGTACGACCGCGGAAACCTCCCCGTGCCGCCGACGCTCGACACCGGGGACTTCGCGGTCGCCGGCGAGGTCGTCGGCGACCTGCTCGACCGGATCGACGACGGTCGACTCCCGTTCGGCGCCGACGTGTTGAACGTTAACGTCCCCGCGGCTGACGACGAGGCGGCGGTCGAGCCGACCTACCGACTGACCGAGCCGGCCCGGGGCTTCGACGTGATCGAGTTCCGCCCGGGCGAGGAGGGACCGGAAGACGAGAACGTCCCCGAGGGCTGGGAGTTCGGCGAGCGCCGCGGCGAGATGGGGATGGAGCTCCGCGACCGCTTCTGGCGGGAGTTCCTCCGCGGCGACGTCGCCGACGATCCGGGGTCGGACCGGCGCGCGGCGGTCGAGGGCGAGGTGAGCATCTCGCCGCTGTCGAGTTCGCGCGCGGTCGCCGGCGAGCGGGCGGGCGACCTCGTCGACTCGGTTCGCGGCGCCGAGACGGGCGCCGATTAGCTCCGACGAAACCCCACGGACCGGAGAAACGGGTCAGCGACGCCGTCGGGGTCGCCGCTGACCGCCGGCGAACTCGGCGGCGAGCCGCCCGAGGTACCACACCACCACCAGTCCGATACCGAACCCGACGCCCAGCGCGGCGAGCAACTGGAGCGGAGAGGGGTCCAACTGGAGGGCGAGCAGCGGCGGCGAGGCGGTGACGATCGCGAGCAGTACGAGCTTGATCTTCCGGTTCCCGGCGTCTCGCTCCGCTTCGGAGATGGGTCCTACCACCGCGACCCCCTCGACCGCGTTCCGACGACCGTCGACGCTACGCTCATGGCCGAACCACGACCCCGGCGACCATCAACCCGGCGAACCGGTTCGGCCCGTCGCGGTCGCGACCGACGAACCGCGCCGTTCGCCTCTTCGCGGTAATAAGTCTCGCGACCGTTCACGGTGGTATCGGAACATTACCGCCGTGAACGGTCTCGGCGGTTTAAGTCCGTCCGACGGTTTCCTCCGACTACCCCTACCCGCCGTCCCGGGCCGCCGGGCGGACGCGCCGAACCGAGCCGTGCGTCGGTCCGGGACACCCCTGACCGCCGTTTCGCGGCGTTTTTGACCCGACCCCGACAAGCCACGCCCATGGACGACGAACTCCGCGAGCGCGTCGCGGCGGCCGGCGAGGCCGCGGCGCTTTTCAACGCGCTCAAACACGGCAGCGACCCGGACGTGGGCGCGATCATGGGCCCGATCATGGGCGAGAACCCCGAGTTCCGCCCGCACGGCGACGAGATTCCGGGCGTCCTCGCGCCGATCGTCAACGAGGTCGGCGAGATGGACGAGGCCGAGCGCCGCGACCGGCTCGGCGAGCTCGCGCCCGAGCGGCTTGCGGAGCTGGAGGCGGACGACGAGGCGGACGACCGCGTCCTCCCCGACCTGCCGAACGCCGAGGACGGCGAGGTCGTGATGCGCGCCGCGCCGAACCCCAACGGCCCGTGGCACGTCGGTCACGCGCGGATGCCCGCCGTCATCGGGACGTACAAGGAGCGCTACGACGGCGAGTTCATCTGCCGGTTCGACGACACCGACCCGGAGACGAAGCGGCCCGACCTGGACGCGTACGACGCCATCTTGGAGGACATCGAGTACCTCGGCTTCGAGCCCGACCGCGTGCTGAAAGCGTCCGACCGGCTGGAGACGTACTACGATCACGCCCGCGAGCTGATCGACGCCGGCGGCGCCTACACCTGCTCGTGTTCCGGCGAGACGTTCTCCGCGCTCAAAAACGACGGCGAGGCCTGCCCGCACCGCGACAAGGACGCCGAGACGGTCCGCGAGGAGTTCGCGGCGATGGTCGCCGGGGAGTACGACTCCGGCGAGATGGTCCTCCGAGTCCGGACCGACATCGAACACAAGAACCCCGCGCTGCGCGACTGGGTCGCGTTCCGGATGATCGACACCCCGCACCCGCGCGAGGCGGCCGCCGACTACCGCTGTTGGCCCATGCTCGACTTCCAGTCGGGCGTCGACGATCACCTCACGGGCGTCACGCACATCATCCGCGGCATCGACCTGCAAGACTCCGCGAAGCGCCAGCGCTTCGTCTACGACTACTTCGGCTGGGAGTACCCCGAGGTGCTCCACTGGGGCCACGTCCAGGTCGACGAGTACGACGTGAAACTCTCCACGTCGACGATCAAGGAGCTCATCGAGCGCGGCGACCTGACTGGCTGGGACGACCCGCGCGCCCCGACGATCCAGTCCATGCGCCGCCGCGGCATTCAGGGGCAGGCGCTCGTCGACTCGATGACCGAACTCGGGATGTCCACCTCCGACGTCGACCTCGCGATGTCGTCGGTGTACGCGAACAACCGCGATCTCGTCGACGACGAGGCGAACCGCTACTTCCTCGTTCGCGACCGCGAGGACGATCCCGCCGTCGAACTCCCGATCGTCGACGGCGACGTGCCCGCGCCCGACGCGGGTCATCCGCGGTTCCACCCCGAACACCCTGAACGGGGCGAGCGCGAGGTCCCCGCCGGCCGGGTGGCGGTCGAGTCTTCGGACCTTCCGAGCGAGGGCGAGCGCGTCTGGCTCAAGGGGTACGGCTGCGTGCGGTACGACGGCGACGAGCTCGCGGCCCTCGACGCCGACATCGAGGTGGTCCGCGAGGGCGACGTGGACGTGATCCACTGGGCGCCCGTCGACGAGGGGCTCGACACGCTCCTCCGCACCGTCTCCGGCGACGTGCGTGGCGTCGCCGAACCCGCGGTCGCCGACGTCGATCCCGATACGGTCGTCCAGTTCGTGCGCGTCGGGTTCGCCCGGATCGACGGGTTCGACCCCGAGGCGACCGACGAGCCCGACGGGCCGAACGGCGAGGAGGACCTGCTGGCGTACTACGCGCACTCGTAGCGCGGTGTCTCGCCCTCCGACCGACCGAATTCGTTCGCCGCGGAGTTTAAACCCGCGACCGGCGAACGACGGGTAAGATGGCCATCGACTCGAACTTCGAAGCGAACCGCGAGCGGGTGGGCGAAGAGGACGGCGTCGCCGTGTGGGGGCCCGTCGAACCCCCGGAGAAGCAGGGCATTCGGGGCACCCACGTCGCGGTCGACTTCGACATCTGTCTCGCCGACGGCGCCTGTCTGGAAGACTGCCCGGTCGACGTCTTCGAGTGGGTCGACACGCCCGGCCACCCGGAGTCCGAGCGCAAGGCGAACCCGATAGACGAAGACCAGTGTATCGACTGTATGCTCTGTGTCGACGTCTGTCCGGTCGACGCCATCGACGTCGACCCCGGGCGCGAAAACCGGTTATAAATCGCCGTTGGCGGCGTGGTGTCGACTTCTCACGTCCGAGTTGTTCTTTTATAAAGAGTCGACCGCGGATCGACGGCCAACCCCGCCAAAGTCCCAGCAGCTCGGCTATACGGCTCTGACTGAGAACCGGCGGTGAACACCGCTGAAGCCCCAGCCGTGAGGACGGCGCACGCTCGTTGTCGCCCGAAAATCTTCGATTTTCGGGATGACGAGAGAGCTTCGCTCTCTCGAACCACGCGCTTCAGTGGCTCGCTCCGCTCTCCTTCCAGTGCTAACGTCGCCTGCGCCGTCCTCACGGCTGCCCCTTCGAGTCCCGCCCCGCACAGCACTGCCCCGCGCCTCACGCCTCCCCAGCCTCGTCGCCGGTGGCTACGCCGCCGGCGACGCCACCGCAGATCTATTCATAAGTAGTCGTCGCCGGTTCGCTCACTCATTCATAAATCGCTCCCGTTCCCCCCGCGCGAACTCGGTCCCGTAGCGCTCGACGAGCGGGACGTAGGCGTCGCCGAGCGCGCGCAGACACGCGCCCGTCGAGACGAATCCGAGGTCGGCGGCGACCGCCTCGGACGGGCGTCCCTGTAACACCTTCTCGACGAGCAGGCGCTCCTCGCGCTCGCTGAGGGGGTCGTCGTCGCCCTCGGGGCCCTCTATCAGCGCGGCGAGCGCGAGGTCGCGGAACGCGCCGGGCGCCGTGTCGTACATCCCCGGGCCGAAGGAGGCGCCGACCACCGAGCGCCACTCCGTTTCGGTGAGATCGACCGGGACGGGCGCGGGACACGCCCGGAGCGCTCCCCGGATCACGTCCGGGTCGACGCCGCGGTGCGCGTCGGAGAGGCCGTCGCGCTCGCGGTCGCGGAAGGCGACGGCGTGACGGTCGAGCAGGTCCCGTCCGGCCGCCGTCTCCGGGCGGAGCATGACCGCGGAGTGTTCGCCCGAGGCGTCGTTGCGCGTCGTCGAGAGGTGGACCGTCCCGTAGCCCGCGCGCCCCCAGAACCGGAGCAGTCGCGGCGTCGCGCCGTAGCCGACCGAGAAGTAGTCGACGGGATCGGTCTCGCCCCCCTCTGCCCCGAACTCCGCGTGGACCTCGTCGAGCAGCCGCGAGCCGAACCCCGCGTCCCGGAGCGCGTGGTGGGTCGCGATCCGGACCGTCCGCAGCCCGCGCGGCTCGGCGGCGCTCTCGTCGCGGAGCTGACTCGTGAGCACGTCGGGGACCATGTTCCCGCGGACGCGCTCGCCCTCGTACATCCGCCGTCTGGTCTCGGCGTCGAGCCCGCCCTCGCGAGCGAGCAGCGCGACCGCGACGACGCGCCCCTCGACGAGCAGCGCGCGCGCCACGAGGTTCGGGGCGTCGAGCAGCCGCGCGAGGTCGTTCGGCTCCGTGCGGTAGTGAGCGGCGACGAGCAGTCCGAACGCCTCGGAGAGCAGGGTCTCGTCCGCGAGCAGGTCCTCGGTCGGGAGCCGTCGGCACGTCGCCGCCTCGACCGTCGCGTCCGCGACCGCGGCGTCGACCGCGGGGCGGGCGTCCAACAGCAGTGCGCGCGCCGCCCACGCCTCAACCGGGTCGTCGCGTGCGTAGCGGATCGGCTCGTCGAGCCGCACGTCGCGGACCGCGAACGACGAGTCGAGGAGCCGCTCGTGGAACCGGACCGCGAACCCGCGGCCCGCGCCCTCGTAGCCGTGGACCGTCGTACAGAACGCGACGGCCGGGGCGTCGAGGAACGCCTCCAGCAGGCGAACCGGCAGCGCCGCGGCCTCGTCGACGATCACGGCGTCGACCTCGCCGGCGACGTCCGCGGCCGCCGCCGGGGTCAGGAACCGGACTCGGCCGCCCGCGGCGGTGCGAAGCTCGCGCCCGTCGTCCCCCCCGATTTCGTCGTCGCCCTCGTCGGCCTCGCTTTCGATCAGCTCTCGCGCTCGCGCGAACACCTCCGCGGCGTTCCGGAACGCGGGCGCGGTGACGAGCACGTCGTCGCCCCCGAGCGCGAGCGCGCCCGCCGCCAGCCCGGCCGCGCTCGACTTCCCGCGCCCCCGGTCGGACTCGACGACCACGGCGGAGCCGGGCTCGGTCAGCGTCTCGAAGGCCCGCAGCGCTCGCGCCTGATCGCCCGTGAGACACGACTCGTACGCGGTCGCGGGGAACGCCGCGTCCGGCGGCGCTCCGTGCGACGCGGCCGTGTCGGCGCCTCGGTTCTCCGCGTCCCCACCGTCGGCTCCGGTGAGCCCGTCGCGTTCGAGAACGTCCGCCGCGCCACCGTCGCCGAGCGCGACGATCCCGATCCCCGGGTGCGTCCGGAGCGTCTCGACGAGGCGCTCGCGGAACCGACCGGTCACGTCGTCGCGGCCGTACGGCGGGACCGCGAGCGACTCGTCGAAGCGGTCGCGGGTCGCCGGCCACTCGTCGAGCGCGGGCGTCAGGAGGATCAGGAGGCCGCCGCCGTCGACCGCGCCGACCGCGCGGCCGAGCGCGTTCGGGACGAACCGCTCGTGGCAGTCTAAGACGACCGCCTCGCGGGTGCGCCCCAGCAGTTCGTCGGCGTTCCGCGGGCGCGTTTCGTCGAACCGGAACCCCTCGCGCGTCGAGACGAGCGAGACCGCCTCGTCGTCGACCCCGAGCGACTCGACCGCGTCGTACGCCGCGTCGACGCCGCGGTCGCGGCCGCCGGCGAGCACGAGCACGCGCCGCTCGTTCGTCCGCCGGGCCTCGGCGCGTAGCTCCCGCGTGACCTCCGCGATCATCTCCCTCGTGGTTGCCGAGGGGCGGTCATGTGTCTTCCCCTCCGGGCGCGCCGCGCTCCGGACGACGACAGCCGGCTCGGTCAGTTTCCCCTGCCCGGTGGAGGCGGGAGGCTTACGGCCGCTCGGCGCGTCGCCTCGGACATGACGACGGTCACGCTCATCGGGACCCGGCTCGCCGACGTGGGCCGCGAGTTCGTTTACCAGGGCGAATCGACGGACTGCGAGGGGTGTCCCTACCGCGGGCAGTGTCTCAACCTCTCCGAGGGGACCCGCTACCGGGTGACCGGCATCCGCGAGAACGCGCAGACGCTCGACTGCGCGGTCCACGACGCCGGCGTCCGCGCGGTTGAGGTCGAACCCGCGTCGGTCCCGGTGAACGTCCCGTCGAAGCGCGCGTACGCCGGAAGTAAGGCCTCGCTCGCGGGCCCCTGCCCGCACACCGAGTGTCCGAGCCACGGGTACTGCGTCCCGGACGGGGCCGACTTCGACGAGGAGCGTGTCATCGACCAGGTGCTGGGCGAGCCGCCACACGAGACGTGCGCGCTCGACCGAGACCTGACGCTCGTGGAGTTCCGCGCCGAGGAGTAGCGGCCGTTCCGGTCGCGTCCGGGTCGGCTACAGCGACGCGACCGCGTTCAGCGTGATCCGGATCGCGCGTTCGACGTTGTCCTTCGCCTTCTCCGGCAGTTCGTCGTCGGAGTCCGCGCCCTTCTGCGAGCCCGCCACGAGGTTGCCGTCGACGGTACAGATAGCGCCCGCGGCGAGGCCCTTGCGCCGCGCGAGCGAGAAGACGGTCGCGGCCTCCATCTCGATCGCGAGCAGGTTCGCGTCGTTCCAGTCGTCGACGTACTCGTCGCTCTCGTTGTAGAAGGCGTCGTCCGAGACGATCGGCCCGACGTGGATCTCCTCGTCGTTGTCCTCCGCGGCCCCGACGAGTCCGGTGAGCACGTCGTAGTCCGGGACCGCGGGGTAGTTCGCGGACTCGTACCGCTTGCTCGTCCCCTCCTCCTTGGCCGCGCCCGTCGCGACGACCATGTCGCCGACCTCCATGTCGGCCTGCAGCGCCCCGCAGGTGCCACACCGGACGAACGTCTCGACGCCGACCCGCGAGAGCTCCTCGACGGCGATGGCGGCGGAGGGGCAGCCGATCCCGGTCGAGCAGATCGTGAGGTCGGTCCCCTCGTAGCTCGCGTTGACGACCTTGTACTCGCGGTTCTCCGCGACGACCTCGCTGTCGTCACAGAGGCCGGCGATCCGGTCGACGCGGCCGGGGTCCCCGGGGATGACCGCGATATCGTGGACGTCGCCTTCTTCGACCAGCAGGTGCGGCTGTTTCGCCATACGCGCGGCAACAGCCGCCGCGCGCAAAAACCGACCGGTCGGCGGGCGCGGTGAGGCTCACCAGCGCATTTTGATATCGCGGTATGAGATTTACGAGCGGTCCGAAACGGTGTCGTCAGCGCCCTCGTTTCGCCGGTCGGTCCCGTCGATCGACCGTTTTACCCGCCGACTCCGTCAGGTCTCGGTATGCCAGACGCCTCCGCAGACCTCGGCTCGACGCTTGCTGCCCTCACGGCGGCGTTCCTGCTCGTCACTGCCGCGGCCGGGACGCTGCTCGGCTTCAACTGGACGCAGGCGGTGTTGCTCGGCGGGATCGCTGCCGTCGTCGCGGCCGCGTCGGCGTGGCTGACGGCTCGGCGGGCGGACGCGGACTGAACCCGTCAGCCGCCCCGCGTTCCGGCCGCGGGTGAGCGAATATCGGGACTGAGAGTCCGACGGTGGCATTTATACCTACCCGCCGTCGACACCGCACAATGCGATTCAGTCGCGACCGTCGGGGCCAGTCGGTCGTGGTCGGGACGGTGATCCTGTTCGGGTTCCTGATCGTCGCGCTCTCGTTGTATCAGGTACAGATCGTTCCGCAGGAGAACGCGGAAGTCGAGTTCCAGCATTTCGAGGAGGTACGAAACGATCTGGTTGATCTGCGGGCCGGTATCCTGACTGCGGGTCAAGCTGATACCCCTCAATTCAAATCAGTCGAGTTGGGAACGAACTATCCAGTTCGTCTCTTCGCGATCAATCCGCCTCCACCGAGCGGAACGCTTCGAACTAGTGACTCGTACAACGTAACGATAACTAACGGATCCACCAATGTCTCAATTCCCTCTCGATTCGTTCGATACCAACCCGGATACAACGAGTTGTCACGCTCTCCGATACGGTACGATAATTCCGTTCTCTACCTCGACGCTCGCGAAAACGGTGGAAATATTGCCGTCATCGAAGAGCAAAGTATCGTCGATAACTCAACCGTTCGACTCACACTGCTACAAAATGAATTTCGACGCAGTGGCACACAGCAGGTAAATGTCGAACTCTACCCGACCGATACGCTATCTTCAGAGGACATTCCGGCCGGAGATCTCAATATAACGCTCCCTACCCGGATCAACGGTTCGGAGTACTGGGATGGGGCAATCGGTGATGAGCCAGTCTACACCGGCGTCAAGAACGACCACTACGACAGTGAGGTCCACGCGCTTACTCTCCAAGCAAACTCGAGCGAAGTCCGAGTGAATACAGTCGGTATACAGACGAAACCCAACGAAGGTGGGGCAAAAGCAAACATCCAGTCACCCACTGTCACAGACCCTAGTGAGCCTGACTCACAGATCTCAATGCGGGTTGACGACCTCAGCAACCGACGGGACAACAACCCCGAATTCTACGTCTCGTACGAGTTTAGTGGGCAAGCCGACACCGTTGAGATCTCTGCGTCTAGTACTTCTTCAACCGCAAGCGACTCCGTCACCTCTCCGGACACCAGAGGTGGCGTCTCGCTTACTCCTAGCTTCGGCGACGACGAAGAATTCGCCGTAATCGTCAGAGCGATCGATGGAGGAAGCACAGTCGCTCAGCGAACCATATTCACATCTGCTGACACACAAAACCCGACAGAAAACGACGATCTATCGCGTTCGGGAAGCGCCACCATCGACGCCTTAGACATCGAGGACCGTTCGAATCCGAGTAGCAATAAAGTTCGTTACAGGTTTACATACGATGTCTCTCCCGGCGGGTCATTCTCCGAAATTAGGTTCGACGTGCTCAGTCGCGACGGTAGTGGTGCGTCCGGTTCGACGACTCGCACGCAGCGTAGTGCGAACAATATCGACGTTAATCCGGGCGACGGGACGAATAGTCCGTATAAGATCTCGGTCCTTGTATTAGACACAGATGGAGTTGTCGTCGACAGTCGCATCACTGACGACTCCGCTGACGATAACGACCCTCCCTGAATGTACCATCCACAGTTCGAATCAGGGGCGTTCTCGACCGTTTTCATGACTAATACGCCTCTGCCCGGAAATAACGCGTGAACCTGACCGAACAATCGAGAGAGAACGTCCAGCCACGACGACCGTCAAAGTCCGGTCGCAGCGACCGTACCGGTCGTAGAAACTCATGCTGGCGGCTTACTGACGAGGAGCGCGGACGAGGTAGTTCACCAGCTGACGGTCATTTTCGAGCGGTTGGTGTACCGTTCGATCCCGAACTCGCCTGACGGCCGGTCCCTCTCAACTTTCCACGATCGACGTAAACCACCATCGACAAAGCCATATGGCGGCCGTATGAACGACCGTGTATGACCGCAGTCGGGATCGACGGCATCGAGATCTGGACCGGGAAGCTCAAACTCGACCTGCCGGGCACGTTCGCGCCGGAGAAGGGCGACGACCCCGAGAAGTACACGAAGGGGCTCGGACTCACCAACTCCTCGTTCCCCGACGTGTACGAGGACATCGTCACGATGGGCGCGAACGCCGCGAAGCGGCTGATGGACCGCAAGGGGCTCGTTCCCGAGGACATCGGGCGGATCGACGTCGCCACCGAGTCGGCGTTCGACCATTCCAAGCCGGTGTCGACGTACATCGCCGGCTGCCTCGAACAGGTGTACGACGGCGACTTCACCCACGCCAACAAGGGCGAGCGGAAGTTCGCCTGTCTCGCCGGCACGCAGGCCATCGACGACGCGTACAACTGGATCCGCGCCGGCCGGAACCGCGACCGACCCGCGATCGTTATCACGACGGACACGGCGCTGTACGCCCGCGGTGACCCCGGCGAGGCGACGCAGGGCGCCGGCGCCGTCGCGATGTTGATCGACGAGGACCCCTCGATCGTCGAGCTGTCGACCGATCAGGGCTACGGGTCGAAAGACGAGACGGACTTCCTCAAGCCGAACCAGCAGTTCCCCAGCGTCGACGGGAAGCGGTCGGTTCAGGTGTACCTCTCCCGGATGCGCGAGGCCCTCGAAGACTACGAGTCGGTCACGGACGCCATCGAACTGGAGGACTTCGTGTACGCCCCGTTCCACACCCCGTTCCCCGGGATGGTTCGGAAGGCGGCGCTGTTAGCGTACCGGCACGTCATCCGCGACACCGCTCACGAGGACGCGCTCGCCGACGAGATCGGCCGACAGCCCCGAGAGGAGGAGTTCGACGACCGCGAGGCGTACGAGGATGCTATCCGCGGGTACATGGACGACCTGAAGACGACGGAACAGTACCAGACGTGGTACGACACGGCCGTCGAGCCGACCCTGGAACTCTCCCGTGAGGTCGGAAACTGGTACACGAGCTCCGTCCACATCGCCCGCGTCAGCGCGCTGCGCGACGCGCTCACCCGCGACCGGGAGTTCGTCGGGAACACCCTGCTCGTCGCCTCCTACGGCTCCGGCGCGCAGGCCGAGATCCACGCCGAGACGATCCGCGAGGGGTGGCGCGAGGAGATCGAGGGCCTCGACATCGACGACCAGCTCGACGACCGCTACGACCTCTCGTGGGACGAGTACGAGGACGTCCACGACGTCCACGAGTACGACATGGACGTGGAACGCGAAATCGAGGAGTTCACCCAGCCGGACGGGGAGTTCGTCTTCACCGGCTGGGGCCGGATGAACGAGCGGATGTACGACTACGTGGAGTAGTCGCCGCCGCGTCTCGCTGAGCGGTCTCGCCGCCCCTTCCGCGATCCGCGAGTCCCCCGCAGCGGCCCGCAACCCCGTGAAAACGGCTCACACGGTGTGTGGCCGATACGATGGTTTTAAACGACGCTGGCGTGAATCGACACCCAATGGTAACCATCTACGACGTGCCGGCGGACGACCTCATCGAGGCCGTCGCCGCGCGACTCGAGGACCGGATCGACGAGCCCGACTGGGTCGAGTTCACCAAGAGCGGCGCCGGCAAGGAGCTCCCGCCGGAACAAGAGGACTTCTGGTACGTCCGCTCCGCGAGCCTCCTCCGGAAGGTCGCCCAGAACGAGCCGGTCGGCATCGAGCGGCTCGCGACCGAGTACGGCTCGAAGAAGCGCGGCTCGAACCGCTACTCCGTCCGCCCCGGCGAACACGAGGGCGGCTCCCGAAAGCTCATCCGCTCGGCGCTTCAGGCGCTCGAAGACGACGGGCTCGTCACCATCGCGTCCGGCGAGGGTCGCCGCGTCTCCGACGAGGGCGAGGCGTTCCTCTCCGAGGTCGCGACCGAGGTCTTCGAGGATCTCGACCGCCCGGAACTCGAACGCTACGCGTAACGCGGTCTCTCCTCCGACGTTCGTTCTCCCGCTGAACCGACGGTTTATTGTTCGGTTTCTGCTGTCTCACCCGCTTAGCGACCGCTGTTCCTCGCTGCGGCGGTGATCGGCCGCTCTCACCTTGTACATTGAATATCGCTATATCAAATGCTGTCGGGGCGGCGATCTCGTCTGCGGACCGGACCGGTCGGAGCGTCGGGGTCGCTGCCGGTCGGCGTTCCGTCGCTCAGTGGACCGCACGCCGCGGCGTGGCCCGCCACCGGGGAGTCAGGTTCTTCGCGCTCCGACGCGTGTCGGCGTCCATGACGCAGGGGGAGCCACGGCGACGAACGGGAACCGAGTCGGCGCGGTCGAGCGCATCCACACCGCCTCGGGGACCGGCGGTGATCCGGAACCGAGGGAGGCCGTCGAAGCGGTCGCGGACCGCGGACTCCGGGGTGACAGCTACTTCGACGGCGACGGGATCTACAACGAACGGGAGGAGTTGAAGCCGAGCGACGTCACGCTGATCGAGGCGGAGGCGCTCGCGGCGGCGGCCGCGGAGTTCGATGTCGACCTCGGCGCGGGCGCCCATCGGCGCAACGTCACGACGCGCGGCGTCGCGCTCGACGAGCTCGTCGGCGAGCGGTTCCGGGTGGGTGAGGCCGTGCTCGAGGGAGTCGGCCGCTGTGAGCCCTGCGGGTACATGGCGTCGCTCGCGGACCAGTCGGACGCTGCGACCGCGCTCGACGGTCGCGGCGGGCTCGACGCCCGCATCGTCGAGTCGGGGACCGTGGCGGTCGACGACGACGTGATCCGGTAACGGGGGCCGTTTCGGGGTCGGCGCCGACGGCTGTCGTGACGCCGTGGAAGGCTACGCGGCCGACCTCGTTCGACCCCTACTATCCGGTGTTCTTCATTCCGGCGGCGATGCCGTTGACCGTGAGCCGCAGGGTTCGCTCCTCTTCGTCGGTGCGGTGCGTCCGGCCGAGCAGGTTCGCTTGCAGGAGGTTCAGCGGGTCGACGTAGGGGTTCCGCCGGTCGAGGCTCTCTTCGAGCCACTCGCGCCGGAGGAGCTGGTCGCGCCCGCTGATATCCAAGACGAGTTCGCGGCCGCGCTCGTACTCGCCGACGAGTTCGGGGAAGAAGCGCTCCCGGAGTTCCTCGTCGGCCAGGTCGGCGTACTCGGCGGCGATCTCGGGCTCGGTGCGCGCGAGCGCCAGCGAGGCGTTGTCGAGCGTGGTCCGGAAGAACGGCCACTCGTCGAACATCTCGCGGAGCGTCTCCATCCCCTCGTCCTCGCCGACCTCGTCGAGGTAGGCGTCGATGCCGGAGGCGATCGCGTACCACCCGGGGAGGATCAGCCGGGTCTGGGTCCACGAGAACACCCACGGGATGGCGCGGAGGTCCTCGACGCTGCGCTCGCCCGACCGCGAGGCCGGCCGCGAGCCGAGGTTGAGATCCTCGACGACCGAGATCGGGGTCGCCTGTTCGAAGTAGGAGACGAACCCGTCCGTGTTCAGCAGGTCGCGGTACGTCTCGCGGGCGGCGGGCGCCATGGTCTCCATCGCCTCGACCCAGCGGTCGGGGACGTTCTCGACCGGTTCCTCGTTCGCCTCCTTCCGGGCGCGGATCTGCGCGTCGAGCATCTGTTCCAGTTCGCGCTCGGCGATCCGCGGGTTGGCGTACTTCTCGGCGATCGCTTCGCCCTGCTCGGTGAACTTCACCTGTCCGGTGACGGTCTCGTTCGGGAGCGCGGTCAGCGCCTCGTTCATCGGGCCGCCGCCGCGCGAGATGGAACCGCCGCGGCCGTGGAACAGTCGGAGGGTCACCTCCTCTTCGCGACAGAACCGGGCGATCCGACGCTGGTTCTCGTAGAGGTCCCAGTTCGCCGCGAGGAAGCCGTTCTCCTTGTTGGAGTCGGAGTAGCCCAGCATCACTTCCTGGACCTCGCCGCGGGCCTCCAGCGCGGTCGCGTACGCCTCGTTCTCGAAGAGGGTGCCGAGGATGCGCTCGGCGCCGTTGAGCGCCGACTCGGTCTCGAGCAGCGGGACGACGTCGACCGCACAGTGGTCGGGCAGCGAGACGACGCCGACCTGGTCGGCCAAGAAGAGCACCTCGAGGACGTGGCTGGGCTCCTCCGTCATCGAGATGCAGTAAGTGTCTATCGCCTGCTGGCCGTACTCCTCTTGCCACTCCGCGAACGACGCGAACCGCCGGAGGACGCGCTCGGTCGTCTCCGAGACGTCGCCGGGCTCGTCCACGTCGACGACCGGCTCGTCCTGGAGGATCGCCTCCGTGAGGAAATCGACGCGCTCGGACTCGTCCATCTCCCCGTAGTCGACGCCCTCCGTGGCGACCGCCTCGGCGACGGCCTCGGTGTGGTTCTCGCGGTGGTCGCGCAGATCGAGCGACGCCAGCGTGAGCCCGAACGTGTCCACCTGCCGACGGAACGGCTCGACGAACGACTCCAGCACCGACTCCTGCCCGTCCTCGCGCAGCGACTCGGCGATGACGTCGAGGTCGTCGAGGAACGCGTCGCCGTCGGGGTACTCGCCCGGGCGCACGTCGTTGACGCGGTCGAGCCGCTCGCGCATCAGCCGGAGCTTCTGGCGGTACGGCTCGTCCGGGTAGCGCTCGCGGGCCTCCTCGACGACGGTCGGGAACCGCTCGGCGTCGGCCGCGAGCGACCGCGCCAGGGCGTCGCCCTTCGCGTACCGGTCGCCGTCCTGACTCAGGACGGCCGAGAGCCGCTTACACCGGTCGCGGTACTTCTCGACGGCGACCTCGCGCTGGCGTTCGAGCGTCTCGTCGGTCACCTCGGGCGTGACGAACGGGTTGCCGTCGCGGTCGGAGCCCGCCCACGAACGGAACTCGAAGAGCTTGGGGCAGTCGATGTCGTCGTACTCCTTCGAGATGGTCTCCTCGAACTCCTCGTAGGCGTCGCCGACGACATCGAACAGGGTGTTCTCGAGGTACCACTGGACGTTACGCGCCTCGTCTTCCGGCTCCGGGGGTCGCTGCCGGACCTGCCGGGTGCCCCACAGGCTGGTGACCTCGGCGGAGACGTCGCGCCAGACGGCGCGCCGCTCGCGTTCGGTGAGGTTGCGTTCGTCGAGCTCCTCGAGGTGGTTCGCGATGGAGCGGAGCTTGGACTTCACGGTCGACCGCCGCGCCTCGGTCGGGTGGGCGGTGAACGTCGGCTCGATGAGGACGTCCGCGAGCAGCTCCTCTAACTCGTCGGCCTCGACGCCCGCCTCGGCGAACTCGGCGATGGTCGCGTCGAAGGAGTCGTGGAGGGCGGAACCGTCGTCGGCGTTCCGGACCGCGCGGACCCGCTCGCGTTCCTCCGCGAGGTTGATGAGCTCGAAGTAGGTCGTGAACGCCCGGGCGACGACCTCCTCGCGGGTCGTCGAGAGGCCGTCGACAGTTTCGTGGAGGGCGTCGCGGTCCGAGGCGTCCCCGCGTCGGTACCCGATCGCTGCGTTGCGGAGCGCCTCGACGGTCTCGTACGCATCGGTCGAGGCCTGTGCGGCGAGAACATCCCCCACCAGCGCCCCGAGTTCTCGAACGTCCGTCCGCACGTTCCGATTGTGCAACTTCATACCACACGTCTCCGGGTGCCGGGGGTTAAAAACCGCGGTCTAGACGAATGTTTGCCTCGGCGCCGAGTAAATTCCGCACGAAAGTTCCTGTGGGTCGGTGACGCGCCGACCGTACGGCCGTCGGTGAACCCGGCCGCTACTTCGATGGGAGCGGTCGCGGCGCGTCGATTCCCGCCGCGATGGAGGGTTCGTCACCCTTTTTACCGATCCACCCTCAGTTCCGGCCATGAGTGCGTCCGACAAGTATCCGTCAGAGTCCGGCCGGCGCCGCTTCGTGAAGGGCGTCGTCGGCGGCGCGGCCCTCGCGGGGGTCGGCGCGATGGGGTCGGCGACCGTGAACACCCTGACGACCGCCGGCGGCGTCGGGGGCGGGTCGACGATCGCGACGACCATCGCGAAGACCGGCGGTCCCGCGCCCCGCGGCCTCCCGCAGATCCCGCTTCAGGTCAACGACGACGGGTTCATCGAAGGCATCTGGCCCGAGACGACGACCGTCACCCAAGAGGGACAGGAGATCGAGGTCGCCCAACAGGACCTCGGCGGCAAGACCTACGCCGGCGCGTGGTTCCAGTACTGCGGCGTCGAGTCTCAGGAGAACGTCCAGCCGAACTTCGAGTCCGATAACGTGTTCCGGTCCGCGAGCGGCCCGCCGTACGACTGGCAGTCGGAGACGTACTCGGCCGGCGACAAGATCCACGTCGACGACTTCGAGGACTACACCGAGTGGGGCAACGGGATCGGCAGCGACGGCGTCGGTAAGCCGGCCTCCGTCACGTGGCGCTCCGAGGACGCCGACACGAACCTCAACGCGGTCGTCATCCGCTCGCCGCAGATCGAGGAGGCGGCCAAGAACGACGAGTGGCTCCAGGCCTCGACCGATCAGGGATTCCTGGCGTACCTCAACGTCTGTACCCACTTCTGTTGCATCCCGGGCTACAAGGTGTTAGGCGAGTCCGCCCGCTACGACGCGGCCGACGGGACCTACTGCGTCTGTCACCAGTCGGTGTACGACCCGTTCACCTTGGAAGAGTCGCTGTTCATCGCCCGCCCCCGGCCGGAGGAGTAGCGCCGCGTCGCGCTCGCCGACCGGTCCGGTCCCCGCCCTTCTCTGCTCTTTCACCGTTCGAACCCGAGTTCGACCCCTGTACGGGCCTTCACTCGACTCGCCGTCGCCACGGCGCTTTTACCGCCGCCCGTCCGAGTCGCGGGTATGAGCGACGACACCTCCGGAGACGACGACGCCAGCGACGACGAGTTCGAGACGGAACTCGCCCGCGCCCGCGACCTCCTCGACGGCGACGGGATCGACGCGGTCCACGTCGGCGTCGTCCGCGACGGCGAGGTCGACACCACGTTCGCCCAGCGCACCGACGACGAGCCCGACGGCGCCGGGCTCAGGGCGCTGGCGCTGCTCGCCGCCCACGTCCGACTGGTCGCCGCCGAGGCCGGCGTCGAGCCCTCCACCGTCGCCGGCGACGCCGCGACGCTCGCCGGACAGGTGGAACAGATCCCCGCGGACACCGACCAGATCCCCGACGAATAGCCGCCGACCGCTTGCCGTGAGGGCTACTCGCCCGAGCCGCCGGACTCCGTCGCGCGGATCCGACGGAGCTGGTGGGCCACGCCCGCCAGCGCGACGAGCAGGACCGCGAGGTTGAACACCGCGAGCGCCGCGGACTGGTACGCCGAGTCGAACCAGATGCGGATCGCGTTCCCGGACTGGCTGTAGAACCCCCAGCCGGCGACCACCGCGAGCAGCGACAGCGCCGCGAGGCCGACCCGGTCGAGCAGTCCCCGGAGGCGGTCGGTCGAGAGGCGAGTGACCCCCGACGAGTCGGCGGCCTCTCGCTCTTCGTCGGTGTCGGTGCGGCCGGGGGCGGTCGCCGTGCGGTCGGTCGCGTCGGTGTCGTCCGTCATGTGTTGTGATGGGTCGCGGTCTCGACTGCGGTCGGTCGGTTCGCCGCTCGATCCGAGCGGGTCCTCGCTCGCGTTGTCCGCGGGCGGGTCGGCGGTCATCGTCGCCTCCGTGCGGTCAGCGCCGCCGCGAGGAGCGCGACGAGCGCGACGACGGGACCGAACCCGGGCGTCGAGTCGTCGCTGGCGTCCGGGCTCTGGTAGCCGTCGTCGCCGGCCCCGTCGTCTCCCGCCTCACCGTCCTCGCGCTCGAAGTCTTCCACGGAGAACTCGACGTCGCGGACCGTCTCGTCCGCGGTGATCGTCTCGCGGGGGTTCAGGTTCGCAACGCCCTGGGTCTCGTCGACGAGCACGTCGTCGTCGAACAGCGCGGCGTCGACGTAGTAGTTGTACCCGGCGGGGACCTCCACGGTCGCCGTCACGGTGTCGGTGCGCCCGGGGCGGACGGTGCCGACCGTCTCCGTCGCCTCCGCGGCGATCACGTTCGACTCCGACTGCCGGAGGAGCACGCGGAGGTCGACGTCCTCGGAGGCCTCGTCGCCCCGGTTCGTCACGGACACCGACGCCGACAGCGTCGCCGTCCGGTTGTCGGCCTCGACGACGCTCACCGCGACAGTGGGCCAGACCGTCCCATCTGTGAAGCCGACCTGCGTGTCCGCGTAGTCGGGGGTGAGCGCCGCGACGCCCGCGATGCGGGTCGTCTGCTCCTCCCGGCGCTGGCCGTCGGCGAAGACGACGGTCTCGATGCGGTAGCCGCCCTCGCGCTCGATGTCGACGGTGCCGTTGACGGTGCGTTCGCCCTCGTAGTCGACGTCGCCGACCGTGACGGTCGTCTCGTCGACGAGGAGCCCCGACTCGCTGCCGATCGCGCGGTGGCGGACGGTGACGTTCTCGACGGCTCCGCCCCGGTGCCGGAGGTCGGTCCCGAGCCGGAGCTCCGCGGTCTCGCCGCGTACCTCGCCGGGCGCGACCGTCGCGCCCGCGATGTCGATCCGTCCGGGAGGCTCGTCCGTCTCGCGCGGGTCGGTGAGCGCGTCGGGCGCCGCGACGGCGCCGACCGCCCCGAGGACGAGGAGGGCGACCGCGGCCGTCAGGAGGGCCGTGCGGGTGTCCATGTGCGACCCGTTACGAGCGTAATATAAGTGCTTTGTCCAGTCGCCGGTCCGGGCCCCGCGAAACCGGGCTTAGAGGGCGCGATACCGGCCGTTCGACTCGGTGAGCTCGCCGCGGCGCGCGAGGCGGGTCAGGATCTCGCGGGCCTTCTCCGCGGGGACCCCCGCCTCGCTCGCGCGGTCGACCACGGCCGCCTCGGTGGGCTCGTCGACCGCGTCGACCGCGTCGCGGACGACCTCGGTCCGGCTCCGCGAGTCGCCGCCGCCGCCCGCCGCCCGGTCGCCCGCCTCGTCGACCGCGTCGGCGTCGATGCCCGACGCCTCCAGGTACTCCCGGTCGTTGACGCCCGCGTCGTCGACGGCGGCCTCGAGGTCGGCGACGTGGTCGACCTCGGCGAACGCCGCGCTGTCGCCGCGCTTCTTCGCGAGCAGCGCCGACCGCGCCTCGCGGGCGGCCGCCCGGTCCTCGGACTCGAAGAAGCGCTTGAGCTTGGCGGTCCGGTGGGTCTTCCCGCACCGCGAGCACTTCGCCGTCTCGCTCGTCTCGGGGTCCGTGACCAGCCACATGTTGGCGCACTCGTTGCAGCCGACGACCGCGTACATACGCCCCGGTTCGCCGGCCCCGGATTTGAACCCTCGGCTCCGGAATACGACCGCTCCATTAACCACCCAACACCATGCCGCGGCGCGTGCCGACGAGCGCTCGAAGGGCGCGAGTCGCACGCGCGAGGGAGTCGGGCGCTCCGAGGGCGACCGAAGGGAGCCCGAAGGATGCGCCCGACGAGGTTGGGGAGGCGTGAGGCTGCGGTTGCGGTGCGGTCGGGCGGGACTCAAAGGGGTAGCCGCGTGGAGGGGGCACGCTCGCTGTCGTTCGAGACGCCTTCGGCGTCTCGTGATGACGAGAGAGCTCCGCTCTCTCGAACCACGCTCCTCAGTCGTTCGCTTCGCTCACTCCTTGCGGTGCTTACGTCGCCTGCCCCCCCTCCACGCGGCTGGGGCTTTGGAGGCGTTCTCCACCGATCCGCTGTCAGATATTTATAAACGAGCGGCTGGGGATTCGGAGGTCTTCACCGTCGACCGATCGCCAGCCTCGGCTTGGTTCCCATCGACACGAAGTCGACTCGCGACCGCCCCGAAAATCGCTTACGAGTCCGATTCGATCTCGTTCGCGGCCGCGAGCACCTCGTCGTGGAGGGTCCCGTTCGAGGCGACGAGCCCCGTCGAGTCGTGGCGCCAGCGGTCCCCCTCCAAGTCCGTCACGCGACCGCCCGCCTGCCGAATGACGAAGACCCCCGCAACCGTGTCCCACGGGTTCGCGCGGAGGTTCGTGAGCGTTCCCTCCAGCCCGCCGGCCGCGACGGTCGGGAGGACGACCTGCGCGGCGCCGAACCGACGCATGTCCGAGAAGCGGGTGACGATCGCCTCGCAGGCGGCCGCGTACTCGTCGCGGGCGTCGTAGTCCCACCAGATCGTCGGGTCGACGGTCGCGCGTCGCGGGTCAGCGGTGTCGCTGACGGAGATCGGCTCGTCGTTGCGGTACGCGCCCGTGGCGTCGGCGGTGTAGGTGTCACCGAGCGCGGGCGCGACGATTGCGGCCGCGACGGGCTCGCCGTCGACGACGGCCGCGACCGCGGTCGCCCACACGCGGATGTCGCGCACGTAGTTGTTCGTGCCGTCGATGGGGTCGATCACCCACGCGGCTCCCGCTTCGGGGACGGTCTTGCGCTCGTCCTCCTCCTCGCCGACGACCGCGTCGTCGGGGAACGACTCGCGGATCGACTCGATGACGGTGCGCTGGGCGGCGCGGTCGGCCTCCGTCACCACGTCGTCTTCGCCCTTCGTCTCCACCGCGATGTCGCTGCGGAAGCTCTCGCGGGCGACGGCCGCGCCCGCCTCCGCGGCGCGTCTCGCGACCGCGGCGCGCTCGGCGACGTCGTCCGCACGGTCCGCGACGGGCGGGGCCGCCTCGGCGTCCCGTCCGGCCGCGTCGGCGTCGGACTCGTCTGGATCGGTCATGCCCCCGGTCGGCTCTCCGACGGCGTATAAACGTCGATCCGCGACCGGGCGCGAGTCGGAATTAACTCAGTTCCGAATCCGAGTACCTATAAGTAGTTCCAACCTGATGAGACGTATATGGAACCTCAGGAAGCGGTCCGTCAGCTCGAGTACACCATCGACGCCTCGCTCGACGAGATCGGTCAGCGCGCCGCCGCGGGCTACCGGCCCACGTTCGAGCGCGTGGCCGAGCGCGCGGACGGAAGCGTCGTGTACGACCTCGCGGGCGAGCTCTCTCAGGAGGTCGTCGACGGCTCTTGCCCCACGCCCGCGGAAGCGAACGCGGTCGCCGAGCGCGTGCTCGACGACTGGGCGTACACCGACGGCGGGGAGTAGCGGCTTCCGGCCCCGCTAAACCGGTCTGAGGACCCAGTTTTTTCGAAATCGGGATCCCCGGTCATTGTTGCTCGAGCGTCGGCCGTCGCGCGACGTTCGTATCGACTGTCTTCGGTTCTCGCCAGTGTGACCCGCCTCACACCTCGATCCGCTCCCCGATCTCCGGCGCGCTCGCCGCGACCCCGTCCGCACGCAGGTCCGCGGCGAACGCTTCGCACCGGTCGCCGTGGTTCACGAGCACCCGCGCGTCGCGGTACTCCTCGAGGAACGACTCCAGTCCACCCCGGTCCGCGTGCGCGGAGAAGTCGTACGACCCGACCCGCGCGCTCACGGGCTGAACCCGCCCGTTCAACTCCAACTGACCGCGGTCCTGTAGCTCGCGTCCCGGCGTCCCCTCCACTTGGTACCCCGTCAGCGTCACCAGGTTCGTCGGGTTCGCGCGGATCTCGGGGAGATACGTGTGGACGGGGCCCCCGGCGAGCATCCCGGACGTGGTGACGATCAGCGCGTTCTCGGCCGCGATCCGCTTCCGCTGGCCGTCGCGTCCCGTGACGAACCGCGCTCGCCCCATCGCCTCGCGGAACGCCTCCGGGTCGCGCAGGAACGAGGGGTACCGCCGGAGCATCTTCGTCACGCCGACGCCCATCCCGTCGACGTACGGCGTGAGCCCGTTCGCGGCCGCGACGAGGAGGAGCTCCTGCGTCCGACCGATGGCGAACGCGGGCGCGACGACGGTCCCGCCCTCCCACGTCGTCCGCTCGACGCGGTCGCCCCACGACGACTCCACCGCGGCGCGGTCCTCGTGGGTCACGTCGGCGTAGGTGGACTCGCACACCACGACGTCGGCGTCGGGCCGCGCGGTCGTCCCCGCGACGAGGCGCTGGTCGTCGGTGTGGAAGTCGCCGGTGTACAGCAGCCGCGTCTCCCCGTCGTCGACGAGGACGTGTGCCGACCCGGGGATGTGACCCGCCGAGAACAGCGTCACCTCGTAGCCCCCGTCGTCGACCCCGCCGGCGACCGCGAACGGCTCGTCGTATCCGTGACGGCGTTCCACCTCGCCCAGCCGAGCGACGTGTTCGGCGCCGAACGGACACAGCGGGCTGTTGCCGTGGAGCTTTAGCGTGTCCTCGGCGAGGGTCCGCGCGAGCTCGCCGGTCGGCGGCGTCCAGTGGATCGCGGGCCGCCGGTCGCCCTTCAACAGCGCGGGGACGGCGCCGACGTGGTCGAGGTGCCCGTGCGAGACGACAACCGCCTCCGGCTCGGGGTCTCGGACGGGGTACTGCGGCGGCTCGGCGGTCATGAGTCCGTAGTCTACGAGTAGCGCGCCGTCGACCAGGAGGGCGCTCCGGCCGACCTCGCGGGCACCGCCGAGGAACTCCAACTCCATCGATCGCCCGTAGCCACCCGCGCGGTTAGTGTTCGTCGGTCGGGCCCTGTGACGCGCTCTGACGGGGCCGAACCGCCTCGACGACGGGCGCCGGTCCGACGACCCACACCCACGCGGCGAGCATGAGCGCGCCGGGCAGCTCCGGCAGCGCGAGCCCCGTCACCGGCCACCACCCGGCGGCGAACGTCGCCCAGACCGCGACGTGAGCGACGGCGAACGCGAGCGCGACGCGGCCGGTCGTCCGGTCTCGCCTGAGCCAGCCGTCGACCGCGAAAACCAGCGTGATGAGCCCGTAGAACCCGACCGCGGCCGGTCCGTGTAGCGGTTCGGTGAGATCGAAGACGCCGACCCCCGCCATCGCGACCATCGACAGCGCGAGGAGGAGCGTTCGGACCGCGCCGCCGACTCGCTCCATCGTCCCGTCGCCGCGGCCGCTCGTCTCGGCGAACGCGAGACCCGCCGCGTAGCACGCGCCGACGGCCCCGCCGCCGATCAGCCCTCGGTTGAACGCCGCGGCGCTCCGCTCGCGGACCCCCAGATCGGAGAGCGCGTCGGTCGTCCACGAGAAGGTCGGGTCGAGCGAGACAGCGAGCGCGATCCCGCCGAGCGCGAGGAGCGTCGCCGCGGCGCCCAGCAGGGCCGCGACGCGCTCGATTTCGCGGTCACCGGCGCTGCCGCCGGAGTCCGACCGATCACCGCCGAGAAGAGGCGGCATCGACCGCGCTCAGTCGATGCGCTCGGCCGCGTCGCGCTGGACGAGCGGGTCGGCGTTCTCGACCGGGAGCGACACGACGTCCTCGCTCGCGAGGTCGTACTCCCGCTCGTCGACGCCGAAGATGGCCCCGACGTCGCGGGTGATCCGCACGGTCGTCCGGTCGGTCGACGCGTCGGACCCGGCGCCCGGAGCGGCGCCCGCCGGTGATTCGGGCATCGAGCCACCGTCCGTGGTCGCTCCCGGGCCCTCTTCCGCGTCGTCCGCGGGAGCGTCGGCCGTCAGCCCGTCGGCCTCGCCGGTGTCGTCGGTCTCGTCGCCGACGCCGACCGCTCCCGGCGGTGCCGGTTCGGGGGGGACCGGCGTTTCCGCCTCCCCGTCCGAGGCCCCGTCCCGTGTCGTCTCCCGGGGGCCGGTTTCGGCGTCGTCCGGGTCCGGAGCGCTGGATACCGCGTCGCCGTCGGCCAGGTCTGTCGAGCCGTCGCCGCCGGTCGGGTCTCCTCCGTCGCCGCCCATCGCACCGGCGAGCGCGCCCGCGTCGGCGGACGCGCTCGCGTCGGCGGACGCGCCCTCTGCGTCAGCCGTCTGCGAGCCCGCACTCGTCGGCTGCCGGTCGGTCGACGCCGACTCCCGGGCGGCCGGTGTCGGCTCCGAACCCGCGCGGTCCGCCTCCGCCCCGCTCGCCTGCGCCGACTCCTCCGCGAGGGGCGGGGCGTCCGCCGTTCCGGGCTCGTCCGACACCGGGGTATCGTCCGGCACTGGAGTATCGTCCGACACCGGAGACTCGCCGGCGAGCACGTCGAGCACCTGCGATTTGTTCGCCGTGATGCGCTCGACGAGGTCGTCGAACAGCCGGCGTTCCTCGGCCGTCATCCCGTCCTCGTCGACCGACATGTCTGCCGCGGCGAAGGAGGCGAGCTTGACCACCTTCCCGACGCGCCGCTCGTAGAGCGCCTCGGCGACCTCTTCCGCGGTCTCGACCTCGTCCGAGAGCCGGCGGATGTCGTCGTCCTCGAAGGGGTTCTCCACCTGCTCGGCCCGGCGGTCGCGGGCGGCGCGCAGGTCCGCGACGTACGCGCCCACGTCGTCGTAAAACGAGTCTCGCAGGTGCTGGAGGCTGTCCTTCCGGCGTTCCTTCGCCTGCGCGGAGCGGAGTTCGTCGAGGTTCATTCGTCGGTCATGGTTCGGGGGCTTTCCGCGCCTCGCCGCGGGCCATCAGGAAGACCCCCGCGTACTCGGGCACGGTGTTTCTACCGGATTGGACTGTAACGCGCTCATCGTTTAATTCTACCGTCCGGTCGGCCTCGGTCTCGATCCGGATCTCGCGGCCGACGAACCGGTCCGGGACCGCGTCGCGCAGCGGCTCGAAGTCGTCGAGTTCCTCGCGGTCGAGCGGCGTGACGACGAGTCCCGAGCCGCCGTGAAGCGTTCCGGGCAGCCTGATGAGCCGACGGGTGTCGGTGGTGACCGGCTCGTCGATCGGTGCGGCGTCCTCCGCGGCGACGCGGGCGGCGAGCGCGGAGACGAGCCGGCGCACGCCCGGGCCGCCCGCCTCGACGTTGCCCTCGCGGACCGCGGTCGGGTTCCGTTCGAACGCGCCGCGGATCGTCTTCGCGCGCCCGTCGCCGATCCCGTCGAGCTCCGTCAGTCGCTCGCGCGCCTCCTCGTCGTCCATCTCGCGGAGGTCGTCCGCGTACTCGATCAGGGCGTCGTGGACGCGCGCGCCCCAGCCCCCCTCGGTCCGAAGCACGCGCTTCGTCGTCCCGCGGTCGGAGACGGTCCGGATCAGGCCGTCGGTGTCGAGGTCGATGGCGCGCACGTAGTCGACGATCTCGCGGCGCGCGTCGCTGTCCAACTCGCGGACGCTCTCGTCGCGGACGTGGACGTGGTATCCCCGGCCACCGGAGAAGACGACGGTCACGTCCTCGAACGCGAAGTCGTCGTCGATGAAGTCTAAAAGCCGCAGGAGGGCGTCCTTGCACGCCGCCAGCATCTCCGGGTAGGAGGTGGTCTCGGGGTCGACGCCCGGGAGGTGGTCGGCGTCCAAGTCGAAGACGAGGTCGGCGTTCCGCCACCCCTTCTGCCCCATCGTCGCCGCGCCGGGATCGTCGTAGCGCGCGGCCGAGAAGTAGGCGTGGCGGGGCGCGTTGTCCGCGAAGAACGTGTCGACGTCGCCGAGGTCGAACAGCGACTGGTGGCGGACCATCGTCGTTCCGGACCCGGGCGTCCACGGGATGTGGCCCCACTCGCGGAGGTTCGCGTCGGGCGGGAGCGACAGCGAGACCGACCGGTAGTAGTCGCCGAACCGCCCCCGGAGGTACTCGCGAGTCCGGTCGTTCATCGTCTCCCTTCGTACCCGCGGTCGACGTATCAACGTTACCGTTCGCGGGCGACCGTCGACGGTATTTTGCCCGCCGGGATCGTCCGCCTCACACGGCTGATCCCCATGCTCGACGAGATATTCGACGTGCTCATCGGCGAGGTAGCCAAGCTGGTCCCCGACGTCGTGTGGGGCGCCGTGTTCCTGATAACCGGCGCCCTGACGGCGATGATCGGCGTGGCGATGGTACTCGAAACGACGACGCTCGACGGGTCGGTGCGTCTCGGCGGCGTCCTGACCGCCGTCGGCGTATTGCTAACAGCCGGCGTGCTCGTCGCGTGGTACCGATAACTCTCAACCGCCCCGATCCCCTCGGCCACAACACTATCGGGGACGGCTCCGTATCACTTCACATGCGCTCCGAAGAGGAGATCAGAGAGCAGTACGAGTTCCTCCGCGAGCAGTTAGCGGACGAGGAAATGAATCACCGCGGCGTCGAGGAGCTGTTCACTCACTACAAGCGCGCGCTCGGCTGGGTGTTAGAAGAAGAACACATGTGAGCGGCGTACGACACGTTTATCACTCCCGACGGTGTATCGTCGGGTGACGCTTCGTCTGGAGGGCCGAAGCGTCAGCGGGGACCAATTGGCAGGCCCGACGCGGCTTTTTTCCGCGTCGGGCGTGCCTTCTTCCGATACTCGACCAGGTAGCGACGGCTTATCGCTCGTCGCGTCGTTCGACCGCGCGCCGCGCGCCTTCGGTGACCGGCCCCGACACACGCGTACTGACCGCCGACTCGACACACATATCTCAGTTGAGAGTAACAACCTCAGACCGCCGAAGACGGCCCCGCTCTCCCGTGACAGTTGCGGAGTTGACAGAACGAACCCGTCTGTTACGACGACGCACAACCCGCTGTTTGGTCGTACGGAGACTGATATAACGGTATATTTATTTATTCTCGAAAGGTATGTCTCGACAGTTGTATGTACGACCTCACAGGTTTCCAGCGTGACCTGCTCTACGTGATCGCGGGGCTCGACGAGCCGCACGGGCTCGCTATCAAAGAGGAACTCGAAGAGTACTACGAGAAGGAAATTCACCACGGCCGCCTCTACCCGAACCTCGACACGCTCGTCGAGAAGGGACTCGTCGAGAAGGGCCAACGCGACCGCCGCACCAACTACTACACGCTGACCCGTCGCGGCCGCCGCGAGATCGAGGCGCGCACCGACTGGGAAGCGGAGTACATCGAGCACTGACGCGGCCGGCCGCCACCCCCGCACCCAGCCGATAGCCGCCGGCTCGGCTGTCCCCCCTTCTCTGTTTCCCGTTCCCGCACCGTCGTCGCGTCCTCAAAGCGCCTCGCTCGACCGCTCCGTTTCGGCCGCGTCCGCCGAACCGACCGCGAACGGTTGGATTCAAGTCCGCCCCGGCGGAACCCGGTCGTATGCAACCGGGAGATCGCGTCCGCGTCGAGCGCGGGGGCGTCACCAACGAGGGCGTACTGCTCCCCTCCACGACGCGCGACCACCTCGTCGTCAAACTCGACGGCGGCTACAACGTCGGCGTCGACCGCGAGGCGGCCGACGTCGAGGTAGTCGAGTCCGGCGTCCGCGAGGTAGACCCCGCGGCGGAGACCGACGACGCGGGCGACGCGACCTCCGAGATCACCTTCGACGACGACCTGCCGACGGTCTCGCTCATCTCGACCGGCGGGACCATCGCCTCCACCGTCGACTACCGGACCGGCGCCGTCACGGCGCAGTTCGACGCCGAGGACGTCCTCCGGGCCGTCCCGGAGCTCGCCGGCCGCGCGAACTACCGCGGTCGAGTCGTCGCGAACATCCTCTCGGAGAACATGGATCCGTCCATCTGGCGCGAGCTCGCCGAGGCGGTCGCCGAGGAGGTCGAGGCGGGCGCCGACGGCGTCGTCGTGATGCACGGCACCGACACGATGCAGTACTCCGCGTCCGCGCTCTCCTTCATGCTCGACTCGCCGGTGCCGGTCGTGTTCACGGGGAGCCAGCGCTCCGCGGACCGCCCCTCCTCCGACAACGTGATGAACGCGGTCTGCGCGGTCGAGGCCGCGAAGGCCGACCACGCCGAGACGCTGGTCTGTATGCACGCGGCCCCCTCCGACGACGCCTGCGCGCTCCACCGCGGCACGCGCGTCCGCAAGAACCACACGTCCCGCCGGGACGCGTTCGAGACGGTCGGTGCCCGACCGCTCGGACTGGTCCACTACGAGGCCGCCGCCGAGGCGGGCGCCGACGGCGACGCCGCCGACGCCGCGATCGAGTGGCGCCGCGAGCCGCTCCCGCGGGGCGGAACCGACGGGAGCGACGAGGGCGCCGACACGGCCGACGCCGTCGGCGTCGCACCCGACCTCGACGGCGACGTCGAACTCGTCAAGTTCACGCCCGGGATGGACCCCGCCGCGTGGGACTACCTCGACGACAAGGACGGCGTCGTGATCGAGGGCACCGGGCTCGGCCACGTCCACACGGACCTGATCCCGCGGATCGAGGAACTCGTCGACGGCGGGACCGTCGTCGCGATGACGAGCCAGTGTCTCGAGGGGCGGGTCTGCGACCGCGTGTACGACACCGGCCGCGACCTGCTCGACGCCGGCGTCGTCGAGGCGGGCGACACCCTCCCGGGGACCGCGAAGGTGAAGCTGATGTGGGCGCTCGCGAACCGGTCGGACCCGGCCGACGCGATGCGCCGCGACCTCGCCGGCGAGCTGACGGCGGAGTCGCAGCCGTGGCGATGAGCGGGTCGGGCGAGGAGGGGAGCGACTCGGGCGACGAGGCCGCCGCGACCCCCGACGCCGCGCCCTCCGGTCGCGATGTCGGGGTCGTCGTCCGCGAGGCCCGCCCGGCGGACGCCGACGCGGTCGCGGCGTTCACCGGCGACACGTGGGGCGAGCGCCACGAGGACTACATCCCGCGCGTCTTCGCCGACTGGGCCGAGTCGGACGACCCCGACCGCGGCACGTTCGTCGCGACGCTCCCGGCCGAGGCGGTCGACGCCGCCGGCCTCGACGGACGAGAGGCGGACGACACCCTCGCCGAGGGCGACGGGACCGGCGCCGCCGCGGCCGGCGAGCCCGAGGCTGTCGTCGGCTGTATCCAGGCCGTCTCGCTCTCCGAGTGGGAGGCGTGGGGGCAGGGGATCCGCGTCGACCCCGCCGCCCGCGGCCACGGCGTCGGGACCGCGCTCTCGGAGGCCGCGCTCGACTGGGGCCGGGAGCGCGGGGCGACCGTCTGTCGCAACATGGTGTTCTCGTGGAACGTCATGGGGCTCGGGCAGTCGCGCGCGGTCGGCTTCGAGCCCGAGACGGAGTTCCGGTTCGCGGAGCCGGAACCGGACGCGGGCGTCGACGACACGGCAGGAGCGAGCGACGCCGACCCGACGCCAGTCGGCGACGCCGACCCGAACGCGGCGTGGGCGTTCTGGACCGACAGCGACGCCCGCGACCACCTGCGTGGGCTCGCGCTCGACCCGAACGAGTCGTGGGCCTGCTCTGAACTCACCCGCGAGCGGCTGGCGACCGCGGCCGCCGACGGGCGGCTGATCGGGGTCGCCGACGCGGACGCGTTCGTCGGCTTCGCGGTCCGCACCCGCGTGTCGGAGCGAGAGGCCGACGGGGAGACGGTCCGGACCGCGACCTACGGCGTCGCCGCGTGGCGCGACGTCGACGCCGCGGGAACGCTGTACGACGCGGTCGCGGCCGACGCCGGGAGCGTCGACGCCGACGACGCCCGCGTGCTCATCCCCGAGACGGTCGAGCACGTGAGCGACACCGGCGCGAACCGCGTCGCCGTCGCGGGCGAGCCCGACTTCGTGATGCGCGCGGACCTGACCGGCGGCGAGTGAGCCGCCTCCGGTCCCGATCGAAGGGCTCACGGCGGTAGAGCCGAACCCGACTGCCATGAGCCTCTTCGGCGTCGCGCTCCCGTGGTCGCTCCCGCTCACGCTCGTGGTCTACGGGATCGTCCTCGCCGTCGCCGTCTGGATCTACCGCGACGCCAAGGCCCGCGGCAGCCGACACGCGCTCGGGTGGGCGGTCGCGACCGTCGTCTTCGCCATCGTCCCCGTCCTCCTCTACATGTACCTCCACCGCGACGTCGGACCGGCGCGCTGAGCCGCCCGGGTCGCCGCCGTCGTCCCGCGGTCCCGACACCGAGAATTATACCGCGGGTCTCCGAATGAGGACCATGGCACCTGCGGCACCCGATCTCTCGGGATCGACGGCCTTTATCACCGGCACGACTCGCGGCATCGGAAAGCAGCTCGCGCTCGCGCTCGCCGACCACGGCTGTAACGTCGTCTCGACGGGGAAGACGACGGACGACGACGACTCCGAACTCGCGGGGTCGATCGAGCAGACGGCCCGCGAGGTCCGCGACCGCGGCCCCGAGGCGCTCGCGCTCGAACTCGACCTCCGCGACGAGGACCGCGTCGAGGCGGTCGTCGAGGAGGCGATCGATCACTTCGGCGAGGTGGACATCGTCATCAACAACGCGAGCGCCATCCAGCTGGCGAACGTCGCCGACCTGTCGGGCGACCGGTTCGACCTCCTCACCGACGTGAACGTCCGCGGGACCCACCTCGTCGCGCACGAGTTCGCCGATCACCTCGCCGACCTCGACGAGGCGTGGCTCCTGTCGAACTCCCCGCCGGTCGTGACCGACCGCTCGCCCGGCAAGGCGCCGTACGCGTGGTCGAAGCTCGGGATGTCGTTCATCACGCTCTCGCTCGCCGAGGAGCTGGCCGGCGAGGGCGTCGGCTGTAACACGTTCTGGCCGGTGACCGCCGTCGACACCCGCGCGACCCGTTACTTCGGCCTCGGGACCGAAGACGACTGGCGCACCCCGGAGATCGTCTCCGACGCGGTGCTCGAAATCCTCTCCCGCGATCCGGCGGCGTGTACGGGTAACAGCTTCTACGACGAGGACCTGCTCCGCGAGGCGGGCGTCACCGACTTCTCCGCGTACAACCTCACCGACGGCGACCCGGTGCCGATGTCGGCGCAGATGTTCGACCCCTCGTTCGAACGCGAGGCCTGACCCCTCGCGGCCGTCGCCGAGGCCTCTCGTTCGAAGCGGCCGAAAGCATTTGTCCCCGGCCGTCGCCACGTGTCGCCATGGCCAGTGACGGAGAGCCCTGGGTGTCCCGTTGGATCGTCGCCGCGACGGTCGCGACCGCGCTCTTCACCGCGGTCGGCTACGCCGTCGGCCTCCCGTACGTGAACCACGCCGCCGGCGTCGCCGCCGCGGGCGCGACGTACGTGCTGTACCGGTGGGGCCAGCACCGAGAGTCCCCCTCGGAGCGGAGCGAGGACTCCGACAGACGGCGCCGCGAACGGGAGACGGAGGCCGAGGCCGGGAGCTACGGCGGCGGCGGAGCCTGATTCACGGCAGTCACGAACCGCGAACGAGCTCTCGCGCCCGAATCCGGGCCCGCCCCCGCTCCGCTCAGTCGAAGGCGTACGCCGCAAGTCCGAGTCCCACGATCCCGGCGCCGACCCCGCCGACGCCGGCGAGGGTGCGGTAGGCGCCCAGCCGCGCGCCCCCGAGGAACTGGACGGTCACCGCGGCGACGGCGAGTGCGATAACGACGGCGACGACGAGGATCGCGACGACCGCGAGCCACCCGAGACCGGACCCTCTCCGCATACTCACGCGTCGGTCCGCGAGCGACAACTTTCTTTCCCCCCGTCGCCGGACGGCTCTCGAGGTTCCAGACCGCTTATGTGTAGCGACCCGGAACGACCGACGGATGCCCTCCGCCCGCTCGCCCGCTCGGCTGCGTGCGCTCGGTCGCGGCCTCGCTCGCGGTCGCCGGCCGCGCGCCCTCTCTGTGGCGCTCGCCACCCTGCTCCCGCTCGTCGGCGTCGTCTCGCTCGGCTGGAACGCCGCGGCGCTGATGACGCTCTACTGGTTCGAACTCGGGATCGCCTCCGGGTGGGCGCTCGTCCGCGCGCTGTTCGCCGGCCGCCCGTCCGAAATCGACCGTCAGGGGCTGGTCCTCGGTCCGCTCGCGCAGCGACGGGTCGGGCTGTCGGTCCCGTGGACCGGCGTCGAGGTCCGGCTCTCGTCGCTGCTCGTCCTCCCGGTCGCCGCGCCGATCCTCGCGGTCGTCTGGACGGTCGTCGGCACGCTCACGGTCGGCGTCGTCGCCGACGGCGGGCTGGCGCCCGAGGCGCTCGACACCGTGACGCTCGCGGTGATCGCCGTCTTCGTCGGAGAGGGGGTCACGACGCTCGTCGAGTACTTCGGTCGCGGCGAGTACCGCGACCACAGCGCCCAGACGGCGATTCAAGGGGTGTTCGCTCAGGGTGCGGCGATCTTCCTCGGCGCGCTGTTCACCGTCACGATCGTCGCCGCGGGAACGCTGGAGGACGACACGCCGATCTCCGCGCTCGACCCGGACGCGATCGGGCTCCCCCTCCTGCTCGGCATCGTCGCGGTGAAGTTCGCCTTCGACCTCGCGAGCCTGTACGGCGACCGGCTGGCCGCGTTCGACGAGTCGTCGGCACTCGATCTGGGGTTCTCCCACGAGCCGCCCGCCCCGCAGCCGGCCGACGGTTCGCTCGCGGGGGCGGTCCGGACCGTCCGCCAGCCCCGCCGCGCTCGCCTCGCGGGAGCGTTGACGACGCCGCTCGGTCACCCCGGACTGTGGTACTTAGCCGCCCTCCCCGCGCTCGGCGCCGCGCTGTTCGCGCTCGGCGGCGAGTGGGGAACCGTCGCCGCCCTCCTCGCCGTCGCGGTCGCGCTCCCGCTCGCCCTCGCCGCGCTCGACCACGAACTCCGGTACGGGCTGGTCACGTACCGCGTCGGCGACGACGCGCTCGTCGCCCGGGACCGGCCGTTCGGCGTCGACCTGTGGCGGGTCGAGCCGTGGGACGAGACGGGCCTCCGGGTGGAACGCGGTCGGCTCGACCGGCGGCTCGGAACCGAGACCGTCGTGATCGAACTCCGCGACGACGAGTACCGCATTCCGGGGCTCGCCGACTCGGAACCGCTCCTCGACGTCTTCGAGCGGGCGCCGGACCGACCCGACGAGTGACCGCGATCAGTCGCGCGCGTCGTCCCGACCGTACAGGGGGTGCGTGTCTCCCGCGAGCCGCTTGAACGCGAGGATGATGCCGGCGTGGAAGGCGACGAGGACGGTCACGCTCGCGACGATGATCGCCACCTCGGCCGGCGTCGAGAGGAGCCCGAGCGACACGATGAGCGTCGTGGCACACGCCGGGGGGTGGACCGTCCCGGTCGCGATCATCGCCCAGCTGGTCGCCACGAGCGAGACGACCGCGCTCGCGGTCAGCCGGAGGCCCGCGGGGGAGAACGCGGTGAGCGTGGCCGTCAGCGCGGCCCCGTCCGCGACGACCGTCCACGCGACGATCCCCGCGAGCCCTCCGATGAGGTGGCTTCCGACCACGCGGACGGCCCGCTCGCGCTCGCTCCGCCGGTCGAACGCGAGGACGAACGCCGACGGGCCGAGGCTGGGAAAGACGAACGGCCGACCGGTCGCCCACGCGACGGTGCCGAGGACGGTGAACAACAGCCCCGCGTAGAGGCTCGTGCCGAGGCGACGGCGCATTGCGACCGGGTCGGCGGTCGACCCACAAAAGCCCCGGCGAACTAGCCGAGAAAATATCGATCGCGATACCCGAACCCGAACGCCTAATGCGGGCGCCGTCGGCCGTGGAGACATGTTCGCGACGCTGCCGGACGTCCTCCGACTGCTCGTCGTCCCCGTGTTCGCGTGGGCGGCGCTCCGGGACGTCCGGACCCGGCGCCTCCCGAACCGACTGTGGCCGCCGCTGTACCTGCTCGGTGCGGTCCTCCTCCTCGCCGAGGCCGTCTCGCTGTGGCCGTTCGCGGGGTTCGACGGGCGGATATTCCTCGTCCGGGCGGCGATCAGCCTCCTGTTCGTCGCGCCGCTCGGGTACGCCTTCTGGTACCTCGGCGCGTTCGGCGGCGCCGACGCCAAGGCGATGATCGCGCTCGCGGTGCTTTTCCCGACGTTCCCGACCTACGAAGTCGGCGGTCTCCTCTTCCCGCTCGTCGACACCGACATCGGCGTGTTCTCCCTGACGATCCTCACGAACACGGTGCTGATCGGCCTCGCCTACCCGGTCGGCCTCGCCGCGCTCAACCTCGTCCGCGGCGAGGTCTCGTCGAACATGTTCTTCGCGCGGCCGGTCGCGACCGACTCGCTGCCCGACCGACACGGTCGACTGTTCGAGGACCCGGACGGGCCGACCCGGAACGGCCTCGATCTGGACGCGCTCCGGATGTACCTCCGCTGGCGGGGCCTCGCGCTGGCGGACCTGCGAGGCGACCCCGACGGACTCTCCGACCCCGACTCGGTCGGCGAGACGTTCGATCCGACCGACGGCGGGACCCACGTCGGCCCGCGGACCGACGGCGGAACCGCGGTCGACGCCCGGACCGGCGGCGACGCGGACGGAAAGCCCGGCTCTCGTCGAGAGTTCGACGACCCCTGGGCGGCCGAGCGCTTCCTCGGCGACATCGACCACGGCGCCTACGGCACCGACGCCGCGACGCTCCGCGACGGCCTCGACGTCGTCGCCAGCGAGGACCGCGTGCTGGTCTCGCCGGGCATGCCGTTCGTCGTCCCGATGGCCGTCGGACTCGTCGTCTCCCTCTCGTACGGCGACGCGCTGTTCGCGCTGCTCGGCGCCGTCGGACTGGTCTGAGTAGCGGCGGGCCGCGGCGGTCGGGCTCGCCGCCCCGACTCAGTTTTCGGGCCCGATGTCCGCGGCGGCGAGGACGCGCGTTCCGACGGGCCGTTTCACGAACTCGCCGAGGTCGCGGCCGACCAGCCGCCCGACCCCGCGCTGGGCCGCCACGTCGAGCAGCCGCTGATCGACGGTCCCGTCGACGACGACCGCGTGCGGCGCGGTCCCGGCGCCGTCCAGCGCGTCGAACGCGTCCGCGGCGTCGACCTCGTCGAGGACCTCGAACTCGTCGCCGAGGAACCGAGCGCGTCCGGTCCCGCCGTCGACGACCTCGCGGACGTGCGCCCCGATCGATCGCGGCTCGTCGGCGTCGGCGGCTCCGTCGCCTTCGGACTCGCTACCCGGCGCCGCGCTCGATTCGTCGTTCGAGCCGGCGGAGTCCACGCTCGACCCGTCGTCTCCCGTCGTCGAGTCGCTCACCGCGCTCGATCCGGACTCGCCGTCGGTCGGTTCCGACTCCGATTCGTCGATCGGTTCCGGTTCGGGCTCGTCGGCCGACGGTGCCTCGGGGTCGGCTGATTCGGCGGGTTCGTCCGTCGAGTCGACGGCCGTCGACTCGGCCGCGGGACCCGGGGTCCCGCTCGGTTCGGTCGCCGAGGGATCGGTCGGAACCGCTCCCCCGTCGCCCACGCGGGCGACCGAGCCGCCCCGGCCGTCGTCGCCGGACTCGTCGTCGCCGTTCGCGTGCCCCGGGCGGACGCTCCCGTCGCCCGCGGTCGCGTCCCTCGCGTCCGTTCCGTCGTCGGCCTCCTCGTCGCTCGCGGCCGCTCGGAGGTCGGCGGCGTCCGCGAGGCTGGCGTACGGGACCTTCCCGCGGAGCGCCTCGAAGACGGCGTCGCGGCCGAGGTCCTCGACGGACTCGCCGGGCGGCGCGAACGCGACGTAGTCGACCTCGCCGACCTGCGAGAGCTCGCGGAGGATGAGCTCGCCGCCACGGTCGCCGTCGAGGAACGCGGTGACCGTCCGCGACTCGGTGAGGTCGGCGACCGCCTCGGGGACGTTCGTGCCCTCGACCGCGACGGCGTTTTTGATCCCGCAGTCGAGCAGCGTCAGCACGTCCGCACGGCCCTCGACGACGATCACGGCGTCGGAGTCGCCGACGCGCGGTCCCGCGGGGAGCCCCCGGTAGTCGACGATGCCCTCGACGCGCGCGGCGTCGCGGACCTCGTCTAACACGTCGCTGCTGGCGAGGCTGGTCTCGTCGAAGCCGCCGGCGACCAGCTCCTTGGCGCGCTCGACGACTTCGCGGCGCTTGGCCGCCCGCACGTCTTCGATGCTCGTTATCTCCACGGAGGCGTGACAGGGACCGATCCGGTCGATCGTCTCCAAGGCGGCCGCCAGAATGGCGGTCTCGACCTTGTCGAGGCTCGACGCGACGGTGACTTCGCCGAACGACTGGCCGTTCTCGGACTCGACCGAGACGTCGATCCGACCGACGCGCGAGGACTCCTGGAGGTCCCGGAGGTCCAGCTCGTCCCCGAGTAACCCCTCCGTTTGCCCGAACACCGCGCCGACGACGTCGCTGCGCTCAACGACGCCGTCGGCCGCGATGGTGGCGTGTATCAGGTATTTTTCTGTGTCTTTCATGATGGGTGAATGGTGATATCGGGCGGCAGAAGCCGCCCACGTTACGTTTCGTCCCTCGGGGAAAATAGCTATCGCCACGCCCTCCGTCGGCGTTCATTGAAGAAAAATATTCTCCAATTATGTCTATCGAATCTATTCGATACTGACTAGTGTCTATAGATATTCTACTACGTTACATGACGCGTTTACGGAGCGATCTCGTCTGGATACCGACGTTCGCAATACTGGTCGCGTTCGCCGTCCCGTGGCCGCTGTGGGGCGTCGACCGCGTCGTCGCGGGGCTGCCGGTGTGGATCTGGTGGCACGTGGCCTGGCTCGGCCTGTGTACGGTCCTGTTCGCGCTGTTCGTCCGGAGCGGCGCGTGGGAGCGCGGGATGGGCCAGCGCCCCGGTTCCGGCGCGACCGCCGACCTGGAGGGTGATCGGCCGTGACGCTCGGCCTCTCGCTCGGCATCGTCGTCGGCTACCTCGCCGTCGCGCTCGCGCTCGGCCTCGTCGCATACCGCGTCTCGGAGACGACCGCGGAGGACTACTACCTCGCGAGCCGGTCGATCGGCACGCTCGTGCTGTTGTTCACGACGTTCGCCACCCTGCTGTCCGCGTTCACGTTCTTCGGCGGGCCGAACCTGGCGTACCGGGCCGGTCCGGAGTGGCTGATCGTGATGGGCACCCTCGACGGCGTGCTGTTCGCCGTGCTGTGGTACGTGATCGGCTACAAGCAGTGGCTCATCGGCGCCCGCAACGGCTACGTGACGCTCGGCGAGATGCTCGGCGACCGGTTCGGCTCGACCGGGTTGCGCGCGCTGGTCGCGGGCGTGAGCCTCCTCTGGCTGTTCCCGTACGTGATGCTCCAGCAGATGGGCGCCGGCGAGGCGCTCGTGGGGCTCACCGACGGCGCGGTTCCCTACTGGGGCGGCGCGGCGCTGATCACCGGGTTCATGATCCTCTACGTCACGGTCGCCGGCCTCCGCGGCGTGGCGTGGACGGACACGCTCCAGGGGCTGTTCATGCTCTCCGTCGTCTGGATCGCCGCCGCGTGGGTCGTCTCGGCGCTCGGCGGCGTCGGCGCCGCGACCGAGGGGATGCTGGCCGCCCGGCCCGAGTTCGGGAGCTTCGGCGGCGGGGCGTACACGCCCGGGTTCATCATCTCGACCGCGATCACCATCGCGTTCGGCGTGACGATGTTCCCCCAGATCAACCAGCGGTTCTTCGTCGCGAAGTCGGCCGCGACGCTGAAGCGGTCGTTCGCGCTCTGGCCCGTCCTCGTCCTCCTGCTGTTCCTCCCCGCGTTCATGCTCGGCGCGTGGGCGGCCGGGACCCCCATCCAGGTGCCCGAGGGCGCCAACGTGCTGCCGGTCGTGCTGAACGAGTACGCGCCCGCGTGGTTCACCGCGCTCGTCATCGCCGGCGCGATGGCCGCGATGATGTCCTCGTCGGACTCGATGCTGCTCTCGGGGTCGTCGTACTTCACCCGCGACCTGTACCGGCCCGTGGTGAACGCCGACGCCTCCGATCGGCGCGAGGCGTGGGTCGCACGGGTCGGCGTGGCGGCGTTCGCGGCGCTCGCGTTCGTCGCGAGCCTGTTCCGCCCCGGGACGCTGATCGAGGTCGGTGGTACCGCCTTCGCCGGATTCGCGCTCCTCGCGCTCCCGGTGATATCCGCGCTCTACTGGCAGCGGACGACGCGCACGGGAATGATCGTCGGCGTCGCTGTCCCGCAGGTCGTGTACCTCGCCGTGGTGCTCTCGGCGGTCGTCGACGCCGTCCCGACGCTGCCCCGCACCGTCGCCGGCGGGTGGGACGTGGCGCTCGGGCTGATGGCGCTTTCGGCGCTCCTCACCGTCGGCGTCTCGCTGCTCACCGCGCCGTCCGAGGAGGGCGACGCCTCGCGGTTCGCGGTCGCGAGCGACTGAGTCCCGCCCCGGTATTGCTCGACTACCATCGGTAATCTGTACTTGATCCACATACGTCTATATTTTATACTTAGAACGCGTCATATGTTCAGGAATACTATGACACGCATTTCTCTCATCTTCGTCGCCGCCATCCTCCTCGTGAGCGCGCTGGCCGGCGGTGCGGTCGCCCAGACCGACGACGGCGACGACCTGTACGAATCGCTCGAAGAGATGGTCCCGGCGTACAACGCGAACGCGGACGCCGTCGACCTCGGACCGATCAACCTCGCCGGAACGACCAACGTCTACATTCAGGACGGCGACTCCGAGGCGGTGTACTCGCTCACCATGGACGATCGGAACCGCATCACCGCGCTCGAAGACAGCCGTAGCGAGGACGCCGTCCGGAAGATAACGACCGACCGCGCGACGCTGGCCGGTATCGCCGCGGCCGACAATCCCGCGGCCGCGTTCCGCGACGCCGTCGCCAACGACGACATCGTGATCAGCGGCGAGGACGGACAGGTCGTCGAGGGCGTCAAGTGGGCCGTGGTCAACTTCTTCAAGGGGTTCTTCCTCTGAGTTCGGTCCGCTGACAGCGACTGACGGGTTGCCGTCGACGGCTTCGATCAGCGCGGGCGATAACATCGATCAGCACGGTCGATGACATCGATCAGCACGGCTGACGATCCCTCTCCGTTACCGGTCAATCACCGCGAAATACTCGTCTCCGTCGTTCCGACCGCACGGGTATCGGCGAAAGCCAAAAGCCGGTCTATCCCCGACTCATCGTATGAACGAGCCAGGGACCGAGGGCGTGCTGTTGGACCAAGAGACGCTCCGCGGTCGGCTCGACGACGCGCCGGCGTGGCTCCGAGACCACTACCGGACCTTCCGCGAGTCGATGCTCGGCGAGCGCGACGGCTCGCCGTTCCCCTGTTACTTCGGCATCGAGGTCGAGCGCGAGGGCGACCTGCTGTACGCCGCCTGCGAGTCGACGACGGACCCGGCCGCGCTGTTGCGCCTGCGCGACACGCTCCTCGAGTACCTCGACACCTACGAGGACCACGCCGACCGCGCGCCGCTCGCCGTCTTCTTCAAGCCGCCCGAAGGCGACCGCGGCGAGGCGCACTACCACGAGCGCCTCTGGCACGTCTTGGAGTTCCTCCACGTCCACGACCCCGAGCCGTGGCCCGAGGACATTCCCACGGACCCGGACACGCCGCGCTGGGAGTTCTGTTTCGGCGGCGAACCGCTGTTCCCGACCTCGCGCGCTCCGTTCTACGACGACCGGAAGAGCCGATACTCGCCGGTCGGGCTAGAGATCACCTTCCAGCCGCGAGCGGTGTTCGAGGGGCTCACCGCCGACACCGACGCGGGCGAGCAGGCCCGCGAGACCATCCGCGGCCGGATGAGCGACTACGACGGCGTCTGCCCCCACGCCGACCTCGGCGACTGGGGCGCCGAGGGCGACCGCGAGTGGAAGCAGTACCTGTTCCGCGAGGACGCCGCCGCGAGCCCGGACGCCTGTCCGCTCGACCCGACCCGCGACCACCCGAAGGCGCCGGCTCCCCTGCTCGAACCGGGCGCGTGGCGCCGGTTCGCGAGCGACCCCGACGCGACCCACACCGAGGGGCTGGGCGATGACTGACGACGCCGTCCTCCTCCTGATCGACTTCCAGACCGGCTTCGACGAGCCGGGGTGGGGCGAGCGCAACAACCCCGGCGCCGAGGCGGTCGCCGCGGCGCTCCTCGACCGCTGGCGCGCCGACGGCCGACCGGTCGCGCACGTGCGACACGCCTCGACCGAACCGGACTCGCCGCTGCGCCCGGACGCCCCCGGCTTCGCGTGGAAACCGGCGACCGCGCCCCTCGACGGCGAGGCCACCTTCGAGAAGTCGGTCAACGGCGCGTTCCTCGACAGCGGGCTCGACGCGTGGCTCCGCGAGGCGGGCCACGAGTCGCTCGTCGTCTGCGGGCTCACCACCGATCACTGCGTCTCGACCACGACCCGCGAGGCCGAGAACCGCGGCTACGACGTGCGACTCGTCTCCGACGCGACCGCGACGCACGCCCGCGAGGCCCCCGACGGCGAGCGGATCGGCCCGGAGACCTCCCACCGCGTCGCGCTCGCCCACCTGAACGGCGAGTTCGCGACGGTCGTCGAGAGCGACGACCTGCTCGGCGAGCGCTGACCGCGAGTAGCCCTCCGCGATCCGGATCGCCCGGTCAGTCGCCGTCCGCCGCCTCCGCGGCTCCGCTCCCGCCTCCGCCGCCGCTCGCGCGCTCGGCGGCGTTCGCGAACATGCCGCGTCGCGTCGTGTACAGGAAGTACCCGCCCAGCCCGGCGAAGCCGGCGACGTTCGAGACCGCGACGGCCCAGAAGACGGCCTCGACGCCCCAGCCCAGCCCGGGCGCCACGGTGACGCCGAGCGCGCCGAACGTCGTCGCGACCGGGACGGCCGCGACCGCGACGGGGAACCGGATCGCCCAGTACTTGATCAGGTCGGCGACGAAGGAGGTCCGCGTTCGAGAGGCGCCGTTGAAGCCGGCAAGCAGCGTGTACGTGCCGCCGAGCGCCCAGTAGGTGGCGCCGAGAATTCGGAGGTACGTCACCGCGAGGTCCCGCCCGGTCGCGGAGAGGTCTGGCGCGAGCAGGTCGGCGATACCGCCGGCGAACAGGAACTGAACGGCGCCGAGCGCGAGGAAGCCGACGACCACCTGCGCGGTGCCGACGGTCGTCGTCCGCCGAGCGCGCGCGGGTGCGCCGGCGCCGAGGTTCTGCCCGATCATCGACTGGGCCGCCTGCTGGATCCCGAGCGCCGGGACGACGGCGAGCGTCGCGACTCGCGCGCCGACCGTGTACGCGGCGACGCCCGGCGCGCCGCCGGCGATAGCCACGAGACCGACGACGAACACCCGGACTAACTCGCTCACGCCGCGCTGCCCGCCGAGCGGGAGGCCGACCGAGACGACCTCGCGGACGGTGTCGGCGTCGAACGCGAGCGCGTCCCGCGTGAGTCGGAAGGTGTCGCGGCCGATCCCCGCCGCGTACCCGAGGATCCACAGGAGGCCCGCGACGCCGGCCAAAACGGTGCCGAGCGCGGCGCCGGCGACGCCGAGCTCCGGGGCGGGACCGACGCCGAAGATCAGCGTCGGGGCGGCGACGAGGTTGACGAGGACGCTGACGAGGCTCACGTGGAACACCGCCCGAGTGTCGCCGTACGCGGTGAAGCAGTTCTCGACGGTGTCCCCGACCGCGCCGACGGGGAGGACGGCGATCACGATCGCGAGGTACGTGGCGGTCGTGCCGGCGAGCGCGGGGTCGGCCCCGAGGAGCGCGACCAGCTCCTCGGCGTAGACGACCACAGGGAGCGCGACCGCCGCCGTCACCGCGAGCGCGACGAGGGCGCCGTTGACCGCCACGCGCCGCGCGCCCGCCTCGTCGTCCTCGCCGGCGCGCTGCGCGACGATGATCTGGGTGCCGACCGCGCCGACCACGACCGTCGCGCCGAGCAGTGACTGGATCGGGAGGCTGAGGCCGACGGCCGCGACCGCGTCCTCGCCGACCCGCCCGAGCCAGAACGTGTCGATCAGCGCGTTGGCGACGTACACGAGGTTCTGGGCCACGAGCGGCGCGGCGAGGACGAGCAACACTCGCCCGACGGGGCCGTCGGTGAGCGCCTCGCGGTCGACGTCGAACATCGAATCGTTCCGGTATTAGGCGGCGGTAATAAAAGCGTGCTGGTCGTGAACACAACTCCCGCGGTGAGCGCCCTCACTCGTCTCTCGGGACGCCCGCGTCCCGCGGTTCGCGCGGTGTCCGCGTCGAGCGTTCGGGGCGTGCTCCCGTCGCCCGCTTCCCACAGGACGCTGTCTTCCGGCCTCGTACGCGGCCGCCCGCCGCCCGCGAAGGGAAACCTCTTAATGGACTACCGCGGAGTTTGTGGTATATGAGCAACGGCGACGACGACCCGGCCGAGGCCGACGACGGGGCCGACGCCGCGGACGACGGCGGGGACGCCGGCGGGCAGGCGGAGACGGCCGCCCCGACGCTCCCCGAGGACGTGACCGAGGAATCCCTGAACGAGTACCTCGACGAGATCGCGGACCGGCTCGACGCGGCCGAGACGGAGGCCGACCTCGACGACGTGGAGGCGCTCTTAGACGACGCGGCGGACGCCATCGAGGAGGCCGACCTCCCCGAGCCCGACGAGGACGACGAGGACGCCGACGACCCCCGCGGCGACCTCGAAGCCCGCGTCGAGGAGCTCCGCGAGGGCGTCGACGAGGCCCGCGGCCCCTACGGCGACGACGTCGTGGACGCCGTCGAGACCGCCGCCGGAACGATCGGCGACACCGAGTGGACCGCGGCCGGCCACGACGACGTCGCCGACGCGGTCCGGGCCTTCCTCGACGCGGCCGCCGACGCGGTCGAGTCCGACGCCGCGGACGCCGCCGACCGCCTCGAAGACGCCGACGACGCGCTGGACGAGCCGGCGGACGACGAGTCCGAAACCGCGGAGTCGGCCGACGACGAGCCGGCCGCGGCGACCGAGGCCGTTCCGATCGATCGGCTCGTCTCGGCGCTCGACGCCGCCGCCGGCGCGGTCGCCGACGCCGACTTAGACGCGGACGCTGACGCCGACGTGATCGCCGCGCTGCTTGACGCGACCGACGACCTGGAGGCCGGCCTCGACGACGCCGAGGAGTGGGACGACCTCGAAACTCACGAACAGCTCCGAGCGCAGGGGTACTACGACGTGCTCGGCCACTACAAGGACTTCCCCGTCGAGTGGGCCGCCCTGAAGGAACACGAGGCGCGCGGCAACGTCGACATGATCCTCCTCGCGCTCGACTCGCTCCAGTCGGACTTCATGGAGCGCCACTGCCTGGAGGCGTTCGAGCGGATGGGCAAACGCGGGAAAACCGAGGCGTCGGTCGAGGAGATGCTCGGCCGCGCCGAGAAGCGCAGCCAGCCCGCGATCCGGATCCTCGGGAAGATGGCCGCCGCGGAGGCGACCGAGACGCTCGTCGAGTACGTGCCGGAGGACTCGAACCCGCAGCTCCAGAAGGTCGTGTTCAAGGCGCTCGGCGAGATCGGCGCCGCGGAGGCCGTCCAGCCCCTCGCCGACCAGCTCGACCCCGACGGCGACACCGAGGACCTGGTCCGGCCCCACGCCGCCCGCGCGCTCGGACTGATCGGCGACACTCGCGCCGTCGCGCCGCTCACCGACGCGCTCGAAGACGACCCGTCCGACGACGTCCGCGCCGCCGCCGGCTGGGCGCTCCGCCAGATCGGCACCCGCGAGGCGCTCGAGGCCGTCGCCGGCCACGCCGACGAACACTCCTTTATCGTCTCGACCGAGGGCGAGAAGGCGCAGCGCGCGCTCGACGAGGCCGAACCCGCGGCGACTGCCTGACCGGCGCTCTCCCTTCCCGACCGCGACGGATCTCCCTCCACGCCGACCGCGAACCCTTTTGTGCGATGTCGGAGCCACGCTCTCCGTGTCGTCCAGTCGTCCGCGTCGCTCGTCCGATGTCGCGGTCCGCCGTCCGTTCCGCACGGCGGTGCTCGTCCTGCTGATCGCGGCGGGAACCCTCGCCCTCCCTCCGATCGCGGTCGCCGGCGGCGGTTCGGTCGTGCCGACCGAGGCCCCGTCGACGGCCGGAGTGGCCTCGCCGAACGAATCGGTTCCGCCCGACGCCGCCGGCGAGCCGCGGATCGTCGAACTGTACCCGAACCCGACGACCGAGGAGAACCGCGGCGAGTACCTCGTCGTCTCCCTGCCCGAACGGGGGAACTGGTCGCTCTCCGACGGCTACTACGACGCCGCGATTCCGGCGAACGCGAGCGGCACGGTAGTTCTCTCGGCGGACCCGAACTGGACCAAGTCCATCCTCGCGTTCGCCGGGACGGGCGTCGGCGCGACCGACGCGCGCTCGGTCCGCCGCCTCGGCGACTACTTTCCGCTGTCGGCCTCCGGGGACCGAATCGAACTCCGACGGAACGGGAGCGTCGTCGACGTCGTCGCCTACGACCGGGCTTGGGAGGCGCACCGCTGGCGCGCCGACTGGGGCGAGTGGCGACCGCGCGGCTACCGACCGCGCTCGCCCCGGTCGACCGAGGACGCCGCCGTGACGCCGTTCGTCCTCCCCGACAGCCCCGGGGTTCCGATCGAACCCCTCCGGACCGCGGACGACCGCCTCTACGTCGCCGGCTACACGCTGACGTCGGAGCGGGTCGCGGCCGCGCTCGTCGTCGCCGCCGACCGCGGGGTCGACGTGCGCGTGCTGATTGAGGGGTCGCCGGTCGGCGGGTTCCCCGCCCCGAGCGCGCGGCTGCTCGACGGGCTGACGGCCGCCGGGGTCGACGTGCGGGTCCTCGACGGCGCCGCCGAGCGGTTCCGCTTCCACCACCCGAAGTACGCGGTGGCGGACGACCGCGCCGTCGTGCTCACCGAGAACTGGAAGCGGTCCGGCACGGGCGGCCGGAGCAACCGCGGCTGGGGCGTGCTCGTCGGGCCCGGCGGCGCCGAGCGGAACGCGACCGTCGCCGACGACCTCGCCGCGCTGTTCCGGAACGACTTCGCGGCGCACGACGCCCGCCCGTGGCGCGGGTTTCGCGCCGACACCGAGTTCCACGACGGCGGCCGGGCGAACGGCTCGTACCCGACGCGGTTCGCGGCGCCGACGGACCCGACGGCGGCGAACGTGACCGTGCTGACCGCGCCCGGCAACGCCGCCGACCGGATCGTCGCCCGTATCGACGCGGCCGACGAGCGGGTGTTGGCCATCGTGCCGCGCGTGGGCGGTCCGGACGACCGGATCGTCCGCGCGCTCCGTCGGGCGGCCGACCGCGGGGTCGACGTCCACCTGTTGCTCTCGGACGCGTGGTACGACTACGAGGCGAACCGTGCGCTGGCGGAGAACCTCTCCGCCGAACCGATCGCGGTCGACCTCGCCGCGCCGCGCGGCCGCTACGGGAAGGTCCACGCGAAGGGGCTCGTCGTCGACGACACGGCGGTCGTCGGGAGCCTCAACTGGAACCCGAGCGCGCGGACGGAGAACAGAGAGGTGTTACTCGCGGTCGAGAGCGAGTCCGTCGCCGACTTCTACGCTCGCGCGTACGCGGCCGACTGGCGCGGCGGCGGCGTTCACCTGCCGGTCGGACTCGTCGTCGGGTTCGCCGTCGCGCTCGCGGGAGCCGGAGTCGTCGCTCGGCGGGCGATCGCGTTCGAGTGAAAGCGAGCCGACCGGGCGGCGCGGTCAGTCGTCGAGCGCGATGGTCGACGAGAGCGCCTCGTCGATCTCGGCGCTCGCCATCTTCTCGACGAGCGCCTCGATGACCTCGCTCCGGCGGCCCTTCACGAACTTGATCGAGCCGACGACCAGGTGACCGCCGCCGGAGACGCCGGCCTCGGGCAGCTCGTCGTTCAGCTCGGTCACCATGTTCGGGATGTCGAGCCGCACGCCGTCGGACCGGAGCACGCAGAAGTCCGGACCGTAGCCGATGGTGATGACGGGGTCGCCCGTCTCCTTCACGCGGGCGTCGTGGAGCTCGCCGGTCGTCTTCCCCGGCGCGGGGTAGGTGAACCGGTGAGCGTACTCGTCTAAGTCGATCCGGTAGAGGTGCGCCCCGGAGGCGAGCCGCTCGTGTTCCACGTGGTCGTCGACGGCGTCGAGCTGGCGGTCCACGTCGCGCTCGGCGCGCTCGGAGAGGAACTCGACGAGCTCCTCGTGTCGCTGTTCGTCGTCACAGCCGACGTTCAGGGCGTCGTTGACCAGCGTCTTCCCCTCGGAGTAGCGGAGCCAGTGGGCGGCGTAGTCGAGCGCCTCGCCGATGTCGAGGAGGTCGGACTCGTCGTACCCGGCCCCCTCGGCCAGCGCGACGTAGTCGTCCATCGCCTCCGCCTTCGAGCGGTCGGACAGGCCGGCGACCGCCGGCACGTGTTCGAGCTCCTCGGTGAGCGACGGGTCGATGAGGCGGGCGAGCTCAACGCACATCATCCCGGTGGTGACCCGGTAGTCCTCGCCGTGGAGGTAGGGGTTGACGTGGGCGTCGAGCAGCGGCTCCACGGCCTCCGGATCGGGATGGTGGTGGTCGACGGCCGCGATGGGGATGTCGTAGTGCGCGAGGTTCTCGTAGGCCGGCACGTCCTCCTCGGTCGACCCGTTGTCTACCATTAGCAGGAAGGGGAGCTTCTGCCCGTGGCGGGCGCGCCCTTCCAGCGCGAAGTTCAGGTCGCGGGTCACGTCTTCCATCTCGTAGTAGGGCGCCTTGCTCGGGAGCCGCTTGAACAGGTGTCGCGGCGCGTCGGCGTCCTCGTGGACCTGCTCGACGAAGTTCTCGACGGCGAGCTGGACCGGAATCGCGGCGCACATGCCGTCGCCGTCCGCGTGGTGACGGACGCGCATCGGCCGGCCGGCGAGGACGGTCCGCCGGATCAGCCGCGCGAGTTCGCGGAGGTCCTCGTGGATCGGCTCGAACGCCTCCCACTCGACGAGCGGGTCGACGTCGGCCGGGGCGGCGCGCTCGTCGAGGGCGTCCTCGTAGCGCGACCGGGCCTCGGCGGCGCGCTCGTCGGGCAGCCGCGCCAGCGAGTCGACTTCCAGCTGGAGCGCGTTCTCGCGGCTCTCGATCGTTCCCGAGACGTGGACCATGTCGCCGACCTCGACCTCCGGGTACGCCCGGACGCCGGCCGACTCGAAGGCGGCACAGGAGAGGACGCCCGAGGCGTCCGCGACGGCGAATATCGTCGGCCCGCCGGTCTGTTTCGCCTGAACGACTTCGCCCTCGACGGTCACCTCGTCGCCCGGGGTGAGTCCGCGCACCCGGGAGACGGTCGGTTCGTGGGCGACGGTCTCGGTCCGGTAGTCGTCGGGGGTCACGTCGTCGAACGCCACGTCGCCGTTCTCTTTCACCTCGGTGAGGCGGACGACGAGCCGGTCGCCGACCGCGTACTCGCCGTCGAGGTTCGACTCGTGAACGAGACCGCTCACGGCGTCGGAGAGGTCCACGAAGACGCCGTAGTCGACGACGCCGTTGACCTCGGCGTGGTAGAGGGCGTCGACCTCGGCGTCTTCGAGCGTGCAGTCCGGTGCCAGATCGTAGACGACCTCGCCGGTCGCCCCCTCCGCCCCATTGGCGTCGAGTTCGGGGCTCGAATCGCCCCGCGTGCCGGAATCCCCGGCGGTGTTTTCGCTCATGGGAATATCATCCGCGAGGGGCGGAGTTAAGCCTGTTCTCTCGGCGCTCGGAGCGCCGACGCTCCCGCCGTCGGACCGCGGCCGCGGTCGGATTTCGCGGCGGTCGGCGCCGCCGCGTCTCACGGTCCGGAACCCCTATGAGGCGACGGCGACTTATCTCGTTCATGCGACTGTTCCGCTCGGACGAGCTCCTCGGTATCGCCCGAGAGGCCCTGGACTTCGTGCTCGAGGCGAGCGAGGAGACCCACCCCAACGAGTACATGGGCTTCCTCCGCGCGGACGACGCCCGGAAGCTGGACCTCGACCGGGACGGGCAGGTGATAACCGACGTGCTCGTCATCCCGGGGACGGAGTCGAGCCCGACGAGCGCCAGCGTCCGCACCCACATGAAGCCGAACGACATGCGCGCGGTCGGGTCCGTCCACTCGCACCCGAACGGCGCCCTCCGCCCGAGCGACGCCGACCTCGCCACCTTCGGGCAGGGGAAGGTCCACATCATCGTGGGCGCGCCCTACGGCTGGGGCGACTGGAAGGCGTTCGACAACGAGGGCCGGCAGACGACCCTCGACGTGCTCGACGTGGAGGTACCGGACGAGCACTTCTTCGATTTCACGCAGGAGGACATCGACCGAGAGCTCGCTGACCGCGACGACGGCGGCTTCCTCTCGTGGTTCCGATGACGCGGGTCGTCGCGCAGGGGACCTTCGACCTCTTGCACCCCGGCCACGTTCACTACCTGGAGGACGCGGCGACGTACGGCGACGAACTCCACGCCATCGTCGCGCGCCGGCCGAACGTCACGCACAAGCCCGCCCCGGTGCTCTGCGGCCGCCAGCGTCGCGACATGGTCGCGGCGCTCGACGCGGTCGACGAGGCCCACCTCGGCGACCCGGAGGACGTGTTCGTCCCCATCGAGCGGCTCGAACCGGACGTGATCGTGTTGGGCTTCGATCAGCACCACGACGAGGCCGACATCGCCGCGGCCCTCGACGCCCGCGGCATCGACTGTCGGGTCGAGCGCGCCTCCGGCCGAGAGCCGAAATACGAGGACGAACTGCTCTCCAGCGGCGACATCGTCGACCGGATCGTCCGGGAACGAGGCGGCGGTTCGGCCCCCGAGCGGGACTGACCGCTCCGGCCGGTTCGGCCCCGGTCCGTTCCCCCGAAGCGCGGAACCTATATGCATTCGTTCCGTATCCGACGCCACGTGACGCTCCCAGACAGATTCCCCGCGGTGTTGGCCGCGGCCGCGATGGGCGTGTACCTCCTCGTCGTCGTCGGGGCGACCACTTCCCTGACGGAGGCCGCGACCGCCTGCGGCGGCTGGCCGGCCTGCGGGAACGGCGCCGCCCTCCCGACGGCGACCGAGGGCTGGATCGCCCTCGGGCACCGCGTCGTCGCGGTCGTCGTCGGTGTCCTCGTCGCCCTCTCCGCCGCGCTCGCCTGGCGCGACGGCGCCGACCGCCGGGTCCGCGCGGCGCTCCTCGTCGCCCTCGTCGTCTACCCCGCGCAGGCCGGCGTCGGCGCGCTCGTCGCCCTCGGGGACCTCCCGGCCGCGCTCGGCTCGGCGCACCTCCTGCTCGGGATCGGCATCTTCGGAGCCGTCCTCGCCGCGCTCGCGTGGTGGCTGGAGGCCGAGACCGGCGACGCGGCCGACGCGCCGGACGACTTCGAGCCCGGGACCGACGACCTCCCGCCGATCGAGGACGCCCCGGAGCCCGATATCCCGTCCGCGACGCTCCCGCGCCTGAAGGCGACCGCGGCGGCGTACTTCCGGCTGATGAAGCCGCGACTGATGTGGCTCCTCTGTCTCGTCGCCGCGGCCGCGATGGCGCTAGCGGGCGGCGACGGCTTCACGCCCCGGGTTGTGGCGGCGACGCTCGCCGGCGGCGCGCTCTCGATCGGCGCCTCCGGGACCTTCAACCACGTCCTCGAACGCGACGTGGACAAGCGCATGCAGCGGACCAGCGACCGGCCGCTCGCCACCGACCTCGTCCCCGTCCGGAACGCCTTCGCGTTCGGCGGACTCCTCACGCTCGTCTCGCTCGGACTGTTCTGGACGGTGAACCCCCTGACGGCCGGGCTCGGCCTCGTCGCGATCGTGTTCTACAGCGTCGTGTACACGCTCGTTTTGAAGCCCAACACGGTCCAGAACACGGTCATCGGCGGCGCGGCCGGCGCGCTCCCGGCGCTCATCGGCTGGGCCGCGGTCACGGGCGAGGTCGGCGGCGGCGGCCTGCTGCTCGCAGCGGTGATCTTCCTGTGGACGCCCGCGCACTTCTACAACCTCGCGTTAGCGTACAAAGACGACTACGAGCGCGGCGGCTTCCCGATGATGCCCGTCGTCCGCGGCGAGACCGCGACCCGCCGACACATCCTCTGGTACCTCGGCGCCACGCTGGTCGCCGCGGTCGCGCTCGCGGCGGCGGCGGACCCCCTCGGCGCGCTGTACGCGGTCGTCGGCGTCGGCGTCGGAGCCGTCTTCCTCTGGGCGGTCGTCCGCCTCCACTACGAACAGACCGAGGACGCGGCGTTCCGCGCGTTCCACGCCTCGAACGCCTACCTCGGCCTACTCCTGTTCGCGGTCGTCTTCGACGCGCTGGTCGTCTGAGACCGTTCGCCGCGCGGTCCCGTGATATCACCGCTGACACCTCGAAGTGCGTGGTTTATATGGACTCGTGAACGAGTTCGCATAACTGAATGGACATAACGTCGAGTGCGGCCGGACGTAAGCTGTGGCCCGTTTGGGGGCTCAGCGTCGTACTCTCCGTCCTCCTCCTCGCCGAGGCCGCGATCGTCTCCGCCGGAGCCACTCCCGTCCCGGGTGGTTACTGGGTCGGGTTCGCCTCCTCGATAGTGGTCGTGCTCGGTGTGGGCTACGTCATTTACTGGGTCCCGCGGTCCGAACTCTCTACCCCTCGGTACCGGCGGATCAACCGCTGGTGGCTCGGGGGCGCGTCGGTGTACCTCCTCGTCAACGTCGGATTCATGGCGACGCTCCCGATCGAATCCGCGTTTCAGGTGTTCGGCTGGATCCGCTGGGCGATCGGCTTCGGCGGGGGTATCGGGCTGCTCATCGGGCTGTTCGAGGCGAGGGCGATCGAACGCGAGGTCACGGCGGAACGGAGCCGCGTCCGGGAGGCCGAACTCCGCCGCGAGCGGGACCGCCTCGAGGAGTTCGCGAGCGTCGTCTCACACGACCTCCGGAACCCCCTCAACGTCGCGCAGGGTCGGCTCGATCTCGCCAAGCGAGCGCACCCGGACGACGAACACCTGGCCGTGGTCGAGCCGGCTCTCGACCGGATGGACGAGATAGTCGAGGAGACGCTGACGCTCGCCCGCGAGGGGAAGATCGTCGACGACACCGACGACGTCGACCTCGACGACTGCGTCCGCGAGTGCTGGTCGCGCGTGGACACGGCGGACGCGACGCTCAGCGTAGACGGGCCGCTGACGGTGCGAGCCGACCGCGACCGGCTGTCGCACGTCCTCGAGAACCTCTTTCGGAACGCGATCGAACACGGCGGCAGCGACGTGACCGTCCGTGTGGGTCCGCTCGGCGAGGACGGGTTCTACGTCGAGGACGACGGCGTCGGCATCCCGGGGGAGGACTTCGAGCGAGTTCTTGAGACCGGATTCACTTCGTCGGCCGACGGGACCGGATTCGGCCTCGCGATCGTGGATCGGATCGTCGAGGCACACGGGTGGGAACTCCGGATCGGCGACGGACCGGACGGCGGCACGCGGTTCGAGATCAGCGGCGTCGACCGTCGGTCGTAGGGGTCAGCGAGCGTACGCGCTTCTATTTAAGTTCATTCGGCACGAACCGGGGGACGCATGACACGCGTCGAAATCGAGTACTGCGTCCCCTGCGGCATGTTGAACCGCGCGCAAGACGTCTCCGAGGCGATCCTCAAGCAGTTCGGCGAGGGCGTCGACGAGGTCGCGCTGGTGACCGGCGACGACGGCGTGTTCGTCGTCCGCGCCGACGGCGAGGTCGTCTTCGACAAGACGGAAGACGAGTACGACGTCGACGCCATCGTCCGCGCGATCAAGCCGTACGTCGGCGCAGCGGCGTAATACGCGGTCGTTTGTTTATAGCCGGTTGTCAACGGATCAGCGGTGAAGCCCGCCAAAGCTCCGGCCGCTAGCTCATAGATCGTCGGTGACGGATCGACGACGAACTACTCCAAAGCCCCACCCGACCGCACAGCACCGCATCTTTCACCTCCCCACCCGACCGCACAAGCACCGCACCTCTCACCTCCCCAGCCTCGTCGCTGGCGCCAACGGCGCCAGCGACTCCCTCGCGCGTGCGACTCGCAGCCTACCGGCCGCTCGTCGGCACGCGCCACCTTTCATTTCCGAACCGTCTAGTCCGCGGCGTCGCGCCTCAGTCGTCCCTATAGACGGCGCGCGCGGAGTTGGTCACCACCAGGAGGCTGCTTGACGCCATCGCGAGCGCGGCCAGCAGGGGGTTGAGCGCGCCGGTCAGCGCCAGCGGGATGGCGACCGCGTTGTAGCAGAACGCCCAGCCGAGGTTCTGTTTCAGCCGCCGGTTGGTGCCGCGCGTGACGGCGAACAGCTCCGGGACCGCCGAGAGCCGGTCCTCCAGCAGCACCGCGTCGGCGGCGTCGGCCGCGAGGTCGGTCCCGGAGGCGACGGAGACGCCGAGGTCGGCCGCGGCGAGCGCCGGCGCGTCGTTGCTCCCGTCGCCGACCATCGCGACCGACCCGTCGGCGCCGAGCCGGCGGACCGTCTCCGCCTTCGCTTCCGGCGGCACCTCGGCGAACACCTCGTCGATGGCGGGGTGGTCCGCGAACCCCCTCGCGGCCGCGGGCGCGTCGCCGGTGAGCACCACCACGCGCCGCCCGTCCGCGTCGAGGTCGGCGACGACCGACTCCCACCCCTCGCGCACCTCGTCGCCGACGGTGAGGACCCCGCGCGCCCGACCGCCCCAACCGACGTAGACGGGGACGTTCCCGCGGTCTCGGGCGGTCGCGGCGACCTCGCGGAGTCGGTCGGGGACCGTCCAGCCGCGCTCGTCGAACAGCGACCGGTGGCCGACGACGACCTCGTCGCCGTCGACGCGGCCGGCGACTCCCCGGTCGACGACGTCGACGTCGGTCGCGGCCGGGCCGGCGAGCGCGTCGGGCCCGCCTTCGGGGTCTTCCTCCGTCCCGCCGTCGACTTCCCCTCCGGCCTCCCCGACCGCTTCGCCGATCGAACCGCCGTCGGCCGCGGCGGCTCCGCCCTCCGTCCGTCCCTCCTCGCCTCGGCCCGTCTCGTCGCCCGACACGCCGGAAACGATCGCCTCGGCCACCGGGTGGACCGAGGCGCGCTCGACGGCGGCCGCGCGCTCGCGGACGCGGTCGACGGGCGTCTCCCCGTCGCCGGTCGCGTCGAGCAGTCGCATCTCGCCGTCGGTGAGCGTCCCGGTCTTGTCGAGGACGACCGTGTCGACCGCGGCGGCCTCCTCGAAGACGGCGTCCGAGACGATGACGATGCCGCGCTCGGCGGCGTCGCGGATTCCGGCGGCGACCGCGAGCGGGGTCGCGAGCCCGAGCGCGCACGGACACGAGACGATGAGCACCGTGAGCCCGACGAGCGCCGCGTCGACCGGCGCCGACCCGAGCGCGAGGGTGGCGACGGCCCCGACGACCGCGACCGCGAGCACCAGCGGGACGAACACCGTCGCCAGCCTGTCGACGAGCCGCTGGACGCCCGACCGGGAGCTCTGGATCTCCCACAGCAGCCGCACGAGGGTGTCGAGCGTGCTCGTCGCGTCCTCGCCCACCTCGACGACGACCGGCGCGTCGGTGACGACGGTGCCGCCGCGGACCGCGTCGCCCTCGCGCTTCGTCGCCGGCAGCGACTCGCCCGTGACGAGCGCCTCGTCGACCGCGGCGGTCCCCTCCGCGACGGTCCCGTCGAAGGGAACGCGCTCGCCCGGCCGCACGAGGAGCCGGTCGCCGGGGGCGACGGCGTCGGCGGCGACGGTCTCGCCCGCCTCCGTCCGCACGGTCCGATCCTCGGCCGTCGTCAGGTCGGAGAGTAATCCGGTCGCCCGGCGCTTGATGACCGACTCGTAGTGGTTGCCGGCGGTGACGACCAGTATCACGGCGATGGTCACGTCGAAGTAGAGGTCGGTCCGGCCGAGCAGGAGCGCGAGCGTGCTGTAGGCGTAGGAGCTCCCGGCCGCGAGCGACACCAACAGGTCCATGTTCGGCTGTCGCGCCCGCAGGCTGACGTACGCCCCGCGGAGGATCGGGTACCCGGTGTAAAACAGGACGATGGAGGTGAACACCCATATCTGCGCGAAGAGGTAGGTCCCGCTGACCCCGCCCAGATCGAGGATCGGGTCGTAGCCGAAGTAGGTGGGATACAGGAAGAGGACGTACCACAGCATCGCCATCATCCCGAAGAACCCGCCGCCGATCAGGAACCGCACGACCGCCACGTCGTCGGACTCCGGCTCGGGGTCGGCGCGGTCGCTCGCGGTGTAGCCGGCGACCGAGAGCCGGTCGGGGAGGTCCTCGGCGCTCACGGCGTCGGGGTCGTAGTCGACCCGGATCGTGTCGGTCGCGTAGCTCGCCTCCGCGGCCGCGACCCCCTCCTGTTCGCCCGCGGTCATCTCGAGGAACGACTCGCAGGTCGCGCAGTGCATCCCGTCGACGTGGAGGAACGTCGTCTCGCCGTCGAACTCGTCGTCGGGCGTCGCGTCCGGTCGTCGCTCGTCGAGCGCGTCGAGGTCGTCCACGTCGTCGAGCGAGCGCGCGACGGCGAGACACCCCCGACAGCAGAACTCGCCGTCGACGTCGGGGGCGACGTGCGGGTCGTCCCCGACCGGGAGATCACAGAGCGTACAGTGTGACATGTGTGGTTGCGTCCGGCGCCGCACTGGATGGTTCGCGGACCGAGTCCGGCGGTTTCTCGGCGCGTCCGCGTCGATTACGCCCGGTCCGGCTCCGCCTCGTCGCCGCTGATCCCCGGCACGCTGCCGCCGGTCGCGATTCGGAGGCTCACCCAGATGAGCAGGACGTTTATCAGCGTTACCGCCACGACGAACTCCGCCCTGTCGGCGATGAACACCAACGCGGGAACGAGCCCGCCGAGGACGAGGAGTACGGCCTGCTGTAACGAGAGCTTCATAGGCTCAGTACGCCTCGGGTCGTCATAGATAGGGGCAAAGTTCCCACGAGTTGGGAACAAATAGATCGTATATATCACGACGGTTGTAACCGCTGGTATGGCTCGAAGCGAGACCGCACACGCTGGTACCGACGACGTGGGCGGTGACGGAGAGGAGTTCGACCCGATCGGCACGCTCACGCTCATCGGAATCTACTTCGTGATCCTCGTACTCGCGTGGGTGTACATCTACTACGTGGAGTTTCTCGGACGGGATCTCGTCGTCGTGGGGTGATCAGACGTGCACATACACGCCTACGAGAAGCTCTGGCTCGCGCTTTCGATCGGGTTGATCCTCGCCCTCATCGGCACCGTGACGTACGGCGCGGTCGGCCCCGGCGTGGCGATGGTCGCCGACACGCAGCCGACCATCGACCCGACGGCGCTCGACGAGGACGAGCGGTTCTCGGAGCCTCGCGTCGAGCAGGTGGGCGAGAACGAGTACGAGGCGTACGTCGTCGCCCGCCAGTTCGGCTTCCAGCCCGATCCGATCGTCGTGCCGGCGAACAGCACCGTGACGTTCTATATCACCTCCGCCGACGTGATCCACGGGTTCGAGGTCGCCGGCACGAACGCGAACGCGATGGTCGTTCCCGGCGAGGTTTCCGAGATAACGGTCAAAGTCGAGGAGCCACAGGAGTACGGCCTCATCTGTAACGAGTACTGCGGGGCCGGACACCACGTCATGGAGGGCAAGATACACGTCGTCAGTCAGTCGGAGTTCGAGAACCGAGGGGGTGACTCGGCGTGAGCAACGCCATCGAGTCCGAGCCGACGTTCGTCGATAAGTTCCCCGACGAGGCCCGCGTCGTTCGCGCGGCCTTCCTGAGCGCCTTCTTCGCCCTGTTCCTCGGCGCCATCTTCGGGATCATCCAGACGCTCCACCGGACCGACGTCGCCCGGATCATCCCCTCGACGGACTACTACACCGTTCTCACTGCCCACGGCGTGTTCATGGTGATCAGCTTCACGATCTTCTTCCTCGTCGGGCTGTTCACTTGGGCGCTGACGCGCAGTCTGGACCGGCCGCTGTTGAACATCAAGATCACGTGGACGTGGTACGGACTGATGGCGGCCGGTATGACGCTCACCGGAGTCTCGATCCTCGCCGGGTTCGTCGACTCGATCGACATGAGCGCGGACGTGCTGTTCACCTTCTACGCGCCGCTTCAGGCGCATCCCCTGTTTTACACGGGACTCGTGGTGTTCATCGTCGGCACGTGGATCGCCGGTGCGGACTGGTTCCGGACGTTCCTCGCGTGGCGGAGCGACCACCCCGACGAACGGATCCCGCTCCAGACGTTCATGGTGTTGACGACGATGACGATGTGGTACATCGCCACGTCCGCCGTGGCGGCCTCCGTGCTGTTGTTCCTGCTCCCGTGGTCGCTCGGCCTGATCGACCAGGTGAACCCGACGCTCACTCGGACGCTGTTCTGGTTCTTCGGTCACCCGGTCGTCTACTTCTGGCTGATGCCGGCGTACATGCTCTGGTACACGGTGCTGCCGAAGATCGCCGGCGGTCGGCTGTTCAGCGACCCGCTGGCTCGGGTGGTGTTCGTGCTCTTCGTCCTGCTCTCGACGCCGGTCGGGATCCACCACCAGTACCTCGATCCGGGGATCGCGGAGGGGTTCAAGTTCATCTCGATGACGAACACGATGTTCCTCCTGTTGCCGAGCCTGCTCACCGCGTTCACCGTCGTCGCGAGCGTGGAGTACGGCGCCCGCAAGAACGGCGGCACCGGACTGCTGGGCTGGCTCACGAACCTCCCGTGGCGGAAGCCGGAGTTCACCGGCATGATGCTCGCCGGCCTGATGTTCGCCGCCGGCGGCTTCTCAGGCATGGTCAACGCGGGGATGAACATCAACTACCTGATCCACAACACGCTGTGGGTCCCCGGACACTTCCACCTCACCGTCGGGACCGCGGTCGCGCTGACGATGATGGCCGGGACCTACTGGATCTGGCCGCAGATCAGCAACAAGCCGATCTACAGCAGCCAGATCGGGCTGTTCCAGGTCGTGCTCTGGTTCATCGGCATGGCGCTGATGTCGAACGCGATGCACGCGCAGGGACTGCTCGGTGTCCCGCGGCGGACCGCCGAACCGGAGTACTCCGGGTTCGACTACCCGACGATGTTCGGCGGGTTCGAGGAGCTTAACATCCAGATCGCGATCGGCGGGACGCTGCTTTTCGTCTCGACGATCCTCTTCCTCGGGAACCTCGCGTTGACGATGGGGAACCCGAAGGTCTCCGGGCTCGCGGAGCCGCTTCCGAACCCGGTCTCCGGCGCGGAAGACGCCCCGAAGGTGCTCGATAACCTCCGGCTGTGGGTGAGTATCGCGGTCGTCTTAGTCGTCCTCGCGTACGCGCTCCCGATCGCGGCGATCGTCCAGCGCGGCGGACTGCTCGGCCCCGGCGTCGGCACGTATCCCGTGTGGCTCTCGCCGGTCCTCGACGCGCTCGCGAACGTCGCGACCGCGGCGTTCGGCACGGTCGCCGACGCCTCGGCCTCGGTCGTCGAGGTGATCCGATGAGCGTCGACATCAGCCGCGGCGGCCTGCTGGTGACGCTCGCGGTCTTCGGCGTGATCGTCTACGAGTTCCGGACGGTCCTCGACTTCCTCGGCGTCGAGCTGCCGCTGATCCCGTACATGGCGGCCGTCTTCGCGCTCGCCGGCGTCACGGTCTGGCTCATCACCCTGACGGGCGGCTGGCGGACCGACCCCGAGCGCGATAAGCCGGCGTAAGCCGCCTCCCGGCCTCGGTCCGCGCTCCTTCTGGCGACCGCGCTCCTTCTGGCGACCGCGACGGTTATGACTGTACAGCGCAAGACGGGGTATGGACGAGACGCGCGTCACGGTTCGGTGCCGCGACTGCCCGTTCGCGACGGCCCACGACAGGCTCCGCGACGCCCGAACCGCCGTCGACGAGCACGAGTCGACGACCGGACACGACGTCACGTGGGAGATCGAGTCCCTCGACGCGGGCGTCTCGCGGGCCGGCGCGGACGCCGGCGTCTGTGGCCGTCCCGAGTGCGTGAACGACGACTCCCCGCTCGTCGACCCCGACCCGCCGGAGCCGGAGTCGTAGCCCCGGTCGGCGTGTAGCCCCGGACAGCGGCGTTTCGCGCGATCGGCGACCGACGCGAGGATTTATACCCCGACGCGCCCAATAATGTATATGGAATCCAATACTGTGTCCGACGGCGCCGACACGGCCGGGCCCGCGGACGCGAACCGGTCGACGGCGCCGGGGCGACCGGTCTCGCTGGCCGACGAGGACGCCCTCGACGCCTTCGTCGACGACGCGCCGGTCGCGCTCGTGGAGTTCTACACCGACGGCTGCGGCATCTGCGCGAGCATGGAGCCGGTGCTCGGCAACGTCGCGCGCGGCGTCGCGGCCGACGTCGCGGTCGGCCTCGTTAACCCCCGCGACGACCCGCCGCTCGTCGAGCGGTTCGACGTCCGGAGCGTCCCGCTTTTCGTCCTCTTCGTCGACGGCGAGCCGGTTGCGCGGCGGGCCGACGGGTTCGTTCCGGGCGACGACCTCGCGGCGTGGATCGACGAGCACGCGCCCTGAGATCGCCGCGAGCCGCCGTCGAACGGACCGGTCCGTCCCTCTCGACGGAACCCTTTTGAGCCGGAACGGCGTACTCGGAACTAACATGGGACTGGGCTCGGACATGTACCGGCAGCAGATTCTCGACCACTACAAGAACCCGCGCAACTACGGGGAGCTCGAGGACCCGGACTACACCCACGTCGGTGAGAACCCCTCGTGCGGCGACACGATCCGGATGGACGTTCGACTCGACGACGACGAAGAGACCGTCGAGGCGGTCCGCTTCACCGGTGACGGCTGCGCCATCTCGATGGCCTCCGCGAGCATGCTCTCCGAGCGGCTCCACGGCATCTCCGTCGACGAACTGGACGACCTCGACACCGACGACGTCACGGAGATGCTCGGCGTCGACATCTCGCCGATGCGCGTGAAGTGCGCGGTGCTCGGCCGGCAGGTGGCACAGGACGGCGCGAAGATCCACCGCAGCGAACTCGATCCCGACGACCGCACGATCACCGAGGAGTAGCGCCTCCCGTTCGGCGGCCGTCGACTCCGGCCGCTCGTCCCGAGCCCACCGGACTTTTGCCCGCGAACCACGTTCACCCGCCCATGAGCGACGGCTTCGACAAGGAAGCGGAACGCGAGAAGCTCCGCGAAAAGCTCGCGGACGACGAAGAGAAGCGCGAACACACCCAACGGATGTCCGAGCTCCTGTTGAAGGGCGCGACGATGACGAACCGTCACTGCGAGGACTGCGGCGACCCGATATTCCGACACGACGGCCGCGAGTTCTGCCCCTCCTGTGGGAACGAGGCCGGGAACGCGGCACGCGCTGGCGGCGACGCCGCCCCCGCAACTGACGGCACCGCGACCGACGGAACTGCGACCGGCTCTGACGCGCCCCCGCGCGTCGATGCCGGGGCCGACGCGAACCCGTCCGAGGGCGCGGTCGACGCGGGCGCGGTCGACGCGGGCGCGACGACGCCGGCGGACACCGCCGGCGGGGGGCGAGCGGAGCCGAACCCCCCGGGCGCCGACCGCGGCGCGACCGGGACCCCGGAGGCGCCGTCGTCGACCGGAGCGTCGCCGCAGTCCGCGTCACGGGCCGCCGAGCCGCAGCGACCCGCGGAGTCGCGGCCGACGCCGTCGCGGTCCGGGAGCGACGTCGAGGGCGTCGCGGCCGCTCGCGCGTCGCTGACGCGCACCCTGAACAAGTTCGCTCGCGCCGCCGAGGAGACCGACGACCCTCGACGCGCCCGCGACCACCTCGAAGCCGCGCGCGAGGCGGCCGAGACGCTCGCGGCGCTCGACGGCTAACCGCCGACCACAACAGACGCGAAGGCTGCTTCCCGACGACTCGACGCCGGTTTACACTCGCACCGGCGAACCGGCCGGCTCCATCTTTTCCCACTTCGGCGCGTCGTCGGACAGCAGCGAGCCAACGATCCTGATCACGGCGTCGACGCCGTCTAATCCGTCGACCTCGCCGCGTTCGACGCGGTCGGCGAACCGTTCCAACTCCGCGACGGTCACGGTCCCGGCGGCCACGGCGCCGGTGACGGTCCGCGTGTCGCTTTCGAGGACGGTGAGTAGCTCCGTCGAGGCGGTCGTGCTGCAGGAGTCGGTGCGGGGTTCGACGTCGGGGGGTGTGGCGGCCATCTCGATTATTACTACACATCGAGTTAATATATTACTACCGGTACCCATACGAGATCTGTCATCACCGTTCGAGCGACGTAGACTCCTCTGGGAAGGCTCCCCGGAACGGCGGCGTCCATCGGCGTCGCTGCCGAACTTCTGTCTATCGCGCCGGCAGAAGGGGCGACCGCGTCCCGTCTATCGCCCGCTCTCGACGGCCACGCGCATGTCCGTCGCCAGCCGCTCCGCGCGCTCGGCGTCGGCCGACTCCGCGTAGATGCGGATCTTCGGCTCGGTGCCCGAGGGTCGGACGAGCACCCACGCGTCGCCGTAGTCGAGCCGGTAGCCGTCGGTCGTGTTCGGCTCGGCATCGGCGGTCTCGACGTGCGCCCGAGCCGCCGAGAGCATCTCGTCGCGCTCGTCGTCGTCCTCGTACTCGACGTTCGCCCGCACGAAGTGGTAGTCGGCGTACGGCGCGACGACCTCGCTGACGGGTGCGCCGTCGGCGGCCGCGAGCAGTTCGAGGAAGCGAGCGCCGATGTACGCCCCGTCGCGCGAGAGCCGGTACGGCGGGAAGAACACCCCGCCGTTCCCCTCGCCGGCGATGGGGACGTTCGTCCCCTCGTCGTGAAGCTCTCGGGTCCGAGTGATGATGTTCGTGGCGCCGATGGGGGTCAGCTCCAGGTCCGCGCCGTTGGCGGCGCAGACGTCGACGAGCCGCTGGGAGACGTTGACCGCGCTGACGACCGCGTCGCCGGGTTCGAGGCAGGCGTCCGCCATCGCGGCGAAGGAGGTGTCGCCGTCGACGAACGACCCGTCCTCGCCGACGAACACCGCTCGGTCCGCGTCGCCGTCGTGGGCGACCCCGACGTCTGCGTCCGAGGTCGCGACCAGCCGCGAGAGCGCTTCCAGGTTCTCCGGAACGGGCTCCGAGTCGCGGCCGGGGAAGTGGCCGTCCGGCGTCGCGTTCACGGTCAGCACCTCGCAGCCGAGTTCGCGGTAGATCCGGGGCGCGGCGACGGACGCGGCACCGTGGCCCGGGTCCACCGCGACGGTGAGGTCGGCGTCGGCGATCGACTCGCGGTCGACCGCGGCGATCAGCTGGTCGGCGTAGTCGTCGACGACTCCCTCTATCGGCGTCGTCTCGCCCGCGGCCCGCCAGTCCGCGTGGTCGTACTCGTCGTCGAGCACCCGCCGCTCGATCCGCTCTAACACGTCGACCGACAGCTCCACGCCGTCGTCGCCGACGAGCTTGATCCCGTTGAACTCCGGCGGGTTGTGGGAAGCGGTGACGAGGACGCAGGGCACGCCGGTCGCCTCGCAGTAGTTGCCGACCGCGGGCGTGGGGACGACGCCCAGCCGATCGACGTCGCAGCCGACCGCGGCGAGGCCGCTCGCGGCCGCGTTCGCGAACAGCTCGCCGGTGGTCCGGGTGTCGCGAGCGACGGCGACGCGGTCGGCGTCCCACACCGTCCCGGCCGCCTTCGCGATGTCGAGGACCAGCGCGGGCGTGAGGTACCGCAACGCGACCCCGCGGATGCCGCTGGATCCGAACAGCTCCATGGGGAGCCATGCGCCGGCCGACGGGAAAGCGGTTCCGAAGCGACCCCGGTGTGAGCGGGTCGGGCCGCGCCGACGCGTGCGGTTCATGCCGGTGGCGCCCGTTCCAATCGTATGGACCACACGCGACGCGACGCGCTCGCCGGGGCCGCGTTCACGCTCTCGGCCGCGACCGCCGGGTGTCTCGATTTCGCCGCTGGCGAGGGACCGCAGGGTCCCGAGGGAACGCCGGCGACGCTGACCTGTGACGACGACGGGTTCGTCCGCCTCGATCGACCGTTCGACGCGTCGGTCGCACAGACCGTCGTCGAGACGGACGAGACCAGCCTGGAGCTGTCCACGGAGGGACTGACGGAGACGTACGGCCAGTCGCTCCGGGTCGTCCTCCGGAACACGGGCGACGCCCCCGCGCCCACTCTCGGCGAGCTCGCATACTCCATCCAGCGCGAGACGGAGGCGGGGTGGCTCGACGTCCGCGGCTCGACGACCGGCGAGGCGGTCGAACTGCCCCGTACCGAGGAGTCGATCGACACGAGCTCGGCGTACTCCTGGAACCTCACGCTGACGGAAGCCGGGATCGCGGACGCGGTCGACGGCGTCGATCTGACCGTGTGTCCGGAGCTCGGGCCCGGAACCTACCGGTTCGTGTACTGGGGGATCGTCGACGCCCCGCCGATCGGCGCGGAGTTCGAACTGGTCGGGTGAGTCCGGCGGACGGTTCGCGGGCGGACGACCTGCGGGCGAACGACTCGCGGGCGGTGACTCGGTTAGAACGACTGCCAGTCGGAGGGCTGGCCGACGCGACCGCGGACGCGGAACTCACGCGAGTCGTCGTCGACCCGGGTCTCTAAGACGATCTCGAACGGCTCGTGGAGGGTGTGGACCACCTGCTCGTCGTGGGCGGTCGAGCCGACGACGCCGACGAACGGCCACCCCTCGCCGGAGGTCTGTGAGGTCATCACGCGGGTGAACCGATAGATTCGCTCGGGGTCCCAGTACATCAGCAGTTGGGACAGCGAGTAGATGCCGACCGCGCGGTCGCGGCCGGCGGAGGACTCGACGATGTCGGTGAACTTGATCCCGATGTCGGTGAGGTTCCCCGCGCTGCCGACGTACTTCGTCATCGGCGTGTCGTCGCGCTTGTCGCCCTGCTCGTGAGTGACGCAGTCGATGACGATCACGTCGTCGCCGTCCCGCCCCGTGAGCTCCTCGTAGTCGCCGCGGACCTTCTCGGCGGTCCGTCCCGTCGAGATCACGACCGGGCCGTCGGACCACGTCCCGAGCAACCGATTGAACAGGTCGTACTTCCCGCTCATCGGTGGACCGCTGATGAGGACGCTGTCGGCACCGCGGACAGCGTCGGGAAGCACGGTCATATGTCCAGTGTGAGAGAGTGTCGGGTAAAACCCTTCCGAGGGATCACTTTCGAAGCATGGAGGGGAGGTCTAGCGAAGACGGCGGACCCTCCCGCGGTCCGTCAGTAAGTGTCAGTTCGCGTATCGCACCGGGTAACGCGGCGGGAACGGGCACTTCACGCGGCGCCCCGACCCCGTCGACGAGCGAGGCCCACACCGCCTCGTCGTCTGGGTCGTCGCGCTCCGCTCTCGCCTCCAGCGCCTTCGTCCGCCCCTCGTCGTACGCCAACTCGACGATGCTCTGGTCGTACGCGCCCGGGAACGCCTCCAGCACCCGGTCCAGCTCCTGCGGGCGCGGGCTATCGACGCCGGCGGCGACCCCGAGCGCGAACGCGCGCTCGATGGCTTCCTCGCGGGAGAGGTCGTCCCACTCCGTCCCGAACGTGCGGTCGTACATCAGTGCGTCACCGTTACCGCCGAGCCGACACGGAGTCCGCTATCGGTGAACTCCACGTCCTGGATGTCGGTGTCGACGTCCGTGCCGCGCATCTTCAGCACCTGTACGCCGCGTCGCATCCCCTCGTCTTCGAGGTAGTTGTGCATGAAGACGACGCCGTGCGCGAGGTAGTGCTCCTCCGAGTAGGCGCTCGGGTCGGTCATCTCGGAGATGAGGAGCGTCGTCGCGTCGGTCCGCTTCAGCGACGAGAGCAGTTGGATCATCGTGTCCTCGTCGTCGTCGAGGAGGAACCGCAACAGCATCGTCGAGTCGAAGACGACCCGGTCGATGTCGCGGGAGTTGATGAACCCCGTGAGCCGGTTGGTGACGCCGGAGCGGTCGCGGCGGTCGCCGGGGAGCCCGAAGAACCGTCTCCCGTCCGACGAGAAGGAGTCGAGGAAGGTGACCCGGTCGGAGTCGAGCGCGCGGTCGAACCCGAAGTCGTAGCCGCTCATGTCCTCGCGGATCCCCTCTTTGGTCTCGTGCATGCTGATGTACAGCACGTCCTCGCCGTTCCGGGCGCCCTGTGCCGCGAACTGCGAGCAGAATGTCGTTTTGCCGCTCCCGGGCGGACCGCTGACCACGTACAGGCGGTCCTCGGGGAGGCCGCCGTCGACGAGGGCGTCGAACCCCGGGACGCCGCTTGAGACGCGCATACGTACGTAACCCATTAGACGGCTGATAAGCGTTGGCACCCGGTTCTCACGGGTGAGAACCGATCGCCCTGCGTCGAGCCGATGCCCCGCGCTGCCCTCGGACGGCGCGCCCGCCTACGCCTCCGCGGCCTCGACGTCCTCCAGCTCGGTCGCGAGCTCCTCGTCGACGTCCGGCGAGACCCACACGACGAACCGGTCGTCGGACTTGACGATGCCGCGAACGCCCTCGTCTTCGACGGTCGTGCTCTGGTCGACGTCCTCCGGAGAGACGTCGCGGACCTGGAACACCTCGTCGACCATCCAGCCGACCGTTCCGCCCTCGTCGATCTCGCCGTCGTCGAACACGACGATCCGCTCTCGCGGGCCCTCCTCGTCGATGTCGAACAGGGTCTTCGGGTCGACGATCGTCGTCGTCCGCCCGCGCAGGTCCATCACGCCCTCCACGTGGTCCGGCGAGTTCGGAATTCGCGTGAGCTCGCCCGCGTCGACGATCTCGTCGATGACGCCGATGTCCAGACAGTACGTCCCGTCGCCCAGGCCGAACTCCAACACCTTGGTCGGTTCGGCGTCCGCCTCTGTGGCTGCCATGTCGACACCTGCGGCGAACCGACAAATAATCGTGTCCCCTGAATTATCAGGGGTGATTACTGGGTCCGTGGATTTATGCTGATTCTGGGCCCGCTGTGGGATATGAGCAGGACGACGGATCGGCGCGGCGGTCGGGACGGGTCGCCGCGGGTGGTGGTCGTCGACGACTCCCCGTTCATGCGGGGGCTGATAAGCGATCTCTTAAGCGATGCCGGGGTCGCGGTCGTCGGCGAGGCGGGGGACGGAGAAGAGGCGCTCTCGGTGGTCGCCGAGACGCGCCCCGACGTCGTGACGATGGACGTCGAAATGCCCGGAATGGGCGGGCTCGAAGCCGTCGAGCGGTTGATGGACGAGACCCCGACACCGGTGTTGATGCTGTCGGCACACACCGACGAGGGCGCCGAGGTCACGTTCGAGGCGCTCGATCGCGGGGCGGTCGACTTCTTCGCGAAACCGGGCGGCGAGGTGTCGACCGGCGTCTCTCGAGAGTCCGATCGACTCGTCGAGGCCGTCCGATCGGTCGCGGACGCCGACCTCGACGCGGCGACCCGCGATCGCGACGATCCGGGTTCGACTCGGTCGCGCCCGACGGGGTCCGACTCCGACGCCGGTACCCCCCACCTCGACGGGCCGCTGACCGTTGTCATCGCCGCGTCCACCGGCGGTCCGAACGCGGTCGAGCGCGTGCTGTCGGCGTTACCGATGGGCGACTGTCGCGTGGTGATAGTCCAGCACATGCCCGAGGCGTTCACGTCGCGGTTCGCGGACCGGCTCGACGCCGCCTCCGCGTACGACGTGCGGGAGGCGAGCGACGGCGCGCGGATCGGGGCCGGCGAGGCGCTGGTCGCCCGCGGCGGGAGCCACACGCTGATCGACAGCTACCGCTCGGGGCGGCTCCGGGTCAAACTCGACGAGGACGACGACTCTCACACCGTCACCCCCGCGGCCGACGTGACGATGCGGTCGGCCGCCGAGGTGATCGACGACCCGCTCGTCGGCGTCGTGTTGACCGGAATGGGGTCGGACGCCGCGGACGGGATCCGCGCGATGGCCGACGCCGGGGCGCGCACCCTCGCACAGAGCGAGGACACCTGCGTCATCTACGGGATGCCCAAACGCGCCGTCGAGACGGGCGGCGTCGACGAGGTACACGACCTCGACGACGTCGCCGGCGCGATAGTCGGGGGTGAGGCCTGATGGACTCCCACCGCGCCGCGTTCGTCGCGGAGGCCGAAGACGGGATCACCGACCTCAACAACGCGCTGCTCGCCTTGGAGGCCGACCCGGAGGACGCCGAGGCGATGGACGACGTGTTCCGCGTCGCCCACACCCTGAAGGGCAACGCCGCGGCGATGGGGTACGAGGACGTCTCCGACTTCGGACACGCCCTGGAGGACCTGCTGGACGCGGTCCGGCAGGGCGACCGCGAAGTGAACCCCGAGCTGATGGACCTCCTCTTCGAGGGCGTCGACGCCGTCGAGGCGATGGTCTCGGAGATCGCCGACACCGGCGAGGTGTCGACCGACCCGTCGGACCTCGAATCGCGGCTACGCGAGATGGAGGAACACGGGACCGTCGGCGGCGACGAGGGCGACTCCGGAAGCGACGCGAGCGCGGCGTCGGAAAGCGGGAGCGAGGCGTCGGAACGCGACGACTCGACGGCCGCCGACGCGGCCGGCGCGGCCGAGGGCGAAGAGGGGGGCGCCGAGGACGACGAGGAGAGCGACGAGGGCGCGCCCGACATCTCGGTGCCGGAGCCGCCGGCGGCCGCCGGCGACCTTCCGGAGCCGGTCACGTACGCCGACGTGAACATCGGCGACGCGCAGATGGCGGGGGTCGACGCGGCGCTCGTCCTCCAGGCGCTCGACGAGCAGTTCGACGGCCACGAGACCGACCCGTCCCCCGAGGCGTTGGAGGACGGCGAGTACGACGAGCGGTTCGACGCCTTCGTCGGCGGCGCCGACCCCGACGTCGTCGGCGAGGGGCTCCGGGCGCTCACGCAGGTCGAGTCGGTGACGGCGGTCGCGGTCGGCGAGTCGAGCGACTCGAAAGCTGAATCGAGCGACTCAGAGGCCGAATCGAGCGACTCAGAGGCCGCAGGCGACGAAACCGCGGACGAGTTCGAGCCCGCCGACCCCGAGCCGTCCCCCGACGAGTCCGGGGATCCCGACCCGACGGACTCGACCGACGAGGCGGACTCCGAGCCCGAGGGGGCGGACTCCGGAACCGACGACTCCGGAACCGACGATTCCGGTTCGCCGTCCGGGGGATCCGACTCCAAGTCCGGCGACGAGATCAAATCGATCCGCGTCGACGTGGACCAGGTCGACGAGCTGTACGGGCTCGTCGAGCAGCTGGTGACGAGCCGGATCAAGCTCCGCCGCGAGATAGAGGGGACGGACGCGGAGTCCGACGCCTTAGACGAGCTCGACAAGCTCGCCTCCAGTCTCCAGGACACGGCGATGGACATGCGGCTCATCCCGTTCTCGCAGGTGTCCGACTCGTTCCCGCGGCTCGTGCGCGACATCTCGCGCGACCTCGACAAGCGGATCGACTTCGAGATCGAGGGCGACGACGTCGAGTTGGACCGCACGATCCTCACGGAGATGCGCGACCCGCTCGTCCACGTCCTGCGGAACGCGGTCGACCACGGTATCGAGTCGCCGGCGGAGCGCGAGGCGGCCGGCAAGGACCCGACCGGCCACGTGTCGCTCACGGCCGAGCGCGAGCGCGACCACGTCATCATCGAAGTCGCGGACGACGGCGCGGGGCTCGATCCCGACCAGCTCCGGGACAAGGCGGTCGCCGAGGACGTCAAGAGCCGCGAGGCGGTCGAGGCGATGGAGGACGACGAGGTGTACGACCTCGTCTTCCACCCCGGCTTCTCGACCGCGGAGGAGGTCACCGACGTCTCCGGCCGCGGCGTCGGGATGGACGTGGTCCGGACGACCGCTCGCGACCTCGACGGCTCGGTCTCGATCGACAGCGAGCCCGGTGAGGGGAGCACGGTCCGCTTCCGGCTCCCCGTCACCGTCGCCATCGTGAAGGTGATGTTCGTCGACGTGGGCGGCACCGAGTACGGAATCCCGATCAAGTCGATCGCGGAGGTCGCCCGCGCCGACGACATCGAGGAGGTCCACGGCGACGAGGTCGTCCGACACGAGGACGACCTCTACCCGGTCGTCAGGCTGAACGAGCGCCTCGGCGAGATCGACTCGACGGCGGCCGAAGCGTCCGCGGCCGAAGCGTCGGCGCCGGCAACGCACGCCCCCGACGGAGGAGTCACCGTCGAGGAGGGTGTCGACGCCGCTGGGGGCGGACCCGGCGCGGCCGAGGCCGGCGACGACGGTCTCGGCGGCGACGCCGGAGACGAGGGCGATCAGGGGATGCTGGTGCGGATCCGCGAGGAGACCAGACAGGTCGCGCTCCACTGCGACGCGGTCCTCGACCAGGAGGAAGTGGTGGTCAAACCGCTCGACGGCCCCCTCTCGGGGACGCCCGGCCTCAGCGGCACGGCCGTCCTCGGCGACGGGGACGTCGTGGCCGTCCTCGACGTGGTGAGCCTATGAGCCGATCGACGGACCGGAACGGCGAGGACGCCGCCTTCGAGGGCGTCCTCAGACAGATCGACGACACGGTCGCGTTCGAGCCGGGGTACTACAACGAGTCGTACCTCGACCGGCGGATCACGGCGCGGATGCGGCGGCGAGACACGGAGTCGCACGCCGAGTACGAGCGGATCCTCCGGGAGGACGCCGAGGAGCGGCAGGCGCTGATGGACGCGCTCACGATCAACGTGACGGAGTTCTTCCGCAACCCGGAGATGTGGGACGTCCTCCGCGACGTGTTGCGCGAGCGGACCGCGAACCAGCGGCGCGTTCGCGTCTGGTCGGCGCCGTCGGCGGACGGCCGCGAGCCGTACTCCGTCGCGATGCTGGCCTGTGACGACCCCGAGATCGACGAGTCTCGCCTCGAGGTGCTCGGCTCCGACATCAGCGAGGAGGCGCTCGACAGCGCCCGGAACGGCGAGTACCACACGACGCGGACGACCGACATCGCCGAGGAGCTCGAACCCCTCGCCGATCCCGACCGCTACGTCGAGCGCGACGAGGACACGTTTCAGGTCAGGCCGGCGGTCCAGCGGCTCGTCGACTTCGAGACCCACGACCTGATCAGCGACGGCGCGCGAGACCCCTTCGACGTGGTGTTGTGTCGGAACCTGCTGATATACATCGACGTCGACCACAAGGCCGCGCTGTTCGACACGCTGGAGGCGTCGCTCGCCGAGGACGGCGTCTTAGTGCTCGGAATGACCGAGAGCGTCCCCCCGAACCGGTCGGACCGCTACGAACCGATCGACAAGCGGCGGCGGGTGTTCCGGAGGCGCTGATGTCGCTGTACCAGCACGCTCGGGAGGGGAACACGGAGCGTCTCCGAGACGCGCTCGACAGCGACAGCGCGGCGGTCCGAAAGCGTGCCACGGAGTTCCTCGGCGACGTCGCCGACGGCGGCGAGCAGGCCACGGTCGACGGGCTGTTGCGCGCCGCCACGTCCGACGACGATCCGGAGGTCCGCGGGGCCGCGATCGACGCGCTCGACGAAGTCGGCGAGGGGGCGCTCGAACAGCTCCTCGAGGAGCTCACCGGTGGCGGCAGCGGCTCCGAGGCGGAGTGGGTCACCGCTCGCAAGTTCGCGCGGGCGCTGGAGGCCGACCGACCGGAACTCCGCATGGCCGCGGCGAACGCGCTCGGCCGGCTCGACGACGCGAGCGGACTTCAGGCGCTCGTCAAGGCGCTCGAGGACGACGACCCGCGAGTCCGCCTGCGCGCGGCTCAGGCCTGCGGGACCTTCGCCGACCCGCGGGCGATCCCCGGACTGCGGGACCGGCTCGACGACGACCCGCGGGTCCGCCGCGCGGCGGCGAACGCGCTCGGAACCATCGGGACAGACGAGGCCCTCTCGCCGCTTCTGGACCTGCTCGACGACGGCGACGAGTCGATCCGACGCATCGCGGCCGGCGCGCTCGGGAAGGCGAGTAACCCGGAACCGGTCGAACCGCTGGCGCGGGCGCTCGGCGACGAGAGCGCCGTCGTTCGCAACGCGGCGGTGTACTCCGTCATCGAACTGCTCTCGAACGTCCCGACCCAGCAGAGCCACGCGGTCCGCGACCAGGTCGTCTCGGAGCTGAAGGCGGCCGACGACGCCACCGTCGTCGAGCCGCTCGTCGAGATCCTCACCGACGGGCAACAGAGCCGCCAGCGCCGGAACGCGGCGTGGATCCTCGGTCGGGTCGCGGACCCGGACGCGTCGCTTGCGGTCGAGGCCCTCGCGGACGCGCTCGCCGACGACGACCCGCAGACCGCCCAGTTCGCGGCCACGAGCCTGAAGAGCCTCGGCGGCCCGGTCGTCGAGGACCGACTGCTGGACAAGCTCGGTCCGCAACACCCCGAGGAGGCCCGCGCGAAAGCGGTGTTCGTCCTCGGGCAGATCGGCGGACAGGAGACGCTCAACCGACTCGAAGAGTACGCCGACGACGACAGTCAGGCCGTCAGAAAGCGCGTGTTCTCGGCCGTCTCGAAGCTGCGCGCGGGGGGCCGGTAAATGGCTCAGAAGGACAGCGAGTACAAGATCACCGACACGCAGGCCAAGTTCGCGGTCGCGGTCCGCGAAGGCCGCAAGGTGAGCGACGTCTCGTGGACTCCGGGGCGCGTGCTGCTGTCGAACCGGCGACTCATCCTCGCCGGCAACGACGGTAAGCGCACCGTCCCGCTGTCGAAGCTCGAACGGCTCGGCGGTCGCCACGACGCGAACCAGTCGGTCGCGCGCGTCTCCAACTACGTGAGTTTCGACCTGGGCGAGCAGGTGTTACTCGTCGCCGCCTCCGACCACGAGCCGTTCGAGCGCGACGTCTACCGCGCGCTGCTCGACCAGAAGACGGTGATGGCGAAACACCCGGCCATCGAGGGCGGGGTCGTTCAGGACACCGAGTGGGAGCAGGCCCGCGTGAAGATCGACGAGAACGGGCTCAACGCCGCCTTGGAGCGCGGCGCCTTCGTGAAGTTCGACCTCGACGACATCAGCGGCCTCGACGCCGCGAAACGCACCGTGAACGGCGAGAAAAAGCCCGTCATCGAGGTGTCACACACCGACGACGAGGGGACGAGCATCGAGACCCACGTCGCCGGCGACCCGAACCGGATGCGGTTCGTCGAGTCGTGGCTCCGCAAGGGCGAAGAGCGGAGCTCGACGAACGTCGACCTCTCCAGCCGCGACCGCGAGGTGTTGATGGCGCTGTACTCCGGCGTCTCGCCGTTCGAGATTCCCGCCTTCCTCGGCATGGACGTCGACGACGTCGAGGAGACGTTCGAGCGGCTCGTCGACCTCGAAGTCGTCGAGGAGGTCCGGATCCGCCGGGAGGTCGCGCTGAACTCCCGCGGACGCAACATCGCCAGCGAAGCGATGAACGAGCAGTAGCGGGTCCGGCGGGTACGAGGCCTGCGGGTGGTCCCCGAACGGGCCGTTCCGTGCTGGTTCGCGGCCGCGTCGAACCACGCTTAAGTCGGTGCCGCGCGGAGTCCGGCCATGAGCTACGAGGCGGTGTGTTTCGACCTCGACAACACGCTGTATCCGTACGCCCCCTGTAACGAGGCGGGCAAGCGGGCCGCGCTCGCCGCGCTCCGCGAGCGGGGGTACGATCTGGACCGCGAGTCGTTCGACGACCTGTACGCGACCGGGCGACGGGCGGCGAAACGGGAGACGCGAACCACCGCCGCCTCCCACGACCGTCACATCTACTTCAAGCGGGGGTTGCGCCGCCACGCCGGCGAGCGCGACGCCGCGACCGCGCTGGCGGCCGGCGACGCCTACTGGGACGGCTACGTCGCGGCCATGTCGCTGTGTGACGGCGTCGAGGCCGCGTTCGACCGGCTCGCCGCCGAGGGCGTCGCGGTCGCCGTGGTGACGAACCTCACGACGCGGGTCCAACTGCGCAAGCTGGCGAGCCTGGGGATCGACGACCGGGTGGACCTCCTCGTCACCTCCGAGGAGGTGGGCCGCGAGAAGCCGAGCGCGCTCCCGTTCACGACCGCGCTGTCGACGCTCGACCGCCGGCCCAGCGAGACGCTGATGGTCGGCGACAACGTCGACGCCGACGTGGTCGGCGGGAACGCGGTCGGGATGGACACGGCGCTTTTCGTCGCCGACGGCGACGCCCCGCCCGCGGCGGCCCTCGACGGCGACCGCTCCCCTGACCACCGGCTCGACGCCCTCGCCGACGTGACGGAGGTGGCGACGTGACCCGCGACGGCGCCGACGCCGACCCGGGCGCGAACTCGGACCTCCTGCGCGAGGCACGCGAGGCGGTCGTCGAGTACGCACCCGCGCTGGCGGACCTGACGCCGGCCCGGACCGGAAACCTGAGCGTCCGCGACGGCGACCGCGTCGCGGTCACGCCCACCGGCGTGCCCTACGACTCCTTCGACGCCGCCGACGTGCCGGTCGTCTCGCTCGACGGCGAGCGGCTGGCCGGGCGGATGGCGCCCTCCAGCGAGGTGCCGATGCACACGGGCATCTACAAACACGACCGACCGGGCGCCATCGTCCACACCCACTCGCCGTGGGCGACGACGATGGCGACGCTCGGCCGGAAGCTCCCGCCGGTCCACTACATGATCGCGGCCGTGGGGCGAGAGGTCCCGCTGGCCGACTACGCGCCGTACGGCACCGAGGAGCTGGCCGCGAACGTCGTCGCTGCGATGGCCGAGGCGGACTCCGACGCAGCCATCCTCGCGAGCCACGGGCTCGTCGTCACCGGCCCCGATGTCGGGACGGCCGTCGAGAACACCCGCCACGTCGAGGACCTCTGTCGGCTCTACCTGCGCGCGTCCGCCGTCGGCGAGCCGACCGTCCTCACCGACGAGCAGCTGGCGACCGTCGAGGAGCGGTTCGAGAGCTACGGCCAACAGCCGGGCGACGACGACTGATCCCGGCGGTCCGCCACCGCTCACGCCGACGCGCCTCGCCTCCCGGACGCGGAGCCGGTTTTATAAATACCGGGCGGGTCACGGGATCGGTATGACAGACACCGATCCGGCGCCGGCGGTCGGCGAGACCGCGGAGTCGATCGCGACGATGGAGATCCGAGGCGCGGCTACCATCGCCTCCGCGGCCGCCGAGGCCCTGGCGGACCAGGCCGAGGCGGCGGCCGACGCGGAGCCGACCGCGAGCGACCCCGAGGCGTTCCGCGCGTCGCTGCGCGCTGCCGGTCGGACGCTCCGCGAGACGCGGCCGACGGCCGTCTCGCTGCCGAACGCGCTCCGGTACGTCCTCCAGCGGATGGAGGGGGACTCGGTCGACGCGCTCCGCGACAGCGTCGTCGACGCGAGCGAGGCGTTCGTCCGCCAGCTCGACCGCGCGCAGGAGGACCTCGGACAGGTGGGCGCGAACCGCCTCGCCGACGGCGACACGGTGATGACCCACTGTCACTCGACGGACGCGCTCGCGTGTATCGAGGCGGCCGTCGAGCAGGGGAAGTCGATCTCGGCGGTCGTCAAGGAGACGCGCCCGCGCCAGCAGGGGCACATCACCGCCGAACAGCTCCGCGACATCGGCGTCCCGGTGACGCTGATCGTCGACTCCGCGGCGCGGCGCTACCTCGACGAGGTCGACCACGTCGTCGTCGGCGCCGACTCGATCGCCGCGGACGGCGGCGTCATCAACAAGATCGGCACGTCGGGACTCGCCGTCAACGCCCGCGAGCGCGGGGTCCCCATCATGACCGCGGCCCAGACGATCAAGCTCCACCCGGAGACGCTGACGGGCCACACCGTCGAGATCGAGATGCGCTCGGAAGCGGAGGTGATCGAGTCGGAGGAACGCGAGGCGATCGGCGAGATCACCGTCGAGAACCCGGCCTTCGACGTGACGCCGCCGCGGTACATGGACGCGATCGTCACCGAGCAGGGGCAGTTCCCGCCCGAGAGCATCGTGACGCTGATGCGGGAGCTGTTCGGCGAGGGCGCCGCCGAGCCCTGGGCGGAACCATGAGCGGACGCGACGACGCGTCCGAGCCCGACGACGGCGGCGTCGACGACTGGGACGAGACGGTCGCCGAGTGGGACCGCGAGGTCGACGACTGGGAGGGCGACGCCCCGAGCGACGGGCGCGACTCGGAGGCCGCCTCGGCCGACGACGCGAGCGATTCCGACCCTGCGGACCCCCGTTCGGAGGCTACCGACTCTGAATCCGCCGACCGGGACGGCGGCACTCGCGACGGCGATGCCGGAGGCGTCGACCCGGCGGTCGACCGCGACCCGGACCTGACGCCGGGCGACTCCGACCGCGTTCCGAAGGTGATCGCCGCGGGCCACATCAACTGGGACGTCACGATCCACGTCGATCAGCTCCCGGAGGCCGACGGCGAGACCCGGATCGAGCGGCTCGAACAGTCCGGCGGCGGCAGCGCCGCGAACGTCGCGGTCGGGCTGGTCGATCTGGGCGGGCAGTCGGTCGTCTACGGCAGCGTCGGCGGCGACGAGTCGGGCGCGCTGGCGCTGCGCGAGCTGTCGAAGGCCGGCGTCGACCCCGGGCAGGTGCTCGTCGACGCCGCCGAGCCCACCTCGGTGAAGTACGTGATCGTCGACGGGGACGGGGAACTGCTCATGCTCGCCAACGACGGCGCAAACGAGTCCTTCTCGGCCGCCGGGCTCGACCGAGACACGCTGGCGGCCGCCGACCACCTCCACCTCACCGGCCAGCAGCCGGCGACCGCGGCGGCGCTCGCGACCGCAGCGGGCGAGGTCGATGCCACCCGGAGCTTCGACCCCGGTCGCCGCGTCGCCGACCGCGAGTTCGACGCGGCGCTCCACGCCACCGACGTGCTGTTCCTCAACGACCGCGAGGCCGAGGCGCTCGCGAACGCCACCGACATCGACCCGTGGGAGCCCGACGACCGCGTGGTCGCGATCAAGCTCGGCGACGAGGGCGCGACGGTCCGGACGCCGCACGGCAGCGTCTCGCACCCGGGGTTCGACGTCGAGCCGGTCGACACGACCGGCGCCGGCGACGCCTTCGCCGCCGGGTTCCTCGCGGCCGCGCTGCGGGAGCCGGAGATCACCGGTGACGGCTTCTCACACGACCCCCGCGACTATCAGGTACCGCTTCTCGTCGGCAACGCCTGCGGGGCCGTCGCGACCGAGTCGGTGACCGCGCGCACCGACCTCTCGTGGGACCGCGTCCGCGAGACGATGGGCGAGTCGCCGGAGACCGACCTGCTGATCGAAGTACGGGCCTGACGCGACCGCCGCACTGCCGCGCCCCGAACGCCCGGCCTTACCCCTCGTAGTCGAACGCCACCGCGAGGTCGTCGGCGCCGAAGAAGACGAACCGATACCGACCGGGAACGAGGTCCGGACAGACCCGGAAGGCGTCCGCGCGCGGGCCGTCCTCGACGAGTCCAGTCTCGGTCATCTCGAACTCCCACTCCAGCGTCCCGCCCGGCGGAACGGCGATCGCCAGGTCGTTGTACCCGACGCCGGGGTCGCCGTCGGTGCCGCGGAGCTCGGTCCAGCCGCCTTCTGTCCGGAGCTCTAGGTTGTACTTCGCCCGACTGCCGACGGACGCCGCGTCGCCCGAGACGTTCGTCAGTTCGATCCGGAACCGGTCCCCGCGGGCGACGGTGAGGTCGTCCGCGTCGCCGTCGCCTCCGCTCCCGGCGGCGTCCGTCGGCTCGTCTCCGGTGGCGTCGCCGAAGTCGGTCACGACCCGGAGCGCGAGTGAGCCGTCGTCTCCGTCGCCGTCCGAACCGATTCCCCCGCCGCTACCCCAGTTGACGCCGCCCTCGTACAGCTGCGGATGTCGCTCGAAACCGTCGGCGTCGCAGTCGAACGACGCCGGCAGACTCGACGGCTCCCCGTCGGGGCGAATCCCGCCGCGGAGTCGCTCGGGGTCGAGAATACCGTCGTCGCTTCGGAGCGTGCCAGTCTCACCCCAGCCGTCGGTGATCGAGAGCCGCGCCGCGTCGGGGAGCGGCCCGCCGGTGACCCGGACGAACGCACCCGAGTACGTGATCGCTTCGCCGCAGGCCACGTCGTCGTCGCCGGGTCCCAGCACCGTCGCGTCCGCGACGAAGGTCCCGTCCTCGACGCCGGCCCCGTCGAACGTGATCTCGTCGTAGCAGGTGTTCGGCCCGACCGACTCGACGTAACAGAGCACCGACTCCGCGAAGTCGGTCTCGGCGACGAACTCCTCCGCTTCCTCGGGCGCCTCGGCGAGCAGCCACGAGGGATCGTCGTCCGCGGTGAAAAGCGCACAGAACCCCAGCCGTTCCGTCCGTTTCCAACTGGCCCCCGAGAGGGCCGCACCGGTCTGCTGGACGACGAACGAGTGCTCGTCGCCGCCGTCGTCATCGTCGTCGCCGTCGCCGCCGTCGGTTCCGTTTCCGTCGGTGCCGCTCCCGTCGGTGCCGTCGCTCCCGTCTCTGCCCGTGGCCGGCCCCCCGGCCTCGGTACACCCGGCGAGCGCGACGACGCTTCCGGTGCCGATCCCGTAGCAGGCCGCTCGTCGCGTGAGGTCGCTCATGCTTCCGGGCACGCGGTCGACGCATAAGGCCCTCGTGTAAACGAAAACGCGCGTCTCACCCATCGCGATCGCCGACGAAATCGGGGGTGTCCCCGGCCCTCACGCCGGCGGCGCGAACAGCGCCTCGATCCCGTCTCGGTCGAGGTCGGCTGCGAGGCCGAGCGCGAGCGCGACGCGCGCCTTCGCGGCCGGCAGGTCGCCCGCGAACGTCACCCCGTGGTCCGCGAGCGTGACGGCGCCGCCCGGGGTCCCGTACACCGGCTCCGTCGGCCCGGCGGGCGGGCGGCCGGCGACGACGACCGGAACGGACTCGACCGCCTCGCCGAGCGCGTCTCCGAGCGCGCCGGTGACGTTTCCGAGGCCGGTCCCCTCGACGACGACCCCACCGACATCCGCGTCGAGCGCGCGTTCGAACGCGCCCGCGCCGACGCCGGTCCCCGAGTGGATAACGGGGACCTCCGGCACGTCCGCCGGGCCCTCGATCGCGTCCGTGAGGGGCTCGACCGAGACGCCGCGTTCGGGTGCGCGGAGGACCCTCGACGCGGCCCGGGTGAACGTCGCGACCGGCCCCGACCCCGGCGAGGTCATCGTCGACAGCGCGTTGCTGTGGCCCTTCACGGCGTCGCGGGCGGCGTGCAGTTCGTCGTCGAACGCGACGTGGACGCCCGCCGCGAACCGGTCGTCCGCGGCCGCCCGCACGGCGAGCGCGAGGTTCGCCGGCACGTCGCTGGACGGCTCGTCGAGCCGTCGCTGCGCCCCCGTCACGACGACCGGCGCGTCGAGGTCCGTGAGGAGGTCGAGCGCGAACGCGGTGTCCGCGAGGGTGTCCGTCCCGTGGGTGACGACGACCCCGTCCGCGTCGCCCGATCCCTCCGCCGTCCCGCCGCTGTCGCCTCCGACCTCCCCTTCGCCGACCGCGTCGCGAACGGCGTCGGCGGTCGCGAGCACGTCGCCCCACCGGACGTCGAACCCGGGCTGTGAACACACCTCTCTGGTCGTCACCCGCGCGTGGTCGGCCGCGGCCGGCACCGCCTCGACGAGGTCGGCGCCGGTCTTCTCGGGCGCCGCGCCGCCGTCGCTCGGCTCGGAGGCGATGGTGCCGCCGCAGGCGACGACGGCCACCGTCGGCCGGCCGCCGTCGGTGCGCGCCGCCGAACGGTCGCCGTCTCTCCGGTCGTCGCGTCGGTCGGATCGAGCGGTCTCGGTCATACCCTCACTTCGCCCCCGGACGGACAAAGCGGTTGGTGACGCGGCAGTCGGTCGGCCTCGGGTTCGTCGGTCCGAAGCGATCGAACCGGTCCGGAGCGGGCGGATCGGTCCTGGCGGGGGCGATCGGTGTCGATCGCGAAACAAAGGGTTAGAGAACGCGATAAACGATTAGAGTTGCTCTGAATCGGTTTTAAAACGTCTCGATCGAACGAGAAACGAGGTGAAATTCGGCGAACCCTCGTCGGGGTATATGTGGGGTCCCGTCGTACGGAGAAGCGTCCATGTCAACCCCCGCTCCGACGCAGATCGCCTCCGGCGAACGACTCGCCGGACTGATGACCGGCACCGTCAAGGCCGCCGCCTTCTGGGCGGCGATCGCCATCCCGGCCACCTACCCCGTCCTGCTGTACTCCGGTCTCGACGACGGTACCGGGCGGCTGTTCGTCGCCCTGCTGTTCGCGAACGCCCTCGCGCTCGCGCTCGGTCACGACCACAAGCGCTGACGGTCCGAACGCCGAATCGCTCGTCCGAACGCCGACGCGTCGCTCGGACACCGGCGCGACGCCCTCCCGCCCTCCTGCGTCCGTTCTCTCCGCCCGTCTCCTCCGGCTTCGATCCCCTAGTGCTCGCTCCGCGCCTTCCGCTCTCGAAGCGCTTACCCACGCCCCGGTCCGACTGCGGGTATGAGCGACGAGACCCGCGTCGAGTGGCGCGACTGGGGCCCAGAGGCGTTCGCCGAGGCCGACGAGCGCGACTGCCCGGTGCTGCTCTCGCTGTCGGCCACGTGGTGCGAGGGCTGTCACGAGATGGACGCGATCACCTACGCGGAGCCGCGCATCGCCGCCAACGTCAACGAGGGGTTCGTCCCCGTCCGCGTCGACGTGGACCGCCACCCGCGGGTCCGCGAGCGGTACAACATGGGCGGGTTCCCGACGACCGCCTTCCTGACTCCCGAGGGAGAACTGCTCACGGGCGCGGGCTACCTCGACGTCGACGGGATGCGACAGGTCCTCGAGTCCGTCCGGTCGATGTGGACCGAGAAGGGCCGCGACGCCGGGCGCGTCCCGCGCGCGCTCAACGCCGACCTGCCGCCCCGCGGCGAGTTGACCGACGAGATAGAGAGCCACCTGGCGGGTCAGGTGGAGGTGAAGTACGACGACGACTACGCCGGCTGGGGGACCGACGCGAAGTTCCCGCTGCCCCGCACCGTCGAGTTCGCGCTGAAGCGGGACCGGAACCGCGCGCTCCGGACGCTCGACGCGGTCCGCGACCACCTCACCGACGACGTCGACGGCGGCTTCTTCCGGTACGCCGGCACGAGCGACTGGGGCGACGTGGCCTACGAGAAGCCGCTCGACACGAACGCCGCGGTGACGCGGGCGTTCGCGAACGCGTTCCTCCACACCGGCGACGAGGCGTACCTCGACCCCGCGCTCGACGCCGTCGAGTTCCTCACCGACGACCTCTGGACCGGCTACGGCGTCGGCGGGAGCCTCGGGCCCGGACTCGGTCGCGCGTACTACGCGGCGCCCGCCGAGGAGCGCGCCGACTTGGACGAGCCGCGCCGCGACCTGACGGTCTTCGCCGGCGGCAACGCGCTCGCCGCGGACGCCCTGCTCGCGGTGACCGCCTACACCGACGACGAGCGCGCCCGGGGGTACGCCGACCGGATACTCGACGGGCTCGAACGCGACCTGATCGACGCCGACAGCGGCGAGGTGACGCACTATCGCGGCAGCGACGAGGCCGGCGAGTCCGACCTGCTGGAGGACGCCGCCCGCGTGGTCGAGGCGTACGTCCGCGCCGCCGGGGTCCGCGGCGAGGGGATCGATGTCGCCCGCGCCGTCGCCGACCGAGCGATCGGTCGGCTCCGCGTCGACGGGTCGTTCGTCGACGGGCCGCGCTCGGGGCCGGGACTGCTCGACCGGTCGTTCCGCCCGCTCGACGCCAACGTCGAGATGGCGACGGCGCTCGCCGACCTGGCCGCGTTCACCGGCGAGGACCGCTACCGCGAGGTCGCGCGGGAGACGGCCGAGGCGTTCGCCGGCGCCACCGAGCGGCTGGGCGTCCAGGTGGCCGGCTACGGGAGCCTCGTCGGTCGGCTGCGCCGCGGCACGACCGTCATCGGGGTCGGCGCCGACCCCGGAAGCGACCTCCACCGCGCCGCGTGGCGGGTCGCCGACCACGAGAAGGTGGTCGTCCCGAACGCCGACGACGCCGACGGCTCTCTCCCCCGGTCGGTCCCGTCGGGAACCGCGGTCGTCTTCGCCGGCGACGACGCCTCCGAACCGGCGGAAACCCCCGACGAGTTGATGGATCAGGTCGGCGAGGTGCTGAGCTAACGCCTGCCGTCGGGTTGATCGGGCGCGTTACCGGGACTGCGTCGAATCCACCGCGGGATCGCCGAAACGACCCAGCGCGGTGTCCGGCGCGCTCCCGCGCTCCGGTCCGGATCGTAAACGGGCGACGTGTTTATACGGATGCCGCGGCATCCCCGGGTATGGCATCTCTCCGCGATCTGGGGCTCTCCGAGTACGAGGCCCGAGCGTACCGCGCGCTCCTCAGGACGGGGCCGACCACGGCGAAGGACCTGTCTCGGGCCAGCGAGGTTCCGATGGGGCGCATCTACGACGTGCTCAACAGCTTGGAACAGCACAACCTCGTGCGCAGTCAGGCCGCCAGCCGGCCGAAGAAGTACGTCGCGGTCGAACCGGACGCCGCGCTCGAGCGCCTCCTCGACGAGAAGAAGCGAGAGCTCCAGACGCAGGCCGAGCAGTACGAGTCGGTGGTCGACGACCTCTCGTCGGAGCTCGACGCCGGCGAGCCGGTCGACGGGCAGTTCTGGACCGCGGCCGTCGGCGCGGAGGAGGCGACCGACCTCCTCTTAGAGCGGATCTCCGCGGCCGAGCGACGGGTCGTCGTGGTTGCGGGCGCCCCCGCGACAGGCTTCGACCTCGGCACGATCGGCGAGCGCGTGACCGCGGAACTGGAGTCCGCGCTCGAACGCGGCGTCGAGATACGAGTGTTGCTGTCGCCGACGACGGTCGACGAGCTCCCGCGGAGCGTCGGCCGCCGGTACACGTCGGAGCTGACCGACATGGACGGCTTCGAGGTCAGGACGGCCCCCGGCGTCGAGGGGACGTTCAACGTGTTCGACGAGATCGAGGTGTGCATCGAGGTCCCGCACCCGCTGTCGGCGGACGAGCCGTTCGCCATGATCGACGTGAAAGACGTCGAGTTCGCGACGAGCGTGAAACAGCAGTTCGAGCCGCGGTGGTCGGAGTCGGAGCCGCTCGCGTTCGACTGACGCGACCGGACGGCGACCGAAGCGACCGGCGACCGAAGCGACCGGCGACCGAAGCGACCGCGACCAGAAGGGGTGCGACGCGAGTCGGACCGACCAGCCACCTAGCGACCGAGCTCGCCGCGGAGGTCGCCCATGGTGACCTCGCGCTCGGCGTGGGCGTTGTGCTGGTGGATCGACTCGTCGTTCGACTGTTTCATGTGGATCACGGCGTCGTCCGGGAGGTGACCGAACTCGTCGACGGTCCCCTCCGCGAGCGCCCGGACGCAGTCCTCGACGAACTTCGCGTCCGCGTGGGCCTCGTAGGTCATGTGGTCCTCGTCGGGCCGCTTCGCCATGTTGTAGATGCGCGCGCTCATCGAGTCGCGGGCGATGTCGATCACGTCCCGGAGGTCGACGTCCGGGTGACCGTCGGTCGTGATCGTCAGCGTCGCGTGGCCGCGCTGGGAGTGGCCCGGCTGCGGGACGGCGTCTAAGAACTCCTCGGTCGTCTCCTCGTCGACGCCGAGCTCGGCGAGCTTGTCTCGGGCCCGCGACTCGCTCATGCCCTGCGAGCAGGGACACACCGTCATCCCCGTCACCTCGGCGCCGATCTCCTCGCGCGTGCCGTTCTCGGTGGCGGTGGCGCTGGCGACGATCGTCGCCGTGCTCTGGGTCTCGATATCGGACGCCGGCGTGTTCTCGCGAGTGACGAGCTCGGCCGACATCGACACCTCGGCGGTGGTCGTGTACTCGTGTTTCTCTAAGAGTCGCTCCGCCGCGTCGCCGCAGACGTCCTCGACGCGGTACGCCTCGTCGCGAGTGATGTCTTCGAGAATCTCGTCGACGGTCGCGAGGTTCCGCGACATGTCGATCCCCTTCCGGCCGCTCGGGAGGTCGACGAACACCTCGAACTCCGCCATGAGAACGATCGGTCGCTTGTCGCCGCGCGCCAGTTTGACGAGTTTCTCCACGCCGGTAACGCCGACCTGCGAGAGCCCGACGGTGACGTCGGGGGCCGACGCCTGTACGTCCGGCAGCTGATGGCTCATTACGAATACGTTAGGGAGTTCGCAGGATTAGCCCTTTCGGAAGGGGGAGGTGCGTCTGGTAGTCGCACGCGCCGGCCGAGCGCGCGCGAGCCCTGCCCGATGTCCCCATCCGCTCGCGTTCCCATCCCCTCGCGTTCTCGCCCGCTGCGCGTGTGTGACGGAGCCACGCGCAGCGGGTCGTAACGCACGATTTATAACGGCGGCTGCGGAACGTATCCCAAGACCATGCCGAGTTCCAATGGGCCTCAGAAGGCGACCCGCGACAAGCTCTCGAACAAACCCCGCGACCGCGGTACCTCGCCGCCGCAGCGAGCGATCCAGGAGTTCGACGAGGGGTCGCAGGTCCACCTCAAGATCGACCCGAGCGTCCCGAAGGGCCGCTTCCACCCCCGCTTCGACGGCCGAACCGGCACCGTCGTCGGCAAACAGGGATCGGCGTTCAAAGTCGAGATCTCGGACGGCGGCAAGACGAAGACGCTCATCGTCACCGCCGCCCACATGCGGGCGCAGCAGAACTGAGATGACGATCTTCAAAGAGAAGCTCGACGAGGAGTACGTCACCACCTCCGAGGCGAAGGAGATCCTCGTGGAGATCGAAGACGAGCGCGCGGCCGACGAGGAGCGCGACCTCCGCTACGAGCTGGCGCGAGCGATCGAGCACGTCAACCGGTTCGCGAAGCTCGACGCCGACGAGTCGCGAGAGCTCGTCGAGGAGCTCACCGAACTGGAGCAGATCGACCTGCCGACCGCGGTGAAGATCACGGACCTCCTCCCCGAGGACCGCACGGAGCTCCGCTCGGTGTTCGCCCAGGAGCGCTACTCGCTCGACGGCGAGGAGCTCGACGAGATTCTCGACGTCGTCGCGAAGTACGCCTGAACGCGGCCCGACGGCGCCTTCCTCACGTTCCGCTTTCCACCATTCCCGTCCGGCCGGCGGCCCGCCGGCTCAGGAGTCGCGTCCCGCCTCGATGACGATGGTCCCGAACAGCCGGCGCTGTCCCTCGCGGACGGTCGTGGCGTCGTCGAGCGCGCGCCGCGCGGCGGCGGTCCGCTCGGCCAACAGCGCCAGCGGGTCGCCCGTTCGCGCGTCGAAGAGCCGGCCGTTCAGTCGAACGAACGCCCGAAGCGCCGCGTTCGCCGGGCGGCTCCCCTCGGGCGCGAAGGCGGCGACGACGACGGCGTCGGCGAGGGCGCACCAGCGGCGCACGACCGCGTACGAGTCGGGGAACAGCGACGTGACGAAGGTCGCGAGGACGCCGTCGGCGGCCGCGACCGGCGGGCGCTCGGCGTCGCCCTCGACGAGCGAGACGTTCTCCCACCCGCGGCGCTCGACGAGGGCCGCCGCCCGGTCGAGCATCCGGGTGGAGACGTCGACGCCGACGACCCGCCCCGTCGGACCGACGGCCTCCCGCAGCGCGGGGAGGTTGACGCCGGGACCGCAGCCGAACTCGACGACGGTGTCGCCGGGCGCGAGGTCCAGCCCGCGGACGCAGGCGGCCCGGACGCCGCCGACGGACGCCGTGGCCCGCGCGAACCAGTCGTAGACTCGCGCCCAAGCGTCGTAGCTGCGGCGGACTCGCCGCAGGCGCTCCGGGTCGCAGGCCGCCGTTCCGTCGTCGGTCACCGGTCGGCGCCCACGGCCGCGGGCGGGGTCTTCGGCCACCACTGCTCCGGGCCGTCCCGAGCGACCGTCGACTGACACTGCTCCGTGCCAGGACAGCCGCGCGGCCGCTGGTAGGCGATACCCCGTTCCGCGAGGTACGACACGTACCCGTCGTCGACGCGGTCGAGCTTCTCGTGGCACACCCATCGATCGCCGCGGGTCCCGGCCGCGACGTTCCGGTACGGACAGGTGAACGTCGTGCGCTCGACGCCCGCCTCGGAGGCCGTGTCGTCGATGTCCACCCCGACGAGCCGGTACGCGAGCCGCAGCCGGCGGACGACCGCCCCCGGCGAGGACGCCCCGAGGAACAGCCCGTACGCCAGCGCGTACCCGAAGTCGTGGAGCAGTCGCTCGCCCCGCGTCAGCGACGCCCGGTCGCCCTCCAGCCGCGACCGCAGGGTTCCGTACCACTCCGCGATCTCGCGGACGTCGTCGCGCAGCGCCGCGGCCTCCGCGAGCGCCTCGCGCCGCTCGGTCAGGATCGTCGGCCCGTCCGAGAGCCGGAACGACGGGACCGCCTCGACGTGTTCGAGCACCCGCTCGCGGAGGCAGTCGCCGTCCGCGTGCGCCGCGACGCGCCGACGGAGCTCGGGGAGCCACTCTCGCGTCAGCGCACCGTACGCGCCGTCGAGCAGGTCGTCGACCCGCGCGGCGTCGCTCGCGTCGGTCCGTCCGTCGGCCGTCCGACCGCCCGCGTCCCCGCGCTCCGCGTCCGCCGTCGCCAGCGGCCCCGCGTCCGCCTCGGGGGCGCCCCCCGGGAACGCCTCGACGAGTCGAACCAGCTCCTCCGGGTCGGGTTCTGCCATGGTATCACGTGGCACTCAACGCTCTTGAATCCGGGCGTCGCCGGTCGCGGGCGTGGTCCGTCCCGGCAGCGGTTTTTTCACCGCTCGGAGCGTTAAACGATACATGAGCCACGCCGACGGCGACGAGACGCCGGGCAACGACCGAGACGGGGGTGAGGGCGCCGCGGACGCCGGAGCGAACGGGGTCGACGACGCCGGTCCCACCGCCGTCCTGCTCGACGTGCTGCCGAACGGGCGGCCCGACGACGATCGCCCGCAGTCACGCAAGTCGCCGGTGGCGTACGGGCTCGGGGACGCCTCGTTCGCGCTGTACGAGCTCGCCCTCGACGACGACTCCGACGCATCGGTCGGCGACCGGATCGCGCTCGACGGCCCCGCGGTCGGTCGCTACCGCGAGGTGTCGTTCGACGACCTCACGCGGAACGCGGCGGCGGAGGTCGAGTACGCCGTCGAGGACGTCGTCGCTGCCGACGAGGGGCGGTTCGTCGAATTCTACAACGAGGCCGGGCCGATCACGCTCCGGCTCCACCAGCTGAACCTGCTGCCGGGGATCGGCAAGAAGCTCCGGAACGACCTGTTAGACGAGCGGAAGCGCGGGCCCTTCGAGAGCTTCGACGACGTTGAAGAGCGCATCGCCGGACTCCACCGACCGCGGGAAGTGATACTCGAACGGATCGTCGAGGAGATCCGCGAGGACGACCTGAAGTACCGGACGTTCGTCGGTCGCGAGGAGTGAGTCGACCGGATCGGCGGCGGATCGACCCCGAAACGAGACTTTTACCCGAACACCGCGTGTACCCCGGCCATGACCGACTCATCGACGGGTGAGGGCGCCGCGTACGGGCGGCGCGACCCCGACGCGCTCGCCAGGCGGGCCGGCACGCGCGCGGACCCCGACCGCGACCAGCACTTCCTCGTCGACGACCGGGTCCTCGACCGCATCCCCGGCTACCTCCCGGACGACGCCGACGCCGGTCACCTGCTGGAGATCGGCGGCGGCGCGGGCGCCCTCACTGACCGCCTGCTGGCGGCGGTAACCGCCGACGCGGGGCCCGATCCCGGCCGCGTCACCGTCGTCGAGCGCGACCGCGACTTCGCCGACTTCCTCCGCGAGGAGTTCGCGACGGCGCTGGACGCGGGGCTCCTCGACGTGGTCGAGGGCGACGCGCTCGACGTCGACCTCCCGCCGTTCACCGCCTGCGTCGCCAACCTCCCGTACGGCGTCTCCTCCGAGATCGCGTTCCGACTGCTCCCCGAGAAGAAGCCGCTCGTGTTGATGTTCCAGGCCGAGTTCGCCGAGCGCATGGTCGCGTCGGCCGGCGAATCGGAGTACGGCCGGCTCTCGGTGTCGGCGCAACACTACGCCGACGTGGAGATCGTCGAGCGCGTCCCGAAGGAGGCGTTCGACCCCCAGCCGGCGGTCGAGAGCGCGGTGGTGCGGTGTACCCCCCGCGACCCCGACTACGTCGTCGGCGACGAGGCGTTCTTCCTCCGGTTCGTGAAGGCGCTTTTCACCCAGCGTCGCAAGACGGTCCGGAACGCGGTGCGGAACACCGGACACATCTCCGGCCTCGACGAGCCTGAGGCGGTCGTCGACGCGGCCGACGAGGACCTACTCGGGCGTCGCCCCGGAACGCTAGACCCCCCGGCGTTCGCCGCGCTGGCAGAGTTGGCCCGCGAGCACGGGTCGCCGACGGAGGTGTGAGATGACCGGCTGGATCGGCCTCGTGACGGAGCTCCAGCGCGCCCTCACGAGCAACCTCCAGCGGTTCGCCGCCTCGGTGGCCGTCGTCGTCACCGTGCTGGCGGTGCGATACCTCACCCGGTGGCTGAAGCGACGCGACGATGACCTCTCCTCCACGCAGCGGTTGCTCCTGTCGGCGGCCGTCGGGGTCGCCACCGCGCTCGGCGCGATCGCGCTGATCGCGGTGTGGGACCGGAGCGGCGCCCTCCTCGAGACCGCCCAGTCGGCGTTGAGCGCCGACCAGCTGTCGAACGTCGTGTTGAGCGTGATCCTCCTCGCGACCGCCTACGCGCTCACCGACTTCCTCGGCGGTCTCATCCGCGAGATCGGCGCGGAGAGCGCGTCGATCTCCGACCACCAGCAGGAGGTCATCCTCCGGCTCACGCAGCTGACGGTGTACACGTCGGCGCTGATCGCGGTCGTCGGGCTGTTCACCGACAACGTCGGGAGCCTCCTCGTCGGCGCGGGGTTCCTCGGGATCGTGGTCGGCATGGCGGCGAGACAGACGCTCGGCGCGGTGTTGGCCGGCTTCGTGCTGATGTTCTCCCGACCGTTCGAGGTCGGCGACTGGGTCGAGATCGGCGACCACGAGGGAACGGTCACCGAGATATCGATCATGAGTACACGGCTCCGCTCGTTCGACGGCGAGGTGATCACGATGCCGAACGACACCGTCCGTTCGGGCTCGATCGTCGACCGCTCCCGGCGGAACCGCCTGCGGATCGAAGTCGAGGTCGGGATCGACTACGAGACCGACGTCGACCGCGCGATCGCGGTCGTCGAGGAGGCGGTCGCCGGCCTCGACGACGTGGGCGAGATGCCCGAGCCGAACGCCGTGACGAAGCGCTTCGACGATTCGGCGGTCGTGTTGGGGCTCCGCTACTGGATCCGCAACCCCAGCATGCGCAAGCGCTGGCGGACCCAGACGGCCGCGATGAGCGCCATGAAGCGCGCGCTCGAAGACGACGGGATCGTCATCCCGTTCCCGCAGCAGACGCTCTCCGCCCGCACGGACGACGCCTCCGGGCCGCGGCTCGACGCCTCCGTGGAGGACCGGGCCGCGAAGCGTGGCGGTTCCCGCGGTGACGGGGAGGGACAGGACGCGACCGGCGAGTCGGGGGCGGAGTCCGGTTCGACCGCGGACGACGCCGAGGGGTCGGACCGATGAACGACGCCGAGCCGGACGACGGGGAGTCTGACGACGGGGAGTCGGCGGACGGCCTCGCGGAGCGACGCGGCCTCGACGACGCCGTCGTCTACCAGCCCGCCGAGGACTCCGGTCTGCTCGCCGAGGCGGCCGTCGCGGAGGCGCACGGTCGCGTGCTGGAGGTCGGCACGGGTTCGGGATGGGTCGCCCGACGGATCGCCGACGAGCGGGGGCTCGACACCGTCGGCAGCGACCTCAACCCGCACGCGGCGCGCCAGGCCCGCGAGCGCGGCGTCGAGGGGATCGTCGCGGACCTGCTCTCCCCGTTCCGAGCGGACGCGTTCGACACGGTGTGTTTCAACCCGCCGTACCTCCCGACGGACCCGGACAACGAGTGGGACGACTGGATGGAGCACGCGCTCTCGGGCGGCGAGTCCGGCCGCGAACTCATCGATCCGTTCCTCGACGACGTCGGGCGCGTCCTGGCGCCCGACGGGGTCGTCCTCCTGCTCGTCTCCTCGCTCACCGGGTACGACGAGGTGCTGGAGCTGGTGGCGGACGCCGGATTCGCGGCCGAGCCGGTCGTCGAGGAGTCGTTCCCCTTCGAGACGCTCACCGTGCTGGCGCTGCGGCGGGCGTAGCCCGGACCGCAGCCGAATTACCTCCGGACATAATCCGCATTAGCAAATATTATACGGCGGTATATCGAACCACGGGTAATGACCGAACGAGTCGCGGCCACGCCGGGGTTGTACCCGCTCCCGGACGGAGCGAAAGAGACGCTCTCCGACCTGAAGGGCCACCAGAAGGGTGACCTCCTGAGCGGCGACGAGAGCGCGGCGATCGTCGCGGAGTACGACGAGGTGCGCGAGGCGTACGTCGGCCACCAACTCGACGCCGGCCTCGACCTGATATCCGAGGGGCAGGGTCGCTGGGACGACATGATCGCACACCCCTTAACCGTCAGCGACGCCGTCGAGACCGGTGGAATCGTCCGATACTACGATAACAACAACTTCTACCGCGACCCGCGCGTCGTCGACGACCTCGGCTTCTCGGGCGACGTGGCCGGTGAACTGTCCGACGCGGCCGACCTGCTCGCGGACGCCGACGGCGCCGCGGACGCGTCGCTCGCGGCGACGCTCCCCGGCCCGTACTCGCTCGCCGACCTCGCGACGGACGACCACTACGGCGACGCGGCCGAGTTCCAGGCGGCGGTCGCGGAGTTCCTCGCCGGCGAGGTCGAGGCGTTCCCGTCCCACGAGACGCTGTTCCTCTTGGAGCCCTCGCTCGTCACGAACCCGCCCGCCGAGGGCGACGAGTCGACCGCGACGGACGCCATCGCGACGGTCGCCGACGCCACCGACGCCGACGTGGTCGTCCAGACGTTCTACGGCGCGCTCGGCGAGAAGCTGTACGCCCACCTCGTCGACGAGGCCGGAGCGGACGCGCTCGGCCTCGACCTGGTCGCCGGCGACCGCGACGACACCGTCTACAACGTTCAGGAGTTCGGCTCGACCGACTCGCTCTCGCTCGGTCTCGTCGACGGACAGAACACGCTCGTCGAGGAGCCGGAGACGGTCGCCGAGCGCGTCGAGTGGTTCGAGTCGCAGATCCCGTTGGAGGGCTTCGACCGGACCTACCTCACGCCGAACACCGAGCTGTTCTACCTGCCCGAAAACAAGTACCGCGCGAAGCTGAACGCGCTCGCCGCCGCCGCGGAGGTGCTCGACTGATGGTCCGAAACCCAGACGCGAACCGCGACCAGTTCCGCCCGCACGACCACCCGAACGACGCGTTCCTGCTGACGACCGTCGTCGGCTCGTACCCGAAGCCGAAGTGGCTGAACCGCGCGGACGAGCTCGTCGACGACCCCGACTCGAAGTTCGACGAGTCGGACCTCGAAGAGGCCCACGACGACGCCTGTCGGCTCATCACCCACGAACACGAGCGCGCCGGGCTCGACACGGTCGTCGACGGCGAGATGCGCCGCAACGAGATGGTGGAGTTCTTCGCCGACCGCATCGACGGCTACGAGTTCAACGGGCCCGTGAAGGTGTGGGGCCACAACTACTTCGACAAGCCGAGCGTGGTCGAGGAGGTCGAGTACGACGAACCGTGGCTCGTCGACGAGTTCGAATTCACCTCGTCGGTCGCCGAGCGCCCGGTGAAGGTCCCGATCACGGGGCCGTACACCCTCGGCTTCTGGGCGTTCAACGAGGCGTACCCCTCCACCGAGGAGCTCGTCTACGACCTCGCGGACCTGGTCAACGAGGAGGTCGAGAAGCTGGTCGAGGCCGGCGCGCGCTACATCCAGATCGACGAGCCCGCGCTGGCGACGACGCCGGAGGACCACGCCATCGTCGGCGAGGCGCTCGAACGCATCGTCTCGGGCATCGACGAGGACGTCCGGATCGGCCTCCACGTCTGTTACGGCGATTATTCGCGGGTGTACCCCGAGATCAACGACTACCCCATCGACGAGTTCGACGTGGAGCTCTCGAACGGCGACTTCGAGCAGATACCCACGTTCACCGACCCCGAGTTCGAGCCCGACCTCGCGCTCGGCGTCGTCGACGCGCACACCGCGGAGATCGAGCCCGTCGAGGATATCAAAGAGAACATCCGACAGGGCCTGCGCGTCGTCCCGCCGGAGAAGCTCACGATCTCGCCCGACTGCGGGCTGAAGCTGCTCCCCCGCGACATCGCGTACGGGAAGATGGAGAACATGGTGACCGCGGTCCGCGAGGTCGAAGCCGAGATCGACGCCGGCGAGATCGACCTCGATAACCCGCTCGCCGACGACTGAGGCGGCGACGCCATTTATAAGCGCGCGCCGACCGCACTGCCGACATGGACCTCGGCCTCACGGTCGGCGACGACCTCGACCGCTTAGCGGCGTCGTCGACGCGGTTCGACTTCTGTGAACTCGGCGTCGGCGAGCCGACGCTCGTCCCGGGCGAGATCGATCCCCGACGACTGACCGACGCGCTCGCCGGCCGCGACCTGCTCGTCCACCTCCCGTACAGCCAGCGGCTGGCGACATACGTCCCCGAGGTGAACGACGCCATCGTCGACTACCAGCGCCGGCTCCTGGAAGCGGCCGGGGACCTCGGCGCGGAGAAGGCGGTCCTCCACGCCACCTCCGCCGACCGCGACGACGTGGACTTCCGGGAGACGGCGGCCGACCAGCTTCGACGCGTCGCCGACGCCGGCCGCGAAGCCGGGGTCGAGGTCGTCGTCGAGAACGTCGGCCACCAACACGCCGGGCTCCAGCTCTCCGTCCTCGGCGAGATGGCGCGCGAGACCGACACGCCGGTCTGTTTCGACGTCGGCCACGCGTACATGGAGGGCGGCAACAAGGCGATCGGGCGGTTCCTCCGGGACCACGGCGACCGCGTCTCGCACCTCCACTGTCACGACGTGCGGCGCCGCGGCGACACGCACGTTCCGATCGGGGCCGGCGAGGTCGACTACGACCTCGTCGCGTCCGAACTCGCCGACTTCGACGGCACCGTCGCGCTGGAAGTCTTCACCGACGACGCGACGCTGCTCCGCGACTCCGCCGAGCGCGTCTCCGACCGCTTCGGCGCGTCCTTCTGACGCCGCCGATCAGTTCGCCGGGTCGTCGCGGTGTTCGTCGTCGGCGTGGTCCGTGTCGTCCGAACTGTCCGCTTCGGTGTCGTCCGTGCCGTCCTGACTGGCCGCAGTCGCGTCCTCGTCCGCTGCCGGATCGGCGTCTGCCGGCGCCTCCTCCGCCGCGTCCGCCGCGTCCGCGGCCGCCGTCCGGTCGTCGTCCATCTGTTTCTTTATCGACTCCAACTCGGACTCGACGTCGACCTCCGGGGCGTCGGTCTCGGCGTCGCCGTCGGCGTCCGGCGACTCCGCGTCGGCGTCCTCGCCGGGTTCGGTCACGTCGATCCGGACCGGGCTCGCGCCGTCCTCGGTCGACTGCGCCGCGTCTCGTCGCTTTCCGCCGTCCCGGTCCGCGCTCCGCTCCGTCCCCGAGCGGCGGTCTCGCGCCGCGTCCGCCTCTCGACGCCCCTCGTCGATGCGGGACTCGATCTCCGCGGTGAGGTCGCGGGCGTCGGCGATGATCGAGCGCGAGGCGGCCTCCTCGGGGAGGTCGGCCTCCGACAGCGCGGTCCGGAGCTCCGAGAGCGATCGCGAGAGGCCGGCGGTCGCACCGTCCCGGACCTCAGAGAGGCGGTCCCCCGCGCCCTCTGCCCCCTCGGCGACGCTCCGGCCGGGGTCGGCGAGCCGGAGGGTCCCCCGAAGCAGTTCGAGGGACTTGATCGTCGTCTCCAGCAGGGCGATGATCGTCGGGATCGTGTACTGTTCGGTGAACCGGACCAGCTCCGAGAGACGGGGCGGCCGCGGGGGACCGCGGCGGTCGCGTTCGGTCTCTCGGAGGTCGGCGCGAAGCTCGCCGAGCACGTCCTCGAGCTCGTCGAGCCGCTCCTCGAGGTCGTCGTCGCGTCGGTCGCGGGAACTCATACCGCCCGCTACGGCGCGAGCGCGTAAAAAGCCCGGCAGCGCCCCGCCTCCGACCGACCGCCGCCTCCCGGCGACCGCTCAGAACCCTTCTCGGAGGAACGTCCGCCGCGGCGGGAAGAGGGCCGCGAGGTCGGCCGCGAGCGTCTCGGCGGCCGCGGCGTCGACGTCGAGCGCGGCGTTCGCGCGGAGCTCGCCGACGCTTCGATACCCGGCGTACAGCTGCGAGAGCGCGTCGATGTCCGCGGTCACGTCGGCGTCGGTGGGGTCCTGCCGTTCGTCGCCGCCGGTGTCGGCGTCGGCAGCGTCCACGCGCTCGGCGTCGACCTCGCCGTCCGCGACCTCGACCCGGATCGGTCGGTCGTGCCAGTCGACGAGCGGGTCCTCGACCGCGAGCGTGAACGCGGCGTCGAGATCGGGGTCGGGCGCCAACTCGGCGAGCGCGTCGGCGGCGTCCACGAGCCGGAACATGGGGCCGGCTCGGACCTCCTCGGTCACCGCGCGCGGGTCCTCGACGCGGTCGAGGACGCTCACGTCGACGGGGAGTCGGAGCCGGACGCGTTCGACCTGCGAGTCGTGGTCCCGGCAGAAACGGAAGATCTGGTCCCACTCGGCGGGGTCGGCGACCGCGGCGTCGGAGACGACCATCTCCGTCCCGTCGCCGTCGTCGCGCTCCTCGAACGTGTACGACAGCAGCGCGCGGAGCACGCCGTCGCGCTCGAAGCCGTAGACGAACGGGTCGGTCTTCCACCCGCGGAGGGTCCGCTCGCGCCACCACGCCTCGGTCCGCGCCATCGTGAAGTCGTAGCGCTCGGCGGTCGCGGCCAGCAGTTCGGCGGCCGCGTCGTGGTCGTCGGCGTCGAGCCGTCGGAAGTGGCCCGCCTCACCGGAATTACCGCCCGGAGCGTCCGCTCCGGCGGCCGCGAACGCCAACTGCTCGGGCGGCGCCTTCAGCCACCGGAACCGGCTCACGGTCCCCCAGCCGTACCGTCGGTAGAAGGCGTGTTCGAAGGGCCACAGCACCGAGAGGGACACCCCGTCTTCCCGGTACTCGGTCAGCGACTCGCTGAGGAGACGAGCGATGTGCCCCTGCCGCCGGTGTTCGGGCGGGGAGGCGACCGCCGAGAGGCCGGCCGCGTCGCGGTCGCGGCCCCGAACGCGGAGCGTGAAGTCGTGGTGCCCACACACCGCGACGGGGTCGTCCCCGTCGAAGAGCCCGCGGTACTCGGCGAGGTGTTCGCGGTCGTCGTCGTCGGCTTCGGGGTCGTAGGGCCCGTCCTCGGGCGAGAAGGCGTACCGCATGAACGCGCTGAACTCGTCGTCGCGCTCCTCCGGGAAGGGTCGGTAGTCGAGACCGTCCATACGCGGTCGCCACCGGCGAGCCCGATAAGTCTTCCCGGCGCCTGCGTGGGGTTCTCACGCGGTCGGGGCGACGGCGGACGGGATGACCGAGCCGTTCACTCGAACTGCCCGCGGCGGTACTGGACGGGCCACTCGACGTCCGCGTCGAGCTCGTGGGCGGCCTCCAGCGGCCAGTGGGGGTGCCGGAGCATCTCTCGACCGAGCGCGACGAGGTCGGCGCGCTCGTTCCTGACGAGGGCGTCGGCGTGGGTCGGCTCCGTGATTCCGCCGACGGCGGCGACGGGCACGTCGGCCCCCTCGCGAATCGCCTCGGCGTACGGCACCTGGTAGCCCGGGCCGGCGCTCGGGAGCTGCTGGTCGGGGTGGATCCCGCCGCCGGAGACGTCGATCAGGTCGGCGCCGGCCTCGGCGAGGAGCGGGGCCAGCCGCACCGAGTCGTCGACGTCCCACGAGTCGCGGTCGGGGAGCCAGTCCGTCGCGGAGATGCGGACGAAGACGGGCTTGCCGTCGGGCCAGACCTCGCGGACGGCCTCGACGACCTCCCGCAGGAGACGGGCGCGGTTCTCGAAGTTCCCGCCGTAGGCGTCGTCGCGGTCGTTGGTGACCGGCGAGAGAAACTGGTGGAGCAGGTAGCCGTGGGCGGCGTGGACCTCCGCGACCTCGAAGCCGACGTCGCGTGCGCGCTCCGCGGCGGCCGCGAACGCGGCGATCACCTCGTCGATCCCCTCGGCGTCCAGTCGACGGGTCGCGGCCGGATCCCCCGACTCGCTCCGGTCGCCGCTCGGGTACGGTTCGTCGGTCGCGGAGACGGTCTCCCAGCCCCGCTTGCGGTCCGCCGGAATCGGACCGCTGCCCTCGGCCGGCGGGTGGTGGGACGCCTTCCGCCCGGCGTGAGCCAGCTGGATCCCCGGCGTCGCGCCCTGCGACGCGACGAAGTCGACGACCGGCTCGAGCGCCTCGGCGTGCTCGTCGGACCAGATACCGAGACAGTCGGGCGTGATCCGGCCGCGGGGCTCGACGGCGGTCGCTTCCGTGATGACGACGCCGGCGCCTCCCGCGGCCCGAGCGCCGAGGTGGACCTGATGCCAGTCGTTCGCCAGCCCGTCGTCCGCGGAGTACTGGCACATGGGCGAGAGCATTACGCGGTTTCGGAACTCCGTGTCGCGCAGCGTAAGCGGCGTGAACAGTGTATCGGTCACGGCTCGCCGAACGACCGCCGCGACGTAAGGCCCTCCGATCCCCTGCCCGGATCGCCGCCGCTGGTTTAGGCCGACCGAAATCTATAACACCACCGGCCCCTGACGGACCGGTAATGACAACGGGAGACCGGATCGAGCGGGACGCCGAACCGGCGGCCGACGAACGGCCGACCGTCGCCGCGACCCGCTGTTCTCAAGAGCGGACCGTCTTCGCGGAACAGGGCAACACCGACGCGTGGATCGCGACCGACCTCACGGTCGACCTCGAACGGTAACTCGCCGACCGGGCCACGACTGACCCCTCTGCCGTCACTCTCCGAGCGACGCGTAGCCTTCGCGGCTCCGCGCGCCGTGTCGCCTTCGCGGCTCCGCGCGCCGTCCCGTCGTCACTCCTCCGAACGGAGCGCCGCTCCCGTCCTTCCGAGCGCGTCGGGCCGCGCGGCGACCTCCGACCTCGGGCGCCGATCGCGGACCCCGCGCTCCTCGACGAGCGACCGCACGCGATCGAGCAGCGCGACGTAGCGCCCGCGCCCGGCGCCCTTCTCGAAGTACGCGTCCGCCCCGGCCTCGAAGGCCGCCGCCTCCGCGTCGTCGCTCGGACACGTCGTGTGGAACACGACCGGGACGTCGTCGCCCCGCTCTCGGAGCCGCGCCGCGAGCTCGACGCCCGACCCCTGCTGGAGCCGGTGTTCGGCGACGACGCAGTCGACCGCGACCCACTCGTCGCCTCGCTCGACACCGGCCGCGACCGCGTCGAGCGCGTCCGGCAGCCGCTCGACTGCGTTCACCCGAAACCGTCCGTCGGCCCGCGCCGCGAACGCCGCGAAGAGCTCGGCACAGCCGGGGTTGGGCTCGACGAGGAGCACGGTGATCGGCTCCTCGTCGGGCGTCTCGGAGCGGTCGGCTGCGGTGTCGTCGGGGGCTGGGTCAGGCCGTTGGGTTGAATCGGTCATTCGTGGCGTACAGCGGCGACGGCTCGACGAGAGACGACGGGCGACAGGCGCTGTGATTATTCTTCGTCCGTTATTTGCGCGGGCCGAACATAATAATTCCGCGATCACCGTTCTCACGCCTCAAGACGACGATTGTCGGGTAATACTACCGAGCGATCGCAAGACGTGAATCGGATATTTTTGCGACGGCGCGCATCGGCCTCGCGCGGACGCCGCGAGGCCGCCTACGCGAACAGGTCGCGCGCTTCGCGGACGGCGTCGACGAGCGCGTCGACCTCCTCGACGGTGTTGTAGACGTAAAACGAGGCCCGCGCGGAGGCGGCGATACCCAGTTCGTCGTGGAGCGGCTGCGTACAGTGGTCGCCGGCGCGGATCGCGACGCCGTAGTCGTTGAGGATGCTGGAGAGGTCGTGCGCGTGGACGCCGTCGACGTTGAACGCGACGAGCCCGCCGCGGTCGTCGCCCGGCGGCCCGTAGATCTCGACCCCGCCGAGCGCCTCGAGCTCGTCGTAGGCGTACGCCGTCAGCAGGTCCTCGTGCGCTTCGACCCGGTCCATGCCGATCTCCTCGAGGTACTCGACCGCGGCCGCGAAGGCGATCCCCTGTGCGATCGAGGGCGTTCCGGCCTCGAACTTCCACGGGAGGTCCTCCCACGTGGAGTCCTCGAAGGAGACCCGCCGGATCATGTCGCCGCCGTAGAGGTACGGCTGCATGTCGTCTAAGACCTCCTCTCGGCCGTACAGGGCGCCGATCCCGGTCGGCCCGCACATCTTGTGGCCGGAGAAGGCGAGGAAGTCGACGCCGAGGTCCTCGACGTCGACCGGTCGCGTCGGGACCGACTGCGCGGCGTCGGCGAAGATCAGCGCGTCGCGGTCGTGCGCCATGTCGGCCAGTTCGCCGATCGGGTTCACAGTGCCGAGCGTGTTCGAGACGTGGACGACCGACACCATCTCCGTGTCGTCGTCGATGAGCGTCGCGGCGTCGTCCATGTCGAGTCGCCCCTCGTCGGTGACGTCGATGAAGCGCACGTCGGCGCCCGTCCGCTTGCCGATCTGCTGCCAGGTGACGAGCGACGCGTGGTGTTCCATCTCCGAGAGGACGACGTTGTCGCCGGGGCCGAGCTCTTCGAGCCCCCAGGCGTAGGCCACGAGGTTCATCGCCTCCGTCGTGTTCTTCGTGAAGACGATCTCCTCGCGCCCCTCGGCGCCGATGAAGTCGGCGACCGTGTCGTGGGCCTCCTCGTAGGCGACCGACGCCTCCTGGCTCAGCTGGTGGATCCCGCGGTGAACGTTGGCGTTGTAACCGCGGTAGTAGTCCGAAATCGCGTCGACGACCGGGTCGGGCGTGTGCGAGGTCGCGGCGTTGTCGAGGTAGACGAGCGGCGTGTCGTCGTCCGCGCCTTCGCCCGGCGTCTCCGGGTCCCCGCCGACCTTCCGATCGAGGATCGGGAAGTCGGCGCGGAGCGCTTCCACGTCGAACGGGTACTGTTCTTGGACTCCCATTACAGGCTATCGGGCCCCGAGCACTAACACACCTTCGGTCCGGTACGTCTTGCCCGTGTCGCGGACGGACGCGGCCCGCGACGACGGTTCCTCGATCGCCCCGCTCGCACCTTCGGTTCGGGTCCGGCCGCCCCGCTACTCCTGCCAGTCCGGGTTCGCCCGCGGCGGCGAGAAGATGTCGTAGCCGACGGCCGTCTCGTCGCCGCGGTTCGCCGCCGCGTGGGGCTCGTCGCCCGGGATCACGTAGGTGTCGCCCGCCTCGACGACCCGCTCTTCGCCGTCGACGACGAACGTCACCGCGCCTTCGGTGATGGTCCCGATCTGCTCGTGCGGGTGGTCGTGTTCGGGCACCGTCTCGCCCGGTTCGATCTCGAACCGCTGGATGCTCGTCTCCTCGCCGACGGCCCCCTGCGTGAGGAACACGCCGTCGACCGCCTCGGCCGACTCCGCGTCCGCGTCCGGTACGACGTCCATACGACCTCCGCCGACCCGGAGACACCTAAATCCGCGGGAGCGGGCAGTCCGGAACGTGGACGCGGCGTTGCGAGGTCTCCCCGCTCGGACCCGCCCGACTCAGGGGAACGGGTGGTACGGCCGGTCGAGCGCGGGCTCGAACCCCATCGACCGCGGCACCTCGCTGGCGCGGTCGCCGAAGAACGGGTCGCCGGTGAAAAGCGGCTGTGCGCCGGGCACGAGCACGCGCACCGCCTCGAAGCCCAGCGTCGCGAGGTCGCGCGTGGTCACTCGCGCGACGTACGGGTCGAGGCCGACGCGCTCGACGCGGTCGACGACGGCGTCGAGCTCCGCCTCCCCGGACAGGTCCGGCTCGCCGACCCCCTCCGTCGAGACGGTCGCGTCCGGGTCGAAGAACGCCGCCGTCTCGCTCGGCCGGTCCGCGTGGTGGCCGATCGCCGCGCCCTGCTCGTCGGCCGTCTCTCGGCCCATCGAGCGGAGTTCGGTCCAGTTCTGGAGCGCCTCGGCGAGGGCGCTCCGGGCCGCGGCCGCCGGGTCGAGGTCGGCGCCCGACCCCGCGGCGAACCGCGGCCAGTCCCCCTCGCGCTCGACCGCGACCGCGACGACGGGCACGTCCACGTCGGTCGTGACGAGCAGCGGCGTCACCGACAGCGACTCCGCCCGCGCCCGCTTCTCCAACTCGGCGAACCCCGGGTCGTCGACGTCCAGGCCGAGCGGCTCCGTCGTGGAGTACCAGCTCGTCATCGTCGCGTCGCGCTCGACGGTCTCGTACAGCCCCGAGAGCGCGGCGTCGGGCCCGGAGCTCCCGAGCCCGAGCCCGGTGGTGATCGGCGGCCGGTACCGGCGCTCCGGCGGCGGGAAGTGGACGAACTCCGCCGGGAGGCTCGCCGGCTCGCCCGTCGCGAGGCGCTCGCCGCGGACCCACGGCAGCCGGTCGTCGCGGTCGTACGCCTCGGCGCCGTCGGGGCGGACGAACGCCTCCGGCGTCACCGGGCTCGGGACGTTCGACGCCGGTGCGCGCGTGAACGACGCCGCCCGGTAGACGCCGGCGGCGTACCGCTCTAACCCCTCGCCGAGCGCCTTCATGAACGCGGCGTCCCAGCCCGCGGCGGCGCCCCCGCCGAAGTCGGCCGCGTCGGCGTCCGAGAACGGCGTCGTGTCCGCGATCCGAGCCACGTAGTACGGCACCGGGAACGACTCCTGTTCGCCGACCTCGCTCAGCGCGCCGAGACGGGGGTCGACGGCGCGCTCCGCGCGGCCGATCGCGTCGTCGAGCCCTCGCTCGACGTGCTCGCGCGGGAGCGCGTCGCCCGGATCCGCACCGCAGCCGCACCCCGGCACGGGCAGCAGCGTCCGCTCTCCGCCCGGCACCTCGACGACGGTGTCCGCCACCGCGTCGCCGGCGAGGAGCCGGATCGCCCGTCGCCCGGCCAGCGCGCCGGCGTAGCGCACCGCCGACCGGCGCCCCGTCGGCGCGTCGACCGGATCGGGGTCGCCGCTCTCGACGCGAGCGCGCAGGCAGTCGTGACAGGCGTCGTCGAACACCGTCACCGCGGCGTCGAGGTCCTCGAGGGGGACGCCGCCGAGTCCGCCGACCTCGACGGCGACCCACCGGTCGAGCAGCTCGTTCGCGGTCGCGAACGCCGCCGACCCGGCGGTGTCGACGACCACCGCCAGGTCGAACCCGTCGAGGAGGTCGGCCTCGACTGGCATCGCGTTCACCTCGACGTCGTCGAGCGCCGCCGCGGCCGCCTCGACCGCGGGGCCGTCGCCGACAAGTCCGATGTCCATGCCACAGTCGACGCGAGGCGCTGAAAAAAAGCCGCGGGTCCGCGACGCGCGCAGACGCCTCCGGTCTGGCCGCGGCGGGCGAAACGCGGCGGTCACGACCGACGGGAACGCGGCGACCGCGAGGAAGCGAACAACGGAGAGAGCAGTGAGAGAGAGCGGGCGGCGGCAGACGCGGCGGCGCAGCGCGAACGACGGGGCGGATTCAGGCGGGCCGCGGAGTCAGCCGGCCGCGGGGTCAGGCCGGGGTCGCGGCCATCATCTCGGCGGCCGCGGCGGCCAGTTCCTCGGCGTCGACGCCGCGGAGGCGCTCGTCGCCCAGCTTCAGGCGGAGCCGCGGGCGGCCGACGTCGATGGGGACCTTCTCGGTGTCGATGATCCCGAGGTCTTCGAGGCGCGTCTTGGTCCGCGAGAACGTCGCCTTCGACGCGATGCCGACGTCTTCGCCCCACTTCGAGATGTCGTAGAGGAGCACGTCGTTCTTCGCGGCGACGAGCAGGGAGACGGTCACCTCGTCGAGGTCGACGCCGTCGTCGCGGCCCCGCTCGACCGCCTCGAGGACGGCGTCGAAGTCAGCGCGTGCCTCGTCGCCGATCTCGGCCTCCATCGTCTCGCGGACCCGGCTGATAGCCGGCGTGCGGAGCGCGTACGGCTCCGCGTCGTCGAACGCGCTCCGGTGGTTGTCGTACACCTCGTCGACGAAGTCGCCGTCGTCGGTCGAGAGCGCGGCGACGCCGTCCCCGGCGCTCACGAGCGCGACGACGCGGGACGGCGAGACGAACAGCGCGTTGTCCACGGCGCCGTCGAGCACTCGGAGGTCCAGGTCGCCGTCGGCGATGAGGTCGGCGGCGCGGGACGCGACGACGAAGTCGTCTAACACGTCCTTGAGGGTGCGTTCGTCGGCGAGCATCGACAGCGCCGGCAGCTCGTCGCGCCCGACCGCGGTCTCGACCAGCGATACGATCGTCTCCGCCGAGGGGTCGACGACGAGGAGCTCGTCGTCGTCCCCGGCGAACGCCGCTTCGAGCGCCGCCTCGACGTCGGCCGCGAGTAAATTCGACACCATATGTCTCTCGGTATAAAAGCCAGTTGCGTATTTAATATTAACGGGATTTGAAGATCCAACAACTTACGTAGGGGGCCTCACGACGCCGAAAACCGGAGATCAGACTCATCTCCGATTGATCGGATCGCGGGCGCTCCGATTCGGGGACCGCGAGGGCGGCCTGACCGCCGGTTCCCCGGTCACGGCGGCGGCTCGAACGAGCGCGGCGAATCCCGCTCTCGACCGCGACGGAAGGATTAATGCGCGATCGCACCCGCGTTCATACATGGACAACGAGCACGTCCGGGAGGTCGACCCGGCGGTCGCCGACGCGCTGGCCGGCGAACGCGACAGACAGGAGGAGACGCTGGCGATGATCGCGAGCGAGAACCACGTGAGCGAGGCGGTACTGGAGGCGCAGGGGAGCGTCCTCACCAACAAGTACGCCGAGGGCTATCCGGGGTCCCGCTACTACGCCGGCTGCGAGTACGCCGACGAGGTCGAGGAGCTGGCCATCGAGCGGGCGAAGGAGCTGTGGGGCGCGGACCACGTCAACGTCCAGCCGCACTCGGGCACGCAGGCGAACCAGGCCGTGTACTACTCGGTGTTAGAGCCCGGCGACAAGATCCTCTCGCTGGAGCTGAACCACGGCGGGCACCTCTCGCACGGCCACCCCGCGAATTTCACCGGGCAGATGTACGAGGTCGAGCAGTACGAGGTCGACACCGAGACCGGCTACATCGACTACGAGGGGCTCCACGAGGCGGCCGAGTCGTTCGATCCCGACATCATCGTCTCGGGCTACTCCGCGTACCCGCGCACCGTCGAGTGGGAGCGCATTCAGGCCGCGGCCGACGCCGTCGACGCGTACCACCTCGCGGACATCGCCCACATCACCGGGCTCGTCGCCGCCGGCGTCCACCCCTCGCCGGTCGGCGTCGCCGACTTCGTCACCGGCTCGACCCACAAGACGATCCGCGCCGGCCGCGGCGGGATCGTGATGTGCGACGAGGAGTTCGCCGACGACATCGACAGCGCCGTCTTCCCCGGCGGGCAGGGCGGGCCGCTGATGCACAACGTCGCCGGCAAGGCCGTCGGCTTCAAGGAGGCGCTCGACCCCGCGTTCGACGAGTACGCCCAGCAGGTCGTCGACAACGCCGAGGTGCTCGCCGAGACGCTCAAGGGCCACGGGCTCTCCTTAGTCTCCGGGGGGACCGACAACCACCTCGTGCTCGCCGACCTGCGCGACTCGCACCCCGACCTCTCGGGCGGGGACGCCGAGGACGCGCTCGCGGCCGCGAACATCGTCCTCAACGGGAACACGGTGCCGGGCGAGACGCGGTCGCCGTTCGACCCCTCGGGGATCCGCGCCGGGACCGCCGCGCTCACCACGCGCGGATTCGGCGCCGACGACATCGAGGAGGTCGGCGACCTGATCTTCCGCGTCGTCGACGACGTCGACAGCGAGGACGTCATCTACGAGGTCGGCGAGCGCGTCGTCGAACTCTGCGAGGCGAACCCGCTGTACGAGTGACCGCCTGACGGGGCCCTGCTCTCGCCGGCCGCGATCGACACCCCTGCCGTGCCGCGGGACAGATCCGTGCGTAAAAGTGGGGGCGGGTCCCACGGGTCGGTATGGACGCTCCGTCGTTTCTCGCTAACCGCCTCGACCGCGGCGCCGTCCCGCTGGTCGTCGGCGACCTGATCGCGTTGGTGGTCCTCCTGACCGTCGGGACGCTCAACCATCAGACCGTCGAGTTCCTGACCGCCAATCCGCTGTACCTCCCCGGCGTGTTCGCGCCCTTCCTGATCGCGTGGGTCGCCGTCGCGCCGCTCGTCGGCGCCTACTCCGCGGGCGCGGTCGAGACCGCCAAGTCGTCGGTGCCGCTCGTCGTTCGGTCGTGGATCCCAGCCGCGCTCGTCGGGCTCGGGCTCCGCGCGTTCGTCTTCCGCGGCGGCGCGGAGCTGGCCTTCGCGGCCGTCATGCTCGTGTTGGGATCGGTCGCGCTCGGCGGCTGGCGGGCCCTGTACTTCCGCGTCCGGTAGCGCTTCGCGTTCTCGTTCCCGTTTCGAAGCCGCGCCGTCTTTCCTCCGCCACTCGCTCGACCGCTCCACTCCGTTCGCGTCCGCTCCGCTCGACCGTCTCCGGGGACGGTGATCCGCTCATAAGTTATGGGTACTATTGCTGTCCTATCGCAAGTGATCACGCCGAACCCAGAGAAAGATTTAATATCGAATTTCCACTAGTATTCAACGCACACATGACTGGATACTACGACTACGTCCTCGGGCTCATCCCGGCGGCGCTGATCGGTGTGACCGGCCTCCTCACCCTGATCGGACTGTCGCCGTCCGCGGCGCTTCCCGTCGGCGCCGTCGCCGCGGCCGCGGTGACGGCTCACGCGATGTTCGTCCGAACTCCAGTCACCGACGGCGCGCCCGCGGAGCGGTCGGGCGGAAGCGCCGCCGACTGACGATCGGGTCGCGCGACGGGCCGGCGCGGTGTCTCCCGCACCGACCGCCGCGTCCTGTACCGTTTAGTCCCCGCGCCCCGAGGGGCCGGGTATGACCGACGCCCTGTTCCTATCGAGCGCCGACGTCGACGACCTCGCGGTGCCGGCGGACTACGTAGCCGCCGTGCGCGACGCCTACCGCCAGATCGGCGAGGGCGCGCCCGCCGAGCCGCGGACGAAGCTGCTCAACCGCGACCCGCCGGGGATGTTCACCAACTACGCCGCCGTCCTCCCGGAGACGGGCGCGATGGGCGGGTACGCCTACTCGGCCGGCTTCGGCGCGGAGGACGCGTGGTTCATGACGCCGCTTTTCGACGCCGACTCCGGCGAACCGCTCGCGCTGCTCGACGGCGCGTCGATGAACCCGTTCAAGACGGGCGCCGCGGGCGCGGTCGCGGTGGATGCGCTCGCCCGCGACGACGCGACCGAACTCGCCGTGATCGGCAGCGGCGCGCAGGCGCGCGGCCAGTTGGCGACGACCGCGACCGTCCGCGAGTTCGAGTCGGTCCGCGTCTTCTCGCCGACCGCCGAGAACCGCGAGGCGTTCGCGGCGTCGTTCGACGGCCGGCTCGCGGCCGACGTGTCGGCGGTCGCGAGCGCGACTGACGCCCTCGACGACGCGGACGTGGTTATCACGGCGACGACCGCGAGCGACCCCGTGATCGCCGACGCCGACGTCGGGCCCGGGACGCACGTCACCGCGATGGGGCAGTACGATCCGACGAAGAACGAATTGCCTCCGGAGCTCGTCGCGCGGGCCACGTACGTCCCCGACCTCCGGGCGCGGGCGACGCAGGACGCCGGCTCGTTCATCGCCGCGGTCGACGCGGGCCTCGTCGACGAGGAGACGGGCATAACGGCCGATCTGGGGGAGGTCGTCGCGGGCGACCACCCCGGTCGGACGGGCGACGACGAGGTGACCGTCTTCGACTCCGGGGGGACGGGGATCGAGACGGTCGCGGCCGCGCACATGCTCTACGAGCGCGCCGCCGACGCGGGCCGGGGGAAAACCATCGACTTCGCCCCCGCGAGCGAGGCGCTGACCGGGGAGTAGGCGGCGGGCCGCGCGCCACGCGCCTCCGAGCGCAGGTTGAAGTGGCCCGCTCCCGTCCCGACGGGTATGCTGATCGGCATCGTCTCCGACACCCACGACGACCTGGCCGCCGTCGAGGCTGCCGTCTCGCTGTTCGAGCGCGAGGGCGTCGACGCCGTCGTCCACTGCGGCGACTTCGTCGCGCCCTTCTCCGTGACGCCGTTCGACGCCGGCTTCGCGTTCCACGCCGTCCGCGGGAACAACGACGGCGAGTGGGCGGTCGAGTCGACCGTCGACTCGTTCGGCACCTACCACGGGGAGGCCGGTCACCTCTCGTTCGACGGCGTGGCGGGGAGCGAGGCGACCGGGACCGACAGGGTCGACGTCGCGGTCACGCACGGGACGAGCGAGATGCTCGTCGACGCGCTCGTCGACTGCGGCGACTACGACTACGTGTTCCACGGCCACACCCACGCCCACGGCGTCGAGGCGCGCGACGGGACCGTCCGCGTGAACCCGGGCGGGCTCCCGATCCCGGTCGAGGGCGCCGACGACTCCTTCCGGGTCGCGACGCTCGACACCGCCGCGTCCGGGGCCGAGGCGGTGACACACCACCTCCTCGACGGCTGAACGCGGTTCGACCCGGGGCCGCCTCGTAGACCGGGTCGAACGTTTCACGAGCGGCGTACCGCGCGGCGGCGCGTCATAACTTATTCATATTATTACGGTCGCATCGGTGTGCTTATTCCTACTACCGGTGATTACCGACCATGGCTATCGGTCTCGTCCTTTTTGCGGGCGTCGCAGCGTCGTTGTTCGTCGGATTCAATATCGGCGGGTCGTCGACCGGCATCGCGTGGGGACCGGCGGTCGGCGCGCGCATCCTCTCGAAGACCGCGGCCGCCGCGTTGATGACGTTCTTCGTGTTTCTCGGCGGGATCACGGTCGGACGAAACGTCATGGACACGCTCGCGGGAGACATCATCACGATCCCGATAACGCTCGAAGCCGGGGTCGGCGTGCTGTTTTTCATCGGTCTCGGCATCCTCATCGCGAACGTCTTCGGCGTCCCCGTCCCGACCTCGATGACGACGGTCGCGTCTATCGCCGGACTCGGGCTCGCAACCGAAACGCTCAATTACGAAACCATCGGCTCGATCGTCTCGTGGTGGATCGTCACCCCGATCATCGGACTATGGATCGGCGCGGTGATCGGGCGCTACGTCTATCCCGAGCTCGACCGACGGTATTCGATCAGAGTCTCCGACGGACCGCTTCTGGTCCTCGACCGAAGCGGTCCGGTCCCGCGTCCCGCGTACGGACCGAACACGGACCGACGGGAGTTCGCCACTACGGCGCTCGTGTTGACCATCGGCTGTTATATGGCGTTCAGTGCCGGCGCGAGCAACGTTCCGAACGCGGTCGCACCGCTCGTGAGCAGCGGCGCGGTCGGCGAAGTGAACGCGATCGCTCTCGCGACCGTCGCGATCGGAGTCGGCGGGTTCACGATCGCGCGTCGGACGATGGAGTCGGTCGGAACGGAACTGAGCGACATTCCGCTGTTGGCCGCGCTCATCGTGATGACGACCGCCGCCACGATCACGACCGCGCTCTCGTACGCGGGAATCCCGATAAGCCTCGTGATGGCGATGGTGATGACGATCGTCGGGCTCGGATGGGGGCGGGCCACGCGTCCCGTCAGGGTCAGCGACGTGGTGACGGGCCGCTCGGACGCGGAGATATCGACGGGCGCGATCACCGCCTCGAACGGCGACACGACGAATCCCATCGGCCAACCGGAGTCGGAAGCGGCGCTCAACGCCGGTAACCTGTTCAACCCGCGAGCGATCCTGAAGTACGTCTCGATGTGGATAATCGGCCCGTCGGTGGCCTTGCTGCTCTCGTACGGGTTCTTCCTCTTCGTGCCGTTCGTCGGTTGATTCTCGTCGCCGACATCCCTACGCTACCATCTCGGAACGTGCTCGGGACACCACAGAATCACCGACCACCTGGTTTCATACTCGCCTGACGCGTAGATATCGTATGATCTCTAGCGTGCTGGTCCCGATGGACGGCTCGGAGATGGCGGAGCGGGCGCTCCGGTACGCGCTCGAGGTACACCGGGACGCCGCGATCACCGTACTCCACGTCGTCGGTGAGCCGTCATCGATGATGGGTCGTGCGACCGGGATCGCGCTCGCCGACGATCCGCAAGCCGCCGCGCAAGAAGCGGCGAGCGACCTGTTCGACCGCGCTCGCGAGATCGCGGCCGAGTCCGACCGCGAGATCGAGACGGTCGTTCGGGTCGGTCACCCCGCCCGAGCGGTGCTGAACATGACCGACGACTTCGACGCGGTCGTCGTCGGAAGCCACGGCGGCAGCCTCGCCGACCGGCTGCTCGTCGGCAACGTCGCGGAGAAGATCGTTCGGCGATCGGCGGCGCCGGTGACGGTGGTCAGGTAGGCCGCCGTCGCCCGCGGCCACGTCGACCGCGATCTCACCCCGAGTTTTATCGCCGCGCGCTCGCTCCGTACGCCCATGAGACACGCACAGGGGCCGCTCCTCACGATCGACCTGACGGAGCGGACCGCGTCGACGACGCCGATCGGCGACCGGCTCGCGTCGTTCCTCGGCGGTCGCGGGCTCAACACGTCGCTCGCGTACGACCGGATCCCGTTCGACGCCGACCCGCTCGGCCCGGAGAACCGGCTCTACCTCTCGACCGGGCCGATGCAGTACTCGGCGACCTCCTACACCGGTCGGATGGCCGCCACGGGCCTCTCGCCGCTCACGAACGGCCTGCTGTCGTCGAACGCGGGCGGGTTCCTCTCGCGGAACTTCACGGGCGCGGGGTACGCCGCGGTCGAGCTGGTCGGCGCGAGCGACGAGCTGCTCGCGGTCCACGTCCGCGAGGTCGGTCAGGACGGCGAGCCCGACGTGACCTTCGAGGAGGTGCCCGACCTCGAACAGGCCGAGGTGTCGGCCGTCTCCGACCGCTTCGCCGAGAGCCACGACCTCGAACCGGAACACGTCGCCTGCGTCGGTCCCGCGGGCGAGAACGAGGTGCGGTTCGCGTCGGTCATGACCTCCGACACGCGGGCGTTCGGGCGCGGCGGGCTGGGCGCCGTCCTCGGGTCGAAGGGCGTGAAGGCGCTGACCTTCGACGGCGAGGCGGACGCCGGTGTCGACGTCGACTGGCCCGACGAGGCGGGCGAGGTCCACCGCGAGGCAGCCACCTCCGACTCGATAATGAAACGGCAGGGGACGACGAGCGTGACGGAGCTCGCCAACGAGGTGGACGCGCTCCCGTCGTACTACTTCGCCGAGACCTCCTTCGAGGGCGTCGAGGGCATCTCCGGCGACCGGGTCGAGGAGAAGAAGTACAAGAAGGGGACCTGTTCGAGCTGCGCGTTCGCCTGTAAGCTCCCGACCCGCGACGAGGAGACGGGCGTCGAGACGGAGGGGCCGGAGTTCGAGACGGTGATGGCGTTCGGCTCGAACGCGGGCGTCGACGACGTGGTCGACGTGATGCGCGCGAACGAGCTGTGCGACGAGCTCGGGATGGACACCATCTCCTGTGGCGACGTCGTCTCGATGTTCCTAGAGAGCGAAGACGAGTTCGGCAACGCGGGGCTCGTCCGCTCGCTCGTCGAGCAGATCGCCTACCGCGAGGGGGTCGGCGACAAGCTCGCGGAGGGCGTTCACCGCGCCAGCGAGGAGTTCGGCGCCGAGGACTGGACGGTGAAGGGGATGGAGTTCTCCGGCCACGACGGCCGCGCGCTCAACGGCCAGGGCCTCGCGTTCGCGACCGCGAACCGCGGCGCGGACCACATGTACGGGGAGTTTTACCCCTACGAGTACCCGCTCGTCGACCCCGACGACGCCCTCGACCCGACGGGACTCGACGGGAAGCCGCCGAAGCTGGTCGAAAAGGAGAACCGCAACGCGGTCCTCGACTCGGCGGTCGTCTGCAAGTTCTCGCGGGGGACCGTCACCGACGACCGCCTCGCCGCCCTCCTCGACGCCCATTACGACGACCTCCAGTCGCTCGGCGCCCGGATCGTCGAGTTGGAGCGCGCGTTCAACAACGCCCGCGGCTTCGACCGCTCGGACGACACCCTCCCGTACGCGGAGGCGATCGAGGGGTTCGACGCGGCGCTCTCGGAGTACTACGCGATCCGCGGCTGGAACGACGACGGCACCGTCCCCGACCACGGCGACGGTCTCGACGCGGCGGGGCAGGCGACGGCCGACGACTGACCGCCCGCCGGGGACGCGCCGATCGCCCGCCCGCCGGGGACGCGCCGATCGCCTACTCGTCTCGTTCGGAACCGCTCGACTCGATGTCGGCGCCGCGGAACTCGAACCGGGCGCCGCCGCTCTCGCTTTCGGTGAGTTCGATCGTCCAGCCGTGCGCCTCGGCGACCTCGGCGACGATCTTCAGCCCGAAGCCGGTCCCCTCCGGGTCCGACGTCATGCCCGCCTCGAACACCTCCTCGCGGTCCGCGGGGTCGATCCCGGGGCCGTCGTCCGCGACGTAGAAGCCGTCGCCGTCCGGGAGCGCGCCGACCGTGACGGCGACGTCCGGGCCCGCGTGGGTGACCGCGTTGACGAAGAGGTTCTCCAGCGCCTGCCGCAGCCGGCTCCGGTCCGCGGCGACCACGGCGTCCGTCTCGACCGCGATCGTCGCGTCGGCGGTGTCGACGGTCCCCCAGCACTCCGCGGCGAGGTCGGCCAGCGGGACCGACTCGGTCTCGTCGATGCCGGCGCCCTGTCGCGCCAGCGCCAGCAGGTCCTCGATGAGCGCGTCCATTCGGTCGAGCGAGCGCTCGACGGCGTCGAGTTCGTCGACGTCGACCGACTGCTGTGCGAGCCGAGCCGTGACGATCTCGAGGTTCCCGGCGGCGACGTTGAGCGGGCTCCGCAGGTCGTGGCTCACGAGGCTGGCGAACTCCTCTAAGCGGTCGCGCTCGCGGGCCACCTCCGCCTCGCGCCGCCGGAGCTGTCGCTCCCGCTCGATGCGGACGAACACCATCGTCACCGTCGCCGCCCAGATGCGCGCCACGGCCAGATCGGAGTCGTCGAAGGCGTCGGGCTCCGTCGAGCCGACGTTCAACACTCCGTACCGACCGAGCGGGACGACGAGCTCGCTCCGGATCGTCGCGTCGTCTTTGTAGTGGTCGGGGTCGGCGCTGACGTCCGGCACGTAGGTCGGCTCCCCGCTCTCGAACACGTCCCACGTGATGCTCTGGTCGTCGGCGTCGAAGGTCGGGTGGTCGCCGACGACCGCCTCGGCGGTGTCGGTCCAGACGGCCGGTTCGAGCGCGTCGGTCTCCTCGTCGTACAGCCAGATCGCGACGATCGGATGGCCGAGCACGTCGTCGACGTACGTCACCGCCGCCTCGGCCGCCGCCTCTCTCTCGGTCGTCTTCAGCAGCTCCCGCGTCGCCTCGTGGAGGGATTCGAGCGTCTCAGTGCGGCGCTGGAGCGCCAACTGCCGCGTCCACTCGTTCGAGACGTCGATGGCGGTGACGACCGCGTACGCGTCGCCGTCGAGCTCGAAGGGCCCCACGCTGACTCGAACCGGCACCAACACGCCGTCGCCGCGGCGCACGGCGAGTTCGAACCCGTCGGCCAGCGACCGCGCCTCGCCGGCGCGCACGGCGTCGATCAGCGCCGCCACGTCGTGACGGGAGTCGTCGACCGCCGTCTCGTCGCTGCCGAAGTCGTCTTCGACCGCCACGTCGCTCTCGTCGCCGTCGGGCTGGAACGGCGTCACCGACGCGGCTTCCTCCCACTCCAACTCGTCCGGGTCGTGAAACACGTCTGCGACCGCGGTGCCGGTGAGCTCGTCCGGATCGAGTTCGAACACCGACTCGACGCTCGGCGTTCCGGCCCGCACGACGCCCTCGCTGTCGACGACGAGGGTCGGGTCCGGCGTCGCGTCGAGCGCCTTGGGAAACTGGTCCACGGTCACTCTTCTGCCGGGCTGTGAACGTGCCCGCACTCGGGACACCGGACCTCCTCCCCGCGGAGGTCGGCCGACGAAGCGCGCACGTCGCGCATCACCTCGCTGATCTTGTCTTCGGCCTCCAACTCGTCGGCGACCGCGAGGTCGACGCCCTCGACTTCGAGGAGGAACTTCGCGACCTCCGTCACCTCGTACATCATCTCGTCTAAGTCCTCGGCGGTGAAGAAGCCGGACATCGCGCCGTAGAGGAACGTCGCGCCCGCCTTCGTCACCTTCTCCTCGAAGGAGTAGCGGGCCTGGTTGACCGCCTGCGGCGTGTACGTGTCCGTCATGAACGGGACCAGTTCGGGGAGGTTCTCGCCGATCTTCGTCATCTCGACGCCCGTCTCCGTCCGGAAATCGGCACAGAGTCGAGCGATGGCCCACTCGCGGGCCGTGATGTACGTCCGGTCGCGGAGGAACTCGTTGACGCGCTCGTAGCGCGCCCCGTCCATCTTCGTGAACCGCTCGTACTTGCGGACGTCTCGCGGCACGTCCCCGTCGCCCTCGCCGGTCGCTTCGCCCGCCTCCGTGTCGTCGGCCGACGCGTCTCGATCCGCGGCAGCCGGCGTCTCGTTCGGTTCGTCCTGTTCGTCCGTCTCGCCCGGTCCGTCCGTCTCGCCCGGTCCGTCCGTCTCGCCCGGTCCGTCCGTCTCGCCCTCCGGCCGGCCCCCGGACCCCTCGTCGCCCTCCGCGTCGCCGCTCTCCGGAGGCGACCGGTCCGCGGCGGAGTCGCCGGTTTCGCCGGCCTCGTCGGTCGACGGACCGGTGTGATCGCTCATACGTCAGCGACTCCCGGGCGGGCAAAAGTGTTGTCGGTGGTGGCCGGCGGGTCGCGTTAAGTTTGGCGTGAATTGTGGTAGACGGCGAAGGCTTCGAGCCAGTTTTGAGCTGTCT